>CALNYY010000086.1:0-221649 GCA_942490835.1 uncultured Saprospiraceae bacterium
AGAATGATGTGTAATAAAGGCAATCGCAATACCTAGAACATCCGATAACATGGCTTTTACTCCTTTGCGCGTATCCAGCGTGTCCCATTCCCACGTTTGGTGCTGTCTTATGTCCGGCCCACTGTGGGATTTTCGACTTCAACGATACGAAACCAGCGGCCATCGGTTTCGATCAATATTGCCGGGTCTCAATAAGGCTATCTCGCACCTGCTCATTGGTCAGGTCCGTATAGCGGAATGCACGTTCATGGATATAGGTGTGGTATATCGCGATGCGGACCGCCCAGCCAGCGGATCACGTCGTTTGACGGGTGTTTCCAGTCCGGTCGAAAGCCCCGACTCCCCATCGAGGCCACTGACACCACCGGATCCACAGCCTTAAAGAACTCCGGTTCTGCATGCCAACTCCCGTGATGTGGCACTTTCAGCACATCGCTTTTCAGGCTGTCGCTGTCATTGGCAGCTTTCAGGGTTGCTAACAGTGCACGCTCAGAATCTTCGTTGAGATCGCCGGTAAATAGCATCGAGAAGTTATCATAGACCAGCTTAAATGCGACACTGTTGCCATTGATGGTGTAGCTCCATCCGTCGTATCGCTGCGGTGCCGCCGTGGCTAAATTGGCTCGAGACGGATGACCCACGGGGCTGGATATCGACTTCATCCCGCCACCGTAACGCCTGATCGCGGCGCTCTCCCTGTGTGTTCGCCTGAATTCATCCACCGGATGTGGGGCAGACTTGTGGATAATGGACGGTGCAAAACTCACCGTAACTGCCGACAAACTCCTTACCCTGTTCAGCTGTTTCCAGGGCATCGAAACTCGACATCAGCGATAACGCTTTAAGGGTACGTCCGTCCGACTCCAGTAGCGCCATGCCCTTCTCACGCGGTTCTTTTGAGACGGCTCTGCGACCCAGGTGGCCAGTGCGGTGACAGGAAACCCGGAAGCGCCGAGGCGCCACGTTGCGAGCCCGTTGTGGTAGATAGCACCGACGCCAAAGTGCGTATCTTCAAGTAAGGCCGTGAGCCCCTCGACGTGATCGCCATCGATGATGGGTGAGAACGACATGTTCGATGTGCTCGGCTGCGGATGCGCGTCCGCAAGAAGGCCAGCAGCTGCCGACCGGTTGGCCCGCCGTCGACCAGCACTTCGACCGCCTGTGACGCATTCCCGTCCTGCGATTGAAACCGGTCCGGGAACTCAATCAAAAGCGCGTCACCCTGCCCGACATAGATCACCCAGATACGGAGGATGGCATCGTCGGCGGGTCGGTAATCGATTTGCTGAGGCCGATGAAAAGAGCGATACTCCGGTGGCGTCGCCTCGTGCGCTCTGGCTAAACCCCGCAAGGCTCGCGGCACACCCCAGGCTCACGCTGTATAAAGCGGCTAGAAAATAAGCGCTTTTCACTCCTGAACCCCTAATTGTCTGCTTTTGTCGTTCTTAAAGGTGCTTCAGTCATCCGATGACCTCTATCGCAATGATTCTTTAGGCTTCGTCCTTTTCGTTAAATTGCAAACACCGTCAGCGATGGGCGTGCACACCGAAGGTGACCCTAGCGCTGGAAACACCACAGACTCGGCTTAGTCCAGGTTGCCAGTCCCGTGCGCTATCGACAGAGTGATCCCCAAGGAAACGGTATCGTCGGAATCCGCTTCTGTTGCCACCACCCACTCCAACGCCCGGTTCCGGTAGGCCAATCGGCATCATCGGCAAATACCTCTTCCAGTTATTCGAGTAACTGGCTGTTCTCTTCCCTTCGTCTGTTGTGTCGTATGTTCTTGCGTTAAAGTATAGTTGAGCTATAAAGGCTGTCTAGATAAGGGCTCCCAGCCGCCATGGGACATCGATGTGATCAGCACCTTGGATTTAGGCACACACATCGATGCCCGCGACTTACCGAGGTGCGGCAAGAACGCGCAATTTCAACGTGGAACCTGGCTATTCTTGCCTGGCGAAACACCAGACACGAGGAGGAAACAATGAAACGGATCATTCTGTGCGCCGACGGCACCTTGAAGGGGCTGGTCCATTTCAAGTCATTCGTATGGTCTTCTGTCGTGGCGCATAACCTCGCGCTGCTGGCGCGATTAAAACCGGCCTGAAGCAGCGACGCTGTTTGGATTGGTTGCATGAGCCAGGCTGCCCAGGTTCTCCCTCAGTGCCGCAGGCAGATCATCTGCCGTTTTTAAGAAAAAATAATGCCCATCTTTAAATGTATGCGCGATAATATCAGGCATCGTTGGCTCAATCATGAAAATTGAGTTGCGCGTTTGTTTGAAATTCGGGTCTTTGTTGACCACCCACTAACTTGTCAGGTCATGTATCAGTACATTGCGGCCGTAACTCGTCCAGTTCACCAATCACATCTGGAGGCAAATCGCCTTCATTGATGTCCAACCCCGTTTCTTGTAAATATCCATTTAAATCATCCTTGCATGCAAGATACAGAAGCACATTATGTAGACGATAGGTTTTACCTATCATATCCGGATATTTGGGCTCACCCTTCTCATTGCGTTCCTGAGGATCCTGCATGATTCTTTGAATCATCGACTTGTCTAATGACAAGCTGCGTTCTGGTTGATCTTATTAGCTGGCGTCACCTTTGGTTGACGAATCGCCGCCATCCATGAATCGATATTTTAGCGAGTAGGATTTATATAACCTGTCAAAGGGAAATGGCCGATACTTATCGGCAAATTTCTGGTCTACCTCAAGACCCCTGGAGGTTGCACCATCGAGCAACCAATGGAAGGCTATATTCGCCATGCCATCGTCAATATAGCCCCCACCCACGTTTGAATGTACGCCCGCGAACCAACGCTGCTCGAGAGTTTGATCTGCAGAGTAATCAACCCATATATCTGGTCTGAAATCCCAGCGTTGCTCATCGATGGCGAGTGCTTGTCGTGAATGCTTGACATATCGAGAAGGTTTACGATTCACATAAAAGCTTCTATTTTTTACAGCGGTATCATCGCCAGTGGCACGGAAACGACCACCTAAAGCCATTACCGTATCCCATACGCCAAGATACTCGATATTGATTTGAACAAATGGATCTAATGGCCGACGAGATGCTCCAGTTGTGTTTATCTCGTTCACCAGTTCATTGATATCTCTATTCCCTTTTGTGACAACGTACTCTCTAAAGAGTATTGGAAGATAATAGACATCGCGTTTCGTAGGAAGACCACCCGCCCAATCAATAAATTGCGTAACCCCTCGCGCAGTGGCGGACCCTCGACTGAAGCCAAAAATGAATACCTGGTCGCCTTCTACGTAGTTGAGCGCGAGATAATTTAATGCATCTTCGATATTTCCTTCAAAACCAGCGCCCCAGCCTCCACCAAGGAATTTGTCAAAAAATGAAAGTAAGGCATTCGATGTTCCGGGAAATTTCGCGAGTGATCCAACGCCGATGTCGTAATAAGCTATCTGCGCGCGATTAGTGGCATCTCGTGTAAGCACAGACCGACATAGCTTCAACACATTACTTGGTTTGAGTACTTGACTACCATCATCACGATATTTCTTATCATATGTGCCATTCCAGGTACCATCCAGGCAAAGTACCAGTCTGCGGGAGTTAGCAGACAATGCTGATGGTTCCTGCGCCCTATTCATCCTCTCGACATTGTTATTGCTCGACATGTCATTTTGCGCTCCTGCCGTAGCTGTGTGACCGCACAACACGATAAACATTATCGTAAAAGTCATATTTGCAATAATTTTCTTCTTACGCATGCAGTTGCACATAATCATAATCCTCAGCATGATACCTCCATTATCTGTTATCGATTTCGGATAGCCATTTTGAAAGCAATGACCGTTAACCAGCATCCTGTACTGGTTTATTCGCTGGAGGTCAGAGTAGCGATGAGAGCCCTCGCTGGGGTCTCAGAAACGCGGGCAAGATCCAGCTTATCCTTTGCCATGCCAAACTCCTTTTATCCAGATCCGATAACTCGCGTGAGTGTGTCGATCCTTCCCCCACCCCTTCCATCGGGATGTCCGCCTGTGCATAAACATCCGGCGCGTCATGCGGCGGGCGGCCGATACCGTGAACTGCCTTGGCGCAGCGCCCGTTCTTGGCAATGTGTCTACATGAACGCCGACAATACAGTATCATGACAGACTACAGACACATAATGTAGGTCATTAATCGGCCACTTGCCATGTTGAAACTCTCCACTCGATTCGCCATCGCGCTTGCTACCGCAGTTTGTTTGGTCATCCCGGCTTCAGCCAGTGAATGGGTAAACGGGATTGTCATCTCGGTCACGGATGGCGATACCGCGGTCATTGAAACCACACGTCAGGAAATTCTCAGGGTGCGATTCTACGGTATCGATGCGCCGGAGACCGAGAATCGTCGCTGGCCTGCACAGCCTTACAGCGGGGAGTCGAAAGCCTTCATGATCGATCTTATTGACCAGCAACCCGTCGCCGTTCGCCTGACCGGTGAGCAGACTTACGGCCGCGAGGTGGGAGAGATTTTTGTTGATGGGCAATCGGCCTCTCGCGAATTGATTCGTGTTGGCCTGGCCTGGTGTAATAGTAAATACGCACCGCTTGATACTGACCTGGAACGACTTGAGGCGCAGGCGCGTGAACGCAAGGTCGGAATGTGGGCAGAAGCCAACCCCGTGCCGCCCTGGGAGTACCGCAAGCGATACCGTTGAACGGGATGCGGTTCGCCGCCTGTGTCTCGTCATCAGGACGAGTTTCGACTACACTTTTACAGAGAGACACGATTCAAACTATATACGCAGGGAGACGTTGGACATCACAGGCGGCAAACAAGCATTCCAGTCGTCACCAAACCGCAGCGCAAGTTGAGCAGTGTATATTCGGTTTTTGCGTGATAAACGACTGCGGTTGCCTGACATAGAACCCCGATTGGGACCGGGGACAAGTTGTCTGCACATGCTCAAACGCTGAAATCTACCACACCAATAAACAAGGTGGAGGGAACGCGATGAAAGGGTCATATTGGCTTGTCATACTGGGAATGATACTGGGCAGTATCACGGGGTGCAGCAGCACCATTCATAAACAATTTACCATTGACGATAAACCCGCGACCAGCCTGTCTGTCGATGCACGCCAGCGCGTTATTCTGGTCACAAACAGTGGTGGTCGATCCAATGATAAACACGTCGTTTGCGCAGAACCGAGCCCGGATGTCTTCGCCGCGCTCGCTGCCGCTGCGTCTGCAGATGTCGCCGTGGGTGAGAAGAAAGTCGGCGTCTCCAGCAGTCTGGCCGAAGCGGCAAGCGCACTGGGGCCACGTACACAGACCATCCAGTTACTGCGCGACGGCCTCTACCGGTCCTGTGAAGCGTATATGAACGGCATCGTGGACTGGCGTGAATACAAGCGCATCGTAGCCCGCTACGATGAGACCATGATTACCATGCTGGCGATCGATAGCCTCACACAACGTCATACCACGGCGGGCCTGATCGCGCCCGGGGCCGCCGGCAGCAGTGGCGAGAGTGGCGTCTCCTCCAGTGCCGGTTTCACCGGTGGACCGGAAGGGTCACCGACCCTCGGGACAACCCCGCCGGGCGCGGCGAACCCGCCGCCGTCCGATGCCCAATCGGTTGCTCAAGCGGTCAAGGATATTTTACTGGCATACTACAAGTTGCAGCTCAAGCTATACGAATTGGAGCAAGCGTCCCAGGGCGATCAATAATGGTTGCTTACGGCGGAGCCGGGCCTCATGTGAGCCTGGTTGATATTCGGGTCTGAAGAGTGTTTCGCTGGCAATCTGACTCCGCACGGACATCGGCAATGTCTGTCGCGCATCGTTCTCACTTAATGACAGGAACCGGCCAATGAAGATTCCGTTCTCCGTGTATGATTTCTTTGGCTATCTGGCGTGTGGTTTCTTTTTCATGTGTGCCTTCGAATATGCAACAGGAGGCGCCTGGCTACTGAATGCGACGGATTTAACCACTGCACAGGGGCTTTTTTGGGCCAGCGCCATCTACGTCGTCGGTCTGATTATAGCGAATGCCGCCAGCGCTTTGTTTGAAGAACTCTGGTTACGCAAAGGCCTGGGCCCCGCCGAAGAAACGCTCTGGGATGAGCATCCCGGTCATTTCTGGCGCGCTGTTTTTCCGCATTATTATACGCCCTACTCCAGCGCCTTCAGGCAGGCCGTTGAAAGCAAAGCAGCGAGCACGGCGGGGTTTGTTATAACGAATCGGCGCGAACTGTATAAGCACTGTCATGCCGTGGTCAAGAAAGACAAGGCCACGCAGGAACGCTTGAATATCTTTTTGACCCGGTACAGTTTTGCGCGGAATGTTGCTTTATCGTTCTTTCTTTCTGCGCTGCTTTTTACGGCGTCCTGGGTCTTCGATTGGCGTCCAGATGACCCAAGCTTACTCTGGTGGGCCCTGCTTGCGCTTTTCCTTGCGCTGTCCTTGCTGCGGATCTATGTCAAATTCTATCTACTCTATACCCAGGAAGTGTTTAACGCCTATCAAGCATGAAGCGTGTTGTTCGATACACGTCCAGCGCGTACCGGTATTGGTCAAAAGGATTAACCCTTTTCGATGGAGATACCCTCGTGGGCAAGCTCCAGTATTTCGATGGTCACCTCGTTGCTGCTACCGTTCACATCGGGCGACGTGATCCTTGTCGGCCATGCATTATGCACTTTCCAGGTCATCACTGGCTCGTGCGCCTCGTTCAACAGACTGATTATGATGTCCTGGCGACGCGGTTTGTTGAGCTTGATCTCGTTAAGCCAATCGACGTATTTGTTACCGTCAGCGAGCACCCCGCGTTTCAGCATGATATTGCCGTACTTCTCGAGGCCAGGCATTTTAACCGTGGAGTACTCGGGGCTGAGTCCGTCGCGGTATTCGATCACCTCGCCCTCGAATTTCAGACCGGTAACCTCCGTAAATGCCAGCTGGCTGCCGCCCCAGTCAACGGAATAATGGAATACAGATAATGGGTCTGCCATGAGACTTTTCCGTTTCAGTACCTGGTGCTTCCTTCACAGTGAGCCACGTCCCACTGCCCCTCGCTGCAGTTCAGGGCTCCTGCATCTTGTGGGAGAATCTCAGAATGATGAATTCGGCGGGTCGAACCACTGCCATTCCGATCTCCACGATCATCCGGCCCTCAAGAATATCCTGTGCGGTCATGGTCTCGCCCAGACCGATTTTTACGAAGAAGGCAGCCTCTGGCTTGGCACCTGCTAGTGCACCCTCGCGCCATTTCTGGATCAGGTAGTTTTCGATCATGCCCTTGGTCTTGGATCCAGAGCGGTGCCGCATTGGGTTCAAAAACTACCCAAGCCGTGGATTGCTTAACCGACGCCTCTACCATGTTAAAGAAACGCCGCACCGGGATATAACGCCACTCGTTGTCATTGCCCGCCAGGGTCCGCGCACCCCAGATGAGGGTTCCGCGTCCCGTAAAGGCGCGAATCGCATTAATCGACTTACCCGCAGTCACATCCACGTTCAGGCTCTTTTGATCCCCGTGGTCAATGGACTCTGTCGGCGCGATGACCGAGTTCAGACTGACGTTTGCCGGCGCCTTCCAGACACCACGGTCCCTGTCGACCCTGGCATAGACACCCACCACGGCACTGCTCGGGGGCAGTACCATGCCGGCCTGCTGGATAGCCGACACGATGCTGGCATAGATGGCGTTGGTGTTTCTCAAATCGTCGGCGAGGCTGTCGATGGTGTCCTGTGGATCACCGTTGGTGACCGCCGTGTCGATGGCAGTCACGGTGGTCGCATCGATGCCGGCAGCTGCGGTTACTGTGGCGAGGTCGACGACCGCTCCTCCCTGCTCCAGACTGATATCCTGATAGATAAACTGCACCGGGATGCTGGTTCGCAGGTGCGGTGTGTAGGCGGCGCCGTATTTCAGGTCATTGATACCGATGTTGTTGCGCAAGGCGATAACCCCCGCACGGTATCCCGCCGACTCATCCAGGTCGAACACACCGAAACGGTCGTGCCGTTCGGCACACTGCAGCAGTGTCTTCTTCTGCAGATCGGTAAGATCGCTGCCCCCCATGAGGGCGGCATCGGGGAACAGAATCAGTGTCGGCCCATCATCGTCGCGGATCGCATCGATCCCCGCCTCCAGGGCTGCCTTGGTCATGGTCCCTGCGCCATCATAAGCGCCGACTGACACGATGTAACAGTCACCGCCGCCATTATCAAAAAACAGCCGAAGCGCGTAGTACAGCTGGTAATGGTGCTCGATGGTCACGCTGGCAGGCGTGTTAGTGGCATCGAGCTGTACCGTGAGTGTCTTTGGCCGGGCCGGGCCGCCAAAGCACTGTTCATAGTCGAGCAGCGATTGGATGCGCCTGGGTTGATTGGTCAGGTCCTTCCCTTGCTCCTCGGCTTTTTCGGTATAACCGATAAAGGCAGGCATCGCCGTTTCGACTTCAGCCACTGAAGGTGGGAATGAGGATACCTCCTCTACGTATACTCCGGGTGTCTTGTAGACCATGGCGTGATTTCCCGCGTTATTCCCTCAGGCGTAGGCTTGAATGTCTAAATAGTAGAAGTCCTTAAACGTCCCGTCTATACCTCCCCAGTATCATGGCCATGAACAGGCCAGGTTATTCCCTGTGTCCCAGTGAAGGTCTCAGATACAGCAGAACCTGCCGTTTACACTCAGCAAGCTTGTACTCACACTATCGGCCAGAAAGCGACATTCCCGGTAATACGGTGAAGGTCTCAGGGGAATAAATTAATGGAACCGGTCATCTCCCGTATTGAGGTGTTTCTTTAGACGCCTCGCTCCTCCAAAAAAAAAGCCTATCAGCTTTCCCCGCCTTCACGGCGGGGTGGTTTTTGTTTTTTGTTTCCCTGTTCAATGGCCCAATGATAGATGCCTGGAGAGGCTCGATCTCCCTCGTTTCAACATCCCTGTACAGGTGCCGTCTTATGCGGCCAGTCTGCAATTCTCGGCGAGCGGCACGAAAAAGCCGGCTGCAAAGTCAACGGCCGATGGCAGGTCGAAGATCTCGCGCGTCTCGGGCGATTCAGCCACCCATTCACGTGCTACTGACTCGTTGGCGAGGAACATCATTTCCATGCAAAGCGACTCGGCGCAGACGGTGTCCGATGCCGCAGCACCCCAGTTGATGCCAAACCACACATCTAGCGTACCAGCGCTGAATTCTGTGCCGTTCTGTTCGATGTGGATTTTTTCACCGGTTAAGCGGCACTGTGAATCGATCATGGTCGGCGTATTGAACATCGGACTGACTGCAAGCGCATCTAGTGCGCACATGCAGTGAACTGTCACGCCGTTGACATGTACCTTGTGCTCACGTTCTTCCGAGGTAAACGGATACGCACCAGCCGGATTACCGTCTGCGTCGAGCACGATCAGCTTGCTGCCCACAATGTTATCAAGCGCCTGCTCCGCATTACCGACGAGTTCGCCGACCTCCTCCCGCGTGAGCGTGCGACCCTGCTGTACATAGCTGTTAATCAGCTTGCAGTATAGAGCGGCGTCATCAACGCTCAGGGATTTCAGTCCCGAGATCAACGGGAGAATTGAATCAAGTCGTTTCAGTGCCGTGTTGACTTCAGTGTTCATTATTATCTTGCCTCGATTTTGTACGACTGTACTCTAAGTATGACCATGTGAGCGATTGTTACAAAAATCGAGTTCAATGTCTTCACTCCGGCCCTGAACTATAACAGCCCAGACGAAAAATGGTCGTCACGGCGCACCGTTCGGCGATACAATGATTCCCCGTGTTTTCACCTCTGCCGAACTGTCATTGCGAGGCCTGCAATCCCTCGGCGCGGTTGCTGATTTCACTTGCGAGGCCTGAAAAGATCAGCCGGTGCGCGGGTTCCATCGAAAGCCAGTAGGCCAGGCCGAGGAAACCGGCGGGGTGCCAGTAGGCGGTGGCTGTGATACGCGTCTTTCCATCGCTTGCCGGGTCGATCTCGAATTCGAGTATGCCAGCACCGGGTGCGCGCATACCAAACGACAAGGTGAGCCGGCGCTCCGGTTCCAGGCCGATTACCTCCCAGGAATCGATCTTGTCGCCGACCCGCAAGTCTTGTGGATGTCGCCGCCCGCGTTGCATGCCGCGGCCACCAAGCAGCCAGTCGAGCATCTCGCGCAGGGCCCATAGTGAGTTGAGATAGTAGTAGCGATTGTCGCCACCAATGGCTGACACGACCTTCCACACGGCCATGGGGGACGCCGAAGACAGGGCGCTCCCGGATGCGCGTTTTGCGTAGTAGGCATAGTCCATGCGGGCTTTGCGCATTGAAAAAGATCCTTCGACCCAACGGGCCTCAATGTTGCTGCTTCGTTCCGCATCGAACGCGGCCTCGACGCTCTCACGAAAGTTGAGAAGATGCTGCGGGATCAGGTGTCGCAAGGGCATCGGATCCGCCGTGAAATCGTGTTTCAGACCGCCTATCAGGGCCTGTGCAATGCTGGTAGGCACCGAGGTGACATACTTCAACCAGTAGGAGGAGAGTCGTGGCGACAGGACAGGAACAGGTACGATCATCGGCGCGCGCCGGCCAGCGACCTCGGCCAGAATGCGCATCATCTGCTCGTATGTTAGGGTCTCCGGGCCTGCAGCATCGAACACCCCGGCGCCGCTTGATTCGAGTTCGGGAAGCCGCAGCAGGTACTCCAGCAGGTTATCCAGGGCGATGGGGGGCGACTTCGCCCTTACCCAGCGTGGCGTGATCATCACCGGAAGATGATAGACAAGGTCGCGCATTACCTCGAACGCTGCCGATCCGGGGCCGACAATGATGCCCGCCCGGATCTCGGTCACCGGCACCGTGCCGCGACGCAGCCGCTCGCCGGTATCGCGCCGCGATGTGATGTGCTCGGTGTCTGCATCGTCCGGCACCAGTCCGCCGAGGTAGACGATTCGTCGCACGCCGGCGATCCCGGCTGCGCGGGCGAAATTCTCTGCCGCCTGCAGGTCGATCTGACCGAAGTCTTTCCCTGCGGCCATGGAGTGCACGAGATAGTAGGCGGTATCGACGTCTGCCAATGCCGCCGCTAGGGATGCCGGTTCGAGCGCGTCCGCGGCGCAGGTGATCACACCCTCCCATTGCCGCGCCTGCAACACTTCAATCCGGCGTGAAGCGGCGCGCACCGGGATGCCCCGTGCGCGCAGGTAGGGCACCAGGTGCGAACCGATGTAGCCGCTGGCGCCGAACACGAGGCGCAGCGGCTTCGTCTTGCTGCTATTCTCCGCCAGTTCAACAGTTCCACTCATGACTTGATAAGTCCTCACTCCGATGGTCTTTCCCGCATTAGGCGGACAGTATCGCGGGCACGAAACAGCCGCATGGCCTAACGGCGAGTATAGGGTTCTTGTATAGAGGCCGGGATACACGGCTGGATTTTCCGTATCCACAACACTGCGCGTGAAAACAAGATAGATTTGTGGGCCGATGCCAACCCCGTACCCCCCCTGGGAGTACCGCAAGCGATACCGTTGAATAGGATGCTGTCGGCGATCACGTCAATTCAGTCGCACTCCAGGCCCAAAATAGTACGTTCGCGATGCAGATCACGGCCTTACCGAAAACTCAACCCACAGTGGGTAGTGATCTGACACCCGGTGTGATAGCTGGTCGAGGCTGAGGCCCCGATCGCTTAATGTATGACCGGTGAAGTCGAAATAGCCACATGAAAGGTATTCAAGCTCGAGCGCAGGAGCCTCGGTTTTGCCGTCGAACCAGCCAATCTGATCGTAGAGACTTTTTTTGGTCGATGTAATAGTGCGAGGGAACGTTTCCATTGCTTCGGGGATATGCAGACCGGTGGAGGTGAACGCCTTGTAGAGGCGGCTCTTCCGACTCGTGATGTTCATGTCGCCCAGCACAATCAGGTTATGGTCCCAGGCGTTCGGATCACAGGCCCATTCGCTCAGCCAGCGCGCAATCGCTTCCAGTTCTGCCGTACGTGCTTGCGTCTTTCCCCATAGGACGTGGAGGGACACCAGTGTGAATGTTTTGTTGAGACACCGGAATCCTACCGCATAGGGTGTTCTTGCAAACTGACTCTCGATTGCGATCGATTTGTCCACGAGATCGTCTTTCGGAAGAACGAGGCCGCAGGCGAGACCGGACAAAGCAATCTTGCGCGTGTCGAACAAGAACGCCAGACGCTCATCATTTCCGGGATCTCCCTTTGTGACGTCATCGAGCATCAGGCTCCAGTGTGGACCAAGCAGTTCAAGCACTGCTCGAAGCGCCTCAACATTGCCCTTCAACTCCTGAATCGCGACGACATCGAAGCGGCGCAGAATCGTGGCAATTGCCATAGCCGCGTGATAATCGCGTCCCGGACTATCACCGGGCAGCGCTTGCCATTTCCGCGTGAGGCCACCAAAAGCTCGGATATTCCAGGTGCAGAGTAACAGATTTCGATCGAGGCGCTTTGCCGGTACTTCGCCATCTAGTTTACGCTCGAGCCGCTCCATTTCGTTACGGATCGCTGCGGGTGGCGGATCGAGTAATCCTCGGTGAGTCAGCCGTTGCTCGCGTTGACGGCGGGCGACGTTTGCGTGGGTTGAATTCCACCCAGAGAGGAAGTTGATCAGACATCCAATAACGTAGTTGCTTATCGTCGAGTCCCCTCGATCTGCCGAGGAATGGCGCGAAGTCGAAACTGCCACCGCGCCTATACGCAAGTGGCAGCTGCGCGTCGGCCGTAATGTTTTTCCTGAACCAGGCAATTTGCGAGTATTGGCGCGGCTGCCGCCGATTGTACGCAAGCCGCGGCGCACACTTTAGCGCTTGCGGTACCCATAACCCAGTCGACGTGAAGGCTTCAAAGAGTTCATCGTCAGCACGTTCTATATTGGTGTCACCTAATGCGATTACACCACGCTCCCAGGAAGACCCCCGGCGTACCCAGTTGTGAATCATACTGGCGAGATTCTCGAGTTCCTTTTTCCGCGCCAGTTTTCCTCCTCGATTATGATCCCCGTAAATCGTGTGCATACCGACCAATGTGAAGCGCCGATCCAGCCACTGGAACCCAACTGAATAAGGGGTGCGCAGGAACTGCGCACTCTGCTCTCGCTTCAGCAGCTTATCGGACAGTACCAGTTCGGCCGCCAGGCCGGTCGGATGCAGTCGGCGTCTGTCACAAAGAAATGCAAGGCGTTCGTTGGCGTCTTCGTTTACATCCGTCAGCATCAACGACCAACTAGGGCCGAGCACCTCGAGAATAGGCACCAGTGCTTCCGCCTTGCCCATAAGGCTTTGGATCGCAATGACGTCGAACCGCGACAGAATTTCGGCAATCATCAGCAGGGCGTGCAGATCCCGTGGCGTTCGGAAAGTACTACCATTCTCGTTGTCCGCCATCCACACGGGAAGGTAGCGGCCAAGATGGCGGATATTCCAAGTCGCAACCAGAAGATTGCGATCCACTCTCTTCGCTGGCACCGACCGATCTAGCGCCTGGCGCAGCAACGCCAGCTCCTCCTCTACCAGAGCGGGTGGCGGATCAGTGATGCTAACCATCTCGATTCACTCGGTTACCTGGGTGGACCTTGTTCGTATTTGATGTTGACTACTTCACCCAATGGGATTTGCTGACCGTTAGCCGTTGGCAAATAAATCCGTTTCAACGCATCTGGGTCATTACGCAGCTCCCTCGGATAGCGGATGCGGATGGCATAGCGCTCCCGACCCTCCACCGTGGTGGTCATTTCCATACCGCCGATCGCTGCCTGGATGTACTGCTGTACCTTGTTGATGGTCAATCCGTGGCGGCTGATGGCATCCCGGTCAATGTCCAACAACAGGTAGGGTTTTCCGACAATGCGGTCGGCAAAAACGGCGGCATCTTTTACACCTTCCACATCCTTCAGGTGCTTTTCGAGTTCGAGTCCAAAATCCTCGATAATGTCCAAATCAGTACCCTGTACTTTGATTCCCATTGGTGCCCTCATGCCGGTTTGCAACATGACGAGCCGAGTCTCTATCGGCTGAAGTTTTGGGGCAGAGGTGACGCCAGGTATTTTGGTGGATTTTACGATTTCATTCCAGATGTCGTCTGGACTTTTGATGTGGTCACGCCACTGTCTGAAATAACGCCCTTTTTTATCGGGGATAAGTTCGCCCTGCTTATCCATTTGGTAGTCCCCGTTTTCATATTTGAAGCGGATGCGGTGACCGTTTTCGTCTGTTTTGTATTCCGATTTGTACAAAATTACATTCTCGTACATGGACATCGGGGCGGGATCGAGGGCACTCTGTACCCGGCCTGCCTTGCCAACTACAGTCTCTACCTCGGGGATGGCAGTTACCGCCATATCAAGAAGGCGGAGGTTTTTGATGTTTTCCTGCATGCCGGAATGAGGCATCGAAGTCGGCATCAGAAGGTAAGAACCCTCGTCGAGAGAGGGCATGAATTCTTCTCCTGTTTTTTGGAAGACCAAAAATCCTTGATAAACAAGGAATGTAACCAACAGCAGGAAAAGAATTTTGAAGCGGAGCAAAAACCGTAGGATGCGTTCGTAAAAATAGATGACGATGTAGAAAAACCCTATTAGTCCACCAGCAATAATTACGATGAAAAAGAAATTGCTCAAGTTGCTTTTAGTTACCCCAAGTGGCATCCAAACGGTTGCTAGGAGCCAAGCCACCACGAGGGCATAAACAATATTAGTCAGCCAAGTGATAAGATTGGTATTTCGACTTGAGCTGTATTGTTGAGCCCATTGGGCAAGGATGCCTGAAAATCCAACCAATGTCAAAATGATCCCAAGAAATGGTTGGTATAAGAATGCTGTTATCAACCCTCCTACGACTGCCAGACCATTGCCTATGTACGCCACCATTTTCCTTTTTGATTTCATGGAAAAAAACGTGTGCGCTAAAGGTGGAATGATAGTAATAGCTACGATGATGGAAGCAACCAGCGCAAAGGTTTTGGTATACGCCAAAGGTTTGAACAACTTGCCTTCTGCCGCTTCCATAGTGAAAACGGGTATGAAACTGATGACCGTAGTAGCCACTGCCGTAATAACCGCTGAAGCAACCTCCACGGTGGCCTCATATATAGTCGTCAGCAAAGGCTCGTCGGGCGGAGCCTCGTCCATACGGTTGACCATGCTCTCGGTCAGTACAATGCCCATGTCTACCATCGTACCAATGGCAATAGCAATGCCCGATAGCGCCACGATGTTGGCATCTACACCAAAATATTTCATGGCAATGAAGCACATCAAAACAGCAACGGGCAAGGTGCCGGACACCAGCACCGAAGATTTCAGGTTCAGCAACATCAAAATCACAACAATGATGGTGATGAGGATTTCCAAGGTGAGCGCCTCTTGCAGTGTACCTATAGTCTCGTTGATGAGCTGAGTGCGATCATAGAAGGGTACAATGTTGACCTGCGAGATAGTCCCATCGCTGAGGGTTTTGGTAGGCAAACCAGGTTCGAGTTCTGCAATTTTTTTCTTTACATTTTGAATGACCTCCAAAGGGTTGGCGCCGTACCTGGCTACTACCACGCCGCCGACTGCTTCTGCCCCTGATTTGTCCAAAACTCCGCGTCGGGTGGCCGGGCCTATATTTACCCTTGCCACGTCACCGATCCGCAAAGGCACATTGTCATTAACCTTAATGACACTTTTTTCAATGTCCTCGATATTCTCTACATAGCCCAGTCCCCGGATAAAATATTCCACCAAGTTGATTTCAATGGTCTGTGCCCCCACATCAATGTTACTGTTTTTGATGGCGTTCATTACCTGTTCTAAACTGACGTTGTTGGCCTTCATCGCATCGGGATCAACGTCTACCTGGTATTCTTTAACGAAGCCACCGATAGAGGCTACCTCCGATACACCTTCCGCAGCTGACAGTCCAAAACGCACGTAGAAGTCTTGGATGGTTCGGAGTTCATGTAAGTCCCAACCGCCTGTTGGGTTGCCGTCCTTGTCTTGTCCTTCAAGGGTGTACCAGTAAATTTGCCCAAGTGCAGTAGCATCTGGGCCAAGGGTAGGCTGCACTTCGCTTGGGAGTGTATTGGCCGGTAAGGAATTGAGCTTTTCTAAGATGCGGCTTCGGCTCCAATAGAATTCGATGTCATCGTTGAAGATGATGTAAATACTAGAAAAGCCGAACATGGAATTGCTCCGGATACTTTTGACCCCTGGAACACCCAAAAGGGCAGAAGTGAGCGGATAGGTAATTTGGTCTTCTACGTCCTGCGGGGAGCGGCCCATCCATTTGGTAAAGACGATTTGCTGGTTCTCACCGATATCTGGGATAGCATCGACAGCCACGGGGTCACGGGGAAGTTGTTCGAACCCAAAATCAAACGGTGCAGACACTAAGCCCCAGCCCACGAAAATTAGTAGCAAAAGGTATGCGACCAATTTATTTTCCAGAAAAAAACGGATAATGCTGTTGAGCATAACTTTCTATATAAAGTAAGTTGGAAATAAGATAGGAATAGAGTTGAAATACGGTTGAGATAAATGTTCGAAATGATTCGATTTTTTTTCCAAAGGAATCCCTTTGGAAAAACCATATATCAATGTATTTCCACAAAAATCAAATGAGGAAAGTCTGAAAGAGGGTCAATATGTCCTTGCGGACAATGGGCGGCCGGTCGGCGAGGAAATTGACAGAGGTCGTTTCAAAAACAGGCAGCTCAACATCAAAAATTAATAGGATGACGGCAAGGAGTTCGGCTTTCTTCAATTGCTTGAATTCGAAATTTTGCACCTGCTTATCTTGGTCTGATTGAAAATATTCAGAATTTGAATTGCAGCATCCATTTTTTTCTCCATCCTTGCAGCCCTGAGTATTGCTTTTGCAAGGGGCATCCTTTGAGCAGCAATTTTTCATTGATAAAATACCCCGTGCCTGCAACTCACTTTGGCAATAATGTTCGCTCAAAGTGAAACCCGTGGTACTCAAAAGCACTAACGATATAAGGAAGATATGCAGGAATTTAGTTGCCAAAATATTTATTAGAAATACAAACTTACATGATTTTGATTTGGAAAGTAGAATTATGGCGATAGATCGGAGCTGAATAACAATCTCTGAATAACCTGGATGCAACCTATTTCTAAACTGCCTAAACGTTATAAGGCAATGACGTATAATAAAAAAGCCCCGATATACTGCTGTATATCAGGGCTTTGTTCTGTTGGCCCACAAGGACTCGAACCTTGAACGACAGAACCAAAATCTGCTGTGTTGCCAATTACACCATGGGCCAAACATATTTACTTTTTTGTACCCCCTTCGGGAAAAGCGGGGCAAAGCTAAAACGAATTTTGATTTTTGAAAAGTTCCAAATGAAAAAATATTTCAAATCCAGAAATGTGTCTGATGAATGGGCTCAGATATAGCTGATTTTCAAGTAATATTCACGCACCTTATGTGTTGCAATCATGTTTGGCAAAAGTTTTGTAAAATAACTTAAAGTCCATCTATATGAACGCATAGGTAAATTATTGCAAAATTATATTTCGAATTGTTTTGAAAAGATGATTTTGCATTATTCTTGTCTTCGAACTTTTTTGCTTTAACTCTCCGGTTGTATTTCTAAGCGTTATTTACAGTTATTAAAATTCCCGATTAAGGCAATTGCTAAATCCCTCAAAGCATTGACTGCCTTTCCCCTCCAGAATATACATATTCAAGTCAGGATATTCAATGAACATATGCCGCTCGGTGCAGGGGCTTGCTGTTTGAAAGAGCGCCTTTTTTTAACCATGATATACCCATGAACAATGAACGCTAAACTTTGCTTTCGATTTATCCTCGTTATTCTATTGGTTTCCAATCTGATGGTGGCAGCTGAACAGTTGCCTTTTCGAATGGCAGGAAATCTAATATTAGTTGAGGCAACGGTAAATAATTTAACTGGTGAGTTTATTATTGATACAGGGGCACCAGAATTGATTTTAAACCAATCCTATTTTGATGGAATAAACATGTCTTGGGCTCAAATGGGGGTGATAGACTTATGCGGTAGTGCAACCCCGACCGAATATGTGAAAATCAATAACTTTTCCCTTGGAAGCATAGAATTTGCAAAGCAATTCGCTTTTGCTATCGACCTTGTTTCTTTAGAAGAAATTAAGAATTCGCCTATTATGGGGATTATTGGATATGATGTGTTGAAAGACTTGGAAATATTGTTTGATTTCGACTATCAGGTGCTTGAGTTCGTGAAAGTGAAGAACAGAAAATGTAGCAGTATCGAGATAATGGAGCCACCAACGGCTAAATTTGATCTCAAGTTTTGTGGCCATTTACCTTATATAATCATGAAGGTTGATAATAAGCGATTGAGAATGGGAATTGACACAGGAGCTGAGGTAAATGTTTTGAACAAGATGGCCAATGGCAAAGTAAAAGTGAAGTTTGTAAAAGCCAGCGCATTATTGGTAAAAAGTATTTCGCAAAACCAAAGGAAAGTGGATTCAGGTTTTATAAATGGCGCTACTATCAACGATTATCAAATCGGCCGGACTCAAATGGCGCTACTAAGTATGCTGCCAATGAACAACAGTCTTCCAATTGATTTAGACGGGTTTTTAGGAGTCCCATTTTTAAAAAAGGGAAGAATATCCCTTAATTATAAAAAGAGAGAACTTTGCGTCTGGCCGCCATCTGGCACTTTGGCAAGTCAAGAAACTGTGGATGTCTTGGAGGTAAATGCGGAAGATTGACTTCTTTTTAGTTAAAAAGCTTTCCTTGTTCACCCATGTCAAAATCTATGGTGTCTCCTGCTTGTAATTTTTTTTCTGCCTCTGACATTGAAGGCTTGGTGTCAGTTTTAGGCTTTGTTGTTGAACTTGTTTTATCGGCTGCGTCGCTAATTTTTAAAATCTTGAATTCCCCCAATTTATTGCCCATTGCTTTCCAGCCTTTCACATCTATAAATTCGGAGAGGTTTAGCTCTTCCTCATGTTTTTCGTTTTTGGTTTTGTAACTATATTTTACGACGGGGTTTTCTGCATTGGTAGCATAATACAGCTTCGAGGATTTGTGGTCGGTGATAAATGAAAATCGCTGGTCAACGGTTTGGGTTTCAATCATAAATCGCTTGACCAACGTCCAATTTTTACTGCCATCGAAATGGACGGCAGAGATCGCAGCTTCGGGATCAAATTTGCTAATATGGACCAGCTCTTTGGGGTCGTATCGCTTGGTCAACTCAACGTGGTTGAGTTCATAACTACCGTCTTTATAAATAGATAGAATAGCATCTCCAGTGTCAAATTCGCCAAGCAATAAACCTCTGTCTTCTGTGTTGAGGCGTCCGCTTACTTCATCCATCCAAATTTTTAGTGCACCGATAGTTGATTGACCAGCCTCTTTCAGCACTACTTTTTTTACAGGGTATTTAGTTACAATATTCCCTCCAGCACCCCGACCTTTTATTTCAAGGTCACTGAAACCATAATCAAAAATTTTGATGCGTGCAGAGCATGATTGACTGAGCGTGATCGTCACCAATTCAGCTTCGCCATTTGGGTTGGCAGAAAAATATAAAATTTTTGATTTTGGATCACCTTTGGTCAGGTCGTATTCTTTGTCACGAGTTATGGCGGTCACATTAAAACGTTTCGCCATTGCCCTGCCTGATTTTCCATCAAGGTAAATCAAATTGTAGGTGGTGCGATCGTCGCCTTTTTTCCAAACATCTATATGGATGATGTCTTTTCCTACAAACGTTTTATCAGCGATACGCGAAACGAGGAACTTCCCGTCTTTCCTAAAAACTATAATGTCATCAATGTCAGAGCAATCACAAACAAACTCGTCTTTCTTTAGACCAGTCCCGATGAAGCCCTCTTTTCGATCAACATAAAGTTTGGCATTATTTGCAACAACCTGAGCTGCCTGAATACTTTCAAAGCTGGTTATAACAGTTTTGCGTTCTCGGCCTTTTCCAAATTTATCCAAAAGCATTTGGTAATAGGCAATCGAATAGTCCACCAAATTCGCCAAGTTGAATTTGACCTGCTCCAGTTCTTCTATGATCTTGGCGATCAGTTCATCTGCTTTAAATGAGTTGTATTTTGAAATGCGCTTGATCCGAATCTCAGTGAGACGGGTGATGTCGTCGTCCGTAAGGTCTCGAAATAATGATACTCTGCTGTCGCCTTTTTTTGCTGGATCGGATGGCGTTGCGACAAATTTTCGCATTTCTCTGTAAATGGTTTCCATTACCTCTTCCCAGCTTTCACATTCTTCTATCTCATGATAAATGCGGTTCTCGATAAATATCTTTTCAAGGCTGGAAAACAGCCATTTTTCTTCTAATTCCTGTTTTCGAATTTCGAGCTCTTGGCGGAGTAGGTCTTTTGTATTTTCGGTGCAAATTTTCAGCAGGTCCTCCACTTTTGTGAAAACTGGCTTATTGTCAACAATGATGCAGCAATTAGGAGAGATAGAAACCTCGCAGTTGGAGAACGCATACAGTGCATCAATGGCCACATCAGGAGAGACACCTGTTGCCAGTTCAATAGCTATTTCAACATGTTCTGCAGTATTGTCATCTATCTTCTTGATTTTGATTTTGCCTTTCTCAACCGCTTTTTGAATGCTGTCAATTAATGAAGAAGTTGTGACACCATAAGGCAAATCTTTTATCAGAAGGATGTTCTTATCAGCTTTCTCGATAGCTGCCCGAACCTTGACCTTCCCTCCTCGCTTTCCTCCATTATACTCGCTTACATCTATCGAACCTCCTGTTTGGAAGTCAGGATAAATTTTGACCCTTTTGTCTTTTAATATATCAATGGAAGCCTTGCATAGTTCTATGAAATTATGAGGGAGCACTTTTGTAGAAAGCCCAACAGCAATTCCATCAGTGCCTTGTGCCAAGACAAGAGGAAATTTCATCGGCAGGTTCACTGGCTCCTTCTTTCGACCATCATAGCTCAACTGCCACTTAGTGGTTTGGGGGTTGAACGCTACCGTTTGAGCAAACTTGGTTAACCGGGCTTCGATGTAACGTGAGGCAGCAGCTGAATCGCCCGTACGGAAGTCACCCCAGTTACCTTGTGGATCAATCAATAAATCTTTTTGACCAAGATTTACCAAAGCATCCCCGATGGCGGCATCACCATGGGGGTGATACTGCATGGTGTTACCAATGATGTTGGCTACTTTATGATAACGTCCATCATCCTTTTCATTCATAGCATGAAGGATTCGGCGCTGTACCGGTTTCAGTCCATCCTCAATGCCGGGTACCGCTCTCTCCAGGATTACATAGCTGGCATAATCCAAGAAATAATCTTCATACATATTGCTAATGGTGATGATATGTGCATTGCCATCACCATTGCCGTTCATCTCTGTTCCGGCTATTTCCATGTTTTCCTCTTGTTGAACTTTTTTTGCCATGATTTAATAAAAGGGTCAGTGAATCCAGTTAGGAATATAAATGGGCTTTCCGCCCCGATAGGTACTATTTGTCTTCCTGAAAAATTGACGCGCAAAAGTAAGAATTCGCCGATATTTTTAAAAACAAAATGTTTCTAAAAGTAGAAATAATTTGTTTTTATTTTCAAAAATAGTGATTGTACTGATATTGACTTATTTATGAAAATGTAAAGAAGGAAACGATGGTAAGAATCATTCAGCCAAGCTATTTGTCGCCTGTAATGCTTCTTAGTTCGGCAAAATCTGGTTACCTTTCCACTCTATTTTTTCCTCTCAGAGGGAGTTTTAAAACCTGAAGTGCTGGCGAGAGGATAAGATTTTTGCATCGATTTTCTTTTGATTTGAGGAGCATATCCATAGATACGTGACGAAAATCAAGAGGAAATTGGAGTGAAAAGATATTCTCGCAGACGTGCTTGAGGTTTTAAAACTCCCTCTAAGCCTTATTCGAATAACCAAAGCAGCACTCTTCACCTACTGACCGTTTAAAAAATACGGAAATTGACCTTTCAGAAAATATCCAGGAAAGTTCAATTTATAGAGCGTGAAATGGTGCTCATAAGAAATCAGCAACTGCATGGACATCGCATTACCATTCGGTTATCAAGAACAAGATCTCATCACTGCCTGCATCCACAAGGAGCGTTGGGCACAGAAAATGCTTTATGAGGAGCATTACCCTAAAATGATGGGAGTTTGTTTACGTTATGCAGGTAGTCAAGACGAAGCGCTTGATATCCTGCACGAAGGGTTTATCAAGGTTTTTAAAAACCTCCATAGATATGAACCCGGTACCTCGCTCAATTCTTGGATCAGACGCATTATGGTAAATACGGCTATAGACTATTACCGTAAAATGGTTCGACGCCGAACAGAAGATCTGGACACAGCATACAGTGTGAGTTCGGATGATGCAGATGCTCTGAGCCAACTCTCAGAACAGGAAATTTTGGAAGCGATACAAGAGCTTTCGCCTGCTTACAGGGCAGTGTTTAATTTGTACATATTAGAAGGTTATTCCCATAAAGAAATAGCCGATTTATTGGATATCAATGAAAGTACTTCTAGATCAAATCTCGTTAAAGCCAGATTGAAGTTACAGGCCAAATTGGTGGCTAAGAATTCGATTTACAATGAAGCTAAATAAGCAATTTGACGAACAGATAAGGCAAAAGCTTGAGGGCTTGGAGGCAGGATTTGATTCTGCCAGCTGGGACCTGTTGGCGCACAGGATGGATTTTGGCGCCCAGCAGGAGGTGGATGATTTGTTGAAAGACCGTTTGAGCAACATTGAAGCCCCCATGACTACAGGAGCTGCTTGGGAAGCAATGGAACAGCTTATTGATGCTGATGAAGCTGCCGAACAGATTGAGACAGAAGCACATCTCGATGATGTCGCATATAGTAAACTACGTAACTTAGAAGTACCATTTCAAGGTCACCATTGGGCATTAATGGCAAAACGTCTTGAAGAAGAATTTTCTTTCCGCCATAAATTATATCGCTATAAGGTTGCAGAAGTTGTATTGGTAGCATTGCTGCTTCTGACTTTTATCCGCTTTATGCCACATATGGATGGTTGGTTGAATAACTCAAAAAGCCTTGCGCATACCCAGGCTGTCCAGCATGAAATTGACAAAACTGAAATTAAACCTTCCACTGCTGATCAAATTGCCTCCATTGAAAATGGCTTTTCAGAAACAGCTTCTAATTCCTTTGTGGAAAACCTCGATAAAGAGGTGAGAGCTGCCGATAATAATAGTGGCCAGTTGCCTCCTGTTACCACATCTGACTTTGTTCAAACTGCAGGTAGGGATAATTTTTCTCCAGCGGCGTTACCACTTTTTGATCTTTTAATTCTTTCTCCTACTGTTTCTGGATTTGAAAAAGTAATTGCTGAGAGAATAGAGAAGGCTAACATTTTGCACAAAAAACAAAAGCGACTGGATAAGGTGGCAGTTCTCGATTCGAAATCAGTTGACTCTGGATTTTCGTGGGAGTTGCCGATTTCTGAACTTAATCCATTTGTAACAAGGAAAGACTTGCGCTTCAGCATATTTACAACAACTGACCTCAATTACGTACTTACCCCGCCTGATCAAATCAATGTATTTGATACTTTGGTGCAAACTGCTCCTAATAAGACTATAGCGAGTGGATATGGTGGTGGTATTACTGTTAATTTTAAAAGAGAAAAGTGGGAATTCCAAACTGGCGGCATCTACTCTTTCAAGCGCTACATACCGAATACGCCCATTTTTATTTTTGAAACGCTCAATTACTATATCATGGAAGATTTCCATGGTATTCAACTAGATATATTCCAGTTACCGCTGAATGCGAATTACCATTTTAAAAATAGTGGAAACTGGCGTTTTTATGCAACAGCTGGTGCATCTGCTCATTTCATTACATCTTCGGTTTATGAAATTGGTTATGAACGTTTAGCTCTTGGCGTGCCAAATCCACCAAGTTCGCCAGATGATACGAAGAGCATTAGGCAAGAAAAGGATTTTCCTGATGGCCTAATAGATGGCGGTTCATTAAATGATAATTTTTACATGACGGCTAATCTAGGCTTAGGGGTTGAAAGATATATCTCCCCGAAATGGACTGTATTTTTCCAGCCTAATTATCAGCATTACATCATGTCACGCGGTATTGGCACCAACAATGACAAGATATATACAACCTCTTTCCACCTGGGCACGAAGTTTAACTTGAAATAGTAGTAGTGAACAAGCGAGATAAAACATGAAAAATCCCGAATTTTTGGTAATTCAAAAATTCGGGATTTTTCATGATAAACAACTGGAAATCAGATACAGCCTTGATTTTTGCCTTACTCTTTATCAAAAGAAAGTAAATGTCTAAAGACATTGATCGTTAATCATTTATGTTCTTTTCCTTGATGAAAAGAACCAAAAATCAAGGCTGTTTTGAAATGCCTAAAAATCGTCTGTCCACCCTCGACAAGCCAAACTCGTCGCTGCGCTCCTCGAACAGTGCCTTGCCTTTTTGCTATCCCGCCAGCCTATTTTCTTGACGGCATTTCAAAAAGGCCGGGTAAATAGAATAATTCGGGATGGCTCATGTTTCGATTAGAGGCCTACTCTAAGAGTGATTGCCAGACAGTAAATAATCTTACCTTGGCACCTCCACTTTCTTCAAAATATCTTCAACCACATCTTTTCCATCAAACCCTTCCATCTCGCGTTCTGGCGTGAGGATGATGCGGTGGTTAAGTACAGGATAAGCTACAAACCTGATATCGTCGGGTGTAACGAAATCCCTGCCGCTCATGGCAGCTATCGCTTTCGAAGCCTTTAATATGGCAAGCGAAGCTCGTGGTGATGCACCCAAGAACAGGTCTGCATGGTTTCGGGTAAGATGTATGACCTCGGCAATGTAATCCAGCAGCTCTTCTCTAATTTGGACCTGTTCCACCAATTCTCTGCATTGTGCAATGCTGGCTGCATCGAACACTGACCGTACCTCTTGCTTTACCTTTTGACTGAAATCATTACGGAAGCGGCGAAGGATTGATTTTTCTTCGTCCAACCCAGGATACTCTACATTTATTTTAAACAAAAAACGATCGAGTTGTGCTTCGGGCAACTTGTAAGTTCCTTCCTGCTCGATGGGATTTTGAGTGGCAATTACAAAGAAAGGAGCTCCCATTTTATGGGTGTACCCATCTACGGTTACCTGATGTTCTTCCATTACTTCAAAAAGTGCGGACTGTGTTTTTGCAGGGGCCCGGTTTATTTCATCAATGAGTACAATGTTAGAAAAGATGGGGCCGGCATTGAAGGAAAAATCGGATGTTTTCATATTGAAAACGGTAGAACCGACCACATCGCTGGGCATCAGGTCCGGGGTGAACTGAATGCGTGCAAAATTTACCGACATCGTTTGTGCAAGCAGTCTGGCGGATAACGTTTTTGCAATACCCGGAACACCTTCAATGAGCACATGACCATTGCAAAAAATAGAAGCGATCAACAAGTCCATCATCTTATCTTGACCTACTATCACCTTTCTGAGTTCTTGCTTGATATTGCCAACAGCATTGAAAACAGGGGAAAGGTCAAGGCGATTTTGTTGCCAAGCTGGAACGGCCGTTTCTACTTCAGCTACCTGATCATCAATAGTGGCAGGAGAGGATGTTTCTTCCTTTTGAGGTTCTGTCGGGTCGAGATGCTCATCAGTCATTGTGAAAATTGTATTTGATTTTAGAGGCTGATTTAAAACCTCAAGCACGTCTGCGAGAATATCTTATCACTCCAATTTCTCCTTGATTTTCGTCACGTATCTATGGATATGCTCCTCAAATCAAAAGAAAATCGATGCAGAAATCTTATCCTCTCGCCAGCATTTCAGGTTTTAAAACAGCCTCTAAGAATTGGGTACTAGTTTTTATTGCCATTTTCTCCATATTCTCCTTTAAGCCTCAGCTCTTTTATCAGGAAAAACCCATCACTACCTTGAGGCTGATAAAGGGGCATTAAAATTAATCCTTCCGATGGTGATTTGATGATTCCATGCTTGTCGTTTGCCAAATGCTCGCCTTTTTTGACAAGTTGAAAATTCTTAAAACCTGGCAGCATCTTGAACTCGTCCAATGGGCCAATGGAATGCACTTTTATCAATTTTGCAATTTTAGGCAAATCCTTTGAGTATTCCTGCAATAACCTATCGTGGCGATTTTCTACATCGTTTGCACTTACACTGCCAACGCTTCGCATGCAATTAATGATAGCCGCAATGCACCTATTGACAGATAAATGATCGTCATGCTGGCCTGCCTCAAAAGCGACACCAGTTATTTTCCTAAGCTTGCCATTGCCCAAGGAGAGTTTTTTAAAATTTTTATTCGTAAAAAAATGAAGCGTGGTGCCACTTATGCCATGCAGCATGCCAGTGATGACTGGAGCATGTAATTCTATCGCAATTCTTATGCTTTCAGGATCGTCAGTGGCGATGGAAAAAATACCACCTTGTGCAGAAGTAGTATGAAGGTCGAGCAGAATGACACTTTCGGGCTCGTATGATTTGATTTCTTCAATAATAATTTGAAGCAACTCACTCATTTCCCGATCCTCGGAGTGGAGGCCATTATCGCTGCGCTGTATGATCCTGTCAATATTTTCTGGAGTCCATTGGCGATTAAGATCCTTAACGGTATTGCGTTTCTTTTTATGGAAGGCTTCTACATTCCCAAGCAATCCTATTATTTTTCCTTTATAATAAAAATTCTCGTTGGAGCGAGGTTCTTTTGCCAGCAGCTGGAAAATGATTTTTAAAGCCTCAACCCCGGCAGGTTCATTGCCGTGCATGCCAGCCATGCAAATAAGGAGCGGACCCTTCTCGTTACCCTCATACTCCCCAATGATATGTCGTTTTCTGTGTTCGATGTTGTTTGGTTATCAAACAGGCAATTTGCCTGTTTTACTCAAAAAATCTGTGAGCCGATGCTCAACTATTCCATCCATCTTTTCTGATTCTATCCAAGCATGCACATGGCCTAAATAGCCCATGCCCAAATAATCGGCGCTTTCCTTGAATGGCAAGTCGAACCATTCTTTAAGGTCATCATGTCCACTGCAACTTACCACGCCCATTGATTTTCCTCGAAGCGTTCGGCCAAGTTCTTTTTCCCAAATCAACAGATCAGATATACGGTCGAAAAAAGTTTTCATGATGGCACTCATGGAATACCAATAAACAGGGGTAGCAAAAATAATGCACTGGTATTGCGAAGATATTCTTTTCATCAACGGAAGGAAATCGTCTTCACTATGATTATTGTCATAATCGAAATAGTTGATGTGGAAGTCATTCAGGTCAATGAGGTCAAATCCAAAATTTTCCGAAATAAAATCCACGACTTTGCGCGTATTGCCGTCGCTGCGAGCGCTTCCCAAAATGATGACTTTCTTATTTTTCTCTTCCATTAGTTTTTTTGATGTTTGCTACCACGCCATTGTCCCAATAAGCAAAAGCCATTTTAGGTGTGTTGTGCGCAAATGCGTAATGCCCGTATTTATCTATGCCGATAATGCCACCCAAACCTTTTACTTTTTTTGCCAAAATAGCAATACCCAATTCGGCAGCTGCCATAGCTTGGTTTTGAGTAAACAAATCAATCACGGTTTTGCTTAAAAGTACCTTCATTATACTTTCTCCCCAGCCTGTGGCAGATGCTGCACCAAGTTCATTATCGGCATAAGCACCTGCTCCGCATATGGGACTGTCGCCTATCCTGCCGGCCAATTTACGTGCTGTGCCGCCAGTTGAGGTGGCTGCTGCGAGGTTTCCGAATTTATCCAAAGCAACTGCGCCAACGGTATCCATAGGGAGGTCTTCGAACTCAAATGGGGCGTGGGTTTTGAATTGGGTATCATTTTTTATTTGTTCAAAAAAAGCAAGTTCCCGTTCCGTGAGCAACGCTGCGGGAGCTAATTCTTCAAAACCCATCCTTTTCGCAAAAAGCAATGCCCCTTCTCCTGCCAGCATGCAATGCTCCGTTTCCTCCATCACCTTTCTAGCTACGCTCACAGGATGCAGTATGTTTTGGAGGGCGGCAACAGCTCCGAAGTCTAAATTTCGTCCGTCCATTATCATGGCATCGAGTTCTACCTCACCGCGTTCATTTAGGAAAGCTCCTTTTCCCGAATCAAATGTGGGGTCTTCTTCCAAAATATTGACTGCTTCTTCTACCGCCTCCAATGCTGATAACCCACTGGCCAATTTTGGATAAACGACTTCTACTGCCCTGCTCACACCATTGATATGTGCAGGCACATATTCTTCCGGAATGTTCCAGGCGCCGCCGTGTACGATTAGTTTCATGCGTAATGATTGAATGATTGAATGAGTGAATGAAAAAAACTCACTCATCCAATCATTCACTCATTCAAAATTAAACCTTTAAAACGCCCATCCACCACTACACTCAGAGGCTGAAAAAGTTGACCATCCCAAACGCCGAAGACCTCGATAGGGTGACCAACGCTGTGGGCTAAAATTTTCCAGCCAAGTTCCTCGCTTATGAAAAGGGGTAGTTGTTTTTTATTTTGATCAACGATCACAAAAGTATCACTTTGAGCAGCAGATTTCGCTTGTTTAAAAACAGGGACTACATTTTGCAAAAATGCTGGAAAATAAGCAAGCCAAGGGTTCTTGCCTAAAGCTGCTGCATATTCATCGGCAAATACCTGAAAAGTAGAAAAGCCATTTTTCAGGTCGAATGGTTTGTCAGCAAATTCAAACTGCTTGAACAATGCTCGCTGAGGAAAGGCAGAAGGGTAAAATGCCAACTTACCACTCAGGACAGTTCCCAGTTTATAGCTTACCTCATAAGGGTTGTCGCCCCAGGCAAAATCGAGCAATAAAATGTTTTTTCCACTTTCCTCTCCGATCAGCCAAGTACGCCTTGCAGTAAGGTTGCCTTCCTCTACTGTTTCTGTTTGACCAGCTACCAGCCAGGTGTCGTGCAGCGAATCGCCTTCCAAGACTTCCGCTTTTTTGAAATTGACGCCAGCAAGGCTCAGCAGATCATCCTGCAATGGTTCGGGCAAAGTTTCCATATTTTGAAATCCTTTCACCATTAGGTAAATGTCACCGAGTTCGCCCAGCAGTTTTTCATGCCAGTCCTCCTCTGTCATCAGTAGTGGCAATTGACGGATGCGCCGGGCGACGCCTCCAAGTTTTGCATCCACCATGCGGGCGGCAAGGCTTTGCCAGTATTCGTGGGAATGTCCTTCTAATGTGGCCAGCCCCTGCCGGAATAAATCTGTAAGCCAGTTTTCCAACTCAGCAAGTCCTGCTGCCATTTGGTAGAGGCGCTTGCTGCGGGCTTCTTTTCTTTTTTCGGCTAGGGTAGCCTCCTCTTCAGGACTGCGTTTTGGAGTTTCCGATTTGGGTTTTCGGTTGGAGCGCTCGTCCCGTTTTTCTATCCAGCTGTTCACCCAATCCGGTGGATCCGATACCACTTGGAAGGCGTCATTGTTTTTGGAGAATAAGAATAATAGGCCAATACCGTGTTTGCAAGGTTTGCGTCGAACAGGGCAAGTACATTTAAAAGCGGGCCCTTCAAAATCCACCTGTACAAAAAAGGGATCGGCCTCATAGCCATACGTGCCCCAGATCACCCGGCCATTGCCTTCCAGCGTGTGCCATATTTGAGCATGGGCGACCGACTTGGCACGCTGAGCCGTCCCGGCATCAGGAGCATAGGAGAATATTTTTTCAGGGGTGAGGTTCATGAATGGTGTTTTGCCTTTAATTAGCTGTGGCAAAGCTACAGAACATATAATTACTGATGGTTGCAGATTTCAGTTGATGAAGTTCGAGAATGGTATGTTTTAAAATTTGGAATTATTCCTTTCATTCCCTTCTTTTTTTTACTTTTAATATTATTTTTGAGACAATCCATAGATTACCATTTTGCAACATTTTTGGAATTTGCAAACCAAGTCTCTGGTCCTTTTTTAAATCTGGAAATTTGACCTTCAAAAACCTAACCCTCAAAAAACAAACATTTTTTATCTCACCTGTTTTTTGACTTTCCATTTGTAGTCTAATTTCCCTAAAACTATTTCACATGAATTCCAAACATGTACTCTACCCTACTAAATTCGGATAGGGTAGAGTATCATTTTTTTACAACAATAAATAAATCATGAAAAACCTAACCTATTTATTCTTTTTATTTAGCACTCCTTTACTGGCGGTTCCTGCCGAAACAGTGTCAACGGACAGTATGCCCACCGCCATTCGAATAGAATATGATCTGCAATATTTTGAAAGAGATTCTTTAATCTCCTATAATATCATTCCTTATAAAAAAATATTGGTTTTAAAAGAAGGAGAAGTATTATACGAGCATTTGGCAGAGGCAGATTTCGCTAATCGATTGAGGTATTATGATCTAAATTCTAAAAGGGTATACAGCAATTTTAAACATTATGAGACCATTGGAAAAATATCAAAATTGGAGTGGGTAAGGAATGGCTGGGTCATCACTTACGATAGGACAACGACCAAGAATATATTGGGAATGCCATGTCAAACTTATAAAGTCAAATTTGAGAATGATACTTTACTGGTGACTGCAACCAAGGCATTTGGATTTGATTTTTATGAACATGCATATCTAAATGCGGTGCCATTGGAATTTGAGGAAATTGTAGCTGGGATTGGCAAGATAAGGTATAAAGCTGTTAAAATAGATACTGTTGAGATGGCAAATGAACGGCTGGATTATATTCTGCAGAACCTTGAAATATTTGATTTCTCATGGGCCACAAATAAAATAGAAAAATCCAAAATAAAATGGGAGAAGAAAAAAGAGAAAGTACATGGGAAAGTAATGGGTACAGCTACCAAACCATTTGAAGGAACGACAATGGATGGGCATTACATCAATAGTGCTGAGTTGCATGGCAAAATACAAGTTGTGAATTTTTGGTTCACTAAATGTATTCCTTGTATTGCCGAAATGCCCAGCCTGAACAAAGTTGTTGAACATTTTAAAAATGATGATGAAATAGTCTTTTTATCATTTTGCCTGGACGATAAAATAAAAACACAAGCAATTTTGGACAAGCGGCCTTTTAATTATCAAATTTGCCCAGATGCACAAGATGTTATAAAAGAATACAAAGTACCTGCTTATCCACTTAATTTAATTATCGATAAAGAAGGAAATATTGCGTCGTATTTAATTGGTAATAAACCGGATATTGCCAAAATTTTAATTGAAGAATTAAATGCATTAAAAAATAGTGATTAAATAATTGGCTTTTATGGTTGATTTAACAAAATAGGACTACACCTATATGCCGCCCTTTAAAAGCCTTCACAACTTGCCCGCAACTACAAACCCAGTCTGACAATAAATTATGATCAGCCAGAAGTTCAACTTCTGGTTACAGATATTCTACTGTCTCCCTACTTTTACCCCATGAACACAACTCAAATTGAATCCGCTTTATCTGAGCTTTTCGAGCAGTGGGCGGGTGACCGGCCAGAACTGATGCTGCCGCTGGCACCTTCGGCATCGCCACGTATTTATTACCGATTGTCGAGGGGTGAGCAAGTGGCCGTTGGCACCTATAATGCTGACCGGAAGGAGAATGAGGCGTTTCTCCATTTTTCCAAAAATTTTAAAGAAAAGGACTTGCCGGTACCGGAAATTTATGCTGAGGATTTGGACAGGGGCGTGTACTTGCAAGAAGACCTTGGGGCAACTACTTTGTACAGTTATCTCTTGCAGGCAGGCGAGCCATTTCCTGATTATTTGGTGCGTATTTATAAAAAGGTGGTGGAAAAATTGGCTGAGCTGCAGGTGAAAGGCGGTGAGGGCCTGGACTTCAGCGTGTGTTATCCACGGGAGGCTTTTGACAAGCAGAGTATGCTTTGGGATTTTAATACATTCAAATATTATTTCCTGAAGCTGGCAAAAATTCCATTCGATGAGCAGGCGCTGGAGGACGATATGCACCGGTTTGCTGAGTACCTCTTGACGACGGATTGTAGCCATTTCATGTTCCGTGATTTCCAAACACGCAACATTATGATCCGCAATGGCGAACCCTATTTTATAGATTACCAGGGTGGTCGGAGAGGAGCCTTGCAATATGACCTGGCCTCGTTGCTTTATCAGGCTAAAGCGAATATTCCCAACGATATCCGGCGGGAATTGGTGGAGCATTATCTGGATGCTTTGGAAAAACTCATTCCTGTAGATCGAGTACAATTTGTTGAATACTTCTATGGCTACGTGCTCATGCGCAGCATCCAGACTTTCGGTACTTATGGTTTCCGTGGACTTTTTGAGCGAAAGGAATATTTCATAAAAAGCATTCCCTATGCCATCCGCAATGTGAAATGGATTTTGGAAAATGCGGATTTCCCTGTGGAGATGCCGCACCTCAAGCAGGCGCTAAACAATATTGTTCTATCCAAGAAATTTGAACCATTCGATAAAATAAAAGCTGCGTCGAGCTTGCTGTCAGTGACTGTAAATAGTTTTTCATACAAGCAAGGGTTGCCACTTGACCCTTCTGGTCATGGAGGAGGATTCATTTTTGACTGCCGGTCCATCCACAACCCAGGTCGCTATGAACCATACAAACGGCTGACAGGCAGGGATGAGTCTGTCATAAATTTCCTGCAGCAGCATTCACATATCACGGAATTTCTCAACCATATTTATCTGATCGTTGACCCAGCAATCGAAAATTATATTGAAAGGAGTTTTACCAATATCACAGTTAGTTTCGGCTGTACAGGCGGACAGCACCGATCTGTTTATTCAGCGGATCAATTTGCGAAGCATGTGAAAGAGAAGTATGGTGTGGAGGTGAAGTTGGCTCATATAGAGCAGGAGAAGAAGGAGTGGAAGAATTGATCAATAAAAATCAAAATGAAAATTAAAATGAAAAGCTACATCTCCATTTTAATTTTCATTTGCATTTTTATTTTAATTCCTATTGCGGTGGAATCCTTAAAATCTGACCTGGGTAGATTTTGTCAGGATCGCTCAGCATAGGCTTGTTGGCCTCGAAGATGACAGGGTATTTCATCGCATCTCCGTAAACATCTCTTGCAATTTTAGAAAGTGTATCTCCTTTCTTCACTTCATGGAAAGTTGATTCTGGTTCTGGATTGGTGACATGGATATTGTCACCTACTGAAGCGACTCCTTCCACATTACCTAAAGTAAGGATGATTTTTTCTCTATCTGCATTGGTTTGAGTAGAGCCTGAAACCGCAATGTGATCTGCAAATTCAATGTTGAGGTTGCTTACTGGGATGCCCAAGCGGCTAATTTCAGCTTTAAGCGCATCTTCTTTAGAAAGTTCTATTTCTTTCGGAGCGACAGGAGTGGTCTTGTCTTTTTTGCCAAACAGGCTTTGTCCAGCGTTTTTGATAAATGAAAATAAACCCATAATGATTTGAGATTTTTTTGGTGAATGTTAGAAAAGCGAATGTAGGATTATTGATAGTAGAATCCAACCTGATGTTTGTCAATAAGATGATTCGTGAATAACCCGTATTCAAATAACCACCTTAGGACGAGCTGGGGCTTAATGGTCACACCTTTGCAGCAAAATAATAAGCCCCGGTGCGTTGCACCAGGGCTTCAAACAAACATACTATGAGAAAACAACTTGAAATCTGCTTTAGGTAAAGCATATTCCAAGAAATATCTTAACAGGAGGTTATTCGTTTTTGTTTGACACTTTCAAATAATTCTCCAGTGCCATTGTCATCGAAGGTACTTCAGGAGCGGGTGCTTTTATGTTCAAATACAACCCATTTCCCTCTATTGCCGAAGTTGTTGATTTTCCAAAACCAGCAATTCGGGTGTCCCTTTGCTCGAAATCAGGAAAGTTTTCATACAGTGCTTTTATGTCAAGCGGGCTGAAGAAAACAATGATGTCGTAATAAATATCTTTTAGGTCGCTCAGGTCACTGGTCACCGTTTGGTACATCATAGCTTGCTTCCATTCGAAACCGTTTGTTTCAAGGAAAGCTCCGAAATTGCCTGAACCCAAATTAGAAGTTGGCAAAAGGAAATTTTCTTTTTCCTTATGTTTCATCATGGCTGGTTTCAAATCTTCTACACTCCTCACACCAGCAAATACTTTCCGCTTTCTGTAAACAATAAACTTTTGAAGATAATTGGCGACAGCTTCAGTTTTGCAGAAGTATTTCGTGTCCTGCGACATCTTGATCCGCATGTCTTCACAGAGGCGAAAGAAATGGTCGATGGCATTTTTACTTGTGAAAATAATTGCTGAAAAGTCGTCCTGTTTGATCCGTTGCTTCCGAAATTCTTTTGCCGTCAAGCCTTCCACATGGATAAAAGGCCTCCAGTCTATAGTCAAATTGTATTTGTGCTCAAGATCGTAGTAAGGAGAACGTTCAGGTTGAGGTTGTGAAACCAAAATAGATTTCACTTTTTTGTAAGTTTCCTCTGTTACTTTACCTTTGGTTACTTCCATTCGAAAGAATAAATTTTGTTTCTCAATTTAGTTGTTCAAAGTCGCCTATCTAATACACTTCCAGAAGTTTGGCAACGACCAGTAGGGGTGCGATTTCGACGGCGCAAAGATACAAGAAAAAGTGAAATTTATGCCAAGCGAAAAATCGGCTGGCAATCAGTAAGCCTCTAAGACCTCTAAAGGCAAGTAGTGCTATAATCAGTCCGATTGTCAGATATACAAACAACCCTTTTACATCATCAGGAGCATAGGCAGAAAAAAGGATTAATGGAACAAGCAAGAATCCGGTTATAATATTGAATACAATGATGGTAAAATTATAGCGCCCGACTTCTTTGTCGATTGGGAAGATATACCTGATAATGCTTAACATTAAATGCTTGACAGCGTAGAATCCTGCTATCCCTGAAATACAGAGCAGCAATGCACCCAAGTTTGTTTTTGCAATTGGAATGTTGAAATATTTGAGTGCAACGAAAGCAAAAATGCCAGCATTGAGGAAAAACATGATGTACAAAATCAGGTTGCCAATTCGAACACCTGCACTTTGTTCTCGCTGTAGCTGACTAAGCAGGTTGTCATTAAGGAAGGCACTCCATAGCTTTCCGATAAATATTCTGAAAATGGTCACGATTAAAGTGAGAATGACCATCATTACAAGGATGGTGAAAAACAGGAATTGTTGATAGAGCTCCGTTTTTTCTTTTGTGGATAGAATTTTTCTGGGACGGGCGACCTGAAATTGAGGAGTAATTCCTGAATTATTGCCGTTGGTAGCAGATATATTTATTATATCAAATGGATTGGAGGAAGTGGAAATCGTGATGACGCTATCTTGTGAATCACTTTGGGGTAACCTTGGTAGCAGGTCGAATGGACTTGCCGTTTGTTGACTAAAGCAAGCTGCGCTGCCAGCTATACAAATAGTCAGTACGAAGAAGAGTTTATTTATAAAATTGAGTTTGTTCATGTTTCGGAAGATCGCTCGCAAAAGTAGCTTATCCAATAGCGATTCTGTTAATATGAAATTGATATTTCAAGTATTGTTCCTGGAATCAAAGCCGTGTTAACGACGTGTTAAGCACTTTTTCATTGACCGTTTAAGCGTGTACTTTGCTGTCCGTTCGGCAATGGTTGAAGCAAATAGGCCGTTTTCTAAACCATAATAAATGAACAATAGCACCATAAAAGGAGTAGTGATTTTCGGTTCGCTTGCCATTATAGGTATCATAGCGATTCAAGCTTACCTGTTGATCAATACCTGGGATGCAGAGGAAAAGGAATTTGAGGAGAATGTTATTATTGCTTTGCAAAATGTTGCTGACCGGTTCAAGAAAATGGGTAGCTCTCCGCCAGAATATGACCTTATCAATCAAGTACTTTCCAATTATTTTGTGGTCAATATAAATGACAATATCCGGCCGGAGGACTTGGAGTTTTTCCTTAGAACTGAATTGGAGAGAGTTGGATTGAGAGAAGACTTTGATTACGGTATTTACAATTGCGAATCCCGTGAAATGGCTTATGGGAAATATATTAGTTACTCAGAAGACGAGGAGAAAGAGCAGGCGTCTCAGTCCATCGAATTGCCTGTGCCGGAGGACGAAAACCTGATCTATTATTTCGGCATCCGATTTCCTAACCGCGTGTCGCAGATACTCAGTAATATGAGGTTGACCATTATTTTTTCAGCCATTTTATTGGTCACGATATTGTTTTTCATGTATTCGATGTTCATCATTTTGCAACAAAAGCGGCTATCCGAAATGCAAAAGGATTTCATCAATAACATGACTCACGAGTTCAAGACACCGATTTCTACTATTAAAATATCATCAGATGTCTTTTTGAAAAGTCCAGAAATTATAGGGAATGAACGGCTATCGAAGTATGCGCAAATCATCCAGGAACAAAATGCTCGGCTGAACAATCAGGTGGAGAAGGTATTGCAGCTTGCACGCATCGAAAAAGATAATTTTAAATTGAACAAAGAAGATATTGATTTACATGAATTGCTTAGCAGGATCATAGATAGTGTGCGGCTGCAAGTTGAAAAAAGCGGTGGTGTCATCAATGTTGAGTTGAGCGCTATCAGTCCAACTGTTTACGCTGACAAACTTCATTTTACTAATATCATTCACAACCTGCTGGACAATGCGATCAAATATTGCAAAGAGGTGCCCCAAGTGAGCGTTTCTACTTTTGATAAGCCGGATGGTAAAATAGAGTTAAAGATAAGTGACAAGGGAATCGGAATAGAGAAAGAGAATGTATCCAAGTTGTTTGATAAATTTTACAGAGTACCTACTGGAAATGTCCATAATGTTAAGGGGTTTGGACTTGGACTTTTTTATACTAAAAATATTTGCGACGCCCATGATTGGAAAATAAAAGTGAATAGCGAACCGAACACAGGAACATCCGTATCAATCATTATATAAAACCCTATTTGCCAAAAACTGATTATCATTTAACACATTCATAATGAAAGCACACCTGCTATATGTTGAAGATGACGCAAGTCTTGGATATGTGACCCGCGACAATTTGGAGCTACAAGGCTATAAAGTCACACACTTTGAAAATGGGCAGTTAGCTCTTGATGCCATTGAAAACCATCAATTCGACCTTTGCATTCTGGATGTGATGCTGCCAGAAGTGGATGGATTTACCATTGCAGAGGAAATCAGAAAGTACGACACACAAGTGCCGATCATATTCCTGACGGCAAAATCCCTGAAAGAAGATAAAATTAAGGGCTTGAAATTGGGAGGTGACGACTATATCACGAAGCCTTTTAGCATTGAAGAATTGATATTGAAGATTGAGGTCTTTTTGCGGAGAAGAACGATCGTAGTGCCAAGCCAAGCGACAAATTATCGGCTTGGGCTTTATGAATTTGATTACAGCAATTTAGAACTCAGTAATAATGGTGATTCAAAAACGCTTACCCAAAGGGAAGCCGACCTGCTTCGCCTTTTTCTCGAAAAGCCCAATCAGGTGATTAAGCGCTCCGATATTCTGGAAAAACTCTGGGGCGAAGATGATTATTTTTTGGGCCGCAGTTTAGATGTATTCATTTCCCGCCTTCGTAAATACCTGAAAAATGACGAATCATTGAAAATAGAAAACATCCATGGGGTAGGCTTTCGATTGAAAATGTGATTGTACATTGACTAACAATGAAACAATCGAACAGTGAAGCAATGGAACTCTTTTTTTTGGCATCGTTTTTGTCTTTATATGTCTTTTGAGAATACACCATTGAAAAGTTTTTCCCAGAAGGGTATTTTTTTCATTTTTTAGGTAATTAAACCTGCTAGAGAAACTTTGACAAACACTGGCTTCGCATTCTTCCTTCCTGCACACTTCCCAATTAATATCTACAGTTTTTGTCAGCTTAATTTTTGAGTCACCTATTTGTTTTGGGTTCTTTCTCTCAATAGAAAATCCCTGAAACTGCTCTTTTCTCATTTCCTGCTTTACCACACACAACACTTTTTCAGAAAACTACACAATACACAAGTTGGTGCATTGAATTTTGCACGCGCTAGCTGCGTTCAAAAAAAAACTGCTAAGTACTTGGACATAAGTATGTCAAAGTATTTAAAAATATTAGTCGGTTTCAAATTCGGTGCAGGCAATCCATATTCAATTTGGCGTCTGCACCTTTTTTCGCCCGGGTGAAGTCTGTATAAGGCTTCTCCGAGCGAGGAAAGCCAAGAACCGGAACTCCCCCTATTTTCTAAAGCGGCTGGAAACTCGCCTCCCATTTTTAGTTTCCGGCTGCTTTTTTGGTTCTGAATGATTTCATTTGGTGAAAGGTGTCGGACACTTCATTTGCTTTAAAAAAGTGCTGCTTATTTTCTGCGTTTTCTTTAATCTAAAAAAATGTCCGACACCTATTTCCCTTGAAAACCAAATGAAATCACATTGAGCTGCTTTTTTCACTTGTCACTCTGCTCTTCCTTCTCATATTTTATCTCTTCCAAATTCCAATCAATGACAAGGCCTCCAGCTAGCTGCTGTGCAACTTTTTTCCCGTACATGATTTCTGTTAAATACAGAGCTGCTTCAAAAGACTTAGCCCCACCTGCTGAAGTGATAAATTTTCCATCGTGGACGAACAAAACACTGTCCCGTACATCAAGGTGAGGGAACATTTCCCGGTACTTTCCAATATCGTTTGGAAATGTAGTTGAAGCCACGCTGTCCAAAATCCCAGCTTTGGCCAACACAAAAGCACCATCGCAATGGGAGGTCACGTATAAGGCAGATGCTGCAGTTCTTTTTACAAAATTAATCATGGCTTCATCTTCCAGGTCTTTATCCAAATGGTGCTCCGCACTTGGAACGACAAGGATATCAATAGGAGGCAGGTCGCCAGTGAGATAGTTGTAGTCAGGAAGCAGGCGGATACCCTCAAAAGTAGTAATCGGGTTCAGCGTATTGGCCACAAGAAAAGTGTTCATCGGCTTTATGCTGTCCCTGAAAATAGTGTGCTGGAAAATATCGTAAGGGGCTGTCAATTCTGTATTGTACACACCATCCATGATAAGGAAGGCAGCATTATATCTGTCAGGCAGGATGTCTGGTTTTCGAACGGGTATGTTTATGGTGTTATCAGTTGGAGATGGTTGACAGGCAAAAAGGCAAAAAATGAATAATGTTGCAGTAAGATAATTCATGCTTGTAATTTTCAGGCAAGTTATACTCAAAACGAAGTGGTTTGGGAATTTGATTTTCTACAAACCAATGGTTTTGAGAATATGCCGATGGAGAAATGGTTTAATTTTTCCCAAACCATTTCGGAATCGGTATAAAAACCTTTCCAATAGTCAAAGGATGGTCTATACAATTTCTAAAAAAGACAAAAAGCTTTTCGGTGAAATCTATCTTGGTGGATCGAAGAGTATTAGCAATCGAGCGCTAATCATAAAGGCTTTGTGTGATGAGAATTTTGAAATAATCAATCTTGCCTCCGCAAAGGACACCGAATTGATGCAGCGTCTTTTATCTGATTCGTCAAATGTGCTAGATGCTGGTGCCGCTGGAACAACATTCCGTTTTCTGACTGCTTACCTGTCGTGTAAAGAGGGCAGCCAAACACTGACTGGCTCAGAACGGATGAAAAATCGCCCGATTGGTGTGTTGGTAGATGCGCTTAGAGAAATTGGGGCAGACATCGAGTATTTGGAGAAAGATGGCTTTCCGCCTATAAAAATCAATTCTCCACAAAACTTAGGACAAAACAATACGCTGACTATTCCTGCCAATACCAGCAGCCAGTACTTATCCGCTCTTTTGATGATAGCTCCTAAGCTGCCTAACGGTCTCACGCTCCATCTTGATGGGGAAATTGTTTCCCGCCCATATCTTGAAATGACCCTGAAAATGATGGCCTATTTTGGAGTGGAGCGTAGTTGGGATGGAAATGTGATTCACGTGCCCAAACAAAAATACCAAGCAAAAGACTTTTTAGTGGAAGCTGATTGGTCTGCAGCATCTTATTGGTATGCAATGGCCGCATTTTCAGAGGAATGTGATTTGACGCTTCATGGCCTTTTTGAAGATAGCATGCAGGGCGATTCCATTTTACCTGTGATGATGCAAAAATTGGGTGTAGATACAGAATTTAAAAACAACTCAATCAGGTTGAGCAAGTCCAAAAAGCCAGCTGTTCCAATTTTTGAATGGGACTTCTTGCCTTGCCCCGATCTCGCTCAGACACTGGCAGTTGTATGCGCTGGTTTGGGAGTACATGGAGTTTTTACCGGCCTTGAAACTTTACGAATCAAAGAAACCGATAGAATAAATGCACTGCAAATTGAGCTGTCTAAAGTACAATCGTTCATGTCCTTGTTGCCTGGTCGTTTTTCAAAAAAATCAGAAAAAGATCATTATATGGTAGAAGGGAAAGCAGTTGTAGAAAATTCACCCATTTTTGCTACATATGAAGATCACCGAATGGCCATGGCATTTGCGCCATTGGCGCTTTTTGGTGAAATAAAAATCGATGAACCAGATGTTGTGGAAAAGTCCTATCCTTCTTTTTGGGAGGATTTGAGGAAAATGGGATTTGTGATTGAGGATTAATTTTGTTTTACCACCTTAAATGTCTCACTGGTTTTGCCGTCAACCTTAAAGTTCAAAAAATACATTCCATTCGGCCATTCTGGTAGCATGTCAATCTTGCCTATTTTTTTGGTTAGCTTGAGTTGTTCGATTTCAATGCCTACAGCATTAAAGCAATGAAGCTTTGCCGATTCGAAATCTATATCTATGATATATTCTATGGAAAAGTGGTTGGAAAAAGGGTTTGGGTAAAATTTCCAGTTAATATTGTTATCGGAATAGAATAGATCGTCATCAGATAACCCCTCCACAATTTTGAGATTGTCAAAAGCAGCTTCTACAAGATTTGGATTTTCTTCAGTATCTGAAGTTTGAACGATGATGCTCATTTCGTTTGTAAGTTCAATGATTTCTTTTAGTTCAAAAAACTGGGAATGTTCCCATTCATGGGACGAGGCAATTGATTCAAGTAGGATTTTTTCTTTTCCATTATCAATAAAAATATTGAGGGAGTCATTGGGTGGAATGGTGTCGTAAACAAGGACAGAGTCTTCATTGATAACCTGAACAAGTCTACTCCCTGTCAAGAACCAAGTGGAATAGGATAATTGTGGCCGAACATATTCCTTTGACAATTCCATTTTCGGGGAAACAATCCAAGTATTACCATTTTTAACTTCGTTGAAGAAATAGGATACAGTGCCCCAGTCATGCACATAATAATTTGCATTCAAGCCAGTTGCAAAGCAATAGTTCCCTTCATCATTTTCATCATCAAAACTTGGTGTCTTCACGCGGCATGGGGTAGATGGGAGATCATTAGGAATCCCCCTTTCCCATTCCCCATCATCTACTTCACCGTACACTTTCCAACCCAGATCAAAAACGAAATTATCTGCATACCCTTTTTCGAGTTCGATTGTGAGAACTCCGTCAGAACTAAGTCCCTGACCAGCGCTTGAATTTTGATTCCAGCCCCATTTACCAGCATGAATTAGATAATCCCCTTGTAGAGTAAATGGTATTTCCAGATAACCGTTTTGATCCGTAATGAAATAGGCATTCGAGTCTGCTTGCTCGATCATGATTGAAGCAAAAGGTATCGATAAGTTTTTACTTTTATCAATGACTTTTATAGCTATGGGGTAAGCCAGCGAGTTCATCTCCACTTCCAATTCAGTAGTTTCTGCACGTTTTAATTCAGTAGATACGACTTTGTCAAAGTACCCGTTCTTTTTAATTAAAACATCGAAAGTGCCGGACGATAACTGTCCGGTTTTGAACTGACCCAAAACATCAGACTCTCCGTCGTTTATATCATCAGATAAGATTTCAATCGAAGCTCCAATTATTGGCATTCCAGTTATTGCATCAGTTATTGTTCCTTCCAAATAGCAGGCGCGCTGATAGTTTGGCTGGAAGACAAAAAGGCCGTTTGATCTGTCAGATGCGATTATCAAACCAGATGGCAGAAATGGATAAACTCCGAAAACTCCATTGTACCCTTCACATTTATTACTGGTATCGTATTGGCCAACAAGAACTAGGTTGTCGGGCTTGTGTGCATCAAGAATGAGGATACCGTCCACATAATGACTGACGATCAGGTATCCGTCTTTTTCGTACAAATTATGTGGAATGGATTGTATGCCATCCCGCCTTGGCATGGTAAATACATCTAGCAGTTTTATATCATCAAGGTCGGAGATGTCAAAGGAAGAGATGGGAGAGTATGGCTTTTCATCCGCCGCAAATAACGTTTCCCCTTCAGCGGTTGCCCAGACACTATGGGCGTACCCGCCCGGAATTTCAAGAGTGCTTAAAAGAGCTGGGGAATTTTTATCCGTAACATCTGAAATGCTGACTGTAAGGTTACTTCCCTCAGCGGCATACATGATGTTGTTTTCCACAAAGACATCGTGGGCAGATCCAAAACTTGTGCTCCCGATATAAGCTGGATTCCATGGATTTTCATTAAAATCCAAAATTGCCATTCCGTGAGAAACCAAATTATTGATAGCAAGGTAGCCATATCCAAATTCGTCTATCCAGATATTGTGGGCCCAAGAGAAAATATTGTCAGGGTCGTCCTCATTTTTCCAGTAATCAAATTCAACAGGATTAGGCAGATTGGAAAGGTCGATTACCATCATGCCGTAAGTTGATTGAGTGACGGCGTATGCGAAATTGTTCCAGGTTTTTACATCCAGCCACCGAGGGTTCTGACTGTCACCCACTGAGTCAACTAACTTTGGTGAACCTGGTTCACTGACATCAATGATGTGAATTCCAAACTCCCCGCAGACAAGGGCATACTCTTTTCCATCTGGTGCGGCATAGCCCCAAATGTCATTGAGTTGGGCATCGTTAATGGTGAAATTGGAAATAAGCTCGAGGTTTGTTTGCCCAATGGAGAAAATAGAGAATAGGCAGACTGCCACACAAGTGGAGAGAATAGTCGTTTTCATAAGCTAAATATTTGACCAAATTTAAGATGGCATCTTCAAATAAAAAAATGGCTCTGCAAGATAATTGCAGAGCCATTTCCTTTGTAATGCTATATTAATATTTGAATCAATCCTCATCCGTTGGCTCTTCCAGCAATCCTATTTTCTTGGCTCTTTCTTCCCATTTTTTGCGGGCATAGAGTTGAAGGTCTGCAATTCGATCTGACTCATCCATGATCTCAAAGCCAAGGATCGTTTCAAAAAGATCTTCCAAAGTAACCAATCCAATTATACCACCATATTCATCCGACACGGCGGCAATATGCGATCGGTTTTTGGATAGGAATTCAAAAAGCTGATGTAGTTCTTTATTGTCGTTGATAATAGCCAATTGACGCCTGATAGTGGATAGTTTATCATTAGCCCTGTCTTCAAGAATACCTGTAAGGACTTCGTTTTTCAGAATAAAGCCCGTGATATGGTCACTGTTTTCATTATAAATCGGAATGCGTGAAAAGGGTGGCATCGAACTCCTCGATTCATAAAATTCTTCCAGCGTCATATTCTCGTCTGCCATGAACATCATAGTACGGGGGGTCATGATGTCCTTTGCTTTTAGCTTGTTCAGGTGGAGCAGGTTTTCGATGATCGCCGATTCATTTTCTTTAAGCGCACCGCTCTTTTTACCCAAACTTGCCATGGCCAAAAAATCAGCACGGGAGAAAACACTTTTTACATCTTTTGATTTGAGGTTTTTGGTAATAAGCATACTTACCCATATCAACGGCGTCAAAATGAAAATAATGAATTTTAGAGATTTTACTGTAAATCCGGCCAGGTTCCTCCAATAATTGGCCCCCAAAGTTTTAGGGATTATTTCCGAAAGAATCAAAATGGCCAGTGTCATAAAAACAGCGATTATTGATTCCACCGAAATATTTAAACCTAATATAGAATAAGAATGAGATGCATCGAATACTTCGCCAGCTTGTTTTCCAACTCCAATAGCACCTAAAGTATGAGCGATGGTATTCAAAGTGAGAATTGCGGATAAAGGCCTGTCAATATCTGCTTTGAACTGCTTAAGGGATTTCCCAAGATTGGTGCCTTCTTCGACTTCGCGGTTAACGAAAGAAGGAGTAATACTTAAAAGAACCGCTTCCCAGATTGAACATAGGAAAGAAAAAAAAATGGATACAACAAAAAATATTATCAGTAGTGTCATGTTGACGGTATCTGCCGATCGTTGGTATGCTATCGGCCTACTTGCTTTTTATTTTATTATTAAAAATCGTGTATATGAACCTTTAGGTTCTAATACAGCCTCTTAGAGAAAATTTTCGCAAAAGTAGCAAAAAGACATGCTTGAAACATTGGCTTTACATTTCAAAAAAAGCGATGCTTCCTCCGACCCATGTTTTGCCCAAATTGTACCGCACACCGACCATTTCACCTTTGCTCAATCTTACTAGACTCGTGAGCACCTGAGGTCTTGGTTTATCCTTTTCCCAGGCCATCATAAGGCGTACTTCTGCTTTTGCAGGCTCATCAAGTGTCTGAATGATAGGTGCATATTTCACCTTTTTCTGTAAAATATAATGACTGCGTTGGTCAGCAGGTATAGCGTCTATATCGGTGTGAGTTGGGTTGATGAGGACGCCCTGACCAGAAAAGGAATACAAAGGTTTCAGCACAAAATTTGACAGATCATCAGGGATGACTGTTTCATGCAGATAGTGTGAATCTGGTACAAAAGAGCTGTTGAACAAAGGAAGCGTATGTTTGCTGATCCGTACAAACCAGTGAGGATGGCCAACCCATTGGACATTATGGTCATTAGGAAAATAAAATTCCCTTTTCAGGTCGGGACGGCGCAAGAGCTCATCAAAAATGACACGGTTGTAAATCCGTTCCACACCTATTTTCCTTCCATTTTTGCCAATATAAAAAACATCTTTTCCTTCGACTTTCAAATCACTCACACATAGCACTTCTATTCCCAACTCTTTTTTAGTGGCCCAAAAATCAATTTGTGTATTTTGTTTTTCTGGCTCTATGTCTATCAGTACTACATTTTCAGGATGAGCGTCGCCAATGATGATCCCTTTTAACAGTTCTGAATACGATTCAGCGGTAAGGCCACCGAACAGATGGTTCATGCTGTCAGGAATATCAAAATGCCGGCGATAAGCCATGGCGCACAAATGCTGATAAAAAAACAAGGAAGGGAAGCCCTGGATTTCGATGAGCTGAGGAGAAAGATTGCCTTCTTCATCTTCACAAATGCCGAAGTCAACAGAAAGAAAGGCTGTATGATCTGTTTCGTTGGGCACAAAATGATCGGGCAAAATAGTGTCCTGCGACATTTGTTTGAAATCGGGACGGCAAAGCACCTCCGTTAGTTCGTCACAGGCTTGTAAAAGCTGATCAGTCAGGTACTTAGGAATGAAAACTGGGGTTTCTGCGATCTTGAACGGTGCGCGGTGATTCACGCTTTTTTCAATATCTTCCAAGAAAGCCTGATAGTTTGCTTCTTTAAAATTGGCGTTGAATGCACTTCTTAAGTGGGAGATCATTGGTGAGGTGTTCGATGAAAGTTGGCGTTGAATTAAGTGGAAAAATGTATCTCATTTCAACGCCAACTTTTGATTCATGCCAATTGCATATTGTTTTCCCTTACTCCTTGAATGGCTTTGTGCAAGAAGAAAGGGAGCACGATTTTATGTGTTTTTTCAATCTTTTCAGGATGATTGAGATCTTTAACCATGGTGGCCAACCTATTTTTTCCATACTCTTCTATAATGGCTACCATGCGTTCATTTTCTGTAAAATAACCGCGCATCCCTCCTGGATCTGCTTCGGGGTGAAATTGTGTACCGATCATTTCATCAGAAAATCGAACGGCCATCATGGCGCGGTGCAGGCCTGCTTCTTCTCTCTCCATTTCTATCAGCAATAGTTTTGCTCCGATTTCTTCCATCTTTTCGAAGTTGGGCTCCACAACCTGGTACTCCCGAAAATCAGCGACCCAGAATGGGTCTTCAAGTGCTCGGAACAACCATTCTTTTTGGCCATCTTCAGTTTTGTGTACAGGGAAAGTGCCAAAAGACATTTTGCGCCTGCGCTGAATATTGCCGAGGCCAAAGTGGTGGCAGGCCATTTGAAACGAGTGGCAAATAAAAAAGCAATATTTCTTGCTGCCATACCCATACTTATTGTGTTGCCAAATTTCATCAATCAGGTTGTGAAACGGTTCCAACCAGCTTTCGTCTCCAACAAGTGGATTGCCGGGGCCGCCCGAAAAGATGAAAATATCGAACTCAAGACTGGGAACTCTTACCTTACTCCTGACATCGAACACTTCGTATTCTAAGTAATGGGAAAATTCTTTGACAATATCTTGGATGTTTTGCATACCGAGGTTTCGTGTACCTTCATACATATCCAGAATCGCCAGTTTTACAGGTGTCTTATCCATATAAAAAATGGTTAAATGACTGAGGCCAGGTTAGGTTGTGATACCAAAACCGTTCAGCCACTGGCCATTATTTTTTCTTGCTTTTAGTAGGTGGTTTAGGCATCTGGCCTTTTATGCTGCTACCCATGAACGTTCCCCAAGTCAGGTTATGCTGACCGTCTTTATGAGCCTGGGCCCTTTCTATCGCATAATTCGCTGCATTTTCTACCACCCACTCAAAGTTTTCCTTGCCTACCGAAGCAACATCTGCATCGGGGGCAGGGTTGCAAAAATCAATAGCATAAGGGATGCCATCTTTTACTGCAAATTCTACCGTATTGAAATCGTACCCGAGGCCATTGCAGAGCCTGAGTACATAATCAGTCATGGTGGCTACCAATTCCTTTGATGGTTTATGATCGGCTACATAGCGCAAATGATGTGGGTTGCGTGGCTCATAATCCATGATGTGAATATACTTGCGGCCGATGCAGTAGCAACGGAAATAACTTTCAAACTCAATAGCCTCCTGGAACATCATCACCAGTTGTTCGGTCTCATGATAGGCTTCAAAAACTTCCTCCCAACTTTCCACTTTGTAAACACTCTTCCAGCCACCGCCAGCATGAGGTTTCATAAATGCAGGAAAACCGCCAAGATAGTCGGTCATTTTTTCCCATTCCATTGGAAATTTTAGGTTGGAAAAGCTTTCAGAAGAAGTGTCGACTGGATGATCTTTACTCGGAAGGAGAACGGTTTTAGGAACAGGTACACCCAATTGTTCCGCCAATACGTTGTTGAAAAATTTTTCATCGGCACTCCACCAAAATGGATTATTGATAACGGCAGTACCGGTAGCGGCAGCATTTTTCAAATAAGCCCTGTAAAAAGGGACGTCTTGAGAGATACGGTCAAAAATGACGGCATAGCCAGAAGAGCGATTCATCATCACTTCCTCTACATTTACGAATTCAGCAGTGATGCCTTTTACGGCTTTGGAGTTGATGCGCTCAACGAATGCTTTTGGAAAAGTTCTTTCTTTTCCGAATAGGATGCCTATTTTCTTCATTATGTTTTGAATTTTATGTGTAGTCTAAAATGAATGAAAGAAGGACAGGAAAAGGGATTTCACTACATTTGCCTGCCTTGTATATAGATTGCCAATTTGAAGGGTGTAGTTCGTTTGAATAAACGAGGGGCAAAGGTACATTGATTTGTGAACTGCAAATAATTTCAGGGATTTATTTTCAGGTACAATTATTTCTTTGCTCCAAAAATTGAACACCTAAATACGCAAACGGGCGGCAAGATGCTTGTATGACTATTACGAAAAAGACAAGCTTTAATGAACTGCTTTTTAAGAATCATATGACCGAAGCACAGGATGTAGGAAATACGGGAGAAACGCTATCCCATAAAATGACCACACATGTAAGAGATGGGATCACGCTTCATGAAATAACCAAGTTCGGTTCAAAATTTCTTAGCACAAAATTTAAAATAGACGTGTATTTGCCTCCTGGCTTTGATGCTATGGAGAATATGAAGCTCCCATTGTTACTGCTCAATGATGGGCAGGATATGCTGCGGGTGCAGCTTGCCAAGACGCTTCATCGTTTATTTTTTGGAAAAAAAATACCACCAATTATTGTTGTAGCGATCCATGCAGCCAATCGCATGCATGAATATGGAACAGCTGGTCAACCCGATTATAAAGGAAGGGGAAGCCTGGCTGGGAGATATGCCAAGTTTATTGCAACGGAATTACTGCCATTTCTTTGGAAAAACTATCCATGTGAAACAAATCCTGAGAAAGTAACATTTGGCGGTTTTTCTTTGGGAGGGCTTTCAGCATTGGATATTGTATGGAACTATCCCCAGCATTTTGGGAGTGTTGGTGTTTTTTCTGGTTCACTCTGGTGGAGGCATTCTGAATTTGTAGAAGGAGACCCGGATGCACACCGGATCATGCATGAAATTGTTCAGGAAGATGAAATCCGCCCCGGCCTACGTTTTTGGTTTCAAACAGGAACGTTGGACGAAAAAGCCGATCGAAATAATAATGGAGTCATTGATTCCATCGACGACACGCTTGACCTTATTGCAGAGCTAAAGAACAAAGGCTATTCAGATGCTGACATCCACTATCGAGAAGTAGAAGGCGGCCACCATAACCCCACAACATGGGGGCAGGTGATGCCCGAGTTTCTGGAGTGGTGTTTTTCTTCAGTTAAGTAAAAGGTAAAAAGGCAAAAGTAAAAAGTGGTTATGCCCATTACTTTTGCCTTTTTACCTTGGGTGTATATCAAAATTACGATGTGGGTTGGATTCCCCTACTGGGGATTGAGGGGCTAAGGGAGTGGGAATCGAAAACTTGAAATACACTTTTTACCTTTTACTTCTATCCATGAAAATTATAATAACAGGCGCAACTAAAGGAATAGGCAGGGCTATCGCCGAAAAATTCGCTGAGAATGGTTTCGGACTTGCTGTTTGCTCTCGAAGCGAAAGTGATTTAGCTGATTTCAAAAATGAATTCCAGTCAAAGTACCCTGAAATAGAGGTACTCACCAGAGTCGCAGATATGCGGCAGAAGGCAGAGGTGCTTGCATTTGCTGATTTTGTAAAAGGAAATTGGTCGGAATTTGATGTGCTCGTCAATAATGCAGGGCTTTTTATTCCCGGTGAAATAAGTCAGGAAGGAGATGGCGCCCTCGAACAAATGATCGAGACCAACCTGTATAGCGCATACCACCTGACCCGGGCATTACTTCCTTCTATGATAAAAAAAGGCAGTGGCCACATTTTTAATATGTGCTCCATTGCCAGCCTGATCGCTTACCCAAATGGTGGTTCTTATAGCATTGCCAAATTTGCCTTGTATGGCTTTTCCAAAGTACTGCGAGAAGAAATGAAAGACAAGGGCATCAAGGTCACCTCAATCATGCCCGGCGCCACCTGGTCGGCCAGTTGGGCTGGGGTGGACTTGCCCGAAAGCCGCCTCATGCAGGCCAACGACATTGCTATAGCAGTATGGAGCGCCTGGACGATGAGCCCTTCTGCTGTGGTGGAAGATATTGTGGTTAGACCGCAGTTGGGGGATTTGTAGCGCATACAGGATGAAGTCAATATACTGTTCCATTATTTAACAACCAGTTTTTCAAAAACCAATCCCTCAATCGTTTTCACGCCGACCAAATAAATACCCTGAGCGAGGTCGGCGGTATCCAGTTTTTTAGTGTGCTCACCTATTCCATAGTTGCCCAGGCTCTCACTCCGAACCAACGTGCCATTCATAGAAAAAATATCAATCATTACCTCAGAATGTTGTGTAATTCCGAATTGGACAGTTGCTCCTGATGAAGCTGGATTAGGAAAAATTTCAATATGCCCTACTTTTAGTTGGATGCCTGCCACTTCTTCATCTGTATGCACAAGTGGCCCATTCTCGTTGAATATTGCAACACCTGCCTCCTGCAATCCAACCCAAATATTCCCGTAAGTATCGCTTTCTAAAGAAGTTATGTTCGGATACGGCAGCCCAGTGGAGAGAAACCAGTAGTTCGTCCAAATATCTTCCTTGATTTTTGTAAGCCCCAGGTTCACATTTGGATAAAAACAGGTGTTGTGGAAATAGCCAAGCCATACTGAACTGTCTTGACTAAAGGTAATGGCACTGACAATATTCACTAAGTAATTGGTGGAGTTCATAGGGTATGACCACGACTGCCATTCTTCTCCATTGTATTTCGTCAAGCCCCCTTCTACAGCGAACCAAACCTCCCCTGTCGGTGAAATCTCGAGCTGTGTGGGCCAGTAAACTTCAGGCAAATTCAACTCTGCTGAGACGAAGGTAGTCCACACTCCATTTTCCATGAATGAGATGCTCAAGGAGTTGTAGGGGACAACCCAGACTTTCCCATCTGGATCAACTTCGATGTCCACGATGGTTTCGCCTATATATGGTGTATCGAACAACTCGAAGTTGCTGCCGTCGTAACGGGCAATTTTTCCGTCCATGCCGCCAAGCCAAACTTCTTGGGTGGATGGAGCTACTGTCACGGCGTGGATGTTGTCAAAGTTCAAGCCTGTACCTGTAATGACTTCGAAACCATTATTGTTGTAGCGCAATAACTTTTCAGAACTTCCGACCCATGCATTACCAGTTTCATCTCCAGCTATTGCATTGATAACAAAATGTGAGGGGTCTACCCGCTCCCATTCACCATTCGAAAAACGACTAAGTGACTCAAAAGCAGTGATGTATGGATGCCAATAATACCCGTGTGATGCCCAGATGGTCTGCTCGCCTGCCAGTGCTAAGTGGATGACTTGGTTACTGCGAAGGCCTGAATTGGAAGTAGGCACGGGTTCGATCTCTCCATCATGCCACCAGTTCAAAGTAGTTTCATAGTTCAGCCAGACTCCATCGTTGGGAGATAGAAAAAGCTCGTCTGGAGCTGATGCATTAGGTATGTCATATGCTGCCCACTCGCCGCTGCTGTTGCGAAAATTTAGACTATCCCAGTCTGCCATCCAGACTTCCAATTCCTCAGAAAGGACGAAATTGTCACTGAAAAAATCCAGTTCCTGAATATCCCAACCTCCGCTTTCCAGTGGGATGCCTAGAAAATGAGAGTCAGACAGAAACCAAATATCTCCATTTAAATCGGCCTTCCAGGAAATGTTAGAGTTGCTAACAGGCAATTTGATTTCAGTAGCGGTGATGCCATCGAAGGCAAAGAGGCCGAACTCAAATGTTTGCAAACCAACATAGACCATACCATCTGGCCTCACATCGATGTCGGCGACATCCCCACCAAAGAGCGCATCCTCGTCGTAACTCGTCCAATTTTGCCCATCGAATTTCCACAAATTGTCGCCGGCTGCACGTAACCAGAAGTCCCCTGTGGTCGAAATTTCAACCTGCAAAATAGCCATCTGGTGTTCTTCAGGATTGCTCGAAATTGGGTTATAGAGCTGCCAGTACGTACCATCAAAACTCACCAAGCCGATATAGGTTCCAAGCCAGAGCAGACCGTTTTCATCCAATTCTATGTCATTGATGTGATTGATGGGCAGGCCGGAATTTGAACGGTTGAAAAAAATGGAGGTCTTTTCCACCAGATTGAACTTCACCAGTCCACCAGTGGTAGCTATCCAAGCAAAATCGTCGTCGAACACCACGTCATGGACGTCTTGTCCGTTGGTATAATTGAAAAAGGTGGGATCTTGGGCAAATAAAATTTGAGCAAAGAGCAAAAATGAAGACAGGGTGAAGAAACGCAATTTTTTCATGGAGCATGTGAATTGATTTGATATTGAAGCGAGCAATTTACCAAAGTTTCATAGAAGAAATTAGCAGCTTAATGACTAATCCATACTCCATCTCCAACCCCTATCCCTCCATTACCCCGTATTCTTTCTTTTTATGGATGCCATCTGGTCAGCCAGTTGGACCGGGTGGACTTGCCCGAAAGTCGCCTCATGCAAGCCAATGACATCGCCATCGCAGTATGGAGAGCTTGGACGATGAGCCCTTCTGCCATTGTGGAAGATATTTTGGTTAGGCCGCAGTTGGGGGATTTGTGAGGGGGTGATAAATGAAATAATCTTTGAAATCCAGGAATCTGATTCCTGGATTTCAAAGATTATGAATCGAAAAGTTATGGTAATCAGGAATTGGATTCCTAAATTTCAAAAATTGCCCTAAACCATCAAACCATCAAACCATCAAACCATCATATCGTCACTTCGCCCTCGCCCTCGTATAAAAATTGGCCATCGGCAGATCCACCACAATGGAAGCATTGAAACGGAAGGAGTTGGCTTTTTCATCATCGATGGAGCGGAGTTGCGGACTTACCTGCATGCCAGCCATGATGGAAATCGGGACATTGGGCAACCCGTGGGCATACATGATGCCCGGTGAAAACACTTGTTGGAATCCCACCTCTTCCGGAAGTGCATCTTGGTCGTTGTCGAGGCGGAACAGCACCAGTGCGCCCAAGTCGATCAGTGGAAGAAAGATGGTGCCAGAGTGGCCACACAGAAATCGGTTGCGCCCTGAGATAGTAGCTTTTTCTACCCGTCTGCGATAGACCTGATTGGTGTAATATTTAAATCCATTTATTTTGGTGCGGTAGCCCCAACTTACGCCCAATCCAATCGGTGCTGTAAATCCGAAATTGGGCGCCCATGAATTGTTGTTTGTATTGGAGGCGAGCTCCATTCCGCCAGTCAGCCCAGGATAAGAATTGAGGCTGATATTGCGAAACGTGCGGCGTTTAATACTATAGCTACCTGCCGGTAACGCAACTGCCTGAATAGCCCGTTTTATTTCTTCGCCATCTTTACTTTCCACTACTGCTGCCAAGAATGCACCGTATTTAAATATCTCGTGCATTTTCCTGATTTTATTTTCCTTTTCCTCCAATAAAGTGTCGAGCCTTAATTCCCATTCATTTTTCTTCAGGCTGGAAACAGGACTTTTAAATGCCTTTTTTAATTGTTTTTTTTGCGCCTTAGATAAATTATATGGAGTGGTAAGCGTAGCAGCGATTATATCAGATTGGGGAAGCGTATCCGTTTTTGATTTAAGCTCTTTTACTTTTTGCCGATAACTCAATTCTAATAACGAATCGGCTACCGGAATTATATTCATCACAACGGCGTCAAAATCTTTTTCCAATACAGCGGCGTATGCGTCGAGTAAATTTGTGGTAAGCCCTTGGACTGTATTTAAAGTTGTATTGTCATTTGGCAATGCAATTTCATAAACCTGATGCAAAGCATCCAATGAATTGCGCATTAAAAAAACAAACTCCTGAGTGCCGATATTTGCATTTCCATTTTCTTTTAAACGATTTAATTCAGAATGAATATAATCCATTCGGTTTGCAAACTGAATAAACCCATTTACGATATCACCAAAATTTCTTTTATTCCTCAATAATAAACTGTCAATGAACAACTGTGAATTATCCAGCCGCTGCAATTGAATATTTAATTTTTGGATGGGCTGGTTCAATCCCATTGCCTCGGAAATAACATTTGCACTATCTCTTTTGGCTGCTCCCACAAATGCTTCGGTAAAAATGTTTCTAATAGAATCTTTTAGCACCCGATCCCTGTCATCGTAATAAAACCATAAAAAATTGGCGGTCATATAATCGAAAGCAGCATTATAGGTTTCAGTTTTTAGCGGACTTTCAAATGGAATATCTTCATTCCAATAATCGGTTAGCATTCTTTTTGAAAGTTCTATAACAGAATCTCTTTTTGCTAAGGAAAAAGTCCCTACTGTTTCATAATCTCCATCCATGTAGCCGTAAAGAGAGTCAATCGCTTCTGCGGGCATAGTATAAATTTCAGGTGTATTAATTAAATAACCAGTAGGCCGAAAGTCGTCCCAAATTTCTTCTGGATATTCCTCTTGAAATTTCGCAACTTGTTGTGCAAGCAACGCTTCCATCTCGGGAGAATTTGCGAGTCCATCAAGCTTCTGCATTAATAGTTCTTCTGCATCAAAATAATCGATGGATATATTTGATTCCTGGGACAGTATTTTCATTTCTTCATAAATCGGGACTGTCCTATTCTTCAAGTTTTCTATTTCACTATCACTAAAAATGCTTGATAATTGCTTGTCTGAAAAAATCATTTTAGGGGAAGATGAAGAGCGGTATTTTTCAAGCAGGGAAATGGCAACAAATGGTGCCTCTAATATTTTGTACTTTTCATTTTCGCCTGTTTCGCTTGCTATTATTTCATCCTCCACAATACTATTTAATTCGTCTTCCAATACGCTTCTTTCCCTTCTTAGAGATTGCCTTATTTCTTGGTAAATTAACCCGAAATAAAAATCACGCAATTGAGCACTATTTTTTAAATTTTTAAATTCATTGCTTTTTAGCCAGACGGTATTTTTTTCTTGGTCAACAGAAATCATACTTCTGGAAATAACATCCATTATTAACAAGGCAGGTTTTACATTTCCTGATTGCGGAAATAATTCATCGATATTCTGATTCAAATAACTTAATAGTGTAGTTGGATGCTGGCCTTCACTCAATAAATGAATCGATTTAATGGTGAATAAAACATATTTTAAAACCTTGTAAGCTTCCTGTGCTAATCCATCGCTTTTTGCTAAAATATTTTTTACATTTTCTAATTCCTGTAAAAGCAATTCCCTCCGGTCATTTATTTGGAATAAAGTATCTTGGCCAATGTCATATATTTCATAAAAAACATCCGTTCCAAAATCTTTTCCTTTTTCCTCTTGTGTTAATTGTTCGCCCAAATCAAAAAGCTCATCAGATAATTGTTCCCGCTCAACTGTTATTTTATTTAATTGCCGGTTGATTTCGTTTATCCGTGTAGTTGCAAGTAATATATCGTTGTCAATTTTAGCTAAGGTATCTTTGTAGGCTAGTTCTTCTTCCAAAAAATTCGATAAATTAAATGGCAAATGCTTGAGGTCTTTTTCGAATGCCGTTTTAAATATCTGGATCATCAAAGCGTAATCAGTAGTGATAGAAGATCGCAGCGCTGAAAAAGTATTTGGAAAAAGAATCTTGATATTTTCTCCTTCTACCCAATTTTCAAATCGGTCAAAAAAGGCAATACTCAATTCTTCCCGCATGCGTTCTGCAATCCATTTGGAAGTACCGTCGATAATGCTGCTTTGCAGGGAACCACTTCCCTGTTGTTGAATAATGATCGGGGGCAATGGGTCTGAGCCGAGTGCTGCACTATTATTAAATGGCAGGCCACTTCCTGCTTCTGCACTCAATTGGAATACACTCTCCGATTCTGCTTTTTTTCGTTCTATATCCTGGTCAATCTTGTTGATTCTTCGTTCTATGTTGATGATGGAAGTCCGAATATCCTCAGAACTGACTTTGCGCAAAGCAGTCAGGCTCTCGATGTTCCTGTTCAGTGTCAATTGCCGAATTTCGTTTTCCAGTTGACAAGGCTGTGGTTGGGTATTTCTCGGGGCTGACCTATCGTCACGAGATCGTGAAACTTTTGACTTGCAGGATTCCTCTGCCAATGCAATCGCATTCTTAAACAAATCGTCTTTTTCTTTTTGAAACAATGCTATTTCGTCCACGGCCTGATCGTCGCGCAGGCTCAATTCCCGAAAGGCGATATTCACCTTCTCTGACATATACCTGTTGGCTGTAAAATCGATCTTGATGTTGGAGGGCTTTATTTCTTTGTCCAGCAAGTACATCTTGTTCAACTCAGAAAAAAATGCCTCGGCAGCAGTTTTGTCCTGCTCCAGGTTATTGTAAAGCGAATCGAGGGTAATGGCCATCTCGAACAAGCTCTGTCCCTTTAATTGATTATTGCCCAACCAAATGCAAAGGAAAATGAGTGCAGAAAAACGGAATCGAAGAGAAAGGCATTTAGCTATCGACGAGTAGATTTTTTTCATACGACAAATATGTTTCAATATAGTTGAAGCCGTAAGATAAGGGAATAGATCGGTTCCGGCAGGATGGAAACCGATTCCGAGAGGGGGCGAATTAATTCGCCCCCTCTCGGAACCGGTTAATTGTAAATAGAAAAATTATTTTCTGCCAACTGCCTACTGCCTACTGCTAACCCATCTCCAGCCCCTGCCCTTCCTTAAACGCCTTATATCTTCCTTTGCTAAATTTCGACCCGTTAAAGGTTTCTGTTTTTCGCAATTCTTTTTGTTGCTCTTCGGGTAACTGGGAGAAATCGGAACATTTGGTGGAACAGCAGCTATGATATTTTTCAGCGCAGTCGTCGCATTGGATGAATAATAGGTGGCAGGCGTCGTTGGCGCAGTTCACATGGACATCGCAGGGGCTGCCACACTGGTGGCATTTGGCTACGACTTGGTTGCTGATACTTTCGCCGAGGCGCTCATCAAACACAAAGTTTTTGCCGAGGAATTTATTGGGAAGGCCTTGTTGCTCACACTGGCGGGCATATTCGATGATACCGCCGTCTACCATAAACACATTTTCGAATCCTTTGTGCAGGTAATACGCACTGGCCTTTTCGCAGCGAATACCCCCTGTGCAGTACATGACAATGTTCTGGTCTTTTTTTTCAGCCAGCATATCTTCCACAAGGGGAAGTGCCTCCCGGAAGGTCACTACATCGGGGCGGATGGCATTTTCAAAATAACCCACCTCGCTCTCATAATGGTTGCGCATATCCACCACGATGGTGTTGGGGTCGTCGGTAAGTTCATTGTACGATTTGGCATCGAGGTGCTTGCCACGTTTGGTCACGTCGAAGCTCTTATCGTCGAGACCATCGGCTACAATCTTATTGCGGACTTTTATTTTCAGCTTGTAAAATGATTTTCCATCATCTTCGATGGCCACATTGAGCCGAATATTTTTCAGGAAAGGAACAGAGAAAAGTGCTTCTTTGAAGGTGTTGAAGTTTTTCTCCGGTACGGAAATTTGGCCGTTCACGCCTTCTTGAGCTACATAGATTCGGCCAAAAACACCTACTTCGTCCAGCAATTGGAAAAACTGGTTGCGGAAAAGCTCTGGGTCTTCGATGTTGGCGTATTGGTAAAATGATAAAGTGACACGCTTTTCGTCACTCTCGAGCATGCGTTGTTTCAGCTCGTCGTTGTTGATCTTATTGTACAGTCTCATTTTTGAAGTTTTCAGTGACAATTGCAGTTTATCCTGAAAAAGGAAGGCGCAAAGGTAAGGAATTGGTTTTTTGGGGAAGGGGTTTGGAAAATGATATTTCTCAGTTAAAGTCGTATTCACTATTGGGCAGATCTGTGGAAATTGCTTGTGAAATCTTTTGGAATAACCTCAAGTGGTTGTTACGCAGAGTTTCGCAAAGAAGACACAAAGTTCCACAGAGGATTATTGATATATCTTAAAATGCCAAATGCTTATAGTGTTTAAGCCAATCTTTCATTTCTTTTTTCTGGCAAATTGTTGTAAAATTGCACAGCGAACGCATCTCACTTCTGGTCTATTATTCCTTGTATTACAGTTTATTATAATCAAAAACACATGAACCTGAATGCGCTACTCATGGCAGTTCTACTAGTACTGCTACCCCTTGTACAGACCTTTTCACAAGAGATTTTCATCAATGAATTCATGGCTTCCAACTCAGCAACTATCGCTGATTCGGAAGGCGGATTCGATGATTGGGTCGAACTCTATAACGGCGGTGCCACGCCAGTTGACATTGGCGGAATGTACGTCACTGACGATTTGCTCGAACCAACTAAATGGCAAATACCTACAAGCGATCCTTCGCAAACAACCATAGCCCCCGGCGGTTATCTGTTGCTTTGGTTCGATGGCGAACCCGCTCAAGGGCCGCTTCACGTTGACCCGAAACTTGGCGCAGGTGGAGAAGACATTGGACTTTTTGCTTCCGATGGTTCTACCCAGATCGATGCGTTGACATTTGGCCAGCAAAACTCGGATGTGTCGTATGGGAGGCTGCCGGATGGAGGTGTGGATTTCCAGTTTTTCAACAACCCTACACCGGGAGCTGCCAATGAAGCCTCCCAGGGTAATGATCAGGCTGAAGCCCCTGAAGCATCTGTTACAGCGGGTTTTTATAATAGCCCATTCAGTGTTGAACTCAGTTCTACTACTCCCAATGCAGCTATTTATTACACCCTGGATGGCAGCGAACCAACGGACGCTTCCAACAGCTATATGGCAGCAATAACAGTGAGCCAGTCCACCACACTCCGAGCGAAAGCATATGCACCGAATTTGGATCCGAGTAAAACAGCGACTTTCACTTATCTATTTGAAGTTAGCCACACGTTCCCAGTAGTGGCCTTGTCGTTCAATAATGACGATTTTTTTGATCCGGCAACTGGCATTTACCCAAACTTTGAAGAAGACTGGGAGCGCCCGGTGAATGTAGAATTCTTTGAAACGGATGGCTCGCTCTCATTCAATGAACCAGCAGTGGCGGAAATACACGGGACTGGCAGCGCCACATTGCCCCAAAAATCGCTACGAATAGAATCGAAGCCGGGCCTTGGCAGCGGCCAATTCAACCACTCCATTTTCCCCGACCTGCAGTTCGACAATTACCCAAGGTTTTTGCTCCGCAATTCCGGTCAAGATTGGAATATCACCATGTTCCGCGATGCAATGGTGGCCAGTTTGACAGCAGATCTGAGCGACGTTGGTAACATCATCCAGCAGCCCGACATGCATCACCAAGGTTTCCGGCCGAGCATTGTTTACCTAAATGGTGAATATTGGGGCATTCACAATCTACGGGAGCATATGCAAGACCCATATGTGACACAGCATTTTGGATTGAAAGACAACGAGATTGATTTATTGGACAACGATGAAATAAAAGAAGGCTCGGATGAGAATTGGGAAGAGTTGTCCGACTTTTTGAATACCAGCGATTTTTCCAGTGATGCAATCTTGGATCAATTCGCACAAAAAGTCAACCTGCCTCATTTTCTCGACTATTATGTGGCGAATATCATCATCGACAACAGCGACTGGCCCGGCAATAACTACCGCCGGTGGCGAGCAAAAGATAATGGGAAATGGAATTTCATGACATTTGACCTGGATTTCACATTTGGCCTGTTTAGCATAACACCAGGTGGAAATACCTGGAACACAGGCGATGCTACTCCCAATTCGCTTGCACGATCTTTGGACGATTCCCAAATCCTTTGGCCAAATCCTCATTGGAAGACCCTGTTTTTCAGAAAACCAATGGAAAATGAACAGTTCCGTACCGACTTCATCAACCGCACGGCCGACTTCCTCAATGTACTTTTTGCATCTGACCGTGTGAATGCAAGGATTGATGAATTTGTGGCAACCTATTCGCCCGAGTATCAGCAGCATTTTGATAAGTGGAGCAGTGGCTGGAATCCTGTGCCGGGCAATGTGGAGAAGCTTCGGAGTTTTGCTAATGAGCGCCCAGCTAATATGCGGCAGCACGTGGTTGGCGCTTTTTCGGAAGTGACAGGGACAGCGGATGTGACATTGCAGGCTAATCCTTCAAATGGCGGAACGATTGAATTTAGTACGCTCAGCCTTACTCCTGCTAACTTGCCTTGGTCGGGAGAATATTTTAGGGGCGTTGAAATTCCGGTGAAAGCGATTCCCGCTCCGGGTTATGTTTTTGATGGCTGGTCATTGGGTACTTTGGGCGGCAATGCAACTGGTACGGTCATGCTTTCTGGCGACCTGGTGCTGGTGGCCAATTTTATATTTAGCGGAACGGCTGTGGAAAATGTGATCATTAATGAAATCAATTACAATTCTCCTGATGCGCCCAACAGCGGTGACTGGCTGGAACTTTACAACCCTGAAAACCAAACCGTTGATCTTTCAGGCTGGACGCTGGAAGATGAGGACGGTGGATTGTTTACCATGCCGAATGGTACGGTAATTCCGCCTAATGATTATTTGGTCTTGGTGGAAGTAGAGGCCGAATTTGTGGCGGTTTACCCTTCGGTAAATAACTTCTTGGGTAGCTTTGGTGACGGGGTGACAGGTTTTAAATTTAGCAACAACAATGAACTGTTGGTTTTGAAAAATGCCAGTGCAGAGGTGATTGACAGCGTGCATTATGACGACGAATCACCGTGGCCAGCTGAGGCCGATGGCGATGGCCCGACCCTCCAGTTGACCGACCATTTTTTGGACAATGCACTTGCCACGTCATGGATAGCACAGGCACCGACACCGGGGGCAATCAATATTGTCACTTTGCAACCGCAGACAATTAATTTCCCAGCCATACCAGACAAACTCACCACCGATGCACCTTTCAATGTTTCAGCATCTGCCTCTTCGGGATTGGATGTTACATTTGAAATTGTGTCGGGTCCGGCGAGCATCGCCGGAAATATCATTACGCTGAACGGCACAGAAGGTACGGTCGTGGTGCGAGCAACACAATCTGGCGACAGTAATTGGGAAGCAGCAACGCCAGTACAAAGGTCTTTTCAAGTGACCGAGGATGTAGTGTCCACAGAATATTGCGGCTCATCGGGGCAACAGCCTTGGATTGAATGGATTGGTAAGGTGGAATTTGGAGGAATTAATCATGCCTCCGGCAAAAATCAATATGGCAATTTTACCAGTATTTCAACTACTGTTGCTCCAGGGCAGACAGTTGGCTTGACTGTTACGCCTGTTTTCAGCTGGACGGTTTACGATGAATACATCCGTGTATGGATTGATTATAATCAGGATTTTGATTTCAATGACGCTGGCGAAATGATACTGGAAGGACATGGAACTGGAGCTATCAGTGCCAATGTGACCATTCCTACGAATGCTGCTTTTGGCCAGACCCGCATGCGGGTGAGCATGCAACGTAATCAATATGCCGGGCCTTGCGACCTATTTACCGTAGGCGAAGTGGAGGATTATTCGGTGGTGATCGGTTCATCTGGCTTGATACCGCAAACAATTGATTTCCCCGCCATTTCCGACAAGAATACAACCTCGCCACCATTTACACTGGCGGCGACTGCCAGTTCAGGCTTGCCAGTTTCTTATGAAATTGTATCGGGGCCAGCTACGGTCAGTGGCAATACGGTCACCTTGACTGGCACGAGTGGTGTGGTAACTGTCAGGGCAAAGCAATCAGGCAACGCTCAGTACGAAGCTGCCACTCCCGTAAACCGCACTTTCACGGTGGTCAATATTCCGCCGCCGCCACCCCCCGGGACTTATTGCAAGTCACAGGGGAGCCAGCCTTGGCATGAGTGGATCAGGAGGGTGCAGTTTGGTAGTATTGATCATATTTCATTTAAAAACCAGTACGGCAACTTTATCAATATTAGCACAAATGCAGTATTGGGCGAAACGATGGTTTTGACCGTTGAACCCGATTTCAGTTGGGAAGTATTTGATGAATACATCCGTGTGTGGATCGACTTCAACCAAGATTTTGATTTTGATGATCCGGGCGAAATGGTCATGGAAGCTCACGGTACCACTGCCCAGACTGCCAATGTGACCATCCCTGCCAGTGCAGCGCTTGGCCAGACCCGCATGCGGGTGAGTATGCGCCGGGGTCAATATCCAGCAGCATGCGGAGATTTCGTGCTTGGCGAAGTGGAGGATTATACGGTTAATATTACCCCCAACATGCCATCGCTACCTGTCAATGATGGATTGACTGTTGCTCCCAAATTATTACTTGCTCCAAACCCAGTCAGCAATGCCGTAACGGCTCGTTTTAGTTTAGCAGAAGAGGGCAGCGTAAAGTTGAGCATTATCAGCCTTGGAGGTCACTCGCTACTGTCTGAAGAAATGGAACTACAAGCAGGCTGGCACCAAATCACCTTCGATGTAGCTGCTTTTGAGAGTGGCACTTATGCGGTGTTTATTCAGCCCGCTGGGCAAAAGGCGATGGTAGAGCGGTTTGTGAAGATGGAGTGAAAGAAGTAAAAAGTAGAAAGATAAAAGTAAAAAGTGTTGTCTCCTCAGCAATAGTTTTGATTAACGATTAAGAGATCAACGATTTGAGAATTTTGATTACATAAATCTTAAATCGTTGATCCTGTAATCTTTTAATCGTTAATCAGTTGTGGTTTTTCTTCCCTAAATTTGACCAAACCTTTTTTCCTGCATGACCTTTTTGAAAACCAATTCCTTCCTTTTGAAAAAGCCGTTGCTGGCTTTTGTGTTTTGCTTTTTTGCGGTTTCGGTGATTTCTCAAAACCATGACTATGTATGGCTGACTGGCTATGATTCTTTCAATGCCAACCAGGATTTTGGAGGTACAGTAATCGACTTCAATCAAGAGCCTCCATACATATATAGAGAAGATCGGGAAATGAATATCAATACCACATTAGCAAGCTATTATGATTCACTTGGCAATATGTTGCTCTATACCAATGGAATAAGAATCGCGAATAAGAATCATGAATATATTGAAGGAGGAGACAGTTTGAACATAGGTTCTTTTGCTTTGAGCAACTACATTGGCGGTTATAGAGCTCCCCAATGTCATGTTTTTATCCATCAACCAGAAACTGATACGTTAATTCTGTTTCATGAAAGCACCGAGGTTCATGATACTTTCTCTGTTGCTATAGTGGCAATGTTGATGACCAAAATAGATCTCAATGCTAATGGAGGACAGGGTAAAGTCACATCAAAGAATGAAGTCCTTGCCGAGGGCGTGTTTGGTACCTTAACTGCTGCTAAACATGCCAATGGAAGGGACTGGTGGATACTGAATACTGATAGGTCTAAAAACAGGTATCAACGTTTTTTACTTTCACCTGAAGGAATAAAAGGCCATACAATTGTCCAAGTTGAACCCGAAAACACCTCTACTCTAAGTACTGGGCTGATCACTTTTTCATCTGACGGTAATAAGTTGGCAAGATACAATGTAGCGGATGGGGTCTATCTTTTTGATTTTGACCGATGTGACGGCAGTATCTCTGATGCAACTTTTTTACCCTTGCCCGAAACCCTTCCTGGTGGTGGCCTTGCTTTTTCCAGCAATTCCAGATTTCTCTACATAGCGGATGTTGAAAAGATATACCAGTTCGATACTTGGGCAGATGATATAGCTGCCAGCGAGGTAGTTGTGGCTGAATATGACGGATACCAGTCGCCCTTTAGTACAGCGTTTTTCCTAATGCAAATGGGGCCAGATGGCAGGATATATATCAACTGCCCCAATGGAGTCAACGTCATGCATACCATTGAATATCCAAACAAAAAAGGTGTAGCCTGTGAGGTCAGGCAGCACAGTGTCCAACTTCCCACCTATAACGCCTTCACCATGCCCCACTCTCCCAACTACCGCCTCGGCCCCCTCGACGGATCGCCCTGTGACACACTTGGACTGGACAATCTGCCCATTGCAAAATTCAGGTACGTCCAGCCTGACAGCATGGATTACCTCAAAGTGGAGTTCACCGACCTGAGCTATTATGAGCCTGCCGAATGGTACTGGGACTTCGGCGACAATGCTACGAGTCAAGATACCAGCCCAGTGTATACCTTTTCCCAGCAGGGCATTTATGAAGTCTGCCTCACAGTCAGCAACCAGTTTGGTGAGGATACCTTCTGCCGAACCCTCGAACTCGGCACGGTCGGATCAAATGAAGTTGCCCAAAATATTGACATCAATGTCTTCCCCAATCCGTGTACGGAAGGGGTGAATATTATCATCAGCGATTATCTGCCAAAGAATTCCAAGATTGTGCTCTATGATGCCATCGGCCAGCTGCACAAAATGCAATCTTTGCAGACAGGCTGGAATACAATACTGCTGGATGGCTTGCAAGCGGGACTGTATTTTTATGAAATATGGGAAGGGCAGGTGCTGCTGAAAAGTGGGCGGCTGGTGAGGTTGTAGGCGGCGTGGTTCAAGTCTGGAGACTTGAACCAGCGAGTGGGTGGGAAACTGGTGATAGTGGAGTGATTTAAGTAAAAAGTAAAAAGTATAGACGGCCTCACTTTTTACTTTTTACTTTTGCCTTTTTACTTTCACACCTTATGGCAAAACGAAAAAAGGCACAACCCACAAAAGTTGGTAAAGCACCAACCGACAGCAACTTCACCAACCGCTGGTGCTGGATCATTTTTGCGCTTGGCGTGGCGCTCTACCTCAATACCTTACTCCACAACTATACGGTAGATGATGCGATTGTTATTTACGATAATGAATTCACCACAAAAGGGCTATCGGGCATTCCCAGCTTGCTGAAGTATGATACTTTCCGCGGATTTTTCAAAGTGGAAGGAAAGGAGGCGCTCGTTTCCGGAGGTCGTTATCGGCCGCTCACACCTATCATGTATGCTGCGGAGGTGGAACTGTTTTCTCCAAAAAAGAAAGATGAAAAAGGGGAGATCGTCAAAGACAAAGATGGCGACGAGGTGTTCGACCCCAATGAGGGCGGCGAGTTGAATGCTGTGAAATTTGTCGGGCATTTCATTAATGTGCTGTTGTACGGCCTCACGGGCGTGCTGCTGTTTTTGGTGCTTTTGCAATTGTTTTCCCCGAAAAAAATGCCGGGTACATGGAACGAATATGCTGCATTTGTCGCATTGGCCACGACCCTCTGGTTTGTGGCACATCCAGTCCATACCGAGGTAGTCGCCAATGTGAAAGGACGGGATGAAATATTGAGCCTGCTCGGCAGTTTGGCTGGGTTGTATTTTTCGCTGAAATCATTTTATGAGAAAAAACCAATGCTCAATTTGGTAGGAGCTGGGCTGTTTTTTCTGGCCCTTTTTTCCAAAGAAAATGCCATTGCTTTTGTGGCGGTGATTCCACTCAGTTACTATTTTTTTACCAAAGCAAAAGCAAAAGATATTTTCTTGAAAACCCTGCCTTTCCTGCTACTGGCGATTGTTTTTGTGTTGATCCGAGGCAGTGTGCTGGGCTGGACTTTGGGTGGTGAACCTCCACGGGAATTGATGAACAACCCCTTCCTCAAGCTAGTCGGCAATCAATATGTAGACTTCACGGCGGGGGAAAAATTTGCTACTATTTTTTACACATTAGGCCGTTATATTGAGCTCATGTTCGTGCCGCATCCATTGAGTCACGACTACTATCCTCGGGCAGTGGCAGTGATGACATTCAGCGATTGGCGGGTCATCTTGAGTACGCTGGCGTATGTCGCTATGGGTGTGTATGCGCTCGTCCGTTTGCCAAAAAAAGATCCCGTTAGCTACGGTATCCTGTTCTATCTCGGCACCTTGTTTTTGATGTCGAATATTCTATTTCCCATTGGTACAAACATGAGTGAACGGTTTATGTATATGCCGTCTATCGGGTTTGGATTGGTGCTGGCTGTACTGTCGCATCGCATGGTCAAGCAGGTAAAAGTGCCTCAGAAAACAGGTATTGCTTTGTTGGTTGTTGTTGCTGTTTTTTCAGTTTTGACGATTATGCGGAACACAGCTTGGAAAGACAACTATACCCTGTTCCTGACCGACGTGGAAACCGTGCCCAACAGCGCCAAACTTCGCAATGCCTCTGGTGGAGAACTGATTGCCCAATCACTGAAACCTGAAAATGCGGCAAAGAAAAATGCAATGATCACTGAGGCTGTAGGACATTTGCAAGAAGCCCTTAAAATACATCCTGGGTATAAGAATCCATTTTTGTTGTTGGGCAATGCATACAATTATTTGCAGGATTATGAGGCTTCCATTCAGGCTTACCAGCAGGCGCTTTTACTCGATTCCAATTATGAAGAAGCAAAAAATAATCTGGGTATAACTTACCGCGATGCGGGTCGCTATTTTGGCGAGAAAAAGGGTGATCTCAACAAGTCCCTTCAGTATTTGCTAAAAGCAATCGAAATGCGCCCCGACGAATACGAAACAGTAAGGCTGTTGGGTGTGGTATATGGTGTAGGTGGGCAACCACAAAAAGCCATTGAATATTTTGCTAAAGCGGTTGAGTTACTGCCCAATGATGCCGATGCATTGTTCAATCTTGGCACGGCTTATCATAATGCTGGACAGCCAGGGCAAGGGGATATTTATATTCAAAAAGCCATTGAGATTAATCCGAATATTGCACAGGAGCGGCAGCAACGGTAAAGGCGCATTTTTAACACTTCTGCTGTTCTCAACTTGGAAACTGAAACCATAGGAAGCAGATGTGAATAATTGAGAAGTCTATGATCTTTTATCAAGCATTGCCTCCGGCGGCTCTATTTTTTTCAGTCGATAAAAAAATAGAGGAAAAAAATCATTTTCCCATCGCCCTTGATAAACTTTTATCAAGCCAGCGCAGAAAACAAATCCACCCCACGATGCTGCTCTCGCACCCACCTGTTTTGCCGTTGCTAAGCTTTTTCTCTCATGGAGCGTTTAAATTTAGATTTAATGAAAGTATTGAAATAAGCTGTAAGACTCACATCTTTAATTATGCAATTTCAATCAGGCTTAGTGCTGAAAAGATCAAAGATTGTCCAGAAACTCAATTGCATCGCCAAGGCTCGGAAGGAAGTTTACATTGTCGGGCATGTTTTCCGATTGAGCGGCTATAAGGTAGCCAGTCAATAACAGGGTACTGTTTTCTGATGCAGCTTTTAAGTGATCAATGTATTGTAAAAGCGGGTACTTGTTGAAAGATTCCGAAAGAATGGTGAAAATATAGTCAGGATGATGAATATGACTTGCATCTGTTAAGTCTTCAAGTGACATGCCGGGCCCCAGATTGATGACCAAGTTTCCTCGGCTTTTAATAAGGTATTGCATGAAAAGCAGACTGATTTCCTGCTGTTCGTCTTTTGGGAGGTATATCAGGAATTTTGTGGCGCTATAATCGTCGATCGGTGGTAGATTTTCAATAGCTGCAATCAATTTGTTGCGAATAGTTAACGTGATAAAATTCTCTTGTACAGGTTTGATTGAGCCAGTGAGCCATAGCAGGCTCAATTTTTCCAAGAAAGGGTAAACCACCTCAAGCATTGCAGTCTCAAATCCTAATTGTTTGATATGATTATCCAGGATTTTGGAAAACTTGTACTCGTCCATATCAATGACGGCAAGGATCAAAACGTCCATCTCCGCATCAAATCCAATTTCCACCTCAGATACATCGCTCACCTTACGGCAAATGTCAGTTTTGCTCATGGCGGCAATCTTGGAAATCCGATATCCTTGCTTGTTCAAAAGTGCTACATTGAGGATCATTTGAAGGTCTTCGTCCTCATAATACCTGATATTGGTAGGTGTTCTTTTGGGATGTATAATACCATAGCGAGCTTCCCAGGCACGCAGAGTATGCGACTTGATGCCTGATAATTTTTCCAGATCATTTATTGAATATATCGCCATTAACTATGGTATAACTTTAATCTCTTGGTTTTGAATGCGGTGCTATCCGCTGAACTTTAACGAATTCCAAACAGTAGTAAGGCCGAATGGTTTAGATAATTGCAAATTGTCAGACTAAATGAGATTCCAGTTTTGATAGCCTTGTTCTAAAATCAATTGTAATCTATAAATTTATCTAATTTAGCCGTTCATTCATTTCTAACTTCTGACAAAAATAGTTTTACTCTGCAAAAATGGGGATGTAGCCATTTCTTTCTGGTACTTACAACCTGTTTTTTATAAAAAGATTTCTATGAAATTTTCTTCTACGCACTGTGTTTCCAATACCATCCTAAAAGTATTTCTGGCAAGCTTGCTCACTTTTATTTGTTTTGCATCCAATGAGCTGAAAGCTCAGACTACTTGCACTTATACGGTACAAATGTTCGATTCGTTCGGAGATGGATGGAATGGCCATATTCTTACGGTTACTTCCAATGGAGTGGTTACGACACATACTTTGCCAACAGGAACTAATGGAACTTCTACTTTTCAGGTTACACATGGCCAGCCTGTTATCTTAGAATGGACACAAGGAGCTTTCATAACGGAGCCAAGTTTCAACCTGCTCAACCCAGACGGAATTGTTATTTATCAGGCTCTATCTATAGTCCCACCAGGCGAATTATACAATGAGCCGGGCTTCTGCCCAAATTGTCCTGGGCCTGATCCGGATGTTGTTTTTATTACTCAAGTAACAGATACTTCAGCCTTCGTGAATTGGTCAAATGTAAATCCAGCAGATTATTACATAGTAGAATATGGGCCGGCAGGTTTTCCTTTAGGCGCAGGAGTTGTGGAAGAAGTAATTAACTCATCGATTGCTCTGGATAGCCTTAATGCTTGTGTTGAATACGATGTTTACATTTCTTCATTTTGTGGAGTGGATAGTGTGAGTATGCCACTTGGCCCTTATTCATTCACTACCGATTATATACCAGCTGTGCCTGGCGATACCTGTACTTATCAGTTGGAGCTATTTGACTCATTTGGGGATGGATGGAACGGTTCCACATTGACGATCAACCACAATGGGAATGCAACTGATTTCACCTTTAATACAGGTGATGAGGCCTTTTTTGATTTTGATGCTATCAGTAATTTGCCGTTGGTGTTTGATTACGCCCCCGGTTTTTTTGAAAATGAAGTAACGTACAATATCATTGACCCGAACGGGATTACCATATTTTCTGATGGGCCATTTCCACAAATAGGAGAGAATATTTATACCACTATTGCCTGTCCAACTTGCCCCGGCCCGCTTAATTTCAATGCATCCGATGTAAATGCTACCAATGCGATGGTTTCTTGGAGTTCTTTCCCTGGGGCTTTTGGCAATTATACAATTGAGTATGGCCCGATGGGCTTTACGATTGGTACCGGGACAGTCATTTCAGTACCCGTCACCCAATCGTCGGTCAACCTAACGGGTTTGGAGGAAAACACTTGGTATAATGTCTATATCGAATTGGATTGTGGAACCGAAATAAGCAAGCCCGTTGGGCCCGTCATGTTCCAGACAGGTTGGTTAGTCGATGTAGGTGTTACCAATATCACCCCAAATCCAAACGACTTCTGCAACCTTGGAGCTGATGAAATGATCCACGTTGACCTAACCAACTTTGGTCAATTGCCTCAAACGCTTTTCGAATTTTATTTTGCTGTAAACGGTGTTGCTGCAAATATTCCTATTCCAATGGACGGATTGTTCACGGGTGTGGTTGGAAATGACAGCACTCAAAACATAGCTTTTGAAACTACATGGGATTTCTCACAGCCCGGGCTTTATGTGATAGAAGCATGGACAGAGTTGGAAGGAGATAGCGATATGTCGAATGATACTTTCCGAGTAGAGTTTTTGAATGCATTCCTCAAACCGGTCAGGGAAGATTTTGAAGATGGATTGATTCCTGACGATTGGACAACGGATGAACCGTTTGGGATTTATGCGCCGTTCAGCCATAATAACGATACCTGGGTTATTTCAGATAATATCTATTCTTTCGATCCAGGGTTCTTCCTTAATTCCCCAATCATTGGGCCTGTCTATACAGGAGATACACTATCGTTTGATTACAGGTATGTAAACTTTTTTGATGGCACAACGGCCACCAACTTAAATGGAGACACCCTGAGGCTTCAAATTTCAGATGATTGTGGAGAGACTTTCGAAACAATCTTTTCAATTCACGAAGGAAGCCACGTTCCGACGACTGACATGACGAATATTCAGATTCTATTAGATGATTATGATGGTTTGACTATTATGGTTCGCTTCCTTGCTACATGGGGACAAGGCGATTATTGGTTGGATCTTGACAATATAAATGTTTCAGGATGTCCAATATCATTCGGTTCTATTGTAGAGGTTGGAGGCACACTCGAAAATGATGATACAGGTTCTATAAATATAGATCCTATTTCGGGCATCGGCCCTTATTTCTTCGAGTGGAGCACAGGTGATACAATAACTGCAGAAACTAGCTTAATTGAAGACTTGGGTATTGGCTCGTATACAGTCGACATAACGGATGCGACTGGATGCCATGAAACGGTTCAGATAGAAGTTGGTCTCTTAGTGGCTGCGGATGAAGTATACGGTGTGGAAGAAATTTCTGTCTATCCGAATCCAACTTCCGGTATGGTTACGCTGGATGTTAGTTTTACAGAGTCCATGGAATTTCAGGCTAGGGTGTTGAATCTCAGTGGACAAATAATATATGAATCAATGCAAACCAATGCACTAACATTTAAAGAGCAGCTTGATCTAAGTGATCAACCGTCAGGCTTGTATATTCTTCAAGTTGTAGCTGATGGAAAACCCTACCATGCTAAATTGATGGTGACGAAGTGATAATTTTTGAACAACTTCTAGAGAAAATGGGAACTTGTGATTATTTGCAAGTCCCCATTTTTGTTTTATTGAATTCAGGAAACCTGCAAATGTCAACCAATCGGCTGGCTCGAAGGAGGCAGCATTACATCTGACGCATTGCTAATATTTCAACCATTTGCATAGTCAACCGTTTTCTCTGAATGATTGTATGGGGAGCATTGTGATCCATCCCCCGAAAATTGAAAAGCACCGACAGAACATGAAAATAGGAATTGTATGTTATCCAACATTTGGAGGAAGTGGTGTAGTGGCCACAGAGCTTGGATTAGGATTGGCAGCCAAAGGGCACGAAGTTCATTTTATTACATACCGTCGTCCTGCACGCCTTACCACTTTTCACGCTAATGTTTTTTACCATGAAGTCACTGGAGAGGATTATCCTTTGTTTGAGTATCCCCCTTATGATACTGCATTAGCTAGTAAACTGGTAGAAGTTGTAAAATATGAGAATCTGGACCTTTTGCACGTACATTATGCCATCCCGCATGCAACGGTAGCCTACATGGCCAAAAAGATATTGCTCCGGGAAGGACGCTATATTCCTGTGGTCGTGACATTGCATGGTACAGATATAACATTGGTTGGAGAGAACCCAGCTTTCAAGCCGGTTGTAGAATTTGCAATTAATAAATCTGATGGTGTTACTGCTGTTTCCAATTTTTTGAAAGAAAAAACTTTAGCGAAATTCAAGATTGAAAATGATATTGAAGTCATTTACAATTTTGTTGACTTCGAAAGGTTCAGGAAAATTGATAAAGACCATTTTAAAAAAGCCATTGCTCCAGAAGGGGAGCGTATTTTAACCCATATCTCCAATTTTAGAAAAGTGAAGAGGGTGGAAGATGTGATACGCGTTTTCCAAAAAGTGTATCAAAAAGTACCATGCAAATTAATGCTGATTGGCGATGGCCCTGAGCGGCGTCATGCAGAAGATCTTTGCAGAGAAATCGGCCTTTGCCATGAGGTTCGGTTTTTAGGAAAGCAGGATGCCGTGGAAGAATTGCTGGCCATATCAGATTTGTTCATTATCCCTTCAGAAAATGAAAGTTTCGGTTTGGCTGCATTGGAGGCAATGGCTTGTGAAGTTCCTGTCATTTCTTCTGATGCGGGTGGTTTGACGGAAGTAAATATCCACGGAGTGACAGGATTTGTTAACAAAATAGGCGATGTAGAGGGGATGGCAAAAAATGCTATTACAATTTTAGGCGACGATGAAATTTTGAAGCGGTTCAGGGAAAATGCTCTCAAACAGGCAGAAAGTTTTGATATTCAGCATGTCCTGCCCCAGTACGAAAATTACTACCAAGCCGTATTGGAACGGGCATCTTTAGCAGTTTAAGGAACAATCTAATTGTTATTTATTGTGCATACACTGTTAAATATTGTGAAACAAATGAGCATTGGCTTGAAATTTTCTGTCTTAGAGTTTAATTTGCAGCTCGTTTCTGTTTTTAAAGTTTCAATATGAAAATAACCTTACTAGCCTTCTTCTTTTCCTTATTTGTGCTGACTGTACCTGCACAGCAAAACCCTGACGGCAGTGAGGCGATTGAATCTTCAGAAATTACTTTCAAGACCAAACCAAATATTTCCATTTATCCAAATCCGGCAACTAACTTCATAAGTGTTGACAATGCAGAAGAGGTAAAGTCCATTTCTATTTTCAACTTAGTTGGCCGAAAGCTCAAATCTTTTGAAAATATTCAAAAAGATGAGCATTATGATGTGAGCAGCCTGTCAAATGGTATGTACCTCGTTCAGGTAGTCGACCATTCCAATAAAATAATAACGACACAGCGAATTAGTAAGCGCTGATTCAACAATAGACTTTTTCTATAAAGCCCCTTCCACGGTTCAATCATGGAAGGGGCTTTTAGTTTTTTAGTGTCTGATCGATTTGATTTCTAAAGGTGCTCCATCCTTAGAAAATATGAACATACTGTCCAAATCCGAACAGGTGTCGTCCAAGTTTGAACGTAATATTTTGTTAAAATATACCGGCACTAAACATAAGCTGTTGAGAATCAGAACCCTTAGCTAATAGGCATGGGCATTGTTGGTTCTATGCCATCTTCAGTTTTTAAATTTGTTTTCCGGAAGGAGAAAGGATACCTTTAGTACCTTTCTCCTTTCTTTTTTGGCCTACAACAGTCAAGACAGCGACAGCTCCAATAAATAAAGGATTTTCCCTAAAACTTCACCTGATTCTTTGCGTCTTTTCCCTACCTTAACCCCAGCAAAACGAAATCTTGCCAAATGCATATAGTTATTATTGGAAATGGAATAGCAGGGATTACGGCGGCTCGCCATATTCGAAAGCTCAGCGATCACCGCATATCGGTAATTTCCGGCGAGACTGACCACTTTTTCTCACGTACTGCACTGATGTACATTTACATGGGGCATCAGCGATTTGAGGATACAAAGCCTTATGAAGATTGGTTTTGGAAAAAAAACAGGATAGAGTTAGTGCGGGGATTTGTGGAAAAGGTGAATACAAAAGAGAAGAAACTCTACTTTGAGGATCGTCGGGAAATGAGCTATGACAAACTCATTGTCGCTTGTGGTTCAAAATCGAATAAGTTTGGATGGCCAGGCCAGGATCTCGATGGTGTACAAGGCTTGTATCATTACCAAGACCTTGAGGCAATGGAATACTCCAGCCAAGGTCTTAAAAAAGCCATAATAGTAGGGGGTGGGCTGATAGGGGTTGAAATGGCCGAGATGTTTCATTCCCGCCATATCCCAGTTACGTTTTTGGTGAGGGAGAAGAGTTTTTGGGACGTTGTGCTTCCTGCCGAAGAATCAGCCATGATAAATCGACATATTTTGGAACATGGTATTGACCTTCGTTTGGAAACTGAATTGAAAGAAATATGGGGAGAAAAGAATGGGCGGGTGAAAATGGTTTTGACTAGTCAGGGTGAAAAAATACCATGTGGTTTTGTTGGCCTCACCGTTGGTGTCAGTCCAAATATTGACTTCCTTCGTTTTGGCGACATCAAATTAGATAAGGGCATTTTGGTCAATAATTATTTGGAGACAAGTGTCCCTGATGTTTATGCTATAGGTGATTGCGCTCAAATGAGCAATCCCCAGTCGGGCCGTCGCCCTATAGAAGCTGTTTGGTATGTTGGTCGCATGATGGGCGAGACCGTAGCCCATACCATTTGTGGCGACAAAACGGCTTACAATCCAGGCATCTGGTTCAATTCAGCTAAATTCTTTGACATAGAATATCAAGTCTATGGTACTGTATTGACAAGTCCGCCAGAAAATCACGCTTCCATCTATTGGGAACATAGCAAAGGGAAAAAGAGCATCCGTATTGTGTATGATAGCACAAACGGGGCTGTTCTCGGTTTCAACCTGATGGGTGTTAGATATCGCCATGAGGTGTGCGATAAATGGTTGAGAGAAAAATCGCATATCGAAGAAGTATTACAAAATTTAGGCATTGCCAATTTCGACCCTGAATTTTATAAAGAATATGAACAAGATATTGTCAATATCTACAATCAGCAAACAGGGAAAGCATTGCAATTGAAAAAGAAAAGAGGCTTGGCCGGAGCTTTGAGTTTTTTAAAAAGAACACCCGCTTAATTCACTTTTCACCGCTAACCATTCATCACTAAAATAGGATGTTGCAAAAATTAGGCATAACACTTTTCATTATAGCATTGCTGGTATTCACAGCCATGCTGGGGTTGGACAGTTATATTCTTACAACTGACAGTATAAATGCAAATTCTGATTACCACAAGAATGAAATTTTAGCGCAAGCTGAATCAGCTGGAATGATTGGTCGGAAATACGCATCCAATATTTTGTTTGTTGCTGATTATAAAATGGTTTTAAAAAATGCGCAGCGATCATTGGATGAACAGCCTATACCTGAAGGCATAAGCGAATGGGATTTCAAAATAGGTGACTGGAATATCAAAGATTATACTTTACAAGCAACACAAAAATCCGGTACAGGGATGGTGTCCAATGATCCCTGGATGTTCTTTTTACTCACATTTGGATTGGGAATATTTGGAGGGCTTATTTACATCTTGCCCAAATTCGTAGATGTTCCTGGCATCAAGAACAACGACATTTATCACCGTTCATTGACAAGAGGGTTAAAAGTGGGATTGAGGGGTATATTACTTGGAGCTACTATTATAGGTGTTTTGGTTTATGGGTATTTCTATTCAAATGGTGATCTTTTTTGGCCAATCGTTTCAGCCGCTATGGCATTATTGATTATTGGGTTGGTCTTATTTTATGAAAAACAAAAACGAAACATTGGTGACCGTTCAGCTTCTCCTGATCTGACTGGTTGGTTAGGTGTTTTTACTGGCGTATACCTGATTGGATTTTATATCCTTCTTTATTGGTCGCCTCATTATTTGACTCCATGGATTACGATGGTGAGTCCAGTAAGTGAAGCACTCAGCGGCAACCCTGCCAGCCAATGGTTTTTATATGGCCTGCTGTACACAGTGATCGTGCTGGTGATGGGCGTGCGTATGTTGGCCAAATATCGCCACAATAAATACCAGATTGTACGTACCTGCTCGGTCATGTTTTTCCAGACTTGCATCGCATTTATATTACCGGAAATATTGGTGCGGCTAAACCAACCTTATTTCGACTTCAAAAATATCTGGCCGCTCGATTATGATTTCTTTTTTGATTTCAATTTAAATAGCCTGATAAATAGCGGTGGCCTTGGCGTATTTATGCTCGTTTGGGGTATTGCCCTCACCGTTTTGGGTGTCCCGCTGATCACCTATTTTTTTGGGAAAAGATGGTATTGCTCCTGGGTGTGTGGCTGTGGTGGACTCGCAGAAACAATGGGTGATCCATTTCGCCAGCTATCTGATAAAAGTCTAAAAGCCTGGAAATATGAGCGATGGATTATTCACGGCGTGCTCGCATTTGCGGTGGTGATGACTGGGATGGTCTTGTACACTTATTTTTCTGGTGAGTACAATGTATTATTTATCAGTAGCGATTCTGTGCGTGGTTGGTATGGATTCCTGATAGGTAGTGCATTTGCAGGTGTTGTAGGCACAGGCTTTTACCCACTTATGGGCAATCGCGTATGGTGTCGGTTTGGTTGCCCTTTAGCTGCGTATCTGGGGCTTGTACAAAAATTCAAATCCCGCTTCCGTATTACGGTAAATGGCGGGCAGTGCATTTCTTGTGGCAATTGTTCTACTTATTGTGAAATGGGCATCGACGTTCGGCATTATGCCCAACGTGGTCAAGATGTAGTCAGAGCTTCTTGCGTCGGCTGCGGCGTGTGTGCAGCAGTTTGCCCCCGCGGTGTTTTACGTCTGGAAAATGCCAGTGGCGATATTTCCGAAAGGGCTAAAGACCTGCGCGTGATCCATGTGAAGGAAGGGGAAGTGGGGATATTATAATGTGAGTAGATCGATATTAAATCTTAATTTTTCAACCATTCTTGTATTGTTGGTTTTACTTCACCCCAACTGAATAAACCTTCATTAACTGATTGACGATTTTTGTATTGAGTCACATAATAGCTGCCGTCCGATCTGTTGTTAATATTAATTCCTTCAATAAACCCACCTTCGTCTTTTTTTACTGTACATACTAACTCATTTGTTTCAGCACTATAAAATTTAATTGTTTGGTTTAAATGATCAAGGTCAAAAAAGTATTGGTTTGGCGGAAGAAAGGGATAGGGAATGTCCAATTTTTCATGCAACCCAGACTCAATATAAAATGCACAGTTTTCTACTTTAAGAAAATAACTTGCAGCTCCGTTTTTTAGACAAAAAGTATAGTCTCGGGCATTTATAAAATCAAAACTGGTTTCTATACATCCACTAGTTATTATACCGTCTTTAAATTTTATTTTACCCGTTACATTTCCTTCAGGATCTAAATGTGTTTCAATTCCTTTTGAAAATTGATTTTTGTACTTAATCTGTTTTGTTTTAATGCCTTGTTTGTTTAAAGCATATCCATTTTTATCAAAAAAATGTGTGACAGCAATTGTATCAGGACTTTTAGTTGTTTTGTCTATTGTGAATATTTTTTCAATTTTACCTTTATTATAGCATACGGAATATCTACTGTTTCCATTTAAGCCATCACATCCCTCATAAGGTTTTTTGTCTCTATATAATATGTGTCTATCGAATAATATGAAAAGGCTGTCAGTAGTTTTTTCAAAGTTTTGATAATGTACAAACCCTTCATTTATTTTAGTCTCATCTTTAAAAAATCCTTTGTATTTTTTATTTTCTTTGTATTCGCCCTCGACCATAGTATCAAATAAATAGTAGGTTGTTTTTCCATGCAATTGTCCACCTTTGTAGTTTACGTCAAGTTTTTTCTTAAATCCAATTTTTGAAGGATAGCGTTCTTGGAGTCCATCCAATTGCCCATTTTTGTACCTGTTGATATTTTTATCTTCAAAAAATTCGCCCTCAAATGGTTTGTCATTTTTGTAAATACCACGATAATAAAATGTATCTCTTATAGGGTTGAATATCCAATAAGTAAATATTGCTTCCCCTTCTTTTTTCCCGTCCTGATAATTTATTTCTGATTTTGTATTGTTTATTATACTAGTAAACTTGCCATGCTTTTTACCCTCTTTGTAAGATATTATCCCGCTTTTAGTCAAAAAGTCTCCATTGAAACATTGGTCGTTTCTGAATTCTCCACTGGCTATTAAATTCTCATTTTCGTCAAAGTAGGTTGATGTCCCATTTTTTAAGCCGTTGACATAAAAGTGTATTTCGAGTATTGCTCCTCTATTATTTTTTATGAGTTGTTTGCCATGTAATACCCCATTTTTGTATTCTTCATAATTGCGCCCTTCAATAAATGATCCTTCAAATGGTTTGTTATTTTTATAAAATCCTATTGCTAATTCTTTTCCGGTATTTATGTCGTATTTTATTTTTTTACCAGTTAAGAAATTTATTTCATGTTCAGGGATCAATGCGGATGAAGCAAGCAATTGGTTATTTGAATTCCTCCATTCCTTTTCTAATGATTTATCATGAAACTGTATTTCGCTTATTTTATCACCGTTGTCATATTTGTTAAGTAAAATGATTCTATGTTTAAATTCAATGAAAACCCCCTCAAAAGGTTGGTTGTCCCTATAAATACCTTCTGCTATAATTTCTCCAGTTTTATCATAAAGCCCAAGTGCTTTGCCTTCCAGCTTGTCATTATTGTATTGTGCCTCCATGTAGGGGCTGTCATTGACAACCCTGTCGCTGTAAAAAATACATTTCCCGTTTTTTTGCCCACTCGAATATTCGCAAAGCGTTTTTTCTAAGCGTAATGTACCTTGCCATGGTTTATCGTCTCTAAATATTCCTCTGGAAATCTCGTTTCCCAAAGTGTCGAACAATATTTGTTCACCATCTAATTTATCATCTGCATAATTATCAATTTTAATGACTCTCCACTCGCTATCGAAAACCGTAGCAGGCCCATGTTTTCTCCATTCACTAAGAGTAAATAAAGTTTTCCAGCTTCTATTTTCTTTATTATTAAATTTACGACCACGTGACTCTGTTAAATATTTGCCATTGTATGGTTCGCTCCCTTTAAAACTGCATTCGCCTAATCGCTTCCCTTTATTGTCAAAGAAAATTTGGCTTTCTTTAAAAGTATCACTATAATAATTGATGGATTTTAATATAGCTGGTTTGGTGTCTCCCAAAAAACCTCGTTCCAAATCGTCTTGGTAATCAACATCCACTCCATTAATTGGGTCATTTTTTTCTCCATATGTGCATTCTCCAATTGAATCTCCATTTTCAAAATAATAGACAACTTTATTGAGTCTGAATTCACTTTTGAGAGTGCCTTCACAAGCAATCTTTCCATTTTTATAATACTTCCTAATGCTGACGGGTTCGCCGTTTTTATAATCATAAAATAAGCTAATTGGAGATTCGCCTAGGTTTGCAAACCACGAAGGTTTAGTTCCTTCGTAAAATACATCATCAACAAAAAGCCCTGTTGCTACTACTTTTTCATTGTTGTCAAAGTAATTTACTTCACCGTTTTTTTTGTCATTAATAAAATTGGTTCTATAATTTTTGTACCCTTTTTTTGAATAAAATTCAAGTATACCTTTTTTATGTGATTGATAGTTTAGTCTGCAACAAATTTCGCCTGATGAATAATATTGAAGTACTTCGCCAACAAAATGTTGTGCATCTGGTTGTTCCGAAAACCCTTCCATGTATTTATGGCCTTTTTTATGAAAAATGACAATTTTATATTTGTTCAATTGACTGTCATATTCATGGGTCAAAATAAGTGTGTAATCATCTTTATTGGCAGGCTCAAGAACTTTGTTGACATACAATGTGTCGGATTGTCCACTAATAATTGGATTAAATGAAAAGAGAATAAATAGTTGAAGGAGGTAAGCTTTCATGGTATTAAATAAAGTTTCCATTATTGTGATGATTTAGAGTTGAAAATTCAACCCTAAAAATTCTTCAAAGTTTTCCTTGGTTACAATCTTCGTTTCGGAATCTGGGTAGGCTTTTAAAAAAGTAACAGGTATCCGCCCTCTTTTTCTCGGATTCCATTTAAACTCAAATGCATGTAGTTTACCGCCGCTTTCTTCGATATAATCTATCTCCTGTTGGGCGGTTGTGCGCCAGAAAAAAGCATTGTAATAATACTCAGAATAGACATTATGTTTCTGTCTCTCCACAATCAGGAAGTTTTCCCATAAAGCTCCGACGTCTTGTCTTGCTTCAATCGGGTTAAAGTTTTTTATGATGGCGTTTCGTATGCCATTGTCATAGAAATAGACTTTTTTCCCTTTTTTGATTTCATTCCTTACGTTTCGGCTCAATGATGAAAGCCGGAATACGACATAGCTCTTTTCTAATAGATCAATATACTTTTCAACTGTCAATGGATCAGCTCCTACTATTTCGCCTAATTCCCGATATTTAACTTCGCTTCCTACTTGAAGTGCAAGTGCTTGCAGCAGTTTAACTATCAATGAAGGTTTTTTGACCTGATCCAGTGTCAAAAGGTCTTTATACATCAGCCCATCAGAAAGTTCGCTCAGAATTTTTTGTGAAATGGCTTGATCGTTCATTTCCACTACTTCTGGGTAATATCCATAAACGAGTCGGTGTTCAAGCAGTGATTGCTCTTTGATCAATCCATGGTGATTTACCATTTCGGCAAAGGACAGCGGATACAGGGGATATTCAAATTTTCGCCCCATTAATGATTCTTTCGTTTTGGAAGCTATGTCCAATGAGGAAGACCCCGTCACGATCAACTGGACTTCTTTGAAGTGGTCAGTTATAAGTTTTAGCGTAAGGCCAATATTCTCAATTCGTTGTGCTTCATCGACTACAACGGTTGAGTGTTTTGCAATGATAGCCTCTAATCTTGCGAGGGATATATTGTCTAATTGCGATCTTACTTTTGGATCATCCCCAGTAAGCCATAGAGCATCCTCATTTGATTTTGAAATGATTTGATGAGCAAGGGTTGTTTTGCCGACTTGTCGGGGGCCAATAATGATAATGGCTTTTCCTTTACCAATCCAAGCGTTTATTTTGTCTATTTGAGTTCTAGAAATCATTTTACAAAACTATGATAAAAACAGATTTAAATCTGTTTTTATCATAGTTTTTGATGATTCAAATCGATAAAAACTATGACTTGAATCTGATTCTATGATCGAAATTTGACTTAGCGCCTCGGCTTATACCTCGAACCATCCATGATTGATTGGGCATCTCGATTAACGATCAATTCTTCTATGGAAGTTTCTGGATTCCGTTCCATATAAGCTTTCACAATTTGCCAGCCCAGCCAATTGGCAGTGCGGCCAGGAGCTTCATCTGGCATGCCGGGGGAGTTGGGACTGTAGTCAATGTATTTTCTAAATTTTCCTATTTCTGTTGAATAAAGGAGGTCCTCCGATATGAAATAGGCCCAAATATTCGATTCATTTTCATTAACCCAATCCACTTGGATTTGGGCAAATTCCAATTTGGTGCTATCAGGGGCATAAGGTAAAAGCAGGTCAAGGATGTAAAGCTCCTTGCCGTTGTGAATCATATAGTCGAGCAATTTGCTTCCATTCGTGCCACCAAGTAGGTCCTGTACCAAAAGCTTTACGGACTTCATTACCAAGTGGTCTTTGTTGAAGGTGCGGGTGAGATATTGAGAAAAGTTTGGGTTGGCGGGATTGTGGTCTTGATATGGGTAATCTCCGCCGAGATAAAAATCAAGGCCAACACCAATGGCATTGTCGCCATATAGGAATCCACCAATTGTATATTCGGAGAGATAGGTGACTACTTCTCCTGAAAGTGGCTGGAATGGAAAATAGTATTTGTAAAAACGGAAGGCTTCTTCAAAGTCCTTTTCTATATCTCCAAGGTTTGGATAAACTATTTGGCAGGTATCGTATAGATTCCGAACATTTGAATGTGTTAGAAATCCTTTTACGTATTGGTTATGGCCTTCTGGCGCTATTCTTGGGTCTTTTGAGCCCAGAATTTGATTAAAAAACAAATCTGCAAACTCACCATAGTCGCTTTCCAATTTGACAAGGCCAGTCTCTATTTCATTGGTATCAAGTGCAAAAAGCGCTTGGTCAAATCGCTTCAAATCTACATTTACCTCAATATCTGAAACGTCTGGAATATCTTTACCTTTGTCGCTTTCGCAGGCTTGAAGAGAAAGAAAGAAAAGGAAGAGAAGAAATAACGAGTTTTTAGCGTTCATAAAAATAAATGGTTTCATTGCTTCATTGTGTCATGGTTACATTTCAAATTTTGACTGTGAGACAATGTAACTATGGAACAGTGAATCATTATAGTCATCCAAAAACAAAAGTAGATGAAAAAAATTGTTGCAATAGTTGCATTTTTCTTCGTGGCCCATGCCACTGTTTTATCACAAAACGGAGAATTGCAATTGGGATTTCAAGTCAGTCCAATGTTTTCGATCATGTCAACCGATGACAACAAAATCAATAGTGATGGGACGAATCTTGGGCTAAAATTGGGTATGCGGGGAGAATTTTATTTTCGAGAGAATTATGCTCTAATGGTAGGACTTGGTTTTGCATTTAATAGTGGAGGAACATTGCGATATGAGCAGTTCAGTGATACTTGGCAAAGTTCTGATTTGCCGGCTGGTGTTTCAGCGCCTTTTCCTGGCGGAACAGAGCTAAAATACAGTTTGCAATATGTTGAAATCCCTTTTGGTTTGAAGTTTAAAACTAAAGAATTTGGCTACTTACGTTATTATGCAGAAATGCCCGTATTTACATTAGGGTTTAAATCGCAGGCTAGAGGAGCCATCTCATATACTGGTTTCTCAGAAGATCAAATTGATATTAAGAAGGAAGTGATACCCATCGCACTTTCATGGGGATTTGGAGGAGGAGTTGAGTATTCCTTGGGCGGCGAAACGGCTTTGGTTGGTGGTGTAGCCTACCAGCGCCAATTTACGGATGCTACCAAAAACTACAGTTCGGTAGTAGACTCAAAAGGTATTATCACAAATATTATCATACACATCGGCGTGATGTTCTAAATACGTTTAGGTTGCTGGGTTTATCAAAATCCACTAATTCAACAACTCAAAACTTATTTCCGAATGGATCAAGATAAGCTCACCAAATATTGGGATCAGTTCATTGATTTTTGTGTCACATTTGCACCGAAGGTCTTTCTGGCGGTAATCGTATTGGTAGTCGGATTCTGGATTGTGAAGCGGGTTATTGCTGTGTTCAAAATAACGATTGAAAAGGCGAACTTGAGCCCAGAAATCAGTGGCTTCTTTCTATCGTTTGCAGGAATAGCCTTAAAAATTGCAATATTATTATTTGCTGCCAGCTTTATTGGGTTCGAAATGACGTCCATCGTTGGCATTTTGGCGGCAGCAAGTTTTGCAGTGGCGTTTGCCTTGCAGGGAAGTTTGGCCAATCTTGCGTCAGGAATTCTGATAATGGTGTTCCGACCCTATAAGATAGGCGATATGGTGGAGATAAATGGAAAGTTTGGGAAAGTAGAAGACATCAAGATTTTCAGTACTATCCTCTCTACACCAGGTCTCAAAACATTGATTATCCCAAATGGAAAAGTATCAGAAGATACGATCATCAATTTTTCGGTAAAAGGTTCTATTCGATTGGAATTAAATGTGACTATGCCTTATGAGGAAAGTTTTCCTAAAGTAAAAGAGGTGATTTTGGAAGCGTTAAAATCTTTGCCTTTGGTACTGAAAGATCCTGAACCTCAAATTGGGATTGAGACTTTTGATAGCCATAATATCGTTTTGGCAGTTCGTCCTTTTGTATTGCCTGACAATTATTGGGAAGGTATTTTCGAGTCTCATCGAGCTATTAAAGCAGCATTTAGCCAACACAATATAAAAGTAGCTTATTCAGAAGGTGTTGAAATTGGACCGATTGGAGGCTGATGAATGGAACGTACCCTAAAAGCAAAAGCGCAATGCCGATTCCGGCATTGCGCTTTTGCTTTTAGGGGCTTATAGATTTCACCTATTGAGGTCAAGGTCGTCGCTCCCTTTCAGCACAATCCCATCTTTTCGCATCTTGACACCTTTCCTGATTATATCAACTGAAATGGCATCACCAGGCCGGAAACGGGCAACTTGTTCTTGTAGCTCAGGTACAGTATTGGTTTGGTTTCCATTAACAGCTACAATTACATCATTCATCTCCAAACCGGCTTTCTGAGCGCTGCTGCCATTATCGACTCTACGGACCAAAATGCCAGAAACTTCAGGTAGCCTGAGGTCAGCAGCAATTTCCTCATTGACATCTAAAATTCTAATGCCAAGGAAAGCGCGCTTTACCTCACCATATTCACGTAAGTCGCGTATAATTTTTTTGACCAAATTGGCAGGGATTGCAAAGGAATAGCCTTCATAGCCGCCTGATTCGCTCATTATAGCTGAATTGATGCCGACCAATTCTCCTCTCATATTGACAAGTGCCCCACCACTATTGCCAGGATTCACTACTGCATCAGTTTGAATAAAGCTCTCAATGGCATACAAACCTTGCAGGATATTTATGTTGCGGCCTTTAGCGCTCACAATGCCCGCAGTAACAGTTGATGTTAAGTTGAATGGATTTCCAACAGCAAGAACCCATTGTCCAACTTCGACATCATCTGAATTGGCATATCGGAGCGTCGGAAGATTTTTCCCACTTATTTTCAAAAGGGCAAGGTCCGTTGTAGGGTCTTTCCCAACTACTGTTGCACGATAGCTGTGCTTGTTGGCGAGAGTGACTTCCACCTTACCGCCATGATCTACTACATGGTGGTTGGTGATGATGTATCCATCCTTTGAAACAATTACTCCAGAGCCGCCAGAAAGCGGTTCATATCCATAGGAGCTTTTAACGGTAATGTTAACGACAGCATCTGTGACCAGTTTAGAGGTTTCCACAAAATTTTGAGGGACATAGAAGTCGGTAGAAGGCTTAACGTTAATGGGATCTTTGAAGCCCGTAAAATGGACTTGCGGATTGGAATTGTTTTTTTCTGCGTCAAAGTCGTTTTTCAGATAATTGAAAAGCAATAAAGTGAAGACGGTGTTAAATGCCAAGGTGGCCAGAATGGCCCATCCAGATTTTTTCATAAGCTTTTAAAATTTGCGGGTGATTAAATATTTGTCCTGACAATTCGAGTAAAAATACAGGGCAGGACAGTCGGTTTGCAGGGTTGGTTTTTCAAAGAAAATTTCGTCGGATATTACTCTAACGAAAGCAATAGCGGAAATATCTACAAAGCAGCCAATTTTTTTTGAGAAAAGTTGGGTAATTGCAGACGAATCGTGTTAACGAAAATATAAGATGTTCAAATTAAAGGAAGATAGGCGAGATCTAAAGTGGCTTCAAACAACTTTAGATGGGGGTTAAATGTTTATAATTTAAAATTTTTAGCGAATATTCGCTAAATAAGAAGGCATAACTATTGCCACTTTAAACAAACGGCTTTAAATTTGCCAGCGAATATTCGCTAAAAATTCATCAAACATCAATCAACTATAAGACATGGGAGATACAGCAGATAAAACATCAGTCTTGAAAGGTGGAGAATTCATTATTAAAGATGCCTTGCCTGAAGATATATTTATTCCAGAGAGTTTCAACGAAGAACAGCTCATGGTACAACAGATGGTCAATGACTTTGTGAAAGAAGCAGGAGAGAAGGCCGGAAAGTTGGAATATCAAGTTGAACTCATGAACAAAGCTGGAGAGCTCGGTTTATTAGGGTCGCATATTCCTGAAGAGTATGGCGGCAACTTGATGGATACCAATACCAACACGATCATCTCTGAAACATCAGGCGCTTTTGGTGGAGGATTCACTACCACGTTGGCAGCTCACACAGGAATTGGGATGTTGCCGATTTTATATTACGGCACAGAAGAACAATGCAAGCATTATCTTCCCAAATTGGCTTCTGGAGAATGGAAAGCAGCCTACTGTCTGACCGAGCCAGGTTCAGGATCAGATGCCCTAGCAGCTAAATCTCGTGCCGATCTTTCAGACGATGGTAAGCATTACATTATCAATGGCCAAAAAATGTGGATTTCCAATGCCGGCTTTGCAGATGTATTTATTGTTTTCGCAAAAATTGATGGTGAGAAGTTCACGGGTTTTATACTTGAAAAAACGATGGAAGGGCTAACGCTTGGAGCAGAAGAGGATAAGTTGGGCATAAAAGGATCTTCTACTCGTCAAGTGTTTTTTGAAAATGTGAAAGTGCCAGTAGGAAATGTGCTTGGTGAAATTGGAAAAGGCCATTTGATCGCATTCAACGTCCTCAATGTTGGGCGCTACAAACTCGGGGTGATGAGCCTTGGAGGGGCAAAAGCGGGAATCACAACGGGTATAAAATATGCCAATGAGCGTCATCAGTTTAAAGTTCCTATTTCAAGTTTTGGAGCTATTCAGTATAAGTTAGCCGAAATGGCGATCCGCACATTTGCACTTGAAAGTATGGTCTATCGTATTTCTGACTTGATGCAAGACAAGCAGCATGTGCTCATGAAAGAAGGATTGACCTATGCCGAAGCCAAATTGGAAGCAGCAGAAGAATATGCAATCGAATGTGCCATAGCGAAAGTGTATGGCTCGGAAGTCACCGACTATGTGGTGGATGAGGTTGTGCAGATTCACGGTGGAAATGGCTTCTCTGAAGAATATAAAGCTGCCCGTGCATATCGCGATGCCCGGATCAGCCGAATTTATGAAGGCACAAATGAGATCAACCGCATGCTCATGGTTTCACAGTTGCTGAAACGGGCAATGAAAGGTAAGCTCGATATTGTTGGTCCAGCTTGGGAAGTACAAAAAGAACTGGCGTCTATGCCCTCTTTCGATCGTCCAGATGGAGAGTACGGTGAAGAGCGAAAAGCATTGAAAGATTTTAAAAAGACGATACTCATGGTGGCCGGAGCTGCTGCAAAATTGCAGATGGACGGCCTTGTAAATCTTAAAGAAGAGCAGGAGATATTGATGAATGTGGCAGATATGATGATAGATGCTTACCTCGCGGAGTCAATCCTCCTTAGGGTCGAAAAATTGGCTGGGATTTCGGAGAAAAAATTTGAACAGGGAGTGTACGAAGCATTCCTAAGAGTATTTTTTACGGATGCAACTGACCGCATTCAAAAGAATGCAAAAGATGCCTTGGTTTCATTTGCCGAAGGCGATCTATTGAAAACTTTGTTGATGGGGCTCAAACGTTTTGGGAAATACCCACCGACAAATGTGAAAAATGCTCGACGTTTGGTGGCTGCTAAACTCATAGCTGCTGACGATTACTGTTTCTAATTATTGATTTAATAGGAAAAACAAAAAGCTTCTCGGCATTATGCTTGGAAGCTTTTTGTTTTTCAGGAATTCTTGTATTTCCCCATCAAAACAATGTCATTCCTTACCTTTGCGCGATGGCAAGAATCATGGGGATAGATTATGGTACAAAGCGAACGGGCATTGCAGTGACCGACCCGCTGCAGCTGATTGCTTCTGGTCTAACTACTGTCCCGACAAATGAAATATTTGCATTCCTTGCAGATTATCTTAAAGGTGAAGAAGTGGAGAAAATAGTAGTGGGAGAGCCAATGCACGCCGATGGCAATCCCTCGCAGATAGCACATTTGGTCGTTGGTTTTGTCCGAAAAATAAAAAAGGAATTCCCTGAGATAGAAGTTGTGATGCACGATGAAAGGGATACCTCTAATGCAGCGAAGGAAGTGATTCTTCAAAGTGGTATAAGGCAGAAAAAACGGAGAGATAAAGCACTTGTGGACAAAATTGCTGCTGCACTGATTCTTGAAGATTATATGAATAATTTTGGTGGGTGGTAAATAACAGCCGGAGATAGAAGATGTTGTTTGCCTACCACAGTTGATACAGTATGATTTTACCGATATATGCCTACGGGCAACCTGTTTTAAAAAAAGTAGCCGAAGATATTGAAAAGGACTACGCTGGCTTGAAAGAGCTCATCGAAAATATGTGGGAAACCATGTACAATGCTGAAGGAGTTGGCTTGGCTGCACCCCAAATTGGACTACCGATCCGATTGTTTCTCGTGGATACACTTACCGCTCAGGAAGAAGACAAAAAGGAGAATGGCAAGGAGCCTGATTTTCCGGGTATTAGAAAAGTCTTCATCAATGCGCAGATGATTGAAGAGACCGGAGAGGACAATACATTTGAAGAAGGTTGCTTAAGTATCCCTGATATTACAGGCGATGTAGATCGCCTTGGTACTATAAAAATCCGTTATCTCGACGAAGAATTCAACGAGCACATTGAAATTTTTGATGGTACCAACGCCCGGGTTATCCAGCACGAATATGACCATATTGAAGGCATTCTTTTTACTGAGAAACTCAAGCCACTGAAAAAAAGAATGTTGAAGAGAAGGCTGGAAAAAATCAAAAAAGGGGAGGTAAAAGGAAGGTACAAATTGAAGTTCGCCGTCCAGCGAAAATAGCCCTTCAATAAAACTTAGAGCCATGAAGTTTCGCACGCAAATATCTGTTGCACCTTCATCGGTGAACATATCGCACCAGCATAAAACCCTTTGTATTGGGTCATGTTTTGCAGAGCATATTGGTGAGCGTTTGGATGGGAAAAAGTTTCCTGTATTGGTTAATCCATTTGGTATCGTTTACAATCCAATTTCGGTTGTACATGTGATGGAACGACTCATTTCTGGAGAACAATTCACCGAAGAAGGTTTATTTGAAAACCATGGACTCTGGCATAGTTACGCTCACCACGGGCGCTTTTCTCACCCAGATAAATCAGTTGTACTTGCCAATATTAATTCAACTCTCGAAGCTGCAGGTTTCTATTTAAAAAACACAAGCAGAATCATTCTAACATTTGGTACTGCTAACGTATTTGCCCTAAAAGAAGATGGCGAAATAGTTGCAAACTGCCACAAAATGCCGGGGCAGACTTTTGAACGAAGACGCCTCTCTGTGAATGAAATTGCTTCTTCGATTATTGCCTGTTTACAAGCACTAAAGTCAAAACTCCCTGAACTTGAAGTAGTTACTACCGTTAGCCCCGTCCGCCATCTGCGGGATGGATTGATTGAAAATCAACGGAGTAAAGCTACCTTGGTATTGGCTTTAGAGCAGATCACGAAAGAGCTGCCGTTTGTGCATTATTTTCCTGCTTTCGAAATATTGCTCGACGATTTGAGGGACTACCGATTTTATGAAAGGGATATGTCTCACCCAAATGTGATGGCTGTTGATTACGTCTGGGAAAAATTTGGGGAAACCTATTTTAGTGAAGAAACCAAGCAACTTAATAGCCGTGTAGAACAGATAATTGCAGCTGCTGCCCATCGCCCATTCCATCCTGAATCAGTTGAGCATAAAGCTTTTTTACAAAAACAACTCACTATTATTTCAGTATTGGAACAGGAATATACCATGCTTGATTTCGAAAAGGAAAAGTTGATATTTTCCGGAAATACATAATCAACTCTTATAAAAAACGCAGCGACAAATACCTCGTGTCGAGTGCCTTATTCCCAGCATCATTGAATAGATAGAAAATAAAAATAGTGCCTTGTCCCTCTTTGCAGAGCGCCAACATTCTACAGTTCTTTTTATCGGAAAAAGCTTCCTTAGGTGTGAAGAAATAGGTCATGCCCCAATCGGCGTTGAATTCCTCCAAGAGCGTTTTTTTTGTGGGCTGTATGGCTGAAATAACAGCTTCATCTTCATTTGTTGCCACATTTGAAAGCGCAGCAAATGTGCTGATGTGAGGATTTGTAGCGCGATGGTTTTTATCGTCCCAGGGTATTACAAAATAGCGGATGTCTAAATCCTCTTTGGAGGAGCGAATGGCAAAATGACTATTCTGGAATTCATTCTCAACCGGTTGGTAATCTTTGTAGCCTGCATCGACTGGTTCAAAGAAATCAATCTTTGCTTGCTCCAATAGCTGGTTGAATTGGAGCGGGAATTCAATTTTTTGAGAAAAAATTGAATTCGAAATACTGAGAATTATCGCAAGTGAGAGTAATACTTTTTTCATATCCATAGCTTAAATACATCGGGTAAAGAGATGCAAGATAAGCAAATTCCTTTGGTGAAGAATAGGTATTCTGTGCCAGATTTTGGTTTAGGGTTTTCTTACAAAATAGATGAAAGCATAATCATATACAGTTGCATCAATAATGAATCGCTCTCCTGTTTTGGTATTTTCAATAATGTTGAAATCATGGTCTTTGAAAAATGGATTTCGAAAAAATTGGTGAAGATCAACTCCAACCAAAGAGATATTGCCTCTTATATGCTTTGCTATCCAACTGCCATCGAGGCTATTATTTTGGAGAATTGTATTGCAAGTTGAAGCGAAAAACGCAGCGTAGCCAACACAGTTAGCCTTTCCAGATATAAATGAATAGTGGGGACTTGAATCAGTTCTTGCAGTTGTAAATGATAAGTGATCCGCCGTAATATGTAGAGCTAATCGAATAACTTCTTCAACCTCTTCTTTAGGTTTTTCTTTATTTATTAGATGTGCGAAGGAAGGATCATCGATTGTGGTTGTGGGTGATTCAGTGACGGGGTGGTATGAAATTATACATCTGAATATAATTCCCCTAAATAGGAAAAGTAGGAGAATAAAAAGAAGTGCTTTTTTCATAAGCATGAGTAATGAACAATCAACATCCGGAAGTGTGCTAATTGTTCATTACTTAATGCTCACGGTCTATGCATCCACATTAGCATACTTAGCATTGGCCTCAATAAAGGCACGGCGTGGCGGCACGTCCTCACCCATAAGCATAGAGAAAACTCGGTCAGTTTCAGTGGCATCATCAATGGTAACCCTGCGCAATATGCGAGTGATAGGGTCCATTGTTGTTTCCCAAAGCTGCTCAGCATTCATCTCTCCAAGACCTTTGTAACGCTGGATTTTCACAGAGTTATCGTTTTCGTCATTGGAATAGGCAGCGACAGCAGCTTTGCGTTCTTCCTCATTCCAGCAATACTGGAATTGTTTGCCTTTTTTCACCATGTACAATGGTGGGGCGGCAATATATATGTATCCCTGTTCGATGAGCGGGCGCATGTAGCGGAAAAAGAAAGTGAGGATCAGCGTTGTAATGTGGCTACCATCAATATCGGCATCACACATGATGACTACCTTGTGGTAGCGAAGTTTTTCGGTATTCAATACCCTTTCGCCTTCATCATTTTCGGTGATACTAACACCAAGAGCGGTGAACATATTTTTGATCTCCTCATTTTCATAAATCTTGTGTTCCATGGCCTTTTCCACATTCAGGATTTTACCCCTGAGTGGGAGGATCGCCTGGATGTGGCGGTCACGTCCTTGCTTTGCAGTTCCACCTGCCGAGTCCCCTTCCACAAGAAATATCTCACTATCCTCAGGTTTGCGGGAAGAACAATCAGCTAATTTGCCAGGAAGTCCGCTACCTGTGAGTGCATTTTTACGCTGCACCATTTCACGGGCTTTCCGTGCAGCTTGCCTTGCTGTAGCGGCTATGATTACTTTTTCCAGAATCTTTTTCGCTGCACCGGCATTTTCCTCTACATAAGTATTTAAAGCATCTCCAACTGCACGGGATACAATTCCTGTAACTTCTGAGTTGCCAAGCTCACTTTTTGTCTGCCCCTTAAACTGTGGTTCTGGTACTTTCACGGAAACGATGGCCGTCAATCCCTCTCGGAAGTCATCGCTGGTGATGGTGACTTTACTTTTTACTTTGGCTAAAATACCTGAGCTCTCGCCATAATTATTGAGCACTCTGCTCACGGCACGGCGAAAACCATTTACGTGAGTCCCGCCTTCTGGCGTCTTAATATTGTTGACATATGAGAAAATATGCTCTGCATAGGAAGTGTTGTATTGCAGGGCAACTTCCACCTCAACATTATCTTCTTTGCCAATTACATGGATAGGTTGTTCTATCAATTTTTGGCGACTCTCATCGAGATATAGGACAAACTCTTTGAGTCCACCTTCAGAATAAAAAGACTCTGTTCTAAAATTGCCCTTCTCATCGACTTCTCTTTCGTCAGTTAGGGTAAGCGTTAAGCCACTGTTCAAAAATGACAACTCCCGAAAACGTGTAGCGAGCGTATTATAGTTATACACCAATGAGTCAAAAATACTTTCATCTGGTGTAAACTTTACAATAGTACCTCGAATGTCTGTGGTGCCAATTTCACGAACTTCATAAAGTGGCTTTCCAATTTTGTATTCTTGCTCGTATTTCTTTCCATTACGATGAACTTCAGCACGCAAGTGTGTCGAAAGAGCATTCACGCAAGATACCCCTACACCGTGAAGCCCACCAGAAACTTTATAAGTATTCTTGTCAAATTTACCACCTGCGTGAAGCACTGTCATGACCACCTCAAGGGCAGACTTTTTGAGCTTCTTGTGCATGTCCACTGGAATACCTCGTCCGTTGTCTTTTACAGAAATGGAATTGTCGGGATGAATGATCGTATGAACTTCTGAGCAGTGCCCTGCCAAATGTTCATCTATGGAGTTGTCAATTACCTCCCAAACCAAGTGATGGAGGCCTTTGACATCAGTCGTTCCAATGTACATCGCTGGGCGCTTACGCACTGCTTCTAATCCTTCGAGAGCGGTAATATTCCCAGCGTCATAATTGCCAGTTTGTGGCGTTGCTGCGTCGTCTTTCATTTCTTCATTTTTCATCGCGCAAAGGTACGAAATGAGTGGGGGATTATTGATTGAAAAATGGCTTTGTAAGGATATTAAATGGCTTGAAAAAAATGAATTTTTCTTTTCGAAATAAAGGGCAGATTTACAACCATATATTTGCATTAACCGTTATGAATCAAAACCCTGCTCATGCCCACTTCTTTCCCTGTATTTAAAGGTAAAAACCCTGTCCTCCCCGGTGCTGAATTTATTTCCGACCCTTATAAATTTTCACTCAATGAAGGTCGTGATTTCGGCGATTTTTTTCGAGTACCATTTTTCTTTCGAAAAGTATTTTTTACAACCAACATAGAAGTGATAAAACATGTGCTCCAAACCAACCAAAAAAACTATGTGAAAAGCGTGGCTTACCGCAATTTGAAGATGGCTCTCGGAAATGGACTCGTCACCAGCGAAGGAGAAACCTGGCGGCGCAACCGACGACTGGCGCAGCCTGCATTTTACAAAACCCAACTGGAAGAATTGTACAAAGCAATGGCAGGTGTAGCTGAACGATATTGCCATGACTTGAGCAAAAAAATAAAATCAAATGATACGCTCGAAATTTCAGAAGAAATGATGTCGGTCACGGCCGATATTGTGCTCAAGGCTTTGTTCAGCGCAGAAAACCCCGCAGCCATTTCAGAGATGTACCGGATCATGGTGGATTCGCAGGAATACATCGTGGAGCGAACGATTGCGCCATATTTGACACCATTCAGTTATATAAATGGTAAGCACCGGAGGTTCAAAAAAGACATGGCCTGGTTTGATGGCCACCTTTTCAATCTCATTAACCAAAGAAGGGAAAGTGGAGCACCTTCCAACGACTTTTTAGGAATGCTGCTGGATGCAAAATATGAGGATACAGGTGAGCCAATGAGTGACCAGCAATTGCGGGATGAGGCCATCACCTTGTTTGCAGCTGGACATGAGACTTCTTCTAATGGCCTGTCCTGGATATTTTATTTGCTCACGCAAAATCCTGATGTACTGAAAAAATTGCGAGAAGAATTGGATCAAGAGTTAGGGAACAAAACGCCTTCTTTTGAAGATTTACGGAAATTGTCTTACACTATGCAGGTGATACAGGAAGGGATGCGGTTGTACCCTCCAGCTTTTGCCATTGGACGGGAGCCAGTAGAAGATGACGAAATAAATGGGGTGCATATTCCTAAAGGCTCTGTTGTGTTTGTTAGCATCGCTGGTTTGCACCGAGACCCCAAATATTGGGAGCGTCCAGATGAATTTTATCCCGAACGTTTTTCACCAGAAAATGAAAAGAATAGGCCACGAATGGCATATATGCCCTTTGGAGCAGGGCCAAGAATGTGTATTGGCAACCATTTTGCATTGATGGAAATGCAATTGCTGCTAGCTATGCTGGTGCGCCAGTTTGATATGGAATTAGTGACCGGTCAGAAAATAGCAGCACAACCGCTGATTACCCTGAAACCTAAACATGGAATCAGGATGCGGATTTTTCCCAGAAATACCATTCTTTAAAGGCTTCCTCTCATGGATAGCCGATCTATTACAAACATTTTGCGGCAAACACACATTAAGGTGATTAGTAACTTGTGATTAATCATCGATCTCGTATCGGTGTATATTTCTCTCCCCCCTTCCACAAGCGCTAAACATTGATAATTACTTAAATCCCTCCCGTATTTACCGATTCACCCTGGGCAATTCCACTGGAATGCAGCTTTTGTTGTGTAGTTAAAATATTAATCAATACAAGAGAACGGCACTCAGAGAAACAAACATTGTCCCGACAGCATAACCATGAAAAATATCCTAACTTCAGTAATCTTTTTATTGGCTTGTAGTACTTTATTTTCCCAAATAAAGTACAAGATAGAGGTATTGCCTGATGGGGAAACCTACCTTCTTTCCTTTGTGTCCAGCCAAACATACAATGCTCCGTTAAACAAACTGGCTTCAGGCCAGGTGACTATCAGGATGCCCCACGGGGCAGGAGACAACAGCTTTGAAGTGACAGATCTGACTATGGAAACGCCAGGCGCAGATTGGGAGGCAGCGGATGTTGTGAAAGCCCCTTCTGAGGCGCCGTCATACGATTATGTTTCGTTTAGCTTGATTACTCCTGGTACGGACGTTTATCCTTTTCAGGCGGGTATTGAAATTCCAGTTTTTTCATTTAAGAACGGGGCAGATTTTTGTGCAGACAGTATTGAAATTATCCGAAACGAAGAAGATCCATTTTACCCACCAAATTCTCTAGGTGCTAATATTGGCAACGTGGCGGTAGTACTTGGTGGAGGATTTGTTAATGCTTACGATGGAACCATCGGGGCTGGCGTTGTACCCTGTACACCCGGCACTTTATGTACGGAAGAAACATTTACGCCCCTGATAGGCTGTGAAAGTTTAGATTTTCAGGGGCAGACCATCACGCAGGATACGGTTATTGATTTGCACTACACCTCATCAACTGGATGCGACAGTGTCATCGTAACCGCTATCAGTATCGAAGAAACACTTTACAATACAGTAGATACTTCCCTTTGTGAAGGTGATATTTTCAAAGGCATTGAAATATTGCAGGAGCAAGAGATCATGGAAACTTATCTCAGCAGCAATGGCTGTGATAGCATTGTTACTTATCATGTCCAATTGCTTCAGCCGTCTGCATCCGAAAGTGATTTGACTGTTCTTTCGGGTCAATTCGTAAATGGGGTACAGGTATTTTCAGACACAACTGTAGTTTCCACTTTGCAAAATGCAGTTGGATGCGATAGTGTGGCGACTGTTCATGTTACCATATTTAATGTGCCTACCACTATTGTAGATGTTGAATTGTGTTTGGGAGAAGACCACAATGGCCTCTTTTTTATGACTGACACAAGCTATGTGGATACTTTGGTGAGCGATGTTGGCTTTGATAGTTTGGTAGTCAACAATGTGCTCATTTTCAATACGTATTACATTTCCAATAATGTATTTATATGCGAAGGAGAAATATTTAATGGGACACAGTATTTCACAAGTGATAGCTATTCTGAGGATTTACAGACCATTCATGGCTGCGACAGTGTTATCACGACCAATATCCATGTTTTGAATCCCATTACGGTAGATATAGACACGACGGTCTGTTACGGTGAGCCATTTTTAGGTGAAATATTTGAAACCGACACGGTTTTCTCCAAGTCATTTCTTTCCTCAAACGGATGCGATAGCCTTGTCGTTTACACCAACCTGACCGTGAATCCAGCTATTGATGCTGTTATTTCAGGTGAAACTGATATATGCACCGGTGAAGTGACGACACTGACTGCTTCGGGTGGAGTAGGTTATGTGTGGAGTACTGGGGCAATTACAGAAAGCATTGATGTTGCTAATGGAGGAGATATTTCCGTTACCGTTTCTGATGGAAAGGGCTGTGACGAGGTGGTAATTGTAACAGTGGAAGAGTCCTCCTTTTCAGTACAAACGAATATTGAGCACCCAATTTGTTTTGGTGACCTCACAGGTGCCATTAGCATAGAAAATATTGCTGGAGGGTTTGAACCATATGTTTATTCCATTGACGGGGGGCAGCTTTATGGTGCTGAGTCTTCTTTCCCAGATCTCTCGCCTGGCGAATATGATCTCACCGTGATGGATGCGTTTGGCTGCCTTTGGAACGAGACAATCGAGATAACTACTCCAACTGAAGTTTGGGTGACAACAACTGATGGTGGCGAAATAAACCTTGGTGAATCTTTTAACCTTCATGCATTCACTAATCTTGCTGATCCAGACTCGGTACTTTGGTCGCCAAATGAAAATTTGGATTGCCCCAATTGTTTGGAGAGTACTGTTCGTCCACTCGAAACAGCAGCTTACCAAGTAACTGTTCAAGATGAATACGGTTGCTCTGCTGAGGCACAGTTAACCATCGTGGTTCGTTCTCACTACACTGTTTTTGTTCCAAATGTCTTTTCTCCAAATGGAGATGGAATCAATGACTCATTTACTGTTTTTGCGGGTGATAATGTCTCGCAGGTACGCCATTTTGCTGTCTTTGAACGGTGGGGCGGGCATGTCTTTCAAACTGAAAATATGCAGCCAAATGATCTAATGCTTGGCTGGCAGGGAGATTGGCGAGGCAATGAAGCACCAGAAGGCATTTATGTGTGGATGGCTGAAGTTGAATTCATTGATGGCCATACAGAGCTGTTTGAAGGCAATGTAAATTTGGTTAGGTAGTCCCGCTGCTTAAAATCAACCATTTCATTGATAATTGTCACCTCGTTCAAGGTGCTATACTTTTTAATTTAACTACAATAAAAAGTGGTAAAATGAAAAAGATTAATAGCATCCTCTTCCCTACTGATTTTTCAGAAGCTTCCCAAAATGCATTCCGTTATGCGCTCTGGTTTGCCGATAAATGTGGTGCTGACATTGACCTGTTGCATGTCGTTTATCCAGAGGCAGAACCGATGGATTTTCCGGTAGTTGTTGCTCGAGCGACCAAAGACAAAATAGCTACAGCACGCCAAATGATGAAGGTTTTTTTGGAAACTTCACTTGTCCGTGTCCAAGCCGCCCATGAATTGGAGAAAATGCCAGATGTTAGGCCCGACACCAGCGTCGGTATTGCCTCAATGGTAATCCCTGAAGTGGTCAAGACCAATGCAGTTGATATGGTAATCATGGGTACACAAGGCGAGCATAATTCAGTTGAAAAAACATTTGGCAGCGTAACTACTGCCGTAATGAACAACGTGGATTGCCCTGTACTGGTTATCCCTACTGAAACAAAATTAGAGCGTATTGATACGGTTGCCTATGCTACCGATTTGGAGGAGGCCGATCCCTACCACATCTGGGAAACCTGTAAGTTACTAAGCCCATTTCACCCGATCATGCGGATCGTGCATGTGAGGCAGGAGGGAGAGCACAGACCGCTAAATATGCAGGATATCAAAGCTTTCTTTGATGGCCGGAAACCTACGTTGCAAGTGACCTTTCATGACTTTACAGGCGATGATGTGGTTAAGGAACTGGATGATTTTACAAAAGCCTGGGATGTGGATGTCATGGTCATGTACAAGCCTCATCGAAATTTTATCGAACGGATGTTCCATAAAAGCCTCACTAAAAAAGAGACTTTCCATACGCACGTTCCTTTGTTGGTGCTAAGATGAAAACAAGATGGCTGAAATGAATCTCAAAAATTTGATTGTAATAACAGGCCTGCCAGGTACTGGCAAGTCAACTGTGGCAGGCGCATTGGCAAGGCAGTTGTCTGCCCGACACCTGAACTCAGATATCATACGTCACAAGTTGAGACTGCGTGGGCAGTATGACACTAAAACAAAAGAGGTAGTTTATGCCGCATTGCTATCAGCAACTGAAAAGTATTTGAAAGAAGGTAAACAAGTAGTTGTTGATGCCACATTTTATAAAAAGGAATTGAGGCAGCCAATTATTGATCTTGCAAAGAAGATCGAGGTGGATATAAATTGGGTGGAGCTAAAGGCAAATGAAAAAGAAATTAAAAACAGGGTCGCCAAAAAAAGAAAATTTAGTGAAGCTGATTTTGATGTTTATTTGAAAATTAAAAAAGAATATGAACCATTACAAGTGCCTCACTTGGAAATCACTACGGATGGCGTTCAGGTGGACGAAATAGTTAATAACATTTTAGATCATTTTTTTGATGGAAAATGTTTAATGCTAAATAGCCGTTTGATAAATAAAACAATAAAGTCAAAACGATTTTTAAAATCATATGGTGAAGCCGAAATAATAGAGACCCATATTTCATGGATTATCATTGCACGAGAATTTGTATTTAAAATAAAAAAGCCAATACAGTTTTCATTTCTTGATTTTTCTACTTTGGAGAAAAGAAAATTTTATTGCGAACAGGAGCTGAAGCTGAATCGAAGATTGGCGAAAGATATGTACTTAGGTGTCGTTCCTATTGGTTTGTCAGGAAGAGATATAATTTTTGAAAAAGAAATAGATGAAGTAATTGACTATGCGGTGAAAATGAAACGTATGGATCACAGTAGGCAAATGGATGAAGTGCTGCAAGCAGGTTTAGTTACAGAGAAAGATATTGAAAGAGTGGCCGTTCAACTCGCCACTTTCCATTTAGCTACTGAAAAAATTCACAAAAGAATAAGCATAGCTGCATTAAAAGATGATTTTAACGATATTTTTAAAATAAAAGAATTTGTTGAGCTTAATATTGGACAGTCTTTTTTGAAAATAATAGATGAAGCAATAAATTATGCAGATTATTTTTTAGACAAATATGGCCATCGTTTGTTAGAGCGTCAAAAATTAGGTTTTTTTATTGATGGCCACGGTGACTTGCATTCAAAAAATATTTTTTTACTGGAAAATAAAGCAATCATTTTTGATTGTGTTGAATTTAATGATCATTTCCGGCAGGTTGATGTTCTGGATGAACTGGCATTTTTTTGCATGGATTTAGATTTTAATGATTCATCTGACTTTGAAAGTATTTTTTTAGATAAATACAATCAAATAAATAATTGTTTCCAAATCGATGAGGACAATCAACTTTTTAATTTTTTCAAGCTATACCGAGCTAATGTCAGGGCAAAAGTAAATGCAATCAATGCGAACCAATTAATAGGTAAAAATGGATTCGAATCTCAATTACTGATAGTGAAAAAATACCTCCTGCTAATGGCACATTATTTAACTGCCATAAAATCAATCGCCTGAATTATTTCTTTCTTTAAGAAATCCTGCCTTATCTTCACTTTTTTATTAATGTATACTCAAAACGAAGTGGTTTGCAAATTTGATTTTCTACAAACCAATGGTTTTGAGGATATGCCGATGGAGAAAAGGTTTAATTTTTCCCAAATCCACATGCCGATCTTGCATCGGTACCATTTCGGAATCGATCTAATTTTTAAATAGCAATCAAAATGAACAAACCATTGGTGTCCCTTGAGAAGTATTTCCTATCATCATTGCTTATACTCCTCCTCCTTCCAATAGCTCCTATATTTGGTCAAAAGAAGAAAGTAAAAAAACTCAAACAGGAAGTGGCTGAAACCATAGACGCTCAAGCAAAAATGGCTCAGGTCATGGTTGACAAAGTATTTAGTTTCGCCGAGCTCGGATTTCAGGAAGTTGAGACCTCTAAATACCTTACGGATATTTTGGAAGAAAATGGTTTTGAAGTAGAACATGGTATATCGGGCATTCCAACAGCCTGGATGGCTCGATGGGGCAACGGTAAACCAGTCATTGCTTTGGGCAGCGACCTGGATTGTATTCCAAAAGCGTCTCAAAAACCTGGCGTTGCTTATCATGATCCAATTGTAGATGGTGCGCCCGGGCATGGGGAAGGTCATAATTCAGGTTCGCCGCTGAATATCATCGCTGCTATTGAGGTGAAAAAAATCATGGAACGGGAAGGCTTGCCTGGCACTTTGGTATTATGGCCTGGGGTGGCGGAAGAGTTGGTCGGAACAAAAGCGTTTTACACCCGCGATGGTTATTTTGACAATGTTGACATTTCCATATTTACACATGTTTCCAATAACCTGAGTGTATCTTATGGGCAGGCACGAGGGACGGGATTGATTTCTGTGATTTATGAATTTGAGGGAGAAGCAGCTCATGCTGCCGGAGCGCCGTGGCGAGGCCGCAGTGCTGCCGATGCCGTGGAATTGATGAATATTGGCTGGCAGTACCAGCGGGAACATTTGGATCCGCTTCATCGCTCGCACAGCGTGATAAAAAATGGGGGCGATCAGCCCAATGTCGTCCCATCCAAAGCATCGATCTGGTACTACTTTCGGCATGTGACATATCCCAAAATCATGGAGGTGTACGAGCGGGCAAACCAGATTGCAGAAGGTGCTGCTCTGATGACCAATACAACCGTGACAAAAAAAGTTTTGGGTTCAGCATGGCCCAGGCATTTTAATCAGGTGATTGCTGAAACGATGTACGAAAATATTAAAGATGTGGGATTACCAGACTGGAGTGAGGATGATCAAAAATTAGCACTGGCGATTCAGAAGGAAGTAAAGTCGCCAAGAGATACGACGGGTCTAGCTACAGAATTAGATGAACTCGGTTTGCCAGTAAGAAACCCGATCAGTGGAGGATCTGATGATATTGGAGATATATCTTGGAAATTACCCACCGTCACTTTGCGCTTTCCATCCAATATCCCTGGCCTGCAAGGTCATCATTGGTCGAATGCAGTTGCAATGGCTACTCCGATTGCTCATAAGGGGGTAATTGCAGGCTCAAAAGTAGTAGCCATGACCTGCCTCGATTTTATTATGGATGAATCTTTGGTAGATGCAGCATGGACCTATTTCCGGGAGGAGCAAGGCATGAAACAAAAATACGTTCCAATGGTCACCGAAGACGACTCGCCCGCTATTTATCTCAATAAAGAAATCATGGAAGAATTTCGCCCACAGTTGGAGCCATTTTATTATGATGAAACCAAGTATGGAAGTTACTTGGAACAATTGGGTGTGCAGTATCCGACGGTGAGGGAGGAGAGGGATTAAAATAGAAATGAAAATTAAAATTAAAATGAAAAATTGTGCTACGTTATTTAGGGCAATGGTATTTTAAATGCTTATGAATGTAGTTTTTATTTTAATTATCATTTTAATTTTTATTATTCCCGTATATGCTTGAAAAGAAAAAACATCCAAAAGTAAAATCCAAGCTGCATCCACGAAGCAAGCATCGCGGACGATATGATTTTAAACAACTAATCGAAAGCTCGCCTGAATTAGCTCAATTTGTAGAATTAAATAAATATGGAGATGAATCAATAGATTTTTTTAACCCCGAAGCAGTGAAGGCTTTGAACAAGTCTTTGTTGAAGCATTATTATAATATTGATTATTGGGAAATTCCTCCAAATTATTTGTGTCCGCCCATTCCTGGCAGAGCGGATTATATCCATCATGTTGCTGATTTATTGGGAAGTAAAAACTCTGATTTCCCAGACAGAAAAATACCGATTGGTAATAAAATAAAATGCCTCGACATTGGCGTTGGCGCCAATTGTATTTATCCAATTATTGGACATAGAGAATATGATTGGCTATTTATTGGCAGTGATATTGATCCAATTGCTATTGCATCAGCGAATAAAATAATTGAATTAAATCCTTCTTTAAAAGAAAAAATAGAGATTAGACAACAGGCAAATCCGAAAAGTATTTTTCGTGGGATTATTCAGAAAGGAGAATTGATTGATGTATCCATTTGCAATCCTCCTTTTCATGCTTCGAGGGAAGATGCCCAAGCAGGGTCAATGCGTAAATTAAAAAATTTAAAAGGTAATAAAATCGCCAAAACAATATTGAATTTCGGCGGCCAGAGCAATGAATTATGGTGCGAAGGAGGAGAAGGAAAATTCGTACAGGATATGATTTACCAGAGTAAAGAATTTGCAACTTCCTGCTTTTGGTTTACAACATTAATTTCAAAAGAGTCCAATCTTAAAGGCGCATACAAAACCTTAAAACAAGTAAAAGCAACTGAAGTAAAAACAATTCCGATGGGGCAGGGAAATAAAATTAGCCGCATTCTTGCCTGGACGTTTTTATCAAGAGAGCAACAAGCTCTAAGAGAGAAGTGAAAAAATGAAAACCCAAGGGGCTAATTGACTTTAAATAATTAACCGCCGAATGTAAATAATGTCGCTGGTTTCAGACTCCAGTCTGAAACCAATTATCTGATTCGCCTCTGGCGAGCCCTCGCCAGAGGCGAACAAAGTAGGTAGTTCAAGTCAGGAGACTTGAACAAGCGTCCTTTTTTTCGGCGGTTATATTTTAAACCTCAATTAACCCCTTGGAAAAAAAATCGATTGCTGTCTACTGATATTTTATGCTGTTCGACACTAATTGTCAAAGAAATCAAAACAAAAAAAGGGCACTGCAATCGCAGTACCCCTTACATCTTGGATATACTCTTAGAATCGGTATTAGGCGCTTTCCAAAGCGGCAGCACCACCAACGATCTCGAGGATCTCTCCGGTGATGGCTTCCTGACGTGCCTTGTTGTAGCTGAGTTTGAGTTCTTTCAGCATTTCCTGGGCATTTTCCGTTGCCTTGTCCATAGCGGTCATACGAGCGCCATGCTCAGAGGCGTGGGTGTCGAGGAGGTATTTCTGGAAAGTGGTTTGTAGGATATTTGGTACCAAATGTTCGAGCAAGGTTAACATGTCTGGCTCGAAAGTATAATCTGCGAGCATGCCAGAATCGGCTTCTTCCACTTCCATTTTTGGAACTGGAAGCCACTGGTCAGTCTCGGAAAATTGCATCGCAGCATTCTTAAAGCGGCCATAAGAGACACTCACTGCATCAAATTCTCCAGTAGAGAATGAATCCATCAAACGCTGAGAAACCACAGCGATATTATCGAAAGTGAGGTCATCAAAAATCTGCACATAATCTTTGATAATGGTACAGTCAGAATATTTCTTTTTGAAAAATTCAAATCCTTTTTTACCAATACAAAGGATGGTAAGGTTACCCTCGGCACGCACATCTGCATATTTGCTATCAATAGTGGCAATAGCTGATTTGATAACGTTGGAATTGAAAGCACCACATAAACCCCTGTTAGAGGTCACCACAACCACACATGCCTTCTTTACTGGTCTTTCAATGCCAAATGAGGTGTTTGCACCTTCGCCCAGATTGGAGAGGATGTTCCGCAGCATTTCGTTCAGCTTGTTGGCATAAGGGCGCATCTGCTGAATAGCAGTTTGTGCCCGGCGCAACTTAGCTGCCGATACCATTTTCATGGCTTTAGTGATCTGCTGGGTATTTCCTACGGACTTAATTCTGTCCCTTACCGCTTTTAAGTTTGCCATTATATCAATGCAGAGTGACTAATGACGAATGACTAATAAATTAGGCATTCATCATTAATCATTAGTCATTATTTTGAGAACTGTTGAGCTAATTCACCAGCTAATTTTTCCATAGTGCTGGTGCCTTCGTCGGTAAGTTTACCAGCTTGGAGTTCTTTCAATACTTGTGGGTACAACTGCTCCATCTTTAGGAGATATAGCTCTTCAAATTCATGTACTTTTTCAACAGGTACTGTTTTCAATAATCCTTTTGTACCGAGGTAGATAATAGCAACTTGCTTTTCTACTGATACTGGAGAATACTGAGGTTGCTTAAGAATTTCCACGTTACGTTTTCCTTTTTCCAATACTGCTACGGTAGCAGCATCAAGGTCGGAACCGAATTTAGCGAAAGCTTCAAGCTCACGGTATTGAGCCTGTTCGATCTTAAGGGTACCTGATACTTTCTTCATGGACTTGATCTGTGCAGAACCACCCACCCGACTTACCGAGATACCTACGTTAATGGCAGGGCGGATACCAGAGTTGAACAAGTTGGTTTCCAAGAAGATTTGACCATCCGTAATAGAAATCACGTTGGTAGGGATATATGCAGAAACGTCACCTGCCTGTGTTTCAATGATTGGAAGGGCAGTCAAAGAACCTCCTCCTTTCACGATACCTGCCTCTTTGAGGCTTGGTGGCAAGTCGTTCATGTTTTGTGCGATGCTGTCATCGTTGATAACCTTTGCTGCACGCTCGAGTAAGCGGGAGTGTAGGTAGAAGATGTCACCAGGATAAGCTTCACGTCCTGGAGGACGACGCAACAAGAGCGACACCTCACGGTAAGCAACAGCCTGCTTTGACAAATCATCATAAACGATGAGTGCTGGGCGGCCTGTGTCACGGAAATACTCCCCAATCGCTGCACCTGCATAAGGGGCAAAGAAGATAAGTGGAGCTGGATCGGCAGCAGAAGCCGAAACGATCACCGTATAATCCATCGCACCAGCCTCTTCAAGTGTCTTGGCGATGTTGGCAACTGTAGATGCCTTTTGTCCAGACGCTACATAAATACAGAATACAGGTTCGCCTTTATCGTAAAATTCTTTTTGATTGATAATGGTATCAATGGCAATGGCGGTTTTGCCGATTTGGCGGTCACCGATGATCAACTCACGCTGTCCACGACCAATCGGGATCATAGAGTCAATCGCTTTGATACCAGTCTGAAGTGGTTCGTTCACTGGCTGGCGGTAGATAACACCAGGTGCTTTACGCTCCAATGGCATTTCATACTTTTTACCACCAATTGGGCCTTTACCATCAATAGGTTGTCCCAAAGAGTTGACTACACGGCCAACCATTTCTTCTCCAACTTCGAGAGAAGCGATACGGCCAGTACGACGAACGGTAGAGCCTTCACGGATGTGATCACCTGCTCCCATGAGTACAACACCGACGTTGTCCTCTTCGAGGTTAAGCACTACTGCCTTTACGCCAGTCTCGAATTCTACCAGCTCACCAGCTTGTGCTTTGTTTAGGCCATATACACGGGCAATACCATCACCTACCTGGAGTACGGTACCAACTTCTTCCAGGTCCGTGGCAGTACTGAAGCCACTTAATTGTTGTTTGAGTATCGCTGATATCTCATCAGGTTTTACGTCAATCATGTTATTCGGTTTGTCGGTTATCGGTCTTCCGGTTTGTCAGTTAGCAGGATCATTTCCATTTAACAGTTATACCGTAGTACCGTTACACCGTTTATTTATGATGCAATTATTTGCGATATATAAAGATTGTCCTTGAATTCTTTTTTCAAAAGCCCAAGTTTGTGGGCAACACTGGCATCGTAGAGTTTGTCTTCAAATTCTATAACGAATCCGCCGATAAGCTCAGCATCTACAACTGTTTGCAATTCTACTTTTTCGTCAGTAACACTACTGGCAATCAACTTCTGGCGAATGGCTTCGATAGCGGCATCGCTTAGTTTAGTAGCGGTAGTCAGTTTGACTGAAGAAATATGCTTAATGACTTTGTATTGAACCACAAATTCTTTTCCGATGTCTGCCAGATATGGTTCACGGCCTTTCTTGAGCAAGATTTTCAAAAAAGCCATGGTTAGTTCATCGTATTTGTTTCCAAAGAGTTGATCAAAAATCTTCGATTTCTTATCGGTGTTTACGATAGGGCTTTTCAGCATCAGCTTGAAGTCCCTGTTTTTGCAGACTTCGTTAAAAGACTGGACATTTTCCAATATCTTATCCAACTTGCCTTGCTCCTGTGCAAGGTCAATGAGGGACTTGGCGTATCTATTGGCTATTCTTTGTACTGACATTATAATGAGTAAATGACTGAATGAGTGGATGACTGAATTTAGAGAGTGATGATGTTCACTCAATCAGTCATTCACGCATCCACTCATTAGTTTAACTTAATTTCATCAACCAATCCGTTCACAAAAGACTCTTGCTCGGCATTGCCAGAAAGTTCTTTGCGGATCACTTTTTCAGCGATTGTAAGGGACATGGCGCCAACCTGGTTTTTCAGGTCGATCATAGCAGCCATTTTTTGGTTTTCGATTTGCTCTTTTGCGTCTGCAACGATTTTTTGAGCTTCTTCTTTGGCTTTGTCTTTGGCCTCTGTCACGATTCTGTCACGCACTTCTTTAGCTTCTTTCAAAATCTTAGAACGCTCCTCACGAGCTTGAGCCAACAATTCTTCGTTCTCTGCTTTGAGGTTGGCCATGTCCTGACGTGCCTTTTTGGCTTGATCCAAAGAATCCTGGATATCGTGTTCCCTTTGCTTAAGGGCCTCAAGAATTGGGCGGAAAGCAAATTTTCCGATAATGAACCAGAAAAGGAGGAAAATGATAGTGGTCCAAAAAAGTAGACCGAAGTCAGGTTTTATTACTGTAAAATCAGCGAGGAATATCATTTGTATAATTGTTTATTGCTAATAGTTGATTATTATTTCAAATAAGTGATTTGTATAAATCATTCCCATTCTCTAATCACTCATTTCAAATCACTAAAACGTTGAGAAGACAGGCCCGGCGACCAACCGTCCCGTAGCCCGTCTTTTTCTTTTGCTGGTATGGATTACTGAGCGTTGCTCAAGAAAGCCACAACGATCGCGATCAATGCAGCACCTTCAACAAGTGCAGCCATCAAGATCATGTTCGCACGGATGTCACCAACTGCTTCTGGCTGACGTGCGATTGCTTCCATAGCTTTGCCACCAATCTGGCCGATACCAATACCGGCGCCGATTACTGCCAAGCCCATACCAATTGCGGTAATTGAACCAAACATAATTTACTGAATTTATGATAGTCGATTGATTATTGCGTATGATGAATAAATCATCAATTACAAATCGTCAACCTATTAATGATGCGCTTCTTCTGTGGCTGCTCCGATATAGGAAGCAGTCAGGATCGTGAACACAAATGCCTGGATAAAGGCAACCAATAGCTCTATTGACATCATGAAAATGGTCAATACTGTGGATCCTACAGCGGTGCCTAAACTTGGCCCCCAATTGCCTTGCCCGAACAAGAAGATCAAACCAACGAAGATCACAATTACCATGTGACCAGCAGTGATGTTTGCAAACAAACGAAGCATCAATGTGAGTGGCTTGATAAATACACCCAGAAATTCAACAGGTGTAAGGATGGTCTTAACCCATGCAGGCACACCAGGCATCCAGAAGATGTGCTCCCAGTAATGCTTGTTGCCATTGACGTTGACCACCACAAAAGTGATAACCGCCAGTACCATTGTGACTGCGAGGTTACCGGTCACGTTGCTTCCTCCAAAAAATGGAATTTGGCCAAATAGGTTAAGTCCCAAAATGAAAAAGAAAAGGGACATCAGGAAAGGGAGGAATTTCTCCCATTTGTGTCCAAGGAAAGGCTTGGCTACTTCATCCTGTATAAAAACGAACATCGTTTCGATAAAAGATTGCATGCCTTTAGGCGCCATGCCTGCTCTGTTTTTGTAAGCTTTGGCAACCGATATAAACAGCCAAGCCAATAAAGCAAAAACAAGGATCATTGTGACTACATTTTTAGTCACTGAGAAATCATAGAAGGATGTTACTCCGCCTCCGAACAAACCACCGTCTGCTGTGCTTCTTGCATCTACTGCCCAAAGTTTGTCATCATAACAAACGGCAGGAACATCTTTTTCTTTACCGTCTTCAAGGGTTATCGTGGTGTGAAATCCATGGTTGTTGATTTCTACTTCTCCGCTTGGGAATCCATTATCTCTTACTCGATGCACCATACCGTCAATCAACACATAACCGTCGACCGCATAATGCCCATTGCCGTGCCCATGATCATCTGTATGAAATTTTCCAGACGAAAACATAGACCAACCTTGCTTAGGAGCATACAAGATGCAAGGGAGTGGTAGGCTCAGTGGCCCGATGTTGTAAATATTCTGATCGGAAATGTGGTGGAAGGCAGTTGAGCCAGGATTGAAAGGCCCTTCTTCCAAATGCGGGCAACCATCACTGCCATGGTCATCCGTCGCATGCTGGGCATGGTCATTCTGTCCACCATCGTGGTCATGTCCATGGTCTTGAGCAAATGAAAAAGTAGAAAGGCAAAAAAGACAAATGAAACTTAGGATATATTGGCGCATCTAAATCTTTTTTTGGTGCTGTTGAAGCCCTTTTGATTACTGGGGGACACCCCCTCTTCAAAATCGGCGCAAAGGTAGTATTTACGGGAGGTTTTCAAAACCTCATACTTCTTTTTTTTGGCCTCTTGAAAAAGTTTTTTACATGCTGAAAATCAGAAAGTTAAATCACACATATTGTCATTGGTCAAATATTTTACAAGAGCCTTAGTGCGTAGAAGAATGTTTTGAAAATGTGTGATACTCCAAAGTTTGTTTCCTGTGAGTGGGGATTTTCTGAAAAGTGGTAAAATATCGGTAGGTGCGCAAAACGGCGGCAAGAGTTGCTATTCTGATGGAATACTTGGCAGGGTTTCGCCCCAGTTGCCTGCCAAAGTCTGTTCTTTTTTGTTTTTTTTCATCAACTGCTGGAAATCAGTGCGTGAAACAGGCCTTGCCCCAAGGCTGGCGAGGTGCCTTGTTTGCTGTTGGCAATCTATTAGGTTGAAGCCAACAGCTTCAAGTTTTTTTACCAAAGTGATAAAGCCGAGTTTGGAAGCATTATTCACTTTGGTAAACATGCTTTCCCCAAAAAAACATTTGCCAAGGGCTACACCATACAAGCCTCCAACAAGTTGATCTTCTTTCCAAACTTCTACAGAATGAGCAAACCCTCGACTATGAAGCTTCTCGTAGGCCTTGACCATGTCTTCTGTGATCCATGTATTGCTCTTTGATTGGCCCTTCCGGGGCTTTTTGCATTGGTTGATTACATCGGAAAAAGCAGAATCGAAAGTTACTTTGAACTTCTGCTGATTCAGGTAGGGGCGCATGCTTTTGGAGATTTTCAGTTCAGAAGGGAATAAAACAAATCGGGGATCGGGCGACCACCACAGGATAGGTTCACCGGGACTGTACCAAGGAAAGATGCCTAGTCGGTATGCCGCAAGTAGGCGCTCTGGTGAAAGGTCACCTCCGATGGCCAATACGCCATCTTCATTTGCTAATTCGGGGGAAGGAAAAAGTAGCGGATCTTTTGAAAGCCAAAAAACGGGCATTTCTTCAATCAGTTATTTTGGTGTGTAAATAGGGTGAAGAGGCATCTGTGGACGAAAAGCGGGCAAATGAAAATTGCTCTCATTTGCCCGCCAAAGATAAAATTATTTTATTTACTATTATTTTTCCTCAATTACAGCTGAAAGTCCCCTGTCTGTCAAGGCTTCTTTAGGAGGTCGAAGCTCTTTGAACGGAGCGGTTTTTACAGTAGCCTTGCCTTTTGTGTGAATGATGATGGCAAGCTGCTCCGACTGCTCGGGTGTGTGCTTGAGGATTTCCACAAAACTATCGATCACCCAATCGAATGTGTTTACATCGTCGTTGTACACAATAAGCTGAGATACGGTTCCAGTACCAACATCTTCACTTATCTCATCTTCAATGAGCACATCGAGGTCTTCGTCTGGTAGTAACGGATTGTAAGGCATATTACTTTCGTTGGTCGATTTACAATGATTCCAGTGTTTTTTTGACGGCATCAAAGTTCGGCATTTCTCCTGGATTATCCAAGACTTCAGCGTACCGGATCACACCAGTCTTGTCTATCACAAATGCCGACCTCTTAGAAACTCCTTTCATATTTAGTACCCAATCTTCGTACAGTGCCTCGTATGCCCGTGATACTTCTTTGTTGAAATCGGAGAGCATGGGGAAGTTAAGATTTTGGTCTTCCTTGAACTTGCCCAATGTAAAGACAGAGTCAACCGATATGGCTAGTACTTCTGCATCAATATTTTGATAAAAGGCTATATCGTCACGGGTGTTGCACAATTCTTTTGTACACACCCCGGTAAAGGATTGCGGGAAAAACAATAGCACTACATTTCTTCCGAGAAAGCTATCAAGTGATACTTCCTCTTTTTCGCTGTTGTAAAGTTTGAAGTTGGGGGCTTTATCGCCTGCTTTGAGTGACATGTGGTAAGTGTTGAATGAGTGAATGTGAGAATGATTGAATGAAAGGCGAAAGTATAACTATTCCAATCTTCTTCAAAGGAGTTCTTGAGCCTAACTTTTCAACCATTCGTTCATTTTGGAAAAAGAAAATACAATCCGCTAAGCATTTTGTTTTCTTTGCCGTTAAAATAATTATAAATGAAGGCTGGTGGCAACAGGTCAGGAAAATGAGACCGTTTAGCAAGTATGTTTTTTCTGATCAATAAAACTTCCCCTGTTGCATGACAACACTGACCGCATCACTCGACCGTATGGACTCCACAAAAAGGGCTTATGCCGAATTGCACATTGCCGTGTTCCTGTGGGGATTCACCGCCATTCTGGGCGACCTGATCCAAATGTCGGCTCTGGTGCTGGTATGGTGGCGGGTGCTGCTCACCAGCCTCAGTTTGTTGTTTTTCATAAAAGGAGGAAAAGCGCTGTTGGTACTGCCACGCAAGACCATTTTGGGGTTTGCATTTGCAGGGGCTCTCACGGGGCTGCACTGGCTCACTTTTTTTGGAGCCATAAAGCTATCCAATGCTTCCATTACATTGGTTTGTATGGCCACGACAGCATTTTTTACGGCCATTATTGAGCCGATCATTTTAAAAACCAAATTCAAATATTGGGAAATATTCCTTGGATTCCTCGTCATTCCGGGTATGGCGCTTGTGGTTGATAGCGTGGACGCATCCATGCATGCAGGCATCTGGGTGGGACTCACCTCTGCATTTTTGGCTTCCGTATTCAGTATTTTAAATAAAAAATGGATCGCCAAGGCCGAGCCATATACCATTACCTTTATAGAAATGAGCAGTGCTTGGCTGGTGTTGAGTTTATTGCTGCCTTTTTTTGTTGATTTAGGCTCGCTCGCTGAGCTGACACCATCGATGCAAGACTTTGGATTATTGATTGTACTGGCATTAGGCTGTACCACTTTTACATGGGTGTTGGCATTGCGGGCATTGGAACACCTTTCTGCTTTTGCATCAACCCTCACGGTTAACCTCGAACCGGTCTATGGCATTTTTCTCGCATGGATCCTTTTGAACGAGCATAAAGAGTTGTCACCCGGTTTTTACTGGGGTTGTGTGCTCATACTTGTAGTTGTATTTAGTTATCCTTTTTTGAATAGGAAGTTTAATAAGGACTAAATCACTCAGCCCAAACCGTGCAGCCTTCTGTGCAATTAGTACAAATGTCAATTTTGTCCCTACCAGCCAGCAATGTAGATCGGAATTGGGCATATTCCTCTCCCTTCCAAATTTCTCCAAAATTCGCTTGTTTCAAATCTCCAAGCCTGTGCAGTGCGTCTTTGTCGAAGCAGCAGGGTACAACGAGGCCATCCCACGTAATCACACAAGCATGCCATAGCTTCCAACAATGATTGAGCAGTTCGTTTTTTACCTGCCATGTACCATTTTCGGTTTCAGCATACCTGGCGTATTTCCCTATAGTAGGGATGAGGGCATTGCCATGTTCGTAATCGTAAACCTGGGCGGTTTTGAGTTTGACCTCGTCAATGCCGATTTCATTAGCTAATTTATATATTTCAGGGATTTGATGCTCGTTGGGTCTCACAACAAGGAATTGGAAAATAATATGTGGTGTGGTTGATCCCAACTTTTTCTTCCATTCCACTATATTTCTTGCCCCTTGCAACACCACATCTAATTTCCCTTTTTTTCGATAGCTTTCATAGGTTTCCTGTGTTGTTCCGTCAACAGATATGATGAGTCGGTCAAGGCCCGATTCGATTGTTTTCCGTGCATTCGCACTATTTAGGAAATGCCCATTGGTAGAAGTAATGGTATAAATGCCTTTGTCCCTTGCGTATTTCACCATGTCCAAAAACTGAGGATTGATATAAGGCTCTCCCTGAAAATAAAAAATGAGATAAAGCAAATCATTTGCAAGCGAATCGATCGTAGTCTTGAAAAAATCTGACTTGAGATTACCAGTTGGACGCGTGAAAGACCGAAGGCCGCTTGGGCATTCGGGGCAATGCAAATTGCATGCAGTAGTGGGTTCAATAGAAATAGTCATTGGCATGCCCCATTGAATGGGTTTGCCTGTCCATTTGGTGAGGTAGTAGGATGAGTACAACTTCACCAAATTCAAAATCCGGCGCAATGTCAGTTTCGAAAGAAAGTTCTTTATGTCTTGGGGATATAATTTCACAGGGGGAAAGTAAAAAGTAAAAGGGCAAAAGTAAAAAGTATGAGGCCACATACTTTTTACTTTTTACTTTTGCCTCAATATTTCAAATGTATGATTTCTGAAAAAACTATAGATAAGGTGATTGGCCAGTTTGAGGCTGGTGAAATTGATTTCGAAAATGCAGTATCGGAGTTTGGTAGTAGCCAGCCTGCTATATTGTCCTATTTGCTTTCGGATCAAGAAGGTGCGCTCACCGATGATGAGCGGGATTTTATGCTTTATCTGGCCGTAGTGATTTGGCGCGCTATTCATCAGAATGGCGCTGATGCTGGTAAGGTCACAGCTCCACAAGTAAGTGAGGCGGAAGAAGTAAACTGGGCACTAATGGATGCAGCCAAAGGAAAAACCTTCCGGGATAAACTGGATATGTTTTTTGAAGACACCGATCAGGAAGATTTATTGGCTTTCATCGAAGATTCATTGACGTTGGATGAAGTGGATGATGGAGAAAACGGTATTCATGTAACAACGGAAGGCATAGAGCCAATGTTTGTTACGCTGAAAACAGTTGTGGATGTTTTGGTGGTATAAGTCGGGTTAAAATTCCCAACCATATTTTAGCCAATCTTCTTCCGTGTCAATATCCGCCAGAGTGGGCAGTAGGGAGTAGCTCTTTTTTAAGTTAGCTATATTTTTTATGGTTTGACTCGCAACTTTATCTGTGCTCCAAGCTATGTTTTTAAAAATAGCTGGGTTGGGGTTTTTCATTCCTATTAAATAATATCCCCCATCATGAGCTGGGCCGAGTACAAAATCGTGACTATTTAATTTATTAAATCCATTGTCGATTATTGCTGCGGTAATATTGGCAATATCCCCACCTATCAAAATCACGTTTTTATAAGGTGGTATTGAGTCAACAAACGCATTAGACATTCTGTCTCCAATGTTTTCTCCTCGTTGTATTTTTTTTGAGAATAAATTATTTTCCCAAATATCATTTTCTTCAATAAAGGAACTATAAAAAACACAGTAGTCGCAATTTGCTTTTAATGCTTCTTTATTTGTGCGATTTAATATAGAACGATAGATTTCTATTGCTTTTTCGTGTCCCACTGTTTTGGCCAAACGGGTTTTTACTTTTCCTAACTGAATGTTTTTTATAAAAATAATTAGAAGGTTATCCATGGATATAAATCGTAATGCAATAGATTTGTTATTTAGATAAAAAAATAAACCCTTCTCTATTCACTTGGGCGTGAAAATATTGTATTTTAGAATGCAATAAATTGCCCTGAATCCATCTTTCCAATTTATTTTTTTACCTTCAGCATAGGTGCGCCCATAATAGGAAATGCCAACTTCATAAATCCGAATATTGGATATGCGAGAAATTCTGGCCGTGACCTCGGGTTCAAACCCAAACCTAGTTTCTTTTAGTTCTAAGTTTTGAATAATTTCCCTTTTGAAAAGTTTATAGCAGGTTTCCATGTCGGTAAGATTCAAATTGGTAAATACATTGGATAGCATAGTGAGGAACTTGTTGCCGATGGAGTGCCAGAAGAACAGAATTCGATGAGGATTGCCGCCCATAAATCGGCTACCATAAACAACATCTGCCATGCCTTCTATGACTGGCTTGAGCAACTGGTTATATTCGCGGGGATCATATTCCAGGTCTGCATCTTGAATGATGATATAATCCCCGGTGGCATGGCTGATACCAGTGTGGAGGGCCGCTCCTTTTCCTTTGTTTTTTTTGTGTTTGAAATAGCTGATCGGGAAAGATGGATTGTCCTCTTGGTATTTCAGAATCGCCTCGTCGGTTGCATCTGTTGAACAATCGTTGACGATAATAACCTCCTTCTTGATGTCATTTATTAACTCGGCATCTTTTACTTTGTCGAGGATGAGATGAATGGTGCGTGCTTCATTGTATGCTGGTATGACGATGGATAATTTCATAGATGCTTTTTGATTTGAGCCTGCAAAGAAATGAAACTCTTCTCTATTGGAGTTCTTCTGCTTTTTCCAACAACCATTTCTTTGCTGCAAGAGCCTTGCAATTCTCTATTTGGCTTTTCACTTTTCCTAAGACCTCCTTATTATAGGACTGTATAGAGGAAAGTTTTTTTGTGAACCGCAACATGTTCATGCATTGCTGTTTCATCTCTTTTGAGATGGATCGGTTTCGTCGTAAATAAATACGAAATGAATCAGTCAGCGAGTCAAGTGCAAGGTCTTCATTTAGTTCATAATATGTTCGTGTTAATAATAATTTGCTTCCAATAGCATACACTATTGTTTTATATTCTACTTCTCGTAATTGCTCAATTACTTTTTCAAATTCTTTTTTGTGAAAATATAAATTAGCCAGATTGTAAGTGAGTGCATTTTCTTGGTCTGACTTTGGTAAAAATTGGCTGTAATTTTGAATAAAATTTTCTACCCAGTTAAATTCTTTTACATGTAAAGAAATGGTGATTATGTTTTTATAATGGTGTGGGTTTAATTCATTATTTTCAAAAATAATTTCCTGATCAAGGCCAGTTTTGTAAAGAGAAAATAATTCGAGATAATATTCGGATCGGCCATTATTTATTTTAGTGTCGATGCAATAATTCATTAAATGGATAAAAAGCGTTTGCAATTCTTTTTTCTGAAAACATTTTCCATCGTCTTCCAATAATTTTTTAAGTTCCTTGAAAATATTTTCATCCTCACTGTGAAGGATCATTTGCGAAACCAAATACCAAGCCTTCACAGCAGGTTCGTTTAGGAATTTTGTATCAGGTAAATAGGTCATTAAATCTGGTAGCATGTGGATGGCAGTTTCTCCAGCTGCCATTTTTTGATAACCAAGATTGTCGCAATAATGCTCCAGTTTTTTAGCGAGATAATAACAGTCTAAATGATAGTCAGCTTTCTCTAAAAAATCAAATGAAGCAGTCTTGTTGGAATTGTGTTCAAAATGTTCCCTTTGTCGCCGTTGCAAAGCGTAAGAGAGGTAATGGAAGTCAGCATCCTTTTGCCCTATTTTTTCCAGTTCAGCATTCATCTGCCTGACCACTCCATTGAAATGTTTTTCCAGCCGGGTTTCAGCCAACCCGGTCAACGTGAACGCATGGGAGACGGCAGGGTTGGCCTTGTATTTTTGATAACCTATAAAATCTGTTGCCAATCGATGGAGATCGGAGCAAAGACGACGGAAACGAATATCGTCGTAGGTATTTTTTGGGAACATGTTTTTCCAGATGTCCAACTTATTTGTTTCAGCAGCTGTCTTTTTTGAAGAAGCTATTTCCTGTTTGATCGCATTTAAAAGCAGCAGAAGTTCTTGATTTTCGTTGAAGAAAGGAGATGCTACATATTTATTGAAGCGGGACATTTCAACTGAATCAAAGTGCAGCAGCAATTCGAACAGCTTATTGTTTTGCATGGAATCTGTTCTCGACAAATCTATAGATTATTTATTCGTTAAAATATTGATAATCAATAATTTGAATATTTTTAGATTGAATTTAATTTTGAACAAATCTAAACATTTGTATTTCATTTTTTGCTAAAGAATTTACACTTTTGTATAGAGGAAAGCAGTTTTAAGCCAAAACAGAATTATGTTAAAGCATACAAAAAAGTGTCTTAAAACGTTGTAAATCAGTATTTTGCCAATTCAAATTCGACGCCATGACCTTTAGAATCAAGACTTTTTTTGCAGGACTATTTTTTCTTTCTTTCTTTTTGATGGGAGAAAAGGCAACTGCACAGTGTGATTTTAGCGGCCAAGTAATTGACCTGTCCAATTACAATGGCTGTGGCAAGGTCATTCTTTCTTATGAGGATTTTGAACTCCTAGTGCCGGTAGATGGGGAAATGCTTGATGGAATTGCTATAGGGACTGAAGTCCAGTTTTCCTTTGTTCCAGCAAGCGTGGGTCAAGGATGTGCAATTGGCGTTCCTGTAGATTTGAACTGTTTAGAACTTACCAGCCAACCATCAACCGACTGCGAAGCAGATTTTAATTTTGCTGCTGATTTTGACAATAGTTATCCTTCAGTTACTTTTCAAGCATTTCTTTTTGGCGATTCGCTTCAGTATGAATGGGATTTTGGGGATGGAGAAATTGCGAATGGCCCTTACGTTTCTCACGATTATCCTACCCAAGGTTTTTATGATGTTTGCCTTACCGTTTCTGGTGCAGCGTGTGGCAGTGCGACCAAATGCCAATCTGTCGATTTGAATGAATGCCGTGCAGCCTTTCAATACGATGGAACAGATGGCTTGGTCAATTTTTACAATGCTTCCACAGGCAACTATACGGATTGGGCATGGAGCATGGGCAATGGCACCGAATTTCAAAACACCAACCTGGAAACTTATGACTATGGTGAAGTGAATATTTACACTGTTTGCCTCACGGTTTGGAACAGCAATGGTTGTTCTTCCAAATACTGTGATTATGTCTTTACTGGATCAGGAGACGTTTGTGAATTTGCTACTTGCGTTTATCCCGGTGATACCAATAATGATGGGGCTGCAAATGTTTATGACCTGTTGCCTATAGGTGTAGGACATGGTAATGAGGGACCACCTCGGCAAGTAGATGATGTGGAACTGGCGTTGGATTGGGTGGCACAATATGCTCCAGATTGGGGGCTTGAAACCATTAATGGAAATGATTATAAACATATAGATTGTGATGGAGATGGCGATATTGATGGTGAAGATGTGGAAGCTATTGAGGTGAATTATGCAGCACCTTCCAATGTATTTATGGTACAGTCGGGAACGGCTCCTGTCGTCTGGTTGGATTTTGAGTGGGATACCATTTTGATAGATGATGCTACTCCAACTCTTATTGAGCTGGAAGCTGATCTAATGGTGGGTACTCCCGATATTCCGTTTGAAGACCTTCGAGGCTTTGCGCTTCAGATGGACTATCCTGATGACAAAGTGGTTAGCGGTGGAATTGAAATCGATTATTATGACAATTCATTTTTTGGCAATTCTAATAATATCATATGGTTGCAAAAGGACCGGTTTGAAGATGGGGGAGAGTTTGACCTCGGGTTTACCAAAAAGACAACTTTCGCAGACGGGTTTGGGAAAATTGCAACGATCAAGTTCATTGTTATCAGTGATGTACTCGCCCGAGAGCAGACTGCCTCAGAGTTTACCGTAACACTTGAAGATATTGTTGCTGTGAACCCTGACGGAGCTATGCTGACGATTGGTGACTTAATGCCAGCTACCGTGCATGTAGTCCGGAAGTTAACAACCGATACTCATGATGAATGGCTGGACAGTCAGGTGGTCGTATTTCCAAATCCTGCGGGGCAGCAAGCAGTAGTACATATCAGTGAGTTGAATGCAGCATATTTCGAGGTATATAATTCTCTTGGTCAAATGGTCCATACTGAAAGAAGCGTGACTGAATATAATAAATTGAACGTGTCAAATTGGGAAAGCGGCCTTTATTTGATTAAAATTCAAACAGATCAAGGATTGGTAAACAAACGGTTGGTAGTGCATTGATTTGTTCCTAAAATAAAAAGCAAAAACCCGGTTGCATGCGCAGCCGGGTTTTTGCTTTTTATAGGAACGATTTATAAATAAAAAGATTTAGCTTAACTTGCCGACTTCTAAAATCGATGGGTAAATATTGGATATTGAAGCGCTAAGGTTTCAGTTTTCAAGTTTCCCAAAAGGAGTTATTTCAGACCAATTTTTATTTTTAATGCCAACCATACGACAGCAACAAGTAGCTGAAACGATTAAGCGGAACTTTAGCATTGTACTTCAGCAAGAAGGATCTTATATATTTGGCACTGAGCCTTTCGTTACGGTAACCAATGTTATCCTGACCCCTGACTATAGCATTGCAAAAATATACCTCAGTATTTTCAATACTGAAAATAAGCAAGAGGTAATTTTAATGATGGAGGATCAATATTACAGATTGAAACAGGCTCTTGCACATCGTCTGGCAAAACATATCAGACGAATGCCGGAACTTCAATTTTATATTGATGATATTTTAGATGAGATGGAACGGGTAGATGCGCTTTTCAAGAAACTGGAATCGGACGATCAAATGGGAAAGGAGGAAGAATAATCTGCCCATAACCAAAATTTGCACACCATGAATAGAAAGTTGTTTATCCCCAGTTTAATAGCTTGCCTCACTTTTTGTGCTTGCACACCCAATCCTGTGGGCGGGGAAATTAAAAATACCTACTGGAATCTATCGAGCATAAAACAAGGCGGTAAAATAACCGACCTGAAATCAAGCGATTCAAGCATTTCTGCGATTTTTTCAGATAATAAAGTTTCTGGTATTTCGACCTGCAACCGTTACACGGGAGATTTTTCTGTGGATGAAACGATTTTAAATATTACTGCCATTGCTGCGACGGAACGTATGTGCGATGCCATCAACTTGGAAAACGCCTACCTTGGTTTGCTCAGTAAAACAGATGCCTATTCAGCTTTGGAAAAGGAACTGATATTGTTTGCGGGAAATGGGCAATTGAGATTTGAGCAGATGTCGGAAGCAGATGTCGCCGACATCAAATATGCAGAAGGAGTGGGTAAGTTAGCTGCCAGGTTTCAACCGATGGATAATGATGAGGTGCCTCATTTCTTTCCAATAGTTCGGGTAGACAGGCCGGGTAATTACCCATATACCGGACAAATGATCGATCCTTCATTGTATCAGTTTTTCGATGAGACCACGTCGGAAATTTGGAACAATACGGGCGGTGATGTCCTGGCGGTTGGGAAGTTTGGTGACTTCTTTGTCTGCCGCGTGCCGGGACGATATGTGTCGAGTGACATTGCGTTGTTCAAACTCGATAAAGGAGTAATGAAGCGGAATGAAACGGTTGCCTGGGCATGGTGCGACGAAGGGTGGTGCAATCAGCAAGATGCATGGTTGGTTGACCTCGACAAGGACGGCCTCGTTGATATTGTGCAACATTATACGCTGACCGATGACAAAGGAAAAATTCAAGAGGAGCGGATGAATGTGTTGATTCAAAATGAAAATGGGACTTTCAAAGCCTCCGACGATTACACGCTTGATAAAGAAAATTATAAAATGGCTAATATTTAAAATGAATAACGCTGACTGAAGAATTATTCAGCGTTATTCAAAAACCTCCACTTTCAAGTCGTCCATAAACATTGCAACGTCTATCCCGCCAGCATTCCACAAGAATATTTCGATGTTGTCAAATTCTTTTTCCGGCACTTTAATATCCATTCCTACTGGCGCCCACTGATTGGGTTGGGTAACCCTGAAAGGACGGATGATGCGTTCTTTTACGGGATTGTCATTTTTTTCGAAGCGCACTACTAATTGGGGCATTCGCCAATAATCCCAATTCATTTTAGGGCTGTAGAACCATGCACTTATGCTGAGCCATTTACCTTTTTGTATTTTCTCTGAAAAAGGCACATTGATGGGAGGCGAGAAAATCTTGTTGATGTCCGTAAAGGTTGACCAATTCCCGGTTTTGGAGAAATCTTTACTTAGAGTGGTCGTATCTGCTATCGATTCAAAAGATTCTTCAAGTAGCAATGCTGCATTTTCCTTTTTGCCAGAATAACCTTCTTTGGCATCCAAAAGTAGTCGGTCATATGGATCATTTTTTGTTTTGCCGAAGATTCGCCAATAGTAGGCTTTCGTCATCGCCTCTGTCTCAAATGGGCCCCAATGCGCCTGATAGGTTTGGAAAACGTTAAGGGCTGTGCAGCAAACAGCAAATAAGGCGATGGTTGTTTTTAGGAATCCAGGTGCTTGGTTTTTTGCCCAATAAATAAAAGCGGCCAGCGGAAAAGCGAGCAGGGTATACGATTGGATAAATGCTCGTTGCCCGAAAGCGCCGCCATACCACCAAATGTCCCATGCACAAATAATCCAGGTATTTATCAAAAAGAAAAAGAAAATAATTGGGAACAATTTTTTATGGTTTTTCAGCAGAAAAACAAAACCAAGCAAAGCAAGCGTCATGATCGGTGTATAAATAAGCCAACCTTTCCGATAGGAGAAAAATACATCTAAAAAATGGGGGTGTAAGAAACTGAATCCTTGGTCTTGGTAGCTGTATTCAAGCCAATTGCCAGAAACAGTTTTCCAATATATAAGTTGAATGGATCCGATTGCTGCGACGATCAAGACTGCGACTATTATTTTAGGAAACTGTTTGAGTAATGTATTGATCCTTTCTTTCAGGCTTTCCAAATCATAAACACCCCAAAGTACTGGAATCATGGCAAATAGAACCTCGGTTGGGCGGGTGAGCGCGGCCAGCCCAATACTCAACCCAATCCCTATAGCATATTTCCATCGATAGGAATCATGAAACTGGATGCTGCACCAAGTAAGGACTGCCATAATCGTGAACAAATAGTCGTGCGTATTGGCAGCATCAAAAGTGCTGTAATTCAGAAAATTAGTGCCGAAGGTTATGAGTATCAGCGACCAGCCTGCTGTGCTTTCATCGAAATATCTGCTCAATATCTTTTTTAGAAAAAACAATCCCACGACTGCAATGAAAACGCTCCACCAATGAATCCCTGCTTGATATGGCAAGGAGAAGCCATCGGCTGGGTAGTCAGTTATTTTTGCGATGGCATGCGAAATAAAAAACGCCGGAGAATAAAGTACTGCCATTCCTGCGGAGTACTTCATCACCATATTGCCATTGGCTGCCTGGTATGCCTGATCGATACTTGGAGAAGGTGTATATTTTTCAATGATTTCTGGGAGGAACTCAAGGTTGTCGAGGTCGTCATAAATGAAAATAGCAGGAAGGTAGAGATAGTATCCACTCACATCCCAGGCGAGTGTGGCATTCGTGTGTTGCTCTAAATAACGAGGTTTAATAAAGGTGACGATAGCCAGAAATATGGCGCAACAAAAAAGGGCAGTATTCGAAAATTTCGGGTTCATTAAATGTCAGATTGGAAGGAGAAGCAGTAAAATTAGCGAATAAGAATGGAGCGAGCATAAAAAAGCCCATCATGAAAAATCACATGATGGGCTTTGGTATCAAAAAAAGGACTTTGATTATCCTTCAGTTGTTTCGTCAGCAGTAGCTTCGACTGTTTCTGTTTCTTCTGCAACTTCCTCTGTAGGAGCGGCAGCCTCTTCAGCAGCTTTTGCTTCAGCAGCAGCGGCAGCCTCAGCTTCTGCGGCAGCTTTTCTTTCAGCTACACGCTTCGCTTCTTCCGCAGCTTCCGCAGCTTCTTTTTCCCTGTTTTCAGCAATTAATGCGGCCACTTTCGGATCATCTGGCTCCAGTGTGAAATCCACATTTGCTTCTACATCAGGGTGAAGGTCCAAAGAAGCGGTATAAGTGCCGATTTCTTTGGCATCGGCAGGGAGGAGAATATCTCTCCTGTCTACTTCTGCTCCAAGTTGCTCGTTTAGAGCTTTAGAAAGTTGAAGTGTCGTAATGCTACCGAATATTTTACCGCTAGTCCCGCATTTAACAGGCAGGATTAAGGTTTTACCGTTCACTTTTGCGGCAATCTCTTTGAAAACGTCCAACATTTTTTCCAGCTTGGCAGCTTCCTGGCGCTTGAAGCTATCCAGGTTGTTGCGATTGGTGTTGTTGGCAATGATGGCCAGCCCTTGTGGGATTAGGTAGTTGCGACCATATCCATTCTTCACTGTTACAATCTCGAACTTCCTGCCGACCTTTTCTATATTTTTTAAAAGTATAATATCCATGATTAAATGGTTTGTCGGTTTATCGGTATACCAGTTTGTCGGACTTAGCCTTTACCGCTATACCGTTGTACCGTCTTTTATTTCAATAAATCCGCTACATAAGGCAGCATAGCCAAGTGTCTTGCCCGCTTTACAGCGGTAGAAACCCTGCGCTGGTATTTCAGCGAATTGCCCGTAATGCGGCGAGGAAGGACTTTACCCTGTTCGTTGATAAATTGGATCAGGAAGTCAGGATCTTTATAGTCAATATGCTTGATTCCGAATTTGCGGAAGCGGCAATATTTACTGCGGCCATTTCCAAGGTTCGGATTGCTTAAGAATTTTATATCATCTCTTGATGCAGCCATTTCTTTAAGTTTTAAAAATTAAACAATTTGGTGAGCAGTGGGTAGAGTAGGAATCTATTCCTCCTCATCGCCTGCGAGCCTGCCACCTTTTAGTTCTTCCTGCCAAGTTTTCAGTTCATCCCATTTGCCTTTTGCCGCAAGGTCAGACTGGGCTGGCCAAGTGGTTGGGTCTTGGAAACTGAAACGATCGCCTGCTGCATTCAGCACGGCTTTGATCTGGTCAGGGTTCATAGCTGCTAGCTTTTCAAAAGTGGTAATTCCTGAGCTGCGCAACACTTCAGCGATCTTTGGCCCAACGCCTTCGATACGCTTAAGGTTGTCTGGTTGTTTGACAGGTGGTTTTGTTTTGCGAGGCACTGCTTCAGCTGCTTCAGCTTTTTTCTTGCGCTTCACTTTGCCAATCTTGCCTTCCCTTTTGTCGGCATTGTACTGAACGCCGTACTTGTCAAGTCTTACCGTGAGGAAACGCATGATGTTGTCGTCACGGCGCATGTTGAGTTCCATTGGGTCGACAATTTCACCTGATTCGGTTTGAAATTCTACACAGTAATAGTAACCAGAATGGCGCTTGTTGATTTCATAGGCCAACTTGCGCAATCCCATCTCGTCCACATGTACAATGTTGCAATTGATTCCCTGCAAATGATCGACATATTTCTGAGCCGTCGCTTTTACTTCATCGCCCGACAGAACTGGATCTACGATGAAAGTTACTTCGTAATTTCGCATAAAAGTTTTGAAGTATTAATCCTTTTGGAAATGACCTGTCCCTAATTTGTCGTAACAGGATTTTTCAAAAGGGCGGCAAAGGTAATGAATCATTGTTGAAATGGTTGATTGTTCAATGGTTTTTTTGTTCTTTCGGTCATCTTTTGAAAAAGTCGGAGTGGGTGGGGGGAATTGCGGAGCTTTTAATCTGCCAGTTTCCGGTTTCTTGTGTCATTTCAACTTGTTTTAACCTATTCTAAAAATGGAAAAAGGAAAACTATATCTCGTGCCAACGCCCCTCGGCGAAAACGGGAACCATACAATACCTTCATATGTGATTGAACTGATCCACAGAATTGAATACGTGGTGGCGGAACGGGCGAAAACGGCAAGGCATTTTATTAAGTCCACAGGTACGTCAAGGCCAATGCCAAGTTATCATGTGACAGAGTTGAATGACCGAATACCAGACAAGGACTTGAAAGGATTGTTGCAACCAATTTTTGAAGGGAAGGATGTTGGGGTTATGTCAGAGGCTGGCTGTCCTGGAGTAGCAGATCCAGGGGCTCGATTGGTGGCATTTGCACATAAGGAAGGGGTTGAAGTTGTTCCATTGGTGGGGCCTTCTTCCATATTATTAGCATTGATGGCATCTGGGCTAAATGGACAGAATTTTTGTTTTCACGGCTATTTACCTGCCAAGGTGAATGAACTTGCTGATGCCCTAAAAAGGATCGAACAGGTGACGATTCGTCATAAACAGACACAGCTATTTATTGAAGCGCCATACCGGAATAGACAAGTAGTTGAACAAGCATTAAAAGTGCTTTCTCCTAATACATATTTATGTATTGCTGTTGACCTGACCTTAGAAACTGAGTTTGTGGTGACAAAGCGAATTAGCGAATGGAAGAAAGGTGGTGTGCCTGAGTTGCACAAACGGCCTGTCATGTTTTTGGTGGGATAACAAATTGTTATCATGGACCCAAACACTCCAACAACCACTCCCGCTCCGTTAGTACTTCTTCTTGATGGATTGCATTGATGAGCTTTTGAATTTCCCCTCTATCGAGTAAATTGATTTTGAGCAATTTCTCCGAATATTTTACAATATTGATATAATTCTTTTTGTGGTAACCGATTACCCTTTTGCGACGGATGTAGTTCTTCATGGCATCTAAGTGGGATTGAAGCAGGTCATATTCTGTCAGTTCGTAATAGGTTTTCAGGAGTAAAGTTTTTGCTGCCAGATTGAGCAAGAGGTCACGATAGTTGGCCCTTTGCAACAGCTCTAGCACTTGGTCAAAATGTCGACGTTCGTATTCCAGACGAGCCATATTGTAGCTAAAGGAACTATCCCTGTATTTTCTTTCCAATGCGTTCTTGTATTGATGGATGAAAAATTCAACCCAATCCAATTCACCAGACCTGAGGCCTGCGGCTACTATATTGTGATAGGTGAACCGGGAAAGGACACCATTTTCGAGCAAGTAGCCATGTTCAAGCCCAGGTTTATAGAGGTCAAGTGCCTCTGTGAAAAACTGCTCCTCTCCTTCATTGATGTGGCGGATACAATAATTGATAGCCATCAAGTAAAGTCCACGCATTTCCTCTGTCCCAAATGGAGCTTTTAAGTGCAGCAAATAATTTTTGAATGCATGGAAAGGAGGAAGTTCCTTTGGGTGTGACAGCATCCGGTAACAATAGAGGTATATGGCAACTGCTGGCACATCTAACCATTTTTGCCTATTGGCGAAGTCAACAACCTCTGTATCTGCTTCAGGGTCTTTTCTTGTTTGGTAAACGCCCTGCTGTGCAATGGACAGGCACAAAAGCCGAAGTCTGTTGGCGAGGTAAAAAGCATCAAGCGTATTGGTCATTATTGGCAGAGAGGATGCATCGGTAGGGTCAATGTCGGTGATGGTGCGGTAGTGTTCCAACTGAAGCCCGTATTTGGTAAGGAGCGTATCGGCATCCTGTATTTGTAGCCTATTGATTGTCTTCTCAAGTGTGTTCTTGGTCTTCTCAAATGCTGCTTGCATGCCGCGTCGCCGATAGGCCTTGGCAAGATGAAGCTGGCTGTTTGGCTGATTGGACATTCCTTCCTTTAAGGAAAGATATTGCTCCAGTAATTTGTGGAGGTAGCTCATTAGCAATCGGCATTTCTGATCGTCGAACTGGGTATTGCCGGCAGAGGCCATTTTCCAAGCTTCTTCTTTTTCAGGATTTTTATTGGAGGCTAAATAATCATATAAAAAAACCAAGTCAGTGCGGGTATTGAAGAATGGGGAACGGAGGAATTTGCCAACTTCTTTATGTTCAATTGGGCTAAAAGATTGGATAAGCTGGTAAATGTTGCTGTTTTTCATAAAAATTTATAACAAATTAAATGGGATTCTATTCTACTTTAAAAGTCTGAGATGATTTATTTTATAGCACTATAATATTAAATTAGTTTAAAAATAATTCTACAAATTTGATTTTTTGATCTTGTATTGCCAAATATCTCGCCGCACTTTTGCATCGTGAAAGGAATGTTACGTTCATTAGCCGGTTAATGAATGTTCCCCCGGGCTTTCACAACAACTAAAAAAAACTGATTACAAAGTGTGATTCGGCAAACAAAAGATGCCTTCCACTTGAAATAATACAATCGAGAACCCATGAAAAATTATATTTACGACCTGATTCCTAGTCCCATGAAATATCTATTAAATACCTTTTTCGTTTTTTGCCTCCTTTTTGCTGGAGATACAGCAGATGCTCAGTGCAGCCCTGACACCACGCCACCTGTTGCTATATGTGATCTTGGCCTTGTTGCCAATTTAAATGCTCAGGGCGAGTTGACCATTTGGGCACAAGATTTTGATGATGGCAGTTATGATCAATGTTCAACTGTCGACTACTTTTTGGAAGAAGCATCTGCTCCTTCACAAAATCCACCGAGTACGCAAAGTTTATTTTACGATACAGACGATATCGGTTTGCATGACATCGTTTTATGGGTGGTTGATACTGCAAGCAATTGGAATAATTGCTTTACTCAATTGGAGATAAACCCTTGTGGAAACCCCGCTAATCCAACCTGTAATAATTTTGTACAAATAGCTCTCCCTCCAAGTGGTGAAATGGACATCACACCCGATATGATTCTGGAAGGCGGCCCTTACTGCAATCCTATGACAATAGGATTCACACCTCCAGGCAACTCAACCCTTTTTGTAGATACAACAGATATCGGTCAGCATACCGTAACCGTAACAGATGCAGTGACGGGCAATACCTGTTGGGGAACAGTTGATATCCAATACTTTTTTGGAGGAGGATGCCCCGGCGACATGATACCTCCAACATGCATCGCACCAGCCAACACTTCAATTTCTTTTGAGGCTTATGAGGTGCTAAATATTGACCCGAACAATCATAATGACCTTGCTACTTATTTCGGCGCTGCCGATGCGGCAGATAATTGTGGTGTGATGGATATTCTCAAATCCGTTGAATTGGAAAATAATGGCCAATGCGGCCTGCGCTCCATCACTCGCAGCTTTGTGGCAGTGGACAGCGCTGGCAACCAAAGTGCAACTTGTGTGCAAGTGATTGACATTTATCATGAATGGTCACTGCATCTGCCTGCAGATTATGATCCCAATGATCCATTTATCGATTCTGTTGAAATAGTTGGTGCTGGGGGAGGAATTATCGGAATCGCTTTCGAAGACCTCGTTTTTGATTTTAATTGTGATGAGGTTGCAGACAAAATAGTTCGCCGATGGACTGTGCTTAATTGGTGCGATATAGGGAATAATATTGAGCTGCTCGACCTTCCTTCTTTAGATATTGATGGAAATGGAGAAACAGGTGATGGCTATAATTTAATTGTTGTTCAAGACACGGCTTATCTTCTGGAAAATGGAAATCCAACGGACAACCTTGGACCTTATGCTAATGGATTCACTTATGTCCAAATAATAGAACTTAATAATAATGACACGCTCTCTTACTCTATTTCAGGTACTGTATTCCACGATGGTGATGAAGATTGCCAATTCGGAAACAGTGAACCTGTCCTGGAAGGCTGGCCTGTAAGTGCAACTGGCCTTGTTACTGGCCGCACTTACACCACCTCCACGGATACTTTAGGAGAGTACTCGTTCGACTTGTGTACGGCAGACACTCTGGTTGAAATAAGTCTAAATGTGCCGTTCAATTATGGCCAAACCTGCCCAACAACATACACTGTTCAATTCGATCCGCTCCTTTCTCAATCGATAGTTCAGGATATTCCTGTTCATTTTGACACGGAATGCCCAATACTATGGGTGGATATTTCAGCTCCATTTCTCCGCCGATGTTTTGAAAATTATTACACAGTTAGCTATTGTAATTACAGTAATGATACGATCGAAAATGCTTATGTAGAGGTGCAACTTGACCCATTTATGTCGTTCACATCCAGCGGTCTTGCTTCTACTGATCTGGGTGGTAATCTTTATTCGTTTGATTTAGGTGACCTCATTGCTGGTGATTGTGGTGACTTTAAAATCTATTTTGATCTTGATTGTGAAGCAGAGCTGGGTGCAACACATTGTGTAGAAGCTCATATTTTCCCAGATACGCTTTGCCCTCCATTAACTATCTGGACGGGGGCCAATATAGAAGTGGAAGGCGTTTGTGAAAACGACACCATTTTCCTCCGCATAATAAATACAGGGCAAGGTGCGATGGTAGCGCCTTTGAATTATATTGTGGTAGAAGATGTCATCATGTATATGGACGAACCTTTCCAACTTGCTCCAGGTGAAGATTTTGACCTAAACCCAATTGTAGCAAATGGAGCAACCTGGAGGCTGGAAGCACCGCAAGAGCCTGGTCACCCGTACGAAGGCAAAGTGGCTGTGGCTGTTGAAGGTTGTGGTGGGATAAATATTTTTGGTTTGGTAAATCTATTTTCGGTTGAAAACCCAAATCCATTTATTGCCGTGGATTGCCAGCAAAACATCGGTTCGTTTGATCCAAATGATAAACTTGCTTTTCCTATCGGATATGATGATGCGCACTATATCGAAAGGAATACAGATATTGACTATCTGATTCGATTCCAAAATACAGGAACGGATACCGCTTTCAATGTTTATATCATTGACGAGATTGATCCAAGCCTCGATTTGTCGAGCATACGCCCTGGTGCATCAAGTCATCCTTATCAATTTGAATTGGTGAATGGAAATACAGTGCGCATTTCTTTCAATGACATTTTGCTACCCGATAGCACAACCAATGAGTTGGAGTCTCATGGCTTCATTAAATTCAAGGTTTCACAAAAAGAAAATTTACCATTGGGGACCGTTATCGAAAATGATGCAGCTATTTATTTTGATTTTAATGATCCTGTTATTACTAATACAGTGTTCCACACTATTGGCGAACATTTCATTGAAGTGGTAAATGATGAGGAAGCTGTGCCAGCAGGATTTGGAGATTTGTCTGTTTATCCCAATCCATCGTTCGGAGTTGTGACTTTTACTCTGCCAATTGAAAAGGAGATTGCGGCTACTTTTACATTGCACAATACCCTTGGTGAAAATGTGTTGGTTGAAAAATTTGCGAACAAGATATTCCAGTTTAATAAAAGCGATTTAACTGGTGGAATTTATTTTTATTCCATTGAAGTGGAAGGCGTTGGAGTTTATACTGGGAAAATTATTTTAAAATAATTAACACGAACCAAATGTGTGGTGGTCGGCTTATGGGTCGGCCACCTTTTTTATTTTGTTAAAAGGTCAAAATGTTCTGGTTTGACCATTTTCTTTTTCAATGATTCATTTATGATTTTAGATTCAATTAAAAGCGCTTTAAAGTCAGAATCAATTTCACTAATTGAATAATATGCGAGCATCGATTTTTCTGCACTTGATAAAATAGAATTTACAACCCCAAAGAAAAAGCCCTGATCGATTTCTGCTTCGCTGATATATTTTAAAATAAATCCCAACGTATTCACATAGGCCTCCATCCTTGGATATTTCACCTCGAAAAAATCTTTTGAATATTCTGATATATCAATGACGCCATCATTTCTTCGGGGTTGTTTGAAATTGTATTTGAAAATGTCATTATATAAAAACATGATAGCTTCCCTGCCTGTTCGAACGTCCTCCTTGTAATCGTTTCCCGAATAAGTTTGCAATTTTACATTTACACTTTCAAGATTGTTGAAATGTATTTTCAATAATTCAAAGAAGTTTTCTTTTCGATTTTGTAATTCGTTGTTTTGTACTTTTGGAAGGCCTTTTTTGTCACCTACGTCAGTACTTTCCATTTTGTCAATCAAACCTAAAAGCGCTTGCCTAATTTTATTGTAACCAATTTCGACTTGTTCGTATCCCAGTATTCCTTGGCTGGCTATTTTATTGAGATCGTTATATTGGCTTTTATAGGTGACGATTTCATTTTTTAATACAGAATCGCCTATAAGCGTCTCTTCGATAGATTGCAATCCATAGTTCAAGCCTAAAGCGAGTCTTTCCTTTAATTTGATTTTCTTTTCGTTTAAATCCATCAGGTTATTGTTTTTGATCTTTTATCAATAAATCTTCATTTTTAAGTCCTTTCTCAATTTCACTCATTAAGTATTTATAAATTTTATTGTCAGCACCAAAAAGGGAAGCTGCTGTATTTACCCAGAAATTGTCAGCATAATGTTTCCGTATTTTTTTTATTCGACCTAAAATTTCTTTTTTATATTTCTTTTCAAATTCCTGCATGTCTAACGATGGGAAATCTTTAAATGATACATCTGCATCGTAAGGGTAGTTGACGGTATCATATTCATTGGAAAAAGCTTTCAACACTCTCATGTCCGGAATAATAGGGAATAACTTTGTGCCGCTTGTGTCCCTTGGGGGCACATGATATGAAAATCTGTTAACAGCATCATCATGTATGTCTGTTCCAAATTTAGATTTTATATCCTTTTCTTCAACTGCGAAATAATATCGAATAAAAACTTGACAATTTTGTCGGCCAAGATGGTAATCGTGCTCTCTGAATTCACGATCTAAAAATCCTGAAAAACCACCTAGTGCTCCACAAGCAAGTGCATTGGGCATTCGTGTCCATTCCATTTTTCCATTTTCTGGATTTAATTTATTTTCTTTTCTGGAAGGCGCTATCAAAAAGCGTGTATCGTTATTGTGGTCGAGCGCATCAATAATATCGTCTTGTTTAAATAGAACCTGATTCCTTAAAGCTTGTAAGACGTTTTTTCCGACAGAAATAATATCTGTAGCGCCGTTATAAGTAGAAGGCTTCTCAAAGTAATTTGGAAAAGGATCGATCATTATCATGGCGTAATTACGCTGCTCCTCAATTTCTGGATGAGATTCTTTTAAAACTTTAAGTGTGTAACCAAACGGCTCGTTATTTATCAATCCACCATCAACAGAAACAAATCTAAAATTAGCCTCTTCTGGTAATTCTACTGAAATGCCATGCTGTTTGTTGAATAAATATTTTGAATAACGTTGCAGATATTCAGATGGAATTACGTTTTTCCTTGGTTTTAATCCAATGGGAAATGCGGCCGTGCTAAGTGTTGCGTTTTTTAAATTCCGGATATCGCTTTCGTTTATTTTTTTTAGATCAAGTACATAATATAGTGCGTCCCCGTCTGGCATCCCAGGTTGATTGTCAATATTGGTGGCACGGTATCTAAAAAATCCACTGTGATTGGTTATATAATTTCCAGCGCTTCTATCTTTTCCGATAAAATCAATTTTATATCGAACGCCACGAAGGTTGCTGACAGTTAGGATTAAATCCAGATTTTTTGAAACATACGCGGGGTATTCACCAACATCAATCTCATTAAATGCCCTGTCTGCTATTTCTTCAATTGGTTCTGTGTTCAACAAAGACTCTACTTGTCCAGAATTAATAATATCATCAACTGATAACAATTTTGAAAGGGTGTTTTTTTCTCCGCGGTCTGCCAGGTCTACCCAACTTGCATATAATTTATTTTCCTTTTCATTTGCTGCCCTGTTTTGATAAAAATTTTCCAATAAAGTCAGGAACATTAAAGTGCCAGTTATTCCACCAGCTGAAGCACCTCCGATTACTTCAATTACCACATCATGCATCGGAATAGTGGTGTCATACTCTTTATGGCTTTCGTAATTGTCAGGAAATTCTTCTTTTATTTTTTGATTATTATCTTTTGCTTCCTGCCAGAGATGAAGGGATTCCAATAAATAATCAATGACTCCAGCTGTATATGCACCTGCGGAAACGGCGCCTGCCATTGTTATGCATATTTTGAAAGGTACTTGTTTCATTTGGTTTTAATTTAAAAGTTGAGAAATTTAATTTAACCTAAATAACATAGCCTATTGTTGGGTATGTTCACAAAAATAAAAGAAAAGAAGGCAGCATAGTATAATCAGGTATTTTGTTTTTAGGAACTTTACCTAGCTTGTTCAATTAAATTTCAATTAAATGGAGACACATAATGAGGATCGATTGCATGAAACAGGGGCGTTTTTAAATAAATATCAGGCATACTTGGGCGAATTTGTTTACGGTGGCATAGATGGGAGTGTGACCACATTTGCTGTGGTTGCGGGAGCTTCTGGAGCTGAGTTGAGTTCAGGTGTTATTCTGATTCTTGGCTTTGCCAATTTGCTTGCTGACGGCTTTGCCATGTCGGTCGGGGCATTCCTGTCAGCCAAAACCCAGCGACAGAATTTTGAAAAACACAGGGCAGTAGAATTCTGGGAGGTAGATAATATGCCAGAAGCCGAAAGGGAAGAAATCAGGGAAATATATAAAGCAAAGGGCTTTGAAGGCAAATTGTTGGAAGATGTGGTTGCAGTTATTACTGCCGACCGTGACCGGTGGGTCGATACTATGATGAAAGAAGAGCTGGAGATGATGAAAGAACAGCGCCCACCTTTTTTGATTGGAGGGGTTACATTTTTGTCATTCATTATGGTGGGGTTAGTTCCATTGGTCGTGTATGTTTGGGATTACCTTTTGAGTTTTGAGTACGATCTTTTTTGGTCAGCGAGTTTGTTGACATCCATCGCTTTTCTGAGCATTGGTTTTTTAAAAACCTATGTTACCCAAACGAACCGTTGGAAAGGAATGCTGGAAACTTTGATTTTAGGTGCGTTGGCTGCTGGAGTGGCTTATTACGTTGGAGACTTTTTAGAAAAATTAATCGACTAAAAACCATGATGGATCATGGCCGCACGAAAGGCATTAAATAAATCTCTTTTTCAAGCTTTTTTATAAATCCAATATCTTCTGTTTCTATCTCGAAAGTAACCGGGAGAAATCCAGCTGATTTAATCGTAAAACGATAGCTACCTCCAAGGGGCAATTCTAGGTTGATTTTGCTGGATAATGTACCGGAATTGAAATAATTGGTTACTCCTGTTTCCAGATTTTCTAATTCAATGCTTATTGTTGTTAAAGCTTTTTTATTGGACCTGTCATAAAAATTGAGCTGACAATCCGTGAATATCCTTGCCTCCATAATGTCACCACCTTTATCAGCCTCCAATGCATCCGCAGAAACAAAATATGCAAATCCAGAACCAGTGTGATAGGTATAATATAGCTCATCCTGTGAGGTATTTATGTATGGCCCTATATTTTGCGGCACCTTCCAGCTCAGCTCATCCGTTTTTTTGGTTTGAAAAATGTCAAATCCCCCATTTCCTTTCATGCCGTTTGAACTGAAAAATAAGGTCTGGGTTTGTTGGTGAAAATAAGGAGTGATATCATCAAATTTTGTATTGAAAGGAGTCATTCTGGGAGTCCCAAAGCTGCCATCCCGATTTATTTCGCAGTACCATATATCCATCCCTCCCATTCCTCCAGGACGATTGGAAACAAAATACAAGACGTCTTTTTTTAAATGCCAATCATAACCTACTGTTGGCTGCGTACTGGTATAATGTCTTTTATTGATAAAGTCGGGCAATTTAACGGCAGGTGTCCAATTGCCTTCATAGGTGCGGTTGCGGTACCAAATAGAGCATTCTTGTTGCGAATTGGGCTGGCTATCCATGCAGAATGTAAAGTACATCCTGCGGGCGTCAGCAGTCAGGGTAACATTGGTTGTGTTAAGCACCGCTGACCTTGGATTGGCATCTGACTCAATTGCCTTAGAGTCGTATTTTGATTCAAATACACGTGTGACCGGGTGGTTGATAAACTTCCTCTCTCCATTTTTAGTAGGTAAATAGTTTTCCTCCAGAACAGTAGAATAATACAATTTGTCGGCATACCGGAATGGTGCTAACTCCCTTGATGATGTGTTGATGTTGTTGGGGAGCCTGTTCAAGTAGCTTTGATTTAAAGGTTCTCCCGTACCTGAGAACATAGAGCGCCAGGTTTTTTGGCCAAAATATAAATTGTGTTTGTTCAGCTGTGGATCAGCATCATTTTTTGTTTCGCCCCGAGTAGAAACTGTAGTTATTGTGGCATTATTTGAATATGAAAAGGGATCTAAAACCTTGCTATCTATTGGTAGTGTTTTTGATTTTTTCGTCTCCTTTTTCAAGTCTGGTTTTTCCCAATACAAAACGACCGGAAGCGCTGTGCCCTGGGCAAAGGAAGCCGTGGCTGGCGATTCTGTATCCGCTAGAGATTGACCATGCATTTTTATGCATAGTAACAATACCACAAATAGTAAGGCTTTGTTCATAGTTCTCGAGTATGTGTATTATCTGTGAGGGGACAGGTGGATTTATAGCTTGGGAGTCAGAGCGGGAAAGTGGAATGAGGCTTTTAACAGAATGAGGAAGGAGAATTATTGCTCGTAAAAAACAAAATGCGAGCCATAAGGAAAAATGATAATCTGTATTGGCGGCAGATTTCAACTATGAGACTTTCTATTTTTTTGAATTCTGAGAAAAATTAAATCAACTTTAAATAGCCATTTGTATTTCGGACTGAATATCGGAATTGCTTTTGAGCAAACAAGATTTTATTATTTTTGGCGCAGCCTTGCCATCATAATTTCAAATCATCATTAAAAATTCCAGCCATTGATTCTGGAGCTAAAACAAATAGGACAACATGAAGACCATAAAAGGACCTGCCATTTTCCTTGCCCAGTTTGTGGGCGACGAAGCACCATTTGATACTTTAGAAAATATGTGCAAGTGGGCGGCCAGTTTAGGATATATAGGCGTCCAAATTCCGACTTGGGCGACACAATTAATTGATTTAGAAAAGGCCGGTACCAGTAAAGCTTATTGTGACGACTTGAAAGGTTGTGCAGAAGCGTGTGGGGTGCAGATTACTGAGCTATCCACCCATTTGCAGGGGCAATTGGTTGCTGTTCATCCAGCATACGACATCGGATTCGATGTATTTGCACCTGAAAAAGTTCGGAATAACCCAAAAGCACGAACAGAATGGGCTGTGCAGCAATTAAAATGGGCGGCCAAAGCCAGTGAGCATCTTGGTATCAATGTTCATGTTACATTTTCGGGAGCTCTAATGTGGCATACGATGTACCCCTGGCCTCAGCGGCCGCAGGGATTAGTGGAAAGTGGATTCAAAGAACTGGCGAGGCGCTGGACACCTATTCTTAATGAATTTGATGCATGCGGCGTTGACCTTTGTTATGAAATTCATCCTGGTGAAGATCTTCATGATGGCATTACATTCGAGCGTTTCCTCGAAGCAACTGGAAATCATTCAAGGGTGAACATGCTTTATGACCCAAGCCATTATGTGCTACAGCAAATGGATTACCTCACCAATATTGACATTTACCATGAAAAAATAAAAATGTTCCACGTTAAGGATGCCGAGTTCAATCCCTCTGGGCGAAGTGGTGTATATGGAGGGTATCAAAGCTGGGTAGATAGGCCTGGGCGATTCCGTTCCTTAGGCGATGGGCAAATTGATTTTCAATCGATTTTCACCAAATTGTCCCAATATGGATATGATGGATGGGCGGTTTTGGAATGGGAATGTTGTATAAAAGACGGAGAGCAAGGGGCAGCAGAAGGCGCTCCATTTATCCAAGATCATATCATAAAAGTGACCGAAAGGGCTTTCGACGATTTTGCGGGCGGCAAACCAGATGAGCAATTGAACCGTCGGATATTGGGGTTAGAATAAAAGAGATGGATGAGGCTAAACATTTATATTTGGGGTGCAAAAATTGCAATTGGTAGATGACTATCCTTTTTTCCTCTTATTTTAGAAAGCTTTAACCTATTTTAAGTAGGGGTTAAAGGATTTAAAAGCGTTAGATATTTAGCTTTGAGTATATAACCTAAAATCTATTAGCTATGCGCCCGATCCTATCTTTTTCTAGTTTATCAATCCTATTTTTTTCAATTTTTCTTACATCTTGTTTCACTCCACAACGAATCGTCCAGATGGAATCTGGAGAAGATGAAGTGACCAAATGGAATTATGGCAGGCAGGTAGTGCTTGCCAAGGATGGAAACATTGAAGCCAGAATTTACTTTGAAGATTTCACCAAGAAAGATTTAATTTTTGACATTGAAGTCGTGAATGTTGGAGATGAAGGGCTTTTGCTGAAGCCTGAAGAAATTTATTTGGAGACTGACATCGGCGGCAAAGTCTGGTCCTTTGATCCAGAAAATGAAATTTTTGGTGAGCAAATTGAAATTAGTAAACAAGAAGCCCGCAATAAGAACACAGCCGTAGCTATTGGTGTCGCAGCAGTTGCAACGATAGCAGTTGTCGCAGCAACCAGCGATGGCGGCGGCAGCGGAGATGATGATTTCGATGACACATTCAACAGTTTTGTTTACGTAAATACTGCAATACCTCCTCCGCTTCCAATGGAGTTTATGCCACCAAACTTGAATTTTTGGAAAGACTACGCTCTTAGAAAGACTACGCTTGATAAAGATTATAAGGTTGGAGGAAAAGTTGTTTTTCCAAGAACGGATGAATCAAGGATTATTACAGTAGTTGTACCTGTCGGAGAGCATGAATTAAGGGCTAGTTTTAAACAACGAATATTTCAACCTTAAACAGAAAAGGCAGTCAAATTGACTGCCTTTTCTGTTTAAGGTTGAAATATTTCACTCCGGTAGTTTCATAAGGGATCCATCCTTTTTCGTTGGGAGTTTGGCCACTCCTCCAAAATCTGGTAATGGTGTTTCTTCCTTTTTTATCGGCTGTACATCAACTTTAGCAATGCCCTTATCATCGGCACAAGCAAGTTGTGCTAGTGGCAATGGGCGTGACCCACTTTTCCTTTTTTTCAAAAAACGCTTGTTCGTATTTATGAAAATAACACCCGTCAGCAAAAGGACCGTAGCCAAAAGTGATTGCAGTGAGACTTCTTCATTATTCAGCCCCCAACCTAACAAAAGTGCGACTACAGGATTGACATAGCCAGCTGTGGCAACCTTGTCGGGTGTTGATTTGATCAAGAGATAATTAAAAGCTGAAAAAGCGATGATTGAGCCAAACACGAGCAGATATAACCAAGACAAGATACCGCTCTTCGTTAAATGGTGGAGTTGAAAACTTGCAGCGTCTCCAGTAACCAAACTGAAAATTAACAAAGCAGCACCGCCGCATATCATTTGCATGCCAGCACCCTGGAGCTTTGATTTTGGCATTTCTAATTCAACTATTTTGATAGTAGCATAAGCCCACGCTGTAATACTTACAAAAATAACAGCTACTCCTATAAGTGTTTCTTGATTGGAGATAAACTCATCCTGACCCACAAGGAAAAACATGCCGACTATACCCAGGAAAGTACCTGCAATTGTTTGGTAGGACGGCTTTTTGCTTTGCATAAACCACATTAACAGAACCACTAATAATGGCTCAAATGATACAATAATTGCTGCAATCCCTGAACTGATCCATTGTTCTGCCCACACAACACCTCCTGTCCCGATCGACAAGAATAGTATCCCAGATTGCGCAGCACCTTTCCATTGCTTTTTTGTAGTAATATCACCACCAAATACCGAACTCAAGCCAAATAGTATTAATCCTGCAATTAAAAATCGGCTGCCTGCCATGAGGAAAGGCGGTATTTCTTGTATCGCTAACCAATTGGCTAAGTAAGTAGAGCCCCATACTACATAGATGATGGCAAAGGAAGCAAGGAGCAAAAAACGTTCTGATGCAAATAACCTCTTCATTACGTAGAGAGTTTAAACCTTCAAAATACAACACCTCGTACCAGTACGGGAACTGGTCCGAGGTGTTGTATTTTGAAGGAAGTGAAGGATTTATCATTTAATCTGCCTTTTATAGTTGGCAATTCCTTCTACTCCATTTATGTTTTATGCTTAAAAAAAGTGCCCTGAACAAGTCAGGGCAATACAAGTAACGCAGTCTTTATGATTTAAATTCGGTTGTTCTGTTCTTTATGCCCTAACCCTTTCCGCTTCTTCGTACATTTTTTGAAGCTTTCGGCGGGCGAAGAAAATACGACTTTTGATGGTTCCAAGCGGGGCGTCCAATTGTTCTGCAATTTCATCGTACTTATAGCCTTTGTATGCCATCCAAAATGGACGCTTGAAATCTTCAGGTAATGCACTTACCATCCTTAATAATTCTTTGTACGCCATTCTTGTTTCACCGTCATTTTCAATTGACTGGCTTCCAGAATTGATATAATAATTATTAGGGGTCTGATCTAGGATAACACCTCGGCGTACTTTTTTGCGGTAATTGTTGATGAAGATGTTCCGCATGATCGTAACTGCCCAAGCTTTAAAATTCGTGTCTTTCTGAAATTTATCTGCATTGGAAATAATTCGCAGTACAGTGTCTTGGTAGAGGTCATGCGCATCAGTCTCATTGCCAGTTAGCTTAAGCGAAAACGCTCGCAATGAGTTGCTAACCTGTTCTATTTGTTGATGAATACTATTTGCCATGAGTAGGTGATTTAATCAGTTAAAGTACTATTTGTAATTATTTTTAACAAAACTACTGTTTAGACGATTTTAATGCAAATATATTTTGCAATTTAGACTGATTCTTGATTTTTTTAAAAATTCCTTAACACTTTTTAAAGAAATATGACTGGATTTAGGGCAAATGGTTATTTCGAGAAGTGCTAAAACTAACCTGCCAACCATTCAATTTGATAAAAAATAAACAATTGGCATGTAAATAGCGTTTACAGCAAGCCGCCAAATATGACTAAATGGCGTAGTAAATGTAAATTTTATCTACAAAGCAGCAGAGAATTTAGATATTTGTAAAAAAAGTAAGCAGGAAATAGATGATGAATTTTAGCAGCAACTCGTCCAATTTTAATTTGCCTCAAAATTTGAGGGCATTACGTAAAAGAATGAAATTGAGCCAGGAAGAACTAGCCGATAGACTAGGTCTCAATAGAGGGAATATTGCTTCTTACGAAAGTGGTATGGCTGAGCCCAAAATTTGTAACCTCGTAAAGTTTGCCCAATTATTTAACATCTCAATTTTTGACCTGACGCATAGCAACTTGGAGGTGGAAAACTCTTATCAGCAAGCAACCCAACGCCACCTCAATGAACCTGGTTTTCCCGCTATTGGTGAATACATTAATGAAGCGAAGGAATTTGAAAGTGCAGTAAAAGGGCTTGAATGTATTTTCAAAATGAAAGTTAGAAACACGGGGGAGTTATCTGAAGATGCTATTTTTTTTAAGAACCAATTCGAGCAACTCTGTAGTGTATCTGCACAGCTTTTAAAGGCTCATTTTGAACTTATCGCAACCATTAAAAGTAAATGCCCTGACCACAAAGCCAAAGAAAATAGTCAACCGAATGATGCATTCAATGCCTAAGTTTCCTTTAGGTTTGCTATTCAAAAGAAAAATAAGCACCTAATACAGGCCAATCCACATCTTCAAATCCAGCCTTTATATTTTTCAAATCTTCTAGTTCAGCAAAGCCTCCATGCTGTTGCCTATAATTGAATAGGATGGTTGCTTGGTAATTGCTGATCAAAGGATGTTTTTTCAATTCTTCCAGAGAGCATGAGTTGATTTTAATCTTCCTGGAAATTGGAGAAAGTTGCAGGTATGGTTTTACTTTTTGAAAAGTACTGTCTGGAAGCCCATATGTTCTACCAACCAAATCCACGGAAGCAAACCCTCCCAGCTTTTCCCGAAATTTTACAATGCGCTTTGAATAAGCAGGACCGATACCCGATAATAGTTGCCACTCTTCAAGAGTTGCTGTATTAATATCAATGGAGACTGGTTCATACGGTTTTTCAAATTGAGTAGCCCTTTTTTCTATTCTACTGACCTGTTCGGGTTCGGTTAGTGTTTCTTCATGGTATGTTTTTTCTGGTTTAAATGTGAAAGCTTCATTTGGAAGTGATTTTATCTCAACCCAATTTTCTAACCTATCATAATCCTCATCTCGGAGTCCGTACACTTTTTTCAAATCTTCTTTTGTTTTGAACTTGCCTCCTTTTTCTCGAAAATTTATTAGCGTTTGTGCGGTCCGATTTGATAATCCCAATTTCTCTAAATCATTCTTTGAAGCTGTATTTGGGTCGAACTGGAATAGTACAACTGGTTGGGAGGCCGGGCTCCTGCCTCGAAGTTTCGGCTTGTTTTCCGTTTCATCTTTAGCTCTTGTATCTTTTTCTGTAGCCGCTGCAATAGCCGCTTGAAATTCAGAAAAATCATACTTAGGTTTTGGAGGAATAAAATGCGAATATACTGCTGGGAGCAAGAAAAAAATGAAACAAAAAAGGATGAGGACAAATGTGGCGTCACGTTCACGTCGGGTATAATAAAAATACTCGTACAGGAAGCGGGTAAGGTTTTTCATGGTTGTGGTTTTTTTGGAAATTGAACCTTACAAAGTTATAACTGAACCCCGATTGTGTCAAATATTGTTTTCGTGTATAGAAGTTATAGAGGAATGGTAGAGTTGGAACAAAAAAAGCACCCTTTGTATCAAAGGGTGCTTTTCGTTTTGCTGTGATTGCAAATATTAAAGACTTGCGACGTGGCGCATCAATTTGCTTTTCAAGTTGGCAGCTTTATTTGGATGCCAAGTATTTCTTTTCGCTAATTTGTCAATTAGGCTGACCACTTTAGGAAGGAACTTTTCAGCTTCTGCTTTGTCTTCAAGTTCACGGAGTGCTTTTATGGCCGTACGGGTTGTCTTTTTGTTGAACCTGTTGCGGAGGCGCTTCTTAGCGTCTTGCCTAATGCGTTTTTTTGATGATTTATGATGTGCCATTTATCGAAAGAAAATTTTATTGTTAAACCGAGAAACAACCTGATTGGGCTGCTTTTTTCAAATGGACGGCAAAGGTATACAAATTGAATTTAAATAAGGGAGTTAATAATGAAATATTTTCTGCGTTGATTGTTTGATTATCACAAAGTTGCAACGAATGGGTTTTTCAAAGTTTACTTTTGCAGGATTTATCAACTATCACAACCTTGAATAGATTTATTACCGATCGATATGAAGTGGTTCAAACGACTCTTGATTTTTTTCGCTTTCCTCTATTTTGCCTTCTGTACGGTACTGTATTTTGTACAGGAAAGGATCATATTGCAGCCAGATTCGCTGCCCGATAATTATGAATTTCGACAAGGGGAGGAAGTCGAAATTGAGGTAGATGCAAACATTTCCCTAAATTGTCTTTGGATAAAAGAAGCCCCATCTAAAGGAGTGATTTTATACTTACATGGTAACCGTGGGAGTAATCGCCGCTGTCTTCATCAAGCATTGAACATGGCGGGGAATGGGTACGATATTTTTATGCCTGATTATCGAGGCTTTGGAAAGAGCGACGGTGAGGTTAGAGGAGATAGCCAACTGTATGCCGACATGGAAAAGGTGTATGTTTTTTTAAAACAGCATTATTCTGAAGAACAGATTGTAGTTGCGGGTTACTCTCTTGGGACTGGCATGGCTTCTTATTTAGCTGCCAATTATAAACCTCAGCAACTTTGGCTTTTAGCTCCCTATGTTAGCATGATTGATATGAAAAACAGGCATATTCCAATTGTGCCAAATATTTTCCTGAAATACCATTTACGCAACGACAAGCACCTCTCAAGCTCTCAATGCCCGGTTACGTTGTTCCACGGGACTAACGACAGGGTGATTCCATATGAAGCTTCTGAAATTTTGAAAAAAATCAGACAGGAGTCAACGGAACTGGTTACGTTAAGGGGTGAAGGCCATCGGGGTACTATTTTTAATAGCGTATTTAAAAGAAGGGTTAGTGAATTGTTGAGGTAAGCTCCAAATCCATCTTTACAAAATAAATGTATAAGTGTACTTCAGTACCAAAACCCTGCTTTCACTTTTCGGAAGATGCGGCAGTTTCCTTGTCCTATTATTATTGAGCAGGTCATTGAAAACAATATAAAGGTCGTTCCCTTCCTTTGGGTTGTACCTGATTCGCACATTGGGCACGAAAACTTCGTCAAAGGTATTGTACTGCAAATAAGCACTCGCCGAGAACTTCGTGTTCATCAGATATTCAATTTTTACGCGGGCAAGATGGCTGTTGAAGGATTGGTTTCTTTCTGAAAATTCGCCTTTATTGTATTGGTAAAATCCTTCCAGATTGATGTGTGGCGAAACTTTGTATCGAGGTGCAAGGGTCAAGGAAACTAAATCGCCATCATAGAAACTACCAGCTGCGATATTACCCCAACCGCCGAACAAACTACCGAAAGGAGAAAACACGTTCAAATTGAACTGGATAAATTCATAATCACCAATAGGTATTTCTGCATTTCCTAACTCAAAACTTTCACCCACGAATTCTTTTGATGGTAGAATGGATGTATTCATGTTCCAGCCTGTTTTTGTTTCCATCTCAAATCCAGGTTCTACCTGAGCCGTTTGTATTTTGTTCGTGATAAAATCCTTTGTAATAAAACCTCTTGTAAATGCTCGCATACGCAGGACTTTTGACTGCTCGCCCATCAGCCAGCCATGCCCAAATTCGCCTCTGAAACTGTTGAATGTTTCCCTTTCTTCAAAACCAATACTGGGCGACCAATCTGCACCGGCACGTGAGTAACCGAAATTGTAGGCAAAACCATCGTACCGGCGCCTTTCCCAAAAAAAATAGATCCTCGCTGGATCGAGTGAAAAGAAGTCGTTGCTTTTTCCATTCTCAAAACTCTGAACCCATTTTGCAGATAGATATTCATCGCCAAAGACCCGAATAATGGCATCAAGTCCATAAGCCGTATTGTAGGCGCCATTGAAGTTCATGCGATTGGTGAAAATAGCACCGAGATAGGAAAATTGATTGATGGCCTGCCGACGGACACGTAGCACAGTAAAGTTTTCAGTATGAAGGCTATCAAATGGCGCTTCGGTTTGCATATTGAGAAAGCCAAGGTCATGATTGTTTACCCTGCCTTGCAATCGTGCCCCGCCATAAATACGGGTAGGGTCGCCGTCGTCATTAATGCCTATTTTACGTGAGTAAAATAGGCGGTTGAAATTTTCAAAACCAAAGTCGAAAATGCTGGCCCGCTCCTGAAAGAATTGCCTTTTTTCTGGGAAGAAAAGTGAAAAACGGGTCAAATTGACCTGTTGGTCGTCGGCCTCTACCTGAGCAAAATCTGTATTGGCTGTCAGGTCGAGGGTAAGGTTGCTATTCAAACTGTATTTTAGGTCAAGTCCAGCCTCAAATTTCGGGTCTTTGTCATGCAAGTACTGAGTTTTATCATCGGTTAGTTCGTTGCTTTCCTGATAGCCTAACAATACATACGGGGTCAGGTACATGGGTTTCTTTGCATACACCCCTTTGAACCGGAACTTCTGCGCCTGCGACGGTTTCCACATACTCATGCCACCCCAATTGAGGGGTATGAGCGGAAACATATCAACTTCATTTTTAGCACTCACATACCACCACGAAGTGATGCCCATTATTGTTTCACCGTTCGTATCCTGAAAGCGAAGGCTTGCCCACGGTATCCTCATTTCCGCCTCCCAACCATTGGCTGTTTTAGTGGCAACCACATCCCAGAATGTGTTCCAGTCGAGGCTCATCGACTCCTCTGTAAGGCCGTCATTGAATACTGTACCGTCCCATCGTAATCCTGTCGGTGTGGTATAAAAGCCCAGCCCATTTTCATTATCATTATAGGAGTCGATGACCATCCCAAAATAATCAGTCGTACCATCCATTGCATCCCTCTTGTAAGTAGTGGCTCGGTATAGTGAGCTATCGCTCAAAATGAATTTCCCTGAAAGATAAATGTAGTCATCGTCATAAGTAAGCCTGACTTCGGAATACTCGGTAGGTTCTTGCCCAAATTGTGGGACTTGTTGTTTGTAGTTCAAGGTAGGGATGGCAGTCCATGCAGGCTCATTTACTTTTCCATCAAATGTAATTGATGCATTGAGTCGGGGAGCATCGAGCGTGTTTTGTGACCAAAGTTGAGCAGCTAAAAAGAATAGTATAGTTCCCGTGAACAGTCGGTGGAGGTGCATTTTTCGAAATGTTTAAAAGTGTGTTCTGGGTACTGAAAACCAAAGGTAGAGAAAATTGGTTTCAAAGACTTAGGTCATGAAGAAGATGTCCCATAAAAACTACCTTTGTGGGAATGAAATCATACAACATGGATAGCGACACTTCATACTCATTATTACAAGCCTTTGAGATAGACTTGCCTGAAACTGCCTCCCCAACAGAGGAAGAGCTATTCCAACACCTCTGTGACCGCATTGCCTGGATGATCGAGCACAATATGGAATACTTGCTGAGCCTACTATACCGAAATGATGTGGAGGAGCATAAAATCCATTTTGCTTTATCGCCACACGAGCAAGAGCCCGCCAATATTGCATTGGCTAAGCTGGTAATGGAACGTCAAAAACTGCGATTGGCTACCAAGAAGATGTATGGAAAACAAAACGCTGATGACGTGGAAGAAGACCTCCGATGGTAATTATGCTGACTTGTAATGATCAGCGATTTTCCGAAAAATATGACCCATTGCAAAAGCAGCGATGAAGAGCATAAATCCCTTAATAATAATTGGAGAAAGGTCTCCGGCAGTAACGATAGACAGGATGATTGACATAGTGATATTTTTGCCGGGGGGCAAAAACGAAATAAGTGTTTGTGATAATCTATCGGGAATTCTAAGATGTGGGGAAGCTTACATTTAACGGAGAGTGGAAACCTTTATTTCAAATCCTGTGCCTAAATACCAAGCAGTCCGCGCACAGTCGGCAATACCAAACTGCTCCTATCTGCCTCATTTTCAACACGAACAACTTTCTTGGTTTCAATTTGGCCCTGCTGCGCCAGTCCCAACATACGTTGTCGTTCAGGGGGCGTGAACCGTGAGAAAGTGCGACGAAGTACGGCCAGCACATCACTGAAATGGTCTTCGTTTAAAGCTTCTACCCATTTGTCTATCATATTCCACAAGGCATAGTTATGCAGGAGCAAAAGCCCGCTGCCCTGGAGAAAACCTTCCAGCCATTGGGCCGCCTGATAAGGTTCAACGGACGGAGATAATGCAAAATGCATCCGCTGTGAAGCCTCATTTTCGGAGAATATTTTTTTATCAAATAGGATGCGGGTACAAGCTCCTGTGAGCAGGCCATTGACCTGCTGGCCATCAGCAATGGCTTTAAGTGTATTGTACCATTGCTGGTTATAAGCCTCTTCATTGAGCATGCCGAGAGCTCTGTTCACTTGTTGCAGTTTTTTTAAAGCTTCTGCTGATGAGTCTTCATCAATATTGACTAGCACGCCCGGTAAGCCAATGCAAATTCTTGGGACCAAATGAGCCACCACTTTTTCCACGCTGCTGAGATCTGAGCCTCTAGTGTTACCATATTTCACAACTTGTACAAGCGAGGGAAGCGCATCCATCAGGTGATACACATCGGTGGTAAGGGCTGCCAAGTTCTCCAGCTTCTCCAGCAAGTTGTCAAATGATTGGGGTAGATGGGCGTTCAGGGTCAGCGTAACCAAGCCGGTAAGTGCTGGCAAAGCCGTGGTTTCTTCTACTTTTTTTTGTAAAAAATGGACACATGCTTCTTCCAATGTATTCCCCCAAGCTCCCATTTCTATAATTCGAATGGCAAAATCTGGAGACCATTTCAGTTTCCAGAATTCAGAGAAACCGCCAGCCGATTGATGACGATTCAATTCCACTAAATTGCCCCAATGGATGTCGAGCAAATTCAATCGATGGAGTAACTGGCTTTTTATTTTTCCGCTATCCTCTCGCAGGTCAATACCACCTTGCGGTTTGGCAGCGGTTGCACCCAGCCATTGCTCTTCTGTATTTTCCCAATACTTTTTCAGTCTCGCTGATCTGACTGTCTGCTCAATATCTTGTTGCAGCGGTACTGTTGGGATTTTATCAGGCACACTACCAACCTTGTTGCCTGTTATCAGTTTCTTTTCTATCAGTTCCAACTTCTCCGGACTGCCCTCACAAATAGTCGTCACAGCAGCTTCTTTCAATTCCTCAATCCCTGGTACATCAAGCCCCCGAAGTGTGGCCAGCGTCTCCGACAATCTTATCGCTTCAATTACATGGGCTGAGGAAGCTCCAATGTCTTCTTCTCTAAAAAGTCTCGCTACGTTAACCATCCATCTTGTCGGCGCTTCCTTTTTTTCCGAAAACAACAAATCGTACCATGCAGGCGAGATAACACCTGAACGGTAGCCACTTTCAAAAGTGAGCCTATTATAGCTCCATGGGATCCACGTAGCGGTGGTTTTTGTTTTTTTGATGCCCCGTAAAAGGGATGCATCTTGGCTGGCTTTGAATTGTTTCAAGTCGTGCAGGGCAGGGGTATGCCATGCCCCACAGACGATTGCCATGTTTTCAAAACCTTCTTTTGTGGCCTTGCGAATGGTTTGGCGCATGTAAGCTTCCCGGAGCAATGTCCTTGGCGACACCTCTGCTTCTTCCCGCAACACCGTTACCATTTCCAGAATGGACTGAAAAATGTCTGTTTCGTTATCGCCGCTCTCGAACATTACCTCCCACCAGCGCTCGCTGTCGGAATAGCCCGCCAATTTTGCCATATACCCCATCGGGTCTCGCCGGAGCATTTTTTCATCGGCATTTTTTTCTTTTTCCTCCCCTTCGGGAAAAATGTCCAGTTTGTTCTGCCGATCAGCCTTTTCCATTTCATCCAAAGAAAAATGAATGGACATGGGCAAATCCATAAACCGGATTGGGATATTCCTTTCAACTGCAAAAATGATAGCTTGCCATTCTGGTGAAAATTCGGCAAACGGCAAATAAGTGGCTTGGTTGAAATCCTTTGGATTATAAATGAGGGCAGCGATGGGAGGGGAGAGGGTATTTTGAGTTTTGAGTTTTGAGTTTTGAGTTTCCTCTTCAAGAGGCAAAAGCTCAGGTTGAGTTTGATGGATTTGGCTAATAAACTGTAGCAACCCTTCGGCATCGGAGGGGGATTCGATGAGCAGGATGTCCGGTGGGTTGGAGTGGAGTGCTTTGAGCACCGCCTTTGCCGAGCCGGGGCCATGGTGTCGGATGCCGAGGAGGTTCATTATTATTGGTCAATAAGTTGAAAGTTTAATTTAAAAAACACTTACACCCTTTGTGAAACTCTGTGAAAATTCTTTGTGCAACTCTGTGAAACAGCATTCTGTACGGGGCTATTCCACTGAGTCTCACAAAGGGGTCACAGGGTTGCACAAAGAAATATTGTTAAGTATAAACACATCTGGGCTTCTCCTACCGATGAAAACTTTCCCCCACAAATCGCAATACCTCCGGCAGTGCCGACCGCCAATATTCCCAGGAATGGCCGCCGTCCCGCACACGGAATTCATGTGGGATGCCTTTGTCAATCATCAATGAATGCAGCGCCATGTTTCCCTTTATCAAGAAATCATCATCGCCGCAGTCGATGTAATAACGGACAGATTTCAATTCATCGGCATTCCCATTTTCAATAATATCTATTACAGAATTTTGTAGGTAGTGCTCATTTATGCGATCGTTACCGCTCAGGCCTTTGCCATAGGACTGTGCAAAATAATGGTCCCAATTTTTATCATCCAGCTTCACTGCCTCGTCCTGCGTCCAAACGGCTGCGCTTAGTGGTGCACAAGCCGCGAACATTTCTGGATGCTTGGTAGCCATGATAAGACTGCCGTGCCCGCCCATCGAAAGGCCAGCTACCGCCCTGAATTCTTTTTTTGATCGAATCCGAAATCCTTTTTCAATATTTGGAATGAACTCATTAATGAAAAAATCCTCCCACTTCAATTTCCCATCATAACTATCGACATACCAGCTGACGCCAGCGTCCGGCATCACGATAATCATGGCTGGGGCATTGCCATTCGCGATAGCCTGATTGGCGATATAATCGGTTTGGCCGAACTGAACCCAGCCAGTCTCATCATCCGAAAAACCGTGCAGTAGATAAAGTACAGGATAACTCCGGTTAGAAGTGTTGTAATCGTACGGAAGGTACACGCTGTACTTGACATCCTTTCCGAGGATGGTGCTTTTCATATTCAGGCTTTCCCTTAAAGTGCCCTGTTGGGCCGAAAGGCTGATGGTGAAAAAACAGAAAAGGGTGAATAAAATGTGTTTCATTTCTTTACTTCAATTTTTGCCAAATATAGAAACTCTAGCTTAAGCCCAACTTTTAAGGGCGTGAACTATTTCTATATTTGCCAAAAGCAAAAAAAATAAAATGCTGACGACTAATAATCTTGCATATGCCTATCAAAATGGCAGTCCGATAAATTTCCCCGACATCAACTGTGGTAAAGGTGAGCACTGGCTGTTGCTCGGCCAATCTGGATGTGGAAAAACAACCTTGCTGCACCTGCTCGGAGGATTATTGACACCAAAAGAAGGTTCCGTGAATATAGGAGACACCTCGTTAAATGCCCTCTCCTCCAGTGCCTTGGATAAATTCCGGGGCAAAAAGATCGGGATCATTTTCCAGGTGCCCCATTTCGTGCGCTCGCTCACCGTTGGTGAAAACATGGCGCTTGCGCAGCAGCTGGCTGGCCTGCCCATCGACTACCAGCGCATCCGACAGTTACTCGATCGGCTCGCCATTGGTCACAAGTTGAACAGTAAAACCAGCGATCTCAGCCAGGGCGAACGCCAAAGGGCTGCCATCGCAAGGGCGCTGGTCAACCAGCCCGAAGTGATATTGGCCGACGAACCGACTTCGGCCCTGGACGACAAAAACACGGATGAGGTGATCCAATTGCTGGAAGACACGGCCAGCGAGGTAAACGCCACGCTGCTGGTGGTCACCCACGACAACCGATTGAAAGAGCATTTTAAAAAACAGATACAGTTGACAGCTGGCAGTAATCAGTAGACAGGCTAACCCCCTGCTCACTGCCAACTGCCAACTATTCACTGCCAAATAATAATGAACCTACTCAAACTAAGCTGGAAAAATCTTCTCCACAAGCCGCTCAATCTGGCGCTGACACTGATCCTATTTGCGCTCGGCGTCGGGCTTATTTCGCTGCTGCTGAATATGAACCACCAGATCGAGGAGAATTTTAATAAAAACCTGGCGGGCATAGATCTGGTACTGGGGGCAAAAGGGAGTCCGCTGCAATTAATCCTGTGCAGCATGTACCATGTGGACAACCCTACCGGGAATATCAATATTGATAAATCGAAGGCATTTTTGAACCCCAAGCACCCGCTGATTAAAGAGTCGGTGCCGCTCTCATTGGGCGATAGCTACCGCAATTACCGCATCGTCGGCACTACGTATGACATCCTCGAAATGTACGATGCCCAACTCGCCGAAGGCGATCTTTGGGCCAACAATATGGAGGTAACCATTGGCGCTGCCGTGGCCGATGCCCTGCACCTGCACATCGGCGATACATTTAAAAGTTCGCATGGACTGGTCGAAGGCATCGAGGAGCATGAGCACGATTTCAGGGTGGTTGGCATTTTGCAGCCAACCGGCTCAGTCATCGATCAATTGATTTTGTGCAATACACAGAGCATTTGGGATTCGCACGAGCATGCTGCCGCTGCACAACCAGATAGCTTGCAAGTTGCCGGCGGCGAAGACGCACACGACCATAGCGGCCATGATCATTCGCACGATAAGGTGCCGCCAACTTCTTACGATTCGCTTACGCTGCGCAATATGGCCACCGCCGATAGGATGGAATTGATGAAAGAAACAGAAAAGGACATCACAGCCATTTTGATAAAATTCAAATCCCGCACGAATATCCAGGCGCTGAACATGGGCCGAAATATCAATGAGAATACAGAAATTATGGCGGCCAGTCCGCCAATTGAAGTTGCCCGTTTGCAGACCAATTTGGGTGGAGGCACAAAAGTGCTCACGCAACTGGCGGGAGTCATCGTTTTTGTGTCAGGGCTGAGTATTTTTATTTCGCTTTTTTCTTCTCTCCGCGACCGTAAATATGAACTCGCCCTGATGCGAGTGATGGGAGGTACGCCTACCACTCTTTTCTGGGTGATTTTATTGGAAGGATTAATCCTCGCAGTTTTGGGATATGTATTCGGTATTTTAATGAGCCACCTCGGCATGAGTGTACTGGCTAATTTTATGGAGGATTCTTACCGCTATTCTTTTTCTGGATTAAAATTTTTGGTAGAAGAAGGCTGGCTGTTTTTTGGCGCATTGGCGGTGGGGTTTTTAGCAGCATTTTTTCCGGCCTTGCAGGCGAGAAGGACGGATATTTCGGAGACGTTGGCGAAGGGGTAGGGAAATGTTCAAGTCTGGAGACTTGAACGAGCGAGGACATTGGCGAAGGGGTGATAGTTCAAACCTGGAGCGGCATCGGTGTCCAAGTCTGGAGACTTGGACGAGCGAGGTGTCCACGTCTGGAGACTTGGACGAGCGAGGTGTTCAAGTCTGGAGACTTGGACAAGCGGGGGACTTGGACGAGCGGGCCTGGGGACTTGAACGAGCGGAGCGAGCAGAATTTTAAAAATCCTTATTTCCCAATTTATTTTCCATGAAAATTTACCTTTTCCCTGGCCTCGGTTTTGACAAACGAATTTTCAGTAAATTGGATTTTGGAAATTTAACACTTGAATATATTGATTGGGTCGAACCAGAAAAAGGTGAAAATTTTCAAGAATATGCTAAAAGGATGTCTGCAAAAATTGTAGATGAAAATGAAAAATTAATTCTGATTGGCCATTCATTGGGAGGATTAATTTGCCAAGAGATAGCTGCAATAAAAAGTATCGAAAAAATAATTTTAATTTCAAGCATTAAATCAAGAAACGAACTTCCGTTTCATTTTAGGGTTGTTGCGCCATTTAAGTTGCACAGATTATTTACGAAGAGCACCACTTTTAAAACGTTTAATTTGTGGGGCAAAAATCATGGTTACGAAAGTGAAGAGGAACAGACGCTATTCAAAGAAATGGTTGGCAAGCACTCTGATCATTATTTGCAATGGGCATTAAATGAACTATCTGTTTGGAATGTACCAAGAATACCCACCATTACGAAAATATTTCATATTCATGGAAACAAGGACAAGACATTTCCGATTGATCGAATAGGAAATCCAAACTTTCTTATTCAAAATGGGGATCATTTAATGGTGTATAAAAAACCAGATTTAATTAGCGGAATAATTAAAGAGGTAATATTTGGAGATATTTGAGATGAGAAGTTATTTCAATAAATTCCGATTCTCAATTGCCCATTTAAGCAAACCATTTTGCTCACCAGTCAGTTCGAGTTTTTTGCTGATATTGCTTCTATGGTTTCCCACTGTTTTCGGACTGATAAAAAGCATGTCAGCGATTTCAGCTGTGGTTTTTTGTTTGGCAATTAACTTAAGGATATTTATTTCATGTTCGGAGAGGTTGCTTAATATACTGTCTTTTTTGCTTTTATTGGAAATTAAATATTGCGTCAGACTGGAGTTTACATAAGGAATACCACGGTGGACAGATCGTATGCAATCAAGGATTTCCTTTTCACTGCTTTCTTTTAATAAATATCCTTTAATTCCCATCTCAATGGCATTTTGCAAAAAGGTTTCATCTTTAAAAAGTGTCAATAAAATAAATTCAGTTTTTATACCCGCTGCCAAAAGTGTCTGTGCTACTTCAAGCCCTGATTGGTGCGGCATCTCAATGTCAAGCAATGCAACATCAGGTTGGATAGAACGGATTTTTTCCAAAGCTTCTTTTCCATTTTCTGCACTGCCAGCCCATTCCATGTCCACTGTTTCGATTAAAAGATCGGTTATTCCCTTCCGCAGAATAGGATGGTCGTCGGCATTAAAAACTCGTATAGGCATGTGGATCTATTTTTCTTTTATCGGCACTTTAATGACAATAGTCGTACCCTTTGGTGAGCCTTTTTCAATATTTAATTGACCGCCAATGCTGGAGACTCTTTCGTGCATAGTACGGAGGCCGAGGCTTTTAGATTTTGCTAATTTTAATTCGTGGTCAAAGCCTTTTCCGTTGTCTTGTATTTTGACCAATATACCGTTGGTGTCTGCCTGAATGCTGATTTTTGCAGCGGTAGCATTTGCGTGTTTTACAATGTTGCTCATTGCTTCCTGTATGGTTCTGAATAAATTTATTTCTGCTTTAGCAGTGAGGAGTTTGTCGATATTGCTGCTTTCTTTTGTGATAAATAATTCGGTAGAATTTTCGACTTTATTTATTGCTTCAGTTATTGCTGCTGTTAATCCGAATTTTTCCAGTTGGAATGGATGCAGGTCTCTGGAAATTGAACGAACTTCTTCTAAAGTTTCTGAAATCATTTTTTGATTTTCTACTGTAGTTTCATGTGTCGAAGCCATTTGTTTTTTAATGAGCAAGAGCGATTGTCCAATACCATCGTGCAAATCTCTGGCGATTCGTTTTCGTTCTTCTTCCTGTGCGAAAATCAGTGCTTCTGCAAAGGCTTTTTTGTCATTTCGTTCTTTCCTTGTTTTATTTAATTGAAAACCGAAAAACCCTAATATACTTACTAATGAAACTCCCATGATGAAATAATTTCTCTGTTTTTCAACTCTTACGTTTTCTTTTTCTAATTCGAGAATGTCATTTTTTTGTTCGAGAATTTGTTTTTCTTTTTGCGATGCCTGATATCTGGACTCCACTTCTGCAATTTTTTTATTTCGTTCTATTTCGCCATTTTTTTCAGTATAATTTTTGTACGCTTCATAGTTTAATAGCGCATTTTTGTGCTGCCCTATTTCTTTGTAGGTCAAATAAAGTTGTTGGTGAGCGGTTGCTTCGTATCGCTCTAAATTGTTTTCTTTCGCAAGCTTCAAAGCAGCCTTACCATATAAAATTGATTCCTCAAAAAGCTTTAAATGCCTGTAAATTTTGGCCATATTTGCTTTGATAGATGCTGTTGAGTTAATATCTGCCAAGTCGTTTGTTAATGTTTCAGCCTCTTTACATAATAGAATCGCTTTATTGAAATCTCCCTTTGTGTCAAATGCGTCAGCCATATTGACTAATACCCTTATTTCTTGCCTTTTGTCTTTTATTTTTCTTGCAAGTAATAATGATTGGTCATAATAATTGATTGCCTTATCAATAAAAATAAATGCACTGTCTGCATATACTTGATTTTGAGCAGGAGTAGATTCATATAGCCCAAAATATTTAGTAGCAATGTCGATGCATACTACAGCTTGATTGTTCAATACATAATTTCTTCCTCTGTCATCGTTTAAAATTTCTGCAAATTCAAAAGCTTTTTCATAATATTCGTTTGCTTTTTCAGGTCTACTTGTGCCTTGGAAAACAGCGCCAATGTTTATGTAAGGTTTAATTATATTTTGAGTGTCTTTCAAATTCTCCCAAGTCTCCAATGCCATTAGATAATATTGAATGGCAGCCTCATTGTCTCCTCTGTTTTTCATTAAAGCGCCCAATTTATTGTTGGCTTGCGCAATCTGGCCTTTATCATTGAGTTTTTCGTAAATGGCTTTCCCTTCGTTAATTAATTTTTCCCCTTTATTCAAATCACCGAAAATTCTATAAGTGTCACCTAATTCAAGCAATGCTTTGGCATGGATAGATTTATTGTTATAGTTCTTGCTAAGTTCGACGGACTTGAGACCAAGAGTAATGCAAGAATCTTCATTCGAAAAGCCGAAATTGATGCTCAAGCGGATAATCGTGTCAATCTGCTCAGAAGTGGGATTTGTTAATTCCATTGCCAGCTTAAAATTTTCAGGAGTCGGGTCAAAGGAATTAAATCCGGATTGTCCGCGAATTGAAAAAGAAAAAAGCAATAATATTAAAACAAGCTTCATTGAATTTTTACTAAAACATTTGATAGGATTCCGATTAGAGGCTGTTTTAAAACCTGAAGTGCAGGCGAGAGGATAAGTTATTTGCATCAATTTTTTTTTGATTTGAGAAACATATCCATAGATACGTGACGAAAATCAAGGGTAATTTGAGTGAAAAGATATTCTCACAGATGTGCTTGGGGTTTTAAAACAGCCTCTTAGAGTTCGCAAATTAAAATTTAAGATTAATTCTTAAAAATTTTGCAAGTAAAAAAGCGAGAGCTGTTATGCCCCCGCCTTCATCAATTCTAATTATAGAAACTAATTATTTATAGAAAATACAACTGGAACTTGAACACTTGTCATTCCTTCGTATGGCATTTCTTTCATGTCAATGGCAGAGATTTTCTTTAGTGCTTTCAGTACCGCTGAGTCAAAAGCCTTTGATGGACTTTCAACAATGGTTGACTTCAATATTTTGCCCTCAGGAGAAATAGAAACTTCAGCAATTACAGTCCCTTCGATACCGTGTTCAAACATTACAGCCGGGTATTTGAGGTTTTCAGTGATATGCTTTCGCAACTGTGCCACTGCAACCTTGCTGTTGTCAGTTTTATCTGTTACAATTGTTTTCTCTGCTGCGAATTTAGCAACAGCGACATTGTTGCTTTCTTGTGCATTAATGATGCTCGTTGATAGGATAAGAATTGCGAAGATGATAATAGATTTCATGATTGTTTTTTTTTAGTTTGTCAGGAATTTATCCATAAATTAATCTGAATAAATCTCTGAACCTCGTTAAAAAATTGATAGTACAAAGATGGAGTGGATATGCAGCGCTCAGAATAGGGGCATGGGAGGAATCTAATAGGGCCCAGGCCCTAATTTGAATAAATGGGACGGTAAAACACAATCATTCATACCTTTGGAAAAACAATTCTTGCCCGATTATGAAAAGGATTTTCAATGCTATAATATTTCTGGTTTTATTGGCTTCCCAATTTCCCGTAATGGGACAAAACAGCACCATTGAAAAGTACGAAATGGAATTGGAGCAATTGGACGGAAGTGACTATTGTGAAAAGGCATTATTCATTTCAGACCTTTATCTGGGGATAAACCAGTATGATAAAGCAACAGCGTATGCTGATGTTGCCTATACAAATGCAGCGTTATTAGGAAGGAAGGATTTGATGGCGCAGGCACTGAACAGACAGGCAAAAGCCAAGTTGAAAAATAAAGGCCTGAAGAAAAAAGAGCGGCTTGCTGCTTTGAAAGAATTGAGCAAAAGCATTAAGCTGATGTCAGCTTATGAGATTGACAACATCGACTTGGAAAAAGATAATATTCAAGCTTTAGTGGAGGCTGGGAAGGAGTTTATTGGGGCAGAAGGAGCAGAGATGGAAGAAATGTTGGAGGTAACTTTTGACTCTATCAAATTCGATCTTTCTTCCATGCCTAAGAAAACGATTAAGGTGGAAGCTTTTAGTTATGAATCACCCAATGCGCCAGTTTCCAACCATGTCAAACAAAAAAGAAAACAGCAAGCCGAGTACCAGCAAAAAATCATGGAGATGAACTTGGCAAAGGTGGAAAGTGACATGAAGATGGCGAAAGGAGGTAGTGTAGAAGTGAGTGCAACAGCCAAAGCCATTGAAGATTTTATTTACTTACCCCAATTGAAAGAACAATGGAGACCCAAGAAAGAGGAATTGGAAAAAGAATTTGCGAAAGAGACAGAACGGATTGAAAGAATGGATGCAATGGAGATTAAAGAAGAACTCCTGCTCGCCGAGTTCAAAAATAAGTATGATTCATTGGCATATATTCACACCATGGATTCTGTGAATCTGGAGAAGAAAGAATTGGCTCTACGAAAACAGGAAGCAGAAGTGGCTCGCCAAAAGGCGCAGCATTCATTGATGATGGTGGGGTCAGGAGGTGCAATTGTCTTATCTCTTTTATTCCTCTTTGGATTTGTTCGGCAGAAGAAAAGCAATCATTTGCTCACTCAAAAAAATGCAGAAATCCAGCATGAGCAGGAACGATCACAGGAATTATTATTGAATATTTTACCTGCTGAAGTTGCACATGAACTCAAACAATATGGCGCTGCTAAGGCTCACAGGTATGACGAGGTGACGGTGCTGTTCAGCGACTTTCAAAATTTCACAAAAATTGCGGAAAAATTAACACCGGAAAAATTGATTCAAGAATTGGATTATTGTTTTAAGGCGTTTGACCGAATTATAGAAAAGTATAAACTGGAAAAAATAAAGACAATAGGCGACGCATATTTATGTGCTGGTGGCGTACCGTCTCCAGATCCTGGTCATATATCCCGGTGCATAAATGCGGCATTGGAAATGCAACAGTTTTTAGAAAAATGGAAACTGGAAAAAAAGGAAAAAGGGGAAGTATTTTTTGAAGCCCGTATGGGGCTGCACACTGGGCCAATCATTGCCGGAGTGGTAGGCGTAAAAAAATTCGCTTACGACATTTGGGGCGATACAGTCAATATTGCTTCAAGGATGGAATCGGCTGGTGAAGTAGGGAAAGTGAACATTTCCGAAAAAACATTTGAGCTTATAAAAGATGAATTTCAATTTATTAATAGAGGAAAAATTGCCATTAAAAATAAAGGGGAAATTAATATGTATTTTGTGGAGAATTAAAAATGCAGATGTAATTCATTTTTTTCAGGATTAATGCCGAAATTGTGCAATTATTTTCAGTTAAAAAAAAGAATATGGAAACAATGAGAGATATTATGCTGGTGATTCATTTCATCGGATTGGTGATGGGGCTGGGAACTGGTTTTGCACATATGTTCCTTGGTATTGCAGGCTCAAAAATGGAAAAAGCGGAAGCAGAAGACTTTGCCGCTAAAGTTGTAGCCCTTGACAAAATGGGTGTGATCGGAATCATTTTACTGATTCTTTCTGGTGGGTATTTAATGACGCCTCATTGGGCAAATCTCGCAAATCTACCTTTGTTGATGGTTAAGTTGACCCTTGTGGTAATCCTTACTGTATTGATTGCTGTACTTGTTTCTTTAGGAAAAAAAGTGACCAACAACAGTGATATTAATGCATTGCATAAAATGGAAAAAGTAGGAAAAATCACACTGCCATTAGGAATTATTATTGTGATTTTAGCAGTACTGGTTTTTCATTAATAATCTAACGTTTAATCTTGATTAAATCACGGTGGCTTTAAGGCTGCCGTGATTTAAAAAAGCCTCACCTCGTCCCCCAAATCTGGAATTTCTACCTTTCCGTGAAATCCCCGCTCACCCAGGTAATCCCTGAAACTTTCTTGCCGCTCAATTTCACCGTGAACAAGAAATATTTTTTTCACGTGCTTCCGCTGGTTGCGGATAAATTCATGCATTTCACTTCTGTCTCCATGAGCAGAAAAGGAATCCATCACAGCGATTTCCGCTTTTACAGGTTTTAATACATTGAACAATTTTATCTCTTTCACGCCATCGCGAAGCTTGCCGCCGGGTGTTTGGGGAGCACAATATCCGACAATGAGGATGGTGTTGCGTGGATTGTCAATGTTGTTGAAAATATGGTGCTTCACACGACCGGCATTGGCCATACCTGATGCGCTGATGATGATACAGGGTTTGTTAGAGTTATTGAGTCGTTTGGAATGGTTGACTTCTTTGATATAGGTAAGATTTCCAAAGCCAAAGGGATTGGGATCTTTCAGAATATAAAAGCTGAGTTCAGCATCGTAGCACTCAGGGTGTGCCCCAAATATGGTGGTGGCGTTCACGGCCAGAGGACTATCTACATAAACAGGGATTTTGGGCAATCGGCCAGCATTTTCAAGCTGATCCATGATATATACAATTTCCTGCGTGCGCCCAACGCTGAACGCTGGTATGATGAGTTTGCCTTTCTTTTCCACACATGTTTCGTGGATAATTTTCAGCAACTTTTCAATCTCTTTTGGAGCAGCTTCATGTTCTTTATCACCATAAGTTGATTCACAGATCAGGTAATCAACAGGATCTATGATTTGTGGATCTCGCAAAATTGGGCGGTTGGGTCGACCAATATCACCAGTAAAACCAACATTAATAACATCTCCGTTTTTGTCTTTGATGCTCATGTGGACGCTGGCGCTTCCGAGTATGTGCCCAGCATCGCGGTAAGTCACATTTACGCCAGGGTAAACCTCAAAGGTTTTACCATAACCATAGCTGATAAAACGATCCATCGTCGTTTTGACATGGCTTTTATCGTAAAGCGGTTCTCTGTATTTTTTAGCTGATTTATGTTTTTTGTTCCAATAAGCGGCATCCCGTTCTTGGATGAATGCACTGTCAAGCAGCATAATTGCACAAAGGCTGCGGGTAGCATGTGTGCTGTAGATGGAGCCTTTAAAACCATCTTTTATTAGTTTCGGTAAACGGCCAGAGTGATCAATATGAGCATGGGAAAGAATGACACAATTGATTTCTGCTGGATCAAATTTCCAAGTGGTGTTGAAATCATCCATGTCATCGTCATTTCCTTGGTAGAGGCCGCAATCGAGTAATATTTTGAAGCCGTCGGCGAGTGTGATGAGGTGTGCGCTGCCAGTTACTTCCTGTGCAGCTCCGCAAAATTTTACGTGCATATTGAGTTATTGAGTATTAGCGTTTCGAGTTGTCAAATACAAGAATTAATTCCGTTAGATGACATTTAGCGCCAAAATACAAAACCAAAGAGGAACAATGCCAGATAGAGAAAGTAAAACTCAATAACTCAATAACTCAATAACTCAATAACTCAATAACTCAATAACTCAATAACTCAATAACTCCTCATAAAAAAGAACCCGTCCAAAAACCGGGCGGTCTCGACGGGTAGCAATAGCGACATTGGGTAGTAAGGCAGGAAGGGTTAAAAAATAATAAAAGTCAGCAACAAAATGATGGTGCAAAGTTGGGGATGGAAAGTAAAGTCTTGATGAAGGGAAGATGAAATGATCTTTATTTAGCGACCTAATCAAAACTCAAAACTATAAGAAGTCTGTGTATTGGCAGGGCCGATCCATTTTGGGCCTTCTCGGAGCAGTCGTTTGGCTTCTTCATCGTATTCTGAGCCCAATGATTGTAAGACCTGAAAGTCAACAGGATTACCTGAAGCATCTATTTTGAAACCGATGGTCACTTGCCCTTTTGTGCCATTTTCTTTGGAAGCCTGTGGATATTGAAGGTTTTGGCGGATGTATTTTTCGAATTTTTTAAAACCTCCTTTTGGTTCAAAAGTTGGTTGAGCGGCAGTACTTCTCTTTGCTTTGCCAGACAATTGTGTCACTACTACTTCGTCGAGTGATTGGTCGTTATTCTCTAATTGAACCTGCAAAAAATCGAATGCATCAGCTTGTACAGTTTGAGTTTGATAGCCAGTATAGGAAATAACAAGGGCAGGATTCTCAATAGGAGATTCCAAAGTGAAATTGCCATCAATGTCAGTCACTGTACCTTGTTGCGTATTGTCAAGTAGTACGTTGACGCCAATTAGCGGGTAGCCGTCCTTGTCTGTGATCTTCCCTTGGATGACTTGTTCAAGCATGGCCATATTACCTGCTCTCGCTTTTTCATCAGGCGCCTTTAGCATAAAAGATTCATCACTATATGACTTCGCCTCCGTTTTTGCGACGGCAACATCTTTTGTGTCCGAGGAAAATCCAATAGGTTCATCAGCAGCAGGTTTCTTTTTTTCGGCAATAGCAATTCCATCGATAACAGGTTCTTCGGCAATGGCAATATCATCTGAAATTTCCATTTCTACAGGAGGTGCTGGAGCATAAGCTGCTGGGGACGCCGGTGTTTCTTGAGCATTTTGAGCGATGGCAGGCTGTATTTTTGGTGCAGGTTTCGTTGCAATTTCTTCAAGTTCTGGTGCTGTTGCCTCTTCATCTACTGCAAATGAAAGTACACTGTCTGCATTTGCTTGAATATTTTCCGATGGTGCTGGTGAGTCGTCTTTTGCGACAGCAGTATTTTTTTCCGCAATTTCTTCCTGCCCGCCAAATTGCCCTAAAATAAACCACGCACCAACCACCAATAACCCAACAGCAGCAACCCTTTGCAGGTAAAAAATAACTCCTCTTTTCTTCTTTTCATATTTGCTCCGCAAACTGGCTTTTAGTTTTGTAACCGATCTCGCATGGTCAGCCTCTGGCATAGAGCGGAATCCTTCTAGGGCATCTGCCAAAAAAGGATCGTCCTTTGCCATGGCCTCCAGCGAACGCTCGTCGCTGCGGTCGGCCTCGCCACTGATCCAGCGGTTGAGCAAGGTTCGCCAATTTGATCTGTTACTTTTCATTTGTCATTTTTTCTGCTGACTCCATGCAGTTGCGTAAGTTCCGCCTGCCATTCTGGATATTGGATCGCACCCGTCCCAATTCTTCGCCACTTTCTTCTGCTATTAGTTTGTATGATTTGCCTTCAAAGTAAAATTCTTTGACGCACTTTAGTTGTTGTTCAGTCAGTTTTTCGAGACAATCTTTCAGCGCTTGTTCTTCTTCATTTGGCTCGAAATCATCTATTGGATGCACGACACCTGCTGAATACACAACCTCGGCTTGCCCAGAAGGAGGCAGGTCATCAAAAGAAACCATGATATTTTTTTTGCGGAGTTGCATGAGACAATGGTTTTTGGCCATCACATAAAGCCATGGACGGAATTCCCGGATGTGGTGCGTTTTGGCTTTTTTCACCAGTGTTTCAAAAATATCCATGACGGCATCTTCCGCAAGGACAGTACTTTTCAAGTATTTCAAACAGACACCAAAAATAAGTTCGGTATATCGCTCATACAGGATACCCAATGACGACAGGTCACCCGAAGATTGGTATTGTGCGACCAATTCATCATCGGAAAAATCTGCGGTATTTCTGCGAAAGCGTTTCAGCATAAATGGCCGGGAAATTTATTTCCCGAAAAAATTAAAAACCAAACTTAAAGAAAAATTTATTCCTGTTTGTGTATTCCTGTTTTATGATTGCATCCTTCCCTCGTTATCAATTTTTTCATTTAAAAATATAGACCTATGAAAGCGTTATTCGGTTTGTTGGCAGTTGGACTGCTCTCTTTTTTATACCCCATCGATCAGGAAGTGCACCAGTTGACAGGAAAAGTAATGGACGAAAACGGTAATCCCCTAATCGGGGCAAATGTGCTGGAAAAAGGTACTCGCAATGGTGTCGTAACTGATCTTGACGGTACTTTTAAGTTGGAGGTTGACAGCCGTTGTGAGGTGCTTGAATTTTCTTACACGGGGTTCACTATGGTATCAGAAAAAGTGTGTGAGGCTGATTTTGCAGAAATAAAAATGAAACCCGGAAGTTTCCAATTGGATGAAGTCGCAGTTACTTCCCCCAAAAAAAATTTAAGGATAAAAGAACAAAAAGCAGAAGCTGCCATGGATAGAAGTGCAGGTAATATGGCTAAAATGCCGATAGGGTTTGCACCTTCTCCATCTGCAATGATGTATGACAGCGATTCCTATCAAAATTTCAATACAGAAGATTACGACCACATTGTAGAAAATAGGTTTTACGAAGTGACACAGACGCCGCTTTCCACTTTTTCAATTGATGTGGATGCGGCCTCATACAGCAATCTTCGACGCTTCATCAATAATGGCCAAGCTCCACCGGCAGATGCTGTACGTATTGAAGAAATGGTCAATTATTTTGATTATGAATATCCACAGCCTCAGGGCAAGCACCCCTTTGAGGTAGTGACGGAAGTAGCTCCTTGTCCCTGGAATAGCCAAAGCCAATTATTACTGGTCGGGTTACAAGGGAAAAAGATAGAAACCGAAAATCTCCCACCTTCCAATTTGGTCTTCCTGATTGATGTATCTGGAAGCATGCAGGCGATGAATAAATTACCGTTGCTAAAGTCTTCTTTAAAAATGCTCGTCAACCAATTGCGGGAAGAAGATAGGGTAGCGATTACGGTGTATGCAGGAGCTGCAGGGCTCGTATTGCCACCTACAAATGGGAGCAATAAAAAGAAAATAATAGCAGCAATTGACAACCTTGAAGCGGGCGGTTCAACCGCAGGGGCTGCAGGTATAAAGTTGGCCTATCAAACTGCTCGTGAACATTTTGCCGAAGGCGGGAACAACAGAGTGATATTGGCTACTGATGGTGATTTCAATATAGGACAAAGCAGTGACGGTGAGTTGGTTACAATGATTGAGAAGGAACGGGAGAGCGGTGTATTCTTGACTATTTTGGGCTATGGTGTTGGCAATTATAAAGACAACAAAATGCAAAAATTAGCCGATAGTGGAAACGGAAATCACTACTATATTGACAATATAAAAGAAAGTCGAAAAGTATTGGTGAATGAATTTGGTGGAACACTTTTCACTATTGCTAAGGATGTGAAAATCCAGATCGAATTCAATCCGGAAGAAGTGCAAGGATACCGCCTTATTGGTTATGAAAACCGTATGTTGGACAAGGAAGATTTTAATGATGACAAGAAGGATGCAGGAGAATTAGGCAGCGGCCACCGGGTGACTGCATTGTATGAAATAATCCCAGTAGGAACGGAAAGCCCTCATCTTGGTTCTGTTGATAAGCTTAAATACCAGCAAAATAAAGTGGCAAAATCGGCAGGTAATTCAGGGGAAATGCTGACTATAAAATTGCGTTACAAGCAACCAGAAGGAAAAGAAAGTATGCTAATTGAAAAGTCGATTCCAGCCTATAATGGTGAGAAAATAAAGTCAAGCGAAAATTTCCGCTTCGCAGCCGCAGTTGCTGAATTTGGAATGCTGTTGAGAGACTCAAAATTTAAAGGAGCATCAACGTATCAATCAGCAGCAATCTTGGCCAAAGGGGCACTCGGAAAAGATGAAAATGGCTACCGCAGAGAACTGGTTGATTTGATAGAAACTATGGGGGCGATGCAAAATACAAGCACTGATTATGAGGCGGGGAAATAGTGAATAGTGATGAGAGCAAAGTGAATAGTTTTTTGCTTTGCTCTCGACACTCATCACTTTACTCTAGTTTTACCGATTGCCAAGCGAGCAATTTCCACGCTCTTTTTTGTTTTAAATAAACATCCGTAAATCCGAGTTGGATATCGAAAGGGTTGTCTTTGTACAGCCCTTTCACGTTTATTATCCCATTCACAACTGCTGTTTTCTTATACGTCCTGACGTCCATTTTTTCAACTTCCATCACTTGATAAACAATTCGTCCAGAGGATATATTCTCAAGATGCTGGGCTTTTGATTCGACCAAACCATTGGAGTGGGCATAAGTGACATCATCGGCCAAAACATTTTCCAAAAATGAAACATCTTTTTTTGTCATAGCCTCAAAACGGCGATGTTCGAGAGCAGATATTTCTTTTGAAAATTTGCTTTGAGAATGCAGGGTAGTGCTGCTCAAAAGAAGCAATAGGCTGAATAATAGAAGACGCATAATTGAGATAATTTAAACTGCAATAATCCTAAAAGCAAAAGGTTTTGTGCTACCGAGCACAAAACCTTTTTATGTAAATAGGTTGGTGAAATTTATTTTTTCACCTTGATAGAACAACCAACTGCTTTTGTATAGCTTGGGTCAGGATTCTTGCCTGCCTCAACTGCTGCAATTGCATCGGCTACATAATGCTCAGTGGCTGCCGCTGCATCTTGAGCATTATTATCAATCGCTCCGATATAGCGCACTTTGCGAGTGATGTCGAGCAAAAATACGTGCGGAGTTTTGGTAGCGCCGTATTGTGGATACACCTGCTGGCCATCATCAAAAAGGTAAGAAAATGGAAATCCTTTTTCTGTAGCTCTGTCCTTCATGGCGCTGAAACTGTCACCAGGTTTTACGTCAGGGTCATTTGGGTTGATTGCGACTACTGGCCAACCTTGTGGTGCAAACCGATTGTGTAGTTCGACCAACCTGTCCTCATACATTACTGCAAAAGGGCATGTGTTGCAGGTGAAGGTTAGAATGTATCCTTTTATGTCGTTGTCCTTAGCCAAACCTTCAAGTGAAACTATTCGACCATCAATATTTTTAAGGGAGAAGTCAGGAGCAGTATCGCCAACGGTTAGCGCATCTGCTGAGGAGTTGATATTGGTTGATGGGATAGAAAAAGCTACCAGTCCGGCAGCGACTGCAAAAAGAATCAAAAAGTTTTTCATGCTGAATATAATGTTTGGTGATTAAATCAAATAACAGTTTACAAGACAGCAAATTTAAAATAAGGTTTCATAGGTGCTGTTATTTTTAGAAAAAGATATAATTCCATCTCGGTTTATGTCTTTCTGACTACCTCTTTTTTTTCATTAAAATCGGATTGTCCTAAGTTGTTATATATTCTATATTTTTTACATAAAACAACACCTATAGGCGTTTTGATGTGATTGGGGGTTAAGTAATAGGGATGGAGTAGGAGCGCTTAGGTGGCTGTATATTGTTTGTGATCCTAAATCTTTGATTTAATGGATGTTACTGATTTGAAAAAAGTTCATAGAACCACCTTCAAAAGCATTGAAAAATATACTTCTTTAGCTTTGGTTTGGCATGCTTATTGAAAATATATGAAAAAGATTAAATTAATGATCTGTGTCTTAAAGTAGTGCAGATAACACATTAAAAAAAATCTGAAATAATCAATTTAACATCGAAACCAGGCGTAGATTCTCCCGTAAAATTTGGGGCATTTGCACCTGACAAAAATATAGGGTGAGTGTTTGTTCATAGTTTTTGTTTTTTATGTAGCCCCCGGCACTAACGGGGGACTTTTTTCACCCTTTAACCCTGATTTGACTAAAGAATAGTGTTTGTTCATAGTGTTTGTTTTTTGTTTTGTCCCTGTCAAGTTCAATTGACAGGGTTTTTTTTTGCCCATCATACATCTACCTTTCCGTACTTCCTTTCATAAATTTGTCGTCCTTAAAAATGTGCCTTTGATTACAGTCACTGGTCGAAATATATCAACCTTATGTTGCATCATGTAAGAGAAGAATATCAGTCAGGAGCATTGGATATTACCAAGCTCGATAAGAACCCGATCGTACAATTTCATCATTGGTTTCAGGATGTTTTAAAAGCAGATATCCCCGATCCCAATGCGATGACATTGTCAACAAGCACGCCTGATGGCAAACCATCAGCAAGGATTGTACTCTTGAAAGATTATAGTGAGGACGGATTTTCATTTTACACAAATTATGAAAGCAGAAAGGGTGTCCAAATGAAAGAAAACCCGTTTGTTTCATTGACTTTTTTTTGGCAGCCTTTGCATCGGCAGATTCGAGTAGAAGGGAAAGTGGAAAAACTATCGTCAGAGGTTTCGAATGAATACTTTCAAAGCCGCCCGAGGGGTAGCCAGGTCGGCGCTTGGGCATCGCCGCAAAGTGCTGAAATTCAGGACAGAGATATACTGATAACAAAAGTGGAAGATATTCAGAAAAGATTTGAAGCGGAAGAAGCCCTTCCGCTCCCTCCATTTTGGGGAGGGTACTTGGTCAAGCCTAGCCAAATTGAATTTTGGCAGGGACAGCCAAGTAGACTGCATGATCGGGCACTTTACAAATTAATCAAAAATGGGAGTTGGGAGCTGTCCCGACTTGCACCATAAAAAAAGCGGCATCCGGGAAACCGGATGCCGTTCTTAAACAAAGTAATCAGTAAGTTAGATAGCCGGACTAAAACTGGTCCGGTTGAAAAATTGAAATTACGGCTTTCACTTCTGAATCGTTGGCCATCACTGGCAGCAGATTGAACATGGAATCGTGTGCACTGAAATCTTCACAAAGCGCTTCCTCCAGTACCATCAAAGCTTCTCTTTTTAGTCCTTTTTTAAACAAGAATGCACTGCGGTAATAAAGGATTTCAGAACCGTAGGTGTATTCTTCTGCTTCGTCAAGCACTTCCAGAGCTTCTTCGATTTGATGCGTATCCAAGTAGTACTTGGATAGACGAATCCAGTGGGTTGCCATTTCAGGAGCGGCATCGGCTGCTGCTTTGAAATGAATTTCTGCTTCTTTTAAGTTGCCGGTTTTGAAAAATGCCTCAGCAAGAGCGCTGAAATATTCTTCATTCAGGTCATTGATTCGGACTGCTTCGAGTAAAAAATCAATTGCTTCTTTCCATTTACTCTGGCTTGAATAGCAAACGCCAGAAAGGAAAAAAGCTTCGTCATTCATGGGATTAAGCTCTAAAGCTTTTTCAAGAAAAGTAATAGCTACTGGGTGGCTGCCCAGCTTTTCATAACACTTGCCTATACAAAGGAAAAGATCATCATCGGCTTCAAATCTTTCAAGTATATCCTGATAGCATTGAAGCGCTTTTTGATAATCTTGTTGGTCTATACAAACTTCCGCACAGCTGCGGTATGCAAATTCAAAATCAGGGTTGGAGAGATATGCAAATTCAAATGCTTCAACAGCCTCTTTGTAATTGCACAGATATTGCTGAGAGGTGCCAAGGTTATACCAGGCCAATGAACAGAATGGGTCGACCTCAATAATACTTTTATGTAGTTCTACACTCTCTTCGTGCTTCCTCGCAGATTCTACGCAATACCACATTCGGGACAACGCCTCTTGATTGGTGGGATTTTCTGTAAGAGCAGCTTTAAGTGTATAAAATTCACGCTCATGTTCTTTTTGATTGTGGTAAATCAATGCTTCTTGTACATAAATGTTGCTCAAATCTTCAGAAGATGAATCACCTTTCAGTTCATCGAGCAATCGGATAGCTTCTAACTCTAGCCCAAGAGCAGCATATCCCTCTGCCCTCAGTAAAGAAGAGGAAAGACTGCCAGGGATAAACAAATCGGCTTTATCTAAAGCCGCCAATGCTTGTTCTGGTTGGCAAATCTGTAATAAAATTTCGGCTTTATTTAGGTGAAACTGAGGGGAAAGGCTGTATTGAAGAATAGCATATTCTGCTACTTCAAGTGCCCTTTCAAAAAGAAATTCACCTTCATAGTAACAGATGAGGTCAGCATAATCCCCTTCGGAAGGGAAAAACACTCCTCCTTTGCCTATCATATCTTCCAGTTTGGTTATTAAATGGAAAACGGCTTGGCGATCCATTGATTTTCTCTGCCTCATAGCCAGCTAGTTTATGTTGTTTGAATAATCTGGATAAATTTAACGGTAAATCACTTGAAAGTTTCCAGAAAGGAGAGACGATCTACGGAACGGTAGTGTTTTGGAAGGGAACGGCGGGTGTTCCATAAGATGTTAATTTTAAATAATTTATAGATATTTTTTATTTAAAATTAATCTTATTCAAAGGATTTTCATAGGTAGAAATGTCATATACATTTCTACGCCATCATAACTTGCCAAAACCAGATGAAAGTCAACGCCTTATACTTTTGATTCTTTACAAATTTGTGAATTTGAAAGACCAAAATTGGAAACTTGGACTTACTTTTTGCTTACAAGGAATACTCCTGAAAAAATCATAAGCCCTGCTGCTGCTTTCACCAATGTCAATTCATCTTTGCCCAGCATAAGCGCAATTGCAGTTGCAATAACTGGCTGAAGATAGACATAGATACTTACGGTAGAAGGCCCTACAAGTTTCAGTGCAAACGTATTCAAGAGGTAAGCAATAAAAGTGGTGCAAATGAGGACATAGCCAATGGCAAGCCACACGTGGAGAGTGAAGTCGTTCATGGGTGCATTTTTGAGTTCATGGAATCCGAGCGGTATTACAAATGGCATCCCGAAAATGAAAATCCATTTGGTTACCGTCACGGGGTGATATTTACGCATCAAAGTTTTCACCAAAACAAAAAAAGTCCCGAACGAACATGCGTTGATGAAGATCATGATGTCACCAATAAAACCAGCTTTTTCATATGCAATTTTTTTGCCATAAAGTGTTAAAATCACGACCCCTGCTATACCTAAGACTATGCCTGCCAATTTTTTATGCGTTATTTTTTCTTTCAATATAAAATATGCAGCTATCATGGCTGCAACTGGAATAGTAGTGGCAATTAAAGCAGCGTTGATGTGCGTTGTTAATTTTAATCCCCCGATAAATAACGTTTGGTTGATAACTACTCCTGTCAATGCACACAGGATTAATTGAGGGATGTCTTTTTTATCAATTTTTTCTTTGACGAATATGGCATGAAAAAGCGTGAACAGGATCATGCCAGTAAGCACCCTCAGTAATGTAAGGCCATACGGGCCGACATGCTCTCCATCTAGGATAATCTTTGCGACAGTATAATTGCCCCCATAAATGAAAGCAACAATGAGTAAATAGGTATGAGCTCTGAGATTATTGGGCATTGTCATATGCTTTTGGCAAGATTCAGAAAGCACAGTGGTGCCAGTTTTCTTTCAACCACTTTTCTGCTTCCTGATAGTTGGGCATAGCTTGATCTACCAATGCCCAAAATTTAGATGAGTGATTCATTTCCACTAGATGGGCCAATTCGTGTATGATTACATAATCAATAACGCTATCAGGGGCAAATAACAGGCAAGTGGAAAGATTGATGTTGCCTTTAGTGGAGCAGCTTCCCCAATTGGAACGATTGTACTTTAGGTTGACGGAATTGATGGGTTTTTGAAAATATAGGTGATTGAGTTCAGCCACGCGGCGGGTTATTTCAGGCTTGAAATCTTGTGCGACTACACGGCTTAATAAATGCTGGGTAGCTTTCTTTTGTTGTTGGCCGTTTGATCCTTTTGCAAGGCGGAGCTCTATGATCCCTTTGCCGAGCATCTTTCCAGCGTGCGTTTTATTATCTGTTTCCAATATGTTTATCAGGTAACTTCTCCTGCCAACTACTAATGTATCCCCATTACTGTAGGATTTTCCAAATGCGTGCTCGCCTCCTGGTTTTGATAGTAGCTGTTTTTCAACCCACACCTTAAATCTTTCCCATTCTTTTTGTTGCTGTTCGGTTGGCAGATGTGTCGGCAGGCGCAGAATGGCAGCCTTCCTGCCAATGGAGAATCGTATACTACGCCGCCGTTCGTGGTATATATTGACAGGAATCTCCTGACCTCCAATTTCTAGAGTTGTTGTGCTGAGTATTGATTTTGGCATAAAGCGATCGCTTATAAGGAAGAGCTATGCCCAAACAAGCAAAGCCCGGAGCGAAGATAATCGCTCCGGGCTTTGCTTGAAAATGTATTATTAATCAGAAGCCTTGGCCACTGATATACAATATTTACTTAGTGTGCTTTTGATCAGAGACAGTCAGGCTGTGACGTCCCTTCGCACGACGACGAGCAAGTACTTTGCGACCATTCTTAGATGACATTCTTTCGCGGAAACCGTGCTTGTTCGTTCTTTTTCTTTTCGAAGGTTGATAAGTCCTTTTCATTTTATGATGATTTTATCAGTGTCTTTACATGGATTCAAAAAAGGAGCGCAAAGGTAAACTTATTTGGTACAAATAGCCAACGAATGATTAGAAGATTTTTTACTTGATTTTCGAATTCCAATTTTAGGCCTCTGTTCAAAAAAATGCTTAAAAGCTATAAAAAAGAAGACAGAAATGTTACCTGTTTTTATAAATAATCTATCTTTGCGCTCCTTTTTAAAAAATGAAGAATTTCAGAACCTGAGCAACACAGCAACTGAGTTGACCTTCTGAAAAAAATAATAGTCATGGTAACGGTAGCAATAAACGGAACAGAAAGAACCGAAGTTGGCAAAAAGGCCACTAAAACAGTAAGGAATGCAGGGCTCATCCCATGTGTTTTATATAGCAAGGGAAAAGACAATGTCCATTTCACTGTAATTCCTCACGAAGTTCGTGACATAATCTATTCTGGAGATTTCAAATTAGTAGAAATTACCGTCAATGGAACTGCTCACAAATGTATCGTCCAATCAGTGGATTTTCATCCAGTGAAAGATACAGTAAGGCACATTGATTTTCTTGAATTGCAAGATGGCCACCCAGTAAAAGTAGATGTGCCTCTCCGTTTTGAAGGTGTTTCACCTGGGGTGCGTAATGGTGGCAAGTTTGTACAAATAGTTCGCCGAATTAAAATTAAAACAAAACCAGAACTGCTTGTTGACGAAGTAATAGCTGATATTTCAACCTTGAAGCTCGGGTTTTCTATCAGAGTAAGGGATATCAACGTGATTGAGGGTATTGAAGTATTGAACTCAGGAGCGCAGCCTGTAGCATCAGTAGTAGTGCCAAGAAGCCTTAAAGGAGCAGAGGAAGAAGAAGAGGAAGAGGTTGGAGAAGAAGGTGAAGGTGGAGAAGAAGGTGAAGGCGGCGGAGAAGAGTAATTCAATTTTTTGAATATACCTGCGGGGCATAAAGATTTTGCATCTTTATGCCCCGCTTTATTTTTATGCCTATGGAAGAATTGCGTATTACAACTGTTCAAAGTTCCTTGCACTGGGAAGATGTTGTGTCCAACTTAAAGATGTTCAATGGTCAGTTGACTGGGTTGGCCGGTATGACTGATTTAGTTGTTTTGCCAGAAATGTTTACAACGGGATTTAGTATGAATGCTCGTGTATTAGCTGAAGAAATGAATGGCAGGACGATAGATTGGATGGCAGGGCAGGCCCAAAGGTTAGATGCAGTAGTTACAGGGAGCATTATTATATCAGAAAACGGAATTTTTTTTAATAGATGTATATGGATGCGGCCTGATGGGAATTTAGAATATTACGATAAGCATCACTTGTTCACCATGGCCAATGAGCATAAAGAATACCAAGCTGGACAAGAAAAGCTGATTACAGAATTGCATGGATGGAAAATCTGCCCGTTAATATGTTACGATCTCCGTTTTCCTGTTTGGGGGAGAAACAAAGAGGGCTATGATCTTTTAATATATATGGCCAATTGGCCAGAAAAACGCAGTCATCATTGGCGGCAACTATTAATAGCAAGGGCGATTGAGAATCAAGCTTATGTAGTAGGTGTGAATAGAGTGGGTACAGATGGCAATGGATTCAATTACCAAGGAGATACTTCTGTGATTGACTATTCAGGTAAGCTGTTGTACCAAACAGCCAATGTAGAGGACGTTTTTACATGCAAGTTTCAGAAAACGAAACTGACAACTTACCGAGATAAACTGAACTTCCTGCCCGACCAAGATAAATTTAAAATTTTGTAGCGTTCTGATATTAAATAAAATGATAATTCGTTTATCTTTGTCTCATTGGGAATCATAATAAAAACTTAAGTCCTTTTTAGATTAAAATTGATTTTACATTAGACACGTTCTTCCTCTCCCACAGGATACCCATTTATATTCCGGTTACTTTAACACATTTATAATCCAAAATATTTATTTGGCATAATAGCTTTACCAAAACTATTTATCCATTAACCATCTGCGTTATGTCTGGACAAAGCTTGTTTGTCAAATTTTTGGTCATTGTGTTATTGATTTCTTCTGGATGTGCATTGCACAGAGGTATCTCAGGGGCTTTTGAGTCCCCTCACACAGGAACACGGTATTCAAACAAGGACGAACTCCAACTAAGGAGAAACATCACATCTTACGCAAAAAAGCACGTGGGCGCCAAGTACAAGTACGGAGGTAAAGCGCCCACGGGCTTTGATTGCTCTGGTTTCACCACCTTTGTTATGCGGGAATTTGATGTGCCAGTGTCAGGGCCATCTGCCTCACAAGAAAGCCTAGGACAGAAAACTACCAAAGAGAAAGCCCAACCTGGAGATCTCGTATTTTTCAGAAAAACTAAGGCGGGCAAAGTATTTCATGTAGCAATGGTCTATTCCAATGATGGTGGTGATCTCACCTTGATCCACGCTACATCGAGTCGGGGTGTTGTTATTGACAACGTTAACCAATCGTCATACTGGCGTACAAAAAAGATGACCTTTAGAGATGTAGTGAGTGGCAGGTAATTTTATTTTACAACATTTATTCGCCTTGCCAAGTCATTTGGAATTTTTACCAACTTCCCTGCTTGCTCTATCTCCACAAAATTCTCTTCCTTGTTTTTTACAGAAAAAGCCGTTTCGGGCAGAAGGCCCAACCGCCAAAGATTAGCAGTAATATGTTCGCTGGTTTGCTTGGCAACTATTTTTGCTTCTTGCAAAACTTCCAACTGCAACAGCGAATAAGTCGGAAGTCCTCGTCTCGCGGGAATCGGAGAGCCGTGAGGGTCGATAGTCGGGTAACCCAAAGTCTTATCCACTTCATCTAAGATTTCATCAGTGAGTAAGTGTTCGTATTTCTCTGCATCTTCATGGATTTGTTCGCTGGTGAGTCCAACCTTGTCGGCAAGGTAAGTTTCCCAAAGACGATGGGCTCTAACAAGTTGACTGGCCTCTTCTGTACCTTTTTCTGTCAGGTTCATGCTTTCTTTTTCCATCAAGCCTTTGTTGCGTAATATAGAGAGCTGTTGCTGTAATACCTTCTTGTTGAAGCCCAGGTTGTTCAATAAAGAATCAAAGTTAAGTTGACCTTTTTGCTGCAGCCTGAGTGACTGCTTGAGTGCATCTTCCAGGTGTATTTTCTTTTGTAGGTTTTTCTTTTGAAAAAAACGGAATACCAATCCTTTTTTTGGAGAAAAGAAAGCGGCTAAAATGTAGAATAAGGTCGCTGCAACTGCCATTGCCGGCCCTGGAGGCATTTCAAAAATAATGGCGCCCACAAGTCCCACGATAGCTGATAATAATCCTACCAATCCAGCGATCATTAGTACTTTCTGTAATCGATCACTCAACAACAAGGCTGTAGATGCAGGAGTGATGAGCATAGCTACCACCAATATTACCCCAACTACCTGCAATGATGCTACTACTGCAAACGACAATAAAAGCATCAAAAAATAGTGTATTGTGGAAGCGGAAATTCCCTGCGTTTGGGCTATGATGGGTTGAAATGTTGTTATAAATAAATACCTGAAAAAAATGGCTACGCTCAATAACACGTATACGGTAATGGCCGCAGTGAGATAAAGATCGTCGTTGCCAACACCCAGTACATTTCCAAAAAGAAAATCTTTTAGATCTATATGCGTTCCTGGAATTCTGCTGATGCGCGATATACCGATCACACCAATAGAAAACATGGCGGTGAACACAATTCCAATGGCAGCGTCATTTTTAGTTTTTACATTACGCTGTATCCAGGTAATTATAATTGCTGCCAACAACCCTGCTATTACCGATCCTCCGAAATAGCCCAGGGTAGTGCCCATTCCTAAAATATAAGCTACCACCACGCCCGGCAGAATAGCATGCGAAAGCGCATCTCCTATCAATGCCATATTCCGCAGCACTATGAAACACCCCAATATGCCGCACATAATTCCCACCATACACGAAGCTGCCAGTGCACGCATGGCCCAAGGTTCTGAAAGGTGTTGAAGAAGTTCTGTCATGGCTTCATTGTTCTATTGTTTCACTGCTTCATTGTTCTATTGTTTCATAGTAATTAGGCAAGTGCCAAGCAATGAATCCATGAATCAATGGAACAGTGAAATCCTTCAACTCAAATCAATCTCCGTATTGTCCCCGATATTGAGGCTTTGGCGGAAACCGGTGATAGAAGTATCGTTACCGATCACGGAGTTTTTAAGAGCTACCTCATTGAGTGATGCATAATTCCCAATAATAGACATTTGCACAATAGAGGAATTAATGTTTACATGGCTGCCGATGGTAACGTGCGGCCCAACAATTGAATTTGAAATTTTACAATTACTTCCAATGCTCACGGGATGTATCACAATAGAGTTGTCGTATTCAGGTAGGTCGTCTGAGGCATAGCCTTCTTTGTCGAGGAGGATAGCATTGGTTTCAAGCAAGGTGTCTTTTTTGCCGCAGTCATACCAATTTTCTACCTCGATTGCAGAGAAAGGGATAGATTGTTCGATCATTCGCATAAGCCCATCTGTGAGGGAGAATTCCCCTTTAGTGCGTTCATCGTTCTCAACTAAATAAGTCAGGGCGTCCAGTAATTTCCCTGCTTCCTTGATGAGGTAGAGGCCAACCATCGCTTTATTTGACCTGGGTATTTTAGGCTTTTCAATAACCCTGCTCACATTCCCATCATTATCAAATTCCACAATACCAAACCCACCTGGGGTATCTACTTTTTTGATTGCAAAACTGGAATTAGGCGAATTGATCATTTTATCAAAATCCATATCCACCAGTGTATCGCCGAAATAAATAAAAAGTTCTTCATCCGGATTGATGTGATCCTTGGCAGTTAAAATAGCGTGCCCTGTCCCAATGCGATGATCCTGTGTGACGAAGGTCGTCTTTAGGTCAGGATATTTTTTCTCAATATAGTCTCTTATTTTTTCTCCTAAATATCCTATCACGAATATATATTCGTTGACGCCCATTTTTTGGAGGTTGTCAATAATGAAAGATATGATAGGCTTCCCCGCCACTGGTATCAGCGGTTTGGGCTGGGTGTATGTGAGCGGTCTTAGTTGTGTGCCCGCACCTGCGACGGGAATAATGGCTTTCATAAATATTGGTGATAAAAAGTTAAGGGGTAAATTTCTCATTTTTTTACCAAGGAAGCACACATAGGAGTGAACAATGAAAATTAAATTGGCAATGAAAGTTAAAAACCTAAACATTAACCATCTGTTCCATTCGAAACTATTACGATGATTTCACTTAAAAAGCCCAATTCTAAAGCCATTCAACGGTTGTTGAGCGATTGCAGAAATAGCGACTTTACCTACATGGAAGTGGGGAAGTCAAAAACGGATGAGCAAGTAAATGGCTTCGACAATGATTTTAATAAAATTTATTTGGGCAGCGGGAAAAAGGTATATTCTGCTGCATGTCAGGCCATTCGGAATTGGAGCACGTTTCCTGGAGGATGGATTACCATTAGGCCTCAAAATGTGCCTATTGAAAGTGGTCAGACGGTAGTTATGGTTGCTAAAATTATGGGGCTGTATTGGCTCAATGCCTGCCGGATTGTCTATATTTTAAATAAACAAGGCAACGTGCGTAAATATGGGTTTGCCTATGGTACTTTGCCTCAACATGTGGAAAAAGGCGAAGAATTGTTTTGCGTAGAATGGCTGGAAGATGATTCTGTATGGTACAGCATCCGGGCATTCTCTCGTCCTCGATTTTGGCTGGTGCGGTTGACTTATCCTTTGGCGAGGTATTTCCAGAAAAAATTTGTGAAAGAATCCATGCGATCCATGCAGAAAGCAGTTGAAAACAATTCCTGAATGATCTCCAACTTCAACGGCACTCGTTTCAAAATATTAATAGGAATAATTATCCTTTGTATTTGGATTCTTTTCCAAGTGCCACATCCCATGCAGCCGAGTTGGGGAAAGCTATTGGTGCTAATTGCGCCATTGATAGTTGTCCCGATCGGAATCTCTGCATTGATAAAGTCCAGCCTTATACCTACACCATTTCTATTACAAAAAATATTGAAATGGATATTGATTGGTTCCATACCATTATCGGTTGCCTATTCCATTGATCAGGGTTTTGTTGCTGGCATGCTATCCTTGCCGTGGCTATTTACCACAATGGCTATATCCTGGGCTGGTATACGCATCCTTTGCTCACTTTATCATCGATTTGACTTGACTCGGTTTTCAATTGCTGTTGGCATGATCTATCTCAGTGTTGGAGGGGTGTGGGCAAGCTTGGATCGGTTCGGGTTGAGGCCTTTGAATTTCGACCCTGAAATCGTTTTTTTGACCGTTGCCCATTTTCATTATGCCGGATTTGTTTTGCCGGTCATTGCCGGTCATTGCCGGGTTTGTAAATCATTCACTTAATTCCCTACTGTCCAAAATGAAGGTTATCGGTATTGCAGCGGGAGTTCCGTTCGTTGCAGTAGGAATTGTAGTTGCACAGGTTGGAGGAGGGCCAACGATAGAATTATTTGCAGCATGGTGGTTGGCACTTTCTGCGATGCTTTTGGCATTTTTGCAAATAAAAATCGCATGGATGCCAAGCATCGGTACAAAAAGCGCAATATGCTGGAGCATAGCAAGTGCAGCACTTTTGGGAGGAATGTTGTTGGCGGGGATGTACGGCATGCGGCATATTTACTCAGTTCCGGGCCTTGACATTCCAATAATGAGAGCCTTGCATGGCACAGCCAATGTTATTGGCTTCAGCATTTTTGGAATTTTGGGATGGTGGCTAAACTGGAGTGAACCACAACTTGGATAAAATGAAAGAGAAAAAACAAATGCAAAACGTCAAGTTCAACAGTATGGGCGAGCTGTTGGCTTTTTTACCAGAAAATCAGTTGTTGCTGGTAGAGCATTTGCGGGAGCTGATATTTGAATGTGTACCGGGAATCAAAGAGCGACTATCTTTCAACGTGCCTTTTTTCAGTAAGCACAAAGGCATTTGTTATATCTGGCCGGGTGCGGTCTCATGGGGCAGCAAAACTTTGGATGGAGTCGAATTCGGCTTCAATTATGGATACTTGCTGGTGGACGAAAACAACTACCTCGATCGTGGCAACCGCAAGCAGGTATTCTCCAAACGCTTTCATGCAGTAGAAGAAATAGACGACGAAATCCTCAGAGCCTACCTTTTCGAAGCGGTGGAAAATGATGAGATTATGTTTCGGGAGAAGAGGAAGCGGTGACGGGCGATCAGGGCGGTTATAAAGACAAGATTAATTCATCAGTTGCTGTAGGATTTCCGTTGCCTGTTTAAAATGTCTGCGTTCATGGGCAACGATAATGTCAAAAGCAGTTTCCAATTTGTAAACAATATTTCGATTTGCTGGTGAGGAAATAATAGCTCCGTCATCTATTAAATCATGAGAAGTTTCAATTAGTTTTTTTAGTTCCTCTTGGTGTACTCTGAATTTGTATAAAATATCAGCAGGGATTTGACTTTGAGTTGGTTCCCAGATCGGAAATGTTTTGGTTTTCTTTTTTCTTTCTGGCTGGACACTTTTAAGAATTGTATTTCCTAAAAAAGAAACCATAAATCCAAATTTTGCCATAAACGGTAATTTATAAGTTCCGCTTTTGGCCGATTTGATCACCGGAAAATATGTTTCATTAATCACTATTAAGTGATCAATGTTTTGACCGATGCTCCAAGTTTCATCATTCGGATTCCAATTCATTTTATCCGAATTTAAATTACCGAAAGACTCTTCAATGCTTTGAGTAATATTGTCAATTTCAGTTGTCCATTTATTCATTAGTCAGTAATTCTGAAAATGGAATTAGCAATTATGACGAAACCGTAGTCTATGCAATTGAATTAAGCGTTAATGCAAGCACATTCAAAATGCCTATAAATTTATAAAGCCGAATCCCCAGGACTGTGTCCTGTGTAGAACATGTCACAGGACACAGCCCTGCGCCAGCGGTTCGTTTTCTTTTTCATTTAATAATATGATCAAAATCCTCTTTTCGGGTCAAATATTCCAATGACAGAACCCAAGCTATCTTCATCACGAATATTATTTTTTGCATTATTGGCATGTATTCCAATTGAAACCTTGAAAAATACATGTACGCTCCAAAATAAAAAGCCAACAGAAAAACTATTGACATAATTTTCATCACCGTTAATTTTGATTTGATTACGATTACCGTGATATAGAAAAATATTAGGAGTGTAAGAATGCTTGATAAAGTTACCATTATGTCATGCATTGACGGGACAACAGTAATAAATCCAAATATCGTCGCTAAAATTCCTAAATACTTAATTACAAACGAAGCACTTCTAATCTTAATCCTATTTGAAAAATTCACGAAAAATATCCCAAAACTGGTTGTAAGGAATAGCACTCCCAAAATAGCAAAAGGTCTTGCTGTATTTTCTTCACCGTTAACTGCCAATGGTCTGAGTAAATCGCTTATATAATTATATGCCCAATCATAACCTTCTGAATTTACATTTTCATAGTTTCCTCCTGGATAATAAATTGTTGATATTATCAGCAGGAGAGTTCCGACAGTTATCCCAATAAGGATTGAATATTTTTTTATCATTTAAGCTTATTTTTTTAAGCACCTAATTGGTTTTGATGTTTTCATTTTTCTTAATGACCACTATCGCTCCTTGTATGGTGTGTATCCCGCATGGTATGCACTTTTATTTTGTTTTTATTAGTCTAATCGAATGGTTTTCAATATTCAAAATATAAACATTGGGAGCTAATGAAGATAAATCGATTGTATTTATTTGAGAATTTAATTTACCACTGCTTACCAGTTCTCCAATCATATTGTATATCTTAAAATCAACGTCTTGGTCCGATTTTATTTCTATCGTAAGCTCCTGGTTAAAAGGATTTGGGAATACCTTAAAATTTTCACGCTGACCATTATTTTCGTTGACAGTTGTAGTTGTACAGTTAATTAATCCATTGATGTTGTAACGTGAAACAAATTGCCAAATCTCTTCATTCGCATCAATCGTCATATTCCCAAAACTTCCGGGCCAATCATGTCCTCCTCCTATCACCTTTAATTCCTCCACATAGGCACATCCTGATGCAGTAGACCAGGTATATCGCTCTACACTGGGGCTTACGGTAATCATGGTTGCAGTTGGATTGCAATCGTTATAGCTTACCCAATAACTATGCGTTGCTGCGGCAGATAAGTACCAACCTGGAAAGCCACCGTATGGAGAAATAAAGTCAGACGTTCCGAGTATTGTGAGAACACCGGTGGGATGAATCGGAGCGCAAAAACTATTTGGATTGGCTTGCATCGTTCTGGCTACTGGAGCTATGGCTGCAATTCGGTTACTGAGTTTACAGCCAAGCTCAAAAGACATATCCCCTCCTAAGGAATACCCACAGGCATATATTCTGTTCTGGTCTATTTGGTAATCACTGGCAATCGTGTCTATCAATGCACTAATAAAGAGCACATCATCAAAAGTACCTTGGGTTTTAGGGAGCCAATTCAAGGAATTCCCGTCACTTGGGTCAGGACGTGCTTGTGGGTAAACAAGTATGAAATCAGCAGTATCGGCTATAGGTCTCATATCGGCTAATGTCTGCCAATTGGCAATGACATCATCACCTCCATGAAAATTGAATAGTAAAGGAAAACTCGTAGTTCCATCATAACTTGCAGGAGCATAAATGCTATATTCTCTTGTTAAGCCGTCATGCTGTATTGTTTTGCTAATATAGTTTTGAGCGTACCCTGAGGTAATTATTGCTCCAATCATTAGAATTGGTAGAAGTAAATTTTTCATTTTTTTTTATTGTGCACGGTCAGCATGGTTGCCATGTTCTTTTTTAATTCAATTATATACCGATTTCAAAATGGTACCGATGCAAGATTGGCTTGTGGATTTGGGAAAAATTAAACCATTTCTCCATCGGTATATCCTCAAAGCCATTGGTTTGTGGAAAATCAAATTCCCAAACCACTTCGTTCTGAGAGGCTGTTTTAAAACCTCAAGCACGTCTACGAGAATATCTTTTTACCCCAATTTCCTCTTGATTTTCGTCACGTATCTATGGATATGCTCCTCAAATCAAAAGAAAATTGATGCAAAAATCTTATCCTCTCACCAGCACTTCAGGTTTTAAAACAGCCTCTGAGTATATTTTCTCCATAGTCGCTTTTGTATATTTTTTCATCAATCCATAAATTGTATTTAATTGAATGGTATATTTTGAGAAATCTTGAATCGTTGAACCACTATCTAATTTTTACTTAACTTTTTTTTCGTTTGTTTGAATAGCATATGATTCTTTAGCCCATTCAATAAATTCTTCAGAATTCTCTAATACATTTACAGGAAGTTCATAATAAGAAGGTACTTCACTATTGTTTTTAAATACTTTTAGAGTAGTCGAACCCGCATCTAAGAATTTTATTTTATTTGAATCACCTACTTTTAAATAGACCATATCCTTGGCTATAATACCAAACATTACACCATCTCGATAAAGCCCTAAAACACCAAACATTCTTTTTTTATCGATATCGCTCCACGGAGATAATTGGTCTTGAACATACTCAAAAAAATCATTTGATGAAGTCATGGTTAATTTTGATTGTCAAGGTTGTCAATTATTTTTCCTTGCTTCTTTTTTTATCTCACGGCAGCCAGCGGACGGCTGCACTTTGAGCCTGTTTCTAAACACCCAAAAACGTCCGGTACCGTTGGGTTTTATTTTTACTGAAAATGGGTGTCAAAAAATATTGCTAAAAATAATATTTTCTACTGACAAGTTTCATGGGCATCACTGAACAATTGCCACCATAAATTCGGAAAAGCATGGCCTTGCTGGCGCCGGACATCCGGTGCCTTTCCATATTTATAGTTTCTGCGCATTGCTTTTTAAAGTGGAAAGATACTGGGCGAGGTGGGTATCCATGTTTTTACAGGTGTTTGAAGCGGTCAGAGACCTTTTGTAGCGGAGGAGCCGGACGGAGTCCGGCTCCAGCGGGGGTTTCTTTATCCATTTAAATTTTTTCTATTAGTTCGGTTCGCACCAATTCATAGGCCTCATCTTGGTCGTATTGAATTCCAGGTCTCAAAAGAGCGTAGATATCTCCACTGAAGTCAGGGTCTTCCAATTTCTCCTCCATGTTTCGCAGGAATTGTTTCTGAGTTGGTGGTTTGTCAACTGAAATAGCCATGTATTCTTTATACATATGGATCAGTTTGGCTGTATCCAAGTCGAGATTGGTCAAGGCATAATACAAATCGAAAAGGTCGCGTCCTTTTTTTCGTTGATAGAGCGCACGTAGTTTGGTTCCCAACAGTTCCTCTGCTTCAAAGGCTATGAGCTTACATGAACCTTCGGCCCAGGTATTCTCTATGTTATATTCGATCTCTTTGTAGCCTAAGACTGTGAAGTGTTCTCTGCAATTGATCTCGATCTTTAATCTGAGGTTGATCACAGGTGGAATTTCAGATTCGAAACGGTAAATAAGGGTATTGTTATTGGCCTTTTGTCTTACAACAGGCTTGCCTAAAAAATCGAGTTGTTTTCTTATGGCCGATATCGTGTCTTTGATCGGTTCAGCTTTGATCTGTACCAAATCAATGTCCTCTGAATATCTGACTTGTGGTTTAAGGAATATTTTGTGCAATGCCGTTCCACCTCTAAAAGCCAAGCGTTCTTGCAAGAATGGATCGGAGAACAATTCTAACATCGCTTTTTCTATGACCAGGTCTTGTTCTACCTGAGCATCTTCGGGCCAAGGCGCAAATTCTTTCCATTCCTCTATGTATCGTCTTGGAAGCATCAGAAATCGAGTTCAGTGTTAATGATGACATTCCATTTATTATTCAACGCTCCTTCGCTGTTTTTGTGAGCTAAGGATATTGGAACCTCTCTCAATGGTTTTCTTGCTATTCTTTTGAAAAGTACAGTCGCCAATTTTTCGTTTCCTAATTGCTCCAATAGATAACCCAGTCTTTGCATATCTGGAATCTTTTGAGCCATCGCGGTTTTATTTAAGTCAGTGGATTTTATGCTTTCAACCAAGTCTTCCAGAATAGGAATTATGCGATTCAAGCCGCCAATCTTTTTATTGTAATACAACAAGTCGAATGCCGTCAATGCAGGTGAGGAAACTTTGATGTATCCGGTTTCGGTTTTCTTCTCAGTGATATCTTCTTCCTGCCATTTACTTTTCACAAAAAAGTGGATGTTCAACTTTTTGTTCTTTATGCTCCGCAATGGAGGTTTCTTGATCATCACCTGAAACTGCATGGGCTGTTGATGTCCGGCACCATGTAATGCAGATGCGGATAATAAGCCGATATAGTAATCCCTTTTCAGGTATTGCATCAAGTCATCGATGAATAGAGTAGACGGTATCATACCTCTGTTCGAATATTGGGGTGGCACAATGACGTAGAATTCTTTACGTACCTGTGCAAGCTTATTCTTACTCTTTAATCGGTAGATGTTTTGCTTAATAGCTTTCTCTGAGGAATCGAATCTGTTCTTTAATTCCGTCAATGTCACAGCATACCTACCTTTCGCTTGTATGTCGCTTAGGTAGTTTTCAATGTAATTATAAGTCGATTTCACGGCTAATAAAGTGTTTGCGTAAATCTACACAATTCATAGTTAATCGCAAACATAAAAATTGACTTATTTAGAGCGTTTGGAAGAATTTAGCTCTTTTGATTGCCGAAGTGTTAGCTTTTGTAGAGCGGCAAGCAAATGTGCTAAATGTGGGTAGGATCACATGAGGCACAACGGTTAGTATATGAAGCGTAGCGACCGAATAGGGGCTATGATTTCATATGCAATGTTGGCGTGTCGTTATTTATTTTTAATATCCGGGTACTTTCAGATCCCCCCTGATCTTGGTGAGATGAAGCTTAACAGATGGGCTTGGTCTCAAGGTAAGTTGAGGGCTTTCTACTGGGTCTGATGAGGCCAATGTCATATCGAATTTTTGTACCAGCATCGATATGATTATCTGCATTTCCATCATTGCGAAGTTGTTGCCGATGCATATCCTTGGGCCTCCACCGAATGGCAGAAATAGAAATCGATTATCTCCCTTCAGATCAAAGTCTTCGAACCGATCTGGAATAAAGTCATCCGGCCTATCCCAATATTCAGGATGTCTGTGCATGCCGTAAATGTTTACGCCAACGTTATGCCCTGCGGGTATGTAGTATTCTCCAATTTCATCATCACGTAGTGCTTTGCGCCCAACTATGTAAACGGGAGGATATAGTCGCATTCCCTCATTGATAACTTGGGTGAGGTAGGTCAGTTTTGGGAGGTCAGAGAAGGTTGGGTTTTCTCTTCCAATAACGTTTGTTGCCTCCTCCCTGATCTTTGAAACAACTTCCGGGTGTTGCGTAAGCAGATAAACAGTCCATGAAATTGATAATACCGTGGTTTCGTGACCAGCAATAAAAAGTGTCATCAATTCATCCCGTAGCTGTTGGTCGGTCATGGATTCTCCCGTGCCTTCATCCACAGCCTCCATCAACATGGCCAATAGGTCATCATGCTTTGCATCTGAACGCCTTCTGGCTTCTATGATGCCGAAAATGGCATTATCCAGCGTTTTCATTGCCGCATTCACGCCAGGGGTGTAAGGCACATGCATCAGCCAATCCATATTGGCCATGGGTAAGCGTGCCAACTTACTGGCGGTTTTGTTCAGTTTTTCCACGCTTTTGCGGATGTTTTCAACATTACTCGGAACGTCAGTGCCAAACAGCGCCTTGCTAACTATCTCTATTGTCAAGACGCCCATTTCATTGGTTAGGTCAATCGTAGGTCGGTCTTTCCAGCGGTCAAGCATTTGCTGAGTAGACAATCGGGCTATGGCTACCACCAACTCTAACCGCTTTCTATGAAACGCTGGTTGTGCAAGACGTCTTTGTTTTTTCCAGAAGTCGCCTTCGCTCAGTAGTAGTCCATTGCCTAAAAATGGTTTGAGTACACCATATTTGGCGCCTTTGACAAAATTATCCCTATTGGTCTGTAGTACATGTTTCGCATACTCCGGACGTTGTACAAGCATACTTGGCATTGTGCGTAGAGGAAAACGAAAAGCATCAGGGTACTGTGCCACGAGTTCAGGCAACTGTTTGATCGGATTTTTAAGTAGTTTGAATAATTGCCGAATTGAAATGGCAGGAGGTAGTTTCTTGACAGTAGTATCTGTGGACATATGAAGCTGTTAGTTCGGAATACTCTTTTAAAAGCAGATTTAAACCAAATTTATGATACCAGTTGACTTGTTCCATGACAGTTAAGAATGGCTGACAATTTTCTCAATGCACGCCAACGTTTGTGTTCGCGGAACTATTCCGCTGTTATCCAGTTCCGCGTTATTTGTGTCCTATATATAAAGAATTTGAAAACCAACACTTTATACAAACCTCCCTTTTATTTTAAGGCTGTCCTATCCAAAAAGTGCATTAAAACCCCCACTCGCCTCTTTGCGCTCATCACTTTACGCTAAAATCACTCCCGCAAAGCTTCCACCTCCTCTACCGTCTTTGGTATCGGATTGCCGAGTATGCGATAGCCATCTTCTGTGATGACGATATTGTCTTCGATGCGGACGCCGCCGAATCCCATCCAGTCGTCAAGAGCCTCATAGTTGATGAAGTCAGTGAATTTTTTCTGCGCTTCCCAGAGTGCTGCCAATTCAGGGATGAAATAAATGCCGGGCTCCACGGTGAGCACAAAACCGGGTTCGAGTTCACGGCCGAGGCGCAAGTAAGCAGTGCCGAAGAGTTCGCTCCGCTTCACGGTATCAGAGTAACCGACATATTGCTCGCCGAGGTCTTCCATATCGTGAACATCGAGACCGATCATGTGACCAAGACCATGGGGGAAGAATAACGCATGTGCGCCCAGCTCGACCGCTTCGTCAATGTCGCCTTGCATGAGGCCTAGGTCTTTGAGGCCATTGGCCATGATACGGGCTGCTTCGAGATGTACCTCCTGGTAGGTGAGGCCGGGTTTCAGCATCTCGATGCATTCTATTTCTGCTTTTAGTACGAGGTTGTAAATGTCTTTTTGTCGTTGCGTGAATTTCTTGTCTACTGGTACTGTGCGGGTGATGTCACCTGCATAATGATTGAGGTTTTCCGCCCCAAAATCACCAAGAATAAGCTGGCCGCTTTTGAGTATATTGCTGTGGTCGTGGTTGTGGAGTACTTGCCCATTCACACTGAGGATAATAGGGTAGGAAGTGCCATTGCCCATTCCAGTGGCTATCCCCTGTGCAATGCCCGCAAGTTCTGATTCCCGCTTGCCAACTGCTGCGCCTTTCATTACGGCCACGTGCATCGCTCCAGTTATGTTCACAGCATTTTCCATTTCTATCAACTCTTCTTCTGACTTGTGGGAACGTTGTGCCACAATCGCTTTTATCAAATCGACCGAAACCTTTTTTTGCAATTTCCCAATCGGAATACCTGTAAGTTCATTCAACAGAATCATGTTGTCGTGACGGTAAGGCGGCGTGAAATGAACGTTTCGTTTGTCCTTTACTGCTGTTTTTACAAATTCAATAATATCATTGAAAGGCAAAACGGTGTCAATACCCACCCGTGCTGCTCTATCTGCTAGAGTCGGCATGGTACCTGTCCACACAATGTCTTCCATGGTGAGTTCATTACCGAAAATGATTTCTTTTCCTTCATCTATGTCTATCACGCCAGCAACTCCAGCTTGACTGAGTCCAAAAAAGTAGAGGAAATTGCTATCCTGCCGATAGTGGTAGGTGTTGGCTTTATAGTTCATTCCAACTTCGTTGTTTCCCAAAATGAGAATGATGCCAGTGCCAGTTTGTTGTCTGAGTTGGGTGCGTCTTGCTTGGTAGGTTTCTTTTGAAAACATGAAGTGGTTGTTAGTTGGTTATAGTTGATTGTTTTATATCCCAAAATGGTTGGAATGAAAATACTCGGAGAACTGGTGGCGTTCTCTGCCGTGAAAATACAAAAGGGATGCTTTTCTGAAAAGCATCCCTTTTTAAAAACCAACAAATGGTTTAGTCGCCTATCAATCTGAAGCCAGTACTTAGTTCTTTACAAACTTCTTAGTAGTCCGAATACTGCCATCCATACTTCTTATCTCTAACCAATACATCCCAGCAGGAAGTTGTGAGACATCCAGTTTTTCTGAAAGTTCCCCGCCTGGAGTTCCAGTAGTAAGAGTCAGATTGGTTTTCCCCAAAGCATCATAAATTGCAATTTGAATACTACTTGATTCAGGTAAAATGGCCTGAACATTCAATTGATCAACGGTCGGGTTTGGATAAGCCTTGACGATAACATCTTTGCTAATATCGGCAACGGAGGTGGCCAGTGGTGCTTCGCCGTTGGCGAGAGCGTATTGTCCTGGAAGCACCTGACTTGCTTTCATGAATCCTTTAGAGCTGCCCAATGCTTGTCTTTCATAAAAAGGATATTCTCCCCACGGCACACTGGTATTGGGTCGCCAGACCAGTATTAAATTGGTATCGGTAGATTCTAAGAGGTCATAGTCTAGGTCATAGTCATTGGAACCAGAATAAATGAACCTTGTACGCATGGAAAAGCCTGCGGGCAAATCGCCACCAAAAGTCCAGTAGTGCGTGCTCGATACTTGCAAGTCAGGTTGAGAGGGATCAGGGTCGGCTTCCACCAATTGGTGTACCATGCTGATCAATGCAGAATCGCCTAGGGGCAATTCTTCCACATTGGTGTTGCTGATTGCGACCTTTTCCAAGGTTACATTCCCCGTCTCTGTGACGATAGCCCGATCTTGGAAACGAGCAAGATTAAGGATGTTCCGGTCATTGAGTATTTGGAAAACCGGTTCAAAAGGTACAGAGACTGTTGCTTCTGAAAACTCGTCTGAAACCATAAAATCTGCGTGGTGCGTATTCCAGTTTTCATCAAAGAATGTTACTTCCAATGGGGTATTGGTATGCATGTTAAATGCATGGTGCAGCTTCTGTTGTAAGTGCAAGGTTGCATCCCATTCATTGCCGTTTTGCTCATAATTGATACTGTCAATTTCATAAGATGCAAAGCCTGGCTGGTAAAGCCAATTGTTAAAGAAATGGCTCATGTCCACGCCTGTCTCAGCGGTCAGTTGCACTTGCATTTCCTGGGCATCAATGGCCGAGAAGCTATAGGTGTTGAGCACCGAGGTCATACCCTTAGAAAACAGTGTATCGCCTAGATAACCACGAAGGTTGTGCATGATGTCAGCACCTTTATTATAGGTAGTTGTGCCATAAGTGTGTTCGTATGGAATGCCTGAAAGTGGATGGTAACCATCGTCGTCTGTATGGGCACTTTGTATGACGAGGTAGTGGTTGTCTATTACTTTTTCCTTAAAGTTTTCTTTACCAAAAGTGTGTTCAAAAAACAAATGTGAGCTATACTCAGCATTGCCTTCTTTGATCCACATGTTTTCCGGACAACTCAGTGTAGTAACATTACCCCACCAGTGGTGTGCCAGCTCGTGCGCCATGAGGCGGTTCATGCCATCAGTTGGGCCGTCTTCTATCACAGAGTAGGGAAAAGCAATCAATGTAGAATGCTCCATTGCTCCCTGCGGCGTCATAACATAACCAACCTGCCCCCAGCGGTATGGACCAAACCAATCTTCCAATGTATTGATAGCGTCTCCCAGATTGACAAATGCCGATGTCATATTACTGGCATCCCCTGGCCTGCCCACCAATAAAATAGGATAGTCGCCATATTGCCCGCTGTGCATATCATGTATTTCAATATAATTGGATGCGGCTACTCCTGTTAAATAAGTTGGGTTCTGAATATCTAAGCGGTAACTGCGTTTGATAGCGCCATTCCCAAGGTCTTCCTCTTCGATAAATTCGCCGACAGCATATCCCGTACGGCCATTATCAGTGGTGATACTGATATCGTACGTGGCTCGTTCGACAAAATTATCGAAGCATGGGTGCCAACTTCTACCAATGTTGTATGGATCGGAACTCAGACCAATGCCTAAGTTGTAGGCAATGCCGTTATCCCATTTGAACCCACCCCATGGTGGCCGTCCATTCAGCCCTCCTTGATCTGGAGTCGGTAGCCCGTGGTAATAGATAGTGACATCCATAGTATCACCAATATTGGCAGTTTGAGGCAACTGAATATCCAGCAAAAGTTCATCGTAGTTGTAGGATAACAATCCACCTGCCCAGGTAATGGAATCAATATTCAATTTGAGCAGATCAAGAGGTAGGTAGTCGATGCCATCTTCTTTTGGTGTGAAGGTGACCGTGCAAACTGATGCAATAGCGTTTCCCCATTGCCTTAAATCCAGGTCAATAGCATAATTTAAAATATCAATACTATCGCTGCGGGCATTGCTGCTGCAAAGCACAATTTTTTCTGCTTCCGTCAATTTTGGTAAAACAATAGGTGCCTCTGTCATATGGCAGCCATATCGCCTTTGGTGCTTTTCTGGCTGAGCTTGCAGACCAGACACAATAAAAAATGAAATTAATACCAGGCAAAAACGTAAGGGTGTATTCATATCAGGAAGAAATTAATAGAATGAGTGAATAGAGACAGGAATCCAGCTGCTATCTATTCATTTGAAACCGCAAGAAACGGAATTAAGCTAAATTAGTATGGCTTATCCCTCAAGTAAAAACATCTCCTTGTTTTTTTTAAAGAATGGATTGGGTGTGACAAAATTGAGTTATGAATTATGATCGTTGAATTATTTTAACCGTCTCACCGCCACAGTGACAAATGTCAATTTCCATTATTTCAAAAATCACCCTGACCTATACGCTAAACAGTTTTCTTTGTCAATGATAATAGAGAGTAACATGGTGAAAGCGGAAACTTTCATCAATCATAAATTAATCATTGAGGAAAAATAGGAAGTACACATGCGGATGAAATTAAAACGTTGTCCTTTGTCCTTTTTACTTTCTCCTTTTTACTTATACCATTGAAGATATGACAAGTCAAATTCAGTTCTTGCACATGAAAAACCACGATTGGATGGAGGAGTATGTTGAGGAAAAACTCCAAAAAATAGCTGATAAATTTGCTTGGGTCACACACGCCAAGGTTTTTTTCAAAGTAGAAAAAGCTGCTGCTGTTGACAATAACATCTGCGAGATCGAGCTAAGCGTGCCTGGGCCAAAAATATTTGCAAAAGCCAGTGCTGATAGCTTTGAAAGTTCCGTTATAAAAACAGTTGGCGAATTGGAAAAGCTGCTGAAGAAGCGCAAAGCAAAAATGTACCAGCATTGATTTTGTATTTGAAGTGGATTAAAAATCCCGGGTGAGTCAAAAGATGATTTTACATGCCAGTGGACATTCTTAAATAACTTCTATAAATAACTTTGAGGAATGTCCTTTTCATCGTTTATTAGCCCGATGAAATCACTTGGACTTTCCATCCTTTTTTTTACGATCCTATTTGCGCAATCACTTTCTGCTCAGTTCATATTGAATGGAACTGCGGTTCAGACCAATGATTCTTGCTGGGCGCTTACGCCAGCTCAAAATTTCAAAGTTGGCTCTATATGGAATGAGACTAAGATCAACCTGAACGAGTCGTTTCAGGTATTAATGCAACTCAATTTTGGTAACCTCGATGCCAATGGCGCTGATGGAATTGTCTTTGGTTTTCAGCCAGTGAGCACCTCCATTGGCCAGCCAGGTGAAGGCATTGGCTTTGGTGGTGTCGTGCCTTCTATAGGTATTGAATTTGATACCTGGCAAAACGGCAACTTGGCAGATCCAAGTTATGACCATATTGCCATAATGCGCAATGGGTTGCTCAATCATGGAACAGCTAGTAATCTTGCAGGGCCTGTTCAGGCCAGCCAGCAATCCACAAATATTGAAGATGGGCAATGGCATCAATTAAGGGTTAATTGGGATGCTGATATAAAGGAATTGGAGGTCTGGTTCGATTGCTCCAAACGCCTTTCCTATACTGGTGACATTGTGAATGAGCTATTCGGTGGTGACCCTTTCGTTTTTTGGGGATTTACCTCCGCTACAGGCGGTTCCGTCAATGTACACCAGGTTTGCTTGAGTTATACTACCTTCCTCGACGGGTTCAATGATGTGGTCATTTGCCCGGGAGGGCAATTTCAACTCGGAGTCGGCGGCGGCAATTCGTACAAATGGACACCGGACACGGGACTTAGTAATCCCAATATTCCCAATCCAATCGCTGCACCTGATACTACGACCACCTACATCGTTGAAGTTTTGGATGATTGCAATAATCCATTTTTCGACTCGCTCACCGTGTTTATTGACGGTGATACTGTGTTTTTTGATCTTGGTCCTGATTCGACATTTTGTGAGGGGCAACCAATCCAATTGGATGCAACTTCAATTGGTACCAATAACGTGACTTACCAATGGAACAGTGGAGCTTCTGTTCCTGTAATTGATGTGCAGCATTCCGGCATCTACGCAGTTACCGTTACAGTAGATGACTATTGTGTGGCTGATGATCGGGTAGCAATTGTGATAAATCCATTACCTGGAGATGTAGACCTTGGGCCAGATTTAGAGCTCTGTCTCGGGCAGGTGGTTGAAGTCGATGCAACTGCCTCTGGCGACTTGTCCTATCTCTGGGAAGATGGTCTTGATTCCCCATTTCGGGTGATCGAGGCAGAAGGATCGTACAAAGTTGTAGCTTCGAATGATTGCGGAGAAGTTTCCGATAACATTTTGGTGTCATTTGAAGATTGTCGACAAGTCTATTTTCCAAGTGCTTTTACACCAAATAACGACGGCATCAACGATGCATTTCTGCCATTTCACGATGGTGATGTGGAGCAGGTTTTATCGCTGTTGATTTTTGATCGGTGGGGCGGATTGGTATTTGAAAACAGGGCATTTATCCCTAATGAATTTGAGCAGGGCTGGAATGGCAAAGTGAAAGAAAAAGAAGCCCATCAGGGCGTTTACGTTTGGTTGGCAGAGGTTGTTTTCAGGGATGGATTTGTGGAGCAGATGGTTGGCGAAGTCACCTTGTTGCGATGAGATGCCCTAACGGGCTGATTAGTGAATGAAATGCTTTACATTGCAAAGTGTTTTTATTCGTTTACTTTTATGAAAACAATCACAATGAAAACTATTGTCCAATACCTTTCCCTTTTAGCTGCCCTTTTTATTTTTTCCTCTTTTAATACTGTTTACTCGACCTTTCCCACTTCTGAAAAGAAAACCATATTTGAGCATTTACAACAGGATCACTACCTATCTATCACCATAGAATCAGATTTCAGAAATTATGTTAGTGAAAAGAATTCTAACGAATACCAACCTGCTGTTTTGCGTGTCAATAAACCTGCTGGTGAGGAAGAAATATGGGATATAGAGATACGTGCCAGAGGCAACATGCGCCGAAAGGTATGTGATAATCCACCCATGAAAATAAGGTTTTCGGAACAACAACTAAAGGAACGCGGACTGGATAAAAGAAGTACTTTAAAAACGGTCATTATTTGCAGAAATAGTGGGAGTTACGAGCAAATGGTTTTGAAAGAATACATCACTTACCGTTTGTACAACATAATAACAGACCACAGTTTTAAGGTACAGCTGGCCAAGATAAAGTTTGTTGATTTAAGTGGAGAGAGCAAAGAGTTTGATGAAAGCTTTGCCTTTTTTATTGAGCATCCAAAGAATATAGTTGAAAGGACAGAAGGCAAAATACTGGAAGGCCAAATGGTTTCTTCTGAGGTTATGAATACCGATGCCGGAGAGCGCTTTGCGATGTTCCAGTATATGATTGGCAATACGGATTGGTACTATTTCAATGGGCACAATGTGGAACTTTGCGGCTTGCCGGGGACAGCTGACCTCATTCCACTGCCATATGATTTTGATTACGCAGGAATAGTGAAGACGCCTTATGCTGTGCCACTTGGCAGTCTTGGCATTCCAAGTGTTACAGAACGGTATTATCAAGGGTATTGTCGCTCGAAAGAAGAGACCATGCAAACGATCGAGTTGTTTCAAAACAAAAAAACCGAAATAATGAACTTGGTGGACGAGTTTCCTTATTTCACCAAATATTCAAGGAGAGATGTCAAAAAATATCTGATGAGTTTCTTCAAAACTATTGAGAAGCCAAAATCGGTCAAACGACGAATTTTGAAACACTGCGATTTGTGGCCGGTTCCGTGAAAAGGTTTTTAGCTATTGGCCAAATGCTAACAGCCAATAGCTAAAAACCCCTTGATTAAGGTTTCACTTCATCTTTCTTTCCAGTAAATACTTCATTTAATGATAGCTCTGTTACCGGGCCTATTTTTTTCAGGTAGTCCATGTCAATGCTTTCTTTACTACCGAGCACCAGATAAGTGTAATTGCGGCCTTTGATATGTTCTTCGTGAAATGCTTTCAAATCTTCCGGCTTCACGATTTTCATTTTTTCATAAACATCCTTTCGCAGGTCATGTGAATAGCCTCGTTCCTTATTGGTGCGGGCGTTCCAGTAGATATTGCTGCCAGTCATCCGTCCTGTCTCAATCTTTTTCTGAATAGATTCACATGCATGTTCTATTTGTTCTTCTGAGTAAGGCATATCCTCAATGATTTCCTGCATAGCAGCTATGGCATCAGGCATTTTATCGGCTTGGGTGCCAACGTATGCCCTCAAATAATGTGCATCTTCTTTTTTGCTGGGCGAACCATTAAAGGCAAAAGCAGAATAAGCCAAGGCACGGGACTCTCTGATTTCTTGAAAAACAATGGAGCTGAGTCCTGCACCAAAATACGTATTGTACAACTCGGACATGATATACTCATCGAGGTTGAATTGCTCCGATCCTTTCGATACAAGCATGATCTCTGCCTGAACCATCGGAAAATCCACAAAAAGTACTTGATTGTTATCTGTAGCTATTTCTGGGAAAGATTTATTTTCCAGAACAGGTTGCAGGCTGCTGGCTGTTTTGTGGTGAGTGTTTAATAAGCTAGTTACCTTATCCATTTCTTTTGATCCATAATAAAAGATGCGATGATCAAAATTGGTCAGTGATTTGATTTTGGCAACCAGTTCATCAGGGCTAATTCCGTTGAGTTCTTCTTCTGTCAGTTTATTTGTGAATGGAGACTCTTTGCCATAACGGGCGTAATTGAACATGGCCGAACGCAGGATCGTGTTTTTATTTTTCTTATCGTTTTCCCGGTTGACCAAAACATCCTGTACCAGGTTTTTGAGCGCTTCTTCATTACCTTGGACATTGGCAAGGATATGCTCAAATAACTTCACACCTTCTTCCAGTGATTCGTCAAGGCCATAAAGTGATACATAAGCTCGCTCATTGGACACGCTTACATTGAACTCAAGACCAAGTTTGAAAAATTCTTGTTTGAGTTGATCTGGAGAATATTTGGAAGTGCCAAGGTAGGGCAGGTATGAAATGGCAAGCGCGAGTTTTTTATCACTGTTGCGACCCATTTCTACGATATAGTTCAATTCAAAAGTCTCGTTGTTTTTGTTTGTTACAAAATCCAACTCTACGCCACCAGCCAATGCTTTTGTCTGGATTTCTTTTTCGTAATCCACAAAAACAGGTGCCAAGCGTGGGCTGCCCATTTTCATAAATCGATCTGTGTAGCCTGAACTTTCTTCCCTGTTTACATCAATAGGAGTAATGGTCGGCTTGTCCACTTTTACAACATTCTGGTCTTCACCATTGCGTTTGTACACCACGACATAGTTGTCTTTGAAATGCTCATTTGCAAATCGCACAATATCCTTTTTTGTCAGAGCTTCCAACCTATTGAATCGATCTACATAATGTGCCCAATCAGTGCCGAGAATAAAGGCATCGGTCATTTGTCCATTACGCACGTTGTTGCGTTCATTGGCGCGTATTTCACTCAATTTTAGATCTTTGATACAGGCAGCCATGAGCCATTCTTCAAAATTGCCTTTCTTGATGTTTTCCAATTCGGCAAGCAGGAGTTCTTCCACGTTTTCAAGCGTTTGGCCTTCCCGTGGTTTTCCATACATGGAAAATGTGGAAAAATCTTCCATTCCTTGCGACCAAGCCCTCGCTTCCAATGCTTTTTGCTTTTGAGTAATATTAAGGTCGATCAACCCTGCCCTGCGGTTATATAGCAATCGGTAGATCATGGTCAGATAGTCAGCATCGGTGGAGTTGGCACCATCAAATCGCCATGCGAGCTGAACATATGGAGCTTCCTGCCCAAACACCTCTTTGCGCACTACTTCTGTGAGCTCAGGTTGAGATTCGTATTCAAATTTAGGAATAGGCTTCGATTGATAAATTCCAAAATATTTTTCCGCAAACCGTACTGCCACGTCAGGGTCGAAATCTCCGGCCAGCACAATGGCCATATTGTTTGGATTGTAGTAAGTGTTGAAATACTCATGAATCTTGACATGCGAAGGATTCTTGAGATGTTCACCTTCGCCAATCGTAGTTTGTGTGCCATATGGGTGCGATGGGAAAAGCGCCTTGTTTATTTCGGCACTTACTTTTCTGAAGTCCCTGTCCTGATTGATGTTGAATTCCTCATACACAGCTTCTAACTCAGTGTGGAACAGTCGCAAAACCAGCATTCTAAAACGCTCGCTTTCAAGCCTCATCCACCGCTCCAATTCATTGGTTGGGATGTCGTTGATATAAACAGTTTGCTCTACCCAAGTGTAGGCATTAGTGCCACGTGCACCTAATGAGCTGACCATTTTGTCATATTCATTGGCAGCGACAAGCTTGGCAGCGTCATTGGAAGTCTGGTCTATTTGAGCGTAAATTTCTTTACGTTTTTCTGGGTCAGTTTCCTGACGGTGCTGCTCGTACAGATCGGAGATTCTTTGCAGCAATATTTTTTCCACGCCCCAGTTCAGTGCACCTACTCTGTCTGTTCCTTTGAACATCATGTGCTCCAAGTAGTGCGCAAGGCCTGTTGTTTCAGCAGGGTCGTGCTTTGATCCCGCACGGACTGCAATGCTTGTATTGATGCGTGGTTCTGTATCATTAATGCTCATGTAGAGCTTCATGCCATTGCGGAGTGTATGTATTTTGACATCCAACGGATCGCCATCAACGGCCTCAAATTCGTATTGAAGTGGAGTTGGTACACCTGGCGATTTCAGTTTACGGTCACGCACAGGTTCGTTTGGGTTTGGGCGTTTGATTGCGTCTTTGTCAATAATCATTTTCTTTGTTTTAAGTTCTTCTTGTGCTTGGGATATGATGGGCAAAAGAAAAAAGAGAATACCCAGAAAGGAAAAGAGTTTGATTTGTTTCATGAAAAATATTTTATGAGTTCTATTTCAAAACGGCGGCAAAATTAGCCCATTCATCCTTGGTAGCAAACTGCCTTTCTGAGGGAAGTATTGTATGGGCTGTTAACTGACAAACTGCCGTTCGGCCAATCAAGGTATTTTTAATTTTAATTGTAATTTTCATTTAGATTACTTCTAACTTTTATCTTTACACCAAACCTACCCCTTTTGCCAATAGCAATAACCAAACTATGCGCAAAATCACCAATTCCCTTTTCCGATCTTATCTCCGCTTTCGAATGCGGCACATACGGCGGTATATGGAAGACCCGCATGGTGTTCAGCGTTATTGGTTTGAAAGGTTGCTGCTAACTGCGAGGGATACAGAATGGGGCAAGAATTATGGTTTTCGCAGCATCAAATCCCATCGCCAATTTGCCAATCGAATTCCTGTACAGAGTTACGATTCCCTGAAGCCATTCATTGAGCGTATGATGATGGGGGAGAAAGATGTGTTGTGGAATGGCCGGGTTCGTTATTTTTCCAAATCTTCCGGGACTACCAACGACAAGAGTAAGTTCATTCCAGTGAGTAGCCAAAATTTAAAATTTTGCCACATCGGGGGTACTTGGGACACGACCGCTTTGTTCTACGATCAAAGGCCTGAAGCAGAAATTTTCCAAAGGCGCAGCATGCTGATGGGGGGGCACCTGAAGCAATTTGAAAAGTATCCTAAAACTTATATTGGAGATGTGTCAGCGGTGATGCTGGATCGCATGCCGCTGGTAGGCAAACCGTTTTTTACGCCAGATTTTGAAACTGCCCTGATGCAGGATTTCGAAGAAAAGATAGATCGGATGGCGCATTTGTGCAGCAAAGAAGATGTGGTGATGATCGGTGGCGTCCCAACTTGGACCGTGGTGCTATTCCGCAAAATGTTAGAGTTAACAGGAAAGAGCAACATGCTTGAAGTGTGGCCAAACTTCCAGGCCTACATTCACGGAGGGGTGAGTTTCATTCCTTATCAGGAGCAATTCAAGCAGTTTTTCCCTTCGGAAAATGTCAGCTATCAGGAGATATACAATGCAAGTGAGGGTTATTTTGGAATCCAAAATAATTTCCAGTCTGACGATATGTTGCTGCTGCTCGACAACGGTATTTATTATGAATTCCTTCCTATGGAAGAGTGGCATAAGGATGCGCCAAAGGCGATTCCGCTGGAAGCCGTGGAGGTTGGAAAGAATTACGCAATCGTTATCAGCACCAATAGCGGGCTTTGGCGATATACGCCCGGCGATACAATATCTTTTACTTCCACTACACCATATAAAATAAAAATCACCGGGCGCACCCGACAATTCGTCAATGCGTTTGGTGAGGAAGTAATGGTGGAAAATACTGACAAGGCATTGGCCAAGGCTTGTAAAACTACTGGTGCAATAGTTTCAGAATACACCGTCGCTCCGGTTTACTTCAAAGGCTCTGATAAAGGCGGCCACCAATGGCTCATCGAGTTTGAAAATGAACCTGCCAATTTGCAGCAATTTACCCAATTGCTCGACCAAAACCTCCAGCAGATCAATTCCGACTATGAGGCCAAACGGTATCGTGATATGGCGCTCAATCAGCTCCAGTTGAAACAAATGCCAACCGGCACCTTCCACAAATGGCTAAAAAAGAAAGGCAAATATGGCGGCCAGCACAAAGTGCCTCGCCTCTCCAATGAGCGGAAATATGTCGAGGAAATTTTATCGTTTTTGGATAAAGAAGCCGTTGATAATGGGTGACATGATTAACGATTAAAGGATTACGGGATTAACAATTGGAGATTTTAATAATTCAAAAATCATAATCCGCTGGCTCCAGACTCCGCTGGCTCAAGTCTCCAGACTCTGCTGGTTCAAGTCTCCTGACTTGAACCCCACTGTCTCCAGACTTGAGACCCGTCACTCTACCTTCACCAACTTTCCACTTTTCAGCAGCACCTGCCTCTCCCAGATTTCATAGAAATATAGCCCTGTTGGTTTGAATCACTTATAGCCCTTGCAATATTTCAAAAGCTAAATAACCGCACAACATTGAACAAGCAATTTCCTGTTTTAAAGTAGCGCTTTGGGTTGGTATTACGCCGTAGGCGTGAAGACTGGTAGGGTGATGAGATTCAGTCTGGAGACTGAATCCAGCGGTGACTGAATCCAGCGGGATGGTGGGCAATTTGTAATTGATTAACGATTAAGAGATTATGGATCAACGATTTTTGATTTAAAGAAATCATAGATCAAAAATCGTTGATCTTGTAATCGTTAATCAAATTACATGCTAATAGGAAAATGGGATAGCAAGACTTTTTAATTCAATCTCTCCGCTGGCTCAAGTCTCCAGACTCCGCTGGCTCAAGTCACCGCTGGTTCTAGTCTCCAGACTTGAATCCCCACCACCGTGCCCAGCTCTCTCCGCTGGCTCAAGTCTCCAGACTTGAGTCCTGTCTGCTGGTTCAAGTCTCCAGACTTGAATCCCCACCGTGCCCAGCTCTCACTGCTCCACCATTTTTCCTTCTCTCACTTTCTTTTCCAGGAATTTAGAATCGCCACCTTTGTCGAGTGCCAATTGCCATTGTTGTTTGGCTTCTTCGGCATTTCCCAAATGGAACAATACATCACCTAAATGTTCCAGCATAAGTGGGTCTTCGCTGCCACCATGTTGTATGGCTTTGTCAAGCCAGGTCTTTGCCTCAGGGTAGTTTTTCATTTTATACAAAACAAAACCGAGTGCATGCTCACTGATAGGGTGGTTGGGCGCTATTTCATTTAAGCGGGTAGCCAGCGTTTGCGCTTTTTCGAGGTTGGCATTTCTGCTGGCGAGATAAAAGCTGTAGTTCTTCAGCACCTGCGGGTCTTTTCCGTTTATTTTGAGTGCTTCCTCAAATGCATTGTCTGACTTGGCAAACTGATTCAGAAAGTAATAAGATTTACCTGTTTCGTTTAAAATTTGATACCGCAAGCGGTCATTTCGAGACGACATGATGAGGGCTTGCTGCAATGAAGAAAGTGCCTGTTGGTATTCTCCTGTTCCATTGTATCCAGCACCATTCAGGTAATAAGCTGTAGCTTGATTTGGGAAAATGTCCAGTGCATTTTCCGAGGCTTCAATCAGTTTTTTATGATCCTTCTTGTCAGCATAGATGTATAGCAACTGCTCCCACACTGGCCACTTTGTGTCATCTAATTCAATGGTCTTTTTATACTGCTCAAGGGCACGGTCGTGCTGCCCTGTATAATAGAGGACATCGGCAAGTACAGAATGCGACTTCGCATCATCACTATGGATCGTTTCGAGTAGCGATGTGAGCGCCATTAAAGTGCTGCCGAGGTTTTTGTCACCGGTAGCAGCCAATTCATTTACATAAGGAAAAATCTCTTTTATTTTGGTGTCGATGTCCACTTTCGGGTCTTCGAAAATTGGTTTGAGCGAATTGAGGAAACGGATATCATCATTGCCTTTTGCATCTTCCGCAAGCGCAATTTGTGCGCGGGCATCATTGGGGTTCTTTTTCAGGATGTTGCGGTACACATCCTTTGCTTTGTTCTTTTCGTCTATCTGCTCGTAAAAAGTACCTAAAAGATGCTGATAAGAAATGTTGTCTGGAAATTTGGTAATCAGTTTTTCCAGTTCAAAAGCAGCAGCTTTGTGATTGCCCATGCCAAGGTACAAGGTGTGTTTGTGCCGGACGACTTCTTCATGCATGCCCACCTTTTTTTCTAATTCATCATAAACTTGGATAGCCTCCAGTGGCTGGCTATTTCGGACGAGGTAATAGGCCCATTTCATGTAAAACTCTTCATTGTTGGGCTGGAGCTTTACCAACTCTTCAAATTGTTGAGCGGCCAGTTTGTCTTTGGTGTTTTTTTGGTAAACCTCTGCGAGGTACATCCGAAACCATTCATTCGTCCCTTCCCACTCCACTGCTTTTTCCGCATATTTTTCCGCATTTTCCAAGTCCTTATTTGCCTCGTACACACGGGCGAGTTCGTAAGCAGCAGCGGCATTATTCCGGTCTTTGGACAGGACTTCTTCAAATTTGGAAATTGCTTTTTCCCAGTTGCCAAGCAATTTTTCACGATTGCCCTCAATAAAGATGGCCTCTATGTCAATTTCCTTTTCTGTGGTCATGCCAAACTGCGCCATTGCATTTGAGCTGATAAAAAGGAGGAAGAAGGGGAAGATATATTTTGTCATGAGTGTATTTAATGACGAATGAATAATGTGGAGTGATTTAGTCATTCGTCATTATTCATTAAAAGAAGTGTAATCGCCGATGCTAATATCAGAAACGTGGCCTTCATAAGTAACATGGTTGCCTACCATAGAATTTTTCAGCATGGCGTTGTTCACTTTTGTTTCACTTTGAATAACGCTGTTTTTGATGTTAGAGTTTTCTACCGTGCTATTGGCACCAATCGAAACATATGGGCCAATAACGGAATTCACAATGCGGACATTGTCTCCAACGAAACAAGGTTCGACAATCAGCGAGTTTTCAAACTTAGCGGAACTGGCCCGTAGGTTTTCCGTTTGGCTTTTAAGCTCCAGCATGCGTTTGTTCGTGTCAATAATGTTCTGTTTGTTTCCGCAGTCGAGCCATTCATCAATAGTCTGGGCTTTAAATTTATACCCATCTCTTTTCATGTTTTCCAGCACTGAGGTTATCTGAAACTCTCCTTTGTCCTTTACATTATTATCAATCAGTGCCTGTATCTGGTCTCTGAGATATGCTCCTTCACGAACATAATACAGTCCCACAATGGCCATATCAGAAACAAACACGGGCGATTTTTCTACGAAATCGGTAATGATCTGTTGCCCATTGGTTTTTACCACGCCGAAAGAGGAAGGGTCTTCCACCGTTTTTACCCAGATGATGCCGTCTTGATTTTTGTCAAATTTAAAATCAGCCTTGAACAACGTATCTGAAAAAGCGAGGAACACATTTCCGTGCAAGCTTTCTTTTGCACATAATATGGCGTGTGCAACACCCAGTGGTTTATCTTGGTAATAAATCTTCCCTTTTGCGCCAAACCCTTCAGCGATGCGGATGAGTTGTTGTTCCACCTCTTTTCCAAAATCACCAATAATAAAGGCGACTTCCTCCACTTGCCCATCATATCCAGACGCAAGGTCTTCCACTATTCGTTGAACCATGGGCTTGCCTGCTACTGGGATCAAAGGCTTTGGCAGTGTCAATGTATGTGGTCGGAGGCGAGAGCCACGACCGGCCATTGGTATTACTATTTTCATTTTAAATTAATGGTGAATGGTTAGCGGTAAGTGATTAATTAAAATTAAAATGATAATTAAAATTAAAAGCACACTGCCAATAAATTATGTTTCAACACTCAAAGACGAATAAGTTCGGTTTTATCCGATTATTCTAAGAGGCTGTTTTAAAACCTGAAGTGCTGGCGAGAGGATAAGATTTTTGCATCAATTTTCTTTTGATTTGAGGAACATATCCATAGATACGTGACGAAAATCAAAGGGAAATTGGGGTAAAAAGATATTCTCGCAGACGTGCTTGAAGTTTTAAAACAGCCTCTAAGGTTTCTTTCTGAACATATTAATTTGAGTACTAACTTATTTTCGAATACTAACCTTTCTTTTTTTTGGTTTTCTAAATTCAAATTTTATACCCCACTTCAAGAAACAATAAATAGAGATGAAATGTATGCCCTCAAACCTCAAACCTCAAACCTCAAACCTCAAACCTCAAACCTCAAACCTCAAACCTTCCCTGTACTCCCAAATCCTCCAGTGCCCCGATCTGTTTCTGAAAGCGAATCGACCTGTTGCCATTCGATCTGTTCATACTTTGCGATCACCATCTGGGCAATGCGCTCCCCGGCATCTATGATTTGAGTTTCATTAGAAAGGTTGACCATGATGACGCCGATCTCGCCACGGTAATCACTATCAATGGTTCCAGGAGAATTGACTAAAGAGAGTCCTTTTTTTATGGAAAGTCCGCTGCGGGGGCGGATTTGTGCCTCATAGCCAACCGGTAACTCAATAAATAGGCCAGTAGGGATAAGGGTTCTTTCGAGTGATTTTAAGGTTATTGGTTCAGTTGTATTGGCTCGAAGATCCATTCCTGCACTACCGGAAGTTTCATATTTTGGAAGTGGGTGAGCCGAGCGGTTGATGATTCTTACCTGCATAGGTTTTTCATTTTGGCGGCAAATATAGCCTCTTTTGGCGCTCCTGAATAATTCACCTTCAGAGCCTTGAAATATGAGGTTTTTAGTGTCAATGCTTCCGCCTTTTTAAAGCAGAGTAAAAGACAAAAAGAAAAATTGGCTTTTCCATCTATGTAAGAGAAGACACTTAGTTGTTTTCAAGTTGTGTCATGAACTTATAACTCAAATAACACAATCTATGATCGATTGAAGCACCAATCCTATCTAATTCAAAAGCTAATCGGCTAACACCCAAGATGATAAATCTCACCCACGGATATTGACGAATGGCATTCTGAGCTGGTAGAATAACCCCGAATTTTAGCAACGTAAACAATATTTAAAATTATTAAAACAGCGACTAATGACACTCGAATATTCCACCTCCACAGTATTGCTACTCTTGGTCGGCACATTCTTGCTGACAGGGTGCATAGTCGTTTTGATGAAAAGGTTTTTTACCAGTCAAAACAAAGACACTTTAACCGCTAAATACAAAACCCACGAGTGGGAGTCACCACTAAAAGGGCGCAACAAATACCCTGAACTGGATGTGTTTTCAATGCGTGGTACTTTTTTGGGCTATGGGCTTGCAATGGCAATGGGGCTTATGATCGTAGCTTTTGGATGGACCACTTATGAAGTAGAAGTAGATTATTCCAGCTTAATGGCAGGAATTGATGATGAAATCGAAATGGAAACGCCCAGAACTGCTGAGCCACCTCCACCCCCGCCTCCACCTCCAGCGCCAACGGCACTTCAGATCGTGGAAAGTGATGTGCTGGACCTTGAAACGATTGAATTTGAGGATATGAGTATTAGTGAAGAAACAAGCATAGAAGGGCCTATTGCTCCGCCAAAAGCTGAGGCTGCACCTCCGCCGCCTCCACCTCCGCCTCCTCCGCCAGCTGCTTCGAAAGAGATTTTTAAGATCGTGGAAGATGCACCTACATTCAAAGGATGTGAAAGCATTGCGGATAAAGAGGAGAAGAAAGCGTGTGCGAATGAGAAGTTGATGGCTTTTATCTACCAAAATATCAAATATCCATCATTAGCTCGTGAGAACAATATTCAAGGGATGGTTGTGGTACAGTTCGTTGTCGAGCAAGACGGCAGTATCTCCAATATTAAATGCCTGCGCGATATTGGCGCCGGTTGTGGGGAAGAAGCCATGCGGGTCGTCGAAGCGATGCCTAATTGGAATCCTGGCAAGCAAAGAGGAAGGCCGGTAAGGGTTATGTTCACCTTGCCAGTAAAATTCAAATTAGCATAATAGAAAATCCAGACAAATTCACCTTAGATAAATCTTAGGCATGATTTCCCGGGCCTGCTGCGGTAGGTTCGGGAATTTTTGTTTGAAACTGAAAGCTGTTCAATTCTTAAACAACTTCATAATCATCCTCTGCACCTTGAGAAAACTTTTATTGTCTTCAAGTTTTATTTATGAGTCGATTGAAACATACAAATCAAATAAATGGATAGCATCACACAAGCTGCACTCGGAGCCGCTATCGGAGAGGCAGTTTTAGGGAAAAGAATTGGGAGCAAAGGAGCTGTAGCAGGAGCAATTGTGGCTACTATTCCTGACCTCGATGTAGTTTTTTACCTTTTCTATGATTCTTTTGATATGTTGAGTATCCACAGGGGATTCAGCCATTCAATACTCTTCAGTTTGATTGGAGCATTCCTCATCGCCTTTCTTTTACAGAAATGGAAACCAACAAAAAATATTCGTTTCTCAATTCTATTGCTATTTGCGTGGCTGGCCTTGTTTACCCATATGTTGCTCGATGCTTTCACCTCCTATGGCACACAGTTGTTTTTACCTTTTTCCGATGCAAGGGTTGGATTGGACAGCATCAATGTCGTTGACCCGGTGTACACTTTACCGCTTCTCATTGGGCTGATCTTCAGTCTTTTTATTTTTAGAAACAAGCCGCATCGTGCAATTTATAATTACATGGGGATAGCCATAAGCACGATTTACTTGCTGGGTACATTGGCTGTAAAAAATCACGTTGAAAATCATTTTCGCACCGAACTCGCCAAACAAAATATAGCCTATCATTCCTTCCTCACCATGCCTGTCGGCGTGGCCAATGTCAATTGGTATGGCGTCGCAAAATCAGACAAGGAAATTTTCATGCACAAATATTCTATTCTTGGTGACGACAAACTTCCTTTCGAGCGCTTTGCAATCAATGACCATTACCTGGATGTAATCCAGCCCGAAATGGCAGAGAAAATGCGGTGGTTCGCAAAAGGATTTTATACGGTAGAGAAATATGGCAATAACTTCAGGGTTTATAACTTGCAGGTGGACATGAGGGGTATTTTCAAAGATGGAGAAATAAAAGCACCCACATTCGGTTATTTTGAATTAATTCCACAATCAGATGGGGGGTATGGGATGACTTCTGGAAGTCACGAAAAATAAATTATCAACCTCACCCCGCCCATTCCGACACCTTTTTTAAACTATAAACCCGCAATGGTTGGCTGCGGCCTCTGACTTGGAGTTCATGTGTTGGGAAAGCAGATAGATTGGCGTCAGCATTTAAAGCAACTTGTTCAGAAACCACCAATTCACACCCAACTGTTTTGCTTTCACTTTCAAGTCTGGATGCAGTATTCACCACGTCACCAATGGCGGTGTTGCTGGTTACATTTCGATAGCCCATTTCACCAACGATGACCGAGCCACAATGTATTCCTATTCCCAAGCGCAAGGGGCTATCAATTTCATTTTTCAAACTTTCATTAAGCATATCCAATTGTTGGGACATTGCTTTAGCGGCAGCAAGGGCTTGAGCACAGCCTGTTTTTAAATCTGAATCCAAACCAAAAAGTGCCATGATGCCATCACCGATGAATTTGTCCACTCTTCCTCCATTTGCCTCTATAGCCTGCCCCATAAATTGATAATATTGATTCAGTAAATGCACCACGTCATATGGTAATTTATGTTCTGTCAATGCGGTAAAGCCTCTTAAATCTGAGAAAAGGATAGCAATTTCTTTATCGACACCTTGCCGTTCAGGATCACTGACATGAGCCAAAGAGGTTGTAATAGTAGTAGGAAGCAAAGGGTAGACAGTGCATGGCCCAAAGGGAATCGTTTTGCAGGCTAAGCGTACATTTTTACCAACATTCACTTTTTTCAATAGATCAATTTCTTCATCCCCTGGCTGAGAAACATTATCAATTCCCTCAATGACCTGTACCCTGCAAGTAGAACACCTACCCCTGCCGCCGCACACATGGGCATGAGGAATGCGAGCTTTCAAACTTGCTTCCAATAAGCTCGTGCCTTTCCCTACTGACACGCTCTCACCATTGAGGTAGTTGATGGTTATGCTTTTCTTGCGTTCATTTTTTTTTATCAGCAAGGAGCGGACAGTAAAAAGAACTATAAGTAGCAATAGGTAAAAAATGGAGAACCATATCGCAATTTTGTCTATTGCGTTTACAAAATCGAAACCTTCGGGGTTTGATTTTTTTAATACGTTTTCAAACCAAGATGGATCTTCTTTGAGGTGCTGGATTTCTTTTCCAATTGATACAATTCCAAAAAATGCGAATAAGGGTAGGCTTATATATATTGCTCGCCAAATACCGAGGAAGCGAACAAACCAAGGCTTTTGTTTAAGGTAAAAATTCAGTCCTATAACGCCATGTCCCCACATTATCAAAATGCCAAAGAACCATTCGATGGCATAGGTTGGATAATAGGTGCCTACATAAAAGCTATAGTTGTCATCAGTACCAGCATACAGTCTGAAGACGCGGGTATCAATAATATGTGGAACCAGAATTAACGGTATGATAAGCCCCAATACAATCTGTCCCCACTCATTTCTGTTCAGGCCTTTGAAAGTGGTTTTCCTAAAAATTTTATGAAGCACTAAAAGGAAATGAACGATGATACTAGTCGGTACAACCCAACTCATGAGCGGATGTCGCCAAAATCCGACAAAAATAAGTCGTCCACTTTCGATAGTATTTAGATCGATTAGACCAATGGCGTGGTTAAGCAGGTGGGTAAAAGCATAAAGCATCAGGATGATTCCCGAATATAATCTGAGTTTTGGCAGCAGGTCGTATTGTGAGATAAATGCTGGTTTCATACTCGGTTACTGTCAGTTGACTTAATTCCTTCCTGTGAAATTGATAGTAGCCAAAGAGTCAAGGTACTCCATTTTTCCAAAATTATCCTCTTTAATAAGTGAGCCGTCTTCTTTCCAATATGGCCATTTTCCAAAGTTCTTAGAGCGGAAACGCAGTCCTTGATGCTCCACCTGGCCATTCATGTGCCACCAATAATCCATGCCATTGTGTTCGTCGTTTAGGGTAATACCTTCATACGCCATTTGACCATTGGGGTAGTATTTTCGGCGGAGTTCAAACTCTCCCGAAGCACCGGCCGTAAATACCTCAAAAATTGTCAAGTCGTCCAGAGTGGTCGTCTTTTTTAGTTTAAGCTGCCCGTTGCGATAGCTATATATCTCCAACAGAGCGCCATCTTCTATCGGAATATTTGCTGTTGAATCTATCCCTTTTTCAAAATCATTAATGATAGAGGCCTTCATGGCATCAGTCCACGCGGTCAGGTTTTGTGGGGAAGGCTCACTGACTTGCGAGGCATTTTGGTTATCGGGAGCATTGTTGCAACTGATGGTGAAAAGTAAAAGTAAAATGGTAAATGATTTGAGCACTCTCATGGATAGGTATTTTATTTTCCTTTGGCCAGACGGATTATTGCCGTTCAGCCAAGATTATCGATTAAGGCTCAATTATACTATTTGTTGGTTGGATTTGTTCGGAGAGGTGGCAAAAATTGGAGCACTTCAATTGCTTATCCTATCTTAAATTTTTGATTGGGTTTCAATCAAAGCAGGCTTACTTTCTTTATGCTCAAGCGTTTTGCTGATTGTAAAATAGAATTTACTCCCTTCTCCCAAATTTGAAAGGACGCTCATTGTTCCATAGTGATTTTCAACGATCCGTTTGCAAATGGCCAAGCCTATGCCAGTACCTGAAAACTCTTTATCAGTATGAAGCCGTTGGAACATTTTGAATACCCTTGCCTGCTGTTCCTGAGGAATTCCAATTCCATTGTCTTTTATACAGAAGAGAAACTTATCCTCAACGCTGGTCATGGTTATTTTGATAATTGGTTTTTCTGATTCGTTATATTTCAAGGCATTTGTCAGTAGATTTTGCAAAAGTTGGATCATTTGGCCTCTGTCACAAATGATGGAACCAGTAACATCATCAGTGTAAATTATGGCTTGTTTCTCACTTATTTCCCAGCGAAGGATTGAAAAAGTTTCTTCAAGAATGTCGGCAATATCCTCTCTTTTGAATTTGGTCGATTCGTCTCTGAATCTGGAGTATAATAATATGTCTTCAATGACATGATCCATCCTTTTCACTCCGCCAACAATAAAATCCATATAGTCGTGGACATCCTTTCCAGAGAAATCTTTTAACTTTCTTTGAAGGAGTTGTGCAAAACCTCCAATATTCCGCAATGGCGATTTTAGGTCATGTGATGCTACATAGGCAAACTGCTCCAATTCTTTGTTCTTATCGGCCAATTGTTCTGCTCTTTTCTCAGCAATAGCGGCTCTTTTCTCTACCTCTTTCTGAAGTTCTTGGTTCTGTAATAATAGTTTTTTCTGAAATGCAAGTATGGCCAAATTGGTGAGCATAAATGCTGCTCCCAAAGTAAGCATAGTGAAAACAATCATTGGGGGGCTGATGCGGGGAGCAGGGCAGGCCAATGCAGCGATTACACAGAGCATAACCGATGAAAACGTAAAAAAATAAAAAAGCTTTGGCCGCCGGAGCGTAATATTCATAGCACAAAAAGATGTCACCAACCCACTGTAATATACAATCTCAAAATTGTTGGCATAAACGGTCCAGGTAACCCATACATGATCGAGGAAAAGCCACCAGCAGGTGATGGTGATGAAGTTGTTCTTTATGGTAGGGATAAAAAAAGAGCTGATCAACAAGAATAAGCAAGTGCCTGAAATAAACCAGCGGTGACTGAAATGTTCGACTGCATTGGGTGCTGACTGAATCGCCAAGTACCCGAATAAAGGGATAGCAAAAAAGGCTATGGCATGGATTGACCTGTAGAGGGTCATCTCCATTTTTTGCTGCTGTTCCAGAAATGATTTCATTGTTGCGGGTTGGAAATCGGCAGGGAAGTCTCGCTACTATACCAAAAAAAATGCCACGGCTCATTCATGAATGCTCAAGCGATATACGGAACTCACCATTTATGTATTACAAGATGAGATTGAAACTTGGTTTGAAAATTATCCCTACATTCGGTCTGAAAATTTTGAAAGACATGGCTACAACTCAATTTTTTAAAACTATTGCGATTTTATTTTTCCTAAAATCGTCTTTATTCCTTTTTGCTCAAAGCGGATTGGAGTTTCCACCAACTGCCGACACTCGATTGTATGAAATTGCCAATGCTCCTTCTGCTGAAAGGCTGGAAAGGGATATTCAAAAGCTGGTAGGTTTCGGTACCCGCCACACCCTCTCCGACACGGTGTCAGAGACGAGGGGAATTGGCGCAGCAAGGCGCTGGATCAAGTCGGAATTTGAAACCATATCTGCCGACTGTGGAGGGTGCTTGGAAGTTTCATTTCAGAAAAACCTTGTGGAAGCGGAGGGCAACCGACGTATTCCCGAAGACACATGGGTAGTGAATGTGATGGCTATCCAGCGGGGATCGGTTTATCCCAACCGCTATGTCATAATGAGTGGTGACATCGACTCTAGGGTGTCGGACCCGCTCAATGGCACGAGTGACTCCCCAGGCGCCAATGACAACGCATCAGGAATGGCAGGCGCCATTGAAGCAGCCCGAGTATTATCTAAATACCAATTTCCTACTAGCATTATTTATATGGGTTTGTCTGGCGAGGAGCAAGGGCTTTTTGGCGGAAAAGGCATGGCCAAAATGGCTAAAGAGCAAGGCTGGGACATTATCGGCATTCTCAACAATGATATGATCGGCAACATCCACGGGATTGATGGGGTGATTGATAACACGACGTTTAGGGTTTTTTCAGAAGCAAACCCTCCCGACTTGGATGAACGTGGGCGTATTTGGCAACGGTTCTATGGTGGAGAGGTGGATGGGCCTTCCCGTCAGCTGGCTCGTATGGTCGACCGACTCACCGATCAGTATTGCACCAATTTAGATGCTATCATGATTTATCGCCTCGATCGATTCGGTAGGGGAGGGCATCACCGCCCGTTCAACGATGAAGGGTTTGCTGGCTTGCGGATTATGGAAACGCATGAAAATTACAACCGCCAGCATCAAGATCTGCGAACCGAGGATGGCATTGAATATGGTGATGTGATCGAAGGTGTTGATTTTGATTACTGCGCCAAACTCACAGGTGTAAATGCCATCACATTGGCGACTCTTGCCTGGGCGCCACCTCCTCCAAATCATGTGATGATTGGTGGGGCAGTGCAGCCTTCCACCAAACTACAATGGGAAAAAATTGATGATCCTAATATTCTTGGATACAAAATTTATTGGAGGGACACCACTTCTCCACAATGGCAATATTCTCGCTTTGTTGGCGATGTGGAGCGGTATACTTTAGAAAATATTGTGGTGGACAATTACCTGTTTGGTGTAGCCTCGGTAGGAAAGGATGGGCATGAAAGCTTGGTGGTTTTTCCAACCACCTTGATACCGAGAGGGAGGAATTGAGAAAATTTTTTAATTTCACTTTTCTACTTTTTTCGCTGCATAGAACATACTCATAAAAACCATAAACCAATTATGTCAAACATTAAAGTATTTGATTGGGAAGGCAGCAACATCACTTTCGAATTTACTGACGGTAATAAAATGGTCAATGCCACAGAGATGGCAAAACCATTTGGGAAGCTGGTCGGTAATTTCCTGAAATCAAATCATGCCCAAGACTATATTCTCCTGCTTGAAAAGCGATATTCCATTTGGAATATCGATCATGATAGACCCAGAGAAGTTTTGAGAGTAGTCAAAGGAGGCTCGGATATTCATGCCCAGGGCACGTGGATGGACGAAAAACTTGCACTTAAATTCGCTGCTTGGCTCTCACCTGAATTTGAGTTATGGGTTTACGACCGTATTCAAGAACTCCTCTTGACAGGAAAAACAGAAATCAAAACTTTCAGCCCTTCTGGTATCATCAAAGGGCTGCGGATGATTGTTGAGCAGTTGGAGGAGCAAGAACGTTTCAACACATCCATTAGGCATGACGTGGATTTTATAGCAGAACGGGTTGAGGAACTAGAAGCCAAAATCACGAGCGTGGATGACCATTACTATACCATTGCGGGATATTGCAGCCTCATCAAAAAGCCATGTCCGCTGCACCTTGCCAAAGAATGGGGAAAACAAGCTACAGCGCTGAGCCGCCAGAAAAATATTCCTACAGGGGCGGCACATGATGAACGCTTTGGAAAAGTGCGAACATATACTTGGATATTTTAGAAAAAGTGATCCAGTAATCCAGATCGATATATTAAATACATGAGAGGAAAAGGCCAAAACGAGGCTGTCTCAAAAAGGGGCATTAAGAAAAAATTCACCAAATAATTTCTCGCAGAGACGCAAAGCTCGCAGAGGTTATTTGGTTTCCTTAGCGTACTCTGCGTCTCTGCGAGAGATTATTCTGACCCGATAATGAACATTTGCCTTTTGAGACAGCCTCGTCTTATTTCTTGAGAATTTGCCTCCCTTCAATATGCCATTTCCAAAACCCTCTCAACAGTTTGTTCCACCAATCGCTCACCTAAATATTTAGCAATTTCAAACATGCCTCGGCGGTCATTGCCAGCAGCCATTTCTGCTTGTGAGTTGTAATTGGTGTTCGTATTCACATCATAAACAAACCTGTTGCCGTTTGAATCTTCAACATATTCCAGTGCGCCAACGCCTATATCGTTTTCCTGTAAAAACGCAGCATATTTTTCCAAATCCTCATTGTAATAGTCGTTCAGCACCATGAATTTAGATGGGCTTTGTTCTTTTCCAACGGGGCAAAAAGCATCTCCGATGTTGCATGAATCGGCTGGGCATAACTGGAATCCATTGCTGGCATCAATGCTAACGGCATAGAGGAATTTCCCGCCGACAAATTCGGCTCGAACTATACGGCCATTTGCAGGCCGGATATATTGTTGAACCAGCCAAATGCCGTCCAGAGATTCTCCGAGCGTATCATTTTCAATAGCTTCAATTAGACTTTCTTTTCTTTGGAAAAGTTGAACTCCGGCGCCCTTTCCACCTCTATTGGGCTTTACAATAAATGGATATAGATTTAATTGCTCGACTGCTTGTGGCAATAGGCTCAAGTCATTGACAATGATAGTTTTAGGGTGAGAAATACCCGCCGCTTGTAAGGCGATGTACTGCTCCGATTTACGGACTTCGAGCTGTAGGGCACGCCTGCCGTTCACAACTTCTCGGCCATGCCTTTCGAGCCAGGCGAGCAGGCTGCCGGTATATTCTGGTGCATATCGATGATCCCTTGTATGCGACGAGGCACTGATACGGTTGTAAAAAACCCCTTCTGGTGGGATTGACGATAAATCAAGGCTCATTTTATTGATAAACCATTCTTCGTAAGGTAGTCGCAATTTTTCAAATGCTGCTCTCAATGGCACTACCCATTCGTCATTTTCGTGGATAACATAAATCTTCTTCATGTGGATTAAATTTTGAAATATGGCCAATAAAAAAAGCCTTCCCGAATGGAAAGGCTTTTTTTATTGCAGTGATTATTTATTGAAATAACATCACGTCATGCGCTTTCCGATCGGGCCCAAAGGCTCGTTACAGCAGCAACAACAGCAACATGATGCGATATGTATATTATTTATTGTCATTAAAGGTCTTTAAAGCAAACTTAACGCCAGTTTAATTTTTACATTATTAGCGGCAATTGTGGTGGTAAACACATCACATAGCGCAAAGTTTAATTAATCCACCTCGGTTATTTTGAGTGTGTTCGTCATCTGACGCTTATTGATTGGCATTGATGTCAGATTGACAACTAAATCTCCCTGAGCTACTTTTCCTGCATTTTTCAAAATTTCCACAAGGTCGTGAATGGTCTCGTCGGTGGAGTTGTATTTGTCATAATAAAAGCAATGGACCCCCCAGACCAGATTGAGCGTTGCGAGCATGTGGATATGCTCCGAGAAGATGTAAATCTTGAGCTTTGGTCGACAGCTTGAAAGCTTGAATGCCGTGTAACCTGAAACGGTCATGCCTGTCATAGCTTTTGCCTTCACCTCTTTTGCCACATTCACCGCATTCAGGCATATGACATCGCTGAGAAAGGTGCTCGCTTTTGGAGCGGGCATTGGAGAATCGACATCGTAGGCTTCATTGTTTTCTACCGTTTCGATGATTTTTTCCATTGTTTCAACAACTAAAACTGGGTGGTCTCCGACGGCGGTCTCCCCACTTAGCATGACTGCATCGGCACCATCGAGAACGGCATTTGCAACATCTGTTACCTCCGGACGAGTAGGTGATGGATTTTTCATCATCGACTCCATCATCTGTGTGGCTACAATGACTGGACGAGCCCTTTGGATACATTTCTTGATAATGCTTTTCTGAATGACCGGCAATTCTTCAATTGGAACTTCAATGCCAAGATCACCTCGGGCTATCATGATTCCATTTGAATACTTTATAATCTTGTCTATCTTCTCAATGGCTTCGGGCTTTTCGATTTTCGCAATAATCTTTGCAGGATGTTTTTTAGCATCCATCAGGTTCTGCAAATCTTTCATATCCTTTGGCGAGCGCACAAATGAAAGTGCTATCCAGTTGACCGGCTGAGTCAAAATGAAGTCAAGATCTTTGCGATCTTTTTCCGTTAAGGAAGGCAAAGAAACTTTGGTATTGGGAAGGTTGACACCTTTGTTGGAGTACAGTGGACCACCATGCAGAACTTCCAATATTACCTTATCTTTCTTATTGGTTTCCAGTACTTTAAGCCTGATTTTCCCGTCATCAATCAAAATGACTTCGCCAGGTTTAACGTCTTTTGGAAGTTTTTGATAGCTCATGTAAACGGCATCCTTTGTCCCTTCGCACGGTGTATTGACAAAATTGATCTCGTCTCCCTGGTTCAACATCAAAGGCTCGTTTTTTATAGTGCCTACCCGTAATTTCGGGCCTTGCAAATCGGCCAGAATACCGATATGTGTGTTGTATTTTTCGTTAATATAGGTGATTCTCTGAATGACTTCCTGATGTCCTTCATGGGAGCCGTGAGAGAAATTGAGGCGGAAAAGATCCACGCCAGCCTTAATTAATTCAAGTAGCGACTCATATGACCTGCTTGCAGGGCCAACGGTAGCTACTATCTTGGTGTTTTTATGCGGAATATTTAGCATACAAATAACAGCTGATAGTTAAAATTAAGAGAAAATATTGGTTGTACTTGGCTGGTTGTGAAAACGTTAGGAGCAATAAAGGGCGACGATCTGCCCCTGGATGTCTATTTGGACGGCAAAAGTACACCTCTATAGGGTTTTGACAAATTTAGTTTGCTAAATAATACATTAAGGATTTTGCATTAGTGTGACCTTATTTTGTAATTAGGTCAAAATGACAGCAAAAATTTTTTGAAACGGAGGAGTTTGTCTTTCTTTGCAAAAATTTTTTTAAAACCTTTAAAGCGTATTTGTTATGTCTAACATTGCAGATCGGGTTAAATCTATCATTGTAGAAAAACTCGGTGTAGAAGAGTCAGAGGTTACACCTGAAGCCAGCTTCACAAATGATCTTGGCGCAGACTCACTTGACACAGTTGAACTTATCATGGAATTGGAAAAGGCTTTCAACATTTCCATACCTGATGAAGAAGCAGAAAAAATTGGAACTGTAGGACAGGCAATTGATTATTTGACTGCTAACGCATCTTAATCATTCTGATCTTATAGTATTGAAATCAAAGAAGTCAAAGGCTATGATGGAATTTTATCCTGAAAAGCCTTTGGTTTCTCTCTCCTTGAAAACGTTTGGCGAAGAAATACTGATCCTGCTTACTTTTAATAAACTTGGGCTTGATTGGTTTTCAGGATCGCTTTCCTACTATCCCGTCAATAAAAAGGCGACAAATTATCTGTACGATTAAAGTGCTGCATGATTTGGTGCTCTATATTCTATATGAGAAGGGTTGTTATTACTGGCCTTGGCGCATTGACCCCAATTGGAAACAGCATTAAAGATTATACAGAAGGCTTGCAGAACGGTGTAAGCGGTGCTGTAGATATTACCCATTTTGATGCATCCAATTTCAAAACCCGGTTTGCTTGCGAACTGAGTAACTTCAACGCAGGAGACTTTGTAGATAAAAGGGACGTTCGCCGTTTGGACTTATTTACCATTTATGCAATCATAACTGCCGATGAAGCTATCAGGGATTCTGGGCTCGATGTTGAAAAGATCGACCTTGATCGAGCTGGTGTGATATATTCTTCTGGTATCGGCGGAATGATTACTTTGGAAGAGGAAATAGAAGGATTTGCTTTGGGAAATGGTATCCCTCGCTACAATCCGTTCCTCATCCCCAAAATGATCTGTGATATTGCCCCAGGCCACATTTCCATAAGATATGGCTTCCGAGGAATTAACTATGCCACAGTTTCTGCCTGTTCATCCTCTACACATTCATTGATGAACGCTTTTGATTATATCCGCTGGGGCAGGAATGACATTATATTGGCTGGTGGCTCGGAGGCTGTAATTACGAAAGTTGCAGTTGGCGGATTTGGCTCTATGAAAGCACTTTCCACAAGAAACGACGATCCTAAGTCTGCTTCTCGGCCATTTGATTTGGAACGCGATGGATTCGTGCTGGGAGAAGGTTCAGGAACGCTTGTATTGGAAGAACTGGAGCATGCTAAGAAGCGTGGTGCAAAAATCTATGGAGAAGTTGTCGGTGCAGCTGCTACCGCTGATGCACATCATATTACAGCTCCACATCCTGAAGGCCTTGGAGCAGCAAAGGTTATGGAATTGGCGATGGAAGACGCCAAAATGAATCCATCCGATATTGACTACGTAAACGTACACGGCACATCAACCCCACTTGGCGATGTCGCTGAAATAAAAGCCATTCAGAAAGTATTTGGCGATGATGCCTATGATATGAATATTAGTTCCACAAAGAGCATGACAGGCCACTTGCTGGGAGCAGCAGGTGCTATCGAAGCAATTGCTGGAATATTGGCATTAAATAATAACTTTGTTCCCCCTACGATCAATCACCAAACTGTTGATCCAGAATTAGACAGCCGCTTGAACCTAACATTGAATGAGGCGCAGGAAAGGAAAATGGGCGCGGTATTGAGCAATACATTTGGATTTGGAGGCCATAATGCCTCGGTGATTATCAAAAAGTACGAGGGCTAAATATATAGGTGAGCTATAAAGATATGATCTATAGGGTATGTTATTTGCCTGATTTAGATTTTAGCTTACTACGAAAACCATTGGGTTTGAAGAGATTGGATGAGACAAAATGTTGAAATTCCCTTTATGCATGCGAGTTACGGGTTGCACTAATTTTTTAATATAATCCTAACCTATAACCCGCAAAAGGTGATCTTTCTTCTGCTTTGACACTTCTTTCCTGCCTGTTGGTTTTTCTTATGGAGGTTATTTAATGAGCTTTAAGCGCCATTTTTAGTTAAAATGACGCTAACTGGTTCTGTTTGTCAAAACAGGGATGTTCAATTGGTTGGCACCTGCTTGTGAACCACTTGTCACCGACAAAATTTATGTCTTTTGCTAAGGTTGTTATTACGCTTTTATAATCGCTTTTTCAACGGCGAAAAAGAGTTTGCGCAGAAGTTGAGGCCATTGGTTGGTTTCACGCCTTCTAGGCTTTCTATCTTCAAACTTGCCTTTTCCCACAAATCTAACCCATCTGATAAGGCTTACGCTATCCAAAATAACGAACGTCTGGAGTTTCTTGGCGATGCTGTATTGGGTACCATTGTAGCGGAATATTTGTTCAAAAAATATCCCAATGCGAATGAGGGTTTCTTAACTAAGATGCGTTCAAAAATTGTTAAACGCAGCACGCTCAATGGCATTGGTGACAGGATGGGGTTAGATGTGCTTTTGCAGGAATATAGCCAGACCCGGCTCAGTAAGTCGATGTTGGGGAATGCAGTAGAAGCTCTTGTAGGAGCAGTTTACCTTGAAAAAGGTTACCAAGGAACGACTCATTTCGTGGTCAATAAAATCCTTCGCAATTATGTAAATGTCCATGAATTGGAAAGCTATGACGACAACTATAAAAGCCAGCTGTTGGAGTGGTGTCAGAAAAACGGCCAAGCAGTAGCATATAAGCTTGTTGCCAGGTATAAGTTTGAAAAAAGAGACCGCTTTAAAGTTGCCGTAATGATTGATGGCGAAAAGATTGCGACAGCAGACGACTTCAATAAAAAAAGTGCTGAGCAGACTGCATCTGAAAAAGCCATGTTGCAGCTTGGTATCATAAAAGAAGAGCCAGAGGAAAGAAAGAAAAAGAAAGAGAAGTTTAAGAAAAACTACGCTGTTTCCTAAAGGCTTATTCCCCCAAGATATTATTGGATATTCCAATTCTCAGCTGTAAATTTCACTCATTCACTCATTGAATTTACCCCACAGCAACTCCTTGCATCAAATACGCACAAATTAATGCTCCGTATGTGCCAAGCGCATATCCAAGAACAGCCATCAGAACGCCAACTGGTGCCAGCGACGGACTAAATGCAGCGGCCACGATTGGTGCAGAAGCAGCGCCTCCTACATTGGCTTGGCTGCCCACAGCCACAAAGAAAAATGGTGCTTTGATGATCTTGGCTACCAATAGTAAAAGTCCAACGTGAACCAGCATCCAAATAATACCTATTGCAAAAAGTCCAAGGTTCTGGAATATTTCTCCCACATTCATTTTCATGCCTATGGTTGCCACCAAAATGTAAATGAACAAGCTGCCCCAGTTAGAAGCGCCGACGCCTTCCAATTTACGGACTCGTGTGAGTGAAAGCACAAGGCCTACGGTCGTTGATACAACCACGATCCAGAAAAAACCGCTCATGAGCGAATTTAGGCGTATGGCTTCCAATGTCTCCTTATGATTATTGGATAACCAGGGCACGACCACGTCGGATACTATGTGAGATAGTGCAACTCCGAAAAACGCCACGGCCAGAATTAGAAACATGTGCCGGGTATTCGGGACGCGCTCAATGCTGGCACGGTAGGCAGCTATCTTTTCTTTAAGGTCGGTAATGGCAGAATTGTCCGCCTTTAATTTGATGTCAAGTTTATCGGAAATGCTTGCGCCATAGAGTAAGAATGCCATCCAGATATTGGCTACTAATACATCCACAATAACCATAGTGCCAAACAAAGAATCACCTACTGAAAAAATCTCTTTCATCGCAGCTTGGTTGGCGCCTCCTCCAATCCAACTTCCAGCGATTGTAGATAGTCCCCTCCAAATTTCATCGGGAGTGGCTGGAATAAACCCAGCTGGAGCGACATAAGAAATGATGAGCAGGGCAATAGGGCCGCCTATGATGATACCAAGCGTCGCCGTGAAAAACATGATCAGGGCCTTGCTGCCCAGTCGCATGATGCCTTTAAAATCTATGCTTATGCACAAAAGCAAAAGGCTTGCGGGGAGCAAATACCGGGAAGCCATGAAATAGAGCTGACTTTTCCCTTTAAATGCAGCGTAATCACTTTTTTCAATGCCATTTGCAATCAGCCATTCTTCAATTTGGGAAAAGGATAAACCGTCCGGCAATTGCAATCCTCGTTCTGTTAAAAAGGCTATCAGGTCATTATCAAACCATTCAGGGGCTATGAGCCCGAGTGGCCAGTACAGAAAAGCAGGTACAAAATAGCAAAGTACCAGAGTGGGTACGATGCCATAAAATTTCTGCCAACCGGCAAGTTTTGAGGTGTAAAAAATCAATCCCAATACAAGAGATAGAAAGCCAAACACCACTGCGTCATTCGTAAATAAAGGTTCCATGCTTAAAATTTGGTCAGTTAAAAAGCCTGTAGGCTATGTGCAATTTTCGGGCGAATTGTCCGAAACGGGGCTAAAGATAGTAGTTTGAATTAAATCCACTATTTTTGGAGACTTCAATAAAATAGTAATGAAATGACACACAAGGATTTTATGCGGGAAGCCATTCGATTGGCAAAAGAAGGTATGCATAATGGGATAGGTGGGCCTTTCGGTGCGGTAGTGGTAAAAAATGGAAAAATAATCGGAAAAGGTAACAATCGGGTCGCTTCCAGTAATGACCCAACAGCACACGCCGAAGTGGTTGCTATTCGAGATGCTTGTAAAAATTTAAATCATTTCCAATTGGACGGCTGTGTCCTTTATACTTCTTGCGAACCATGCCCTATGTGTCTCGGAGCTATTTATTGGGCTCGTCCTGAAAAAATATTTTTTGCATGTACAAAAGCGGATGCTGCCGCAATTAATTTTGACGATGATTTTATTTATAAAGAAATGGATGCGCCACTCCCAGAACGGAAAATACCTGCAATTGAATTATTAAGAGAAGAAGGTTTAAAGGCGTTTAAGGATTGGATGGAAAAAGAGGATAAAATTGTTTATTAAGTAAAAAGTAAAAAGTAAAAAGTAAAAAGTATTTTTTATTAATCGTGTATTGATGTTTTTTTATAATCGACATTTTGTTAACATAAATTAATAATAAATTATTTTTAACATACTGATAAGCAATTGTTTGTGGCTAATTAAATTAATTAAAAAATCGTCACTATTTGGTATAAATAATGACGATTTATTTTTATTTAGATAATTGTTTAATAAGTCGGAACGCTATTGTCAATTTCATTTGACCAGGCCAATATTCCTCCTTTTAAATTATATAAATTTTTAAATCCAAATAAATTTTCTAACTCTCTAATTGCATTTGCACTTCTCACGCCACTTCGGCAATGAATAATCACTTTTTTATTTCTATCAATTTTATTCGTCGCTCCAGTAATCGAATTTAATGGAATTAATTCTCCATTTAAATTAGCGATAGCATATTCGTATGGTTCTCGCACATCAATTAGCTGAAAGTCAGAATTGAGAGTTATTAGCTTTTGAAGCTCCTGAACAGAAACTTCTTTCACACTGGAAGCTTCAGTCTCTGGTTCAATTCCACAGAACAGTTCATAATTGATCAGGCCGTCAATTTTAGTGTCAGGATTTTTTCCAACTTTAAGGATTCTGGTCGTAAAGCTGGCGGCATCGAATAAAAACAACCGACCAACCAGCGGCTCACCAACTCCTGTCAGAACCTTTATGACTTCGCTGGCTTGCATGGAGCCGATAATGCCAGGCAACACGCCCAAAACGCCTCCTTCTGCACAATTAGGTACTAATCCTGGAGGAGGGGGTTCTGGAAACATGTCTCTATAATTGGGCCCCCGTGTCCCATCTGCCAGTAAGTGATTAAATACGGATACTTGCCCTTCAAACTGGAAAATTGAAGCATAGACGTTGGTCTTTCCTTCCAAGACACAGGCGTCATTGACAAGGTATCTAGTTGGAAAGTTGTCAGTTCCATCAGCCACCACGTCGTATTGTTTCACAAGATCCCTTGCATTTTCTGTGCTGAATCTTGTCTCGTAGACAGTGATTTGAATGTGAGGATTGAGTGCTTGGAGGCGTGTTTTCGCCGTTTGGGCTTTTGATTCACCTACATCATTGACATTGAACAGAACCTGACGCTGCAAATTGCTGTCGTCCACTTTGTCAAAATCAACAATGCCTATATGGCCGACACCGGCAGCTGCAAGATACAATAAGACGGGGCTGCCAAGCCCACCCGATCCAATCACAAGTACGCTGGAATTCTTGAGTTTTTGTTGCCCTTCGATTCCGAATTCAGGAATGGCAATATGTCGGGCATACCTGGCCATTTCGGCGGTGCTTAATTTTATATTTTGATCCATGAATTTGAGATTTGACTGTTTAAATAACCAGTGGACGGTTAACCACCTGCAATTGCAGGGACGATACTAATTACCGAATCGTTTGAAACCACTGTTTCTTCCTTTTGCAAGGTGTTGATGTCGTTCTCACCGAGATAAACCCTGATAAAAGACCGGATTTTAAAATCGTCATCAAGCAGATGTCTTGCCAAAGCGCTGTGCACCGAAGTCAAGTCTTTGATCGCTTCTTTTACAGTTGCCCCTGTTGTTTCAAAGGTACTTGAGTTGTCTGTAAACTTACGCAAAGGCGTTGGGATAATAATTTTTGCCATGATAAATTAAATTTATAGTTTAAATAAATGATAGTCAGATTGTTACGCAAGATGATTCTTCAATGGAAATAGACTCTTCTTGGAAAATTTTCATCTCTGTTTCTTTGAGCCTCCATGATTTTAAATCGACTGCAATCCCATTTACCACTGAAACAATAACATATGAAAAATAAGGCATTGCGACAGCAAGATCATGTTCGGAAGCAATGGCTGGATGATTGGGGTGAGAGTGATAAACACCGAGCAAAGTCAATCCATTTTCTAAGGCATACTTCTCAGCTTTTAGGTAGTCTAAAGGAGATATTTCGAACCGCCTTCTTTGGTCGCCTTCCTTATTATTTTGCACCGGAATTGCTGTTGTAATAGTTCTTTTATATTCTTCAGTACCGTATAAAAAACCACAACATTCAAAGGGGAAAGTTGCTTTTCCATGATGGTTGATAGTATTTACGACATCCTGGTTTATGATAATTTCAAACTTACTCATATTGAAATATTTTATTTTGTAAGCAATAGATATTCAGTGCTTAAGGAGTTAATTGTTTCCAAAAATATTATTCAGCAAATCAGAATATTTATCCGCTGAATCAGCGAAAGTTGTGACGATAACCCCTTGGTCAATTTCATTTGCTACTTTAATAGCGCCGAGAAGGTTGGCAGCTGAAGAGGGGCTGAGAAGGAGGCCTTCTTTCTGTGCTACTTGTCTGATCATGTCAAAAGCTTCCAAGGTTTCAACCTCGAGTACCCCATCGGCCAGAGTGTTATCATAGATTTTTGGGGAGATTGCAGTTTCCAGGTGTTTCCAACCTTCAAGGCTGTGCATTGGATTGTCTGGTTGAAGGGCAATCAGGTTGATGTTGTTATTAAAACAGCGCAATTTCCTGCCAGTCCCAGTAAAAGTTCCGGTAGTGCCCAAGCCAGCCACGAAATGGGTTATTTTCCCATTCGTTTGATGCCAGATTTCAGGAGCAGTTGTTTCAAAATGTGCTCTCCAGTTGCAATCATTAGCATATTGATCAGCATAAAAGAAGCGTTCGGGCTGTTCTTTGAAAAGGGCTTTAGCTTCAAGCTGTGCGCCGTCCGTTCCATCAAATTTTGAAGTGAAAATAATATTGGCGCCAAGGGCTTTGAGCAGCATTTTACGCTCTTGTGATGCATTCTCAGGAAGACAAAGCGTTACGGGGATACCAAGTGCAGCTCCGATTGCAGCATAGGCGATTCCAGTATTGCCGCTTGTGGCGTCCAGTAAATGCTGGCCAGCGCTGAACAACCCTTTCCTGAGCGCATTTTTGATGATATTAAAAGCAGGCCTTGCTTTGACGCTACCACCGATCTGATGCCATTCGAGCTTAGCAAATATCCGAATGCCTGGTTTTTGAACCACATTTTTGATTTCGTACAAAGGGGTTTGACCAATCAGCCCGCTGATGCGATGTATTTTTTCTTCATTGGAAAGCTTGAGGAGATTCAGTGTTGCTGTCATTTTGAGTTATGATTTGATATAAAACAAAAAGGCCTTTCCTGAACGGAAAGGCCTTTTCATGTTGATAATCAGGTATTTAAAAAGGATCACCACATAGCTAAGCTGCCTTTCCGCAAGGGAATGGTACAGCAACAACAGCAACAAGTGGCGATATTTAGATAGGTTTTCATTTAAAGGAATACAACAATATGAAGATTGAAGACAATCTTGATTTGTAAAAGTTCAAATGCTGTGCCATGAAGTAAAAAAACATGAAGCAGGGCATGGCAAGAGATTATATTTTTATAATATCCTAAATTTTTCTATAAAATGCAGGCCTTGGCGGGATTTTTGGATAGTCGGCATTGGGTTATGAACGTTCTATGAAACATATCTGAAAACATACTAAATCGGTTGGAGAAAAACCGATGAAAACGAGAAAACGCAATCAGCGGCAATGACTGCCAAATTCTTTTATAATGTTTTTATAACTGATTTGCAGGTTTGAATAAATACCTGTAAAATTAAATATGAAAAAAATTAATTTTTTTACATATTTCCCAGCAAGAAAATCTGTTGGAAGGTTGTGGCATTAAAAGTTTTTAGCTAACTTGCGCCTGTTTTTAAACGAATCGTATTCTTTATAGTCCCGTTGAACATAGGCATTAATCTCATGGAAATGACAAGACTTTCACATTCTTCACAAGAGGAGTCTGCTTCTAAGACTCTACTTTTTTCCGGAAATATTCCATCTGTTAAGTTTTTTCATTTTCAGAGATCAGTTTTTTGATTGATTATCTCTGTTTTGTCATTCCTTTTTTCTCCCACTACCGATTTATAAGTTTAACAAGGACATTTTTTAAGGACTATAAGGTTTTTGAAATAATGTTAGACCATATGGTATGTCTATATGTGCTCCCTTTAGGGGTAGGTTAGATGTGCTGTCATATCGTCATTTAATTGATGTACAGTTGGCCCTATGGCTGTTTGCCCTTGGTTGGATTCGTAATCCAATGTAAGAATGAGGGCAGGCGAGCCTGCTAAAGGCAAATAGCCGGTTTTGATGCCGATTGTACATAATATACTAATGTGTAGGTGCTTGGTTGGGAAAACCGCCCGGTTCTGAAACATTGGTGAGGTCTCAAAATGGTGTAAAAGCAAACAGTTAAAACCATGTCGGACTTTACGTCTTACGAACTACAGGCTTTAAATCTTACCTCGGCGCACATTGCTGCGTTCCGGGGAATTCGTGTTTATGCACATGCCTCCTGTTTTTCTATTGGTGGATCGTTTGCTGTTTCCAAGCAGCCCCCTTTTGTGGGCGTAAAAAATAATTTGTGTAGTGTTTTATCTTAAAAACCAAAGTATTAAACCATTTAAACAAATTGTAATCTTATGAAATTAACGAGTTTTACAAGAGAAAAGACCCAGAAGGGGAATTTCAATTTCTTGGAATTCGGGAAGGGGAAAGCATACGTGCTGTCTCTTCTCATGCTTTCTCTAGTATTCTTTTCAACGAACACCGCTACGGCTGGTGGCTTCTTTGAAAAGATGCTCAAGAAAGCGGAAAAGGTTATGGTGGTCCAGCCATTGGCGGAGCAAGGGGTAGCTTTTGCTTCTCCTTTCTTGATACCTGGCGACGGGATCATTGAAATAACCGAGGTCTGTGCATGCGATGACGGTGCGGGCAATGTGACATTTGTTGTCACAATGGACGACTGGCCAGCTGCAGGCGGACCTTACGATGTAGGTATATTATATACCAATAACATCCCACCTAATACACAGATATTATCTGTTATGGGCATTCCAGCAAATGGAACTGGCTTTGCAACGGTATCTTTTGGGCCAGTGAGCAATCACTTGACTCCAGCTGGTGATGTTGCTATGGTTTCTGTTGTTGAGCAGGGTACTAATACTGCTCAATCTATAGATCCATCGATGTTTCCTTATACAGTAGCCGATCCATTGGCGATTGTTTGCCCTGGAAATGCAACTGAAGCTGCATGCCAGACACAAGGCGACATAAATATTGCCTTTGCTGCTTGGCTAGCATCGGTTAGTTCTACTGGTGGCTGTAATGTTTCTGCTATTACTGATAACAATACTGGTGCTCCACTTGCATGTGGCGGTACAACAGATGTGACGTTTTCAGTTTCTGATGATTGTGGTAACACTGAAACGTGTTCTGCAACATTCACGGTGACGGCAGCTCCTCCGGTATCGCTGACCTGTCCGATGAATGCAAATGAGGCAGCGTGCCAAGACCAAGCAACTATCAATGCTGCTTTTGCAACATGGTTAGGCACAGTGTCATGGAGTGGCGGCTGCGGTGCATCCATTTCAGATGACAACGTAGGTGCACCAGATGCATGCGGCGGAACAACAACCGTTACATGGACGGTGGCGAGCGACTGTGAAGCAGATGTGACTTGTTCTGCATCGTTCACTGTCGCAGATGCACCTCCTGTAATGTTGACCTGTCCGATGAATGCAAATGAGGCAGCGTGCCAAGACCAAGCAACTATCAATGCTGCTTTTGCAACATGGTTAGGCACAGTGTCATGGAGTGGCGGCTGCGGTGCATCCATTTCAGATGACAACGTAGGTGCACCAGATGCATGCGGCGGAACAACAACCGTTACATGGACGGTGGCGAGCGACTGTGAAGCAGATGTGACTTGTTCTGCATCGTTCACTGTCGCAGATGCACCTCCTGTAATGTTGACCTGTCCGATGAATGCAAATGAGGCAGCGTGCCAAGACCAAGCAACTATCAATGCTGCTTTTGCAACATGGTTAGGCAC
>CALNYY010000087.1:0-45000 GCA_942490835.1 uncultured Saprospiraceae bacterium
GGAGGAGGAACGTGCTGTGCGTGAACACCGTGGCAATGTGTCTAAAGAGCTTCGGAAAATTGCCTCGGTAGCATTGGTTGATATGGAACTGGAGAGCTTGACTTTGTTTGGGCTTTTAAAAACATTTGAACGGCTGGTCAGGAGAATGGAGGATGAGGGAAGCCGGGTAGTTCACACAATTGTTAAATTCAACTACACTATTGTTGGTCAAAGGGAGTATATATTTTCGTCCTTGAAAACTGGTAAAAAAACTGACTTTTCCTCCTTATTTCTCAAATTGGAAAATCGCATCCATGCTATTGTTACATTTTTGGCTTTATTGGAAATGTTGAATTTGCAACTACTGGACATCGTGCAAGGAGAGGGGGTCAATAATTTTTGGGTTACTTTAAATGATGAACCCATGCCAAGTGCATCATTCTCAGATGAAGAAGAGTAGTTAACCCTAAAGTCTTAACTTTTTCAATCTATCCAAATCGCGCTTCGTATCTTTTTCTTTGATGCTTTCCCGTTTGTCAAAGGATTTTTTGCCTTGGCCAAGAGCCACTTCGACCTTCACTAGGTTTCTTTCTGAAAAATAGACACGGTAGGGCACGATAGTAAACCCCTTTTCTTTCACTCTGCGGTGCAACTTTTTCAATTCTTGTTTACGCAAAAGTAATTTCCGGTCTCGGCGAGATTCATGGTTGGAATAGCCTGCGTTATCATATTCTCGAATATAAAGGCTTTTGATGAACAACTCTCCGTTGCTGAACAAACAATATGCATCCGAAAGATTGACATGACCGCTCCGGATAGATTTAATCTCTGATCCTTGCAAGACGATTCCGGCTTCATATTTTGAATGAAATTGGTATTCGTACGATGCCTTTCTGTTTACTATTTCTTTTGTATTGGCCATTATTTATTTCAATTTAACAGCTGTGCCGTAAGCTAAAATCTCGGCAGAGCTTTGCATTACCATGGAAGTGGTAAAGCGTACATTGATAACAGCGTCAGCGCCAATTCGTTCTGCATCGGCTACCATTCTGTCAATTGCCTGTTCTCTCGATTGTGACATCAGCTTTGTATATTCAGTTATTTCACCACCTACCACAGTCTTTAAAACGGCTGTAATGTCCCTGCCTATATTTCTTGCACGAACGGTGCTTCCTCTTGCAATATCAATTATTTCCGATATCTCTTTTCCAGGGATAAAGTCTGTTGTACTAATGAGGATACTTTTATTCATAATGAAAAATTATTTAGTTGGGAATACGCACACTCTTACAAAAAGGACAATCCCAAAAATGATGAATGCAATACCTACAATGCGCCTAAGCCATAGGACGTATTTTGGCTTAAGCCACCTTCTGATAAGTTTGGCCAAAGCTACCTTAACGGTATCAGTCACTACCAACGTGCCGATCAAACCACCATAAAAGTAAAAAGCATCCGTTTCGCTTGGGTTTTTATTTGTGAACACTAGTCCTGAAACACCAATCCAAAAGAAAAATGTAAATGGATTGATCGTATTAAGCAAGAACCCTTTCAACCACAAGGATATGTACGGCTTTTGTCTAACAGCCTTGTTTTCCATGCTTTCAATATCTGGTGGTTTGCTCAAAAGTGAACCAATCCCAAATAATATAAGGATGATGCCCCCAATAATGCCAATGGTTAATTCAAGACCATCCCATTTGGTCAATTCTGCCACAAACGAAAGGCTATAATAGGTGATAGCAATAAATAATAGGTCGCTGAACCAAATCCCCAATCCAACCATCCATCCTGCACGAAAGCCTTCTTCAATACTCGTTTGGATGAGGGCAAAAAGCAAAGGGCCCACCAAAATGCTGAGCGCCAATCCGAATTTTATGCCGTCCCAAATAAGATCCATTGTGGAAAATTAATTTATAAAAAATATTAATTTACAAGACTTTAGCTGTCAGCCTTTTGTGAAATTTGTTCGTGCTGCTAACTCCAAACTGTCGCAACTAAGCTACGCTTTCCCCCGTTATTTCTGAACTCACACAGGTATATTCCCTGCCATGTTCCAAGGTTCAGTTTTCCAGCTGTAATTGGGATGGAAATAGAGGAGCCGACAAGGGTGGATTTGATGTGTGCCGGCATGTCGTCAGGCCCTTCCAAAGTATGTTCTAAGTATGGCTCATTCTCTGGAATAATCCTGTTAAACACGCTTTCAAAATCGATCCTTACAGAGGGGTCAGCATTTTCGTTGATAGTAAGTCCGGCAGAAGTATGCTTGATAAATAGGTGTAAGACGCCGGAAATGGGCAACGGCCCAATTTTATTGACAACGGTAGAGGTGATCAAATGAAAACCTCTTGTTTTAGGAGGAAGGGAAAATTCGTCTTGTCTTATCATGTTGTCAGCGTTACTGGAAAAGGCAAATGTAGGCATTTCAATTTTGACAAAGAACCTTTAAAACAATGGTTTGGGGAATGATTGTTCAAGTTTTATGGATATAAAAGCAACAAAAAGGCGAATAGATTAGTAAAAAATGGCATGTTTTTTATTGCATTTTTTTTCCTCGCTGCCCATGACCCTAAAACCCTTTAATTTATTGACTTATTAATAAATTTAATATTTGATAAAATAGATATTGTTTATTGAAATTTGCTGAGGACTGGACTTTTTGATAAATTATTCTGTATTTTTGAAAAAATTTTTAAGCAAAACAATCACTTTGGATAAGGCTACATTGAGAACACAAATCACGTAAAAAGCAATGCTGAAACAACAACTTAGTCAAAAGTTACAACAGAAACTCTCGCCGCAGCAAATCCAATTAATGAAACTGTTGCAAATCCCAACGGCAGTTTTAGACCAAAGGATCAAAGAAGAGTTGGAGGCCAATCCTGCCCTTGAAGAAGGAGAGATTGGAGAAGAGGATGAACTGAACGAAATCATCAGAGGGTCAGAAGACCAAGAAGGTGAAGAAGAAAAGACAACAGCCGATGAGGTTGACGATTTGGAAAGGGATGAAGTTCCACCAGAAGAAGAGGTTTCGTTGGACGATTATCTGACGGACTACATGGATGATGACGAAGCCAGTTATAAAACAAGAGGTGACAACTACAATGCAGATGAGGAGCAAAAAAGTATTCCCTTAGCTGTGGAAAATACTTTCCACGAATACCTAGAGCAACAACTCGGTATGCTCGACCTAAAGAACGAACGAGATGAGACACTTGCGAGACAAATAATTGGCAGTATTGACGATGATGGGTATCTCCGCCGTGAATTAGATGCTATTCTTGACGACCTAATTTTTTCTCAAAATGTAAGTGCGACAAAGGAAGAAGTGGAGAACTGGCTTTTAAAGATTCAACACTTCGACCCGCCAGGGATTGGTGCCCGAAATCTACAGGAGTGCCTTTTGCTCCAGATCGACAATAAGCGCTCACGGGAGGATGTATCATACGAGGACAAATTGATCCTCATCATTTCCAGAAAAATCATTTCCCATCACTTTGATGAGTTTACTAAAAAGCATTACCAGCGAATGCAACGTCAGTTGGGCTTGGTTGAAGAAGAGCTGAAAGAAGCCATTGATGAAATCTTGAAACTCAACCCAAAACCAGCTAGCGGATATGTGTCGAGTAGCCGCAATGTACATTACATCGTTCCAGATTTTATTATAATCAATAATGACGGTGAACTGGAGTTGAGTTTAAATACTCGCAATGCACCGGACCTACACATCAATAATCATTACCGTGATATGCTGAGGTCGTATAAAACGACAACCAAGGGGCGCAGGGCTACAAAGAATGAGAAAGAAGCGATCATGTTCATCAAGCAAAAAATTGATAGTGCGAAATGGTTTATCGATGCTATCCGTCAGCGTCAGCAAACGATGTTCAATACCATGTACGCTATCATGAACTACCAATATGATTTCTTTGTGTCAGGTGATCAAAGGACACTTCGTCCGATGATCTTGAAAGATATTGCTGACATCACTGGACTCGATATATCGACTGTCTCAAGGGTAGCGAATAGCAAATTTGTGCAAACAGAATTTGGTACTAAGCGCCTTAAAGACTTCTTCTCTGAAAGTTTACAGACGCAGGACGGTGAGGAAGTTTCGACATTGGAAGTGAAGAAAATTTTGACAGATATTATCAAAGCAGAAAATAAGCGTAAGCCATTCTCTGATGAAAAATTGAAAAACCTACTCCGCGACCAAGGCTATAACATTGCCCGGAGGACGGTTGCCAAGTATAGGGAGCAATTAAACATACCAGTAGCAAGGCTGCGTAAAGAGCTATAGGCTTTTTTAGCAGGAATGCTATAAGTAAAAGGGTTGACCTTCATTTGAAGATCAACCCTTTTTACTTTTTAATATTCTATTATGCGAAAGCGATCATTTCATGCAGGATGCAAATAAATTGATCCCTTGTTCTTCATACTGAATGTCAGTGCATGGCTTCCCAAAATCTGACGACTCAAACAAGCGGTTCATGTCATCTTCAGAGCGGTGGATAAGCCTCCAATCCAGAACATAATCCATGAATGCTTTTAACTTATTGCCGGTATGGAAATTTCCAAGAATGATCCTTCCGCCTGGCTTCAAGAGTTTGTAAGCATAATTGATCAACTTAATGACCAATTGATCATTGAAATAATCAATCAAACCAATGCTGTATACCAAATCCTGAGGTGGCAAGGGCAATTGTCTCCTGCCTAATGCCAGATAGATCAGGTTGGCCTGATGGAGGTCCATCTTTATTTTTTGAGAGCTGTTCTCTATTTTATCGCTTACAAAAGCCAGGGCTTTGAGGTCAATATCAATTAAATGGGACTTCAGCGATTCTGGGTTGTCGATGTGTTCATAAACGTCAAAGAGTTCCTGGGCTGGCCCTGAAGCGAATGAAGTAATATGGGTTGGGCTGCCATTGTTCTCGTTCACGGTCTTGAAGATTTCCTTTGCTAACAATCCTCGTCGATTTTTCACGGCTGTACAGGCGGCGTTCTGTAATGTTATCCGATCCAGCAGCTCTCCTGTTTTTCCATTTCCGATGGGCTTGTTGTCATACATTTGAGCGATGGTCAGATAATCACCTGCATAGCCACGTGGCTTTGTGTAAGACCTCTTTAGAATATTGGACATGAGAACATAAGGGGTAAGCTCTTGCTGAATTTTGTAACCTATAACATCCTTTTCATGGGGTTTGCCGGGGGCATAGTCGCCAATAGTTTTATCCATTTCATGTACAAGGGTTCCCAATGATTCGACAACTTTGAATGCATTCTGTTGAAAGACTGCGTTTTCTTTTTTGATTTCACATTCGTTAGCTGTAAACATGCTGTGTTTAAAATCATCAACGGCCTTGAAAAGTGAAGCATTTTCTTTTTTATCAAAAATAATTTCACTTTCAAGATATGATTTCAACTTTCCAGAAGTAGCTCTCAACCTACTGGACAAAACGCCCAACAAAGCTTTTTGAAAAGTTGCCCTGAACTGCACGTCGGCTTCCATTTTTTCTTCCACCTTGGCAAAAGGAATTTCCAACAACATCGCTCTTTCAACCACAGAAACAGAAACGGAGGCAGGCACCTTTTCGATAAATGACATTTCACCGATCAGTTGGCCGGGGGCGACCATAGCTATGTTTTTATCAGGCTGATCGGTATGATGAACTTTGAGTAATCCTTCTATAAGAAAATAAAAAGCTTCCGCCGTTAGGCCTTCCTTGATAACAGTCTCTCCTGCTTTCATTTCCATTTCAGTTCCTGCATCTAAGAACCAATCCCGATAGCCATTGTGCAACTCGGAAATTAAGTCTCTATGCTGGGCGGCGTGCGGCTGTGGCGTTATATCGGTTTTCCTTGCGGTTTTATTTTGGTGATGAATACTTGCAGTTGACATGATTTGGTGAAATTTTGATGAAAAATAAATACGACTGCAAGTTGAGCGGAAATGAAAAGACAGAGTATCATAGGATTTTCAAAAAGTGTAAAAAAGTGTAAAAAGACCCACAGATAAATAATTTACAGAGTATTATTGTCCTGTAAATCAAGCAGTTTGAAACATCAAATTAAAATAGCATTCTTCTTTTTAATCTGCATGCCCAACATGGGAAATGCTCAAACGCCATATATTGATTTCAATCGAATTGGTTTGGAGCAGGGGTTATTGCAAGGGCATGTGTATGACATTTGGGAAGGGAACGACGGATATATGTGGTTCGGGACTTTTGCAGGTTTGGCTAGATATGACGGATACCAGTTTCATACTTATGCCAGGTCACAATTCAATGTTACAAAATTGACTTATGGCTATGTGTCCAAGATATATGAGGACAGAGCAGGGAATATGTGGATTGGGACCAATAGGGGGATGGATCTTTTTGATAAAAAGTTGGAAAAGGTTGAAAGGTACTATTACCCAAGTGACCAAGATAGTGCCTTCCTATTTGTAGAATACGGAGATATCTTTGAAGATAAAGATTCCACATTGTGGCTCGGAACATCAGCAGGATTGGCTTTTTTTGATAAAAAGGCAAAGAAAGTAATCCCATGCAAAGCCATTGAAGGAGAGGTCTTCGAAAACAAAAAGATCAAAATCAACTCCATTGCTCAGGATCTGAGCGGTAATCTATGGGCTGGCACATCGGAGGGTTTATATAAAATCGACCCTGCCACAAAGACATACCATCTTATACCTTTTGCTACCAATCCAATTATTTATGCGCTCCATGCCGGCCAAGAAGGTAAGGTTTGGATTGGAAGCGAAACAGGTTTGTTTGAGATAAACCCAGCCAATCTTGAAATAGAAAAAACGAGTTGGGACAAAGGGCTGGAAAAGTTCGCAATTCGATCCATCTTGGAAGACCGACATGGCACTTTGTGGATTGGCTTTGATGATAGAGGTTTAGCGAAATGGGATATTGCGACAGGGAAAGTCATGCAATTTTCCTATTCCACCTCCGACCCTAACAGCCTGATCAACAACCAAATATTTGATATTGAAGAAGACCGTTTTGGCAACATATGGATAGCCACCTTCAACGGCATCAACAGAGTGAATTTGGATGGTCAGAAATTTAGGCTCTATATGAATGAGCCAGGTATCGACAATGAGGCAAACTACACCTTTTCGTTTTATGAAGACAAAGAAATAGGGATGCTCACCGGTGCTTTTGGAGGGCTATACCATTCAAAAAAGTTAGGGGAACAGGCAAAGCGCTATTCTAACGATCCCTTTGATCGAGAAAGTCTTAGAAAAAATAGGGTTCGCGCCATATTCAGAGACTCGGATGGGACAGTATGGGTGGGTACGGGAGGAGGCGGGCTTCACCAATTTGATCCATTTAAAGAAAAGGTCAAGCGACTGGAGCTTGGCCCAGGGTTAGATGAAAGCTCAATTTATCAAATTAAGGAATTTGAAGGAAGTATATGGTTGGCGACTAGCAATGGCCTTTTCAGCATAAAAAAAGAAAATTATACAGTGCGAAGGCACATGGAGGATATTGAGGCCACTGCCAAAGAAGTTCGAACATTTCATTTTGGCCCGGATGGTAATATATGGGTAGGTATGAGGCCTGGAATATGGAAGTATAACCCAAAGACGAATGAAAAAAAGCCTATTAGTGGAGATGCCACATCCTGGGGTAAGCGAGTCTTAAATATTGTCGAGTATCCAGAAGGCATGTTGTGGCTATGTGTGGGTTTGGGAGTTACTTCTGTCAATATGGCGACGGAGGAAATCATCAACTATTTGCCTGAAGATGAGAAGTTGCAGGTTGGTGTTGCAGCCATGCAAATAGACCATTACAATGATATTTGGTTTACGGCCTGGCAATACATTGTAAAATTTGATATAGCTACTAAAAAATTCGAGAGCTTCGACATGTCAGGTACGCTTAACAAAGAGTTTAATGTAGGAGCAAGTTACATTAATGAGGATGGCCAGCTATATTTTGGAGGAATCAATGGCTTTTTTACTTTTCTTTCTGACGAGATTATAGATGACAAACAAGCCCCAGTTGTTAAGTTGAGTGGATTTAAGGTGTTCAATCAAACGTATGATCTTGGGGTGTCGCCCGCGTACATTAAAGAAATAAAGCTAGACCATACAGAAAATGTATTCACGTTTGAATATGCCGGTTTGCATTATAGCGCACCTTCTAACAACCAATATGCTTATATGCTTGAGGGTTTCAATGAAGGCTGGCAATATGTTGGTACAAAGAGAGAGGCGACGTATACCAATTTAGATCCTGGGGATTATATTTTTAGAGTAAAAGCAGCAAATGGCGATGGTGTTTGGAGCGAGGATGAAATGGCAATCAAATTAACCGTTATCCCTGCGATATGGCAGACAAGCTGGTTTAGAATTTTAATGACATTGTTGGCATTCTATATTGGGTACGTTGTTTATCAAGCCAGAAAACATCAGGTGTTATTGAGGCAACAAAAAGAAATAGCAGAACAGTCGGCTGCTTATAAGTCTCGGTTTCTTGCCAATATTAGTCATGAAATCAGAACACCGATGAATGCAATTGTGGGGTTGAGTAAATTAATGGTTGATTCAGGATTGAACAGAAAACAAAATGAATACATAACTGCAATTCGGCAATCCTCTGAAAACCTACTTATTATTATTAACGATCTGCTGGATCATTCGAAAATTGAATCAGGGAAATTCAGCTTTTACAACAAGCCATTTGAACTTGATGTCAGTATTCAACAGCTTTACCACACACTGAAAATCAAGGCAGAGGAAAAGGGATTGGCCTTTACAACTTTGATCGAAAAAAATGTGCCTTTTCACCTCATTGGAGACCCGATCCGATTAAACCAGATATTATTGAATCTGGCTGGCAACGCAATCAAGTTTACAGAAAAAGGTAAAGTTGAGGTTAGTGTGGACAAAGTCAGCGAGACGGATAAAGAAGTGGAATTATTATTTAAAGTGACTGATACTGGTATTGGGATTCCGGCCGACAAGCTAAATGTAATTTTTGATAGTTTCCAGCAAGCGAATGAGGATACTTATTCGGAATACGGGGGAACGGGCCTTGGACTGTCAATTTCAAAGCAATTAGTTGAGCAGCAAGGTGGAGAATTGACTATTCAAAGTGAGCAGGAAAAAGGATCGGAGTTAGCATTTAACCTACGTTTTGAAAAAGCAGCTATTCCTGTTGTGTCGCCCAAAGATCTTAATGCTCCTATTGTGCTAAAGAATTTGAAGGTGCTAATAGTGGAGGACACATTGTTTAATCAAATGCTTGCAGTAGAATTATTAAAAAAACATATTGAGGGCGTAAAAATTGAAGTCGCCGATAATGGTAAAATAGCATTGGAAAAGTTAGAACAGGAAAGTTTTGATCTGATTCTCATGGATGTAAAAATGCCGGTCATGGATGGGTATGAGGCAACAATTGCGATCCGAAAAAACCCTAATCCTGTTTTAAGCAACATGCCGATAATTGGACTTACAGCCAATGCGATCCCTGAGCAATTGGAAAAATGCCAATCAGTAGGGATGAATGATGTAGTTACCAAGCCCATCAATAGCGATGAATTATTTAATAAAATAAAGATGGTTAAAAATATTTTTGGAGATCAACGTAATAACTTTAAATAACTTATACTCAAAACGAAGTGGTTTGGGAATTTGATTTTCTACAAACCAATGGTTTTGAGGATATGCCGATAGAGAAATGGTTTAATTTTTCCCAAATCCACATGCCGATCTTGCATCGGTACCATTTCGGAATCGGTATAAATCCAAATCAATAATCAAGTGACATATGGTTGATTTACACAGGCTTCGGCAACTCATGGGAAACGATGAAGAAATGGTAAAAAAGTTTTTAAATATTTATAAAACTGAAGTGCCTGAACAACTTGAGAGGCTTGAAAAATTTATTAAAAATGAAGACTGGAATGACGTATCCATGTTGGCGCATTCTATAAAAAGTCAATCAAAATATTTGGGAATAGAAGAAATCGTTCAGCAGGCATACGAAATGGAAAAAATGGCGGAAAAAGAATATGATTTAAGTGAGATGGCAGAGAAATATAATTCGCTAAAAATTTTGCTGAATAATGTCGTTTCAGACGATGTTTTCAAATAGGGTATTTAACGAACGACCATTTTATAACCGACACCGTGTACATTCATTATTTCAATATTATCGTCATCCTTTAAGTATTGCCTTAATTTACTGACATATACATTCAGGCTTCTGCCCCTTAAATAATCATCGTCCCCCCATACACGTTTGAGTGCAAGGTCTCGCTCAACCATGCCATCTTCATCTTCACAAAACATCTGCAACAATTTGGCTTCAATAGCGGTCAGTTTTATTGAGTTATTATTTTGAGTTAATTCTCTCGTTTTGAAATTGAATAAAAAATTTCCAATTTCAAAATTAATTGCCTGGCTTTTTTTATGCGTATTTAATTCGCTTCTTTTTAAAATGTTTTTAATTCGCAAATACAATTCTTCCACACTAAACGGTTTGGTGATGTAATCGTCTGCACCAATTGTGAGGCCTTTTATTCTATCTTCTTTTTCTGTTTGACCGGTAAGAAAAATGATAGGCATTAGTTCGTCGAATTCTCTTATTTCAGTTGCTAATTCAAAGCCGTCTTTTATGGGCATTTTAATGTCTAAAATACAAATGTCAAAAGTCTCTTCCTTAAATGCAGACAGCCCATCATCTCCATTGTGTTTCAGCGTGACGTCAAATCCTTTAGCTTCGAGGTATTCTTGTGTCAAGCCACTGAACTGGCGTTCATCATCCACCATTAATATGCGGTATTTATTTTTCATGACCGATATGGATTCGTTTTACACTTTTTAATACTTTTTAGACTTTGCTTGAATATAGCAAAAAATATAACCACCCAACTTTGAATTTTAAAATAAATTACTGTGAAAGAAAAATCAACCATTTCTGATTTGATTGAAAAAATGATAACATGGAAAAGTACCTTGATCCTTGCTATTGTTTTGGCGATTGTTGTTGGGGTCGTATTGCCAGAAGCAAGTTCGTATGTAGATTTTATTTTGAATGGAGAAAAAAGGGTCGATATATTATTTTATTATTCTGTAAATGATTTCTACGATACTTTGGAAATATATGGTCATAAGGGACGGGTAAAATATATTTTTTTCTTGTTATCAATAGGATTCATCTGTTCTGTATTTTATGCTATGTTTTTATTTTCGATAATCTGGCTATTGCCAAAAAAAAATTATATTAAAGGTTGTGACTGGCTGGTTTTATTGCCACTGATATCATTCGTCTGCTACTTGATTGAAAATATAGGAATAACATTCTTATTGTTTCAATTTCCGTCTAAATACGAACCTTTAGTTTTGCTATTTTCTGTTTTTAATGTAATGAAATGGGTCGCTTTAGGCGCATCCATTTTATGGGTTATTTTAGGTTTTGTTTATTGGTTTTTTTCTTTAATTGAAAACAAAAAGCAAGTTGTATCAGGTAATCGGTGATAATAAAAAGATGCTACCTTATTTCCTTAGCGCAGCACTTGGTTCTGGCACCCAATGTCCCTTGCCGCCTGCTCTGTCATCATTAAATGATGTTGGCGCTTTGTCATTGGCCATGTATTCTTTCCAGGTTTCATGTTCCTGCCCATTATCTTTTCTCACCATCGTAATACACTCTTCCACAGGGCAGACAAGTGAACACAAATTACAGCCGACACAATTTTCTTCAATTATTTCTGGAACGCGGTTCTCTCCATTTTTTGACAATGCGATGGCTTGGTGTGCGCCATCGTCACAAGCAATATAACAAAGCTGGCAACCAATGCATTTATCAGTATTAATGTGCGCTTTTACATTGTATTTTAAATTCAGGTTTTCCCAGGTCTTGACGTTTGGCAAAGCTTTACCGATCAGATCATCCAACCTTTCAAAACCTTTTTCTTGCATATACCTTTCTAGGCCAGCTTTCATTTCTCGAACGATACCAAATCCATAATGCATAGCGGCTGTGCAGACCTGTACATTGCTTGCTCCGAGCATCATGTGTTCCACAGCGTCTCGCCAATTTTCGATGCCACCAATTCCGGAGATCGGGATTTTCACACCTGCATCTTGGGCGCAATTTTTCACCATGTTCAAAGCGATGGGTTTTACCGCTGGTCCACAATAACCTCCATTGGTGCTTTTGCCATCTACGACGGGATATGGAACAAAATTGTCGAGATCCACGCCGACCAAGCTTTGGATGGTATTTATCAGTGAAATGGCATCAGCGCCTCCTTCCGAAGCAGCTCTTGCAGGAACAGTAACGTCAGTTATATTCGGTGTTAATTTTACAATGACTGGTTTAGTCGCCACTTCTTTCACCCAGCCGACGATTAGTTTCAACACGTTTGGTTCCTGCCCTACAGCTGAGCCCATCCCGCGTTCACACATACCATGCGGGCAGCCAAAATTCAGTTCCAATCCATCTGCTCCAGCGTTCTCAGCATCTTTCACAATTTGATGCCATTCTTCTCTCGATTCTACCATCAATGAGGCAATGACAGCGTGATCAGGGAAATACTTTTTCACTTCCTCAATCTCTCGCAGATTATCTGCGAGTGGTCGGTCTGTAATCAATTCAATGTTATTGAAACCGATCATCCGGTTATTCCGGTAATTGACAGCGCCATATCGGCTGGAAGTGTTTATCACAGGAACGCCGAGCGTTTTCCAAACTGCTCCGCCCCAGCCAGCATCGAATGCTTTCATGACCTGATAGCCAGAATTGGTTGGCGGCGCAGAGGCCAGCCAAAATGGGTTTGGTGATTTTATTCCTGCGAGGTTGGCGTTTAGGTTGGGCATGATGATATTTTTAAAATCGAAAATCGAAAATCGTTAATCCTTGATCTTTTAATCGTTAATCAGCATGTATTAATTAACGATTAAAAGATCAAGGATATGTGATTTTAGATTTAATAGTTGCTCAGGAGGTTCACTGTTTACTTTTTGAGGTTTTTATGCTTGTAACGAAAATGGAAATGAGTTCGTTATTTTCAATAATCAACGGAATTAGCTTTTCTTCTGTAAACCAATCTCTTCCCTCAATTATTCTGAGACACACATGCGATTCTCTTAACTCTTTCAGGCAAATTTTCATTTTATGCCTGAAGTCTGGACTTGATTCTGCTGCCCTTGCTTCTCCATAATTTAATGCTGGTGCTGTACCAGATCTAATTAGTTGTCCTCCAAGGTGTTTTCCAGTTGGCGTTTTCGGCAATGCTTCAACGAGGTCAATTATTCTTGAAGCAAAAGCAATGAGCCTGTTTTCTAGTTCTTGAGGTGTCATGTAGTTGGTTTTATGGTTTTTAAAAATCAAAAATCGTTAATCATTAAATCTCTTAATCTCCAATTAAAAAGGAATCAATCCCCCTCGCCGCTTTCTTGCCCTCCGCGGCGGCATTCACAACTTCTGCTCCTCCGTTCATAGCATCGCCTCCGGCAAAATATTTAACATTGCTCGTTTGGAGAGTCTCGGGATTCACTTTTATTTTTCCTTTGTTGTCAAAATTCAAATTATTTATTTTCGATAAAATACCCGTTTGTTTTTCTTGGCCAGTAGCCAAAATGACAGCATCGCAATTTATCGTAAAATCACTTCCAACTATTTTTTCAACGCCTCCATTTTCTGTTTTTGTTTTTACAAAATGAACACCTTCTACTTTTTCATTTCCTATAATAGCGACAGGTGAAACGTTGAATAGTCCATTTACACCAACCGCTTTTGCCAGGTCGTATTCGAATTCATATGCTCCCATTTCATCTTTCGATCTGCGGTAGGCTAATGTCACTTCTTCTGCTCCCAATCGGGCTGATTCTGATGCGGCATCCATTGCTGTGTTGCCACCTCCAATTACAACTACTCTTTTACCGGTATTAACGTTTAAAGGATTTAATTTTATTTGCTCAATATATTCCGTCGCTCCAATACAGTTAATTAAATTTTCTCCTTCAATATTTAATTTTCGAGTCTCGCCTAATCCTATTCCAAGAAAAATAGCATCATATTTATTCTCTAATTCATTTAATTTTTTTTCTGATTTAATTGGTGAATTAAATTCAATATTAAATCCAAATTGTTTTTGTAAATAATTTATCTCATTTAAAACATCCTCATTAGTCACTTTATATGGAGCGCAGCCATATAGCGCCAACCCAGAAGGTTGATTTTTTGCTTCATAAATATCAACATCATAGCCCAGTAATTTTAATTCGCAAGCACATGAAATTCCTGCTGGCCCAGCACCAATGACAGCGACTTTTTTTCCGTTATTTTTAGCTAATTCAAAGAGTCTTTTATTTTTTTCAATAACGGTATTTGTCGCAAAACTTTGCAACCTGCCTATTTCTATAGGTTGTACATTTTGGTGATTAAATACGCAAGCGCCCTCACACAGTACTTCCGTTGGGCAAACCTTACCGCATATATTTCCAAAATAATTAGAATCGTAAATGGTCTTTGCAGCCCCATCAATATTGTCCGTATTTATTTGCCGTATAAATAATGGAATATCAATTCCTGTTGGGCAGGCTTGCACACACGGTGCATCATAACAAAATAAACACCTTGAACTTTCATAATAAGCCATGGTTGGATTCATGTATGGCTTTATTTGTTCGAAGGCATTGTTTACTTCTTCTTGTGAGGTAGGTTTTTTAAATTCGGACATTTTTAATGCTTTTGGCCATAGGCTGTTAGCGGTTGGCTTTTATTTCATGGTATTTTTATAGCTGTTTGTTTTCTTTTGGAATAAATGAAGTCTTTTCATGATAGTGGAAATATCCGTTTCTGTGAAATATCCAATCTTATATCCAGCCAATAGTTGAGTTTCCAATTCGAAAGCAGAGCTTATAGATATTTCAAAAAACCTACTTGTACCTTTATTCGTGGAGCGGCCACAACCTTCAGCAATATTTGATGGCATTGAAATAACCGCCCTTCTCATTTGGCTACTCAATCCAAATTTTTCCTCATCAGGAAGTCGTTTAACCAAATGGTAAGTTAGTGTTACCAACTCCATCCCTAAATGCCAGAATTCAAGTTTCCTAAAGTCTCTCATGGTTTTTGTTTTGGTGGTTAATGTTAAAGCTAACGGCAAATAGCCAATGGCTAATAGCTTTTAGAGCTCAGTGAGGCGGCCATACGTCTCCGGTCTCCGATCCCTGAAAAACTGCCAGGTGTTACGAACCTCTTCGATCATATCCAGATCAAAATCCGCAATTAATAATTCATCATTTTCCTCCGAGGCTTGTGCAAATATTTGTCCACGTGGGTCGACGAAATAAGACGTTCCGTAAAACCTGCCGACATTCCAAGGTTTTTCCACACCTACACGATTGATGCAGCCCATGAAATAGCCATTGGCCGCAGCATGTGCAGGCTGTTCCAATTTCCATAAATATTGGGAAAGTCCGGCGACTGTTGCTGATGGATTGTAGACTATTTCCGCACCGTTCAAGCCGAGTATGCGGGCGCCATCTGGAAAGTGGCGGTCATAGCAGATGTACACTCCGACTTTTGCATAGCGGGTCTCGAAAACAGGATAACCCAAATTGCCAGGCTTAAAGAAAAATTTCTCCCAGAACCCAGAGGTGTGAGGAATATGGTTTTTTCGGTATTTTCCCAAATAAGTGCCATCCGCATCAATTACTGCAGCAGTATTATACAAAACACCTGCCTGCTCTTTTTCAAAAATGGGAACGACCATCACCATCTGATATTTCTTGGCATATTCGGCCATGCGCTCGGTCGTCGGGCCCGGAACGGACTCAGCGGAGGCGTACCATTTCGCATCCTGGCCAGGACAGAAATAGGGCGTATTAAAAATTTCTTGGAGGCACAAAATCTGTACGCCTTTTTCTCCTGCTTCTTCAATATAGGGTATGTGCTTTTGCACCATCGCCTCCATGATTTCTTCGATGGTGCCTTCGCCTTCCGTCAAGGGTAAGCTCATTTGGATGAGACCGGATTTTACTTTTCTGGGCATTGGTTGGTGATTTTTATTAGATAAAGGTAATGGTTTGGGTTTGGAAATGGGGGTGTTATCTTTACAAAAACATAATTCGATTATATGGAGTATCCACGTTTCGATCGGACTAAATTCAAGATTCAAACCTTTCAAGAAGCTGACCAGAATTTAGATTACTGGTTGTCAAAATCGCCAGCCGAAAGGCTAAGAGCTGCTTATTACCTTATCAGCGTGGCTTGGGGTTTTGATTTTCATAATCCTCCAAGGATGGATAAACAGGTTTTTTCGGTTAGAAAACATAGTGCATAATGGCCAATATTTTTCATCCCGATTTTCAAGACTTTATTCGAGCGCTCAATCATCAGGACGTGGATTATATTCTTCTTGGAGGATATGCTGTTATTCTGCACGGTTATAATCGAACAACTGGGGATATGGATATTTGGGTGCGAAAAACGAGTGAAAACTATAAAAAGATAGAAAAAGCATTTGTCGAATTTGGGATGCCGGTCTTTGATATGACAGAGGCAAATTTTTTAAACAACCCTGAGATGAATGTTTTTACATTTGGTAGTTCGCCAGTGTGCATTGATTTGATGACCGATGCAAAAGGCCTTGAATTTGAAAATACTTTTCAAAAAGCCGAATTGCGTGAGATTGAGGGTCTATCTGTAAGAGTTATTCATATCAATGATCTTTTACATGCGAAATCGTCCGCGGGCAGAAAAAAAGATTTGGACGATATAGAGCATTTAAAAGGAAAGTAGTAATCTCACCCCACCTTCCCCCGCTTCACAAATTCCCCATACCCTTTTTCGATTCGCACCGAGCCATAATCAATCGCCACTTTGCCGCGCAGTATCACCTTTTTGCACTTACCTGTTACCTCCCATCCTTCATAGCCCGAATAGTCCACGTTCATATGGTGCGTTTTGGCAGAAAGGGTGTGCTTTTCTTCTGGGTCGAAAATGACGAGATCGGCATCTGAGCCTGGGGCGATACAGCCCTTTTTGGGAAACATGCCAAATATTTTAGCAGGATTGGCAGAAGTGACTTCCACATATTTATTGGGACTTATTTTGCCTTTATCGACTCCTTCTGACCAGAGCAGTTCCATTCGGTTTTCGATGGCGGGATGGCCGTTCGGAATTTTGGAAAAATCATCCTTGCCCATCAGTTTTTGTTCCCAATTGAATGGACAGTGATCGGTAGCGACCACTTGCAACAACCCCTGATTGATACCTGCCCACAGGGCCTCTTGGTCTTTCTTTTGACGCAACGGTGGACTCATCACCCATTTTGCCCCTTCAAAATCTTTTTCATACAAGGAGGCATCCAAGATCAAATATTGAATACAGGTTTCACCAAAAACTTTTTGATTGCGGAAGGTTGCTTCTCGAACAGCATTGACGGCACCTTCGCATGTCATATGAACAATATATGCAGGCACATCGGTATAATTTGCCAGGTCGGTAAACCGCGCAGAGGCTTCGGCTTCTGTCACTTCTGGCTGCGAGAGGTAATGGTAAAGGGGGGAGAGTTTACCTTCAGCCTTGTGCTTCGCAATCAACTTGTCAATCATGTCGCCATTGGTAGCATGTACAGTGACCATGCCGCCCTGCTTTTTCACCTCTTGCATGAGGTCAACCATCTGGCCATCGTCGATCATCAATGCGCCTTTATAGGCCATGAAAGTCTTGAAAGAAGTAATGCCTTCCTCCTCGATCATTTCCGATATTTCTTTTTTTGTATTGTCGTTGAAATCAGTCACTGCCATGTGGAAAGAATAGTCGCTGTAGCAGTTACCATTCGATCGACCCTGCCATGTTTCCAGTGCATGCCTCAGAGATTTGCCCTGTGTTTGCAGCACAAAATCAATGACCATGGTGGTGCCTCCGTGCAAGGCCGCTCGTGTGCCAGTCTCATAATTGTCGCTGGAAAAAGTGCCCATAAATGGCATGTCGAGATGTACGTGAGGATCAATGCCGCCAGGGAAAACAACCAGGCCATCTGCGTCAATGGTGCGCTTGGCCTTCATCTCGAGGTTTTTGCCAATGGTGTGGATTTTTTCACCTTTTATAAAAATGTCAGCATGGTAGTCGTCGGAAGCAGTGATGATGCGGCCGTTTTTAATGAGTAAGGACATGATGGTTCAGTGATTAGGAATACGTGATTTGTGATAAATAATACTGCATTTGCGAAGCGGCACTAATTTGATAAAAAAAGTTAATAAAAAAAAGATATGAGCAAGCCAACTGCTTTTACTGGAAGTAATTGGCTAACCTTTACTACTAAAGCGATACATTTGGCAGCACCATAATTCACAATCCAACATGAAACTTACTTCCATATTTGTAGCGCTGCTTTTGTCCAGTCTATTTATTTCCACCTGCACACCTGCTTTTGATATTATCATTCAAAATGGTTTGGTGTACGATGGTAAAGGCAATCCTCCCTATAAAGCGGACATTGCCATCATAGATGACCGCATTGTCAAGATTGCTGAAAAGATAGACGTGCTGGCCAAGCGGAAAATAGATGCCACCGGATTTGTCATTGCTCCTGGTTTTATTGATGTACACGCCCATCTCGAACCGTTACCCATTTTGCCGGAGGCAGAAAGCGCATTGAGACAAGGCGTTACGACTGCCGTGGGAGGCCCTGATGGGGGAAGTCCGCTCACTATTGGTAAATATCTCGACAGCTTGGACGCTATGGGCATTGGCATCAACGTGGCGTACCTAATTGGGCACAATGCCGTGCGCACAGAAGTACTGGGCCTGGATAACCGCCAACCTACACCTGACGAACTAGAGGCCATGAAAGACCATGTTGAAAAAGCCATGCAGGACGGCGCATTCGGTATGTCGACTGGACTGAAATACCTGCCTGGGGCATTTGCAAAAACGGAAGAAGTGGTGGAACTCTCGAAAGTGGTAGCAACGCATGGAGGGATTTATACTTCGCACATACGTGAGGAAGGCCTCGGCCTATTGGATGCCGTGAACGAAACCATCGAGATTGCCGAAAAGGCAAATATTCCAGTCGTGATAACCCACCACAAAGCCATTGGCCAGCCCATGTGGGGCTCAAGTGTGACTACTTTGGCAATGGTAGACAGCGCCCGTGCTCGCGGTCTCAACGTGATGATTGACCAATACCCGTACACTGCCAGCAGCACCAGTCTCAACGTGTTGATTCCGGCATGGGCAATGGAGGGTGGGAAGGTGGACGCTTTTACAGAGCGCTGCAACGATCCCGTGCTGCGCGACAGTATCAAAAAGGGCATCACATACAATATCCTCAACGACCGAGGCGGGGGCGACCTCCGCCGTATCCAGTTTTCTACTTTCAACTGGAAACCGGAACTGGCGGGGAAAACACTCCACGACTGGGCACTTGCAGAGGGTCTCGAACCGAATGCTGAAAATGGCGCAGAGCTGGTCATTCAAGGCCAGTTGCACCGGGGTGCAAAGTGCATTTTCCATGCAATCAACGAGGAGGATGTAATGCGTATCATGCAGCACCCCCAAACAATGATCGCCTCTGACGGCAGACTCAATGAACTAGGAAAAGGACACCCGCACCCAAGGGCATATGGCACTTTCCCGAGGGTGCTCGGACATTATTCGAGAGACAAAAAAGTGCTGCCGCTCGAAACGGCCATTTATAAAATGACAGGCTTGCCAGCCCGAAATTTTGGTATTGAAAAAAGAGGGGTGATCGAAGAAGGTTCTTTTGCTGACATTACCATTTTCGATGCGGAAAAAATTATTGACAAATCAACTTTTGAGGAGCCACACCAATATCCTGAGGGCATTTATTATGTATTGGTCAATGGCATAGTGGTTATTGACGATGGCGAATACAACGGGTTCAGGATGGGAAAAACCTTGCGGAAAGGGAAATAAATTAATAACTTTTTTCCATTGGTCAATTTGCATTTTTAATCTTAATAATTTCAGCAGCTATACTCACCGCTATTTCGGTTGGGGTTTTACTATTAATGGGCAGTCCGATCGGGGTGTGCACATTTTTCAATAAATTCATGTCCACTCCTTCTTCCTCATATTCTTTCAATAATTGTTTGACTTTAGCCTTGCTGCCCATCATGCCGAGGTAGCGGAATTTCTTACCCAATAATTGTTGTAAAATAAGTTTGTCGGTGCGGTATCCAAAAGTCATGATGGCCACATATTGGTTTTCGCCTTCAGGAATTATTTCACCAATTTTTTCATAATCCAAAATTATTTTTTCGTCGGCAAAATCGTTTTCCTCCAAGGTGTTCAGGCTTGGCCTGTTGTCATATATTTTTGTGTAAAAACCCAGCGTAGACATGAGCCGTGAGAATGCCAGTCCTACATGGCCTGCACCGAAAATATGCAATACGTTTTTCACCCCAATTTGCTCCTGGAATTTCCAATCATTTTTCGAAATAAATTCAAATAAAAAAGATTGGCCTAATGACGAATTTTCATGAAAAAACATGTCACCGGGCTTGATAGTCAGTGTGCCGTTTTTATTATTTCCTAATGCTGAAAATAAAATATTTAATTCAGGTTTTATTTTTTTATTAATTAAGAAAATAACAACCGATTGTTCGCCCGAACAAATCATCCCTGATCGATCGTTTGGACTTTTTTTACTGTGGATTTGCTTTTTGAAAATAAATTCGTTGCTATTTTTTTCGAGCATTTCCCTCGCCAACTCCACCAGTTTATGTTCCATGATGCCGCCACCAATCGAGCCGGAGATTTCGCCATCACCAGACACCGCCATTTTGAACCCTTGGCGGCCAGGACTGCTACCCTCGCTGTGTAGCACACAAAGCATGGCAACATCTTTTTTTTCGATTATTTTCTTTTCGATGAAATTCCAGAAGGACATTTTTAGCTGTTGGCTTTTAGCTATTGGTTATTGGCTTGCTTTGCTAAAAGTTAATGGCCAATAGCCAATAGTAATTTCATTTTTTCCTGTTTTCCAAAATTTTCAAAAAGGAACGACCCTGAATTTCCTCTAATGTCAAACCTGTAGCAAGAATTTCTTTTTTCGAAATAGCACCACTATTTAATGCACGCAAAAAATAATTCAGCAGTCCTTGCCCCGTCGCCGCATCGTCGAATACATCGCCAATCAAGCTTGCCCTGGCGGCTTTTTCAACAAATGTTTTCAGCCGCAGGGTCGCATCGTCAATACTTTCCAGAAAAAAAGCGAAGACCGCTGCATAGCGCATTGGCAGTTGTGCAGGATTCAAATCCCAGCCCTGATAATAACCATTCCAAAGCGAGTGGCGCACATGGTCGTAGCCTTGTTTCCATGCCCGATGAACCACTTTGCGATTTTCTTTAAGTTGCTTTTTGTTGAGGTCTTTTCCCCGGTGCGGCCCGACGGGCATGATGTTCGTCGCCCCGTCCGACAGCCAGATGCCCGTGTGTGCCAGCGCCACCTTGGTCATGTGGTGGGCGAAGTCGCAGACAGGGTGGTCCATTGTTTGGTATTTGGCGGTGATACTGCATGAAGCCGTGTAGTCGTATGTCCCGAAATGGCAGGCAATGAGCCGCCCCACACCAGCCGTGACGAAGCGCCGTAGCGGGTTTGTGCCGTCCGAATCCATAATAGATTGGGTGGTCTCGACCATCATTTCCATTTTGAGCGAACCAGGGGCGATGCCGTTTTCTTTTTCCAAAATTTCGAAGAAACGCACCAGCGCCGATACCTGCTCGGGGATGGTCACCTTGGGCAGCATGACGACGAAATTGTCTGGTAATTTGCCACCAGTTTCTCCGAGCAGAGTGGTCACGAATATGTCTAGCGTGCGCAGTCCTCGTTCTTTCATCTCCTCCGTGAACGGCTTGATGCGGATGCCGATGAACGGTGGTAAAGTGCCCTCCGCCATTCCCTTGGCAACCTCCTTGGCGGTGCGTTCGGCCTCAGTGTCTTCCTCTTCATCTGAGCGGTTGCCGAAGCCATCTTCAAAGTCAATGCGGAAATCTTCGACCGCTTCGGTCTTCAATTTTTCAACTACCTTTTTATACACCTTTTTCCCCAAGCCTTTTGGCAGGTCAAATGCTTTCGAAAATATTTTTGCATCGGGCGCATATGCCTCCATCGTCCGCAATGCCACTGCTCCTAGGCCCGCTGCACTATCCGACTTGAATAAATTTGCTCCGCCGTAAACGGTGTGTACAGGCTGACGGGCAGGTAAGTCGCCCGGATATAAATTCTGGAAGGCAAGGTTTGCCGTTTTCAGGTCTTTGAAAATGGCGGATTTGTTTTTTTGTGATATGCTTTGTTTCATGTTTTTCTTTTTAGCTCCCCCGATATGTCGAATACCCAAATGGATTCAACAGCAACGGCACATGGTAGTGACTGTCGTCAAAAATGGTAAAATGTATCACCACCTGCGGATAAAAGGATTTTATTTTTTGCTCTGCAAAATAATTCCCAGTTTCAAAAATCAATTCATAATTACCCGGCTCTAATATTTTTTCTTTTGGCAATAAATCGCTGATGCGGCCATCGGCATTGGTTGTGCCTTTGGCGATTAAATTTCCATTTTTTTCTAAACGGATTTTTACTCCTTTGGCTGGCTTGCCAAGTGATGTGTCGAGGATGTGCGTTGTGATTTGGTTCATTTATTTAATGATTAATGACAAATGAATAATTGCTAATTAAATTAGTCAATAGTCATTGTTAATTAGTCATTTTACGAAGTCGAATCTCCGTTATTTTATGTTGCTCCTGCATGGCGATTTTTAATTCATCCTCTGGTTCATTTTTTAAACGATTCGTTAATATGCTCAACATCTCTTCTGCACTTTTTCCAGTGGCGCAAACAATAAAAATATAACCGTATTTTTCTTCATATATTTTATTTTTATCAGCTAATTCTTTTAGCGTTTCCATGCTCGCTGAATCAACGCCCGATTGTTCGTGACTCGACCAACTTTTAGTATTGGAATATTTTTTTGCTAAACTATCGATGTCTCCAATTTTTGGATGTGCGGTAAATGCCTGCAACCAATCTCCCGGTCTACATTTTTCGAACCATATATTTTTTGATTTAGAAAATAAATCAACCATATCTTCAAACGGCCGACTATTGGTCAATAAATCAGCCCATTTTTCCGAAGCACAACATTTTAAAAATGCTTCTTTTATATTCTTTGCACTCGAATTATTTATGTCGTCAATATTAGTCATTCGTCATTAGCAATTAGTCATTCCACCACCGCACCCTGCTCGATCCAGCAACGAATCAATTCACGTTCTTCCGGTAGCATACCTGTTTTATTATTTTGCGGCATCGTCTCAGTAAGCACCGCCCGCAGCATTATTTTATCTTTCATTTTTACAATGTCTTCCGGGGTGTCGTACACCACGCCGTTTGGCGGGGCCGACCATAAATCATCCGTCGGTTTAGAAGAATGGCAGGAGTTGCAGCGCTCGATAAATATCGGATAGACCTGTGTAAAAGTCACTTGCTCCCGGCACTCGGTATCCTTCACTTCCGGTGCTGTGATGAACACCACGCCCAGCATCATCGCAATGCCGACAGGCAGTAACCAGACAAGCGGTTCACCTTTTTCCAGTAAATTATGGTAGTGCTTGATGATTGCGCTGGCCAATGCAATGGCTGCCAAAATCGCCCATTGCCACTCATGCCCAAAGGTGCTGGGGAAGTGATTGGAAATCATGACGAACAGCACAGGCAATGTCATATAATTATTGTGGAGCGAACGCAGCCCCGCATGTTTTCCGAGTTCGGGGTTGAGCGGTTTGCCTTCCTTGGCAGCGTTCACCATCGCCTTTTGTGCGGGGATGATGATGAAAAAAACATTGCCCGCCATGAGTGTGCCGAGCATGGCCCCGAAGTGAATATACGCAGCTCGGCTGTTGAATATTTCGGCATAAAACCAGGCCGTTAAAGTGCACAATAAAAAACCGATAATGGAAAATAAAACACCGTTTCGCACTACCGCTGTTTTACAAAGTAAATGGTAAACGTACCATGCCGCCACGAGTGAGCCGATACCAATCCCAATGCCAGCCCATGCCGAAATATCAGCTACATTTTTATCAATCAACATAGCTTCGGCATTAAAATAGTAAACGATAAATAAAAGAGCAAATCCACTCAGCCAAGTAAAATAGGCCTCATATTTAAACCAGTGCAATTCTTTTGGGATTTCTTTTGGAGCTATCTTATATTTTTCCAAATAATAAAAACCGCCGCCGTGCACTGCCCATAAATTTCCGGCCAATTCGTCCCGTAAATTCTTTGTCCGGTTCAGGCTGTTTTCTAAAAAAACAAAATAAAAAGAAGCGCCAATCCATGCTATTCCAATAGTTATGTGAAACCAGCGTACTAATAAATTTAGCCATTCGAACATATGGCCTTCATATGGTGTGTTTTTAATAGAAAAATAAACGACGGCCAGTAATGCGGAAATCAATAACCCAATGCCGGCAAATAAATAACCACGAGACAATCCAAGTTTCTCGGTAGTGGGCTCGTCATTCTGTTTTTTTGCCACAGCCATTAATTTTCCCAGGTGTCCGCTGAGTGCGAAAAAGAGGAGGATTAATAAAGCAATAATTGAAGCTATGGCTGTCATTTAATTTCGTTTCAGGTATCGGACACCTTGAAGGTGTCCGATACCTAATTATTTGGAAACACTCCCAAACACGCGCAATCGACTCACCCCACCATCCGGATATATCGTCAAGCGCACATGCGTGAACGGCCCATTATTTTCGATTTCATTTTCAAAAATATGTTCTGTATCGGCGCTCAATTTTTGCTGCGGCAAGATGCACTGCCAATTTATTTCAGAATTAAAAAAATCAGTGTCGTAATCCGTTACACAACCTTCGACGGAACAGATGTCCGGATAATTCCCTTTGAAGTGGCAGGTGTCCACCAATAATTTTTTCACCGTTCCTAGGGCAGCCAATTTTATTATTACCCAGTCCCGATTATTTGGCGTGCGGTTGCGTTTGGTCTCCCAACCATCACCCATGTTCACGCCCCGTCCGGGCATCAATAAATTGCCCATATGGCTAAAAAACATATCGTTGCAACAGACAGGAGTCGCGCCGTTCAAAGCTGCTGCGAGGTCGATGGTTTCATCGGGAATATAATTTCGAGCCACCTCGCCATATGCTCGGAAGCGAGCCACTCCACCGTCGGGGTAGATATGTAGACGAAGGTGCGTCCAAGTTTTTTGAGAATTGATTTCAAAGAAATGTTGACTACCTGGATTGAGCGGAGACTTGGGTAATAATTCTGTCCATTCGAGCGCTGCCCAGTTGAGGGAGCCACTTGAAGTGACCCCTTCAACTAAACCTTCCACGGAAGCGAACGGCGGATGGTTCCCCAAAAAATGATTCGTGTCGATATCAAAGCCCCGAATTTTTCCTGGCACGGCGAGTTGGATGACACACCAGTCGTGCCCCGGCGTACGCTTGCGGCGGCTTTCCCACCCGTCCATCCATTTGCCTCGGTCGGTGTATTTGTCGGCAATGAAAATGCCCCGGCCAGGCTTGATGAGGTTTTCTTTTTCAGCAAAAAAATCATCGGTGGCATATAAGACCTTGCCGCCAAGACGCTCGGCGGCAAGGTCGGTGAGTTTGGTGAAATTTGGATTGGCTGTTGGCATTTACATTTTTTGTCATCCCGAAGGGATATGTTCCGTCATGAGGGCAGTCATGCGAGGATCAATTTTCCCTGATTCAATTCTTTCATCTCTCCCCCCTCATAAACCTTTACGCCTCCCACGTAAGTTTGCTTTACTTTCCCGAAAAGTTCCTCTCCAAGGTATGGTGTGATTTTGTTACGATGAAAAATATTTTCCTCTTTAATCACAAAACTTTCCTCTGGCTGCCACACCACTAAATCGGCATCGTAGCCGATGGCAATTTTCCCTTTCCTTTGGCCTTGCCCTATGAACTCGGCAGGCTTTTCCACCAGCCAATGTAGGATATTTTCCAAAGAAAAATTCCGCTGCCTCAGCAGCTGTCCAAACGATAGGCAGCAAAAATTGTAAACTTGAAATGCCGCCCCATGCCTTCATTAAGTTTCCACTTTCCAGCAACTTCAGTTCCGGCGGTGCGGGTGAGTGATCAGTGGCAATGAAATCAATATGTCCATCGGCGAGGGCCTGCCAAAGCCGCTCGTTGTTTTCTCGTTCACGGATGGGTGGAGCACATTTGAATCGGGTGTCTGCATCGGGGATATGTTCTGCATTGAAATACAAATATTGCGGACAAGTTTCCACTGTTAGCGGCAGCCCTTCTGCTCTAGCTCCGATAATGCTCGGCAATGCCTCCGCTGATGAAAGATGGACGATGTGTACTCGGCAATTGGATTCCCGACACAGTGAAATCATCAAATCCACAGCAGCATTTTCCCAAGCCTTTGGGCGAGAAGCGAGGTAGTTTTTATAATTAGCGCTGTTAGCAATCGAAACGGCACTTGCTGTTTCCAACTCACAATGCACCAGCAGCGGCAAGCCCGACTCCGCAATCGCTCCCATTCCCTTTCGCAAATCCGCCTCCGTCACGTTTGGAAATTCATCGATACCGGAATGGGTGAGAAACGCTTTGATGCCCAATACGCCACTCGCCAGCAGCGATTCCATGTCTCCCGCATTGGCTGGGACGATGCCACCCCAAAAGCCGCAATTCACGTGCAGCTTGCCCTGAGTCGCAGTCAGTTTTTGTTGAAAATTTTGCACTGTAGTCGTTACCGGGCTGGAATTGAGCGGCATGTCCACCAGTAAGGTGATGCCTCCTGCTGCTGCTGCTTTCGTCGCTGTGTCGAAGCCCTCCCAGTCTGTGCGCCCCGGTTCGTTGATGTGAACGTGAGGGTCAGTCAGGCCAGGCATGAGCACGGCATTGCCGACATCTTCGAATGGGCAATCGGAGGGCTCTACTTTTCCTTTTTCGATGGAATGGATTCGGCCGTTTTTTACAAAAACGGTGGCTGGCTGGAGGTGGCCATCGAGAAAGGTGCGATTAGAAAATATGGAGAATGCCTGTGACATCATTGAAGAGATTTTATTCTTTATCCGTCTTCTTTTGTGCCAATTTCTTCTGCCTTTTTGCCTCCTTGATTTGTTGCTTGAAATTTTGGTTACTGACTACGCTTTGCCCCGTACGTTTTTCAAAAGCCTCCAAAGCATCACCTGCCGCCTCGCCACCTTCCACAGCAGCGGTTTTGTTTTCCTCAAAACCTTGAGCATCTCTTTTGACGGCTTCTTGCTTCGTCTGCTCCTCACCGAGCATGGTGAAAATCAGTTCCAAGTTGGTCATGTGGTCACGCAGGTTTTCGCTGCTCAAACTTTTGTGCTTTTTATAGTCGGAAGGAATCAAACCAAAAGTCGCCCGGCTGATTTCTGCGGTGAGGATGGCGTATTCCAAACCCTCTTTAACGTCCCGGTTTTTCCACTCATCGGTCAGTTGCCCCCTGATGTTGATGGACTGCAAACGCTTGTCAATCCACTCGTCGTTGTAGCCAAGTTCTCGGTAATATTCCCTTGCCCGCTGTGCTGCCAGTTCGGGGTTTTCGATTTCCTGAACTCGCTCGTAGCCAACTTTCGCCAGCCACTGCTTGAACGGTTCGGCTTTGGGTGATGGGATTGATTGAATGATGCGGAACATACCTTCCGTGTTGGAGCAATCTTCGGTGCGCATTTTACCATCATTCGCAAGTAATTTCAACCCGTGACAAATTGTCACGAGTTGGTTTTCTCTTTGTTTTAGCTTTCGCCAGTATGCCTTTGGGTCTTTGCTTTCTGAAAGAACTCCAACGATATCCGATACGGAATACCACCATTCCTCATTGTGCCAAACCCGGCGTATCTGTTTTTCCTGAAAGACGACGATTTTGTGTTCTTGTTCCATAAGGTAAATTTACGACAATTTGTTTTGATTTTTAAATCATTTTGTGTCAAATTATTTAAAATCGTCTCGCCTGTAGATTCTAAAAATAGAAAGTCCAACAACCTGTTCGATAAACGATGTTCAGCATTTGGAAGCGAATCGGACATCCCGAATTCACTTCGGGGCTACATTCCATACAGCCCCATCAGCACCTTCTCCGGTGTCATCGGCGCTGAATATTTTTCCAATTTTAAAGTTGGCCGAAAAGCCTCCATCGCATCGAGGATGGCAAAGTAAGCCCCAATGCCGTACATCAGCGGCGGCTCGCCGACAGCCTTTGAGCGGAAGATGGCATGTTCGTGGCCGTCCGTATTGAGGAAATGCACGTCGATTTCTTTTGGAGCGGCATATATGTCGGGTACTTTGTAGGTCGAAAGGGCATTGCTCATCAGTCGGCCGTTTTCGCCATAGAGCAGCTCCTCCATCGTCATCCAACCAATGCCTTGCACGATGCCACCTTCGGCCTGGCCGAGGTCGATGGAGCGGTTCATGCTGGCGCCAAAATCGTGGACAACTCTCACCGAATCGAACTCGTAACGGCCCCGCAGACAGTCCACCGTCACGGTGAGGATGGCCGTGCCGTACACGTGGTAGGCGAACGGATGGCCCTTCTCTGATTTTTTATCAAAATGAATTTCCGGCGTGGCATAGTGACCCTTGGCGCTTAGGTTTACTCGCTTCGCAAATGCCAATTGCACGAGCTGTTCCCAGCTCAGGTCGGTAGGCTCCGAGCCCACCAGTACCCCATCGAATTGCAGCCGGATTTGCTCCGGCTGGGTGTCCAATTCCGCAGCGGCCACAGCTTGCAGGCGCCCCAAAATTTGCCGACAGGCGATGGCCAGTGCCTTGCCGTTCAGGTCGGCGGTAGCGCTGGCAGCGGAGGGAGAGGTGTTGGCCACCCGGGTCGTGTTGGTCGTCTCGATTTTTATTTTTTCATGGGAAATGCCAAAACATTCGGCGGCCACTTGCACCATCTTCGTGTTCACGCCCTGGCCCATTTCCACCGCCCCCGTGCTTACCCCGACACTGCCGTCGGAGTACACGTGTACCAGCGCCCGGGCGTTGTTCATCATCGTGTTGGTGAACGAAATGCCGAAGCAGATGGGCATCAGCGCCAGCCCTTTTTTCAGCACGTCATTTTTGGCATTGAAGTCCTCGATTTGCTTGCGCAATTTGGGCAAATGGTAACGCTCCACCGCTCCGTCCCAGCAGGCCCTTGCCTCCTTCGCCTCGGCGATTTGGCCGTATGGAAATTCGTCGCCATCCTGCAGCAAATTTTTCCGTTGAATCTCCGAAGCAGGCACACCCAACTCCCTTGCCGCATGGTGGATGGCCGCCTCGATGACGAACATGCCCTGCGGCCCACCAAAGCCCCGGAAGGCCGTGTTCGGTGGCAGATTGGTGCGGCAGGAGTAGGCCGTGGCGGTCAGGTTTGGAATAAAATAACTGTTGTTCGCATGGAACAGCGTGCGCTCCATGACCGCCGGGGAAAGGTCGGCCGCTGCGCCTGCATTTTGATGGAAAATGGCTTCGTAAGCGATAATGTTTAACTCGGCATCGAGGCCGATTTTGTAGTCCGACGAGTAGGGATGGCGCTTGCCCGTCATGCGCATGTCGTCCATGCGGTGCAGGATTATTTTCACGGGTTTTTTCAAATGGAAAACGCCCAGTGCCACCATCACGCCCCAGCCCGTCGCCTGGTCTTCCTTGCCGCCGAAGCCCCCGCCGATGCGGGTCACGTCCACCTCGATTTTGTGCATCGGCAAACCGAGCACCCGTGCCGCTGTGCGTTGCAGCGCCGTCGGCCCCTGCGTGGAGGACGAGATGCGGATGCTGCCGTTTTCCATCGGGTAGCCGTAGGCCCCCTGCGTCTCGATGTACAGGTGCTCCTGCCCGCCCGATTCCGCCACGCCCTCGAACACATGCTGACATTCGCCAAATGCTTGCGCCGTATCGCCCAGCCGGAAGGTGCGGGGCGGCACGATGAGCTGCCCCTTGGCCCGAGCCTCCCGTGGGTCAGTAATGACGGGCAATGGCTCGATGCCCACCTCGATGTGGTGCAGCGCTACCCGCGCCTGCACTTCCGTCTCCGCCAAGACCAGTGCAATGGGCTGCCCCTGGAAATGCACCTCCCCATCGGCCAGCAGCGGCTCGTCCGGCACGATGCCCCCGATTTGGTTGTCGCCGGGCACATCGGCCTGCGTGAAGATGCGCACCACGCCCGGTTGCTGCATCGCCTTGCTCACGTCCAGCCCCCTGATTTTCCCATGTGCCTCCGGCGAACCGAACACGGCGCCGTACAACGTGCCCTGCTGCACGGGGATGTCGTCTACGTAAATGGACTGCCCCGTGACGTGGTGGTGGGCGTCGAGGTTGGGGAGGGTGCGGGATTTATGTTTTGGGAGGGTTTTCATCTATCGTATTTTTCTGCAGATTCAACTTCAAACGCTTGATTCAATTTCTCTAAAACTTCTTTTGATATAGGGTTGATAGAATAGGGGTTCTTAAAAAGCCAATATTTGTCAAAGAGACTGTCATATTTTGCAACCAAAATCGCACTAATTGAAGTGTTTTTGTTTGGCTGGAATATTCCATTTTGATGTCCTTCATATCCGAGAATTAAATCAAGCCATTCGTAATCATGAAAAGATGAAAATCTGCACTTCAATATCAGGACAAAAGGATATCCATTTTTTGAGAGTCTGCGGTATTTGGCTTTTTTCTTTTTAATCACATTTAAAATCATTTCTTTTTGCTCCTCTCCAGTTCCAGTATAAGATTTTGATACTGAGCCAACATTGTAATTTCTACTCTTACTTTTCTTCGCAATTAGACCTCTAATTTTTATCCCCTCAACTGTTGAAATTCTAAAAGAATTGTTAGATGTGTCTTCTATAAATTTTTGAAATAAACTGATAAATTCCTTTTTTATAACTGAGGTTTTAACATTTTTTAGGCCATGTGGGATGTCGCAACTTGAAATGAAAACATGTAATCCATTTTTGATTTCATTTATTGATTCAACAATGGACGAAAATATGTGATTTTCTTTTTCAATTTGTGTTGCTACTTCGAATACATATTTGCCATCAGTCACAAAATCTGGAGTCTTACCATAAATTTCTGGCTCAACTTCAACGTTATCAAAAACTTCAGTTAGGCCTTGATAAACGAACAATTCAGTTAGGGCAGATAACGATTGATAGTCTTCCGAACTTCTTATGTCTTGGATTATTTTGTTTCTTTTTTCGGAAGGAAATCTCCTGACTACAGATTCAATTTCAACTCTAAAGCTTTCTAACCTTGGATATGTAGCAAGAAGTTTGAAATACCCTCTTTCGAACGGTTTACCGGAGCCTCTAAGGGTTTCTAAAAATTCTGGAGTAAAAACAAGAGGTTCATATTTATGTGATTTTTCCATGACTTTTTTTTGAAAATTAAATTCAAACCAAATCCCCTAATCTCACCCCACATTCTTCCCATTCCAAAAAATGCCCAAAAAACAACTGCCGCAACAACAACCGTTTGTAATCTACTGACCCCCTCGCATCACTAATCGGTGAAATTTCTTCTTGTATGATCGTTGCTGTTTTTTTGATGAGTTCCGCTGTTACTTTTTGCCCTTGCAAGGCTGCCGAAGCCCGCTCCAAATACATCGGTATCGGCCCGACGCCACCGGCTGAGAGGTGGGCGGTGCGGATGGTGTCGCCGTCCATTTGCAGGAGGCAGGCCGAATTCACGCTGGCGATGTCGAGGTGGGTGCGCTTGCATACTTTTTCAAAATTAAAATAGTGGCTGGGGCCGGGCTTGGCGAAACTCAGTGAATCGATAGCTTCGTCAAGAGCCTTGTCCAGCTTTTTATAGCCGAGGTAAAATTCCCGCAAAGGGATGGTGCGGCGCTGGCCATTTCGGTTGAGCGTGATGAGGCTGTCGAGGGCGAGAAAGAAGATGGTCAGGTCGCCGATGGGCGAGGCATTGACGAGGTTGCCGCCGAGTGTGCCCATGTTTCGGATGGGGGTGGAAGAGACCAATTTCATGTGCTCCTGCAATCGAGGGAATATGGATTGCAACAGCTCACTTTCTTGGATATCGGAGGCGGTTGCCGCTGCTCCGATATGGATATGGCCGTGTTTCTCATAAATCTGATTCCACTCCATTCTGTCAAAAACAGGTTGAATGTTGGATCCTGCCATTTTCTCTGGTTGCTGTACCCAAAGGTCGGTGCCGCCGCCAGTGAAGATGCCGCTGCCGTTTGGAGAAGGGGCTTTGACATGTTGGGGCAGGGTCTGGAGGCGGGATTTTATTTCCAGAAAATACGAGGGCAAGAAATGGTTAGCCACAAGCCAGCTGAGGCGGTCTTCATTGGACGCTTTCGCCAGTTGTGTTGCTATTTTTTCAGCTCCCCGCTCGATGGATTTGTAGCCTGTGCATCGGCAAATATTGCCGTCGATGGCAGCGATGGCTTCGGTTTTCAGATTTGCTAAATCTCCAAGACTAAGTAGATCTTGTTGCATAGTAAGTCCAGTCAGCGACACCACAAATCCTACGGTACAGAAGCCACACTGTGATCCACCTTCCTCAACTATGGCCTGTTGTATGGGTGTCAGTTTTTCTCTATTTAGCCCCTCCACCGTGACGATGTGTTTGCCTTGCGCATTGCTGATGGGCATGAGGCAGGAGGTCATGCTTCGATAGCGCAGTTCGCCCATGTGCAGCTCTCCGACGAGCACAGTGCAAGCCCCGCAGTCTCCCTCCCGACAGCCGATTTTGGTGCCGACGAGGTTGCGGTGGTAGCGCACAAAATCGAGGACGGTGGTGCCGAGAGGCAATGGGGTTTGTATCTTTTGATTATTTAAAATGAAGGTGGTCATGGGTGGTTGATTTTTATCTGCACTTTTGGCGGCTCTTCTAACAGCCATTCTTTTATCCCTGCCGGGGCGTTCTTTTGGCATTGCCCAAAAGAACCAAGAACGCTATGCTGTGTAAACGCGCTTCGCGCTAACAATACACAACAAGAGCCCCGCCTATTCGAATACCGAGTATTGTACCTCTGCGAATACAATCTCGTTTTATTCTTGGCTATCGAGATAATTATTTTCTTTTCATCAAGGAAAAATAGTCAAAATTACTGCTTCATTTTTTCCATTACCCAATACAGCCCAAATGCAATAAAGAAAGTGACAAACCAAGCATAGCTGTACAAATTTAACCAAAATTGCCCGACCGAATCAAGAAAGCTTATAGTCGCCAAAAATCCAGGGAGTACTGGCAAGATGCTCACGATAAATGCAATCCAAGCATTCACATTCCAACCTCTGTAAATTCCATTTTGTTTAAATAGTTCAGCAAGATTAAGTTCTGTTTTTCGGATGAGGTAATAATCACAAATCATAACACCAGCGAGTGCGCCAAGTAATGCTGAGTAGGCAATGAGCCAGGTGAAAATATAGCCTTCAGGGTCGGCAAGGAGTTTCCACGGAAAAATGAGGATGCCAATAACTCCTGTGATATATCCGCCGATGCGGAAGCTGATTTTTTTCGGGGAGATATTGGCGATGCTATTGGCAGGGGCGACAACGTTGGCAGCGATATTCGTGGATAAAGTAGCTATTACTAAACCCAACATAGAAATGATGACAACAGTCGGATTGTCAAATTTTCCAAGGAGAGCGACAGGGTCCCAGATAGCTTCACCAAAAATAAGTAGTGTGGCACTGGTTACGGCGATTCCGATAAACGAGTATAACACCATTGTTCCCGGTAGCCCTATTATTTGTCCGAGCATCTGGTCGTTTTGCGATTTTGCGTAGCGAGTGAAATCAGGAATATTGAGGGATAAGGTAGCCCAAAAGCCAACCATGGCGGTCAAGCTTGGCCAAAATATTTTCCAAAAATCAACATCTGAAGTTGCAGCTAATTGGTACGAAGCATCCAAAATCTTGCCCATCGAACCAACTTCTGCCCATGCCCAGCCGAGTAGGGCTATTCCTATGAGTAGAAGAAAAGGTGCAGCCCAAGTTTCTAATTTTTTTATCGAATCGATACCCCGATACACAATGTACATGTTGATAAACCAAAACACCATAAAACAGCCAAACTGTGCCAGATTGATGCCGATGAAATCTCCAAGAAATGGGCTATTGGCAAGGTCGGGAATCACGACAAGCATCAACTGATAAATAGCGGCTCCACCGATCCATGTCTGAATGCCGAACCAACCGCACGCTACTAGCCCTCGGAGCAAGGCCGCCAATATGGCTCCATCCACTCCAAAATTTAACCTTAAAAAAACAGGCAAAGGGATGCCATATTTAGTTCCGACATGTGCATTTAAAATCATCGGGATGAGGACAATGACATTCCCCAATAGAATAGTAACAAGCGCCTGCCACCAATTCATGCCCTGTTGGATCAAGCTGCTGGCAAGCATATAGGTTGGTATGCATACGGCCATGCCTACCCAAATGGAAGCAATATGCCATTTGCCCCAGCTGCGTTGAGATGCAGGTACAGGGGCGAAGTCTTCGCTGTAGAGAGGGGAGTCGGAAACGTCTTCGTTAAGCTCGATGATTTCGGATTTCATGTTTAAAGTGGTTTAGTCTTTCATGCCCCCGACCCCTAAAAGGAAGGTCTTCCCGCTGTCTTTGCGAATTTGGATGTTCGCTGAAAATTAGGAGTTAAAATGTCAGTGATATTCGAGTCAGATTGCATTATTTATATCTTCTTAAAAGAATATTGCCTTTTGATATGATATCCTAATTGAAAACCAGAAATGCTTAGGCTATCAATGTTTCCATGTTCTACCAACATAAACAAGCTGTCTCCATCAAAAGTATAAGAACGAGTTCCAAGAAGTATATCGCCTTCACAATCAACATTTGGAAGGCAATCGCACATACAGCTACAATCATCACTTTCGAATGAAATATTGTTGTTCTCTAACAATGCGACCTGTCCCGTACAATCTTGGTGGTCGAATGCAGGAACATTGATTGAGAAGCTTATTTCAACTGTATCCCGCCAATCAAAACCATAATTATTGATTGAATTTTGTCTGTAAGTAATAACAGTTCCAATATAGGTGCCATTTAGAGGATCATTTTTTTCAATGTTATTGGTATCGTTGGTGCAGCTTAAAATGGATAAAAATATTGAGAGGAAGATACATGATTTTGCTTTCATAATTAGGGTCATATTGTATTGAATATTTAGTTTGAGAAAGTAGGTCTGAAAATCCTAATTTGGATGTTTGTTGAATTTTTAAAGGGTGTGGTACGAATAGCAACTCATACCCTCACCTTCTCCAGCGCCTTGTCCAGCAAATCCAGCGCCATTGCAACATCGTCCTCTGTAGCCGTCATAGGCGGCGAAATGCGAATGACGTTGCCGTACATACCTCCTTTACCGATGAGCAAGCCTAAGTCTCGAGTAGCTTCAAAAAGCTGAGCAGTGGCTTTAGTGGAAGGTTCTTTACTTTGGCGGTCTGTCACAAGTTCGAGGCCTTGCATGAGGCCCATGCCGCGCACATCACCAATAAAGGTGTATTTTTCTTTCAGCTCTTCCAGTCCGTTGCGGAGCAGGCCGCCTACTTTGGCGTTGTGCTGAGGCGTTGCCTCTTTTTCCAAAACGTCAATGGTGGCCAAAGAGGCAGCACAAGAAACAGGATTGCCACCGAATGTGCTGATAGTAAGGCCGGCACCACGAGTGCTTTCAGCTATTTCGGGCGTGGTGATGATGTTGCCAAGAGGGAAGCCATTTGCAATGCTTTTGGCCATTGTGATAATGTCGGGCTCCACATCCCAATGTTCGATGCCAAACCATTTATCACCTGTTCGTCCGAAACCTGTTTGTACCTCATCGGCAATGAAAAGGCCGCCATAGTTTTTGACTATTTCATGGACAATTTTGAAATATTCTGGTGGGGGGGTAATGAACCCGCCCACGCCTTGGATAGGCTCAGCGATGAAAGCGGCAATGCGGCCGGAGGTAGTTGTGTTGATGGTTTCCTCCACATCTTGGGCGCATGCAACGCCACAGCTTGGGTAAGTCATTTTTAATGGGCACCGGTAGCAGTAGGGATTCAAGGCATGCTTTATTCCGAGAATATGTGTGCCGCCAATGCGCCAAGGTGACTGACCTGTGAGGCTCATCCCGATAGCTGAACGACCATGATACCCATGCCGCAGGGCGACGATCTCCTGATGACCAGTATGGCCTTTTGCCAGAAAAATGGCGGTCTCGTCAGCGTCTGTTCCAGAGGCAGTGAAATAAGAAACCTGCAATTTTCCCGGTGTGATCTGTGCCATTTTTTCGGCCAAATTCACATGGGCTTCATTTGGGTAAAGTGTAGAGGAATGGATGAGTTTTTCCGTCTGCTCTTGTACAGCCTGTGTCACTTCGGGGCGATTGTGACCGACACTTGTTGTCAATATTCCACCAAAAAAATCGAGGTACCTTTTGCCTTCAGTATCCCAAACGAACATGCCATCACCCCGCTCAAGTGGAAGTGGTTCAGTATAATAAAGCAGATGATTGGGCCAAAGGTATTTCTTTTGTTTTTCGAGAATTTCGGAAGTTTTGGTAGTGGTTTGATTTGTATGCATGGTGATTTTTTTGCTGTTTGTTGTTGGCTATTAGCGGTTAGCAAGCAAAAAGTCATGAGCTGACAGCTATCGACAATTTCTCAACTGGCCCAATCCTTCCAAGCCTTCGGGTCCCATTTCGTAGTGCGCTTTTTCAGCTTCGTCCAAAATGCGATCGAGCTTTTCCCAGTAATATCGCCGACACCAAAACGGGACTCGTTCCAGCCACCAAAAGAGAAAGGCTCCCGGGGAACAGGCACTCCAATGTTCACTCCGACCATGCCAGCGCTTACTCTATCCATGACATAATTGGCCATACCGCCGCTTTCTGTAAAGACCGAAGAGGCATTGCCGTAATTGGAAGCATTTTCGATTCGGATGGCCTCGTCCACATCGTCCGTCCGCATGATGGCGAGTACAGGGCCGAACACTTCTTCTTTTGCAATGGCCATGTCGGGTGTCACGAAATCAATGACTGTTGGGCCAACATAATAGCCTCCTTCCTTGCCAGGTACTGTAGCATTCCTGCCATCTACCAGCACCTTAGCGCCGGCAGCTTCGGCTTCATTGATGTATCGCTCAATGCGTGCTTTTGCCTCCCCAGTGATAACTGAGCCGAGATTATCGCCCGGCACTATTTTTTTTGATTCTTCACAAATTTGTTGGATAATATGGTCCACTTTTCCAACGGCCAGCATGGCGGAAGCTGCCATGCAGCGTTGTCCTGCACAACCGGACATGGAGGCTGCTATATTGGCAGAAGAGATTTCGGGATTGGCATCTTCCAGCACGATGAGGTGGTTTTTTGCACCGCCTAGGCACAGGCAGCGCTTTAAGTTGGAGGTAGCTCGCTGGTAAACAATTTTGGCTACCCTTGTTGAACCTACAAATGAAACTGCCTCAATGTCAGGGTGGTCACAGATTGCCTCCACGATTTCTTTATCGCCATTTACTATATTAAAAACGCCGTCAGGGAGGCCAGCATCGCTCAATAATTCGGCGATGCGTCGGGCGCTCAATGGAACCAGCTCTGAAGGTTTCATTACCATGCAATTGCCAAGTGACAAGGCATTTGGAATAGTCCATAGCGGCACCATAAAAGGGAAATTGAATGGTGCGATGCTGGCCACCACGCCTAAAGGCACATGCGAAGTTCGGCACTCTACGCCTTTGCTTACTTCTTGAATTTCATCGTTGATAAGGGTTGGAAGGGAACAAGCAAACTCGGATAGCTCCATGCCTTTTAGTACTTCAGCCTTGGCTTCGCCAAATGTTTTTCCATTTTCCAAAGCAACCAGTTCAGAAAGTTCCTGCATGTTATCTTCGAGGAGGGAACGGAATTTATAAAAAACTTGCACCCGCTCTTTGATGGTCATAGCTGACCAACTAGGGAATGCTTGCTGTGCAGCTTTTACGGCATTGTCCAATTCGCCTTTTCCCGAAAGGGGGACGGACGAAATAATGCTGCCATCGCTGGGGCTGATGACGTCCATTGAACGGACACTAGTATTTGTGAAATTGCCACCAATATAATTTTCGGCTTGTGGGAATTGGGTCGAAACTAAGCTCATTTTGTATTTTTAGATGTATTCAAAGTTGATTCTCAGATTGGCTGTCAAGTTTACGGCTTTTTGATCGAAAAGTAAAGCACGAGTTAGGAGGCGTCATCCATTGCATTCAGAATTATTTGGCAAGCTTCCCTGATCTCTTTTTCATTTATGACCAGTGGCGGTGTAATTCTGAGACTGCATTCATTGAACAAGAACCAATCCGTAATGACACCTTTTTCTAAGCAGCTCATTTGGACTTTTCTCATAGTCTCAAAATCAGCCAGTTCAATGGCCATGAGCAAGCCAGCACTTCTTATTTCTTTGATAATGGGGTGGACAAGTAATTCATGGAAAAGTGCCTCCTTTCTTTTTACCCCTTGAATATAGTTTTCATTTAGTAATACCTCCAAAGTGGCCAAACCGGCTGCACAGCAGACTGGATTTCCACCAAAAGTGGTGATATGCCCAAGTGGTGGATCGTGAGACAAGGAGTGCATTATTTCTTTTGATGAAATAAATGCACCGATAGGCATACCTCCGCCCATTGCTTTGGCTAATAAGAGTATATCTGGTATAATGCCATATTGCTCAAAAGCCCAAAGCGACCCAGTGCGGCCATATCCAGCTTGAATTTCATCTAATACCAGCAATGTACCTGTTTCATTACATCGCTTTCTGAGTTTTTTTAAGTAATCATTTGCCGGAGGGCAAATACCTGATTCTGCTTGTATCGTTTCGACAATTACACAAGCAGCTTTAGAAGTGATTTTCTCAAGGTCGTTTTCATTATTGAAAGTGATGTGAGAAATATTTGGGAGTAGTGGATGAAAAGCCTCTGTAAAAGTAGTTGGAGACATTAAACTTGCAGCTCCTTGGGTGCTGCCGTGATAAGCATTTTTACAAGCAATAATTTCCTGCCTTCCTGTATACCTTTTTGCCAATTTCATTGCTCCTTCTGTGGCTTCGGTTCCTGAATTTACAAAGAAAACATTGTTGAGGGTGTCAGGCATATTGTTCGTGAGGAGGTGCGCTAATTGAACCTGAGGAGAAAGAATATATTCTCCATAAACAAGTGTATGGAGGTATTTGTCAAGTTGATTTTTTGTAGCTTCTATCACTTTTGGATGACGATGCCCAATCGAACTTACGCTAATACCGGAAATAAGGTCAAGGTAAGCTTTGCCATTATTGTCATAAAGAAAGCATCCTTCTGCTCGCTCGATTTCAAGCATGAGCGGAATATCATTCGTTTGAGTAACGTGTTTCAGAAATAATTGTCTAAGGTTCAAAATTGTTAGGTTAAAGTTTTTAAAATCGAAATTTATACTCAAAACGAAGTGGTTTGGGAATTTGATTTCCTACAAACCAATCGTTTTGAGGATATGCCGATGGAGAAATGGTTTAATTTTTCCCAAATCATTTCGGAATCGGTATAGAAAGCGGTTACTTTTTTCAAAAGTAGGACATAATAGTTTTGCCGGTAAACCAGTTTTTATACGGTTTGCAAAAAATTAGAAACACTTTAATGTTGAGCCCGCCGTTGATTGGAGGAATCTTGTTTAGCTTTGCCGCTCATTCAAAAATGTGGCGAAACGGCACAACTTTTTAAATTTTGACAAGTTCTTTCTGTGCGCATATTTTTTGTGTTTGTTTGAAAGCATGTTTAGTGCAGAATACATTAGGTCCAGCTTGAAATTTCATCTATAAAATAGGGTCAGCCTTAGGGGCTTTTAGAATCATGCCCATCTACCATTTGAAGAACTAAGATATTTATGAATTTTTTCAATTTGAAAAATCAATTCTTTTTAAGCCTGTTTTTCAGTTGCTTTACCATAGTTGCGTTTTCGCAAAAAATGACTGTGGTAAAAGGTTCTGTTATTGATGCAGAGACGAAGGAAGCATTGATATTTGTGAACGTGGCATTCGTCGGAACTAATATTGGCACCGATACCGACTTCGATGGGAATTTTGAACTGGAATCCAAATTCGCTTCCGATTCTATTCAAGTCTCCTATGTCGGTTACCAAACTCAAACGATTGCTATAGAAAAAGGATCGAGGCAAACGCTCAACGTTGTACTTGCACCTGCCTCGATGAATCTAAGTACGGTTGTCGTTGAAGCGAAAAAGGGAGGCTATAAACGTAAAAACAACCCTGCCGTAGAACTGATAAAGAATGTGATTGCACACAAAAATGAGAATAGAATAGAGGCACAGAACTTTTATGAGTATGATAAGTACGAAAAGATAGAATTTGACCTCAATAATTTTGATCCAGAGAAAATGAGGAAACGCCGAGCTTTCAAGAAGTTCCAGTTTCTTTTTGACTATGTGGACACATCTGAGTTGAACGGAAAGCCTTACCTGCCATTCTTTATTCAAGAAACTTCAGCCAAAGTTTATTATCGCAAAAGTAGTGACACAAAGCGGGAATACCGTGGAGGGGTGAAGGTGACCGGTATTGAGGATTATATTGATTTGGAGGATTTCACAACCATGATGGATGTGCTCTACGATGATATCAATATTTATGAAGATAATGTCCGTTTACTCGACTTGACGTTCATGAGCCCATTGAGCCCATTGGCCAATTCTTATTATAGATTTTATATTACAGATACTGCGGCAGTAGTGAATGAAAACACCTGCATCAAGCTGTCATTCATGCCTGTGAACAACCAGAATATTGCATTCAAAGGAGATTTGTTTATTCTGAAGGATTCTACCTATGCGGTTGTGAAGGCAGATTTTGGGATTACAAAACAGATCAACTTAAACTTCGTGCAAGACTTAAGGTTGATTCAAGAGTTTGAACGGAACGAAGGAGTTTGGGTACTGTCAAATGACAAAGTGATTCTCGATTTTGCTGTTTTCAAAAAAGGAACTGGGGTTTTTGGGAAGAGAGAGGTCTCATACAAGGACTTTATATTTGGAGAAGAACGCAGTGGGGATATCTATGGTGGAACAGAGCAAATAGTAGCCGCAGATGATGCTTATAAAAAGGATGAAGAGTATTGGCAAAGTGTACGTCATGATACCCTGAGTGTTCAGGAACAAGGGGTGTACGATATGATCGATACGCTCCAAAAAGCGCCAGCTTTCAAAACATTAATGACCATTTTTCAGCTGGCATTTACTGGATATAAAGCTTTCGGGCCAATTGATGTTGGACCGATTGGTAATTTTTACAGTTATAATCCAGTCGAAGGATTACGCCTAAAAGTGGGTGGTGAAACAAACCTAAAGTTTCACCCAAAACTGATGATTGCTGGATATACTGCTTATGGTTTTAATGATAAAGAGTGGAAGTACGGAGGCTCAATGCTTTATTCTTTCAAGGATGACTTTAAGACCAACCCCAAACATTATTTCAGGCTTTCCTATCAACGTGATGTACAGTTGGTCGGCCAGTTGTTGAAATTTTCGAGTGCCGACAATTTTTTCTTGTCGCTTCAGCGAGGTACCAGAGACAAGATGTTATTTATTGATAGGTATAAAGCAGAGTACTTCCTTGAATCTAATAGCAATTTATCGTGGGACTTTTCATATACCAATTCAGATCAAAAGGCATACGGTGGAACAGTGCTGAAATATACGGACCCTGACACTCAGGAAACAGCTTTTTTGCCAGGCATCCGTACAAGTGAAATCGGGCTAAAAATTCGCTTCGCTCCTAATGAACAATATATGCAAGGCCGTTCATTCAGGGTACCTGTTTTCAATAAATTCCCCGTATTTACGCTGACTCTCAATACAGGCCTAAAAGATATGCTCGGTGGAGATTATACTTATGGAAGCGCTACTTTGAATATTTTTAAACGCTTTTACCTGTCACTGTTAGGAAGCATGCGTTTCGAAATTGAAGGTGGAAAATACTGGGGAGAAGGAGTACCTTATTTCTTGTTGCACTTGCCTAGGGCTAACCAAAGTTTTGCATACCGTTCTGGTGATTTCAACATGATGAATTATCAGGAATTTGTGAATGATGCTTTTGTATGGGCGGGGATGGAGCATTATTTTAATGGATTCTTTTTCAATAAAATCCCTCTTTTCCGTAAGTTAAAATTGAGAGAGGTTGTTTCTTTCAAAGCGATTTATGGACAGCTTTCAGATGTGAATAACCCACTTAAAAACCCTGAACTCATCCAGTTTGTAGAAGAAGATGGCCGTTCGATTACATATACCCTTGAAGAGAAGCCATACATGGAGGCAAGTGTTGGTATAATGAATATTTTTAAATTTGGTAGGATAGACATGGTGCGCAGGTTGAATTATTTAGATCATCCAGAAATACCAACCATGTTTGGGGTAAAAGGCATGAGCATGAGGATAAAAATGTCATTTAGCTTTTAATACAACCCATTTTAATAAAGTGTGTACTTTACATATGTGCTGACTGCACGCTTTTCCATTCATTCCACAATACAGAATTTACTCGCTACTTTTGCTGGGCGTCTTTCACATTATTCATTAAGGTTACACATTTTCGTTATGAGCGAGAACCTGCTCAAAAAATACGGACAACCCTTTGTTTATAAAATCATCAATCCCTTCATTGATTTGTTGGTTAAGTGGAAGGTGCGTCCTAACACCATCACCACAATTGGACTTTTGATTAATACTGCAGCGACGGTTGTATTTATTTGGGGTGCCGAGTTCGGCGAAAGAAATGACCATTCCTACATAGGTTGGGCTGGCGCCGTCATCCTTTTTGGTGGGCTATTCGACATGATAGATGGCCGTTTGGCAAGAGTCGGCAAGATGTCTTCCGCTTTTGGTGCGTTATACGATTCGGTTCTTGATAGATATAGCGAGATGATTATGTTTCTAGGAATTTGCTGGTACTTAGTAGCACATAGTTATTTCTTGAGTTCTTTGTTTGCTTTCATTGCTTTGATCGGATCTGTGATGGTCAGCTATACGAGAGCAAGAGCGGAGGCGCTTGGGGCAAAAGCTGATGTTGGTTTTATGCAAAGACCTGAGCGAGTCATTCTTATAGGTGTATCAGCATTAGCCTGTGGTATTTTTTCAGCGAAAATTGGGGGAGATATAAAAATTGCAACGGATTGGTTGCCCTTTCCTTTGTTCGAGACCATAACCATTTTTACGCTTCCTATTTTTATAATGGCAATCCTGACAAATATTACTGCAATAAGGCGACTGCTGTTCGTTAAAGATGTTTTGGAAAAAAAAGATGCATGACATGAAAGGAATTGCTTTCATTTTTATTTTTACTTGTTTTATTTCGGTTGACATTAATGCACAAGGGCTTAAGAATGGCCGGCCTGATCATTTCCCAACTCCACCTAAGACGGAAAAGTCTCTTTTTTTTATTCAAAGAAATAGGAATGAGAACACGATTGTGTATGATGCTAAGCTATCGGCTAATGGTGAAATAGATAATAGTGAGCCTATTGATGCTTATTGGCTGAGGTATACAAGTACAGGATATAGAAAAGAGTTGAGTTGGCTGGAGCGCACTTTTGCTTACGGGTACAGTTCTAAAAAAGATAAAAATGGAACTGGTCATTGGGTCGAACTTACAGCATACGATGACAGGAAAATTAATTTAAAAAAATCAAAAAATAATCAACCGATAGCTATTATTAAGTGCAACGGTAAAGATTGCCGACTTGACTATATTTTTGTTTTTGCTGATGAGTCTGGTTCTTGGCCAAAAGTGCTCCATGTTGATATCCATGCAACGAATCTTGAATCCGGGAAAGCTCAAGTTGAAAGAATTTATAATAACTAAATCTATACAAAAAAGCCCGCTACTTTTATCTAAAGTAGCGGGCTTTTTTGTTGGCATCACAGTCAGTCATCATTTGCACCAGCAAATCGCATGACTAAATATAGTACCATAACTAAAGCCGAAAGTGCTGCCGATACATACGTCATTGCTGCCCACCAAAGGGCATCTTTTGCACCATTATACTCAGCGCCTTGGGCCACGCCAGATTCATCTAACCAAACAAGTGCCCGCCTACTAGCGTCGAATTCCACAGGTAAAGTAACGAATGCAAATAAGGCAGTAATCGAAAATGCTGCAATCGTCAACATCATCAATGTTCCACCGAAACCTGAGGACAAGGCCATGATGGCTGCAAAAAACAACCATTGTTGAGACCTCGCGGCTAAGCTAACCACTGGTACAAGAGTGGAACGGGCTTGTAGCCAAGCATAGGCATTTGCATGTTGTACTGCATGGCCACATTCATGAGCCGCTACTGCAGCAGCTGAAACGTTTCTGCCCTGATAAACATGTGGACTTAGACTTACGGTTTTACTCGCTGGATTGTAATGGTCTGTCAGCATGCCTTTGCCTTGTACAATTTTCACATCGTGGATGCCATAGTGTCGTAGCATTGCCTCAGCGACATCCCTTCCACTCATTCCGGTTCGCAATGGCATTTGACTATATTGTTGAAATTTGCTTTTGAGCCGTCCGCTGATCATCATTCCGATTATCGACATACCACCAATAAGAACCCAGTACATGATATCCATTTTTACTTTTTTTAGTTGTTAAAATACAGATTGCATTGCTCGAAAAAGAATCGAAATATAAACACGCCAAATATTCAATGGATTAAAAATTTAGACGAAATCATTCTTTTTGAGACACAATGTCTGCATTTATTCGCCTGTAGGTCTAAAAACATTCAGAGCTTTGCACCTCATAATAAAACGTAGATTCTCATATGGGTAGAAGAAATAGGAAACCAATCATTTTACAAGAAATCGAGATAACGGGTGTAGCTGACAAAGGCCGAGGAGTTGGCAGGGATGCTGACGGCCGGGTTGTATTCGTCGAGCATGTTGCTCCAGGAGACGTGGTGGATGTAAGGATTGTGAAAAAGAAAAAAGATTTCTTGGATGGGTTTGCAATTCATTACCATAAACTTTCAGATGAGCGTGTCGAACCTTTTTGCG
>CALNYY010000087.1:50000-207868 GCA_942490835.1 uncultured Saprospiraceae bacterium
TAGTCGAGCGTCCCTGCGCGGAAAATAACCGGGCATCAAGCCCGCCGCCGAAGCCGTGGGACCGAAAGGTCGGTAGGGGAGCATTGCAGTGCCGCAGAAGCCGTGCCGTGAGGTGCGGTGGAGGATCTGCAAAAGCAAATGTAGGCATGAGTAACGATAAACGGCGTGAAAAACGCCGTCGCCGCAAGACTAAGGTTTCCTTGTTCTATGCTAATCAGAACAGGGTCAGTCGGGACCTAAGGCGCACCCGAAAGGGGAAGCCGATGGAAAGCCGGTCAACATTCCGGCACCCGTTGTTGCTGCGATGGGGTGACGAAGGAGCGTAAGGGCTGCGTCCTGACGGAATAGGACGTTGAAGCGCGTAGGCGTCGATACCGGTAGGCAAATCCGCCGGTTGAGCTGAAACGCGACAGTACACCGAAGCCCCCGGGGGCGGAGGTGACAATGCCCCCAAGCAGGCTTCCAGGAAAAGCCCCTAAGCACCAGGCAATGACGGCCCGTACCGCAAACCGACACAGGTAGTCGAGGAGAGTATCCTCAGGCGCTCGAGTGATCCGTGGCTAAGGAACTAGGCAAATTAGACCCGTAACTTAGGGAGAAGGGTCCCCCGCGGCGACGCGGGGCGCAGTGAAAAGGTCCAGGCGACTGTTTAGCAAAAACACAGGACTCTGCCAACCCGAAAGGGGAAGTATAGGGTCTGACACCTGCCCGGTGCCGGAAGGTTAAGGAAGGCTGTTAGGGCTTGCCCAAAGCAGTTGACTGAAGCCCCGGTAAACGGCGGCCGTAACTATAACGGTCCTAAGGTAGCGAAATTCCTTGTCGGGTAAGTTCCGACCTGCACGAATGGTGTAACGATCTGGACACTGTCTCGGCCACGGGCTCGGTGAAATTGAAGTATCGGTGAAGATGCCGATTACCCGCCACGGGACGAAAAGACCCCGTGAACCTTTACTATAGCTTTGCATTGGGCTTGGGTACAGGATGTGTAGGATAGGTGGGAGGCTATGAAGCTGGCACGCTAGTGCTGGTGGAGCCGCCGTTGAAATACCACCCTTCCTGTACTTAGGTCCTAATCCCGCCGTAGGCGGGAGACATTGCATGGTGGGTAGTTTGACTGGGGTGGTCGCCTCCCAAAGCGTAACGGAGGCTCGCAAAGGTACCCTCAGCATGGTCGGTAACCATGCGCAGAGCGTATGAGTAGAAGGGTGCTTGACTGGGAGACCGACAGGTCGATCAGGTGCGAAAGCAGGCTCAAGTGATCCGGTGGTCCCGTATGGAAGGGCCATCGCTCAAAGGATAAAAGGTACTCCGGGGATAACAGGCTGATCTCCCCCAAGAGCTCACATCGACGGGGAGGTTTGGCACCTCGATGTCGGCTCGTCACATCCTGGGGCTGGAGAAGGTCCCAAGGGTTGGGCTGTTCGCCCATTAAAGTGGCACGCGAGCTGGGTTCAGAACGTCGTAAGACAGTTCGGTCTCTATCTGTGGCGGGCGCGGGAACATTGAGGAGGGCGATCTCTAGTACGAGAGGACCGGGATGGACGGACCGCTAGTGTGCCAGTTGTGCCGCCAGGTGCATTGCTGGGTAGCTATGTCCGGTACGGATAAGCGCTGAAAGCATCTAAGTGCGAAGCCGGCTCCGAGATGAATGTTCCATCACGCTTCGGCGTGAGAAGGGCCGTGGGAGAACACCACGTCGATAGGCCGTAGGTGGAAGCGCAGCAATGCGTTCGAGCCGAGCGGTACTAATTGCCCGACAGCTTCCGTTTTTTTATTTTTCGAAGCAAAGATAAGCTCCGGTGCACCATCGAAAGGTGCCCCTCGGCGGGCAGCACCCGCCAAAGTTGCGAAAGACACCCTGTGGAAAACTTCCGGACCCCGTCCTGTCATGATGATATACGGGCGTGCGCGAGCGCGCCCAAGGACAAGTTGGCGGCCATTGCGAGGGGGCCCACCTCTTCCCATTCCGAACAGAGCAGTTAAGCCCCTCTGCGCCGATGGTACTGGCACCAGCCGGGAGAGTAGGCCGCCGCCTCCTTTTTTTAAAAGCCCGAAACCGGAATCACCGGAAACGGGCTTTTTTTTTGCCCGACCCTATTATCCAATCCAGAATATTAAAGAATGGACAAACATGCAGGTTTATTATTACGGCTTGAGTTGATATGGTGGTTAGCTACTTTGTTGGTAGTGATAGGAGTTTTGTTCCCTATTTATAATTCTGAAACGGATTATCCTTTTTGGTTTCAGAATTCTCTATTTATTATAGTTTCAATAACAGCGACTAGATACATTTTTTTATTGCGTCATACGTTTCTGGCTTATAGGCAATGGCTTAAAGTAGCAATAACTGTTATTTGCATTCCTCTCTTTTTGTACTTGATGAAAGAATTTAGACTGTTTTCTACCGTGGCAAGTGACCTTGGGCTTGAAGAAATGTTTAATCACCTTTCATTAAAAGGCCAGGTAAATATGTCTAACTACGTGCGGAGTGAAATGCTGTTTTTCGGATCAGCTAGCATGATTAGTGTCACGGTCATGCCGATAAGGATGATTATATCATTTTGGAGAACGCATAATAGAGGCACAGTATAATTATTTTTGAGTATTCAATTTGATGCTACTTTTTGCAATTAAATATTGACCAATAATATAAGTAGCCATTATAAACAAGCCAAGAATATTATCTTTCAACCCAATCTCCTTAAATTTTCCAATTGCAATTATTGAATCTGAAATTACAAAGAGCAAAGCTCCAGTAATAAGCATTTTTGCAGATTCGGTAGTTGCCCTGTCAATGATATTGATGCTTAAAGTTAGCATAGTAGAAATGACTACTCCATAGATGATAACAGGTATTTTGAAATCAGTAGGGAGATCTGGCAGTAAATACCAAATAAATGCGAACAAGTAAATAATGACAGGAATAATAATCATAGGATTAGATATTATTTTTCCTGAATTGAAGTTTGGATATTTAATAAATGCAGTGATGTAGCATAAATGAGCGAATAGAAAACTGCCAAGTCCTAATAAGAAATAGATTGGATCATTTTGAGTGAACATAAGAAAACTATCTCCTGCTATAGAACATAAAAGTCCAGTTAGAATGAATTTGCTGAAAGAGGTAAGGTTATTTTTACAATGACCATAAAACCACAGAGAAAGAAAGGTCAGGATGAGTGGTTTGCTTACGTAAATGCCTGCTTGCCAATTTGTTGCAACTGAAAATATGTTTGCAATCGAAGATAAAATAAAAGCAGGTAGCAACCAGCTCGGATTATTCAAATTTATCATAATACACCAATTTCCTCTTCAATACCACTGATTACTGAAATTGCCTTTTTGTAAATTCCTTCCATATCGTTTGTACTATTCTTACCAGCAAACAGCGCCATTTCACAAGTTTGAATCACCTCCAAAAAATCTTGAATTAAAGATTCTCCAACTCCTAACGATGAAAGCTTTTCATGGACGTTGTCTTTTGAAAGTTGCGAAAGTGGTATTTCAAGTTTATCGCAAACATATCCTAAAGCAGCTTTTGAAATTTCATCATAAAACTTCCGACTATCCTCTGCTTTTAAATGCTCATCAGCAAGGCTAAGCCGTTGCTGAGCAATATGATTGGCGTGTTTGGTTTTCCAAGCTCCAATATCTTTTCCTTGGTTTTGATCCTGCTTTTTTTTCAGAAGAAATAGACCAATAAATGCAAATACTGGAAAAGAAGTAAGGCTCCAAAAAAGAGGCGATCCGACAAAATATATTCCCTTCTTTTCGAATACCGCTTCTGTTTTGATGAACCGGATATCACTTGATGCTTCTAAATTTTTGAGAACTTTCTGCCGAACTACATGCCTGTCAGAACCCTGCTTGACAGCTATTTGATATGGACCAGATTGGATAGTATGATAACTATCGGTTGCTGGATCGAAATAACTAAAAGAAGGGCTAATCGAATACTTACCGGGATATTTTGGTAAAACCAAATATTCTACAACCTTCCTATTTATTAATTCTCCCTGATCCTCAACTGTTTTTTCTTCAACAATTCTTGGAGGATAAACTTCGAACGAATCCGATAGAATAAGGGGAGGAAATTGCACACGTTTCATATCACCATTCCCCGTGATAATCATCGTGGTAGAAATAGCATCATCGGTAGAAGCCTGCATCCTATTTACAGAGGATTGGAAACTATAATTTCCTACTGCTCCTGTAAAATCATTGGGCGGGTTGGCAGGCAAATCTTTTACACTAATAGTAATAGGTTCAGTAGTGACGGCGAGTGGTTTAATATTTCTACTGAAGAAAAAGCCAGACCGGTTATTGTCTTCAATCACCGCCAATTGTAGCCGTGCTGGAGAAATAGTCAAATCACCTGACTGCTGGGGAAATAAGGCCAATCGTCGAAGTATTTTTGTGGTTACTTGCTTGCCATTGATAACTTCTGACTGAGTAAATGAATTATACCGCCTTAATTCTTGAACGTAAAAGCCTTGGTACTCTGGTTCTTCAATGATATCATAACCGTCAAGGGAAACGGTTGTATATAGTTTGAAATCCAATAAAATTTGCTCGCCAGGATAGGCAGTGGTCTTGCTGGGTATAATGACTATATAAGCTTTTTGGTCGCTCGCTTTTCCGTTGGCTTTGGTATCCCCTTTCAAAACTTTGATCGTAATAGGTGAGGTCTTGTAAACTTTTCCGTTCGCTTTAATGGAAGCTGGCCCTATGGTGAAATTACCTTCTTTTTCAGCTACAAGGGTGTACGAATACCCCATCTCCTGACTTACAATACCATTAATAAACTGTACACTTTTGGTACTATTGGGGCCTGACGTTACTATAAATTTTCCAAAATCAGGTGCAGAAAAATCCGAACCATTTGCATTTTTTAAACTGAAAGAAACCTCAAAATAGTTGTTCACCAATACTTCTTTTGCATTGCTTATTGCCTCAAATTTTATGTTGGATTGAGCCGAACATAGGTTTATACAAAAGATAAAAGAAGCTAAAAGAATTTTGAAATCAATATGCCGCATATTTTCAGAAAAATGCATTTGTAATAAATTAGAAAACAGGGTGTCCAGTAATGGGTCAACTTATTTAGACCCAAAATTAACATGATATATTCATATTATGTTGCCCTGTTTTTTCTGTTCGATTATTTGAAAATTCACATTCTGATCTTCAAGCCTTAAAAAAGAATTAAAATCAGCTGTATCAATATTATGTTAGAAATGACTTATTTTTCCCTTTTCGCTTTTATCTTGGGGGCTATTGAACATACCATACTTGGTTATTCACCCAGTAAAATGAGAACTATTTCATTCACAATCTAACTTACTATGATTATCAAAATGATTAGCCTGATCCTCGGGGGAGGAGCTGGAACCAGGCTGCACCCACTTACTGAACAAAGATCCAAACCTGCTGTCCCGATTGGCGGAAAATACCGGCTGATCGACATTCCAATCTCCAACTGCCTTAACTCCGGTCTGAAAAGAATGTTTGTGTTGACTCAGTTCAATTCAGCATCACTCAACCAACATATCAAAAACACCTACCATTTTGATGCCTTCGGTTCGGGGTTTGTCGACATTTTGGCGGCAGAACAAACCCAAGGCAGCGACAAGTGGTTTCAAGGGACAGCCGATGCTGTAAGAAAATCCAAAAAGCATCTTGAAAATCATGAATACGATTATATCCTAGTTTTATCGGGAGACCAACTCTACCAAATGGATATAGAAAAAATGGCTAAGTATCATGTTGAAAAAGGGGCTGACTTAACCATTGCGACGATTCCTGTAAATGCCGATGATGCCACCGGATTTGGTATCATGAAAGTTGATAAGGAAGGTGCTATCGATTCTTTTGTGGAAAAACCTTCAACGAAAGAATTGTCAAAATGGAAATCGGAAGTTTCAGCAGGCAATAAGAAAACTGGCAAAGAATACCTGGCAAGCATGGGTATTTACATTTTCTCAAAAAAAGCAATATGGGATTTATTTGATACACATCCAGAGGCAGTGGATTTTGGGAAGGAAATTATCCCAGCAGCAATTGCTGAAAAACGAAAAATAGTTAGCTACGAGTACAATGGATATTGGACCGATATAGGAAATATCTCTTCCTTTTTTGAGGCAAATATTGCCCTCACTGATAACCTACCGGATTTCAATCTCTTTGACAATCTAAAGCCAGTGTACACTCGTCCAAGAATGCTTCCCCCAAGTAAATTCTTTGGTACTTTATTCCGCAAGGTTGTAGTGGCAGAGGGGTGTATCGTTCATGCTGAACGGGTGGAAAGGTCACTCATCGGGATCAGGTCGAGAATTGGACATTATACAGTCCTTATTAATACCTACATAATGGGGAATGACTTTTTCCAGAGATTGGAAGAAGTAGTTGAACCAAAAGCTATTCCTATGGGCGTAGGGCGCCACTGTATTATTGAAAATGCGATATTGGATAAAGACTGCCGAATCGGGAATAATGTGGTAATTCGTGGAGCAGAAGGATTGCCGGATGAAGAAACAAAAACATATGTCATCAAAGATGGAATAGTGGTGATAAAGAAAAGAGCAGTTATTCCTGCGGGAAGCCGCATTGGAGCACCGCCTCCGGAGGATTGGACTTTTTCAAGTTTTTAAACTTCTTCAAACAAAGCAAAACAACTTAAACATGGCAAACTTCCTTTGTATATCCTGTGAATTTAAAGGGAATGACTTTCTGAAATATTGCAAAGAAGCGGGTAACAAGGTTTTTTTAGTGACTGCAAAGGATACAGAAGACGATCCTTGGAAGCGTGAATATTTGGACGAAATTTTCTTTATGGAAGAAATCGTTCACGGCTCTTGGAATATGGAGCATTTTGTTGCTGGTTTGGCCTATTTCATGCGGTCGAACAAGATTGATAAAATTGTAGCCCTCGATGACTTTGATGTAGAAGAAGCAGCTGAACTCAGAGAACATTTTAGGATGCCGGGGATGGGGCAGACAACAGCTCGCCATTTTAGAGATAAGCTTGCTATGCGAATGAAAGCTCAAGAAGCGGGACTGCGAGTGCCAGGTTTTACTGCTTTGTTTAACGATGAAGAAGTCAATGAATTTGCAAAAAAAATGCAACCGCCATTTATGGTGAAGCCTCGGTTTGAAGCCGCTGCAAAAGGCATCAAAAAAGTGAATACGGCTGACGAATTATGGAAAGTAGTACATGAACTTGGTGACAAAAGACATGGCTATTTAGCGGAACAATACCGACCGGGATCAATTTATCACGTTGATGCGCTCACATTCGAGGGAAAAGTGTTGTTCACCAGAGTATCCGAATATCTGAGTACGCCATGGGATGTGGCACATGGGGGAGGCATTTTCAGGTCAGTGATATGCGAATCAGGCTCTGATGATGAAAAGGAACTGACTGCATTCAATGAAGGGGTGATGAAAGCATTCGGAATGAAATACAGCGCCTCCCACACTGAATTCATTAAGTCGAATGAGGATGGAAAATTCTATTTCTTGGAAACCTCATCAAGAGTAGGTGGTGCGAACCTCGCCGAAATGGTTGAATTCGCCAGCGGCATTAACCTTTGGGGCGAATGGGCGAAAATCGAAACGGCTGTGATCAACGGAAAAGGATACAAAGTGCCAAAAGCAAAAAAGGAATATGCTGGTATCATTACCTCACTTTCTCGATTCAAGGAGCAAGATTATAGCGGATTCGAAGACCCTGAAATAGTATGGCGCAATAATAAAGAATACCACATTGGAATGATTGTAAAATCAAAAAGCAGGGAGCGGGTTTTGGAGCTCTTAGAGAAGTATGCAAAAATAATCCAGCGTGACTTCCATGCGGCCTTGCCAAATGATTGATTCAGCACCATTTATTTTGACAAAAAGCCGTCCATCAACAAATGAAAATGATGAACGGCTTTTTCCATGGTAGGTGAAAACCTTCCGCTTTTATAGAACCGAGATTGAACACCGAGCTGAACACGTTCCACAACAGCTTCATCTTCCAGTTCTGTATTTTCTAAATTATTAACGGTTCTGTTAAATGCATGATCTGCAAATCGGTAAGTTCTAAAACGAACAGTTGTTTTCTCGTGCGATTTTGGCTCGACAACGTTTAGAGACAGTCCCCAAGGATAAAAATTAAACATCAAGTTGGGAAACAGCCAGAAATAATAGGCATAGATCTTTTTGCCAAAATCTGGATGGCCTTCAGGTATTTGGAAATGAGGTTCTCCTTCTTTGGCCACACCAACTTGCAGATTGCAGTATGGGAATATTTCATAAATATAGTTCTCAAATTCTATGGCTTTGTTCAGCGCTGGGTGAACAAAAGGGATATGAAAACCCTCCAGATAATTGTCGCAATAGAGTGCCCAATTGGCATTGATGTGATAATCTTTTGTACCTGTTTCTTCAAAGACCATCGTATCGATCGGCATCCAGCCAACCCTTTTCCGAATAGGTTTGATAGCCTCCTCAAATGGAAATGCTGGGTCAAGCGAAACAAATAACAAGCCCATCCATTCTTTCACTTGTATATTGGTCAGATTGTCTTTTTCTGTTGGAAAATTGGCCACTTGTTCAAATTCGGGCATGCTCTTGAAAGTGCCGTCCAGCCGGAAACAACGGCCGTGGTAGCTGCACGATAGCATGCGCTTGTTGCCAGCTTTTTCTACCACTATTTTACCACGGTGCGTGCATACATTCGAAAGGCAATAAATTTTGCCATCTTCATCTTTTGTCAAAACAAGAGGTTCGTTCAGTACACCCTCCAGCAATATAAATGGGAATAAATCTCCCGGCTTTTTCAAGACATTCGCATCAGCGACATAAAGCCAGGTTCTGGAAAAGACCTTTTCTGCTACATCTTTAAATACAGAAGCATCACGGTAAAATGATGCTGGCAAGGTAGGTGATTTTGAAATAGTTGGAGAAATCAAAAAACGGGACATTGGAATTCGAAATTTTTGCAAAGAAAAGAACTCCAACGAATTATTTACTGATGTTAAGCAAGAAGGGTACTCTTATAGGAATCGGTTCAGTAGCTGGGCCGGACTTCCACCTTATCTTTTGCCATCAACCTGCTCGGCCCAAAGGTTTTTAAAGGGGCGGCACGTTGCTAAGCAACGTGCCGCCCCTTTAAAAACCTTGTAGGAGCACGCTGGAATGCTGCTAAAAGAAAGGGAATTGTTGCTCCGCATTTTACAAAACCGGAAAAAGCAGACCGTTGTCAATATCCAGTATGCGTAGCATTGGTTATTTTTTCTCCCTTTTTTCGTTTAGCAAATTCTTAGCCTTGCGCAGCTCGCTTGCTACTTCGCTCAGCTTTTTTTCCACTGGCAGTTCCTCCGGAAATTTACCTGTATTTTCCTTTACCATGTCACGAATATCACTGCCTACTTTTTTATGAATGGCCGCAGCGTCGAAAGGATTCTGAATATTCTGCATTTTCAACCGCTCCTCGGTCATAGAAATGCGGAAAAGATTGGCAGCCAATTCAGTCCGACCCATATGATCGAAAAGCGTTTCATTTTCTCCAACCCCCTTTTGTTTTTTTACAGAGCGGATAGGTTTGTTGTATAGGCCAAGATAGCCCTCTGTCATGAATGCCCGAAAATCTTTCACACCAGATTTAGCAGCGGCTGAATTAAGCGCAAGGTTTCCCTCTTTGATTTCTTCCCGTACGATCAGTCGATCTAAATCTTTTGTGCCATCAAGCATCAGATTAATATTTTCTGCCTGTTCAGCAAAATATACCTGGGCTCTTGCCACAATTGGTTTTCGGGCATCGGCATTCATGGCGATGAGGTAGCAGGCGAAGCGGGTCAATTTAATATCCCTTTCTTTTTTCCCATTATCAGAATGCCTGGTATCAATAAAGTTTACGCTGATGTCGATGTCGAGGGTAGCGCATGCCTGCATGGCTCGCTGCACCGGAGCGAGGAACGATTTGAACGATTTATAGCCCAATATTTTCCCATACCAACTAGCCCACCAGTACATGATGCCATTTTCTTCAAAACCAAATTCGTCAAGGGAAGGCTTTTCTTTATGCTTGGATGAAAGATTCATGATAGAGCAATTTTGAATGGTTTCAAATTTACGAAGAAAAAGACAGCTTGCCCTATAGCAGGGTTATTTGGTGTGTGTATCAAATTGCACAATTGTTCAGTGCATTTGTCATGGTCGCTCCGCAGGAGAGGCCATCTATGTCGTCAAGTTTTTCTGTTCCAACGAGCCTTCATGATATTGCTGATGCCGCCCTTGGCGGCATGACAAAAATAAAAAGTAGAAAAGCTTGATTGTGGTTTTATGATCTGTACCCATTCTTTCTTGGCCCTTGTTTTTTTAACTAAAAAAAACTGGTTCTTGGACAAATTCTGTGGAGGTATTACTGGGTCACTTCAAGTGCCCCAGTAATTTCGTCAAATTAGCGGGGCACTCGAAGTGACCCGCTAATTCCTAAGGCTAATTTCACAGGATTTGTCTCAGAGGCTGTTTTAAAACCTGAAGTGCTGGTGAGAGGATAAGATTTTTGCATCAATTTTCTTTTGATTTGAGGAGCATATCCATAGATACGTGACGAAAATCAAGAGGAAATTGGGGTAAAAAGATATTCTCGTAGACGTGCTTGAGGTTTTAAAACAGCCTCTAAGAACCAAAAAACTAACTCACCCTCCCACCAACAAAACCCACAAAATAATCAAAGCTGGTCCTGCCAGTCCGATCAGCCAACCAGTCGGGCGGAACTCTGCTTGTTTCAAATATCCAGTACTGAACGCAATGGCACTTGGCGGTGTGGACACCGGCAGGAAAAAAGCGCATGACGCAGAAAGGCCAATGACCATTGTCAGAAGGACAGAAGAATCTGGTTCTAAGATAATCGCCAGTGGAATGAGGATAGTGGCGGTTGCTGTATTCGACATGATATTGGACAGCATGACCGTAACCAGTGCAAACACAGGTAGCATGACCGTCAAGTTCAAATCAAAATTTTGTAATTGACCAATGAAATAAGTTGCCAGTCCTGTCTCGGAAATGGCCAACCCAAGCGAAAGGCCACCAGCCACCAGCATTAGCGTGTCCCATGGCAGTTGGCGCACATCGTCCGCATTGATGATGCCGAGCATGGTCAACAGGATGATAGGAATCCCTGAGACGGCAGCTACTGGAATACCATGTAGGTTGTTGGTGAGCCAGAGTGCAGCAGTGATACCGAGCACGATCAAAACGATACGCTTTTTCAAAGCATCTTCCTCCAATTCCCAATCTTCCTTTGCGCCGTTCCCATTTTGATTATCTATAAAACTAGTATCAATGGAGTTGATTTCCGCAGGATATTTCCGCCGTAAAAACCACCAGCTAAGCCAGACCAATAAAATAGCTACAGGGACACCAAATGCCATCCATTCAGTAAAGCTGATGCGGATGCCTACATTCTCCAATGAACCAACAGCAATGGCATTTGGAGGAGATCCAATGACAGTGCCCATACCGCCGAGGGTTGCCGCCGCTGCAATTCCCAATAGCAAAGAACGCCTGAAATTACTGCCATCTGCTAGTTTGGCCAGCATGGGTGTTACCATCGCTATCATCATGGCAGCAGTCGCGGTGTTCGACATTATCATGGAAATGACAGCTGTGGAGAGCATGATGCCCAGTAATAGTCGTTCGGGTTTAGTGCCGAAGCGTTTGAGGGTTAGCTTAAAAAGCGAGACATCGAGCCCTACCTTTTTCATTCCTTCAGCTAAAAAGAACCCGCCGAGCAGCAGCCACATCACACTGTCCGACCAAGTGTTCACGTATTTTTTGACACTTTCGGGGTTGGTATTGAAATAATCACTGCCCAGTGAAAACACCAAGAACCCAATGATCATAATGCCTACGGCAAATGGCGGTACTGCCTCTGTCACCCAAAGCCCGACCGAAAAAAACAATAGGAAAAGCACATAGTATTGGCTCTCGGAAAAGGTGGGGTCGCCCAGCCTCCAAGTGAGGAAAAAGGCCACCAAAATGGAGCTCAGAAAATAGATGATCCGTGATTGATAAGCGACCACCCTTTTCATTTTGATCAGGCGGGTAGAAGCCGTTCTGGAGTCAGCCATGCAAGGAATTGTTTGGAGGTAAAAGTAGGAAATTCTCTATTGGTCTTTCACCGTACAAAAATCATAAGAATAAATGATTTGGAGCAGCCTGCGCAATGCACGGTGGTCTGTAAATTCAAAATCATTGAAATGAAAAAAACTGTCCGACTTTCCTTGTTAGCACTACCATTATTGCTTTCTGCATTTTGCGCAACACAAAAAGAAAATGACTCTTTTGAAATAGAAGAGCACCTTGATCTCGCCTATTTTGCTGGCGCTAATGCCGATGCAGTGAAGCATAAGCTGAACCTCTTCCTGCCCAAAGGAAAAATCAATTACCCAACCGTATTGTGGATTCACGGAGGCGCCTGGGCCACTGGCGGGCGGGAACAAGAAACCCGAATTGCCCGACAGTTTGCTAAAAGGGGGATTGGGTTTGCAGCTATTAGTTATCGCTTAAGCCCCGGCACATGGATGGACCCTAAATTGACAGAAGGTATCCAGCACCCCGAGCATGCCCGTGACTGCGCACGGGCATTTAAGTGGCTGCACGAAAATGGCAGCGGCTATGGTATCGATGCTGATAAGCTCATATTGAGCGGCTACTCGGCTGGTGGCCATCTGTCGGCATTGCTTTGTACTGACCCCTCCTATTTAAATGAAGTAGGACTGGGCTTCGAAGACATACTGGCTGCTGTGCCCATTGCAGGTGGATACGATATACTGCATTATTATCACGATCATGTGAAAGACAATGGGGAAGAATTTGCAGAGAAACATGTGCTGGCAGTTTTTGGACCAAAGGAAGGTCTGACGGCCGCCTCGCCGACCAATTATATCGACAATACCGTCACACCAATGTTGGTGGTTTCCGAAACTGACACTTATACTTACACCAAAATTTTTGAAGACGCTGCGACGGAGGCGGGAAAAGGCACGATCGAGTTTCTGCACGTGACCGACAAAAACCACAACCAACTTTATTTCTCGCTCCGCGACGATGAAAACAGCATGCCGAGGGAAACGATTATTGAATATATTTTGGGACTGGGGAGGAGATAATTAGTGGAGGTGTGGATACTGGGAGCAGCCTGGCGCAAGCGAAGTCAAAAAATACCTAACAACTTCCTCTTGAATAAATTATCAATACACCTCCTATCTGCTTGATCTCAGTTTCAGTATCATGGCCTTGGTATATTTTTATTGTATTAATTGACTCATTAATAAACTTAGGAAAGTCTTCAACCTTTTTTTGATGCCGGGTTTGATAATAATTAGAAAAGTCATTTTGCAATTCAAAAAATAAAAAACCTTCATTTAAACTTCCCTCAGGAAACACGATTACTTGTTCAAACCAACCAGTGCTTCCTTCACTAATGTAAATAATACCATTATTATAAATATTGGTTTGTTTCCAATAATCGGAATTAGGCATAGTCTTTTTCTTAGTGCTAAGAACCCCAAACTCTCTTTTTGCCCATTCTTCAAAAGGTTCCAAATTTTCAAAAGTCATCTTTGAAGAAACCCTGCTTTCATATTTAGGTGCGGGAAATTTTGATAAATAACCATCAAAAATAAAACCCTCTTGATCTTCGAAAATAATTTTCACCCAATAGCCAATAAGGTTGAAATTAGAGGTCCATTCTCCATTTACCTGATATGATTCTAAAACTTCATCAGAATAGAGGAAACTGGTTTTTTCGACTATTTTTATTCTCTCTCCGTATTTAACAATTCCTGTTTTTTCTCCATTTATAAAAGGCTTGTTTCTCACTGTTAGACCGGATTTTGCCCAAACATATAGTTCATTGCTTTCACTCTGAGAAAATAAAATATTTAAGTTAAAAATCAGAAAGGCTAACGGAAATAATAGTTTTATATATGCCATTTTCATTTTTTTTCTAATGAAGCATATCGGCCTGCATAGCCGTAGTATGCCCGCATAGGGCATATTATCGGCTATGCCTTGTTGTGCGGAGTTTTTCAATTGTTCTTTTTACTCTTTCTAAACCGCTTGTTAATCCGTTTACCTTTATTTCAGAAATTATTTTGTTACTGTTTAACTCATGTTTTTCCCTAAACTCCAGATATTCAATAAATTGAAGAACATTTTGGTATCGTTGGCTTAAGCTCCTTTTTCCATTATCATTTGACAAAGGAAAACTTTCTCTTATTTTATTGAAAAACTCATCTCCAAATATTGGCGTATCTTGCAAACATAATTCCATATATGAGAATTTGGTCATTAGTGTTTCTATATAATATTTTCCTTTTAGAGAAATACTGATGCTTTTATGATTGGTTAATTTAGTGTTGAATTCTTTGTCCGAAGAACTATCGTCGGTTTCTATTAATCTGTACTCAAGCAATTCATTAAGTTCACTTAAAATAGAAATTAATTTATATCCTTTTTCTATGAAATTATTTAACAAATGAGATGTCTCAATAAACTTCTCCGATTGACCATATTTTTCTATTCGGTCAAATAAAAACCTTAATAATTCAATTTTTAGAAAAATTAAATTATTTCCTTCGGAGGGGTGAAATAAATTATGAATTGAGCTAAGTTGATGGCTGTAGTATTTTCTATTTAAGAGCGCAATAGCTTTGAGAAATTCCCAAAAAGGAATAGACTCTGTCGAGTCAGGCGAAACACGCTGCCGCAAAACATACTGCGAAACTTCTGTATGACCAGAAAGTAAAAAATCTCTGAACACTCTCAAGCCTTCACGTAAGTTTGGGTAAGTGGTTTCTTCTAAGAACGTTAGCATATCTGAATTATCAGTGCTAAACAAAGAAGTTTTTAACCCTAAAAGAAAATCTTTCACTGCTTCATTACTTACTTCAAATGATGTCTTTCCAAAAGTTCCTTTTGATTTACCATCAATCTGAATGTTTTTTAAAGCGTAGTCAATTCTTTTTTGAAGTACATCACTATATGGCGGAGCTGTAATATGATAAACGTTATTAACGAATGCGTCAAATGGCGGTTTGTTTCTCCATTCGTAGTAATATCCTTCTCTCAGAGAAAGTATAACTGCACATTTTGCTTTTCTATTTAGACTCTGCGCAAGTAGGAAAACCTTTTTTTGAATGGGTAAATCAAATTGGTCTGCATTATCAATAACTAATGTAAGCCTCAAATTTCTTTGGCTTAAAAAATAATGAGAGAGTTTAATGAAGTGATTTTCGAAATCTTGTGTTCTTTCACTTAGAAATTCTTTTAAATTTTTATTGTATGATTCTTCATTTCCTTCTAAGTTCCATATCTCATGTTTCTCTTTAATTTCCTTTAGGTATATTCTTTTTAAAACTTTAAGTGAATACAACTCAAGGCTCTCATAATTCTCATGAATTTCTGAAACGACATCTTTATAAATTTCTTTATGATTAATGTTAACGATGTCTTCATCTACATATCTTCTAAAATCAACATAAACATATGGTCGACGTTTTAATATTTTATTATCAATCGCTGATTTGAAAAGGTAATTGATAAAAGTCGTCTTACCTGCCCCTTTAGAACCGATTATAAGTATAGGCTTAGGAGGTTCCGTGTTTTTTAGTCCTATTACTTGACTTTCAATCTCCTCAGAAATCTGTTTCACCAAACTTTCTGTATTTCTTGCGCCGCTGACCTCACTAAAGCTTGGTGGTTTGTCTCCAAATAATTTCTCTATATCAGATTTATTTTTTTTAATTTCTTTGTTTTCAATAAAACACTCTTTTATAAGTTCCTCATTGTCTAAAACCTCGTATTTATAGATTTCTCCAAATACTTTATCTAATACAGGTGTAAGTTCTGAACTTAATGAATTCCTGACTATTTCTCCGTTTTTTTCTGCTAATGTAGAATAAATATTCCGACCAAATACTTGCTCTTCTTCTTCAATTAATATTGTTCCATTTTCAATGACAGAATCCCTCGACAACAAATTATAAAATTCTATAAACCTCTTTTCCAATTCTTCAATGTTGTTAAAAATAACACATTTATTCTTCTTCCAATCAGTGCCGTCTGTATTAACAAATTTACCAAAAATGTATTGCCTGCCATTTGAAATTATTCCAAACTGAACACCAACTTCAAACATATAGCTTCTGATCTGGTCTATGACATCTTTATTCCCTTTAATTAGAGAGTTAACTGTTGCGCTCTTGTGGTTATTAGGAAGTTTAAATTCTACAAAATTTTTCTTTGCCTCAATAACAAATTGAAAGCCTGGTATAGAAATTAGATAGTCATAATATCCAACTTGGACATATTTTTCTCTATCTATTTCTTCTTCATTCCAACCAAGTACTTTCAGAATAAGATAATCTAAAACCTTTGACCTCGTGTCAGCTTCAGTGAGGTCTTTTTCTTTGAATTTTTCCCATTCAATTTTAAATTCATCAAATGCTTTTCGTGATTGGTCTACTGTCATTATTGTTTTTTTTAATTCCGCACAACGTCCGTGTTCACGGAACAGTTACGCATATTCCGCTTATATACAATTCCGCATTTTATGTATCAAATGTATAAATAAAATGAAAGCCAATACTTTATACACTGGTTGATTTAGTATTTAAAAAATTCAAGTCACCAACTCAATGGTATGTGCAACGGGTAGGCAAATACCGCTAAATGAAACTTCATCAGGTTACGAATTGCAATTAGTTTAAAATACAGGATACCAATTAAGTGCGGTAAAATTGACCGAATAAAAATAGCGATTAATGTTTATAATTTCAAAATATGCTCAAAATGAAGTGGCTTATTTTTCTCCAAAATAATTTAGTGAACGTAAATCCAAAACTCATTTTCCGTATATTGCAAAATGGATAAAAAACAAGTACGAATAAGTCTCACCCTGACTCCGCTTATCGGCGTTCTTGTCGCATGGGCTGGCATGCAAAATGGACAAACAATCAATGGCTTTCCAATTTTTGGACTTTGTGTAGGATTGGCATTTTTAATCAATTGGTTGGCCTTTATCCCTGCCTATATATTTCAAACAGAAAAATTCTTTGATATTACCGGAAGCATCACCTATATCTTGATTACGTTCGTCGCAATATTTTTTAGTGATAAACAAGATAACAGATCCTTCTTGCTCGGTGCTTTGGTCATCATCTGGGCTTTTCGGTTGGGCATCTTTCTTTTTAGGCGAATTTTAAAAGCAGGGAAGGATGGCCGTTTTGATGATATTAAACCAAGCTTCCTCCGGTTTTTAAATGTGTGGACATTGCAGGGGCTTTGGGTTACCTTCACTGCTGCACCTGCCTTTATTGCCATCAGCAATAATCAGCAGGCGGAAATAGGAGTATTTACAATAATAGGTTTGGTGGTTTGGGTGGCTGGTTTTATGATAGAAGTGATTGCGGATTACCAGAAAAGTCAATTTAAAAGCAATCCCGACAACGAGGGAAAATTTATTTCAACGGGACTCTGGTCTCGCTCCCGTCATCCTAATTATTTTGGCGAAATAACACTCTGGATAGGTGTTGCAATTATTGCAATGCCCATTTTGCAGGGGTGGCAATGGATTGCATTGATTTCCCCAGTTTTTGTGACCCTGTTGTTGACCCGTGTCAGTGGCATCCCCATGCTGGAAGCTAAAGCCGATAAGAAATGGGGCGGACAAGCAGATTATGAAGATTATAAAGCGAATACGCCCATTCTAATTCCGAAACTCTAATTGTTGTTGCACTTTGTGAATGCCGTAAGTGTGTCTTGCAGGCTACCCTTTTGCCTCCAATTTATTAAATTCAATACATTCCATCATTTCCCTGTCCTTTTTCAAAAAGGAAAATTCTTCCTCGAAAGTTTTATAGCTGTCGGCACCAGTGACCATCACTTGCCGGGCCACTCGCAAGGTATGTATCGCTTTTCCGATAGTATATATGGTAAACCCGACGATCAACATTACGAGCACTGATTGGGTGAGGTCATCACTTTCCACCAAGAGATTGCCGTACTCCCAGCCAATGACCTCGGTGATAAGATACCGAACCATTCTTATCACCAATTTTATGAATAGGAAAATGCCAACAATGGCTGCCAGTACCATCAGGGTAATTGGGTCGAACATTTGCCGCCAGATGCGACCAACTTGATTGATGAAGTCATGCCTGTGCCGTGTGGCAAAAAGTAAAAATCTGAACAAGGGCTGGAATCTTTTTGCTTTGATGCAATTGAAATCAAAGACCGGGTAGCCGAGCAGGAGTGTACCGGGCTGTGCTTGTTTTTCCTGGTATTTAAGCAGCACGATTGGAATTTTCAAGGTGGAGGCTGCCAATAGTTCAGCATCTACAAAGGAAGCTTCCTCGGCATCCGGGATGGCCACCAATACATGCGATTTTTGGAGTTTTGTCCGCACCTGACTGACGACCTCGTCGTGTTTATAGCTTTTGGAAAATGCCAACCGCTCTACACCGAACCCTTCTTTTATTAGCTGGGCTTCCAATTCAGTAGCTTTCTTTTCGTGAATGTGTTTGAAAGAAATAAATACGACTGGCTTTACAAACCTTGTCCTCACCAATAACGCGACAGGCACTAAAAGCATGACGGCTGTCATAAATACCAATACCAGCAATATGATGGTTAAAAAACTCCCTTCTTCCAACCCCAGCATGCGGGTGAGCTCGTTGCTGGTGATGGCCGCCAGAAAATCGGCACTGCCACCAATCAAAAGAATCACGATGGTGGCTGCTAAAAAGAAAAAGAGTACCTGGAATATTCGTTTCATGAATGGGAAATTCCGTATGTAAGTGCTAATGATTGCGCTAAGGAAATGATTTTTATCAAAATATCAGACCATATTTGGATGCGTCCAAAATCTACTATTCCAAATTCTATCACTTTCCGTACCTTCCGGCCTCAACCAAATTAGATAAATTATGAAAAGAATACTCGGCCTATTACTGGCATTTACCATCTTGTTTTCAAACAACGTATTTTCCCAGAAGAAAAAGAACAAAGACGAAAAACCAGAAGAGCAAAAACATTTGCTCGACACATTGAATATTGGCCTTAAGTGGAGGAGCGTAGGGCCGGCGGTTACATCTGGCCGCATCAGCGATTTTGCAGTTCATCCTGATAAGCGGAGCACTTATTATGTGGCAACGGCTTCTGGCGGTGTATGGAAAACCGTGAATGCCGGCACGACCTATGAGCCAATTTTTGACGGTCAAGGTTCTTACTCCATTGGCTGTGTTAGCCTTGATCCCAATAACCCGAATGTGGTTTGGGTCGGTACTGGTGAAAACAATAATCAGCGCTCTGTCGCTTATGGAGATGGTGTGTACAAGTCGAATGATGGCGGCAAAAGCTGGAATCACATGGGGCTGAAAGAGTCGGAGCACGTGGGCAAGATCATAGTGGATCCCCGCAATTCTGACGTGGTGTATGTGGCAGCGATTGGACCACTTTGGAGCGAGGGCGGCGATCGTGGCTTGTACAAAACAACTGACGGCGGTAAGACTTGGGAGCAGATAATTAATAATGATAAGGGCGAGTCGCTACTAGACGAGCACACAGGCGTGACTGATCTTATCATGGATCCCCGCAACCCGGATGTATTATATGCAGCAGCCTATCAGCGCCGCAGGCATGTATTCACCTATGTAGGTGGTGGCCCCGGCAGTACTATTTATAAAACAACTGATGGTGGGGCGACTTGGTCAAAGGCAGCAAGTGGATTGCCAGGAGGTCCACATAATGGCCGTATCGGTTTAGCCATTTCACCAGCCAACCCAGAATATATTTATGCAATAGTAGAAGCCTCAAAAGGAGGCGGTTTTTTCAAAAGCACTGATCGAGGAGCGAGCTGGGAAAAGCAGAGTGGTCACAGCACCAGTGGCAATTATTACATGGAAATATATTGCCATCCAACCAATCCCGACATCATTTATTCCATGAATACATGGAACATGATCAGTTATGACGGCGGAAAATCTTTCCAGCAATTGGGAGAGGAGTACAAGCACGTGGACAACCATGTCATTTGGATTGACCCTACTGACACCGACTATTTGCTGGCTGGTTGTGATGGTGGCATTTATGAAAGTTTTGACCATGCCAAAACCTGGGGCTTTAAAGGAAACCTCCCGGTAACTCAGTTTTATAAAGTGGCTGTTGATAATGCTGAGCCGTTTTACAATATCTATGGCGGTACTCAAGACAACTTTTCAATGGGTGGTCCCAGCCGTACCCGTAATGGCCACGGAATTACAAATGCAGATTGGTTTGTTACGCAATTGGGTGATGGCTTTGAAAGTCAGGTTGATCCGGATGACCCAAATATCGTTTACGCACAGTACCAGCATGGAGGCATTACCCGCTTCGATAAGGCCAGTGGCGAAATGACAGGAATCCAGCCACAGCCTCGCAAGGGCGAAAACAATTATCGTTGGAACTGGGATGCACCACTTCAGGTATCAGCACATGTGCCCAAGCGGGTATATTTTGCTGCTAACAAGCTTTTTCGAAGCGATGACCGCGGCGATACATGGACGGTGTTGGGCGATGATCTTACACGCCAAATAGACCGAAACACGCTGAAAGTGATGGGACAAATCCAAAGTATAGATGCTGTGGCAAAAAATGGCTCCACATCAGAATACGGGACTATCGTCGCTTTCTCAGAAAGTCCAGTAAATCAAAACTTGCTATACGTTGGCACTGATGATGGTCTCGTGCAAATTACAGAAGACGGAGGTAAATCCTGGACAAAAATTTCCAGTTTCCCCGGTGTTCCGGAAATGACTTATGTGAATATGCTACTGGCCAGCCAGCATGATGAGAATGTGGTGTACGCCTGTTTCAACAACCACAAAATGGGGGATTTCAAACCTTATGTCTACAAGAGCAGCGACAAAGGCCGCACTTGGATGAATATTTCGAGCAACCTACCCGACAGAGGTTCTTCCTATTCTATTGCAGAAGACCACGTTGAGCGGAATCTGCTTTTTGTAGGTACAGAGTTCAGCTGCTTTTTCACTCGTGATGGTGGCGACTATTGGAAAAAACTGTCGAGCGGGCTGCCTACTATAGCAGTGCGTGATATCGCCATTCAGGAAAGGGAAAATGATCTTGTACTCGGTACTTTCGGACGTGGCTTTTATGTGATGGATGATTATTCGCCATTGCGATACCTGAATGAAAGAGAACTGAATGATGAAGCCAAGATATTGCCTATCAAAGATGCTGTGGTTTATATGGAGGCAATCCCAATCGGGTACACCACCGGAAAAGGGTTTCAGGGGCATTCGTATTTCACCGCGGATAATCCAGCGATGGGCGCCACATTTACTTATTTCGTAAAAGAAGGCCACAAGTCATTAAAGAAGAAAAGACAAGAGTGGGAAAAAGAGCAGATAAAAAATGGAGCAGATATTCGCTATCCCACTTATGAGGAGTTGAAAGCTGAACGCCAAGAGGAAGGTGCATATCTTTTATTTACAGTTCGCAATAACCGTGGCGAGATAGTCAATCAGATCAAAACGGGTATTTCCAAAGGAGTGAATCGGATTGTATGGGATGGGCGTTATCCATCAAAAGATCCTGTCAGCCTTAGCCCAAGACATCGTTTGCCTTGGCAATCTCCAGAAGGAGGGGGAGTTGCGTTGCCGGGGGACTATACGGTCAGCCTGTCCAAAATCATCAATGGAGAAGAGATGAAGTTGGTCGATCCACAACCTTTCAAACTCAAAACGCTTGGTGGATCAACCTTGCCTGCTAATGACAAGGTTGCACTTGATAACTACATCCGCAAGGCAGCTGAACTGGAAAGGGCATATCAAGGGGCTTCTTCTGTACTTAGAGAATTGGGGAATACAGCCCGGTATATTCGCAAGGCAACCTACTCTGTTGCCAAACCTGCACCTGAACTTTTGGTGGATGTGAAAACTTTTGAACAAAATATCGAAGACCTTCAAAAGGTATTTTACGGCGATGGTGTCGCTTCAGCGATCGACCAACCTCAATTGCCGTCTTTGTCCAGCCGGGTATATGGTATGGGCTATGAAATATGGTCGTCTACTTCGGCACCAACTTCTACCCAAAAGGAGCAGCAACGAATTGCTGGTGAGATGTTCAAAAAGGAGTTGGAAAAACTTCGCAAGCTGGTCGAGGTTGATTTGAAGGATATTGAAAAGAAACTGGAGGATGCAAAAGCGCCATACACGCCAGGTCGCTTGCCTACTTGGGAATAAATTCCTTAGAGGCTGTTTTAAAAGTAATTCGGACTTTCAAGTATGCGATTTCCTCCTAGACTTGGAAGTCCGAGTTACTAAAAACAGCACCCCTCCTATCACAACCAATGTCCCTGCGCCCTGCATGACATTCAGTTTTTCACCTAAAAAAATAGTAGCCAGAACAATGGTCGAAATCGGGCCAATCGTTCCGACGATAGCGCTGTTCTTTGCTCCGATCAATTTGATGCCTTCCACAATGAGAAAAGAAGGCAATACGGTGGACAGCGTAGCCATGAGTAGAGCATATAGATATACAGGTGTTTGGAAATCGAATAGATTGAATCCGTTGGCGATATAATTATGAAGTATTATGGCTAATGCCGCTACCGTCATGGCCAATGAATTGTACAGGCGGCTTCCCAGCTTAGCCAATATTTTTTGACTGCCTATCAAATAAATGGCAAACGATAAAGCGGATACTGCTACCATCAAAGCGCCTTTCGTCATTTCTGGTGTCCGATGAATTTTGGCATTTCCGGCGAAGGCCAAGATCAAACCAAGAAAGGTTACCAAAATGGCAATTATCTGTGGAGTAGAAATTTTTTCTTTTAACCAAAAATAAGAAAGCAGTAAAGTGAGTGAGGGGTAAATAAACAGGATGATTCGCTCCAAACTGGCATCAATGTATTGCAGGCCTGTTAAGTCAAAATAACTGGCAATGTAGTATCCGAGAAGTCCATAAACGATTATTAACCAGGGATTTTGGAGTGCTTTTAATTGCTCCGGGTTTTTCTTTACAGCATGCCAGCCTATTATCAGGAAGAAGGGCAAAGCGAACAGCATGCGAAGCATTAAAAGAGAAGTGCTGTCAATATCGTATTGGTAGGCCAGTTTTACTATAACAGCTTTTGTGGAAACAAATAGTGCTCCCAAAAATGCCAGCAAGCCCCCATATAAAGGGTGATTTTTGTTCAAATATTGAATAAGCTCTAAATCAAAAATGGAGCAGCCTTTTAAGGTAGCCCCATTTTCGATTATCATATTTTAATGACTGATCAAATAGTCATCACATCTTTTTCTTTAGCAGCGACAAGTTCATCCACCTTCTTACTGTGTTCGTTGACAATGTCCTGTATCTCGTTCCCCCTTGCTTTACCTGCATCCTCAGGATAACCATTTTTTACTTCTTTTTTGATACCATCAAGGGCTTTTTGTCTTGCACTGCGAATGCTGATTTTGGCATCTTCACCGAGCTTTTTTGCTTTTTTCACTAAATCTCTTCGTCTTTCTTCTGTTAGCGAAGGAATAGCGAGGTGAATTTTCTCTCCATCATTTCTTGGCGTAATGCCAATATTTTCTTCAAAAATGGCTCTTTCTATAACGGACAGCATAGGTTTTTCCCAAGGCTGGATAGATATAGTTCTGGAATCTGAAGTGGTAATGCTGGATATTTGACCCATAGGTGTCTTCGAACCGTAATAATCGACAAGGATTTCGTTGACTAGTGTAGTAGAAGCTTTTCCTGTACGGACTTTAGCCAATTCATGGGCTAGGTGTTCGATGGATTTGTCCATATCCTCTTGGGCACCCATCATAATGATTTCAATGTCGTCAGAATTCATATTTTGTGCTGATTGTTAGTTGCTGAAAATTAGATTGTGTGAGAAAGAGGATTTGTTCAGCAGAAATCAACAACTCCGGCTTTTAAGAATCAGAAGTTATAAACGACTTCTCCTTCCTCTTTTATCTCAATATCTTTTGCGTCTTCCATCTTCTCAATAATGCGGTCAATATAACCGTGCAGCGACATTTGCTGGAAGTGCAAATTTATGTAATTCTTCAGAGTTTCAACAACAGCGGGTCGGTTGCCAGACCGGATAAGCCTTTTTACAGTTTCTTCGGCAGTTTTGGCGATTATCTCTTCTTCTACCAATGTTGGGATCGGCTCGTCATCGTCAAATCCGCCGTTGGTATAGTTGAAATTTTCGTCAAATTCTTCTTGAGTTGGTGGTTGTTTGGGAAAAATTTTCCCTTCGTCTTTCCGCTTTACTCGGATACAGCTTCTTCCTGAGTCATTGATATATGTGATGAGCGGATCAAAATCCATGTCATTTGAAACGATGGCAAATTCAACATCCTTACTGAGTTTTTGGTGAAGTTTGCCCATGATAAATGCTATATGATAACTAAGTTTACCATTGTTAGCATTGCTTACAACGATCCAACGTAAATCCTTTCCGGCATTTTGTGTTTGGCGGACAAGAGACAACGGGACGCTGTCCTGGTTGGCTGATATGAAAACAAAAATCCTGGAAGCTACTTTTTCCAGTTTTTTGAACTTGACTTGTAACAGGTTGGTGTAATCTACAAAAACGTACCTACGGGTCTGTGTGTTCATGCTGTCTTTTATTCTGGCTCTGGTAAATAGTGTGGGCAAAGTGCTTCACCGGGTATTCCGCTTTGTGCATGCCAAACTAAATCAAGGTGCTAAAATATGATTTTTAAATAATATGAGAAATTTTTTATTGAATTTCGGCAAGTAAAATTGTTCCTTTGAACATCTGGAACGAATTGAGGCGATTGCCTTTCCCAACAAATCGGAAACTCCATTATATATTTGCAAGGATATGATATTGAGCTGCAAAAAGGCACGCAAATGGGATATAAAATAATTGGCTTCCCTATTTCATCGTTTTACCCCACAGTTCACATTAAATAAATCTACCTTATGTTAAACCGGTTTTTAATTATAATCCCCTTGTTGATGACGATCTCATCAACGATTTCGGCTCAAAGCAGTGTGTTCTACGACTATATCGAGCAGTATAAGAAAATTGCTATTAAGGAGATGGATAGGGCTGGCGTGCCTGCCAGTATTAAATTGGCGCAAGCTCTTTTGGAGTCTAATGCTGGTAGAAGTGAACTGGCACGAAAGGCCAATAATCACTTTGGGATGAAATGTGGAAGTAGTTGGAAAGGAAAGACCTTCCATAAAAAAGATGACGATTACGATGAATTTGGAAATTTGAAAAAATCCTGCTTCAGAAGTTACCGTAAATCTTCAGACTCGTTCATCGCGCATTCTGAATTTCTTCGAGATCCTAAAAAGGCCCACATTTATGGTTTTTTGTTTAGGATAGATGCAACAGATTACAAACGTTGGGCGAAGGGACTGAAAAGAGCAGGTTATGCAACAGCTGGTAATTATGATAAGAAATTGATCAGCTTAATCGAAACCTATGGCCTCGATCAATATGACCGAATGGGTAATGGAAGTTTCCCCGACCGACCAGACGACCCAATCGCTGGACTTGATCTTCGCAGAGTGAATGATGCTAAAGTTGTTTTTGCAAAGAACAATATCACTGTACAGGAAATTGCTATAAAGACAGATGTGAGTGTCAATGCCTTGAATAGATACAATGAAAAATTGCCCGAAATAAGTATTCCCTTGGTTGATGATTACCGTGTTTTTATTCAGCCTAAAAGAAACCGTTTTCGCGGAAAGCAAAAATGGCATTATGTCAAAGAAGGAGAGGACATGTTCAGCATTTCGCAGGAATATGGAATTAAGCTGAAAAAACTTTACAATCGAAATAGGATACCAAGTGGGACAGAACCGCAGGAAGATCAACGATTAAAGCTTAAAGGGTGCAAAGTCAAATCAAGTGAACGGCCTCGTTTGGTTCATGAGCCTAAACCAGATAGGGTTCCTGTAGTCATTGAAGTTGATGAAGGATTTATGGATGACGAAATTATTCCCGATGGCCCTGAAGATGAAATTGACCCACCTGTAGCAGACCCTGATAAGCCTAATGTACAGCCAGAGCCCACACCAACTCCTGTGGGGCCAGTATATTATACTGTTGTTAAAGGAGATACGCTATATAGCCTGTCACGTAGGAATGGACTTACTGTTGACCAGCTCATGAATATGAATAATCTTAATTCAACCACCTTGAGTATTGGACAGGTTTTGAGGGTTAAGTGATAATTTTGAATGAATAACAAATTTGACAATGAATACTAGATTTCTACTACTATTAGCTATTGCTACATTTCTTGGTTTTTCTGGCAAAGCACAAGGGTTTTATTTTGGCGTAAAAGGAGGCCTCTTGCTTGGTGTCCAATCTTGGAACAAATTCGAGCGAGATCCATTGGTCAAATATCACGGTATCGCTTTTATTGAAAGCTATGATGAAGGAGGGGAATTTTCGCTGTTCGCTCAAGGCGGACTGCATCGGAAAGGGAGTGCGATTCGTGGCCGTAATTTTATCAACCTGTCAAATGGGGAAACTTTTCGACCATCAGCGCAAGAATTTATTTTCAATAATATAGCCGTGACCGTAGGAGGTAAAAAGAAGCAGGCACTTTCCGATAATACAAAATGGCATTATCTCTTTGGTTTAAGAGGAGATTATACGGTAAGTACCAATTTAGATGAATATGAAGACCTCAACACAGCGAATGGTGGCTTATTTTTCCCATCTGATGACTTTGTTAGACGTGTGAATTACGGAGTAACCTTAGGAGGTGGCTTGGAAATGAATTTGAGCGAATTTGTTGGGGCATTGGTTGAATTCACGGTGAATCCCGATTTTTCTTTCCAATACAAACAGCCTCAAATAAACAACGTTTACAACCCTTATACGATGACAAACAATACCATCGGCGAGCGGTCGATCCGAAACATCACTTTTGAAGTAACCGTTGGCTTCCGCTTTTTGCGAAAAGTGATTTATGTTGATTAAATAAGGTCGAGGTATTTCGGCATTACAAGTTTTGATTTTCAATTTCCGACTACCAAAAACCGATATACAAATCCATGCGTCCCAGAAAGATCAGCACAAACCTTGATTTTATAACCTTTTCCATTTACTTGGCATTAGTTGCGATAGGGTGGGCTATGATCTATACTGTGGGTTATGGACAGGAAGGTTATGAAGCTGGATTTTTCAATTTTATTGGTACTCCAGTAGGAAAGCAGCTCATTTGGATCGTAATCGCTCTGGGAGTATTTATTGTTACTTACGCTATTGATGCTAAGTTTTGGAGAACTTTTTCCAATGTCATTTTTATAGCCTGTATGTTGTCGTTGGTGGCAGTTTTAATTTTTGGAAAAACCATAAAGGGCGCAACTTCTTGGTTCGACTTTGGGTCAGGGATTACGCTTCAACCTTCTGAATTTGCAAAATTTGGGACCTGTATAGCATTGGCAGGATTTCTTAGTGCCTATTCAAACAATCTCCGTTCCTTCAAATCTACCATATATGCTATCGCAATTTTTGCGATACCCGCCGTACTCGTCTTGCTTCAACCAGACGCAGGTTCTGCAATCGTTTTTTCGGCTTTTTTTATAGTACTGTATCGGGAAGGTTTTCCTGGCTGGGTGTTCGGCTTTGGTTTTAGCGTAGCATTGATTTTTATTTTGGGACTAGTTAATCCTCCAATATATATATCATTGGCATTAGCAGCACTTGGGGCGATCATTGTTGCCTGGAATCAACATAAAAAGAGGTATTGGTTTGCAGGGCTTTTTTTATTGGTAATTGCTGCGGTGGGAGGCATAGCAAGGGGGTATCAAGGATATACAGTTCTTATTGCTGCGATTCTTTTAATTGGAGCATGCATCTATTTTTTCTTCACCAAAAAAAGGCAGCAACTCTATTTCTCCATATTAGTATCATTTGTAGTAGGCTCAGCACTGGCTTTTGTGGCCAATTTTACTTTCGACAATATTTTGAAAGCCCATCAAAAAGAACGTATAGAAGTATGGCTCAAGCCATCGGAGGCGGACTTGCATGGGGCGGCATATAATCTCAATAATTCAAAAATGGCGATAGGGGCTGGCGGTTTACTTGGCAAGGGCTATCTCGACGGTACCATCACACAAGGGAATTTCGTCCCAGAGCAAATCACAGATTTTATCTTTAGTGCTATTGGCGAGGAACAAGGTTTTATAGGTGTCGTGATTGTCATTGGGCTTTTCCTAGGATTATTGGCGCGTATAATTTTTATTGCGGAACGACAAAAAACAGACTTCAATAGACTTTTTGGTTATGGCGTGGCCAGTGTCTTATTCATTCATGTTCTCATAAATATTTCAATGACAATGGGGCTGCTTCCGATCATTGGCATCCCGCTCCCGTTTTTGAGTAAAGGCGGATCTTCCTTGATTGGTTTTACAATTATGATTAGTGTTCTATTGAAATTAGATGCAAGTAGAGAATAGTAGCGGAAGAAGGTGATTGCAACTTGGAAGGAAGAAAGGGCGGCCGAAGCCACCCTCTCATTTTAACCCCAAAAAACCAAATGAAAACAATTTATCTTGAGTTAAATAAACTTCAATTTATGTACTAAACAAAGTTAAAAGAAAACGGTTGAAGATACTCAACAGATTACAGTAATTTTAACTTTCCTGTAGTATTCCTGACAGCCTCCTATCTTTTTCTTTTATTACAGTACTCCGGCGTATATAATATTACGCCCCGTAACTATTTTGTTATTTCTAAAACTGTGCCCGAAGGTTCATTTCTTTCTACCCAATTTGGGGCAAAATCAATTACAAAATTATTGTCATCCATAAACACCTTCAGTGATAAATGTCACGATGCTTTCAACATTTAAAGAATCTCAATCCTGTTTCGATGGGTTTTTATTTTGCTCATTCCTTCAAGCTTTTTCAACAAACGGGTTACTACTTCCCTTGAAGTACTGAGTTCATCTGCCAATTCTTGATGAGTAGAGTAAACATATCGTTTTTCCTGCAATCCGGCCTTTTTTTTCAAGAGCCTCCATAAACGCTCATCCAATTTCCTGAAAGCGAGACTATCAACGGCTTCTAGCATGTCCTCAAACCTTTTTTGATAAGATTGAAAAACAAAAGTTTTCCACGACTGATATTTATTCATCCATTCATCCAGCTTCCCCACAGGTACAAGAATCATCTCTGTGTCGTCTTCTACCACAGCTCTTACTGAGCTTGGCTTGTTGGCCGTGCAGCAGGTTAAAGACATGGCACAAGTGTCGCCTTCGGTCAAAAAATAGAGAAAAGTCTCTTTCCCATCATCATCTTGCCGCATGATTTTAAGGCTTCCGGATAAGATAATGGGAATGAAATTCACATACATGCCTGGACGCATCATTTCCTCTCCCGACCGCATCTCTTTTACTGAGCCTACTGCCTTTATTTCTTCCAGTAAAGGCGGTTCGAAATAGGAGAGTTGACTGGTTATTTGATCATTTAGGAGCATAACTTTATTTTTCTTTTGTCCATGCTGTATAACCACCTTCAAGATTGTAAAGTTTTTTAAATCCCTTGCCAGACATCATATTGCAAGTATTGGAACTCCTGCCTCCGCTTTTGCAATAAACCAAATAGGTTTTTTCCTTATCTAGCCCATCGAGGCCCTCCGCAAAACCATCGGCACGAAAATCCATTTCTAGTGCGCCTTCTATTTTGCCTTCAGCTATTTCTTCTGGAGTCCTTACGTCTATGACTACAATATCTGGGTTAGCCATTTTGGCTTTAAAATCAGCAACCGTCAGATCAATATAAGCAGGAGTAGCTTGCTGCGCAGTAGCGTCCGTGTTGTCATTTGATTGGCCTTGACTTTGGCAGGAAGTAAACGAAATCGCCAAAAGGCAGAACAGGTAAATTATTTTTTTCATGTTGTGTTTGATTGTTAAAAATAAACCCTAATCAAGGTAGATTATCAGATTGGTTTTCAATGCTTGCACCATTCAATATTTCCAATACTCCTGGCCTCGCACCAAAGAGTCTTTGGAAAAAATTAAGATCATCTTTGATTTCAATGCCTCCCCATTTTTCACCACATAATGCATCGAGATGCGCTCCATCTAATACGAGTCGGCTGTTCCTGCTAAGTATAATCTTCTTTCCAGTTGCCAGTCTGACTTCGCCTTTCAAGGTCAAAATAGCGTCTTTTTTCAATTCTACATCGGAGCGCAATATTTTATGACTCCAAGTTACATTTTTTTCAACTTCAATCGTTGGGAAAGCGGAAGCGTCAGCAAATGGAGACTCCCATATTCCTCGCCCAAATGTTCCAACCACTATTTTTCCGAAACAATAATTCATTTCCAGATCATTGACCAAACAAACAGGCAGGTTATTGTTGAAACATTGCCATTCCGATGCTGGATTCGAAGCATTGGGATTGTAAAATACACCAACATCGGTACCGACATAAACAGCATCTTCAGTACCAGCCTGAAAAGCAATATCGTTGACAGGGAACGGCGGGAGTCCACTGCTAACGACAGTCCAAGTCTCTCCTCCATTTTCAGAAAAATAGACTTTATTGGGAGAATCATAGTTTCTGACACCGACCCAGACACGCTCAGGGAATTGGGCGTCCATCGTTACACATGATAGCTCGCCGCCCGCCCCATAAGGCCTGGAAGCAGGCCCCATGCCATCACTTATTTTTTCCCATATAACACTATCGGCAGTGGCATTTGTGGTTTTGTAAACCAAATCCCCAATTGCGTAAATTGCATTAGGGTTGGAAGGGCAAATTGCAATGGAAAGCAATCTGTACGGCAAACTCGTTGGTAGATTTATTTCGCCGACTTGTTCCCATTCTTCGCCTTTGTGGGGCAGTCTGAGCACATTTCGGGTACCGAAGTAGAGATTGCCATTTTCATCTGTTTCAAGAGGCAAATAATAGGTGTCAGCTTTGTCGGTTACCCCTTTATTTATCAATTTATTGAAATTCCCACCACTATCTACCGACCGCCAAACCTGAGGGGCTACGAAGTCCCATTTTGTTCCGTAAACAATAGTTGGGTCGAATCGGTCAACGGCACAATCGGAGGCGTCGCCGCCTAATCTTGGTTTATAAAACCTACCAAAGCTGTCCCTTACCAACAAGCCGTTATCCTGTGTGCCGCCCAAAATAACCGAGTAATCTTCTGCCACGGCAATCCCATAAAACTGGGTGTTGTTCATGCCTGTTCCAGAAATATCTTTCCATTCCCACCGCTTTTTACCTGATGGTAAATGCCCTCGGTATAAGCCACCATCATTAGCTGAAAAAAGGATGTCATTTCCGTTTCCATCACTTATGGCCAAAAGGCCTCGGTGATCAGGATGTGTCCCGGAAGAAATATTGCGGGCATTACTTTTTGTCGAATCGAGGGTAATTTGATCGAGATAAATGCCTCCGATATAAAGGACGTTAGTATCATTTGGAGACACAATAAGGTCATTGCGTTCATAGCTGGTTCGTAGCCTTTTTTCAAAAACAATCTCCCAATCTTTGCCAGCATTGGTGGAGCGCAGAATTGTTTCGTTTTCGGTTGTTGCGCAAGCGAGAAAAACCAAATTATGGTTGAGATGACTTACGGCAATATCCATTCGATAGGTAGAGCCTTTGACACCCAGTTCCTTTACATTGAGGGTGTCCCATGATTCTCCCTTATCATTTGACAAATAGAAAAAATTGTGATCGGAAGAAAGGTATACAACATTCGGATTGTCAGGTTTGAAGGCAATGTCCCGGAAGGAAGCACCCCAGCCAGCAGGGCATTTAAGATCATGCGTGAGTTTCAGGTTGAAATTTTCACCGCCATTTATTGATTTATAATAATTCGGGCCACATACAGCATGCACAACATTGGTGTCCAATGGGTGGACCAGTAGATCGTGGCAGATCTGGTCACGCTGACCGGGAGGCGTGAATTGGAGCCCTGTAGCTTGCCAATTTTTCCCATTATTTGTTGATTTCAATATGCCGATTCCATAAAGCCTTCTCAATTCCAAAGGATAACGAATGCCCGTCCCTGCATAAATAGTCTTGCTATTTGGCACAAACGCCATGTCTCTCACACCCAACACGGGCAGCCTTGTGCTATCCGTCACATTCTCCCAGATAGGTTTCTCCGCCGTTGCGTCCATAGTGCGAAAAAGGCCACCTGTGGGTGTGCAGGTGTACAATACTTTAGGACTTACTGAGTTGGGATCTTGGAACTGGATGCGCATTTGAGCACCCGTGCCTAATTGGCTAAACCTTGCGCCTGGTCCTAATTCGGGCAGGTTGTTTGGTCCGATTAGTTTCCAGTCCGATCCGTTTGCAGGGGAGTCACAGATCGGTGCTACCTGCCCATTTGCGGCAGCAAAAAAAAACAGGAAGAGGAATAACGTACACCTTCCAACAAAGTGTGGTTTAAACCACGCCTTGTTGGAAGGTGTACGTCCCATTTTTTTTGGAATAGCTATCATTATTGAAATCAAATTTTCTCTTCCACCATCTCTCTGATCTTCTTTTCCATCTCGTCTGTTTTGTCAGCTATCGATTTTGCTTTTTGCAAAAAGTCAGCGACCAGCTCTTTGTCCTTCAAACTGCCCACATTGATTTTCACGTTCATCCAAGCACCGTGGACGGCAGCACGGGCGCAAAGTGCACCTACGCCTGCATCCGTTACAGAATTTGGATTTCCATCTTTGACCATTGCTTCTGCCAATCCGAAAATATCAAATGCAACTTCCATTGTGCGTAAGGGTGTTTCGATTGCAAAGCGGGTAGCATCCTGGATAGCTTTTGAGCGAGCAGCTTTTTCGTCATCCGTACCTTTTGGTAAGCGAAAAGAGGCCATGATCATATTGAAGGCATTGGTATCTTCATCAACGAGGCGAAGAAGTTCGTCTTTCAGTTGTTGACCTTTTTCGGCCCAGGCTGAAAATTCTTCACAGCGGTCGTCCCAGCCCCTTTTGCCAGCTGAAAGGTTGGCGACCATCGTGCCTAATGATGCACCGAGTACTCCTACATAAGCTGAAATAGAACCACCGCCGGGGGCAGGACTGTCTTTCGCCGTTTCGTTGGCAAATGCCCGTAAGTCCATATGGATAAGTGGTGCAGAAGCTGCATCCCTGAGCTGGTATTCAATGATTTTTTTCTTTGGGTCAAATGGACCAAGTTCGTCCATGCCCATTGATTTTACAGCAATGTGGATCAATTCCTCTTCTGATGCACCAGTGCTCCAATTTTGTTTTTTCAAAAAATAGCGACCAGCGTCGAGCATCACTTTCAATGGCACAAGCCCAACTACTTCTGACCCAGTAACTCGCATACCCCGACTTTCTGCACTTTTTACACATTCTTCAAAGGCAATGTGAACGGGCGTTATGCTTATATTGGTCAAGTTCATAGACACCTGTGCGATGCCATATTCTTCAATATACCAGCCGATGCCTTTCACCGACTTGCAAGCCCCTTCTTCTCTCACAGGTTCTCCGTTTTCGTCGGTTACTATTTTTCCAGTAATGGGGTTTCCCTCGCGCTTCACCCTTCCTTTTTCTCGCACATCGAATGCTACGGAATTTGCCCTCCGCTCGCTTGTCGTGTTCAAATTGATATTATAGGCCACCAAAAAATCCCGTGCGCCAATGGCCGTTGCACCTGCTTGTGCATTGAATTCAGCTGGCCCATAATCAGGCTTCCATGCAGGCTTGCGGAGTTTTTCGGGCAAAGCTTCATATTCGCCAGCCCGCACCGTTGCAAGGTTGCGGCGCTCTGGAGATGAAGCTGCCGATTCATACATATAGAATGGTATGTTCAAATTTTCGCCAGCCATCTTGCCGAGCTTGTGCGCCCATTTAGCAGTCTCTTCCATGGAGATGTTGGCGATCGGAATGAGCGGGCAGACATCGGTGGCGCCCATGCGTGGGTGCTCACCTTTATGCTTGCTCATATCAATGACTTCCGAAGCTTTTTTAATAGCTAAATAAGCAGCTTGGATGACAGGTGCTGGCTCGCCCACAAAAGTGACCACGGTGCGGTTGGTCGCCTTTCCTGGATCAACGTCGAGGAGTTTCACGCCCTCCACACTTTCTATTTCGTCAGTGATTTGTTTGATGATGGACATGTCCCGGCCTTCCGAGAAATTAGGTACGCATTCGATAAGTTGTTTGTTCATGTATAGTTAAAATGGTTAGGATAGCTGAATGGTTTAATTGATTTCAGCCAATGATTTTATTTTATTGATGAAATATTTTGCTGATGGACAGTTGGGGTGTGCAGCAGCATTTTGGACGGAAAAACCTGATTGTAGCATGCGACTGCAAAGTTGTTTTTTGTGGTTTACTCCTCGTCCAGTTTTTTCTAATTTAATTTGTTTTATGTGCTCGAAAGGTTTTAGAATATCTTCGGGTTTTTTGCACTCGTATTTAAATGAGAGATATTTTGAAATCGCATTTAAATCTGCTAAGAACCATGCTTCGATTGCTTTTACGGCAACCACAATTATGTGATTTTCATCTGGATCAATTCTTAACTTTACAGAAGTGATACATGGAGCATCTTCTTGGTCGGCGAGAATTAAAATATGAGTAGCTCCTTTTTCTTGGAGTTTTTCAACTTGGTCTTCTAAATATTTTGGAAGTAAATTGCCACCTCCTTTTGCATCAATAACATTTTCTACAAATTCAAAATTTAATTCTTTTAAAAAAGTGCGAAAATTTTTTGACTCTAAAATGGTTTTTTCATTTGCTCCTTCTCCAATAAACCCAAGTTTCACCATGGCAACCCACCTCCAAGAGTATTGGTCAGCCATGCCTCATCTAATGGCATGGATTTAAATTTTAAGTCCTTATCAAGTTGTTTGGCTTTAGTTATTCCGTTATCCTTATTTATTAGAATTAATTCTTTTGGTTGGAGTTCTTTTACGATTGTAGGCGAGTGAGTGTTGAGCCATATATAGTGCCCTTTTTCTTCACACATCTGCCTGAAAAATCCAACTAATGCACGAATGGCATAAGGATTTAAACCATTTTCAGGTTCTTCAATACAGAGAAACTGTGGTTCGTCGCTTTGATAAACAGCGGTTAATAAAGCGAGGATATTATAAGTGCCATCGGAAATTAAATTTTTACTGATAGGCTCATTTAAATACTTTTCAAAAATTCGCAAAAAATAATCTCCACTTAATTCACTTTTAGCGACTTCAATTTTTTCTAACCCCGGAATTAGCATCTTTAGCCAATCAATTATTTCTTCTTGTTTGGCTTCGTCTTGGAGGATTCTAAAAAGTACATTTTCTAAATTGTCAGCGTCAATTCTCAATTTTTCAGAACCATTGGTTTTTATTTTTACTAGTTCATAATTTTTGATAAAAATTCGAGAAAATAATGACTTAAGTTTTTCACCTTCTGCAACTGACTCAGCTCTTGGATATTTTTCACCTCCTTCTATTGCTGCTTCTAAATCTTCGGGGAAAAAATTAACAAGGCCAAAACGGTCATTTTTATCAATAGAAAAACCATAAGACCTCCCTATTTCAACGTTATCAATAAATAGATTGACTTCTAAATTCTTAATTGTTTTCTTATTGTGAAGATGAATCTTATTCACGAAATTTTTAATACCTCCAAATAATTCAAAAGTTGAATCTGAATATGAAAACCAATAACTCAAAAACTCCAGCGCCTCAAAAATATTCGACTTCCCCGCCGCATTCGGTCCTACAAAAACCGAAAAAGGGTTCGGCTCGATCAGCTCGAAGTCGACCAGCGATTTGTAGTTATTGATATAAAGGCGCTTGATTTTCATGTTTGCAAAGTAAAGCTATTCCTCCTATTTTTTAATTCAGTTGAATTTTTTCTGACCAGAATCCCCCACTGGATTGGATATACAAGATGTAATTGCCTGCGGGTAAATTTTTTCTATTGACCGAAATTTTTTCCCCAGAAAGAAAATTGTCTATCGCTTCAAAATGTACAATTTGTCCTGCCAAGTTAGATAGCCTCAACTCTACATCCTTGAGTGGCATGTCATCATTGATTAAAGAAATGATATTTCCAGAAACTGGATTAGTCGTCAGACGTAATAAAAGCCTCCTTTCTACCACCTCCCGCACCCCATCCACCTCCGAAACCACTCCTCGACGGTACATCACAGAACTTGATCCATTGACATATATAAGGTGGAATGCCCCATTGGCGTACACAACGGAAGGAAAGCGCTGATTGCCTGAGGCATTGGTGATGTTTTCAAAATTAGTGGGGAGTCCCGTTGAACCTGTTTTCGAAAAAGCAAACATGAGGTCGGTGGCATTTGTACCAAAACCCGTTTCTTCCCAAACCACGCCAAGTGTGTCATTTTGACCAGCTACATCAGGCCTGCGTTGATCACCACCATTTAATTGTGGGAAACTATATTCCCAGCCCTTTTCCATGGTGCCGCCGTGCATAGTGGAAAAATAAACCCGATCAGGGCCAGAGGCACCGCTCATCCATACAGTTATGAGCGAGTCGCCAGAGAGGCTTGAAATCTGAGGAGCACTTGCCGGGCAGAAATTGACTTGCCAATCGGTAGCATCCACATCCACTGCGGAGGTGAAAGTAGTTGCGTTATCCTCGCTCTTGCTCACCCACATATCCCGCTTATTGTTATCGTTGTTTCTGAAAACGAGCCATACATTTTCGTCGGTGGTGTGCAGGTCGGCAGGGCAACATTCGCAGACGAAATCGCCGTTGGCAGGTTCGCTGGCCACTACGGGCGGTTCGAATGTGAGCCCTCCATCATTAGACCGCACGGTGATATGCCTGGCGTGGGTCTCGTTGTTGTTTGCACGGATTACATTAGCGATAGGGTTGCCGGCATTATCAATAGTAATGGCAGGGAGCGTTGTTCCCTCACCCGAAGGCACGGCAAATGCATGCACTGGCAGTTCGAAAGTTTCACCACCATCTTCTGACCGAACAACATAAATACCGCTCGTGAATTTTTCAAAAACCACGTACACGTTGTCGCCGAAAGTGGCAAGGTCCAGCCCACCGAAATTATAAATGCCGGGCGTGACGCCATTGGTGTTGATTTGTAGCGGCTCGGTGAATTCATTGTCCACCATTTTGCTGAAATATATCTTCCCGCTTTTTCCCCACAGCACTACTGGCGAGCCATTGTCCAGCAGCGCAATGCGTGGACTGCTATTTCCGAATGTAGGCTCGGCTACCGGAATTGGGTCAGACCAAAAAATGCCGTTTTGGAGAAAGACAGGAGCACTTGTAAAAATGAAGAGTAGGGTGATGAAAAGAAGTTTCATATTTCTTTTTTTAGAACACGCTATAAGATTGACGGGCGATTTATTTATTATGGGATTTTATTGAAACAAATTCCACTCCGCACAAAACAACTATTCGTCATTCATCATTCAGAAATGCCCACCACATCCAATCGGTGATCCCGCAGGCATGTCTGGCGATTCAACTGGTTGATAATCTTTCGGGTGTTGGCGGAACATGCTAATCTCATTTAACAAAAATACTAAATGTGCTCGCCGTTCTTCTACTTCCTCTCCTTCTAATTCTCGGACAAGGTCTTGGGTGAGCCGATCGAGTTCATAAATGGCAAGTGCGGTTACTTGTTTGTTTCCATTTTTATTGGCGGCTAATCCAATAAGATGCTTGATGACCAATTTTTCAACCATCCATGCAATTTCTTCTTGATAGACCGTTTCTCTTTCATTAAAAAACGCTCTTGTAAGCAATTGCTCAAACACATAAATGACCGACATGACTCTGTCAGGATCGGCTGCCCTCTGTTCTATCAGGCGAGCCATTCTGGCTGGGTTTAATAAGAAACGGATTGTATTGTCAGCCGAGCTTTCGGCAGCAGCCATCGGGTCGAAAACCAGCCCAGTGTAGCTTTTGAAAGTCTCCCGATCTCGGTTATAGCCTTCAGGTTGTGGGGGGATGATTTCACGGATATGTTTCGGAATTTCCAGATAACGAGAATCCAGTGTTTCCAAGAGTGCTAACAAAGCATCTATTTGAGTGTCATCGGCAACAGGCTTTACTTTCCAGTTTTCGTTTGCTGTCGTTTCAAATCCTTTTACGGTATAGGTGTAATTCACGCCGCCGATCAATTTGGAAACGGCTTCCACCTGAAAACGATGAGATAAATAGAGAGGCACAAGTACCCGCTCCAAATCGGCCATTGGACGGCCATTTGGAATGTTGTCTATGTCGAAATTCTTAAGCGCAACCTCGCGCACTTTGGCCATACGACGCAGTTCTACCGCAGGAGATTTGCCGTTGTCCCAAAGGTGAGCATTTGGATGGGCACCGCTTTGTGGTCGGGCATCATTGTCGGAAATATGGAGAAACCCCATTTCCATGTTTTCCCTTAAAATTTTCTCCAAAGCTTTTTGCTCGTTTTCCCCTTCGGGAAATTGGCTGTATCCGTAAATGATCATGCGCTTGTCCCACTCGCCTATCGAATTGTCATAGGCTTTAGAAAAGTCAATCTGGCCACTCTCATCCAAAGTGATATAGGGGTGCGGATAGTCCATTACGGATGCCCGGTCATTATAGCTCGCTGCAAAATTATGAGTCAAGCCCAAAGTGTGGCCTATCTCATGAGCTGACAATTGGCGGAGTCTGGCCAGCGCCATTTCCAATAATCTTGGGTCGGGGATATCTCCCTTTTCATAGGCCGAAATAAGTCCTTGTGCAATCAAGAAATCTTGCCGGACCCTCAACGACCCGAGTGTCACTTTACCTTTGATGATTTCCCCAGTGCGTGGGTCGGTCACACCACCGCCATACGACCAGCCTCTTGTAGAACGATGTACCCATTGTACAAGGTTGTAGCGGACATCCATTGGGTCTGCATCAGCGGGCAGTTCTCTGACTTGAAAAGCGTTGCGAAAACCGGCGGCTTCAAAGGCTTGGTTCCACCAGCTCGCTCCCTCAATTAGAGCAGATTTGATAGGCTCTGGAGCACCTCTGTCCATATAATAAATGATCGGTTCGACCGGTTCGCTTACTCGTGCGGTAGGGTCTTTTTTCTCCAGACGGTGGCGAGTGATAAAACGCTTCACGATTGGCTGGTCAATTGGAGTAGCGTAATCATAATAGCTCATTTCGTAATAACCACTTCTTGGGTCAAACACTCTTGGCTTGAAATTGCTGTCAGGCAATTCCACAAAAGAATGGTGCATTCTGACGGAGATAATATCAACAGTTGGAGTAACGGAGCGTATCCAATCGCCCTTTGCCTCTCCAACAAAAGTGATGGTAGCTTCGAATTCGGTATTTTTTGGAAAATTTTTGGTGCGGGGTAAATAGATTGCGGACCTGCTTTCCTCCAATCGATAGGTGCCTTGTTTGTTTTGCTGCAGCCGTTTGGTTACTCCATGTGCATCTTGCAGAAGGAATCGGGTGGCGTCTACGAGTACACCATTCTTGTTTTCAGAAGAAACTTCAAACCCCCAAAGGACCGACTGCGCAAAAGCTTCTTCCACGGCCTGACGCTCGTCGGCATTGTCACTGTTGGCGCGGTACTTATAGTTCAATTGCGTGAGCAAAACTTTGTTGCCACTGCGTAAAAATTTCACGACCCGTTCCTGTCCCAATTGTCCACGGTCAAGCCCGATGTCGTTCGAACCAATGCCTGCTTGCAAAGAATTGACGTATAAAAACTCTTCATCGAATTTATCGATTTCCAACCAAACCTTCCCTTCTTTTTCATCCCAATAAAAATTGAAATGGCCAGGATAGGCCTGCATTTTTTTTGTTTTGGAACTAATGGCATCTGTTGAGGCCGATGTAGAAGTGCCAGGTGAAGGGGTAGTGGTGGTTTTTTGGGTAGGCGTGCAGGCGATTGTTATGCATGCCACCAAGGAAAGCAAGTATCTCATTTTTTTTGAATTAGTATTCTGATGCTTGTTCAATTTTAATCATTGGACTTGCGAATGCCATTGCATCTCGACCTATGATATTTACTTGAACATAGATTTTGTTTTTGATTTGATAAAAATGAAAATTATAGTCGTGCTGGTGTCTTCGATTTAATTTGAAATGTCGAAACGAATAATAGTAGTTGTCATCATAGTTTATTAGGAAATCATTTTCTCCATATTCGTTGACTATCCGATCCTTTACACCACCATCAAAGACTATTTTGTATTTAATATTATTGCCGAATTGCTCAATCTCATTTTTTTTACTTATCGTATTAACACCATCTCCAAATTGGATTTTCACCTTTTCTGTTGTCAGTTTATCATCAGTAGTTACCGACAATTTATTTGCATTCCAAAGCAGTAGCATATCCTTGTTGAGTTTAAATATCCCAACTGCTATGACCATCATAGACAATAGCAAAATTACTGCTTTCAATTTTTGATCAGTATTTATTTAAGTTTCAACAGAGATATATAGTCTGGCCAAAAATAGACACCCTTGTATTTTTTCTTCTATTTTTAGCTCAACAATTCAAATTACAATGTTTCGTGATTTAAAATACCTATTTGCCTATATCGCTCCATTGGCTGCTTTTGGGGCTGTTATATGGCAGGGCGCATTTTCCTATTTAGGAGTCGTCATGGCGTTTGTACTCATTCCCGTGATCGAGCAATTTGCGAAGGGCACTTCCAAAAATCTTTCACCAAAAGAGGAAGAAAAAAAGGCCGTCTCTCCTTTTTTCGACATGCTGCTTTACCTCAATTTGCCCATCTTGTTTGGTTTGTTGTGGCTGTACTTTTCGACCGTCGTTGGCAGCGATTTGGCTGCTTGGGAAGTGGTGGGAATGACCCTTAGCATGGGTGTGGTGGTCGGTACCATCAGCATAAATGTGGCGCATGAGCTGGGGCATCGGCAAAACAAAATCGAGCAGTTGATGTCAAAAATACTGCTCACTACGGCACTCTACACACAGTTTCACATTGAACATAACAGAGGCCACCATCTTTGGGTCGGTACTGATAATGACCCTTCCTCGGCCAGGAAGGGAGAGAGTCTTTATGCCTTTTGGTTCAGGTCGATAACCGGAGTATATATAAATGCCTGGAGGCTGGAAAACGACCGACTCCGCAAACTCAATAAATCCCCTTTTTCCCTTTCCAATGAAATGATCTGGTACCAAGCAGCACATGTCGCTTACCTCGGGCTGGTCTGGTGGTTCTTTGGTTTGACGGGTGTTGGTTTTGCAGTAGCGATTGCCATTGGTGGCTTTCTTCAATTGGAAACTGTCAACTATATAGAACACTATGGCCTGCGCCGCCAGCGTTTGGAATCTGGTTTTTATGAGAAAGTAACGCCACTGCATTCCTGGAATTCCAACCATGAAATTGGCCGCATATTTCTTTATGAACTTACACGGCATTCTGACCACCATTATAAAGCGACTCGGAAATATCAAGTGCTGCGTCATTTTAATGAAAGCCCACAATTGCCTCATGGCTACCCGATGTCTATGTTGATGGCGATGATACCGCCGCTCTGGTTTTCAGTAATGGATAAAAAGGTGGAGGAGGTTATGCGGGCTGCATGAGGAATGCTTTTCTTTGTGCGCATTAACCTACAATGTTTGTCATCCACCAAATAGGTTGACCTGCAACATAGTTTTGGTTGCAAGTGCTTTTGAATTTTAATATGACAAATCAAAGTGAGAATTATTTGCTAAATATCTTATGCTAATCAAACAGCTTCTTCAGTTCATTCCTTTTTTTTCAGTGTGCCTTCTTTTGACCAGTTGTGGAGGTGATTACATTTTTGAAAAATCCGTAGCAATCGAGAACGCAAATTGGAAATACAAAGACTTGATCCAGTTCGATTTCGAAATTGCCGACACATCCAAACGGTACGACCTGCTGCTTGAGGTCGAACATGCTGGCGACTATGGCTTCCAGAATTTATATGTGCAATTTCACACAAAATATCCATCTGGCGAGGAGCAATCGCAGATGGTCAGCCTTGAACTAGCTACAAAGTCGGGTATATGGAATGGCAAATGCAGTGGCAATGCATGTTCTGTTGAAATACCGTTACAAACCAATGCTATCTTTAGCGAGCCCGGAAGTCATCAACTTTCAGTCGAACAATATATGCGGAAAAGCCCTTTGGTAGGAGTGGAGAGTATGACGCTGAAGGTGAAACAGTCAGAGGGTAAATAATTTTCCAACAGGGTGTGAATTAATTCACACCCTGTTGGAAGTTCGAAAAAATGTTACGGTTTTGGCGATGGGTCAGGAAAACCGGCGTACATGTTCTTTACACGGGCATCCGTTTCCCAAGCTTTTATATCTTCTAAAATTGACAAAATTTGAGCGTCGCTTTCAGCGAGCTCAGCCGAGTTTTCGGACATTTCCATTTGCTCTAATAAGGCAGCATGCAAGTCGTTAATGCTTTTGGTTGCAATAAAACGCATCCAGAAAGGCTTGCCTTCATTCATAGCTACCTGCTGGAAATTATTGGCTGCCTTGACCATTTTAGCTGCATCAGCTTTGGTGGAAAGTGCAGCATAATTTTCAATGAAATTGTAAAGTGCAAAGCCGTCCACCTCTGTAAAATTTTCTTCAAAATAATAAAGGTGGGTCGGATCTTCTGTTTTTGCATAAAGATTGGCAAGCGAAACGATGATTCCTTCAGACTTCTCGGACTCCAGTTTTTTGGCTGCTACGAGTGCTTTCTCCTCATCTAATTCTAATAGCGCTTGCAAACCCGCAGAGACTACGCTAATTGCCTTATCCGTTTCTACTGCTTTTAAAGCTGTAGCTGCATATTTCGAATCTTCCGTCATCGCCAATTTTGTAATTGCAGCTTCACGCACATTAGAATGCGGATCGTCTGTGGCCAATTTTTCAACTACCAGACTGGTATTCTCATCCAACTCAACTTGTTCAATTGCAAACATCCTGACCAGCCAAAACCTGTCATTGAGCGCCTTCTTGAAAATGACATCAACTTCCGCTAAATCACTGTCTGCAATTTTGGCTAAAGCTTGAATACGGTGCAAAAAGTTGTCGGCATGTTCATATTGAGCAATGTATTCGATATTGCTTTTTGCCTCGTCAATTCCAGCCAATAATACACCCTCCCCATCAAACACCATGAGCTCGGGGTCAGCTTCACATGACAGTTCGAATTTTTGAACCCGTTGATCGATCTGAACCTGATGGCGGGTCATTTCACCATCCACATAAAGATCAATAGCGACAGGGAGTATAAAAATCGGAGGCATTGCTTTAGGGTCTTGCACTTGTTCGACTGATATGATTGCCATTTTTTTCTCTTCATCATAATCGTAATCCACTTCCAGCTCAGGATGGCCCTGACTGTAAAACCATTGATTAAAAAACCAATTCAGATCCATGCCTGTAACATCTTCGAAAGCGAGTCGCAACTCGTGACCTTCTACATCAGAAAAGGCGTTGTCCTTTAGGTATTTGTGAAGGCCGGCAAAGAAGGCTTCATCACCAATGATATTGCGTAGCATATGCAAAACCAAACCGCCTTTGTTGTAGCTATGAGCATCAAACATGTCCTCTTTGTTATCATAGCTGAAATGCATTAATGGGTGAACACCTTGCTGCATCGCTTGCCCCATGTATCCTTGTACTTCTTGGAGGCGGTGAAAATCGGCCTCATCTCGGCCATATTTGTGTTCCAGCCAAAGGTATTCGCTATAGTTTGCGAATCCCTCGTTCAACGTAAGATTCGACCAGCTTTCGCAGGTAACATAATCTCCGAACCAGTGGTGGAACATCTCATGTGCTATTACTTTTTCATTCTGTAAATTATCAACCAGTTCGCTTTCGGTACCCTGCATGTATTCGCCGAAAATAACAGCAGTTGTATTTTCCATTGCCCCAGAAACATAATCCCTTACGACTACTTGAGAATATTTCTGCCAAGGGTATTTCAAATCCAATTGTTCGGAGAAAAGGTTCAGCATTTCTGGCGTATGCGGGAATATTGCCCGGGCATGTTCCTCGAATTTCGGTTCCACATAATAATCCACCAACATACCCTCCCAATCGTCTTTCACGATGGCATATTCACCAATAGCAATCATAAAAAGGTACGGTGCATGTGGCAAATCCATTTTCCAATAATCCGTTCTTGTACCGTCATTATTTTTTTTCGAAGAAACGAGTAGTCCATTGGAAAGCGTCTTGAAGCGATCTTCCACGGTCAGGTACATTTCCTGGGTACAGCGTTCATTTGGTTTGTCTATGGTTGGGAACCAGCGGGAATTGTTTTCCGTCTCGCCTTGAGTCCAGATTTGCTGTGGTTTATCGCCGTCTTCGTTTCTTGGATTGATAAAAAACAATCCTTTGTCAGATGTAATCGCATCACTGCCCCCGGATTCGCTTGGTGTAGCGGTGTAATCAATAAAAAGTTTGAGTTCTTCCTCTTTGCTGTATTTCCGTCCAAGGTCAATCGTAATCATCTGACCATCATAATCATATTTCAACTGATCTTCAGAGCCTACAAAGTTGATTTTGTGAAATTCAAACCCTTTTGCATCCAAGGTCAATTTGTCCGTAGTATAAAAGTGGGGCTTTAATGTGAGCGTTGCTTTTCCAAGCACCTGTTCCTTTTCCCAATCGAACCGCAAATCAAGCTTTGTATGAAGCAAGTCATGCTCTCTTTTCGCGCTGGGATTGTAAACTGGAAGTTCATATGATTCTGGCTCAATCGGTGCAGTTTCTTCCACATATTCTTCTGGTCTTGGTGCCGTGACAACCATTGTGTCGAGGTCGACTTCGGCAGGCAGCAAAATGGGCTGGTAGGTTTTCTGGCTACAGCTCCACAAAAGCAGTGAAGCCATTATTAAAACAAAGAAATTTTTCATCAAAAGAAGTTTATAAAGTTTGTCTGGGTTAAGAAGTCATTATAAGAAAGATGAACCTTTGTAAAAAAGGGTTGCAAAGGTAGGATAAAGGGAGAAACAGTTTGTGTTGGGGCAGACGAATGTTTTCTATTGACAACTCACTTGTTCTCATAGTAAAACTACTCCATCTCTTGGCGGGATGTCACTAATGTGTTTTCGGTATGAATCGAGAACGATCGATGACTTTTAGGATATTGGAATTTTAAATAACCCGATATATTGTAAAATGTTTTTTCGTTTTAACCCGATATTTTATCAATTAGACTTCATAAAATATCGGGTTAAATGCAAATTCGGCGAAATTTATTAGAATCATTGCGGTCTAATCTTGATAAAGATGGGATCACACTTTTGGTTGGGGCTAGGCAAATTGGGTAATCAACCTTTCTTTAGAAACAGAAGAGATGATCGAAGGTACAAAAGTGAAATTCCTGCCTTGGTGGAGGTTGATTGACTAATGTTTTATCCATCATTTGCACTCCAAATAAAACCGCTCCATTTCTTGGTGAAAAGTCACCAGTGTATTTTCGGAAGTAAATTTTGAGCGTTCGATGTTTTCGTGGATGGTGAAGATTTTCTCAATCACCGGAAGTGGGATTTCAGACTTAGTGGAAAGCTGTTTTTTGAACGGGTCGTTGATGTCCTTGGTGGATAGATTGTAATGCTCCCGCACGAAACCGAGGAAAAGCTTCATTTTTTGCAAGGCGAGTTGCCGGTGATTGCTTTGGGTAAAATACAATCGGCCAATTGTATTGATAAATTCAAGAGAAGTATTTTCATTTTGCTCCAGAACTGGAATGATGCGTTGTCGTCGTTTTGCTCGAAACAGGAGATACAAAACTGCCAAGCCCAAGAGCACGTACCATGCCCAGGCCAGCGATGGCTGTGATAACACATATTTTAATGGGCTGTTACCAAATCCTCTTCTGCTACCTGGATAATCAAGATTCCATACTGTTTTGTCCCAAAGGATGGGAGCTTTGTTGATATGGGAAAAAACTTTTTCAGCATATTCCCGGCCTTCATTTTTTACAACGTGGTAATTCGTAAATGCCAATGGAGTGGTGTGGAAATAAAAATGGCCTTCTCCGTATTTTATTCCAGCAAAATTGAAAAGGCTGTCATTGAGCATGCCATGGGAGACGAACTCAGTTTGGTCATCACAAAAAAGATTGGTTGGTAAAATATTCCAATCGTAATATTCGTCAGCAGATTGATAACGAAAATTATATAAATAGCTTTTTTCAGCGGTTAAATTTGGATGCAATAAATTTAATGAGACAATCGAATCAGTAATTAAGTAATCATATTCCGAATAATAGAGTGAATCCCGTTCATATATAAATTCAATACAATTTTTGCGACTCAGCGTGTCTATTAATTCATAATCGATGATGGATGAGATAATAAAAACATCATTTCCTCTTTTTGTAAAATCAAGCAATGCGTTGATGCGCAAGGAATCTAACCAGAACGTGTGACCAAGAAAAAAATAAGTGCCAATATTTTTTTTGTTCAATAAATTTGATTCAAGACTATCTTCGATTATTTGTAATTTACTATCTGGAAAAAAATCTTCCATCAAACTAAAAATGATAGAAGTGCCGTAAGGGCTTTTTGCTTCTGTTAAATAATGCTCCGTCCAATTATGCCTTTTCCCATTGTCACAACCTACCATATAGGAAATCACTGCTAGTGTGATAGCTATAATTCCAATGATTAATATTGTTTTGTTGTTTGGCATAAATTGTAATTCCTGATGTTAGAGGCTGTTTTAAAACCTCAAGCACGTCTGCGAGAATATCTTTTTACCCCAATTCCCTCTTGATTTTCGTCACGTATCTATGGATATGCTCCTCAAATCAAAAGATAATTGGGGTAAAAATCTTATTCTCTCGCCAGCACTTCAGGTTTTAATACAGCCTCTCAGCCTTTTTAATTACTTTTTATAGTTTCAATGGTTTGTAAAAATATTGGTTCGATCGTTAAAAAATCTTGTTCTGAAACGATCATTTTACCATACCATATTTTTTCAAAAACCAGTGTTGTTTCTTGTATGGTTTTAAAAAAAGGAGATCCCGCCAATTCTCTGAGATATTCCCCATTCGTTTTGTCTTTTTTCCAGGTGATTTTTTTTTGCAGTGACAATTCTTTTAAAATAAACAAATAATACAGTCGGGTAGCCAAAGAGTAGTTTCCATCTGAGATAGCTTGTTTAATTGGGTCTTCCAATTCTGCGTTTTCCAGGTTTTCTTCAATTTTTTCAAGATCTATCTGGAGCGGTTTGATTTTTTTATCAGACGGTGAAAAAATATTATCTCCTGTTAATGCTTTTATTAAAAGGAAAGCAATCAATACGATTCCCAGTATAATGATTGTAAATTTTAAGATAGGTCCTATCCCTTCAAATTGTTGTTCGCTTCGTTCTTTTTCCTCTTTCTTTTCTTTTTCCTTTTTTTCTTCTGAATAATTTATCCCTTCGGTAAGCGAATTGTACTTGGTGTCATCAAACTGGTGTTGTTCGATGTTTTTTTCAAAATATATTTCTTGGGAGGATTGGGCAAATAGGTAATTGCCAAAATTGGTCAGTAAGAAAAAAGAAAGGATGAAAAATATTTGGGGCATAAAAGGTGAGTCAATTTATATGAAACTAAAAATTAAAACTGTGCCGATTCAGATAATGTAACTTCCGCATCCACATTTCCTTCTGGATTTACCTGTTCCAATTTAACTGGCGAAATGCAATTAATTAATTCTTCGTTCAGCGGTGTTTCAATTTTTACATAATTATCGGTGAAGCCAGACATCATGCCTTTTGTTTTGCTGTTTTCAAAAAGTACTGGTCTTGTTTCACCAATAAATTGTTCGTAAAAATAGCGGCGCTTTTTCTTCGATAAAATAGTCAGCATCTCATTTCTGCGACGACGTTCTTGCACCGATACTGCGTCAGACATTTCAGCAGCTAAAGTATTGGGACGCTCAGAATAAGTAAAAACGTGTAAATATGAAATATTCAATTCGTTGATAAAATTATAAGTCTCCAGAAAATCCTCTTTGGTCTCACCCGGGAATCCGACGATCACATCTACGCCGATACAGCAGTGCGGCATCAGCTTTTTGATATGGGACACTCGGTCGGCATAAAGCTCCCTTTTATAGCGCCGCCGCATCATTTTTAATTGCTTGTTATTGCCGCTTTGTAATGGCATGTGGAAATGTGGGACAAACCGTTTGCTCTGTGCCACAAATTCGATGACCTCGTTGGTACAGAGATTCGGCTCGATAGATGAAATGCGGAATCGTTCTATGCCTTCCACCTTATCCAGTTCTTCTATGAGGTCAATAAATAATGCTTCTTTTTTAGGGCGCACACCTTCTATTACTTCTGTACCATTTCCAAAATCACCGATATTCACGCCAGTCAACACGATTTCCTTGACGCCCATTTCCGCAATCTTTTGGGCATTCTCTACCACACTTTCTACTGTGTCACTTCGGCTATTACCACGAGCCATCGGGATAGTACAAAATGCACATTTATAATCGCAGCCATCCTGTACTTTTAGAAATGAACGGGTGCGGTCGCCGAAGCTGAATGCGTGTTTGAATATATTGGCTTGAGTTACCTCGCCCGCGTGAACCTGTGCCAGTTTTGAGTTTTGAGTTTTGAGTTTTGAGTCGGTTGCCTCTCCAGCCTGTACCATGCCTTTGCCAGGGGCTTTCTCTAGCTGCTCCACATATTCCAAAATCCGGAATTTCTCAGCGGCACCGAGCACCAAGTCCACGCCGGGTATTTCAGAAATCTCTTGTGGTTTCAATTGTGCATAACAGCCGATCACGACCACTTTTGCATCCGGTGTTTTGCGCAAAGCACGCCGGACGATCTGGCGGCACTTACGGTCAGCGAAGTCGGTCACGGAGCAGGTGTTGATCACGCTGATGTCGGCGCCGTCATCGAACTTGACTTCTTGGTAGCCAGCATCCTCGAACAGCCTGCCAATGCTGGAGGTCTCGGAATAGTTCAGCTTGCAGCCGAGGGTGTAGAATGATACTGTTTTTGGTGTCACTGATGGTTCAAGTAAAAAGTAGAAAGGCAAAAGTAAAAAGTGATACTTCCTGCTTTTGCCTTTTTACTTGATTCTGGCCGCAAAGATAAGGCTATTTTACAATCAGCTTTTTCATTGAAAATTTCCCATCTGGAAAGGTGTGCTTGATAAAATAGATACCTGTCTGCAATTGGCCGCCGAGATCGATGGTGTGAGAGTCAGAGTTGGGGGGGATTTCTTCCAGTGTAATCATGTTCCCACTAAAATCGAACAAGCTTATCTCAGATGGGGTACTTGTCTTTTCAAAATCGAGATCAAATGTTCCATTGGAAGGGTTGGGGGAAATGGTGGGATTGATTTTGTTATCAAAAGATTCTTTCGTCCTGACAACTTGGGAGCAACTACCCGAAAAGCCATTGTTGTAATATTCCTGAATGGAAGGAATTTCCGAGAGGGCGACGTTTACGTTTTCGAGGTAGTTAGCGCCGGGCTGGCGGTGATAAGAGTAAGCGGCATCGAGGATTAATTGTCCGCCTTCTGGAAAGCTTATTGATTCTGTAGACATAACTGTCTGCCAATCATAATGTGGCAATTGGACATTAACCATGTTCCAGCCGTTTGGATCAGTTGGGAGGCTATGGAACACATAATTGGATGACTCTATATTAGTAGGGTTACATCCACTACCTCCTAAAGTCATTGGCGTTCCATCTCGCCATTTTCCTGTTAGATAATTATAAAATTCAGTAGCATTTTCTGGCTCTACTGTGGCTGGTGGTGGATTGCCAAAGGGGGCACGATTAAAGTAATTTAGATTGCCCATTTTCTGGTTGAGAAAAGTAACTGCCTGGACGGGAGGGTTTTCACCGTAGGTAGGAATGCCGATACACTGTGGCTCAGCACCGTCTTCATTGTCACTGTTGTAGATATATTGAGTATTTAAAAGGGTGTCACAGCCAAAATAATCATCAAAAAAACAGCCTAAATCGGCGTCCATCCATATACCTATTTTAAACTCGGATAAATCCCCTCCAGACTTATTGAGTAATTTGTGCCGGGTAAAAACAGTATAATTTAATGGGTCATATTCATCACAATTGAAAGCATAGGTCATAAAATGGATTTCCGCTTTTATAGCCAGTTCGCTGTACTGGCTATTCTCTTCAACAGTTTGGTTAAAAACAGACCATGTTATTTCATTGGGAATCACATTTGGGAACGAAGGGTCAATTACGGGATATTCACCGTTAGAAGGCTCAAACAAACCGTTGTTATTGCGGTCGAAAAAAGGAGCTAATTCTTGATCTGGCAATAAAAAGCCAAAAATGTTTTCAAAAAATGGATTGCCTTTCCCTGGCCATTTCTTTATGCTATGAGGAATCGGATTTTCGATAATTCCATTGTCCTCAAAATCTTCCTTTATAGATAAAATATCCTCCCTGCTAACCTTCCATATATTATCAAAATTTTGGCAACTATCTTCTAAAACAGCCAAAGTGCTATCATCAATTGGACCAGGAATATACCGCGTACCCCAGCCGTTCCATGAAACTTTAAGCTGACCTGTGTTATCAATTCCTCCAAGCCATAAAGCCGCAGCAAAAATGGTACTTGTTGGGTTTTCGCCTAAGGCAAATGGGACTAAAAATTTCCCATCATTTCGATCCCAAAAAAATGCACCATCGTTTAATATCGTGGCCCTCACCTCGTTGCCATTGATATAGTCTATAGCCGAATTGTCACATTGGGAATTTGCATCAGCATAAATGAGCGCTGAAAATGCCAGCGCTGTGAGAATAGTTTTAGATAGCTTCATAACATTAAATTTAAAAGTATAAAAATAGTCCAAGGGACAGTCAATCCCTTGGTGAGAAGCAACTTTATTTTAGGATTAATTTTCTCGCGGTAAATCGTCCATCAGCCAAGGTCCATTTCACAACATAAATACCTGAAGGAAGCTGGCCAGAAAGATTAAAACGATGCTGCTCAAAACCTTTGGGGATTTCTTCTGATAAAATATTTTTCCCATTAAAATCGAACAAGCTTACCTTCGACGGTGCACTTGTTTTATCAAAATAAAGGTCAAATGTACCGTTGGTAGGATTTGGGGAAATGGTGAGAGGGAATTTTGAATTTTGATTTTCTGGAGAATAAGTAAGCGTACTGTCGTATGCCATATCCTTACCTACGACAATGTCTGATGTTGCTCCGAGCTGAAAAATACTGTCTTGCCCATCAATACCATCGGCGTCATAAAATTGAAAAAACAGATTCTGCATCCCATTCGGATTTCCTGTTGCAGCGTTTTCTTTAAGGGCTATTCTAATGTTTCCTATCTCGCCAAATACATTGCTAAATGCTGCTCCATCCTTTCTGGAAATAGCAACTTCAATTCGCCCTTCATTTGGAAAGACTTTTTCAATAACCATAACTTCGTTTGAATTGCCTAAAGGGGAATTCTCTTTTAAGTTCAGAATAGAAAGGCCAGGTGATTTTTCCCAAATGCTAGTGTCATATTTTATTGTAAAAGATAATCCGTAAAGTTCATTTATTGGAGTTGCCTGAGTGCCTATAAAAATTTTGGCATTAATGGTTCTTTGGAGAGTTGTACTGGAAGTATAAATCTCAGCTTTGTTTATATCGAGATAAAGTTCGTCCTGAGCATAAGGAGCTAATGTTTCAATTGGTGAATAGTTGGGACGGTGTTCGCCGTAATTTGTTTCTATTATATGCCAGTCGAGTTCACTAACAGTACCGTCACCGTTGCAATCTTGGTGTTTTTGATCTATCATCCCAGAACTTTGATTCCACGATTCAGCATTGTTCGGTGACCAAATTATTGAGGCAGGGGCACGTGCTGGTCCATTTGCATTATTTCCCATACCAATGCCCAAATAAAGTAAATCATCATTTTTGACGACGCCATCATTATTGGCATCACCTGGCCACACACAATCTGATTGGCAGAATAAAGACTGTGAACATGAACTGATCAAGCCGTTTTCATAAAAATCTTGAATCAATGTGACGTTGGTAAGTGCCACATTTACATTTCCAATGAAATTGGAATCAGGCTGACGATGATAAGAGTAGGCTGCGTCTAAAACAACATTATTACCTTTTGACAGAGTGTCCAAGCCAAATGACATTACAATATTTGGCTCCCAATCGGGTAGGTGGAGTGCTCGTTGAGACCAGCCAAGTTGATTATTTGGGTTGTCGAAAAAGAGATGGTTTACGAATTCGGTGCTTGAAGTATCATAACCACTATTGCCAAAAGTAATGGGAGTTCCATCTCGCCATCGACCATTTAGTAAATTGTAAAATTCAAAATCAACTGTAGGTTTCATTGTGGACAGTGATGGGGGAGGATCAATAGAAGATAGGTCATAATGAACCGATAATTTTTCCAATTTTTGATTGAGAAAGGTAACAGTTTGGACTGGAGGGTTCTCGCCGTAGACGCCTACATTTGGGCAATAGGTATCCGTGTCATTGTTGTCTTTATTGTATAGGTAGGCAGTATTGAGAATAGTGTCACAACCAAAATAATCATCGTTGAAACACCCTATATCTATATCTGCTCCAATAGCTGTCCTGAAATTAAACAAGTCTTCCGCTGATTTATTAAAAACTTTATGGCGGGTAAAAACGGTGTAATTGAGCACCTCGTTATCAGAGCAATTAAAGGCAAAGGTCATAAAATGAACCTCTACACCAAGTGGTGCGCCTCCGGTTTCAAGGTGGTTATCCTGAACATCATTAAAAACAGTCCAGGTCAGTTCATCGGGAATTATAGCTTGAAAGTCTTGACCTATAATTGGAAATTCACCATTTAAAGGCTCGAATAAGTCGTTCCCATTTCTATCAAAAAATGGAGCAAGCTCTTGGTCAGGGAGGGCAAAACCCATTGCTACTTCAAAATGTGGGTTGCCTTTTGCGGGCCATTTTAGAATTGAAGGGGGCAACTCGGAATCAATAATTCCATTGTCTTCAAAGTCTTCAATTACCTGTAAAATACTTGCCCTGTTTGTTTTCCAAACATGGTTAAATTTTTCACAACCATCAGGTAATACATTGTGAGAAGAATCATCAATAGGGCCAGCCCAAAAGTCTGCAATGCCGTTGGCATTTCCGTACACTTGGCATGCCGTTTTGAGGTTGCCACCTGCATCAAACCCTCCAAGCCAAAGTCCTGCCGCATAAAATGTCGAGGTCTCTGGGGATTTCCCCGGCACATATGGCACTATGAACTTGCCATCACTCCTGTCCCAAAAGAAATCGCCACCTGTACAGACGGCAGCTTTTATTTTATTTGCTGAAATACAATCTATAGCCGAATTGTCACATTGAGAATTTGCTTCATAAAAGGTGAGGGCCGAGAGTGCCAGCGCGGCGAGAATAGTTTTAGATAGCTTCATAGCCTGTTTTTTTGTGCGAACAATGGGTAGTGCCGAAAAATGTAAGATGCCTTTGTTCAAGGGGTTATAACCCCTTGGGCTGAATTGAAATATGGGATTCTTCTTTTAGCTACATTTGGCAACACTGCCAAAAAATACAAACACCAATTTAAGCAATTATTCTAAATCCAGAACAAACGCCCCTTGTTCATTTATGTCATAAAATTGCACGCCCAGCTTTTCGCATTCGGACTTCCATTTTTCCACCTGCCATTTTTTATTGGAAGAATCTAAGAGGATCATTTTGAAATCAAAATGCTTGGATAGTTCTTCCACCAAAAGCTTGGGGCTGTTTCGGAGGAGGATATAATCAATGGACAATTTGGTTGAATTATTAAAAGGGAGTGGTCGATCAATGATGGCCAATTTGGTATTATAAAATTGGGCAAAGTCTGTTTTATAATAAAACTGATCGAAGATTTTCTCCTCTTCTGTTTCTATGTGTAAATGGTTGACATCTTTTGCCCCTATCGCATAGCGGTGGCCTTGTGTGGCAAATCTGTGCGGTTTTTCCTCCATGTTCATATCTGTGAGGGAGAACACTTTTTCCCCATCAATAAAGTCAATAGCGGTATGACCATAAATACTGTACACCACCATTTGTTTGGTGTGCTGACGTTCAATGCCTTTGAAGGCAAAATGCAAGCTGATGACAACACCCAATCCCAAGCCTGTCACAACCCATTTATATTTTCCAGAAGAAATGGCGAGCATCGAACTTGTAATAAGCAGGTATAACAAAAACACCAAAAGGCCTCCGATCCAGATGCCTTCTACTACCGCAACTGGGAGTTGTTGAATGAGAAAAACGCACTTATTGCCAAGCCATAACATACCAAAAAGCACTTTGCCAAATGCAACAGCTAAAGGTGGACAAACAACTTCAAAAAGCAGTAGTGCAATTCCTGCTCCCAACTCAAGTCCAGCCAATGGCACGAGAATCAGCCCAGTCAGCCAGAAGTAGATTGGGAGTTGATTGAAATAATAAAAAGTGAGGGGAAGAGTCATCAATTGAGCAGCCAAAGAAACACAGGCGAGCTGCCATAAATAGTTGGCCAAGGGATTTTTGATTTTCCATAGACCAGCAATTTTTGGTTGAAAATATACAATACCCAAAACGGCGAGATAGGATAATTGAAATCCCACACTAGCTATCAAGTAAGGGTCGTAGATCAGCATGAAAAAAGCGCTTGCTGCAAGGGTATTGTAAATGCTGGAAAACCGTTTGAAGGTGAGGCCGACATTGAGGAATGAAAACATGACCGCTGCCCGCATAACAGATGGTGACGCACCCGTCACGAGTGCAAATGACCAGATAACCGCCAGCAGAATCAGCACTTTTGCGATGCTCCATGCGAAGCTGTCAATTTTTATTTTTTTCAGGAAAAAATTGAAAATGAGAAATACAATTCCCACATGCAAACCGGATACGGCGAGTACGTGCATGGCACCAGTTTGTGAATAGGCTGTCTGCACTTCTTCCGGTATTTCGTCGCGGTAACCAAGTATAAGAGCGGAGCCAACTGCAAATTCTTTTTCTGTGGGTAAATGTTTGCGAAGCGTACTTAAAAAATAAGACTGCAACGAAATAGCATTTTTGAACAAAACGGAACCATGTTCTTTGCTCAGTACTTGCCACTGGCCTTCCCTCACAAATGTTTGAAAATGAATATTTTGAAAATGTAAATAGCGCTGGAAGTCAAAAGAATGAGGGTTTTTGGGCGGGGCAATAGCTGTTGGGTCAGATTGGAGCGACAATAGATCGCCATAAGTTATAGCTTCTGAGCTTTCAGTTCTGGAGATATATGCAAGCAGGTTTCCGCTGCAATCAATGAGGCTGTCTGCCTTTCCGATTCCAAATACCGAAAGTTTCAAACGTACCCATTTCCCTTTGTGGATAGGTGCGTCCACTACTTCAACTAATACGGTATTGTCCTTTTCTAAGATAGATTGTTGAAAATGCTGTGTGCTGTTTCGGTCATCGTGGAGATAGGTAATATGAAAGCCAACCAAAAAAAGAGCAAGGCAGCCTAAGAATCCGAACAGCCAACGTTTTTTGAAATTTCGCTGCTTTTTTTTGTATTGCCATATAGGCCATAAAATCATTAAAGTTGTAATGAACAGTAAAGCATGATCGAGGCTGAAATAAAACGAAGTGAGGATGCCGGCAATAAAAAAAATCAATAGCCGCACAAAGGGGAGCTCGCGCCAATTGAGCATTTTTCAGGGTATTTTGGTTTGTTGAAAAAGGTTAACGGGGAGGAAGATAGGGCGGATTTTTTGGATGGGGAAATATTTGAACGCAAAAAATGCGAGTGACACAAAAGAGTGTGAGACTCATTCACTCATTCTTTCATTTACTCACTCTCTCATTGATTTTTTCTCATTACCTTTAGCACGACAACTCACTCATTCACGAAAAATCAACACCATGAAAACGGAAACTAAATGGGCCGTTATCTGCGCTATCTTAATCTTCATCTGGCTTTTCATTGAAAAATTACTGGGGCTACAAACGCTCGAAAAAATGCCGACCTGGGTAATCGCCAACCGTATTGTCGTTATCCTTCTCGCGGTTATCAGCTATTATATGGTAACTCGTGAAAAGCGGGAACACGACCTTGGCGGAGTGATGTCATGGAAACAAGGGTTTTGGGCATCGGCTATTATGACTTTGATTTTTATTCCGATCTGTGGCTTGCTTTTTTATATCTTCCTCACAGCTTTCAACACCGACTTTGCACCTGCTCGCATGGCTTTTACTACTGGCGGTAGCATCGATAAAGATCCGATTGATTTTTTCCTTTCTCTTTATGTAAAAGATGTTGTTATCGGGGGATTGTTGATGTCGGTTGTTTTCGCTTTTGTGAATAAAAGGGAGGCAGCATAAATGTAGTTGGCCATTGGTTATTAGCTTTTAGTCGTCAGTTACTAACCAAATGCATTTTCTTATATCTCATGCGTGTGTAACAAATTGTACAAACCTGACATTCAATAAGGTATCTGATATCTACCAAGGGGTTTAAACCCCTTGAAATCAATGAATGTTAAGATGGAGAGAATATCTAAAATGTGCAATTTGTTTTACACGCATATCTCATGTCCTTTTGGAATTTGGCTACCTTTGCCGCCAATCAATTCCTAATCGTTTTACGGATGTATTTATCACAAAAAATTATTGGCGGCTTATTGGCTTTGGTGCTCCTTGCGTGGGCAGGATGTAAGTCAGATCCCAAACCGCCTGCACCTTCTCCTAACCCCGCACCTATATCGATCCAAGTCCCTAAATTTGACCGAGATTCCGCTTTTTCTTTTGTTGAAAAACAAGTCGCATTTGGCCCAAGGATGCCCAATTCAAGTGGGCATGTTGCTTGTAAAAACTGGATGGTTGGTAAACTTGAAAGCTTTGGATTGAAAGTGATGGAACAGCCATTTCAGGCAAAAGCATATAATGGTGAAATGCTGAATGGCTTCAATATCATTGCACAGTTCAACCCTTCGGCAGGAAAAAGAATCATGCTGGCAGCCCATTGGGATAGCCGCCATATCGCTGATTCGCCATTGAATAAGGAACGACGGAATGAACCTATATTAGGCGCCGACGATGGAGGTAGCGGGGTAGGCGTTTTATTTGAAATAGCTCGGCAGCTGCAAGCTGCGCCAGTTGATATTGGGGTTGATTTTGTATTGTTTGATGCAGAAGATTACGGCGACGACAGTGACGAAGTCCCCAATCCCGAAAGCTGGTGTCTCGGCTCCCAATATTGGTCAAAAAACATTGTTCCGAAAGGGTATAATCCGAAGTATGGAATCCTCTTGGATATGGTTGGTGCTCGCAATGCACGTTTCCCAAAAGAAGGCGTTTCCATGAATTTTGCTCCAAAGGAAGTCAATAAAATATGGGCTTTGGGGCAGCAATTAGGATATGGCCGATTTTTCGTGGATGAAAAAGCCGGGACGGTTACCGACGATCATTTGTTTGTGAACACCATTGCTAAAATCCCCATGTTGGATATCATCGGCATGCCCAAGCCTCCTGGGTCAAGTGTAAGTTTTGGTACGCATTGGCACACCCACGGCGACAATATGGATGTGATAGATGTCCGCACCTTACGTGCTGTTGGACAAACTCTATTGGAAGTGATTTACAGGGAGGCAGCGGGACAATTTTGAGTTGACAATAGTACGGCGAATCCCCAGATTCGCTCTTTGTTCAGACTATATATAGCGAATCTGGGGATTCGCCGTACATTATTGACCATGATAAAAATAGCGAATTACATAAACGGTGAGCACATTCCAGCCCAGTCCGGCGGCTACCTTGACAATTTCAATCCATCTACCGGAAAAGTCTATTCCCATATTCCTGATTCAAATGAAAGGGATGTAGAGGCTGCCGTTGCTGCTGCCAGAAGTGCTTATCCAAAATGGTCGACTTGTGGGGTGGAAGAGCGTTACCGAATTATGAATCGTATCGCTGATTTGATAAGGGAAAATATGGAGGAATTGGCACAGGCAGAGAGTCGTGATTCGGGGAAAGCTATTTCTCTTTCTCGCTCGGTAGATATTCCCCGTGCAGAGTCCAACATTCGTTTTTTCGCAACGGCCATTTTGCACTATAGTTCTGAATCGCACCACATGGAAGGGTTGGCAGTTAATTATACGCTCCGTCAACCGATTGGGGTCGTGGGTTGCATCTCTCCCTGGAACTTGCCGCTTTATCTTTTTACCTGGAAAATAGCGCCCGCCCTCGCTACTGGCAACTGCGTGGTGGCCAAGCCTTCGGAAATGACGCCGATGACTGCCTATCTTTTTTCTAAAATATGTAAGGAAGCTGGCCTGCCGGATGGTGTGTTGAATATTGTGCATGGGCTTGGGCCAAAAGCTGGCCAGGCAATCGTGGAGCATCCAAAAATTAAGGCAATTTCTTTTACAGGGGGCACCAATACTGGGAAAATACTTGCCCGGACTGCTGCGCCTATGTTTAAAAAATTATCGCTTGAATTAGGCGGGAAAAACCCAAATGTGATTTTTGCGGATTGTGATTTTGAACGAGCTGTTCGTACGACCGTTCGCTCCTCTTTTGCCAATAACGGTCAGATTTGCCTTTGTGGATCAAGGGTTTATATCGAAAGGCCGATTTATGAAAAATTCAGGGATGAGCTGGTGAAAAGAGCAAAAGCGCTTAAAGTAGGTAATCCGTTTGAAGAAGATACAGTACAAGGTGCGCTTGTGTCGAAACAACATCGGGAGAAAGTGATGAGCTATCTTGAACTTGCTAAAGAAGAAGGTGGAACAGTACTTTGTGGTGGAGAGGCGGTCTCTCCAGAAGGCGAATGCTCGGAGGGATATTATTTGACTCCGGCTGTAGTCGAGGGTCTGCCGAATCATTGCCGCACGAATCAAGAGGAAATTTTTGGCCCAGTCATTACGCTTCAGCCATTCGATACGGAAGAGGAGGCACTCGAACTCGCCAATGGAGTTCAATATGGACTTGCTTCCACCATTTGGACGCAGGATATTCAGCGTGCCAGCCGTATGGCAGAAAAAATTGAGGCTGGAATTGTATGGATCAATTGTTGGCTGCTCCGCGACCTGAGGACACCTTTTGGTGGTGTGAAAAATTCTGGCGTTGGCCGAGAAGGCGGAACGGAGGCACTGCGCTTCTTTACTGAGGCGAAAAATGTTTGTGTGAGATATTAAGAGGGCGGTTGGCTGTTTGCATTTAGCTTTTGGCTTGAAAATGTAATATCGGTAAAATAAGCATCAATTTATTTCGAACGCCGCTGTCCGTACACATTTGCCGCCATATTTATTTTCCAAAATCATTTCTTGGGCTTGTGGCAATTCAAATACTTGTTCCATATTTCGGATGACTCCTGCAGGGACTTTATTTTCTTTAAATTTTTTCAATAAATTTTGTTGTTTAAAATTTGAAAACCCATTCTGCAATAATTCTATTAATTGGATTCTATTTTTCACACGGGATGCATTAGTTGAAAACCGTTCATCGTTTTTTAAATCGGATAAATTTAAAATGTCGCAGAGTTCTGAAAATTGTTTTTCAGTGCCAATTGCCAATATTATCTCCCTATTATTTTTTGTTGTAAAAATATCTCCATAAGGAGAAATATTCGGATGTTGAGTGCCCATGCGTTGAGGAATATGATTGACATTTAGCCAGTTAGAAGCTTGATTGGCCAAAGCTGCGATGGCTGATTTTACAAGCGATACGGAAGTGAAGCTTCCTTTATTTGTTTCTTTTCTTTTTAATAGTGCAATTAAAATGGCTTCTTTTAATTGATGTGCTGCTAAAATATCAATTAATGCGACTGGCATTTTTACAGGGTTTCTATTCGGTTCCCCATTCATAAATAAAAACCCTGTTTCTGCCTGCAATAAAACATCGAAACCTGGTGTGTCGTCGCCTTCTCCATAAGCAGTTATATTGGCATAAATTAATTTAGGATTTATTTTTTTTAAAAAATCATAATCCATATTTAATTTTTCGGCTGACCCGCTTTTAAAATTGGCAATTAAAATGTCTGCATCAGTAATTAATTCAATTGCTTTTTTATTTTCCAGGTCATTGGACAAGTCAAGCAATAATATTTCTTTCCCCCAATTTGTGCTGTGATAATATGCTGAAAAAGAGGCGCTTTTATTTTCTTGTGGCAATTTCCATTTTCTGGTCACATCGCCGCCGGTTTTGCTGTTTTCAATTTTTATAACAGAAGCACCCAGCTCTGCAAAGAATTGACCAACAGCAGGGCCTGCCAATACGCTTGCAAGCTCGATTATTTTTAGGTTTTTGAAAATGTCTCTGTTTTCCATGTTGAAATTTTAGCCTTGCAGGAATATTCGATATCTCCTTTTGATCCTTTTTGAAAATCCCCTCGAATGGGTATGACTCATTGGAAACATCAAATTTCGGGAAATATACACCTCCCTTTTTATCTGTGGCTTTAAATTGTTGCCGGAAGTTGTACTTACGTGTGACAGAAGTGCAACTTCTGGTTTCTTATTTTACATTTGCGCCATGAAAATTAATGAGATAAAAGTCGGCATGTTGGGCGGAGGCCAACTTGGCAAAATGCTTTCATTGGCTGCGCATAATTGGGATTTGACGACCTGGGCTTTGGACACTTCGAATACTTTTCCCGCTGGGCCTGTCGTATCACATTTTATAGAAGGAAATTTCAAAGACTTTGACGATGTGTACAATTTTGGCAAGCAGGTGGATGTGCTCACGATAGAAATTGAACACGTCAATACGGATGCATTATTAAAATTGGAAGAGGAAGGCGTAAAAGTTCACCCTTCTCCAAAAGCGTTGAATATTATCAAGGATAAGGGGCTGCAAAAGGAGTTTTATAAAAATAATAATTTACCAACTTCGCCTTTTGCACTGTGGGAAAGTGGAGAGGCCATTAAGGCGGCTCTAAAAAATGGCAAGCTCCAATACCCTTTTGTCCAAAAATCAAGAGAGGCTGGTTATGATGGGAAAGGGGTAGCAGTGATCCGCTCGGAAGCAGACCTTCCTCTTATCTTGCCGGATCCTTCCATGGTGGAAGAATTGGTGGATATTGACACAGAGATAGCAGTAGTAGTCGCTCGAAATGAAGCTGGAGAAGTAAAAGCATTTCCGGCCGTTGCAATGGAATTTAACCCAGTTGCCAATTTGGTTGAGTTCCTTATTTGCCCGGCAGGGCTCAGTGAAGAAATTGAAAAAAAGGCTGAGGAATTGGCCATTGCAACGATAGAAGCTTATGGTATTTGCGGTTTATTGGCAGTAGAGCTCTTTCTTTCAAAAAGCGGGGAGTTGCTTATAAATGAAGTTGCTCCTCGTCCACACAATAGCGGTCACCATACCATCGATAGTTGCTATACATCACAGTATCAGCAGCATTTAAGAGGAATATTGAATTTGCCGCTGGGAAGCACCAAAATGAAAACGGCGTCAGTTATGGTCAACCTATTGGGCGACCCTGACTATACCGGGCCTGTTGATTATATGGGATTGGAAGAATGCATGGCTATTGAAGGCGTAAAAGTGCATTTGTACGGAAAGGCTGATACTAAGCCTTATCGAAAAATGGGGCATGTAACGGTATTGGATGCCGATATTGAGCAGGCAAAGACAAAGGCAAGGAAAGTGAAAGAAACACTAAAAATTATTTCATAAAAAAGAACTATGATTTCAATTATAATGGGCAGCGATTCCGATCTGCCGATCATGCGGCAAGCTGCTGATGTGCTAACGGAATTAAGTGTGGCTTTTGAACTCACTATCGTTTCGGCTCACCGGACTCCTGAACGAATGTTTGAGTTTGCAAAAAAAGCGCACACACGTGGTGTCAAAGTAATAATCGCAGGAGCTGGCGGCGCAGCGCACTTGCCAGGAATGGTAGCTTCTCTAACACCGCTGCCAGTTATTGGTGTCCCCATTAAGTCATCTAATTCTATTGATGGTTGGGATTCTGTCTTGTCTATTTTACAAATGCCAAATGGTGTTCCAGTAGCAACAGTTGCGCTTAATGCTGCCAAAAATGCAGGATTGCTTGCAGCTGAGATTATGGCTACGAGTGATGCTGATCTTTTAGAAAAAATGATTGCTTATAAGAAGGAGCTTGCAGAAGGAGTGGCTGTGAAGTATGAGAAGTTGGAGAGAATTGGATATGAGGAATATTTGAAAAATAAATGATGCATGTAGAGTGACAAGTGACGAGAGCAAAGTATTAAATGAAAATAGGCTTCTTGGGAAAATCCAAGAAGCCTATTTTTTACTCTTAACCCAACACTCGTCACTCTGCTCTCTGCACTCATCACTAATTATCAACACCTTCACCTGAAAATGCTCCGAAATCGAAAAGCAAAGAAAAGCGAAGTGTATTGTCAAGCGGGTTGCGCTGATTGGTTGTAGGCACCAAGTAAGAAAAATTCAATCCGAAGATATTGTATTTCAAACCAAGACCTACGGTGAAATAATGGCGATCACCTTTGGTGCGGCTTTCAGTGAAATATCCTGCACGTACGGCAAACTGCTTGTCATACCAATATTCCAATCCGAAGGAATACATAAGTTCTTTTAATTCTTCATCAAATCCACCTGGTGCATCTCCGAAAGAAGAAAATACACCTCCAATAGGCGATTCTTCCCGCCAGTCAGCAACTCCATTTTCATCGAGATCGCACTCATCCACATCCATTGTTTGGTCGTTATCGAAACAACGAGTAGGCACCAAGAGCTTATTAATGTCGGTAGCCAAAGTCAAGCTGTTATAGTTGTCAAAATTGATAGTCCATGCACCACCTAATCCCATATTGGCAGGAAGGAAATCCTTTTGTTGGTTGGCAGCATTGGTGTAAGTGATTTTTGATCCGATATTTGAAATGGCTAACCCGATCATAAGGTCACTTGGATTTCCGTTCGCTTCAATTTCTGTAGCATAAGTGAAAGAAATATCTGCTGCACCTGCTGTTCCAGCGTCAATTGTTTGTCCTTCTACCTGCTGGCCAGAAGCCAAGTTTGAATAAATGAATTTTGCACCTACCGCTGCAGTCAGTTTGTCACTTAATTTCCTTGAGTATGCCGCTGTTACTTCAAATTCATTTGGGCGGCCAGTACCAGTTGGGTTGCCATTTTCATCCGTAAAATTGATATCGCCAAGTGCAAAATAACGGAGGCCTAATCCAAATGCCTGAAGGTCATTGAATTTGTAGTATCCAGTTAGGTATGCGAGGTAGACATCATTGAGGCCCAAGGATCGAAGCCATGGAGTGTAAGTGGCAGATACGCCAATTGGATCTTCGGCCAAAACCAGTTTAGACTGGTTAAAATGCATTGCATTCGCATCTGGCGATATTCCAATTCCAACATCTCCCATTGCGCCAGATCGTGCATCTGAAACAATCCTTAGAAAAGGAACGGCTGTCAGGATGGTGTTGATGCATTCTGAACCATCAGGGTTCACAAGGTTTCCATTGGAATCATAGAAACACTGGGCGTTGGTGTTCTCTGGCAAAATCATGATGCCGAGAATCATTAAACAAGCAATCTTCAGAAGTAAACCTTTCATGAGATAGATTCAATTTTTTAAAAAAGTTCGCAAATATAGGGAGGGCATATTTTAATGACTAATGATAAGTGGCTAATGATTAATAATTCGTCATTTATCTTTAATCATTATTTAAGAATAACCAGCTTTTCAAATTCACTCTCCCCTTCTAATAAGGTTTGGCCAGTATTCGGGCTTTGGATCTTAACTTTATAAAGATAAACCCCTTTGGCCAGTGGGTCGCCGTAATCGTCGCGGCCATCCCAGCGGACACAATTGTCGCTCCCTAAACGCCGCCCTTCAAAAATTATTCTTTCCTCCAGAGTTTTTATCAAACGCCCGGAAATAGTATAAATCTGGACAATGGCATCAAGCTCGACACCAGGCCGCGCAGGATTTAATTCAAATTGGAAACAGGTGGAAGTGGTGAACGGATTTGGATAATTCAATACGTGTTCGAGCGCAGTCTGTTCCGAAGAAACAACAACAAATTCAGTGAAACCTTCTGCTGGGTTGTTGGCTATGTCCCAAGCAGTCACTTTAATTGCATGACGGCCTTCTGGAATATCGTAAAGCGGATATCTTACTTCGCCTTTTGTATGGTCGTCAATAGCTGCCTCGTAAAAGTCGTTCAGAACATAGTTGTAGTTCTGCGAATTATTATCCATAACCCCGTTCAGGTCATGGCCGATAGCATTACCTACTACATTTATGCCATTATCGTCTTCCAGCTTAACTAACAGCAAAGGATCAGCACTGGTGATGCCGCCGAAAACAAAGCTTTCATCATCCATAAACACTTCGACTTGTGGGCCACGATCATCGGCAAGCGCATCTGGATCGGTGCCTCCAACCACAACGTCTTGATAGTTTCCTGCTGCATCTTCCAAGTTTGCTTCATCCGAAGCGTAATAACTTAGCTTGCAGGTGCCATAGTTGTAGTCAATATCTTTTGGCACTACGAAAGTGAAAGAAAATTTACCATTGGTGACACTTGCCCTGCCTTTGAAAATAATATTTTTTTGAAGGTCAAAAGGAAAAACTGGGCTGCTGGCATCTTGCCCAAGAGTCTGATAAGTAACTTTCTTATCAAAAACGGTCGGATAAACAATGCCGTTGAAACTGCTCATCAAGTTGCCAAAATCGTCTTGAACTTCACCCTCAATAGTTACTTTCTGCAATGAGCGGATGGTGTCGACAGCAGCAAGTGAAACGTCCTTTCCATTTATTTTAGTTGTGGCGACTTGGTAATTAGGTAAAGCAAGTTTTTGTGAAGGATCTCCAATGAGTAAGAATTTCCGGGAATTGGAAGCGCTGCCAACTTTGTTTTTGCTGATTCGGAGTACCTCGCCCAGTGTAGGTAGTTCATTGTTGAATTTATAGAAAAGTGTATCTACTGATGCTCTTGTCAAAGCTTCATTTGCATTGGCAAAAACAGGTCGTACAGTAGTATATAAGCCAATTGCTCCTCCTTTTTCATTTAAAAAGCATAACTCGCCACCACTGGTGAATGCGGGATTGTCAAATCCTGAAAATGAGCAGGTTGCAGTTATGATTAATGGCATTCGGTCAATATTGGACCAGCTTAGAATGTCTTCAATTTTAAGTACTCGTTCCTGAGTCCAGCCCTTTGATCCGCCGTGTCCGAGATAGACCATTGCCAACAATCCTTTGAACATGTTGTTGTTCATTGCTTCTGTGGCAAGTGGCACCCTTGTGCCCCCTGGGGTGGAAACCTGAGGGAATGCATCAAGGTAAACTTTGTCTACATTGAGATTTTTATTTTTATTGCCAATGTGGTCAGCAATGCCATTTGCGTCCAAAGTGTGTGTGTTATTATCCTCGTCATCGCCAATAAAAAGAATCCTGTTCCTCCAATCTCTGAAATTTTCTGGTTCAATATCATAAGAGATGATCTTGTTGACAATTGAGGTGGCTTCGGCAAGCGTCTTTACAGGAAATCGCCCTACTCCAATATCTAGCAATCCTACATTAATATTGTCACCTTCACCCTCACTCAGCAAGCCATAGTAATCGTCAGAAGGGAATGATGAAATGGGGCTTAGTGAGCTGATGGTTTCATAAACAGGGATGAAATCTCCTCCCAATTTGTAAATGTCCCTAGGGTCGAAAGAGCCGTCACCAAAGAGTAGAAGCGAATGAAAACCGTCAGGGTTTCGTTCTAATAGCATAACCGCAAAATCCCTGATAGAGCTGCCATCTTTTCGGCCCGATGAAAACTCATTATATAATTGCCCTATCTCGACAAGGGCTACTTCCAACCCATCAAAATTTTCTCTGTGCTCTGCCAACCTCATTGCCTCTGATTCAAATTCTTTTGGATAAATAATCGCCATATTCACCTGATCAATGGCATGGATATTTTGATTAGGTATTTTTTCATTTGAAATGGCGGAAGCCGTCAGGAATCCGGAGTTGGTATTGAATGCTATAAATTCCTTGAGAGAAGTAGTGCTCGTGGCAAATGAGAGTTCAGAGCCGTTTATACTGGTATTTTGTCTGGCCGGTATCAGCGGATCGGTAATGTTCCATATTTCAATATTTCCTGAGGCATTGGCCAGTTTGAACGTACTCACATCATTGCCAAGAGTCTGCACATCTCTGAAAATCATTTGATTGTCAACGAATGAAAGCTGCCTGCGGAAATTGAGTTGCATATAGTCCAACCAACCCTCATTGAACGAAGCTCCTCCTTTTTCGAATTTCAGTTTGATGTCAAATTGACCTCCTGTCGGCACAAATTCTTGGTCAATTACCTGTTGGTAAGCATAGGTGTCTACAGAGCCGCCTCCAGTAGTTCCAAAATTGCTGGTGCTAAAATTGGTGCCATTGGCCGTCACAACAAAACGACCAAACGATCCTGTTTCTATCCTGCCAGCAAAAACTGCTTTAAGCTTAGCTGGAGCATTAGGCACTAAATTTTGAACCTGGAATTCATCAGAGTAATCTTCATCCACCTTCACTTTGAAATAGTCTCCATAAAAATTCCTGCCCGATCCTTGCCCAAAGGACCAGTCATGCATTAAGTTGAAAATGTCTTGCTCATACTTGATGAAATCATCAAAAGTGGTTGAAGTATAAGTACTGCCGCTTGCAGAGGCTTGGTCACTTATTCTTAGCCCATTCCCTGGGCTTATTTTTAAAAAATAATAATTCTTGGTATCATAAAAATTGGTAGGGTGATTAAATGTTCCGTTCTCTTCGTCGAACTGCCAGACGCTGGCTCCTTGTCCATAAAAAAGAATATAATCACCTTCATTGAAGTTGCCATCTGTTTCGCCTGCAATAAAAACGGCATTTTCTATTAGGTCATCTGGTCTTTCTGTTTCTACACGTTCTGGCAATACACCTCCGCCATTTCCAAGTAATTTTATGTTGCGTGGATCGATATTGTCTACATCCACTCCCAATTCATTCTTGAGAAAATTATAATCCAGTTTGTAGATGCCAGTTTCGGTTACTTCAAATTTATAAATGTCTCCATCAGAAAGCGCAGAAGTATAGGTGTGTCCTCCGCGGTTTGCGGATGGTGGCGTTTGTGGGCGGTATGAAAGGCGGATTTCAAAAGACACTAATCGTTCGTAACTATTACCCGATTTTCGAATAGGGATAAACGCTATTTTTCCAAAATAATCAGAGCGGGATTTCTCTACCGCCACACGTATATTAATATCTTCAGATAAAAGACCGTCATCTATAGAAGGCGTTTTATCATAAGGTTCATATGTTGCGTTTGAAAAAACAGCTTGTACTTCACTATACTTCTCCAGCTTGAAGGTTTGCGTAAAATAAGGGAGGGTAGGATGGCTTTCATCGAAGAATGCACCTTCAAAATGGCTGATATAATAGGTCTCAGCATCTTCTGCTGGCACTAAAGGTGTTTCTTCTGACCAATTAAGCGTTCCCTTAATTGTTGTCGGAGAATTGGCAAAAGCGACAGTTGCCAATAGAATAGATAGGATGGATGTCCCAATAATCTTCATATCTTGCGCTGGTTAATTTTTAAGGAATCGGCTGTTTAGAGTGGGTAAAAAGCGAGCCGATAATTTTATCAGGATTATGAACGTTAAGTGGATGCTGCTATGATATGGGATGTTTTTTTAACAGAGTATTTGTCTTCTGCCAACAAAAATGCCCCTTTTGCATACTGAGAATATGATTGCTCTTGTTGTTTTAGTTATTTATACAGTCTATATCTTTATGGGAAAACGTACTGGCCTCGTCTATGCTCATGTCCCTTTAAGATTATTGCACAAACTTAGTTCTTTTGTTTAACTGAATCACAACCATTGAGGTCAATGATAAGACAAATACTTCCCTTAATTGTTGCCATTTTAATGGCAACCACAGCCGTACAGGCTCAGGATCCTGTGTTCAGCCAATTCTATGCGACTCCTTTATCTTTGAATCCTGCATTTGCGGGCACTACATTCGCTCCGAGGATTTCTGCAAGTTACCGGAACGAATGGCCTACTGTTGCTGACTTGGGAGTTGCATATTCCACTTATGCTATTTCTTATGAGCAATATGTACCAGAAGTCAATAGTGGGTTTGGGCTTATGGTTATGTCTGATAATGCGGGGGATGGATTATTGAAAATGTCCAATATTCATGCATCATATGCATACAGAATTGACGTGAACGATGGATTTCATTTGAAACTTGGAGTAGAAGCTGGCTTCAGACAATACAGGCTAGATTGGGATAAATTGGTATTTTTCGATCAGATAGACCGAATAGAAGGCCCGATCAATCCAACCAACGAAATACGACCCGATGCCTTAACGAATACGATCTTCGATGCAGGCGCTGGCTTGCTGGCTTTCAGTAATAAATTTTACGGCGGAATAGCATTGCATCACCTCACCACTCCCGATGAAGGGTTTACTGATGTGAATGCGGGGCTGGTAGAAGGGTTGCCGCTTCGGCTGTCAGTTCATGGTGGTGCACAGTTTATTGTTAAGGAAGGCAATAAGCGCCAACCCGCATCGTTTATTTCGCCAAATGTATTGTTCCTGAAACAAGGAGATCAAGGGCAAATCAATGTTGGAGCCTACTACAGTATGGGGTTAGTTTTTGCTGGTGGATGGTATAGGCATGCTTTCGGGAATCCTGATGCGGCTATAACGATGGTCGGATTTTCATACGATATTTTTAAAATCGGATATAGTTACGATTTTACGCTTTCAAGCCTTGCTCCAACAGGAGGCTCACACGAAATCTCTCTGGTAGTTAACTTTGAAAACAGCGAACGACTTAGAAAAAAACGTTACGCAAGTAGATACAATGACTGTTTTAAGATTTTCAGGTAAATGCCTGATTTATGGCATTTTAAGTTAAATCTTCATTTCACCCATTGTTTTGAGTTCTACATTCCTATATTTGCGGGCTTAAAATTTTAATGTAAAAATTATTAATAAAAGTGATGAAACAATTGTTGAAGTTTATTCCTATCCTTTTCCTCGCTATGATCGTGTTGAGTTCTTGCGGAAAGAAAGAAAGTTCTTCCACAACAGGCTGGCAGTATAACGATACTAAGTGGGGTGGCTTCGAAAAAGTTGATTATGAAGGTCAGTCCACAGGGCCTAACCTCGTATTGATTGAAGGTGGTACATTTTCCATGGGTATTACCGATCAAGATGTAACTTATGACTGGAACGCCATACCTCGCAGGGTAACTGTGTCTTCCTTCTATATGGATGAAACAGAGGTGTCAAATATTGACTACCGTGAGTACTTGTACTGGATCACTCGTGTATTCGGAGAATCCTATCCAGAAGTTTATCTCAATGCACTCCCTGATACTTTAGTTTGGAGAGAGGAATTGTCATTCAACGAGCCATTTGTTGAAACCTATTTCCGCCACCCTTCTTATGATGATTATCCAGTGGTAGGTATAAATTGGCTACAAGCTAATGATTATGCGCAATGGCGTACCGATAGGGTCAATGAAATGATTTTGATTGAGAGAGGAATTCTCAATATCAACGCACAGCAAAAGGACGAAGATAACTTCAACACTGAATCATATTTAGCAGGACAATACCAAGGGGATGTCCGTAAAAATTTGAAAGATTTTAAAACAGATGGCGAACGTTCAGTTCGTTTCGAAGATGGTATTTTACTTCCTACTTACCGCCTTCCAACGGAGGCTGAGTGGGAATATGCCGCACTCGCTCTTATCGGAAACATTGTTTCTGAAAAAGATGAGCGGATTTCTGACAGAAGACTCTACCCTTGGAACGGAAATACTGTGCGCTACCAGAAACGCAATAAATACCAAGGTGAAATCTTGGCGAACTTCAAACGTAGCAAAGGGGATTATATGGGTATGGCAGGTAACCTGAATGACAATGCCCACATAACAGCTCCTGTACGCACTTCTTACCCGAATGACTTTGGTTTATATCATATGGCTGGGAATGTGAATGAATGGACAATGGATCTTTATCGCCCATTGACCAGCAGCACATTAGAAGATGTTGAACAACAAGACCTCAATTCATTCCGTGGTAATAAATTCCAGACTAAAGTTTTGGATGAAGATGGTAAACCTGTTGAAAAAGACAGTCTTGGTCGCTTGCGTTACCGTTATGTTGAAGATGATGAAGTTGCAACTCGTGAAAACTATAAAGTAGGACAACCATATAACTTCCTTGATGGTGATAAGATTTCAGAAGCTTATTATGATTACGGAAAGACTACTTTGGTGAGTGATAAAGCTCGTGTAATCAAAGGTGGTTCTTGGCAAGATCGTGCGTTCTGGCTTTCTCCAGGTACTCGCCGTTTCCGCGAAGAAGACAAATCATATCGTGACCTTGGCTTCCGCTGTGCAATGACTCGTACAGGAGGTCCTACAGGAAATGAAGACGCTGGAGGTATTTCCTTCAAGTCAAAGAAAAGCAAAGTGAAAAGACGCTACAAGTAATCCTTTCGCTTTAAGCTTAAAAGTCCCCACATCTACATTAGATGTGGGGACTTTTTTATTTAACATTGCGCTGACTAAATTCTGTCGCCTTTCCTTATCATTGTTCCTAAATGGACACAATTAAACATATATATAGTCTATTTCTGCAATACCCAAAAGTGGTAACAGACAGCCGGCAAATAGAGTCTGGGTGTTTGTTTTTTGCATTGAAAGGAGAAAGGTTCAATGGGAATAAATTTGCGAAACAAGCCCTTGAAGATGGGGCTTCATATGCAATTATAGATGAGTCTGAATATTGCTTAAATGAGCAGTATGTGCTGGTTGAAGATGTGCTAAAAACATTGCAACAATTAGCAAACCATCACCGCTGCCAATTCCAAATTCCTGTAATTGCTATAACTGGAAGCAATGGAAAAACGACCACTAAAGAACTGATAAACACCGTTCTTGCTAGCCATTATAAGACACATTCTACCAGAGGTAATTTTAACAACCATATTGGAGTACCGCTTACCCTACTTGCAATGCCATTGGATACAAAAGTCGCCGTTATCGAAATGGGAGCTAACCATCAAGGAGAGATTGGATTCCTGTGCGAAATTGCAGAACCTACTCATGGATTGATTACCAATATTGGTAAAGCCCATTTGGAAGGGTTTGGTGGAATCGAAGGCGTGAAGAAAGGAAAGTCTGAACTATACCGATACCTTGCTAACCACAACGGAGTTGCTTTTATAAATCAAGACGAACCATTTTTAGAAGAATTATCGAAAGGGGTAAAATGGCGGATTTTTTATAAAAACGGGGAAACTCCTGCGTCGGATGCTGTCCCATTCTATGTTAGGTTATTGTCGAAACAACCATACATCAATGCTGTGTTCATCTCTGATCAAAATGAAGAAGTGATAATTGAAAGCCAACTTGTTGGAGGCTATAATTTTGAAAATGTAATGACAGCAGCAGTCTTAGGTACCTATTTTAAAGTTCCAGGGGAAAAGGTCAAAAAGGCTATTGAGGGATATAGGCCATCTAACAATCGGTCGGAAGTATTAAAAATAGGTGAGAATACTTTTGTGTTGGATGCATATAATGCAAATCCGACTAGCATGAGAAATGCACTGCTCTCTTTCTCAAGAATGGATGCGCATAAAAAAATAGCCATTTTAGGTGACATGAAAGAGCTTGGTGAATTTAGCAAAGCCGAACACAAGGGAATAATGGAACTGGCGATTTCTCTCAACTTCAATTTTGTTATTCTTGTTGGAAATGAGTTTGAAGCCACTCAGGATATTCCGAAAACTCACTTTTTCCCAGATGTTCATGCGTTGAAGAAATGGCTTGAGCAACAACAGTTTTCAGGCGTTCATTTTTTAGTGAAAGGTTCAAGAAGTGTTGGTTTGGAAAGAATAATTAAGCATTGAAAGGAAAGGAATGGAAGCATGTTAATAGACAAAATACATACTCTTTCTGAAGAATTCCTTCAGGATATAATAGCGTGCAGACGGCATCTGCACCAGCACCCTGAACTTTCATTTAATGAAGTTGAAACGGGAAAATTCATTTCAAAAACGCTAACTGGATTTGGAATAGACAATGAGCTTGGATGGGCTGGAAATGGAGTGGTGGCGTTGATCAAAGGGAAAAATCCCAATCAAAGAACAGTGGCATTAAGGGCGGATATTGATGCTCTCCCAATCATTGAAAAAAACGATGTACCATACAAAAGTTGCAATAATGGCGTGATGCATGCCTGTGGACACGATGTGCATACCTCTTGTCTTTTAGGAGCGGCCAAAATATTGAATACTTTGCGCGAAGATTTTGAGGGGACAGTGAAGTTGATTTTTCAACCGGGAGAAGAAAAGTTGCCAGGAGGAGCTTTCATGCTGATAAAGGAGGGAGTTTTAGAAAATCCTGCTCCGGCAGTCATTTTTGGGCAGCATGTACACCCACCTCTGGAAGTGGGAAAGGTTGGCCTTAGGCCAGGCATGTATATGGCAAGTGCAGATGAATTATACGTAACTATAAAAGGTAAAGGTGGTCACGGAGCTCTCCCGCAAGACTGTATCGATCCTATACTGATTGCTTCCCACGTTGTAATAGGGTTGCAACAAATTATAAGTAGGAATTCAGACCCGACCATTCCTGCCGTTTTAACTTTTGGAAAAATAAAATCGACAGGTGGTGCCACAAATATTATCCCGAACGAAGTAAAATTGGAAGGCACGTTCCGAACCATGAATGAAGAGTGGCGAGCAAAGGCACACGAACTCATGAAGACAATGGCGGAAGGAATAGCCAACAGCATGGGAGGCACATGTGATTTTCACATAGAAAAAGGTTATCCTTTTCTGCACAATAATGAAGATCTTACCATAAAAGCAAAATCGCTCGCTATAGAATATTTAGGTGAAGAAAATGTAGTTGATTTACCTATCCGAATGACTGCCGAAGATTTTGCATTTTATTCTCACAAAATTCCTGCTTGTTTTTACAGATTAGGTACTGGGAATAAAGCAAAAGGAATCACTTCTTCAGTACATACAGACACATTTGATGTAGATGAAAACTGCCTTGAAGTTGGAATGGGGCTAATGAGCTGGTTGGCTATTAATGCTCTTAAAGGCGAATAGAGGAGAACAAAATCAATTGGCAGTGAGCAGCTAACCTTGGGAGGTCGTCACTTGGGAATATGAGAAGTTGGGGGGAACGCGCTGCCCACTGCCGTTTGATTCTATTGGCCGCTACCATAAGATTTTCTTTCCAATTTATCGGCGACCCAATTGGTCAAAGTTATGATACCTCCGCCTAGGAGGAATGCACCGAGTGCAAGCTGAAGGATCAACATAATTAAATCGTTTTCGAGATGAACAAATATTATTCAAATAAATTTTGAACGGTAACCCGGTTGGGTGAAATCACAATTGGACGATATATCTACCTGCCAAATTGTAACGACAACGCCGTTTACTATTTCAAAAAATACGCTTCAAAAAAGTTGGATGGGAAATCTTAACAGATAGGATAAGAAGTCCCACACAAGCTTTCGTTATCGGCAACAGCACAAACAGCTATTGCCAATTTTAAGTCTTGAGTACATTGTTGCATGGGATATATGTATTCTTATATGTGTCGCTTTTGTGGAAACTGGCTTAAAAAACCAGGTTTTATGAAAAAAAAATATCTTGTATAAAACCTTGTGCCAGCGCCTCGTATTAGTTGACTACCCTATATTTTCAATTATCTTGCCAAAAAACTAATATAACCTAAATGAAATGTGAAACAAGGTGAGATGATGTTGCTAATCTATTGTAATTCAGCCCATTTGGTCGGATGAGGGCTTTTGGAGCCCCAAAGCAGATAATATGCCTTTAGCTTTTAAAAGGCATTCGTCGTATTCAGTAGTTGAAACAGAATCATAAACAATTGCACCACCGACTTGAAATGAAAGGTACCTATCAGATTTATTATAGAAAATACTTCGGATAGCTACATTGAAATCGAAATCTCCGAATGGTGTAATATATCCAACAGCCCCTGAATAAAGGCCTCGCTTAGTTAGTTCAAACTGTTCAATCAATTCCATGCTTCTCACTTTGGGAGCACCAGTCATGCTCCCCATTGGAAACGCATTTTTTATAGCATCGACAAAATGGATATTTTCCTTCATTTGCCCCCTAACGGTGGAAACAAGATGGTGAACGTTCTTAAAAGATTTCACACCGAAGAGTTCTTCAACTTCTATGCTTCCGGCTACACATGATTTTGATAAATCATTGCGCACAAGGTCAACGATCATCACATTTTCAGAACGGTCTTTTTTACTCTCAAAAAGTTGACTTTGCATTAATTGGTCTTCTGCTGGAGTGCTACCTCTTTTTATAGTCCCTTTAATGGGCTGCGAAATCAACTGATTTCCTTCTTTTTTTAAAAACCGCTCAGGGCTGGAGCTTAAAAAGAATTGGTTTCTTAATTTATAAAATGAAGAAAATGGTGCTCTTGTAGCCTGGTTAAGTTTCCAGAAAGTTTCCTTTTCTGTTAAGGTGAAATCTTCTAAATAGAATTCCTGGCAAAAATTCATTTCATAAATATCCCCTTTTCGAATGTGCTGGCGAATTGCATCGACTGTATCAAGGTATTCTTGTTTTGGCATTCGAGCAGAAATAGTGGGCTTCAGAGAGGTGGGATTTTTTTCAGAAATAATACTTGAAGTATGAAGAAGGATGTTTTGAAAAATGGAAAAAGGAGATTCGGATTTACTGTGGATTGTAACGATGTTGCCTTTTAATTCAATTACATAGATAGGTTGGAAGAAATGCATCGGAGGAAAACCGATACCGTCAAAATTCGAAGAACTGAGGGATTCCGTATCGTTTTTCAGGTCGTATCCGAGGTAGCCAAAGAGCCAGTCCTTTTTATGGTTATAGAATTCTTTCAGATTATCAAAAGCACCTTTTTCTGTAATAGCGATAAGCTCACCTTCTACACCTGCTGCCAGTAGCAGGTCATAACTTTTATAGTCAGAGCATTCATAATCATTATGGTCGAAATAGGTGAATACGTCAAATTTGTACGCCCATTCAAATGCTTGAATTTTGAAGGCATTCGGGTTGGCTATAACAAAAGCTTCTGAAAGTGTTTTTGTACTATAAAGCATTAAAAAAAGACCGGTAGTTTAGGTGTAAATCACGATGTGATCCATGTTGTTTTCTCTATAATTGGATTTCTTTTGCCTGGCAATTCGGGTAAATTATGATACCCCATATAAAAAAGTCCAAGACATCGTTCATTATTTCTTAAGTCGAAAAAATCATTTGCTTCCAGCGCTAATGTAGGCGTGCTCCAATAACAACCAATTCCATGAGCCGTACAGGTGAGATACATGTTTTGTACGGCACATGCAGTAGCGGCCACTTCTTCCCATTCGGGCACCCGGCTTTCAGCATCGCGCTCCATGCATATTGCTATGATGCAGGCTGCTTTTCTTGGATTGGTTTTCAACTTCTCAAACTTAGCCTCAGAAAATTTCTCTGTTGGCGTGTTGTTCTTATATTTATTTGATAAATAATCGCTCAATTTTTCTAGCCCTTCTCCTATAATTACTTTGAAGCGCCAAGGTTCCGTCATTTTATGTGTGGGAGCCCAATTAGCATTCTCTAATACTTCATTTATTATTTCCCGTCTAATTGGCTTGTCTATATATGTTTTAGGAAAAATAGACCTTCTTTTGCGGATGAGTTCTGTAACTTGTGCTGGTGTAATATTCATTGAAACGTTATAGGTTTAGGTCTTCATTGGGCAGATTTGGTTAAATATATCGAATACCCAACAACGATCATCTAAGAACTATGTTTGTTATTGAAGGGCAAAGGTAATGTTGATGTAACAACATTCGTTGGTGTGAAGTTGAAAATCAAAGAAGGATAGTCCTGAACAAACTTATTCAATAATTATGGTTTCTAAATTTAGAATGAAAATAGATTTATTGGGTCAAGCAATCTTGCTAACAAGTATCGTTTTGTTGGCCTTTTTTGTTTCTGGAAAAGCTTGGACCAACACAATGCTTGTAGTCTTAGGTGTTTGGCAAATTGCTAGCGCTATACATTTACTCTATGTGTATCGGCACATAAAAAGATTAAACTACTTAAAGACTACAATAGTACTTGCTGTCAGCTTACCAATTTGGATAGAGTTAGTAGGTATTCTGGCATACCTGCCAGTAGCGGGCGTTGTGCTTTGGTATTTTTGGCAAACAATAAGTGACACAATAAAGGTGTACAATCGACCTAGATCATTTTGGGATCTTTGACCACTTGACCGATCTTTCATTTTTCCACCAAAGCAAAAAGAATGATTTTCCCTATAGGTGATGACCAGGTAAAAGGAGGGTATTTTCCATTGTTTAGTTATGGTTTCATATTGTTGAATATCGGTATTTTCATATACCAATCAATGATTCCTGGAGAATATGTGGAAGCATTATGGGGTCAGTTTGGTTCGGTACCAGTGGAAATAATAAACGGGAGAAACCTGCACACTCTTTTTACTTCCATGTTTCTTCATGGTGACTTCATGCATTTGCTGGGAAATATGCTTTTCTTATGGGTGTTTGCCGACAACATTGAAGCTACTGTTGGTAATTTTCGCTTCTTGATATTTTATGCATTAGGAGGTTTGATAGCAGTGGCTGGGCATATTTATTTCAATATGGAAAGTACTGTTCCAATGGTTGGAGCGAGCGGTGCTATCTCAGCAGTTATGGGAGCTTATTTGGTCATGTTCCCTCATTCCAGAATCAAGCTTTTATTTATCATATTTCCTTTTAGGGTTTCTGCATGGATTTTTCTCGTCCTGTGGATTTGGCAGCAATGGATATCCGGAACCAGTTCGCTCGCTGATGGTGGAGCAGGTGGAGGGGTCGCTTGGTGGGCGCATATAGGAGGGTTTGCTTTCGGGTTACTGATGGGTTTCTATTACCGGTCTATCGGTAGCATGAAAGGGGTAGAACTTCATCTTAATCGCTAGCTCATTATTTTTTATTCTTACCTGTTTTCGAATATAGCCTTGTTACAGTTTTATGACATACAACGTCCTTCACGACGCTACTTTTGTGTTCATAACATTTGGGTATATCTATACCTAATCCAATTAATTTCTTTAAAGAATGCTTCAAGGTTATAAAATACTGACTATTACCCATCGCAACACTCCGTTGCAGAATATTGGGCAGTTTGTAATTAAGCATTCAAATGACGTAGAGTTAGAGGCCAAACTCAGACGATTAAAGGAATCATTTGAAATCAAAGAGCTGGTTTATCTGGCTACCTGCAATCGTGTACTCTTCTTTTTTTATTCTGAAAAATCTTTAAGCTCTTCTTTCTCTCAAGATTTCATAAAAAATATTCAACCTGAAATTTCGGTTGAATTAATAGACAAGCATGTAACTGTATTGGAGGGGGAGTCAGCAATGGACCACATGTTCAAGGTTGCTGCATCAGTAGATAGTTTGGTCGTAGGAGAAAGAGAAATATTGCGCCAACTTAGGGAATCTTACAGTAGATGTACCGAATGGGGATTAACGGGCGATCACCTTCGCATCGCAATGGAAGCCACCGTTGCCGCTGCTAAACAAGTTTATTCACAAACCAAGTTGGGAGAGAAATCCGTCTCTGTTGTTTCACTTGCAATAAAAGAATTGCTAAAAACAAAGCTTTCTCGAAAGGCTAGGATATTGATGATCGGAGCCGGCCAAACTAACGTTTTGGTTGCCAAGTTTTTGAAGAAATATGAATTCAATAATGTCACTGTTTTTAATAGGACATTTGAAAAAGCTGAAGAAGTTGCAGGCATGCTAAGTGGTAGGGCTCTCCCGTACGGTGATTTAGAAAGTTATGGAGCTGGATTTGATTGTTTGATTGTTTGTACAGGTGCGACACAGGCAATAATTGACAAAAAAACCTACGCAAACCTGCTTGGAAATGATTCGGATGAGAAGCTAATTATTGATTTGGCTATACCTAACAACGTAAGTCAAGAAGTCACTGAGGACTTTAACACAAACTATATCCAAATAGAAGGATTAAAACTTTTAGCCCAAGAAAATCTTGAATTCAGAGAGCAAGAAGTTTCAAGTGCTTGTACGCTTCTCGAAGAGCACCTGGCAGCATTCGAAGTTAAGACCCGCCACCGTCAGATCGAAAGGGCTTTGAACCAAATACCGCAAGAGGTTAAAGCTGTTAAAGAGCGGGCCATGAATGAAGTTTTCAAGAAAGAGATAGACAGCCTTGATATTGAGACCCAGCAATTATTGGAACGCATGATGGGTTATATGGCGAAAAAATGCACTGGCATACCAATCAAGGTCGCAAAACAAGCGTTCGTTTCTGCAAGATAATGCTCTCCTTTTCGGAGAGAGTACCTACCTTTATTTTTTCAAAACTATTTCTACATAACCTATGGCTAAGCAAATCGGCCGGGCTGATTTTGAAGCAATTATCAAAACGCTGCCCAAAAAAGATCGCAATAAACTATTGGAGCAAGAACTCTCCGTAAAATGGCTCGAGGAGAATATTGAGAAATGTAAAGGACTGATGAAGCGAGACGCTATGATTGGTATCCCATGGTTTTTGGCCTATAGCTTGTCTCTATGGCAAGTAGGCATGAACAACATTACGGCGGCTATATTTGTTATTGGCGTAATTTACTTCATCTACACCACCTTCACTACGGGCACTTATGGCCTAAATCAAAGAAGGGTGAAAGTGTACGAAGCCATTTTGGAAAAAATAAAATAACCTTGATTCATAGCATGAAGAATCCTTTTAAAAGATATTCAGCCTTTTTTTCGGAAAACGTATTTCTCAACAAAGTCAGAGATTATTTCCGGCAAGCTGGCGTAAAAGTAGTTTATAGCGCACTTTTATTGTTCTATGCTTTTAGGGGGAAGGATACACCGATTTGGGCAAAAAACATAGTACTAGGTGTGCTTGGTTATTTTATTGCACCTTTTGATGCACTACCAGATATAACTCCAATCATTGGGTATACGGATGATCTAGGCGTGCTCAGTTTTGGATTAGTAACTATAGCCTGCTACATTAACAAAGAGGTTCGGGGGAAGGCAAAGGCAAAACTTGGAGACTGGTTTGGCGAATATGATGAAAAGCAGTTGATAGAAATAGATGCCAAGCTATAAGGAAAAGAAAAAGGGATAAGGCATGAAACCTTATCCCTTGAACAACAGCGAAATAAAAATAAATTATTAGTCTTAATTCTGGGCGACTCTTACCAATAGCGACACCTCATTGTTCAAAACTTCTATGAAGCCGCCATTGATTTTATAATTGATGGTTTGACCTACCTGAGAGCCCTCCTTGATTGTTGAGCTTTCTTCATCGTAGTACTTATAAGAACCACCATCGGTAACTAGTACCACTTCGCCATTTCCTAAAGATGAAACGATAGGAGCATGGCCTTTTAGCACTTGGAACTGGCCAAGTGTACCTGGCACTTTCACCGAAATTATTGCGCCCTGAAATATTTCTTTATCCGGAGTAAGGATGGTAATATTCATCTTGTATAATGATAAATGATAATGGCTAATGACAAATATTGACATTCTTCATTAGCCATCTGTCATTATAATTAAGCTTCTGCCAGCAACTTCTTGCCAGCTTCGATTACATCGTCGATTGTTCCTTTCAACATGAATGCTGCTTCTGGATATTCATCCACTTCGCCATCCATAATCATGTTAAAGCCACGGATTGTTTCCTCGATTGGGACAAGAACACCAGGTGTGCCTGTAAATTGTTCGGCCACATGGAAAGGCTGAGAAAGGAAACGTTGTACCCTACGGGCACGGTGTACAATCAATTTATCTTCTTCTGACAATTCATCCATACCAAGAATGGCGATGATGTCAAGTAATTCGTTGTAACGCTGTAGTGTGACTTTCACTTTCTGTGCACAGTTGTAGTGCTCGTCACCAATAATAGCTGGGTCGAGGATACGGCTTGTAGAATCAAGTGGATCTACTGATGGATAAATACCCAAAGAAGCGATTTTACGAGATAATACCGTTGTGGCATCCAAGTGAGCAAATGTCGTTGCGGGAGCAGGATCTGTCAAATCATCCGCAGGTACATATACTGCTTGTACAGAAGTAATCGATCCACGTTTTGTGGATGTAATTCTTTCTTGCATAAGACCCATCTCCGTTGCCAAAGTAGGTTGGTAACCAACGGCAGATGGCATACGGCCAAGCAATGCCGACATCTCAGATCCAGCCTGTGTGAAACGGAAGATATTGTCAATAAAGAAAAGGATATCACGACCACCAGTTGGGTCATTCAAATCACCGTCCCTATAATATTCTGCAACGGTCAAACCAGAAAGCGCCACTCGTGCACGTGCACCCGGAGGCTCATTCATCTGGCCGAAAACGAATGTTGCTTTTGAGTTTTTGAGTTTTTCATGATCCACTTTCGACAAATCCCATCCACCTGCTTCCATCGAGTGCATGAATTCCTCACCATAATCAATAATGCCTGATTCAAGCATCTCCCTCATCAGGTCATTCCCTTCACGAGTACGTTCACCAACACCTGCAAATACAGAAATACCTTCGTATGCTTTAGCGATATTGTTGATTAGCTCTTGGATCAAAACTGTTTTACCAACACCAGCACCACCGAAGAGACCAATCTTTCCACCTTTCATATAAGGCTCGATAAGGTCAATTACTTTGATACCCGTATAAAGAACTTCTTTTTCAACAGAAAGCTCTTCGTAAGTAGGTGGTTTACGGTGGATAGGGTAACCACCCTCTTTTGATACAGGGCCAATGCCGTCAATTGCATCACCAACCACGTTAAAAAGGCGACCTTTGATTGCCTCGCCGATTGGCATTGCGATTGGAATACCTGTATCAATTACATCCATGCCTCTTGTAAGACCATCAGTAGAGTCCATGGCGATAGTTCGAACGCTATCTTCTCCAAGGTGCTGCTGAACTTCCATAATGAGTGTCTCGCCGTTGGGGCGCTTCAGCTCAAGGGCATTTAATATTTCAGGTAATTTGGCTCCTTCCTCCGCAAAGCTAACATCCACCACTGCTCCGATTATTTGCTTGATTTTACCGGTATTACTCATGTTATTTTTTATGATTTTTTATTAGATCTGGTGAGTAGTTTTCACTGAAAAGGAAAACCCCTTCTGAAAATCGGCGCAAAGATACATTTTTGGGATACTTTGACAACTTTAGAACAGTAAAAAGGGCAAAGTCGAAAGGAAAAAACAATGCTTTTTTTCTTGATTTTTATAAAGGTGTTTGTTGGGCAAACAATATTGGGCGTTTCTGTAAATTTGGAAAATAATGTACCATTCCTGTTTACTCTAAACTTCGCCACATATACCAAGATGCATAGGTTCTGTAAGGCCGCCAGGGTTCTGCGATCTCGACCATTTTCTGTTTTAGTGCTTTGCCTGTTTCGGTTATGCCATATTGCTGGATCATACCATTTCGGATGCCAAGGTCATCGAGAGGATGCACATCGGGTCGGTTTAGAGAAAACATGAGTATCATTTCCACAGTCCAGCGGCCTACTCCTTTTATTTGAGAAAGATAGTCCACAATGGCATCGTCGTTCATGTTTTCTAAATCACTATGAACTATTCTTTCTTCTATAAAAAATGCTGAGACATTCTGCAAATAGGATGCTTTTTGACGGGACAATCCGACGCCCCGAAGTGTTTCTATTTCCATTGCCAAAAGCTTTTTGGCGTCTGGCCTTTTATCGTTAAATAAATTAAGGAAGCGGCCATGAATCGTTTCGGCAGCTTTGCCGGAAAGTTGTTGGCCGACAATGGACCGAAGAAGGTCAGGGTAAAGGCCGATCGATTTCCGGAATGAAGGAGGTGGGTGAGATTCGATCAAATTCTTCAGGATAGGGTCTTTCGAGAGGTGTCGGGTAATTTTTTTGTCCATAATGCTCTTTTATTAAAGTGCTCCAAAATTGCGGATTGTATCTCCATTTTTTGCACCTTTTCAAAGTTGGACTGCAAAAAACGAAGCCTGTACTTTTAAACCTTTGATTTTAGTTGTTTAATCACCCCTATATTTTGAATCCCGTATTCGGAGGATTTGAGCAGCAAGTTGAAATAAAAATTCTAAAATAGAGGGAAATGAAAGATGAAATTTTGATTTTTTAGAAAAAGTTAGGCTATTCTTTTTCTGGAAATGAATTATTTTCCCATCTTAGCATTCTGAACACAATCCCACGTACTTTATCCCATCCGATATATCCAATCTCGAAGAATTTTTACCTTGAAACCACATCGTGAAAAAAGTCTGACAGCGAAAAACCATATGTAATCCCCTTTGGGGAGAAGTTTTTATTTCAAACCAAAACACAGCAGAAACTATGTTACTACTCTACATTGCAACAGGTGCATTCTTGATTGGCGGAGTCATTATTCTTGGAGCGAATTTCACAGCTCAAAAAACGACACGAAAGTGGTATTAAACGGAAATTGAAAGTCTATTAGAGAAAAATTGACACATCCTCAACTCCACATTAATTTTAATACCTGCATTATTTTCCCACTGAAACACTATTCTCCTGTCCAGTTAACAAATTTTGACGAACGGGCCTCCCGCTTGAATACTTCCTTTATGAAGAACTAATTGGGTGCATCTTCGGAGCCCTTTCTTTTTTATTCCCTAATTTTCCCTTTTTAAATTCCAATCAAAAACATTGGCAAAAGATAAAATTTTAGTCACAGGTGCAACAGGTTTTGTAGGGGCTTACCTCTTGCAGCATTTAGTATCCCAAAAAAAACAAAATATCATTGCTATGAAGCGCCCTTCAAGTTCTATGGAGCTTGTAGAAGGAATAGTCAATAAAGTAGAATGGGTAGAAGGAGATATCCTTGACACCTCTTTTTTAGAAGAAGCATTTCAGGATGTCGAGAAGGTCTATCATTGTGCTGCTGTCGTGTCTTTCAATCATAAAGATGCGGCGTTAATGATGAAAATAAATAGAGAAGGTACAGCAAATGTGGTGAATATAGCGTTGGCGTTGGGGGTTAAAAAATTGATACATGTAAGTTCAATAGCTGCAATAGGCAGAAGTAAGAGCGAGGCTATAATCAATGAAGAAAGCAAATGGATTGAAAGCAATTCAAACAGTCCTTATGGCATTAGCAAACATTTAGCAGAAATGGAAGTATATCGAGGGATCGCAGAAGGGCTTAATGCAGCCATTGTTAATCCTTCAAATATTTTGGGAAGTGGATTTTGGAGAGGGCGGACATCTACGGGACAGCTATTTTATAAAGTTTGGAAGGGGATGCCATTTTATCCAGTTGGTAGTACAGGTTTTGTCGATGTACGGGATGTTGTACGATTCATGTACCTTTTAATGGAGAGCGAAAAAAGCAATGAAAGATATATTTTGAACGGAGAAAATCTTCCTTTCAAGAAAGTTTTTGATAGTATGGCTGAAGCCTTGAATGCTAAGAAACCATACATAGAGGTGACACCTATAGTTAGGGAATTGGCCTGGCGAGGCAGTTGGGTTTTATCTAAAATTACTGGACGCCCACCATTTGTGACGAAGCAGACTGCTCGCTATTCTGCAGGAAACTATTTTTATGAAAATACAAAATCGTTGGATGCATTTCCTTTTATATACTCACCACTCAAAAAGACAATCGAAGAAACGGGCAAACAATTTCTCCAAAGTGTGGACAATGGGTTTAAACCTATGCTGCTCCCCATTGATTAATGTTCTAAATTGCAGAGTGCTTATACCTAATATTGGGTATTCATGCCCTCCCCAAATATGGCTAAAGTATTTGGATTTGTCTTGAATTTAAGGTGTAGCGATCTACTTTTGGCAGGATAAACTAAATCTAAATAAGCATAAGACTCAGGATAGGGAATAGATGGCAGTATATTAATTATAATCCCCTTCCATACAAACAAAACCATTCATGGAGCGCCTATTATCGGACTTGGAGGTTGGCCAATCAGGCACTGTTGCAAATTTTAAAGACGATTTGGTTGCAGGCAAACTCATGACAATGGGTGTGTTGCCAGGAAGCTTGGTTCAATTAATCCGGAAGGCCCCTTTCAAAGGTGGGGTTTACATAAAAGTAGATGGTTGTCATATTGTATTGCGAGATAGCGAAGCAGCATTTATCGTATTGGCCTTGAATCTCTGAAATATTATTATATTTCATCGATTTATCATATCTCAATTTTCCTGTTGATTGACTACATATAAATGAGAATAGCATTAGTCGGAAATCCAAATAGCGGCAAGACATCATTGTTCAATAAGTTGACTGGATTGCGTCAGCAAACAGGGAATTTCCCTGGCGTAACAGTTGAAATGAAATCAGGTACAATGGTGTTGTCTGAAGGGCAAAGCATTGAGTTGGTTGATCTGCCCGGCGCATACAGTCTTTACCCTACCTCAAATGACGAGCGGATTGTCGTGGATGTGCTTTCCAACCCTGAAGATCATAGTTTTCCAGATGCCATTTTATATGTTGCAGATGTCACCAATTTGGAAAAACATTTGCTGCTGCTCACTCAAATAAAAGATCTTGGATTTCCATGTTTACTTGCATTGAACATGTCGGACCTTGTAGAAAAAAAAGGTATCCAAGTTGATGAAGAAAAACTTTCCAAAGCGTTGGAAGTGCCCATTATCTCCATAAGCGGAAGAACTGGAGTCAATATCGAAACGCTTAAATCCGAAATTAAAAAATTAGCGGGAACAGAAATTTCAGCTAATTCGTCATTTTTCAAATTAAATGATGGAGACCAAAATACAGTTGAAGAAATACAACAACAGCTGTCTATAAGTAACCCTTACAAAGCAAAACTGATTGCCCATCATCATGCGCGATTCAGATCATTGAATAATGAAGAAAAGAAGTTGGTCGCAGCTATTTGTCAGGAAAATGGATTTAAGGACTTACAAAGTCAAATTGCTGAAACAATGCAGCGGTACGAAAAATTTGTACCTATGCTCCGTTCAGCATTGACGAAGCAAGTCGATCAATCCTCGTTTACAGATAAAATAGACGCGGTATTGACACACAAGATATTTGCTCCAATAATATTTTTTGCCATAATGTTTTTTGTGTTCCAAGCAATCTATGCATGGGCTGCTTATCCAATGGATTGGATTGAAGAAGGATTTGCTTTGACGGGCGAGTTTGCAAAAAATAACCTTCCAAGTGGTTGGTGGACTGATCTATTGACGGATGGAATATTGGCAGGACTTGGAGGCATATTAGTATTCATTCCTCAGATTGCGATTTTGTTTTTCTTGATAAGCATATTAGAAGAGGCAGGATATATGGCGCGGGCAGTTTTTATTTTTGATAAACTCATGCAGCAGTTTGGACTCAATGGGCGAAGTGTAGTAGCCTTGGTTTCAGGGGGGGCATGTGCCATCCCAGCAATTATGTCTACGCGGACTATTGGGAATTGGAAAGAACGACTTATCACTATTATGGTGACTCCCTTGATAAGTTGCTCGGCTCGAATCCCTGTTTATGCCGTTCTCATTGGGTTTGTCGTGCCTGCTGAAAGTGTGATGGGAGTATTCAATTTGCAGGGCTTGGCTTTCATGGGGCTTTATTTATTGGGGATTCTGGCAGCTTTTTTCTCAGCATTTGTATTTAAAATGATTCTGAAGTCAAATGAAAAATCTTACCTAATGATGCAGTTGCCATCATACAAATGGCCTGTTTGGAGAAATGTATTTCATAATATATTAGATAAAGTAACTGCATTTGTAGTAGAAGCGGGTAAGGTAATTATGGTGATAAGCATAATCCTATGGTTCCTCGCCAGCTATGGCCCGCAAAAATTGATGAATGAAGCAGAAGAGGTAGCTCTTACAGAGGCAAAGGCTCAGCAGCTGAATGAGATAGAAACGGCTGATCTTGTGGCGGCTAGCAAGATAGAAGCTTCGTATGCGGGAATTTTGGGAAAAAGTATTGAACCAGCGATTAAGCCATTGGGATTCGATTGGAAAATAGGGATTGCACTTATCACGTCTTTTGCCGCTCGGGAAGTTTTTGTGGGTACAATGGCGACCATTTATAGTATTGGAAGCAAAGGGGATGAAGTTACTGTTCGCGACAAATTGGCCGCTGCACATGACCCTATTACTGGAGCTAAGGTCTATTCTGCTGCAACTTCGTTATCCCTGCTTATTTTTTACGTATTTGCCATGCAATGCATGAGTACGCTTGCTGTGGTGAAAAGGGAAACAGGGAGTTGGAAGTGGGCTGCCATCCAGTTTGTATATATGAGTGGGCTCGCCTATATCGGAAGTTTTATCACTTACCAATTAATGTCATAGATCAGTGATCCTTTAAAAATGCCTTAATTTTTTTCAACTTTATGGTTGTTTTTTTGAAACTATTCTAAAAAACATTTCGATTTTGCAGAAATATCATAACAATGGCTGCTCGTCACAGTCATTCTTTTATCTTTGCCGCTGAACAGAATAAACTACTAAAGTTCTTGTTTTATGACTTACAACAGCATTCTGGAAACCATTGGACGAACACCTCTTATTCGATTGAATAAAATTACTGCGGGCATTGAGCCTACTGTTTATGTAAAGGTTGAAGGGTTCAATCCAGGCCAATCTGCAAAAGACCGAATTGCTTTACATATGATAGAAGAAGCGGAGAAAAGTGGCCGCCTCAAAAAAGGCGGCACCATCATAGAAGCAACTAGTGGTAATACAGGGTTTAGTCTGGCCATGATCGCTGCTATCAAAGGGTATAAATGTGTGCTTACTGTAACAAGTAAGATTTCAAAGGAGAAGAAAGATTCTTTGGAAGCAATGGGTGCAGAAGTAATCGTCTGTCCAAAAGAAGCAAAAGCGGAAGATCCCCGTTCCTACTATCGGGTCGCAGAACGTAAAGCGAGAGAAATCAAAAATTCTCTTTACGTTAATCAAAACTTCAATACTCAGAATGCCCGGGCTCATTATCTTTCTACTGGTCCAGAAATTTGGAAGCAAACAAAAGGTAAAATTACTTGTCTCATAGCTAGTGCTGGAACGGGTGGCACCATGTCAGGAACTGCTCAGTACTTAAAAGAAATGAATTCCGACATTAAAATTATTGGTGTCGATGCTTACGGTTCAGCTCTAAAGAAATATCACGAGACTGGAGAATACGACGAAAAGGAAATTTATTCCTACCTGATCGAAGGGACAGGCAAGAATATTATACCCGCTAATTGCGCTTTTGAATTAGTTGACAGGTTTGTGAAAATTACTGATAAGGATGCAGCGCTTAGGGCTAGAGAATTGGCTTTAATGGAGGGAATTATGGCTGGTTATTCAAGTGGCGGCTGTATTCAAGCAATGCTTCAGATTAAAGAAGAATTTACAAAGGATGATATTGTAGTCATAATATTGCCAGATCATGGTAGCAAATATCTTGGCAAAGTTTTCAATGACGAGTGGATGAGAGAACAAGGATTCTTAGATGATGTATATGCAGAGGAAATGGACCCTGTTCCAATGCCCTCAGCACCTATTAATAAATATTAAAAGCTGTCCCATAAAACAAGAACGCCCCTAGCCATTCAATGGCTGGGGGCGTTCTTGTTTTATGGGAATACGATGGTAGCTTGATAAATTACACTTAAACGAGCGACCTAGCCCTAAGTGTAAATTATACAATTTTTTTTGAAACAATTAATTCATGTAAAGGTTTAATGGTCAATAAGTTAAACTATTAAATTTGTCTAATCAATATTACATCTCTTGACTTCGACTTCTAATAATTGTAAATTGCATCACTTTTAAAATCACGCTCCTCCCATAGAACCGTCTTCTTTTTGAGAATCCATCCATAGAACTATCCAAAAGCGAATCATACGGCTTTCTTTCATTAAACATACAAATGAGGGAATCTTTCAAATTTTTTTAAAAGAAAGAAGAGAAGCATGTTAAAACTCGCATCGAACACACGGAGTGTTTCCAAAGTAGAACCCTTCGTGAGAAAACTAGTGAATCGTTATAACCTCAGCGCAGACAAGCAGTGCAATATCCTCATTAGCCTAACAGAAGCTGTGACAAATGCTATAGTACATGGCAATTGTAAGGAGGAGGATAAGGAAGTGAAGGTGAGACTGCGGCAAGAAAAAGGGGTGTTAGCGTTTCGTGTTTCAGACGAAGGTCACGGATTCGACTTCAACAACCTTCCAGACCCAACCTCTCCCGATAATTTATGCAAATGTGGTGGTCGCGGGGTTTTCCTCATGCGGCAGTTAGCAGACAATATCCGTTTTTACAATAACGGGAGCACCGTAGAAATGCGCTTTAAATTATAATACTATCGGAACAAATCGACTTTCCAACTTTAAATGACATCTCCAAATTTCCCTCAGCCAGAAGAGGATGTTCCCTCTATAAGTTTCAATGCCGAAGATGTCGAATTTGAATTAGACAATGCAGAGTCAATAGAAAATTGGCTGAAAAAAATAATTGAGCAAGAGGACAAAAAACTTCTCTTGCTCAATTTTATTTTCTGTTCCGACAAATACCTTCACCAATTAAATGTTGATTACCTCAGCCACGATACGCTTACCGATGTCATTACCTTCCATTATGAGGAACCACCCATGATCAATGGCGAAATATTTATCAGCATTGATAGGGTAAAGGAAAACGCCTCGACTTTTAATGTAACTTTTCTACATGAACTATACCGGGTGATGGCACATGGCACATTGCATCTGTGTGGTTATGGAGATAAGGCAGAAGAAGAAATAAGGTTGATGCGAAAGAAAGAAAATGAGGCCTTGGGCCTGTTTTTATTAAAGGAAGATTAAGGGATTATTCCTTACACTTATTTACCCTATTTACTTCCCCATCTATATATTGCCAGCAATCACCGAAGATAGAACAATAACATACCTGTACACTTGCGCGAGAAGAAAAATCAATTCTCGGAATTGCAAGGCTGTCGGGTAGTTCGGCCGATAGCATTTGTAACCGTTCATTGGCGGATAATACACTTTTTTCCGCAGTAGAAATGGAAATGGATCGAAAGTTTTGCACCCGCAAAAGTTTCTCAATAAATTCTTGGTAAGTAGCTGTTTCCTCTCCATCCAAAAGCAACCTAACGTCTTTTATTATGGCTGGCCCAGTGCCTTTGTTTTGAATAAAGAATTGAAACGATTGATTACTGTATTGGACAGAAGGTTCAATATAAGGCCAAACGGCAGCATATTGCTCGTTTCTTAAAATGATGGATTGGTAAACAGAAACAGCCAGAGCACAGAAACTTACAAATATTGCAACTGCTGTCCAAAGATTGGAATTGGAGGAGGAGCGTCTTTTTCGGGTTGACATACTAAGAGGTTTAAGTTTTGCAAAAATAGCAAAATTCATTTTTGAGGTATCCAAGGCTAGGTTCTAATTAAGCTATTACATTTACCAAATGAAAAAAATCCTTCTTATCGGGGGCACAAGATTTATTGGCAGGGTGCTGATGGAGCAACTCCAAAAATCTTCCAGATATTCCGTTTCAATATTTTCACGAGGAAAAACAAACGAAAGCCTTTTTCCTGAAATACGACGCATCAAAGGTGACCGAACTACTGATGATGTACTCAAAATTGCAAATGAAGATTGGGATGTCATTGTGGATGTATCTTGCTATTACCCACTTTCGCTTCGCCGATTACTGCCAGCACTAAAAGGTAAAGTTGGCCGCTATATTTTCATTTCAACTGGCTCAGTGTTCGATTTGGATAAACTCAAAAACAAGGTATTAGAGGAGCGCATGGTACAATTGACTTTTACGGAAGAACAATTGCGCTCTGAAGGGGAATATGTGAATTATGGCGAAAAAAAAGCAGCTTGCGAAGCGATGCTGATGGGGGCAGATTGGTTGGACAAAATCATTTTACGCCCCTCAATAGTATATGGTCGCTATGACTATACAGATCGTTTTTATTATTGGCTACACAGGATTCAGTCTCAAAAGGAGGTTTGGATGCCTATAAATGGTAATGAAAAAGTGAACCTGGCTTATGTAGATGATTTGGCAACTATAATAAGAAAAGCTATTGAATTGGAACATCATGAAATTGACTACAATGTTGCTTCTTATGAAGTAATGTCATTTAAGCAAAAGCTTGAAGCTGTTTCTCTTGCCTTAGGCAAAACGCCAATATTTATTAATATTTTAAAAGAATTTGCGGAGGCAAATAATATCGTAGCCTTCACCGATGTACCGATCGTGACCAATTTCGATGGCAGGCATATTATCCAATTTTCAACAACGAAATTGCAACGACATTTTGGAGATTGTCTTACACCATTTAAGCAAAGCATCATGGAACTGAAGACTTATTTTGGTGAGAATGGGTGGCATTTGCCAGTGGCAGGAATGGATGTCAATAGAGAAACTGAACTTATCAAGTTAGCTTCTAAATTCAACAACTCTCCATCATAGTTCTTAAACTTGCGTTCCAAATTTTTCACCCTGCTGTTGGTTCTTCAATAGCCCAATTCAATTATCAACGGCCAATCACTTGATTCGTTTTATGGCAACCTCCATCATCTCCTATAATGTCAACGGCATTCGTGCAGCTATCAATAAAGGTTTCGTTGAATGGTTATCAGAAGTCTCTCCTGACGTCATCTGTTTGCAAGAATCTAAAGCACATCCTGAGCAAGTAGATTTTTCGCCAATTGAAGATTTGGGGTATCACCATAATTGGGTTTCAGCGGTAAAAAAGGGCTACAGCGGTGTGGTCACCATTTCAAAAAAAGAACCAGATCAGGTTGTGGAAGGGTGTGGAATTGAAAAATATGATAATGAAGGCCGGATCATTCGCACCGATTTTGGTGACTGGTCAGTGCTGAATTGTTACTTCCCTTCAGGCACAAGTGGCGATGAGCGGCAAGGGTTCAAATATGAATTCCTCAACGATTTTTTTGATTGGGCACATGAGCTGAAAAAAGAGCGATCGAATCTCATTATCGTTGGTGATTATAATATAGCCCATACGGAAATGGACATTCATAACCCTAAAGGCAATAAAAAGAACTCCGGGTTTCTTCCTGAAGAAAGAGCCTGGATGACAAAGTGGTTTGAGAATGGGTTTACTGATGCATTCCGGCATGTGAATCCTGAAAAAGTAGAATACAGCTGGTGGAGCTATCGCTTCAATGCCAGGAAAAATAACAAAGGCTGGCGTATTGATTATCAATCGGTGACTGATAATTTAAAAGATAAAATAAAGGAAGTGAGACATTTAGGAGATGCAATGCATTCGGATCATTGCCCAGTTTTCATGTCAATCGACATTTAATTTTAATGGATAACGTCAGATATTCAGCAAGTGGCCCATCAGTTCTCGCTTTGTTTTTAAATAGGAATGATTCTCCTCTTTTGGCATAATTTCCAAAGCTACCCGGCTAACAATTTCAATATTTGAATTTTCGATAGCTTCGATTTTAAGAGGGTTATTGGTAAGCAAGTGGATTTGTTTGATGTCCAAATCATTCATGATTTCTAAAGCAAGATCATAATGTCGGCCATCCACTTCAAATCCGAGATGAGTATTGGCGTCAGCAGTATTAAGGCCTTTGTCTTGTAGGTTGTAGGCTTTTAACTTATTTATTAGACCGATGCCACGGCCTTCCTGTCGGAGGTAAATCACCGCTCCTTTATGTTCCGCTGCCATTTCAAGGGCACGAGTTAGTTGTTCACCACAATCGCAACGGCGAGAATGGAAAACGTCACCAGTCATACACTCTGAATGAATGCGCAGAAGGACAGGTTGCTTTACATCCATGCTTTCATGGGCCAACACCAAATGTGGCGTTGGTTCATCAGCTGAATCAGCATAGGCGAAAATGTTAAAATTTCCCCAATCAGTTGGCAGGTATGCTTCTACTTGTCGTTGCATGATAAGGCGCTTGGTTCAATTTTTCTCCAGAAAAGGTCATGGACATTGGGAACACGAGTGGGAGGAATTAGTTTGCTAAACGCTTGCAAAGGTCGTTATTAATAAGGAAAATACCTATGTTGCGAGGGCCTATTCAACTTTGTTGACAAACGTCTATTTTATCACAATACAATAATGAAAGACGAAGTACCTAAAATATTATTAGCAGAAGATGACGATACATTGGGTTATCTATTAAAAGAATATCTATCTACAAGAGGATTTGATATTGATTGGGCAAAAGACGGAGCTGATGCGCTTCGGCACTTTAACGGCGGGCAATACGATCTTACAATTTTAGATGTCATGATGCCTGCTCTGGATGGTTTTACAGTCGCTGAATTGATACGTAATCGCCAAGCAAACCATCCGATAATTTTTCTGACAGCAAAGTCTATGCACAAGGATGTAGAACGAGGATTTAAAGCGGGTGCTGATGATTATATCAAAAAGCCAGTTAATGAAGAAGAGCTGGTCGCACGGATTAATGCAGTGCTAAAACGTTCAATTCCTGCTATTGCAATTGATCAAACTTTTTCCTCTTTTCAAATCGGTGAATATATTTTTGAAAGCGAAAAGTGTATGCTTCATTTTGGCAATGATTCAAAAGAATTAACAGAAATGGAATCTAATTTATTAAAGTTGCTTTGTGAGAAAAAAGGCAGCCTAGTTCGCCGAGAACATGTTTTGGAAAAAATGTGGGGAAGACACGATTTTCTAGCACGCAAAAGCATGGACGTTTTTATCTCTCGCCTCCGCAAATATTTGTCAGCAGATAAAAATGTAAAAATTGTGAATGTGCATGGAAGTGGCTTCGTGCTTGAAGTCGTTCAATGATTCGTCCAATACATCAATTATTTACACGTCAAAAGTTAATTCAACTACTTCCGTTGTAGGATGTGCCTGACAGGTAAGTATATACCCTTTTTCGACCTCACTGTCGTCAAGTGCATAGCAAGCATCCATCGTAACAGTACCATTTGTTAATTTGGCCATGCAAGTGGAACAGGCGCCCGATGTACAGGAATATGGGGCATCTATTTTTTCATCCAATAACACATTCAAGATTTGCTTTCCTGATGGAACAACTACTTCATGTTTTTTACCACCCAAAGTAATAATTGCTTTTGCGCCAGCTACGCCCGAAGCTTTAGAAGTTGGCTCTTCGACTGTGAAGTATTCCCGATGGATTTTGTTTTTATCGAATCCTTCTGTCTGTAAGGCTGCTTTCACACTGTCAATCATGCCACCTGGACCACAAAGGAAAAACTCAGATTCTTTATGGCGGGGAGCATAGTCTTTCAAAAACTCCTTCATGACATTTCCATCTATTCGCCCCACTTTGCCTTCCCATGTTATTTTACCTTTGGAAAAAAGACCTCCGAGCCCTGATTTCTTTTCTCGGTTTGGTTGGCTAAGTATATGCTCAACAGATAGTTGACCAGCATAGCGTTTCTCCAGCTTGTCGAGCTCATCCTTGAATATAATGTAGTCTTCGTTTCGGTTGCCATAGAGCAGAAAGACATGACTCATGGGTTCTTTTTCCAAAACTGTTTTCAGGATGGACATTAGTGGTGTGATTCCACTTCCTGCCCCGACGAGGTAGTAATTCTTTTTATTGTCCTCATGCAATTGGGTAAAAAACCGCCCCTCTGGTTGCATGGCTTCTATACTGTCACCTTCTTTAATGTTTTGATGGATATGGGTTGAGACTTTTCCCCCTTGGACTTTTTTTATGGTTACCGAAAGATGATTTTCCAATGGGCTGCTGCACATGGAGTAGGAGCGACGCAGTTCAGTTCCATTTAGCTGAAATTTTAAAGTAAGGTATTGGCCTTGGGTATATTGGAATTTTTCACTCAGGTCAGTTGGCACCTCAAATGTGAGGGTCACAGAATCAGGGGTTTCAGCAGTAACTTTATTGACAGTAAGATTATGAAATGATTTGCTCATTTTTTATGTAAAATTTTTATTCAATGGATGACAATAGTTGACGATGTAAAGCCATAATAATGAACTAATTCTCAAAAAGTTTGCAAAGGTACAAGACATAAAACAAACAACCCCTGCCAGCATTGACAAGGGTTGTTTGTTTTATGTAAAAAAGTAACCTTTTAAAATTTGTAAGTAATACCAAATCGAAGGTCAATGGGCAAATTGATGGTGTCATCTGCTTCATTGAGGTTGTACAAGAGCAAAATTTCATAACCCCACAGACCACCACTGGTGTACCCAATTCCTAAGTATACATTGTCTCTCGCTTCCCGAGCGGTCAATACTTCTCCATTCTGAACCGCCAAAAGCCCGAATTGATCAACAAATGTGGCTTTGGTATTTTCATATTCATATTCAAATTGGGCGAAGAAATTAGGGAGGGCCTTGATTCGGGTAAATGCACCGAGAAGGTAGGACGTTGAATTTACTTTATGGATTGCTCCATCTGAGCCCCTGCCTTTAATAGCAGTATAAGTTATTCCTGCTCGGGGACCTACTGAAATGATATCATCAACCAGTTTGTAACCCACCATGGGAGTGACTCCAATAGCAAATTGGTTTGTTTCACCTGAGCCAGCAAATCCGAGTACGAACCCGCCACCGTACCATAGTTTATTAGCAAAACCGCTTTCATCAAAATACTCGTCTGTCTTTGATGACTTCTTTTTCTTTTTCCGGCTTTGAGCGTAAGCATCATTATTGATCGCCGATACAAATAGAATAGACAAAAGGCTGAATAGAAAGATTTTTTTCATCATATCGTTTAGTTGTTTTTGGACAAAATAATAAATGCCCAGTACAGATAGAAGGATGTAAAATTTAGGTGGTGACCATTATCTGAATGGTTGCATTTTTTCAAAAATCAGAAAAATTTACAACTCCCAAACACATAGAATACCCACTAGTTGAACAATTAACGTATCCACAACAAATATGCTGCTGCAAACGGCAATAAGAATATAAATGCGTCGAATCGGTCAAGTACTCCGCCATGCCCAGGGAGCAGGTTGCCCGAATCCTTCACACCCACGCTCCTTTTTAGCATTGATTCTACGAGGTCGCCCATAGAGCCGAAAATGGCCACGATTGATCCAAGTACCATCCAGTCCACCAATCGGAGCTCTTTTGTAAATAGACAGAACAAATAGGCCACAAGGATAGTAGTGACCACTCCTCCTATCGTTCCTTCCCAGGTTTTTTTTGGAGAAACGCTTGGCAAAAGAGGTGTTTTTCCAAACTTTGATCCTATGATATAAGCCCCTGTATCGTTCATCCATGTGAGCAATAAAAGACCGAATACGGTCAGGGCACTAAATTCCCCTTCATTGAATGCAATAAAGTCCAGCAAGGCAAACGGTGCTCCGATATACACCATGCCCAACACCATAAAGGCCACATTTTGGAAAGGCGTTTTAGAGCCGCTAAATAGTTCATAAATAAATGCTAGGAATATGAAAGGGAAGAAAAGTATTGAAGTTACAATAACAAACTTATCGCCTGTTTGTGTGAGGGCGGGATGCATATGGAGTATGGTGGAAAGAACGAAAGGCGTTAGTCCAAATCCCACCCCGATAATCATTCGATAAAAATCCCGTTTTGTGTATTTGCTGAGTACCATGCAGAGGAATTCCCAAAGGCACAAAGCCGTGATGATCGCAAATAAAGCGACAAAAGAATAACGCCCCAAAAACAAACCTGCCAGCATTACTACCACAAAAATGACAGCTGTAGTGGCACGGCGTATTAATCCTTTCATAAATTTCCTTGCATTTTGTTTTACTCCTGTAATTTATTGCCGTAGGCCAAATCTCCGGCATCCCCCAACCCAGGCACAATGTACGACTTGGCAGTTAATTCCTCATCCAATGCACCCATCCAAATATTTGTGCCGGGGTTATTGCGTTTAATAAAATTCAACCCTTGGCGTGAAGCGATGGCCGTTGCGACGAAGGTCCGGTTAGGTTTGCCAAATTGTTGCAGTTCGTTGAGTGCGAGGTTAAGCGAAGCACCAGTTGCCAGCATGGCGTCAATGACGATGAGAATGCTCCCTGTAAGATCGGGACAGGAGACGTATTCCAATTCTATTTCAAACGTTCCGTCTTTGTGGTGTTTCCGATAGGCTGAAATAAAGGCGTTGGAAGCATCATCGAAATAATTGAGAAAGCCTTGATGAAATGGCAGGCCTGCTCTCAGGATAGGTGCCAGCACAATCCGCTGGCTCGGAAGTGCTATTTCAGCAATGCCAAGCGGCGTTTCCACCTGTTGCTTTTTGTACCGCAGCGATTTGCTCATCTCATAGGCCATCACTTCTCCCAACCTCTCAAGGTTTCGGCGAAATCGCATGGAGTCACTTTGCACGTTTACATCCCGCAATTGTGCGATGAATTTGTTGGCAATCGAATTGGTGTCACTTAAGTTTATGACCATGTGGGTTGGTTCTGTTGTTAGGATTTGGGTAGTTTTTGGGTCAATATTATATTTATGATTAGCAAAGATACAAATTCGGGTAGGCACTCAGAGCAAGCCCAATAGCCACTCTTTTTCGGCAACTACTTTTGTGTCTTCAATTTCCTGTCTTAGTGCTGCTTTGGTCTGTTTGTCCCCTTCCGGTATTTGCAAAAGTTTCTTTGCGAACTTTATCAAATTCAAATAATTCTGCCGCAAATACCCAATGTCTTTGTGCCGGCGCAAGAAAATGGAAAAACTATCCAGCAGGGAATAAAGCGCATCGTATTCACCAAGGTCAAAATATATTCGGAGGAGCATTCTCCTTGCGTCGAGGTTGTGCAAAATGTCATCGAATTCTGCCCGGGTAAGCAATTGCAGGGCTTTGTTATAATCTGGAATCCGGAAATAGAGGGAAGCCAAATTGAAGGAATAAGCACTCTCTCGGTGTTTCGCTTCAAGGTTGGGCTTGTATTCTTCTAAAAAATTTTCCACCCATTCGAAGGCTTTTAGGCCAAGACCTGCATTTGCAATATTGTTGTAAGTAAAGCGTGAAAGGACGCCATTGGTCAGGAATACTTCATTGAGTAAGCCTTCTTTGTAGAGATCAAGCACCTGTTCCAGATAAAAATCCTTTTGTTCCCGCTCTTTCAATGTGTTGATTTGTCGGATGCAATAATTGACGGCAAGCGTGTAGATGTCCCTCATTTCTGTTTTTGGGAAATGCTGAAAATGCTGCCGCATTGCCTGCCTCAGCAAGCCAAACCAAGTTGGGCCGTCCATCTCTGTCAGGGTTTTGAAGCCATAATAGTACAGCCCGATGGCAGGTAGGTTTTGGAGCTGCAGTCTTTCCACCCGCACCAATATTTCTTGCAGGAAGTCGAGTTGGTAATTTGTTTCCGAAACTGCTTTGTGCATCAGGGCGGTGCATCCTTGCCTGAGCTTGGAAGCCATGAAAAATACAGTCGTTTCATCGGCCATTTCCTGAAAACTACGCGAAGCGGTGCGTTTTGCGGCAATGCCCGATTCGTATTTTTCCAGATGCAGCAAATGGCTGAAGTAATGGTAATCCATATTGCGGTATGGCTGCTGGGAGAGGTTTTTTTCTGCCTTTTTGATGGCTGTTGCAAAATGCTTTTCCAATCCTTTTTTCCGCAGCGCTTTTGCGAGATAGATTTGGAAGGAGGCCTCATCGTCGTTGCTCTTTTCATAGAACACCAAAAACGATTGGGCGGCCTGCAAAAGAAACGACATCGTGTATCCAAGCTGCTTTTCGTTGTATTTTGCTTTTGGGAAAATATTTTTGAACACCTCTTGCTTCTCAAAAGCACTCGGGTTTTTCAGCCCTCGCTTTTTAAAAAAATAGTCGAACAATCTGGCCACATCTTCCCGGTGGTTGAAAAAGGGCGAACGGAGGTATTTGCCAAAAGCAGTCAGCTCGGTTGGCGTGAGGGATTGGAGGAGTTCGAGGAGGCGGGAGTTTGTCATTTGTATTGCAATAGAAATACGATGAATAATTTTGGTAAAAATATTTTATAAAATGCTGTAAATCAAGATTTAGATTTTTTATTTTTAAATAATAATATTGGAAAATGTAAAATTTTGTCTTTTTATTGCCAGTAATAATCCACCACATTTGTATCGTCCCAAAAATTCTCCTTAAAACAAACCTCAACCTCAAATTTATTGACATGAAAAAGCACCTAAAGAAAATACTAATAAAGACTTCGATACTGTGGGTTTTGTTACTAGCTTCTGGCTCGGCGATGGGGCAAGGGTGGTTGAAGACGTATCAAGAACAGTTGGGAGATACTCAGATACCTTTCGCTACAAAAACGGCTGATGGTATGTTGTTATTTACGGCTCCAGAGGCCTACACAAATGATCCAATTAAGTTGATAAAAGTAGATGACCATGGGGAGGTTATTCTTGAGAAACAGTATCAGTCGTCTTACGAAAATTTAGCTATATATGGATTAAAAGGATTAGATGATGGAACGTTTTTACTGCTGGCTCGCACATCAATTGTTGTGGATACTTTTGAACAGCATCATGTTACAACGATTGCTAAACTAGATTCGTTAGCTAATAAATTGTGGGAAGTCCAAATACCTATTGAGTCACAAACGATCCATTATCATCATCATCCCATGGATGCAACAATAGCCTCTAATGGAGATATTATTGTGTCGGGGATTGTCATCGATTCGAATTTTACGAGCCCGTATTTAGTAAAAATAAGTAGCTATGGTGATCTTATCTGGGAAAAGACTTTCTCTACTTTTTCAGGAACTATAGTTTCTTATAACACTGGTCATGGAATAGTTGAGGATGGAAATATTGTTTTAGCAAGTTCATCTGGAGCATATCTATCGTTGATTAAAACTGATTCAGTTGGTAATTTTATGTGGGAGAAAATTATTAGTGACTCTTCGGCGTGGTTGACAGCGTTTGCTATTTTGAAAGACACTGAAGGGGATATATTATTTGCTGGCCGAAAAGAATATCCATTGCCAGAGCCTACAGTCCCTTATGCTATTAAAGTCAACTCAAATGGTGAGGTGGTGTGGGAGTTTGAATATAATGATTTGTCGGCCGCAACTTTCAAGGATGCTGTAGTCGCAATGGATGGTGGTTATTACTTGTGTGGAGACGAATACTTTAATGGGCATTCCAATTTATCTCTGGCTAAAATGAATTTAGATGGTTCGTTGGCATGGTATAAAACTTACAATTTTGGTGATTATGATTATTCAGACGAAGTTTTTCAATATTCAGATGGGAGTATTGGAATTACTGGTCGGATTGGTAATTTTTCGGATGCTTTTATTGCCAAAACAACTCCGTTAGGAGTTCTCTATTCATCTGCTATTTCGGGCAATATTCATAACGATTTAGAAATTGATTGCGAACCAGATGCCCAAGAAGCTGATATGTCAGGGTGGTTGGTTCAAGCTATCGGGAGTTTCACTTTTTCACAACTTAGCGACGAATTTGGCAATTACCTATTACCAATTGATACCGGCAATTATGAAGTCAAAGTCGCACCACCGGGCCCATACTGGGACATCTGCAACAACCCAACTACCATCAATGTCACCGCTTTTTACGACACCACCCTGCTCGATTTCCCCGTGCAGGCAGATGAAGAATGCCCCTACCTCGAAGTCTCCCTCACTACTCCGTTTCTCCGCCGATGTTTTGACAACACCTATACCGTTCAATATTGCAATTATGGAACAGTGCCTGCCGAGGATGCTTATGTGGAAGTCACCCTAGATACTTTTCTGGCCTATCAATCTTCGACGATACCGCTGGTCAGCCAAAATGGGAACACGCTCACTTTTGACCTTGGAGATGTGGAAGTCAGCCAATGTGGGAGTTTTGGAATTACTGCTTATCTCGATTGTGACAATACCGTTTTGGGGCAGACCCACTGTACGGAGGCGCATATATTTCCCGACAGCCTCTGCATTCCAACCAGCCCGCTTTGGGATGGATCGAATATAGAACTGGATGTGGAGTGTGTCGGCGACTCGGTCATTTTCAATATTCAAAATACTGGAAGTGGGGATATGTCACAGCCCCTCAACTATATCATCATCGAAGATCAGATTGTTTTGTTTGATGGTACGTTCCAATTGGAGGTAGGGGAGACGATGAATATTGCTGTGTTCGCCAATGGCACAACTTTCCACTTGGAAGCCGAGCAGTCGTTTTACCATCCGTCTGGAAATGTCTCCACAGGAGTAACGGTGGAGGGTTGTGGCGGCTGGTTTAGCCTTGGCTTTTTTACCCAATATGCCAATCCAGATGATAGCCCCTTTATTGATATTGACTGCCAGGAAAATGTCGGCTCATTTGACCCCAATGACAAACAGGCCTCCCCTGTTGGCTTCGGTGAGGAGCATCTAATCGAGCCACAGACGGAGCTTGAGTACTTGATTCGCTTCCAGAATACGGGCACAGATACTGCCTTTAATGTGGTGGTCGTGGACGTGCTGCCTGTGGAATTGGACTTGGCCTCTCTGCGGCCCGGAGCATCCAGTCACCCGTATGAATATACTGTGTCGCCAGAAGGATGGCCTATGTTCACGTTCAAGGACATTATGTTGCCAGACAGCAATGTGAATGAAGCGGCATCGCATGGTTTTGTGAAATTCAAGATTTCCCAACGGGAAGTCAACAGCAACGGCACGCTCATAAAGAACAGTGCGCTTATTTATTTTGATTTCAATTCACCGATACAAACCAATTCGGTAGTACATAAGGTGGGGCAAGTGTTCCCGTGGACGATCGTTGGCACAATAGAAATGCAGCCAATAGCCCCAACGTTGAGAATATTCCCCAATCCTGTAACAGAACGTGCAACTTTGTTTTTAGAAAATATGGAAGCTGGGATGTTGAGGCTGTTGTTGGTTGATCCGAAAGGGCAAGTTCTGCGTGACGAAAAGAAGTTCGGGACGGGCTTTGAGTTTCTAAAAGCGGAATTGCCACCGGGTATTTATTTTTTCAAAATAGAAAAGGATGGCAAATGGATAAGCAGCGGTAAGCTTATAATCCAATAGGGAGTCTTTGCTGTGCTTCTTCTGTCCAGCAAAAAAGGGTTTTAATCGAACAAAAATAAAATCGGCTGCGGGGCGATTTAATTTCGGCTCCATCATCGCACCGAAGGTATGAACCCTTTAGAAAATATCAATATTGCACTCCGTTCGGTTCGGGCCAATTTGCTCCGGGCCATCCTCACTATCATCATTATTGCAGTGGGCATCATGGCATTGGTCAGTATTTTGACGGCAATTGACAGTGCAATTTTTTCTCTGAACGATAGCTTTTCTGGCCTTGGGGCTAATTCGTTTACTATAGAACCCCGGGGGGTAGAAATAAGTAGCAACAAGGGTGGACGAAAAACAAAAAGAGGAGAACCTATTTCATACAAACAAGCGCTGGAATTTAAAGATCGTTTTGATTTTCCGGCCAGGGTTTCCAATTCAGTCAGGTGTTCCCGGTCATCTACTATTACGTATGATGAAGAACAAACCAATCCTACAGTTACTGTACTTGCCATTGATGAAAATTACATTGACGTGAAAGGTTTTGAAATAGAGAAAGGAAGGGCATTCACTAAAATGGAAGTGTTGAATGGTGCAAATAAAGTGTTGCTGGGGTCTGATATTCTAAAATCCCTTTTTAAAGGGAAGGCGGAGAAAGCACTTGGGAAAAGAGTAACCATAGGCAATTTGCAATTCTTGGTAGTAGGAGTATTGAAGTCAAAGGGCACGGCCATGAACCAGAGCGAAGACCGAGCAGTTTTCATCCCTTTGATGGATGGTAAAAGATATTATGCTTCGCAGAGACAAAATTATGATATTGTAGTAAGCGTAGAGGATGCTACTATTATGGAGCAGGCCGAGTCAGCCGCTATTGGGGTGTTCCGGTCGGTACGGCGCTTAAAGACGATTGAACCAAATGATTTTGAAATATTTAATAGCGAAAGCTTGGTCTCCATTATAAAAGATAATACGACTAATTTTAGAGCCGCTGCTGCGGCAATCGGTATAATGACGCTCCTGGGAGCTGCGATCGGTTTGATGAACATCATGTTGGTCACCGTCACAGAACGCACACGTGAAGTGGGGATATGCAAAGCATTGGGAGCTACCCGCAAGAATATTCTTTGGCAATTCTTAACGGAAGCAATCGTCATTTGCCAAATAGGAGGGGTCATAGGCATATTGCTTGGCATACTTATGGGCAATTTGATTACAAGTGGAATGGGCGGTACTTTCCTTATTCCTTGGGACTGGATTACGATGGCTGTGGTTGTGTGTACATTGGTAGGTCTTGCTTCTGGGATTTATCCAGCCATGAAAGCTGCCAGGCTCGATCCAATCGAAGCGTTGCGGCATGAGTAGTTTCAATAGAAAGCTGCTTGCAAATTCACAATAAGCTTTTTGGTGTGGAAAATTCTCCTATCAGGCATAAGTTCAGTCGTTTCAATGCTATTTTAGCATCATTTCAGAAAAAGATTTTAAACAAAAGGACTTTGGCACTCGTTTCTCTCCTGTTAACACTGTATATTTAAGGTTTAGACAAATCATCGATTTCACCTTTGACTACATGAGTGCCATGAAATTAAAGCTTTACCACATCGCAGCCCTCCTTCTAACATGCTCTTTATTACATGCTCAAGAGGTATTTCAACCCAAACAGATGGATACGAATGTTGGGATTGTTTACAACCAAGAATTTGCGGTTGGGCTTCGCATGCATACCAATGGATTTGCCATTGGCACTACTTTCGGGAAACTCCGAACATATTATCTTACCAAATACATACATTTCGAATTAGGGGAATTAAAGCATGAGCGGGAATACCGTCAAAGTTTTGATACTCCCAGCAGCCTGAATGGCCGCATTTCCCGTGCTTTTAAATATGGCAAACAAAATAATCTTTATGTGCTTCGTGGGGCTATTGGAGCAAAGCGTTATTTTTCAGAAAAAGCAAAGCACAAAGGCGTAGCATTTGGTATTTCTTATGAAGGAGGAGCTACATTGGGTTTGCTTAAACCTTATTACCTTGAGCTAAGAGGGGGCGATGGCCGGGTTTCTATATCCACTAAATATACTGAAGAAACAGCCGATCAATTTTTAGATATCTATTCTATCCAAGGGGCTTCGGGTTGGACCAGAGGCCTCGGGGAATTGTCCATTCTTCCTGGTGCACATGCAAAATTCGCTGTCCATTTCGACTGGGGTGCATACGATGAATACCTGAAATCTATCGAAACAGGATTCATGGTAGACTTTTTCAGCCGCCAGGCGCCTATTATGGTTGAAGCTGACAATGTCGAAAACAACCAGCTCTTCATCAACCTTTTCCTACATTTGCAGTTTGGTAAACGGTGGTAAAATTTTAGTGATTCGTGATTAGAAAAGGATGTTAGGTAACTATCAGCATTGGCTCATCACTGTTCACTTATCACTATTCACTAATCTCTATGCTTGAATTACCGATAGTTGAGAAAAAAGAACCTCGGCGGAGAAAGCCGGAATGGTTGCGTGTGAAACTGCCCATTGGGGAAAAGTTCAAAAAAGTGCGCAACTTGGTTGACAAATACAACCTGCACACGATCTGCCAGAGCGGTAACTGCCCAAACATGGGCGAATGCTGGGGAGAAGGCACGGCCACTTTTATGATATTGGGAAATACCTGTACCCGTTCCTGTTCATTTTGCGCAGTAAAAACGGGTCGCCCACCAGAGTATGATGAAGATGAGCCTCGCCGAGTAGCGGAAGCGATCATGCTGATGGAAGTAAAACACGCAGTCATCACCTCTGTCAACCGTGATGAATTGAAAGACAGGGGAGCCGAGGTTTGGCACCAGACTGTGAAATCAGTAAAAGAAATGTCACCTACGACTACCATTGAAACGCTGATTCCTGATGTTAAAGCCAATTGGGAAGCGCTCGAAAGAATGATCAGTGCAGGACAAGAAGTAGTGAGTCACAACATGGAAACAGTGGAACGCCTTTATCGGAAAGTACGCCCTCAAGCAAAGTACCAGCGTAGCCTCGACCAGATAAAACGCACCAAGGAATATGGCAAGCGTACCAAGTCGGGCATCATGGTAGGCCTTGGCGAAACGCAGGATGAGATGTTCAAGGCAATGGATGACCTGCGCGAACATGGTTGTGATGTTTTGACCATCGGCCAATATCTTCAGCCTACCAAAATGCACTTGGAAGTAGCAGAGTTTGTTCATCCCGATGTCTTCAAAATGTACGAGGAAGTTGGCCTGTCAAAAGGTTTTGATTTTGTGGAAAGCGGCCCGCTGGTTCGGTCGTCTTATCATGCAGAGCGGCATCTTTGATATTTTTATAAAAAAATACAAAGCGCAAAATGGCAGATCAAGCGACCACTTTGCGCTTTTTTTATACCCTGCCCAGTCATTTTGCGTTAGCTTATTTATTGTGAAAATTTTTACAAAAAATAGGAAAAACAGAATCCTCTCCTTTTCCGATAGTGGGCGAATTAATTCGCCCCCTATCGGAAAAGGGTTCTTGGTTGCCATCTTCATCCTGGTAATTCTTGCAAATTCGCTTGCCCAAGACAGCTTCAAACTTTCCATTCATCCGCTCGATACGAGCACCGCTTTTCTTCAAAAAAACATTACTTACCAAACTGATTTCGCCGATTCACTGGCGCTGGTCAATGAATTGTCGGGCATCCTCCAACAACTGAGCATACAAACTTATTTCGGGGCATCTTTTGATAGCATAGCTTTTAGCGACAGCCTTGCCACTGCCTATTTGCATCTTGGTAAAAGTTACTCCTGGGCTTCGCTCAGGAACGGAAACGTAGACGTGGCCTTTTTAGAAAAAAGTGGTTTCAGGGAAAAGGTTTACAAAAACAAACCGCTTCGCTTTGATGAAATAACAACTCTGAAAGAACGCATTGTTGAACAAGCCGAAAACAATGGTTTTCCTTTTAGCTCAGTGAGATTGGACAGTATCATTTTTAATGAAGAAACCCTTTCGGCAGCGTTGGTATTGGAAAAAGGCAGGCTCGTGGTTTTTGATAGCCTGAATAGAAAGGGGGATGTGAAAATATCAGAAAACTACCTGCGGAATTATCTCGGAATCAAAGTTGGTGAACCATATAGCAGGAAGAAAATCCTGCGGGTTCGCACTCGCTTGCAGGAATTGCCATTTCTGAAAGAGAAAGAAAACGTTACGGTGAATTTTCTGGGAGACAAGGCCAGCGTCAATCTTTTCCTCGAAAAAAAGAATGCCAGCCGATTCGATGTCCTGCTGGGTGTGTTGCCCGATAATGGAAGGCCGGAAAGCAAGCTACTGATCACCGGAAATTTCAATGCCGAAATGCACAATCAATTCGGGCTTGGCGAGCGTATTTATCTGTCATTCGAAAGACTGCGGCCCCAGACTCAGGAGCTGGAACTGGAATTCGATTACCCTTATCTGCTCCAACTTCCTTTTGGGATAAACGCCAAATTCAACCAGTACAAAAGGGACAGCACGTACACGGACATCATTGGAGAATTTGGTGTGCAGTACTTATTTGAAGGAGGCAATTATTTGAAAGCTTTTTGGAAAACCACCTCCTCCAATTTGATTTCGGTGGACACTGCAAGAATTCGGCAAGGCTTCGTTCCAGGGCAGTTGGACGTAAAGAATCCATCTTTCGGCTTGGAGGCAAGTTGGCAACACTTGGATTACCGCTTCAATCCAAGAAGAGGTTGGCGCATTTTGGCAAGGGGCAGCGCGGGTTTTAGGGAAATTTTACAAAATCAAGCCATATTGAATGTGGATGAAAGCTTCTATGATACGCTCCCCGGCAAGACCTTTCGCTTTACCTTGGACGGCAACGTCGAAAAATATTTTCCAGTGATGGAGCGAAGCACAGTTAAAGCTGCTAATAGAACTGGGGTTATTATTTCTGAAGAAGCTGTTTACCAAAATGAACAATACAGAATAGGTGGAAACCGACTGCTGAGGGGATTTGACGAGGAAAGTATTTTTGCTACTTTTTTTTCTGTTTTTACACTGGAATACCGACTGCTCGTTGGACAAAATTCTTACTTCTACGCATTTGGTGATTATGCCTATTTAGAAGATCGCCGTGCCGGCAAATCGCTACGGGTGGATCACCCGCTGGGATTCGGCGCTGGGCTTACTTTTGAAACCGGAGCAGGCGTTTTTGGTATAAGCACCGCATTTGGAAAAACAGATGGCATCCCCGCCGATTTCAGGAACCCAAAGATACATTTTGGGTATGTGAGTATTTTTTGAAAAAAAGCCACCGAGCGGCTCACTTTAAAAATGAATGATGAGTACCCGGCGGCTTTGTTATTTGATTTTTTGGAACTGGCTTATTGGTGTTCTTCTTTCTTTTCAGGCATCAGGTGGAGCAATGCCAGCGCCAAGATCGAAGCAATAGCAATGATAAAATCGTCCATGGTTGTTTTCATTTAGTATTTCAAAATCATTGAATGATCAGCCTTTCCTGCCAAGTCTCCCTTCCATCGGTCACTTCGAGGATGTAAACCCCAGCGTTCAGGCCGTCAGTAGAGATAGACGTGGCGGTAGCATTGAGCGACACCTTTCGGAGCAAATTTCCCGTCAGTGAATACAGTCGTAATATGCCATTTTCTTCCAGGCCATTGTTCAGTACAAGGGTCAGTTCGCTATTGCTGACTGGATTGGGGAAAACAGAGATGCCTGATTGGCTTTCCTTCTCAAAATATACACTCCGAATAGGGGAGTATTCATTATTCCCGTCGAAATCCATTTGCTTGAGACGGTAGTAGTTCATGCCTGTGAGTGGGCGCTGATCGGTATAGTTGTAGGATTGTTCCTCGTGTGAGGTGCCATGACCAGCCACAAACCCTATGTTGCTCCAGATAGCACCATCAGCGGAGTGTTCGATCTGAAAGCCTTCATTATTGAGTTCGGAGGCAGTGCGCCAATGGAGGTTGATGGCGTTGTCGTTTTTGCGGGCAGAAAAGTCAACCAATTCTACTGGAAGTACTGAGATTTCAAATACACCATTTCCATTATAAACGACGGTGTGTGAATTACTCGTTATAGCAGGAGTGCCAGTATAGCTTGTGAAGTTGGTAAATACAGTAAATTGATTTCCGACCGAATATGTGCCCCCTGTAAAATCAAAGTTTACGGTAGCATTTGTGAGATTTAAATTACTTGTGCCTGAGTTATTAAGGACATCGTAAGTCGTACTGTTGTCAACTTCGATATCGATGTTGCCCGTCGGCGTGATGTCTCCATCCACGTTCAATGTACCGACGGAATTACCAGGAGCAATTCTACCAGCCACAGTTCCCATGTTGGCAATGGTACCAGTTCCTTTAATTGTGCCGTTGTTGGTCAATGTGCCTCCTGAAAGATTAAAATTACCATCGACGGTTAGCGCACTAGTAAATTGGCCATTATTCGTAAAGACTCCATTTGCAGCAAATGTTACTGATCCATTTGAGGTGACCGTTGTACCTCCACTACCTCCATTATTAATAAAGTCTGCATCTGCTGACCCTGTTTGACCGATTATCAAATTTCCTTCAATCGTTATAGCACTGCCTGCAACATTGACTTGATTTTGCACTGCTCCTAAATTTATCAAAAGTTGCCTTCCAGAAGGAACTGTAAAAGTTGCCAAGCTTCCAGCAAGCCTAATAAGGTCATTTGCTTGTACATTAACGTCCAAATTGCATGGTTCATTTATGAACACTTTTTCGTTTACGTCAACTACCACACCAGGATAGCCATCGCCTGTCCATTTACCAGATTCACTCCAATCTCCAGCTGTAGCGAAATTATGAGTGGTTTGAGCATTTAAAGACACACTTAAAAACAAAAAGCATGTAGCAATAATAAGCCCTCCATTTTTAATAAGTAACCTATGTCCAAAGTGAAGTTCTTTTGTTGAAAATAATCGTAATTTTTTTTTCATGATTCATCAATTTTTAAAGCGATAGAAATATTGTTAATATTTTGGTTTGCGTCTTCCAACCAATGGAGACTAAGTGTTCAAAGAATTCGATCACACTTTTTATTTCCGATAGAATATGTCTAATAAAAATTGGTTTGGAAGACACTTGTAAGTTTTATGTTCGATTTTTAAAGGGCGGTTTTTCACCTGTTGTCTATAAGATATAACGAAGCCCCATTGGGATTCAGGCCGGGCCAGATTCATTTTCAGGTCTTTGTTTGATGAAGATTGCGAATGGTTTATGAAAAAAAAGAATAGGATGACTTCGCCGGTTCTTTAATTTCCACCCAAATACCTGCCCGTCAATTGTTGACCCATACAAAGCTATTGTTTGCTTTTTCAACTATTAAGGACAATTTTTTCAATAGTTTCTATATTTTTTAAACTATATTTCATCTATTACTGATTCAATTTATTGAATATTAGGCATTTATCATTTGTTATAGTTTCGAAATTATCGAGAAGGCTAGTCGTGGAAAATGAAGCTATTTTTGTCATTCCTGATTAGGTAGCGTGAGTTGGGATGAATGAATAGCGAATTCATAGGCTCGCAACAAGACATAAAAAATTAGCGAATCTGGGGATTCGCTATACGTATCCGTTGTGGGAAGTTGCACCTCCCATACAGTGTTCCAGAAGTGCAACTTCCGGCTACGGTTATGGTTTCCCAGCAAGACTAAAAAAATAATGAAACGCAATTCAACTTATGATCACCTTCGGTTATTGACCGACGAGGAAATCCGCCGACTGGGCAAGTTTCTTCGTTCGCCCTATTTCAACTATTCACAGCCCGTAATCATATTGTTTGATACCCTGCGCAAGTACCATCCGGAGTATGATACTGGGCGGATAATGCCGGAGGTGATTTGGAAAAAAATATTCCCGGGCAAGCCATTCTCGGAAAAGAAATACTGGGCAACAAATTTTAATCTACGGTCATTAATAGCAAAATTCATGGCAGTAGAAAAGGTACAAGTTGATGAACAATTATTCAAAAAGCTACTGATAAAATCCTATGCCGATCGTAATGCCCATTCACTTTTCGAAAAAGGAACTCAAAATTTAATTGAACAAATAAACAATTATCCTTGGCAAGATATCCATACCTATTCTGAATCCCTTTGGTTGAAACACGATTATTTTTATGACCCCTCGACGGATAAGTTTGGGGGGGCGAAATATTCTATAGAGGACGCAATGGAAGAATTGGACCGTTTTTATTGTCTGGCCAAATTGCGATTCGCCACTGAAATAAAAAACAGGGAAAAAATATTTTCAAAAAAAAATAAAATCCGATTTTTAGAAGAAGTTGTCAAAATTAGTGAAAAATACGAAGAAGAAAATCCTGCATTTTTAATGTATAAAAATGTGATAGAATTATATGATCCCAAAAAAGCGGAGGCAGCTTACTCGACTGGAAAGAGGTTGTTGGAAAATAAGTTCGAATTGCTCAGTAGACACGACCAAAATGAAATATTATTGAATTTGCGAAATTATGCTATTCGTCAATTAAATAATGGAAAAAAGAAAATCTGGAAAGAGGTATTCGAACTATATAAAATTGGGCTGAAGCTGGACTTGGTTTTGGACAATAATAAAATAAGCGTATCTGCTTTTGGAAATATTGTAAAAGCAGGGTGTGTAGTTGGTGAATTTAACTGGGTAGAAAAATTTATTTCTGATTTTGAACCCTATTTACAAGACCATTTAAGGCTGGATGCAAAGACCATCAGTAATGGAACATTGTATTTTCATAAAAAGGAATATGCCAAAACTGTTGATGTGTTAAGTCAGCACCATTTTACAGAGTTGTTGTACCAACTTGACGGAAGAATTTTATTAATAAAAGCCTGGTTTCACCAGTTTTTGGAAAATCATGAATTATACTCTTTTATTAATTCAACCTTAGCCGCCGATGAAAAATATTTTCGCAGAAATGATGTTGTGTCAGAGCAAAGAAAATTAATCCACCTGAATTTTATTTTGGCTGTAAAAAAATTATCAGAATTGATTTTTAGTAAAACAGATCGGGAAATAATAAAGGAGAAAATGAACATACATCTCCAAAAAGAAAAGCCTATTGTTTCAATGGCTTGGTTGAGAGAAATAATAGAAGAATTATAAACCCCTCCTATATCAGCAAGGAGGGGTTTATTTATTAACCGACGATCACATCTTCTGTACCAATAAATTCCACGGTACAGCTATCGCCAATCACAATTAGTTTCACAGTATAAGTGCCTGGTGAACTGTAAGAATGACTTGGATTTGAAGCAGCAGAAGTGTTGCCATCGCCAAAATCCCAGAGATAAAATTCACCGCCAGTAGACTGATTCACAAAGTTAATAGGTGTCCCAGTCAGTTGATTATTATTGGCTATGGTAAAAGCGGCGGTAGGGCAGCCGTCACTAATTTCTAAAACTTGGATGACTGCAAATTCAGCTTGCAATGGCTGGCAGAATAATGCGAAAAAGCAAAATAGTATAACAGTAATAGAGGCATGAAAAGTCTTCATCAGAAAAAAGTTTTAATAGTCTGCTCCATCCGCCTGTGACGGATCAAAACAGTCCATGTTTGGTGAAATAATTTTTTACTTGTTTGAAGGCTGTGCACATGCCAATTGGGTATAACTATACCCTTAGCTCCAGTGGAGCTGACTTGTCGGAATCACTATGTTAGGTTGTACTTCGGATCAGCGTCTTGACTTAAAAGTTACCTGGTTTTAGTCATTTTTTGCATTGCATCTTTTTGTTCTAAGTATAGCTATGCCATGCCATCCAATGGCTGAACCATTGAGACAAATGAAGATTTAAGACGCAACTATTAGGTATAGAGTAGCTCCGAAATTATAGCATAGATACCCAATGATTGAAATTGATTCTATACTTTTTGATCAATCCTATTTTAGTGAATTCTTATGGAGCAAATATGGGGGGAAAGATTGGGAAAGGTTCGTCAATATGGTGTTGAAATTCGTCAAACAAGCTGTTTACGTGGTATTGAAATTCGTCAGCGCTATTAATTTAATATTGATTGTCAGTTGGTTACGTATTCGGAAGGCGTTTTGCCAAATCTATTCTTGAAATTTTTGGAAAAATTGCGGACATCGCTGTACCCAACTTCTTGGGCGACTCTGGCAACAGATCTGAAGCGATGTTCTGAAAAAAGAAGCATGGCTTTGTTGAGCCTCATTTCCATTAAGTATTTCTGCGGAGTAAGTCCGGTGAGTCGTTTTAATTGGCGAAGCAAGGTGGACATACTCATGGCAAATTCATCGGCAAGCATTATTACGGAAAGGTGATTATTGGAGAGATTTTGTTGCAGAAACGCTTCAAAAGAGTCGAGCCATTGTTGATCTTCCTCTGTGATACCCTCAGGAGCGGTGCCAATCTCTTGTTGCTCCTGTAATGCAGCTTCTTTTCTGATGGACTGATTCTTTAACAGGTTGCTAATTCGAATCAATAATTCCTCTTCATCAAAAGGCTTGGTTAGATAGTCGTCTACCCCAATACGTAAGGCTTTAAGTCGGTCGTCTTTCTCTGAACGAGCCGTGAGCATAATGGCAGGGAGTTGTTTAGTAGCGGCATCTTCTTTTAGCTTTTTCAATAACTGATAACCATCCATGATAGGCATCATTAGGTCACTGATAATCAAGTCGGGCTGACCGACAGTATTTATATGATCTAATGCTGCTTGTCCATTTCCTGCCAAAGCAACTTGATAATGGTCTTTTAGCACCAATTGTATATACGTCTGTAACTCAGGGTTATCCTCTACCACCAGAATTGTTGCTTTATGTTGGGTCTTGGATGATAAGGTGGAAACCGAGCCAGGCAGTATAAATTGGTCAGGTTTTTCTTTGACATCTTTGAAATCCAGGGCAAATTCCTCGGAAAGATCTTCTAATATGGTTTTGTGTTCGACGATTTCCACAGGGAATTGAACTTTAAAGCAGGTTCCCTTGCCAAGTGTACTTTCCACCTTAATGTTTCCCCCGAAGAGATTTGCATATTCTTTACAAAGTGCGAGTCCGATTCCCGTTCCGCCAGAGGCTGTGACATCGGGGCGATTGGTTTGGTAGTATCGGTCAAAAATATTGGGAAGGTCGGTAGGGTCAATGCCTTTTCCAGAATCGCTAATGCTTAATTCTAATAATTTGCCTTTCAGTTCTACCTTGGCTTTTACACTGCCTTTATGGGGGGTAAATTTAAATGCATTGGATAATAGATTAAATACAATTTGCCTGCATTTTTCCCTATCCAACATGGCCATTACATTCTTTTGGGTCAGGGTTTCATAGTTGTAAGTAACTCCATGCTGGTAACCCAGTGATTCAAATTGTGCAAAATAATGGGTAAAAAAATTGGCTAATCGAACTCGCTCTTTCACTAATTCCATCTTGCCCGACTCTATTTTACCAAGATCAAGGATTTCATTAACTAAAAGCTGAAGATTTTGGCCACCTTGTCTGGCCATCTGAAGCAGTTGTCTGTCGTCATTTACTATTCGGTTTCTTTTCAAAACGGTACCAATAGGGCCAAGTATCAGAGAGATTGGTGTACGGAGTTCATGGCTTACATTGGCAAAGAAGCGGGATTTAGCTTTGTCGAGTTGTTTTAATTGTTCTGCTTGTTCGTTTGTTTTCTTGTTTGCTCGCCGCAATTGAAGATAATAATAGGTTAAAATGCTTCCAAAAACTAGTGTCAAGAGAGCAATGCCAATGGTGAGATATCTCGATTTTTTTTCCTGTCGAACTTGTTCCCCGAGCTTCTCTATTTCAATAGATTTTTTTTCATCATTATATTGAGCATCAATTTCAGCGACTTTTTCTGATTGTTGTTTATTCAGAAATGCTACTTGTTGTTTAAATGCTTTTGTTAAATAAATGACGGCAGAATCCATCTGACCTCTCAACTTGAGAATGTGAGCTTTGGTCTCATATGCACGGCCTAAAATATAAATCCTTTCATGTCCGGCCATTATCGCTTGATAACAGGCAATAATAGTGGAGTCATTATAGAGATATGCTTTTGAGGTATTACCCCTTCCCATGTATAATTCTGATAAGATATACCAGGTTCGACTCAATCTTGAATAATCTTCAATTTCTTTTGCAATCTCACCAGCTTGTTTGTAATAATTAAAAGCACTTAAATTTTCCTCTTCCTCTGAAAGATTCCCTTTCAGCATTAATATAGAATATTGTAAAATGGGATCATCAATATCTTTTGTTGAGTTTAATGCTAGTTGAGAATAGTATTGAACAGAATCAACGGTGCCAAAGCTTTGATGCCAGAAAGCAGCACTAATGTTAAGTGAGGAACGAAGACTCTCTAACTGATATCGATCAATGGTTGAATGTGCAAGCTCCAAATGTTTTTTCGAGGCTTGCCCCCGATACATTTTAATATTCAATTCAGTGATAGTCAAACAGGCCTTTGCATATATATCCCAATATTGAGCCTCCTCACTTTTTTTTATAATATCAAGAAGCATAGCAATGCCATCTTGACGTTGGTTATCTTGTACCAAAGCTTGGCTCTTTACCAAGAGTACATTTAAGCGAAAACGGGAATCTGTTACTTCATTAACTTTAAGTCGACCTAAGAGTGAATCAAGAAGAATCAAAGCAAGGTCATTCTTGTTAGAATTTACAAGGCCATTTGCTTGCTTAAGCGACTGAATTTGTTGAAGAGAAAAAACCTCACTATCTAATTGTGCATGCAATTCAGATAAAGAGCAAATCGAACAAAATATTAAAAGGTATCGGAAAGAATTACGAACCAAAATAAAATTGTTTACAAATCTCGCTTATTGGTTTCTTATAATTAGCTTTTCACTAAGCAAAAGGAAAAAGACTTTAAGTGAATTGGCAGTTAAATCAAGAATGTACAAATCTATCAAATAATCTATGCTGCTGTATCTTTGCACGAAGTTTGGAGAAGACAATAGTCTGATTTTAAGAACTTTCTAACCACTTTACGTCACCAACCGTATGTACACAATTGAAGGCAATTCCTTAAATTCATTTTATTCAATAATATTCCTTTCCACAATTATTTACCTTATTTCTTGTGATAACTCTTTTGATCAAAATGGTGAAACTGAAAAGGATGTAGCAGACACAATAGATATACCTACAGGAAAAAAAATGAAGCCTGTTACGGATATCGATGGCCAAGTTTATCAAACCGTAGGTATCGGTAAGCAGGTGTGGATGGCAGAGGATCTGAAGAAAACAAAAATTGATTGCGATAGTAACAAACATGTTCAGTTTACCAATGGTCTGGAACGTGGGCCTCATGTTAAGTTTTATGACGGCCAACCTCGATATGCCTACTATAATAACAATAGAGAATTGGGTTATGGGGTTATATATAATTTTAGTGTCTTGCAAAATTGTAAACTATGCCCGCCAGAATTTAGAATCCCAACTAAAACTGATTGGGAAGAGTTAGTCAATGAACTTGGCGGATCAACCTACGCAGTTCAGGAATTGCGTAAAGGTGGAAGTAGTGGATTCAATGCGGTATTAGGAGGGCGAATTGATAGTTATGGATCTGGTTTTGCTGGTAACATTGGATTTTGGTGGAGCTCGGATTTGGTGCCTGAGCAATATGGAATTCCGAGTGCTTATACTTTTGAAATCTATTATAAAGGCACTCTTAAGATTAAAGGGCAAGACTTGCGTGCTGGCAATTACGTTCGCTGCATAAAAGAGTAGCTTCCTAACTTTACCACAAATTTCACCTATGCATCAAGTTTTAGATACCGACCAAAAAGCGCTTGAAATCAACCTCAACGATAAAGTCTATGGAGCTTTTGCCGAGATCGGAGCGGGACAGGAAGTTGCCCGATATTTTTTCAAAGTTGGGGCGGCGGCGGGTACTATTGCCAAAACCATGAGTGCCTATGATAAGGTCGTTTCCGATGATATATACGGCGTGGAGTCGACAGGAAGGTATGTCTGTGAAAATCGACTTTATAAGATGCTCGACCATGAGTGGGACTTGATGGTAACACGCCTTGGTTTGCGCAGGCCCAACACCAATTTTTTTGTTTTTGCTGACACGATCGCTGCGCTCAATTTTTCCAGGACTATAAAAGGAGATGGTTGGTTGGGCATTCGTTTTCAATTGGAAGCAGGAGGTGCGCCGAATGACTTGGTGCTTCATGTGAAGATGCTGGACAACGATACCCAATTGCAGCAGCAGGCAGTTGGTATTCTTGGTGTCAATCTTATTTATGCTTGCTTCAATTACCATGATGATCCAGAAACCATGATCCACTCCCTAATGGATGGGCTGAACGGGCGGATCTCCATTGACATGGTGCGCCTCACAGGACCCGGATTTGAAAGATTGGACAACCGACTTTTGGCTCTGTGGTTGGTGAAGCACAAAATGACAAATGTGGCCATGTTTGGCCCTGATAAACGGAATATTCACGCATCGGAATTTTTATATAAAAAACATGTGCTCGTGGTGCGTGGCAGTTTCGCCCCACCTACCAACATGCACATGGATATGATAAAGCAATCATTCGAGCAGTTTAGGCAGGAGCCAGATGTGAATGCAGACCGTTCATTTGTATTGGCGGAAATTACCATGAGCAGCCTTGACAGTAATGGTGTTTTGGACGAAAAAGATTTTCTCGATCGCTCGGAGCTACTTTGTGAACTTGGTCAAACCGTTGTTGTGTCTGACTGCGAGCAGTATCATCAATTGATTTCATATTTGGCAGATTATAAAATCCAGCATTTGGGCATCGCTATTGAAGCTAGGCGTATTTTGGATTTTATTTCTGAAAAATATTACCAGAATATGGATGGGCGATTACTAGCCGCATTTGGTGAGGTGTTCACCAAAATTGTAAGGTTCTATATTTACCCTTCCTATCAGGAGGGAAGCGAAGATGCGATGACCGCTGAAAACCTGCCAGTCCCTGAAGATTTCAAATTTCTGTATCGGCATTTATTGGACAACCGTCAGGTTGTGGATATTGCAAAATACAACCCTGAAGTGCTGCACGTTTTTACCAAAGAGGTAATGGAACTGATGAAATGTGGGCAATTTGGTTGGGAATCGAGTGTGCCGAGTAAAGTTGAAAAATTGGTGAAAGAAAAATATCTGTTTGGTTATCCATTAGAAAGAATCGAGTTTGATTATTGAAAAAACGAAAAAATAAGCTCAAACAAATTACATGAAATACCTATTTGTTTTAATTATACCATTTCTCTCATCTGCATGTTCAGATTCAGGAAAAACACCTGATAAAGAACAAGATGCCCATCCTCAAGAAGCATCTTTAGAAATAGAAGTCCCACCTATGGAAGCCGAGCCAACACATTTGGACGAGTTGCCAGGAGCTGAGCGAATAGAGTTTTCATTAGAGTATTTAATGGGCCAATTCGATCCTTCCAAACATCCTGACTTTGTATCTGTGGAAAGGCAGTATTCGGATGGCGATCCTTATTTCCTGCGAAAGGAAACTTATGAGGGTTTTAAAAAAATGTGGACAGCGGCCAAGGCAGATGGGATTAGCCTAAAAATCATTTCTGCCACCCGAAATTTCGATCGCCAAAAAGCGATCTGGGAGTCCAAATGGATCGGCACTCGCAAAATCGAGAATGGTGCCAATGCCGCCGAAAAATATCCTAACCCAAAAACAAGGGCTTTGAAAATATTGGAATATAGCTCCATGCCTGGCACCAGCCGCCATCACTGGGGCACCGACATTGACATCAACGACCTCGACAATTATACTTTTGAGCAGGGCAATGGAAAAAAAGTGTACGATTGGATGGTGGCCAATGCAGCCACTTTTGGCTTTTGTCAGCCTTATTCCCCAAAAGGTGATGAACGCCCCCACGGTTACAATGAAGAAAAATGGCACTGGTCATATATCCCCGTTGCACGGCAATTGACCGATCTGGCAAAAACACGATTGAAAGATGATATGATCGGTGGATTTAAAGGTGCTGAAACAGCAACCCAAATTGGAGTGGTGGAAAAATATGTACTTGGAATTAATAGGGAATGCTTGCCATAAGGCAAAAAAAATCCCGAAGCTAATTACGTGGGGTAGATCTGCTTCGGGACGGTTTGGTGGTGAATGTTTGTCAAGCTTTCTCAAGCATGTTTGGCATTCACCTTGGTTTGGGTTAGAGAGGTGTTCTCAAATTGAAATAGTGTAAAAGAGCAGTTTTTGGTTTATTGGGAAATCTTAATAAAGTTGTTTCTGGTAAATGCCTCAGGAAGTCCAAATTACATGCCAATTAATCTTAATACGTGCATCCCTGTTATCCCTCTTTTTACTTTTATCTTCCTGCCACGACAATAGGCGTGGTTTACTTTTTACTTGAAACCCTTTCATGCTTTACGAACAAATACAAGAAGCCGTTCAGTACATTCGTACAAAAACCAAGTCACAGCCAACTACAGGTATTGTGCTGGGAACAGGGCTTGGGAAGCTTGCCAGTGATATTATAGCTGAAGTAAGTATCGAATACAAAGACATCCCGCATTTTCCCATTTCTACCGTTACCAGCCACGAGGGCCGACTCATCATTGGAATGCTGAATGGAAATCAAGTAGTAGCAATGGCTGGCCGCTTTCATTATTATGAAGGCTATACGATGCAACAAGTTACATTTCCCATCAGGGTCATGAAAAACTTGGGCATTGAGCGTATCATCATTTCGAATGCAGCAGGCAGTACCAATGCCGAAATAGAAGCTGGTGATTTGGTGTTCATTCGGGATCATATAAACCTTCATCCCGAAAATCCTTTGAGAGGACAGAATGATGAGCGACTCGGTCTTCGCTTCCCCGATTTATTGAAAACCTATGACCGAGCAATGATTGAAAAAGCAGTGACAATGGCAAAGGACAAGAATATCCGTGCTCATGTGGGCGTGTATGTTGCTTTGCCTGGCCCTAATTTAGAAACTCCTGCCGAGTACAACTTCCTCCATCGAGTTGGTGGCGATGTAGTTGGAATGTCCACTGTGCCGGAAGTGCTGGTGGCCCGCCATGCAGGGTTGAAAATCTTTGTTGTATCTGTTGTTTCCAACAAGTGCTTTCCGATTGATGAAATTACAGAAACTACCCTTGAAGAAGTTATCGAGGTGGTGAATCATGCAAGCAAAGGTGTGGTAGAGATTGTCAAAGGAATTTTGGAATAGTAGTATTTATAATTCTTTGGAAGCGACTTTCGCTCGGTCTAAGTTCATTTATCCCTATTTTACCGATGTTTGCAGAATAATGGCGGGTAGAGGTCAACTTGCGGTGACTTTCCGGCATTTTTACATCAAATAAAAGTTCCATCCCGTAAAAGGGAATCTTTTTTCAAAACAAAATCTATTTACCAATGAGACCAGTACTCATCCTTGTAACAGTCATTTTTGTGTTGATCGCAGGCTTTTCTGGCTGCAATACCTATAACAAATTTGTGGATCGAGATGTAGAAGTTGAAAAGTCCTGGGCGGATGTCCAGAGCGATTATCAAAGAAGGGCAGATTTGATTCCTAATCTTGTAGCTACTGTAAAAGGAGCTGCTGATTTTGAAAAATCAACAATCACGGCGGTTACTGAAGCCAGGGCAAAAGCGACCAGTATCCAAATTGATCCATCCAACATCACACCTGAACAATTACAACAATTTCAGGCTGCTCAGGGGGAGCTTTCTTCAGCCCTTGGTCGCTTGTTGATGGTTAGCGAAAATTATCCTGAACTACGAGCCACCGAAGCATTCCGCGATTTGCAAGCGCAACTGGAAGGGACAGAAAACCGCATCAAAGTAGCAAGAAACAAATTCAATGGAGTCGTTTCGGACTACAATAAGTCGGTTCGCCGATTCCCTGCCAGCTTCTGGGCAAATATTTTTGGCTTCGATTCCAAAGCTATGTTTGAAGCCGATCAAGGGGCAGAGAATGCTCCGAAAGTTGAATTCTAAACAACTTCAATAAAACTGGTCAAATGGGAGGTTGACAACTTCCCATTTGATACATTTCCGTTTATCCACTGAATGGTCAATTTTTTCAAAAAAGAAGAAGAGCAGCAGATTATTGCTGCCATCAAAGAAGCAGAAGGACACACTTCTGGCGAAATCCGCGTACACTTAGAAAGGGAACTGATTGGCGATGCAAGAAATGTTGCGGCCATGGTTTTCCATGAATTGGAAATGGACAAAACGGCGGAACGCAATGGTGTGCTCATATTTATAGTTCCGTCCATGCACCGGTTTGCCATTCTTGGGGACAGAGGCATCAATGAAAAAGTGCCGCCTAATTTTTGGGAAGATGTGCGGGATGTAATGCAGGATTTTTTTAGACAAGGCAAGTTTGGAGAAGGGATTGTAAATGGCGTGAAAATGACTGGCTTGAAACTAAAAGAACATTTCCCCAGAAAATCTGATGATAAAAATGAACTGCCAGACGAGATTTCTTATGGCAGGTAGTTGAAAACTGAATGAAACTAATTTATAAAAATACCATCTTCTTATTGCTGCTTTTCCTCCCACTTTTGGTTTTGGGAAAAGAGCCCCCAAATGCTCCCAATCCTCCACGATTGGTCAATGATTATGTGGGCATATTATCGCAAAATGAAATGGCTGCGCTGGAGCAGAAATTAGTGGCCTACGATGATTCCACTTCTACACAAATTGCCATAGTCATTGAAAGCTCAATTGAAGGAGATGATATTTTTGAATACTCCCACCGTTTGGCAGAAAAATGGGGGATAGGGCGTGAAGGGAAAAACAATGGTATACTTATATATATTGCCATTCAAGACCGGCAATTGCGTATCCAAACTGGATATGGGGCTGAAGGTTTCCTGCCAGACGTAATGGCCCGCCGTATTATCGATCAGGTTATTGGGCCTCAATTTCGGAACCAACGATATTATGCTGGTCTGGACAAGGCTACTGAAATCATCATGAAACTCGGTAACGGTGAATACAGCAATGATGATGTTTACCGCGATGATTTCCCTTTTGAAGTGCTGTTTTTTATCATCATTTTTATCATCATTATCGTTATCATAAGTAAAGGCGGTGGCGGCGGATATCATCGTGGTGGCCGTTACGATTCTGATGGCGGCGGTTGGATATTTATCGGCCCTGGAGGAGGAAGAAGTGGATGGAACGGCGGTGGTGGAGGTGGCGGTTTTGGCGGCGGTGGCTTCGGTGGTTTTGGCGGCGGCGGTTTTGGCGGTGGTGGTGCTGGAGGAAGTTGGTAAAAAAGAAAACCCCGAATGCAGATCAAGCATTCGGGGTTTTCTTGTAGCCAGCAACCAAGCTGATTAATCAAACATTTTGATCTTTGATTTTTTCTTCTTGAATTTCCGTTTAGCTCTTTCTGGCTTACCGCTATTTTCTGCTTGATCAGGCTTGCCAAACTTTTTCTTAAACGGCTTTTTACCTCCTTCTGGTTTGGAGAATTTGTTCTTCTTTTCTTCTTGTCCTTTTCCTTCAGTCCTGCTATTTGAATTTTCTCCATCACTTCTGCGTGGCCTGTCATCCCTGTCTCTTCTTTTCTTATTTCTATCTCTACCTCCGCCCATATGTCTGGAGAGAGAAGGTGGCAGTGACGATGAACGTCTTCTCGTAGATGATCTGGAGGATGATATTGAAGATGACCTCGATGAGTTAGATTCTGGGTCGCTTATTTCAGGAAATGAATTCAGGTTTAGTTTGCTGCCAAAATGCATGCGGAGTACTGCCGCAAGCGTTTGTTTAGGCTTGCCTGTTGTGAGAATCTCTTGGGCTAAATCATAGTATTCCTGTGGGATTTCTTCTTCCACTGATTCGAAAACCCTTTCAATCATGGCTTTCTTTTTCAATTCAAGCACTTGATTTCCATATGGGAAAGTCTTTTTCGTGATTTCAGCCTTTGTAATTTTTTGGATCTGCCGGATCTTATAACGGTCTTTTGGCGCAACGAAAGAGATCGCTTTTCCAGTTTTTCCTGCACGTCCTGTTCTTCCGATACGATGGACATAAGCTTCGGGGCTATCAGGCAGGTCAAAGTTGAGCACATGTGTCAGGTCATTGATGTCAATTCCTCTGGCTGCGACGTCTGTAGCAATAAGGATATTGGCATGGCCTTTTTTAAACTTCGCCAGAATACGTTCCCGCTGTGCTTGTGATACCTCACCGTGCAATGCTTCCACATCAAAACCAGCACTGTTCAGTTTTTCAGCTAAGCGATCGGAACCAGCACGGGTGCGGCAAAAAACAAGGGCATAAAATTCAGGTTCTGTATCAATTAGTCGGCGTAAGGCACGCAATTTATCGCGATCATACACATTGTAATATATCTGCTCGACGTTTTCGGCTGATTCCTGCTCTGATTTAACTTTAACAGTATCATAGCCACCCATGAATTTCTCGGCCAATTTCTTGATTCGAGTAGGCATGGTTGCTGAAAATAGCAACATCCTGCGATCTTCTTGGCAATGCGAAAGTATTTCCTCAATATCTTCGATGAAGCCCATTTGCAGCATTTCATCTGCTTCATCCAGCACCACAAATTGAACACTGTCCAATTTAAGTGTCTTGCGCTTGAGATGGTCGATGGCTCGGCCTGGTGTTGCTACCACAATATCCACTCCTTTCTTTAATTGCCTAAGCTGAATATCCATTCCCTGCCCACCATACACGGGTAGTATTTGAATGTCTCTACCTGCTTTTAAGCTTTCCAATTCTTCTGCGACTTGACTGGCTAATTCTCTAGTAGGCGCAACTACAATTGCTTGGACCTTGCGCAGGCCAGGGGTAATGCGTTCTATGATAGGTAATCCAAAAGCGGCGGTCTTACCAGTTCCTGTTTGTGCTTGAGCAATTATATCCTTTTCTCCTGATAGCAAAAGAGGGATAGTAAGGGCTTGAACGGGCGTAGGTTCTTTAAATCCCTTTTTGGTGAGGGCTTTTAAAACATCTTCGGAAAGTCCGAGACTTTCGAAAGTTACTTGATCTGTCATTTATGAAAAAATATATAGGAAGGCAAAACAAAAAGTTACGAATCTGAGAATCAGTCTCTTGCAATCAAAAATCTAAACACTTTAATTTTCCTTCGGCGCTGAAAATACCTTGAAGATAAGTTGCTCAACAAGGCTTTGTTGAAAAAGGGTGCAAAAGTAAATTGGATTTTTGAGCTTTCCTAATAAGAAGTATTTTTTATTGAAAATCAATTGGTTAGGGTAAAATGCTGCCTACGGATGTATTTTATTTCATGGGAAAGGGTTGGTACTGTAATTTTTGTTTTTTGTTTGGTTCTATTCCTATTCCGAAATAGTTTGGGAAAAATTAAACCATTTCTCCATCGGCATATCCTCAAAACCATTGGTTTGTAGAAAATCAAATTCCCAAACCACTTCGTTTTGAGTATAATTCGTGTAATCTTCAAATTGCCAAAAAGCATTTGACACAAATTCCTCCCCATTTTCTGAGTAAAAAAATCGCATATATTTGCCAGCAATTATTAATAAAATTTACGCATGGGAGATATCCAGCTTAAGGTTCGGTTGATATTATATGATCGGGGCAATGTCCTTTTATTGCGACAAAAGAAAATACAGGGAGGAAATTTTACCCTCGTTGGTGGCACAATAGAGGATACGGAATATGCCCAGCAGGCATTGATTCGAGAATCTAAAGAAGAAGCTGGAATTACAGTCAAAAAAGAAGACCTGCAATTAGTGCATGTACTCCATAAACGACCCAGCACTAAAAGGCAACGGATTACCTTATATTTCAAGGCAATAAAATGGGCGGGTAAAATTACCACAGGCGAACCTGAAAAATTTAAAGGGGTAGGTTGGTTTCCTGTAAATAAGCTGCCTAGTAATCTTTCGACAACTGTTAAACACGTTTTCAAGCAATACAGAAAAGGAAAATTGTACTCAGAGTTTTAACAGATAAAAACTAATGTTGGCTTGTTATGTTCTTCCCTTTATTGATACAGTTTCACCTAATGATTAGTGATACTTATCCTTTGTGAATTCTTCGTGAAACTTTGTGGTAGAACACTTTCCAATAAAGCTATTCCACAAAGTACGCACAGCGTTTCACAAAAACTTATCATCATACATTGTGATCCTGTAAGAACAAAGGCATTATTTACCAACGTATAAATGGATTCTCTTACACAACTAACTTTAGGAGCCGCAGTAGGCGAAGCAGTACTGGGAAAAAAAATCGGTAACCGAGCGATGGTCTGGGGCGCGTTTGGGGGGCTTCTCCCTGACTTTGATGTTTTCGCCCGCTTTTTTACAGATGAAATTACGGCGCTGGCATTTCATCGTGGGTTTATGCACTCTATTTTGTTTTCCATCATTATGGCCTTTTTGTTGGGATGGTCGGTTGAATGGCTCTATCGTTCAGGGATTTACCGAAAACGGCGCTATAAGGGCTTGGTCACTTTTTTTATTTATTCCATTTTCACCTTGTTGATTTTAGGAATGAATATGATTTTTCAGTCATCTACTATTCTGGTGGGTGGAGTAGTCGGCGGACTAATACTGGGTTGGTTTCTCTGGACTTCTTACCTGAAGCCAGACTTAAAAGAGGTGGAAGCTACTCGAAAAGGCTGGATATGGTTGTTTTTCCTCTCCATATTTACACATCCAATCCTTGATTGTTTTACCACATTTGGCACACAGTTGTTTAGTCCATTTTCAAATTACCGGGTATCCTGGGACAATATTTCTGTGGCTGATCCTGCATATACAATACCATTGTTTTTAGGCGTGTTGGTCGCTTCTTTTATTTCCAGAAATAGTAAAAAAAGACAGATTGCCAATTGGGTGGGCATAGCGCTCAGTTCAGCTTATATGCTGTTCACATTTTACCATAAAAATCAATTCAATAAAATATTTGAGGAGTCCATGGCCAGAGAGGGCATACAGTACAATCGCTACATGAGCAGCCCAAGCATTCTCAATAACTTCTTATGGCTGGGCGTGGCCGAGGGCGATGCGGCATACTATCATGCCTATTATTCGTTTTTTGAAAAAGAACCAGTCATCAAAAAATTCAACACCTTGCCCAAAAACCATGAACGCATTGCCCATTTAGAAGATGAAAGGGAAATTAAAATCCTAAAATGGTTTTCTAAAGATTATTATAATATCATCATTCGAAAAGATGGCCGCTTGCAAATGAATGACTTGCGATTTGGCTCGTTCGAAGAGGAGCTAAAAGAAGAGAATGATTATATTTTCAAATTTATACTTACAGAAGAAGAGGGGCAATTATCAGTGGATGAGTCAAGAGAAGGGCGGGAAATAGACGGGGATGCTTTCAAAAAATATATCGACCGCGTACTGGCGAGGTGATTGGGTTCCCATTCCGGCAGGGGGCGAATTAATTCGCCCCTTGTAGGAATGGGATGCAAGCTGTTCCTTTAAGCAAGTCTTTTTCTCAGCCAGATTCTGTATTCTTCTATACTTTCTTTTTCTTCAATCCTGAAGATGTCAAATCCGTTTTTTAGAGAAAACCGTAGCATGGCTTTGTGACAGTTTCTGGTTTTGAAGGTGATGGTTTTGTAGCCATTTCGTTTAGTCCATTTTTCTTGCTCATCTGCCAACATTTGAGCAATGCCATGCCTCCTGTATTTCGGTAAAACTCCTCCCAGCCAAGAATAGAAATATCCATCCCGTTCGTATCCTAATTTGAAACCTGACAAAACATCATCAGCCGTGGCAATCAGATTTAAGTGCGGCACTTTTTCGATGCGGTTTTTAACTTCCAAAAGGTTATAGGGAGATTGGAACTCCGGCAACCCTTGCATGATTTGCACGGTGTCTTCAATGCTGCCTTTTCGGATTTCTATTTTCATGGAGTAGTAGTCTTGTTCATAAATAAGAATTGAGGATATGGGAATTAGATTTTTCTTTTTGAAGAATTAATTTTTTCAATTCATAGCCCCAGTTATGGACTTAAAAAATTGGTTTTTCAAAATGAAAAAGATTTTTTCAAATACCAATTTGTTATTTGTGAACAAGACGAGTAAGCAGGTTAATCATATCCGTTCGATCTGTGCCCCCAATGCATTCAATCGCTCATCGATTCGCTCATATCCGCGGTCTATTTGGTGGATATTATGAATGGTGCTGGTTCCTTTTGCTGAAAGTGCTGCAATGAGCAATGCCACTCCTGCTCTGATGTCGGGAGAAGTCATCTGAATGCCTCGTAACTGAAAGCGGCGGTTCAACCCAATTACTGTTGCACGATGAGGATCACAGAGTATGATTTGAGCACCCATATCAATCAGTTTGTCCACGAAGAACAAGCGGCTTTCAAACATTTTTTGGTGAATAAGAACGCTGCCGTTGGCTTGGGTGGCCATCACTAATAATATACTCATTAGGTCAGGGGTGAAACCTGGCCAAGGGGAATCGTAAACGGTCATAATAGACCCATCTATAAAACTTTGAATTTTATATTCCTCTTGGGCTGGTATTTTAATATCGTCCCCATTTATTTGTAGCTCCACCCCCATGCGTTCAAAAACAGGTAATATATTTCCCAATTCACTCACGCCAGCACCTTTAATAGTCAGGCTGGACTGGGTCATGGCAGCCAGGCCTATGAAACTTCCTACTTCAATCATGTCAGGTAAACAGGCATGTGTAGCGCCGCCCAGGGAAGCTACCCCTTCTATTGTCAGTAAATTGGAACCAACGCCACTAATTTTTGCGCCCATTCTGTTAAGCAATTTGCAAAGCTGCTGGATATAGGGCTCACATGCTGCATTGTAAATGGTAGTTGTACCATTGGCCAGCACTGCCCCAAATACTACATTGGCTGTTCCCGTCACAGAAATTTCATCCATCAAAATATTTGTCCCTTTGAGCTCTTTGGCTTCTATGAAATAAGTGCGGATGTCAACTTCGTACCTAAATTCAGCTCCCAATTTTTGCAGCCCAAGAAAGTGGGTGTCCATGCGGCGGCGGCCGATCTTGTCGCCCCCTGGCTGTGGCAACATGGCCTTGCCAAATCTGCCGAGCAGTGCTCCCATTGTCATGACAGAGCCACGAATGCTTCTTGCTTTTCGGCGAAATTCCTTGTCTTCAAAAAAACTTAAATCAACCTTGTCTGCTTGGAAACTATATGTGTCGTGATTGATTCGTTCCACTGTTACACCCAAACCCTGCAGCAACTCAATTTGCCGTTGTACATCTAAGATGTCAGGGATATTTGAAATGGTGACTTTCTCGGTAGTGAGCAGAGGAGCACAGATGACTTGGAGAGCTTCATTTTTTGCGCCTTTGGGGATGATGGTACCACTCAATGAGCGGCCTCCTATAACTTGGAATGAAGTGGATTGCATGAATGATTTTTGCGATATAAAGAATCCGGCGAAGATAAGTAGGTTGGGAGCAAAATGGATAAATGCGGTTCGCCAATCGGAGAGAGGATTTTCTATCCTTGGTTTAGACGATGGCATTTTAAATTTACTCCACCACTGCGATACATTTCAGTTCAATAGCAATGGGCGTAGGCAATGCATTGATACTTACTGTCGTGCGGCAGGGTTGGTTGTCTTTGAAATACTCCGCGTAAATGCGGTTGTAAGTATGGAAGTCTCGCTTCATGTCAACGAGAAAAACAGTTACATCCACAAGAGAATCCCAAGTCGCACCACTATCTTCAAGTACTCGCCGCACATTTTGAAAAACAGAATGGCATTGTGCTTCAAAATCAAACTCGATAAAATTGCCGCTGGCACTTTGCTTCAGCCCGGGCACACCATCTGTTTCTGGATCACGTGGACCGATGCCAGAGAGGAACAAAAGATTGCCCACTTTACGGGCATGAGGGTAAAGCCCAACTGGTTTTGGGGCAGATTTAGCTTCTATTTTTATTGATTTGCTCATTGTTCATTGTTCTATTGAGTCATTGTTTCGAAGCCCACTTACAATGAAGCAGTAAGGCCATGAAACTATGAAACCATTTAAAAATTAATCCACTTCGCATCACTTTTGCCAGACTTGATAACGGATTCGATAAACTGCATGCCACGAACACCATCGTTCACTGTTGGAAAATCTTTGTACACTTCATCAACCTTTTCCCCAGCTAACCGAGCTTGAACGCAATAGGCAAAATTCCTATAAATACTGGCAAATGCCTCGAGATAACCTTCAGGGTGTCCTGCGGGAATGCGAGTATGAGCCTGAGTAGTTGGATATAAGTTACTGCCGCCCGTTCTCAAAATCTCAACAGGTTTGTCGAGCCATTTTACATATAAAGAATTTGGTTCCATCTGAAACCATTGCAAGCCTGCTTTGGTACCATAGATTCGTATATTCAGGTTGTTTTCTTCACCTGCTGATATTTGGCTGGCATGAAGAATTCCTTTTGCACCATTGTCGAAATGGAGCAGCACATTACCATCGTCGTCAAGTAGGCGTCCATCTACAAATGTGCTGATGTCCGCACATAGTTCTGTGATTTTCAGACCAGTAATGTACTCAGCTAAATTTTCTGCATGAGTGCCTATATCGCCCATTGCGCCAGCAATGCCGGATCGTTTAGGGTCAGTACGCCAAGCGGCTTGTTTGTGCGAAGCATCTTCTTCTACCTTGGTAGACAACCAGCCTTGAGGATACTCAACAACCACTTTTCTGATGTCCCCAATATCGCCATTTTGTACCATGGCCTTGGCTTGTTTTACCATCGGGTAGCCGGTATAATTGTGCGTAAGGGCAAAAATAAGCCCTGTATCATTTACTAATTTTTGGAGCGTTTTTGCTTCCTCCATGTCAAAACAAAGGGGCTTGTCGCAGACCACATGGAAGCCATTCTCCAGCGCCATTTTGGCTGGGCCAAAATGGACGTGGTTGGGTGTGACTATGGAGACGAAATCCATTCGTTCGCCTTCTGGCAATTGCTTTTCTTTTTCAATCATTTCAGCGTAGCTGCCGTACACGCGGCCAGGAGGGAGAAAAAGGTCCTGTCCAGAAAGTTTTGATTTTTCAGCACTTGAGCTAAACGCGCCACATACTAATTCGATTTGCCCATCGATCGCAGCAGCCATTCGATGTACACCTCCAATGAATGCTCCACGACCGCCTCCGACCATGCCCATTCGTATTTTTCTCTTCATGTTTGTTTAGTGATATGTGATTTGGATTAGTTCTGAGTAGAGCCGCCAAGATATAAAAATTTGGTTTTGTGCAACGGGGTGAACATTGCTACATTTTAATAGATGTACTGTTGGGAGAATATTTTCGTTGGAATAGCCGGACAACATGGGGGCATATTGGGCTTACCTTTGCAGCCATTTTATGAAAATGAAGAAATACATACCTATCATATTTTTTATCGGGTTGGTATCTGGATTTGTGCATGCACAAATTGCCCCTCCTGATTTTCTGTGTGTAAAAGGTGATACCTTGTTTTGGGATTTACCCACCAATAACTGTGGGCCATTTATTGGATATGAAATTTTCACCAGTGACAATCCAAACGGCCCATTCACACTTCTTTCCACGGTCAACACCCAAAGTCAATTTTTTTTCCACGATCCCAACCCTTCTGGCGAAATCCGCTATTATTATTTACAGAGTGATTTTGATTGCCCTGGACTTATGGCCTTTCAGTCGGATACATTAGATAGCAGGCCACCGGAAGTCTTGCCATTAAATAGTGTCACAGTGATAGGGGGAGACGTATTGTTGAGTTGGGAAGAAAGTCAATCGCCTGAAGTTTTTGGCTATATCATTTACAGGAGCGACCCGATAGGTGTGGTCCCCATCGATACAGTTCTGGTTGGAACAACTACCTATCTTGACACAAATGCTGAGCCGGATATGGAGTCAGAATCCTATTATGTAAATGCGCTCGATGAATGTGGGAATACAAGCATTTTCGATCTGGCGCATAACACCATTTATTTGGAAGCTGATGCGACTAGGTGCAGTGTCGACCTCAATTGGAATTTGTACTCAAACTGGAATGGTGGGATTGACTATCAGGAGATATGGATAAGTGTAAATGGTGCACCACCAGTGCTGGAAGCTACGTTAAATGCAAGTGTTACTTTTTATAGCTATCGAAATGTGAATGATGGCGATTCTTATTGTTTTTTTATCCAAGCAAAAGAAAGTGGCACGAGTGAGTTATCGCAGTCGAATGAAGCATGTACACTTCCGACTGCTTTTGCTCAACCCATCAACGAGCTGTTCTTAGTTGGTTTAAGTGTCGGGGCAGATAATACCGTAAATGTAGAATGGGGTGTAAACGATAACGCCTATATCAAAGAATTGGAAATTTTTCGTGCATCAAATCAAGCCAATTTCGAGACGGCTGTAATTGAGCTGCCCGAAGCTCGTTTTCCGGCAATAAATCAAACATTGGATGAAAATGTAAACGCTGGAAACAACAGCTATACATATCAGCTCATGGTTGTTGATAGTTGCGGTAATGAAGTATTGACTGCTCAGGGAGCTACGATACACCTAAAAGGCAACTCATCAGGCGTTAATACAAGCCAGCTTGACTGGACTCCTCTTATAATTGAAAGCGCACAAATAGAAAGGTATAAAATCATGCGTATAGCCAACGGGACAGATGAAGAGGTCGGCTCGGTGATTGGCAGTAGTTTTTCTTATGAGGATATTTTTGATGAAGCAGCTGTCGGGGATGGTACTATTTGCTATTATGTTGTGGCAGTAGGACAAGTCATTTCTCCTTCTGGTTCATTTGTGAATTTTGCTTGTCGGTCAAATATTATTTGCATCCGCCAGCCCATTACGATCCATGCCCCGAATGCACTTGCCCCCAATGGCTTCAACCAAGAATTCAAGCCTCTCATTCTTTCAGGAACTATTGCGCGATACGAAATGCAGATATTCGATCGCTATGGCAGCATGGTCTATTCTGCTGATTCACCGGATGAAGGTTGGAAAGGAAAAAAGGATGGTAAGAAACTTCCACAAGGGGTTTACGTATATCGAATAGCCCTCGTTTTGGAGAATGGTGACAGCGCAGAGAAGAAAGGAAATGTGCTATTGTTGAGGTGATGGTTTCAAAAGAAGAACCAGAACTTTTCAAGCAGATATTTTTTTAATGTGATATTCTCCATAAGGGTTGACAACGTGCAAAAAAGTTATTTACATTTGCAGCCGCTTCGCCAAAAGGGGTGAAGCCAAACAAAAAAAGGTCGGTTGGCCGAGTGGCTAGGCAAAGGTCTGCAAAACCTTGTACGGCGGTTCGAATCCGCCACCGACCTCATTTTAAAAGCCCTTCTGTATTCATTATACGGAAGGGCTTTTCTTTTTTTCCCTGACCCCTGACCCCTGACCCCTCAATGCGCCCTATCCAGCGCCGTCACAATAAACAGTGCCGTATAAATATCGTCATAAAATTCTCGTACCAGTTCAAAGCTGACGTTTGACTGGAAAATTCTGGGCTCTAAAATATCTTTCTCATTGGTAATGGCGACGTAACAATTTTCCTGAAAGATAGACAAATGAATCTCACCGATTTTTTGCCGAGAGGCGAGAATAAAATCCATCAGTTCTTTTGGAAGCAGCTCTGTTACTTTCGTGTTTTTGGTACCATATACTGTATAGATTTCCAGAAACGGTGGGTGCTTTATAAACGGGTCCATGATTTGACCGTCGTTACGGATAAAAGCTTTCAATGCCTCTGATCGCTGGGGAAGGGTCGCTATCGGCAGTACCAATAATGATCCATTCAACGGGTAGAAAAATTTTGCCCGAACGAATATTCCACGGAATATAAGATCAAGTCGTTTTCTTACTTTTGAAAACTCCTCCACCATCAATTCACACATCTCAAACTCCACGTCACCGATGCGTCCTTCAATATAATCTTCCCCCATATAGGTGGCTGGCTGTGCTCCGAAAATGCCGCTCCTTTGGAATTTATCCGGCGTGATTAAGCCTTTGGCATTGTACTTCAAATCTCCAAACAAAAGGTCGTTGTCAATAAAATCAAGTACCAGTTCCACTACCCTCGGCTTAAAGTTGGCCCTGAATTTTTTAATTAGCCGAAATTGATTGTAGATGTAAATGGCAAACGGAATAGCTGCCAAAAGGGCTACCACGAAAATATGGACGGAATAAAGTAACGCAGCCACTCCAGCCATCAAAGCGGTCGAGAGGAATATCCGCCGGAGCATGCGCCTGCGGTTTTTATCCTGCCGCATTAGCTCTGGATGGATGGTCTGATTGTAAAAAATCCGAAATTCGTCTGGGTTGTGCACGATTTATAATTTGATTTTCAATTGGTAAAACGGCAATTACTTAGGCAAAACTATTACAAACTTTTTGTTTCACCTCCGTCAACAGGCATATTGATACCAGTGATGAAAGATGCAGCTGGCGAAGCCAAAAAAGCAACTGCGTTTGCTATTTCCAAAGGATCGGCCATCCGTCCCAATGGAATATTGTTTATCCATTTTTCAAAAACTTTCTCCTTGTTTAAGCCAGTGTTTTTGCCAATAGCTGTTGCTACTTCCCCTAGCCTTGAAGTTTTGGTTTTTCCTGGTAAAATATTGTTCACCGTTATACCGAATTTGCCCACTTCATTCGCAAGTGTTTTTGCCCAACTGGCAACAGCTCCTCGAGTCGTGTTTGAGACTCCCAGCCCGTCGATCGGTTGTTTTACCGAAGTAGAAATAATGTTGATGATCCTGCCAAAACCTGCCTCTTTCATGCCCGGTAAAATAGTATTCACTAAAATATGGTTGCAAATGAGATGATTGTTAAAAGCATCAATGAATTCAGCGGCATCGGCTTCAGTTATAAGGCCACCAGGAGGGCCTCCAGTATTATTGATGAGGATGTGGATTTGTTTTTGGGAAACCAGCCCTTTTACTTTTTTCCCTAAATCTTTTACGTCTGAAAAATCCGCCACGAGAAAGTCGTGGTCTTGATCAGGAGAATGATGCAGTTCTTGCAAAGTTTGTGAAAGTAGCTTTGAATCCCTTGAAATGAGTGTCACGCTTGCTCCAAGTTTTGATAGCTGGATAGCAATCGCCTTTCCTATTCCCTTGCTGCTTCCGCCCACCAATGCATTTTTTCCGAGTAAGCTCAAATCCATACGTCTGTAATATTTTCGGCTAAAATAATGGAACTTCGCGGGAAGTGGTTATTAGGTAAATAGCTAATGGCCAAAAGCTAAAAGCTAAATGCGATTCTTTTGATGCAAAAAACCTACTTTGTTTCTGATTTCCACCTCGGTATAGATGGCCGGTTGACCAGTAAGGAAAGGGAAAAGCAAATCGTGCGGTGGCTCGACGGCATTGCCAGCGATGCGAAAGAGCTATACCTTGTTGGTGATGTATTCGATTATTGGTTTGAGTATCGGCAGGTAGTACCAAAAGGGTTTGTCCGGTTGCTGGGGAAATTAGGAGAACTGCGGGATAATGGCTTGCCCATTTATTTTTTTACGGGCAACCACGATATGTGGATGTTTCGGTACATGGAAACGGAACTTGGGATTCCCATTTATCGGCAACCAATAATTAGGGAAATTGATGGTCGGAAATTTTTCATCGGTCATGGGGATGGACTTGGCCCTGGCGATTATGGATACAAGTTTATAAAATGGCTTTTTGGGAATCCAGTGTGTCAGTGGTTATTTGAGCGGTTGCACCCCAACTTTGGATTGTGGCTCATGCGATTGTCTTCAGGGTCGAGTAGAAAAGCACATCCCCCCAAGCCCGAGTTTTTGGGAGAGGAAAAAGAAAGGCTGGCGCATTTCTGCAATGAAAAGCTGAAAAAAGAGCAATTTGATTTCTTTATTTTTGGTCACCGCCACCTTCCGATTGACCATAAGCTAAAGAATGGGAAAAGCCGTTATATCAACCTGGGTGAATGGATCAACTATAATTCTTATGCTGTATTTGACGGCGAAAAGTTGAGTGTTCAATTCTTTGAAAATGAAAACGGGGTTGTTTATGGATCATAGCAATAAAAATTACATAACCTTTCCAGCAGGGGGCGAATTAATTCGCCCCCTGCTGGAAAGGTTCTTTTGCGGCCTGCTTTGCTGTATGCTGACTTCGGCTTGCGGACAATCGCTACGACCAGCCGAGTCAACCGAACCAGTTTCTGATTCTCAATATGATCTTCTTTTAGACTTGGATATAGAAGCTGTTGGGTTCACTGTGGACAAGCTCCAGAATATTTATTATTTCACAAAGAAAAGCGAGATTGTTAAGTTATGGCCAGATGGCTCAGAGCAGTTCCGTTATATCAACAAAACACTTGGATTGCCGACTTACATTGACGCTACCAACCCTTTCAATCTCCTTCTTTTTTACAGCGATTATCAGACAGTCGTCACGCTGGATCGCACAATGAATCTGGCTGCTCAATTTAACTTGTTCGACATTGGGCTATTTGGGGTGGAGGCTGTTGGAATGGCGAGTGATGGTAACCTGTGGGTATATGATGTGGTGAATTTTAGATTGAAAAAAATTGCAAAAGATGGAAAAACGTTGTTACAAAGCGGAAACCTCGGCCTTGAACTCGATCGATCCATTACTCCAAAATCATTGATAGAAAGAGAGCAAATTGTTTATCTAAATGACCCCGAATTTGGCATAATGGTTTTTGATGTTTTTGGAAAATATTTAAAAACATTACCCTTGAAGGGGATCGAACAGTTTCAGATTGTGGGCGAGCAATTGCTTTTTTTTAGGGGAGGGATAATGGAAGCGTTCCATTTGAATTCTTTATTGCAAAATCCAATTTTATTGCCTGACGAGATTGCGAAAGGAGACAAAATAATGGTGGCCAAGGATCGATTATTCGTGTTAAGCCCTAAAAAACTTAGGATTTACATGTTTTAAGATACTATCGCTTATTCAAGAAACTCAAATGTCAACTGATTTTTTAATTTTGCGCCCCAAAATCAAGCAATGCATAGCTTGCTGCTTTGTTTTGCTTTAAAGGAATTCAAACCATAATATATGAAAATTCATAAAGAAGGCCATCGGATGTTGATTTCGCTTACCATTTTATTAGCGATAATCAATGTTGCAATTTGGTGGTTTTGGGCTGTGGCATTGCCTTTCGTTACAATCGCATCCGTCATAGTTTTCTTACTGGTATTGCAGTTTTTTCGTAACCCTCTTCGAGAAATATTGTCAGATGATGATACCATTGTATATGCTCCTGCCGACGGGAAAGTAGTGGTGATTGAAGAAACGCATGAAGGGGAGTATTTTGATGACAAACGATTGCAGGTTTCAATTTTTATGTCGCCTACCAATGTGCATGTAAACCGAAACCCGATTAGTGGAACGATCAATTATTTTCGTTATCACCCGGGTAAATATCTGGTTGCTTGGCATCCAAAGTCATCTACTGAGAATGAACGGACGACTGTGGTTATCGGTAATGGAAATGTCGAAGTGCTGCTCCGTCAAATTGCAGGAGCATTGGCCAAACGAATTGTCAACTATATCAATGAGGGCGATGCGGTAAAACAAGGTGCTGATTTTGGTTTTATCAAATTCGGCTCTAGGGTTGATTTGTTTTTGCCATTGGATGCAAAAATTGAAGTAGAAATGGGGCAAAAAGTAAAAGGCAACAAAACTGTTATTGCCAGACTATAGTCACCCGAACTATGACCAAACCATTTTCGAAGGAAAACTTCACCTCGGATATCTTACCTAAATTGCTGTTGCTGCTTTCTGCACTGGCATTGCTTACTTATACTATTCTGCGGGCACACTATATCTGCATGACCCACGACGAAAGTGGTTCGTACCGGATTTGGCTCAATTTCGACATCTTTTCCTGTTTTGTTGATCCTGGCTGTTGGCGTACGGCCAATCTGCACTTCCTTTTTGTGCTCCTGATGAAAGGAACTGTCGGGCTATTTGGCGATTCAGAATTGGCGATTCGGCTACCGTCTATAATAGGACATTTGGTGTATCTCTATTTTTCATGGCGCTTAGTGAAAATGTGGTCTTCCAGTTCGTGGTTGGTACTCTGTGGATTCATTATTTTGAATGCAAACCCATTTTTGCTTGAATTTTTCTCTCTGGCAAGGGGATATGGTTTGGCCATGACCTGTATGATGGCCAGTATTTTTTATGTCAGTGATTTCATAAAAAATAAAAACAATGGTGCTGCTTGGGGCATGTTCGTTTGGGCATTTTTAGCTGTTTTCAGCAACTACACCATGTTGAATTATTATGCCTGTATGATTGCTGTTGTCGCATTGGTTTTTATTTTTCTGTATTTGAAAAAAATAGAAACAAACCTGCTCGCATGGAAAAAGCTTTTGTTTGCTGGCGTTGTTGTGTCTGGTTTCATGGGCGTTATATTATACATGCCAATTACTACTTTAAGTAAAGTAGGGGAGTTTGAATATGGGGCGGTGTCATTTTGGGATACCATTAGTTCCAATATCAAACGCAGTATGTACGGGGTAAAATATTTCAATGAATTTAATGTAGAAATTTTTGCAGCAGTATTGATCTTGCTCCTTACAATAGGGGGAGTGGCATCAATCAGGTGGTTTTTCAAAGAACCCCATAATAAATCTGCACAATTCTCTGTAGCCGCTTTTTTGTTGCCATTTCTGACTGGGTTGGCTTCCATTGTACAGCATTATCTTTTGGATGTGAATTATTTGGTGGGACGTACTGCACTTATCTTTTTGCCACTAGTTGCCATTACTGTTTTCATGACTTTTGTCCAATGTGTAAAATTTGGAAAAAAGAGGTGGTTGAAATTTTTACCATTTCTAATAGCGGGTTTTGTGGTAGTACATGCGATACGGTCATTCCAGTTTACGCACTCCTCTGAATGGTGGTACGATTCACATACAAAAGCTGTGCTTGAATATTTGGATGAAAAAACGCCAGAAGGCAAAACCGTCACGCTCGGCGTACATTGGATTTTCCAACCTACTGCCGATTTTTATTTTAGGTCTATACCTTTCGATTTTTGTGAGCCTTTGGTTTATGAAAAGGAATACCGAAAAGATGATCTTTACGATTATTACTATATCCAGCCCGGCGACGAAAGCAAGCTTGATTCCGCTTACCAATTAGAGAAAAAATTCGCATGGGCAGGTGTATTAATGGTTAGAAAGAATATAGATTGATCCCTCCTACTTTATCTTTTTCTGTATGATTTTGGTCATTGTTTGTAGGGTAAACTGTTAAGTGCCGTTGAACGGCATTGTTTGGCACTGTTTTTTAGGTTATCTGCCCATTCCCTCCCCATGAATTGTAATCCAGTAAACGAATCAGGCATTTGTAATTGAATGTAACCCTCCTTGTATTTTGGGTTCCGTCCTTTCTCCAAGTGATCTACCACTTGGAATGCCTCCCTGTTCTTAAAAAACAATCACTAGAATCATTACTGGATTTATCCCCATTTTTTATTGGCTTTTTTGGCCATAATGATCAGGCAAATACTCCCCTTGCGATTATTGATTGATATGCGCTGCCTCCCGTATGCGCTATCACGTGACCCCAATGTTTACAGAAAAATAATCACTTACACCAAGAACTATGGATCTTAAAATACGCTTGGCAACAGTTGTCCTATTGATAGCATTTTGTTGCCCAACCTATTCGCAAGTGTGCGATTGTGTCACTACAGGTAATTGTCCTGTACCTATCAATGATAATGGCACATACAACGGCACACTGGATGTAACTGTAAATGGTGCAAATGACCTTGGTGTTAACCCGATTACATCTGTTTGTTTTACCATTACTCATACATGGATAGGAGATTTAAGTGTTGCTTTGACTTCGCCAAGCGGAGTCAATTACTTGCTGATGGCAGACGTCAACAATAACTATGGCGGATGTGGTATGCAGCAAGACAATATTGATATATGTATTGAAACGGGGACGACAAGCCCCGTGACCAACAATACAGAATATATGTGTAATCCCGGTGCATGCCCAGCAGGTACTTGTTGTTTGACAGGAATCTGGACAGTGCCATGCGGTGGTGTCACCGACCCAATAAATGGTGCTCTGGAAGCTCCTAATTGTGACCTTGATGACTTCAATGTACCTGGTGACCCTGCAAATGGAACCTGGACGCTTACTGTTGTCGATGTTTGCAATATGGACACTGGTACGCTGGATAACTTTTCACTCAACTTTGCCAATGGTGTAGAAACCTGTATATCGTGTGAAGCCGAAGGAGGAACATTGGATTCTTTGGAGTTTGAGAGTTGCTTTGGTAGTCCAGATCTTTTGCTTGACATTCCTCCTAATTATGATACGTTGGAGATAGAACCCGACTCTTCTTATGGGTATCAATATGTGCTGTCGCAAAACGGGGTAGTATTAGCGATCGACTCGTTGGCAGACCTGACATCACAGCCCGCTGGAGTTTATCAGATTTTTGGAATTTCCTATTATTTAGACGACTCTTTAGATTTAGCTGGATTGATAGGGTTAGATACTGGAACAGTTAATCAACAACTCCTTTCAACCACCGCTCCTTTTTGTGGCGACCTTTCTTCCAATTTTATTACTGTTACGATTTATCCACAAGTACCAACCACATTTATTGACACAACCTTGTGCCAAGGTTCATGTGTAATGATAGGAAGTCAAGAACTTTGTTCTTCAGGAATAGTAATGCTACTTTCTGAAAATGGATGTGATAGCTTGATTGATGTGACTATAAATATTACTGCCCCAGATACTGTTGCAATTACGGAATTGATATGTGCGGGAGGATGTGTGGACATTGGCGGGACACAGTACTGTGCTCCGGGTTCTTACATCATCACATTGGCCAATCAAGATGGATGTGACAGTATTATAGATTTGAGTTTTACTGAAATAGTAACAAGCGCAACCATATCGCCAGCGAATCCGCCAGATTTGACTTGCTTAGCCAATTCTGTTCTATTGGATGGATCGGGCTCTATAGGTACGAGTTATTCTTGGTCGGGACCATTGGGCGCAGCTAGTGATCAACCTACGATTTTAGCTACTTTGCCTGGTGATTATACGCTGACAGTTTATGATGAAAGTATATCGCCCGCCTGTGAATCTAGTTTTACAGTAAATGTGGGAGATGGGTTTATATACCCAGATCTATTGGTTGAAGGGCCACCTCCAGTGGTTTGCGCAGGCGGAACATTCGATTTGTCTTCTATTGTAATAACAGATCAAAACAATACAGGCCCATCTATTTCTTTCCATACTGCCACACCTGCTCATAATTTCAATGAGCTAGATAGTACAATCATTTCTATTACAGTACCCACCACTTATTATGTCTTGGCTACCACGGGGGCTTGTTATGTCGAAACAACTGTAACAGTGGATGTGACTGGGTCACCTTCTGCTGATTTTATAGCTACTGATCAAATTTGTCAAACTGGAGAAGCAACAGTTTCTTATACGGGTATTGCCAGTCCGGCGGCTATCTATAATTGGGATTTTGACGGTGGAGTAGCAGTGCCTGGCACAGGACCTGGACCACACCAAGTTAGTTGGCCAACAGGAGGAGATTATGTTATTTCATTAGTGGTCGAAGAAAACGGCTGCTCCACACCTCCATTCTTGCAAAATGTAACGGTTGAACAACCAATGCCTGAGCCAGAAATTACTTGTTCTTCCTCAACAACAAGTGTTATTTTTTCATGGAATACCATCCCGGGAGCGTTTAATTATAATGTGAATTTTAGCTCTGGGCATTTCGGAGTTCCTTTATCAGATACAACATATGAAGTTACCAATCTTCAGCCTGGAGAGATAGTTGAATTTGAAGTTACAGCAATAAGCGTCGGGCTTTGTGGTAATAGTTCTGTAGAGTCATCCTGTGTCGCAATGGAGTGTCCAGATGTTACTTTGGCGATAGACCCAATAAACGACATATGCCGTGATATGTCGACAGTCCCTTTTAGCCTGACCGCAGTTGTGACTGGCGATACCACCAATGGAATTCTTTCCTGGACTGGAAATGGCGTAGATGCTAGCGGGATGTTCGATCCTGATCAAGCAGCGTTTGGCCCCAATACTATTACTTTAAATTATGTGGACGGTGCGTGCGTTTATTCTGATGAGATTATTGTAAATATTTATGATACACCCGAATTAGATTTTACAGCAGATGCCACAGCATGTGTTGGAGATATAATAACAGTTAATTATACAGGGACAGACAAACCAAACCAAACCTATTTCTGGGACTTTGATGGCGGGGACACTCCCGACGGTATAGGCCCAGGCCCGCACTCCGTATCATGGGGTACTGGCGGGACTTACACTATTACATTATATGTAGAAAATGCTGACGGCTGCATTTCCGAAACCATGAGTACAGAGGTGGCAATTGAGTCACCTTTGCAGACTCCAATAATTAATTGTTCTTCAACCACTACTTCCATTGTGTTTTCGTGGAATAGTGTTCCCGGCGTTTCGGACTCTATTATTAGTGTTTCGCCAAATCTAAATGGTGTTCTACAGGGAAGCTCTTATATCTTAGATGGAGTATCTCCGAGCACCCAAGTTGATTTTGAAATGACACTTATTGGAGCAGGTTCTTGTCCACCAGTGACCATAACATCTAGTTGTTTGACTGATGACTGTCCACCAGTGACTCTTGACATTGTTGAGCCTACACCTTTGTGTTCTGAAGCAGCGGCCGCAACTATATTAGATGTCAATATTGCCGGAGGATCAGGTACTGGAACTGGCTCTTGGGTCGGCTTGGGCATTGACCCTTCTTCTGGTTATTTTGACCCCTCTATTGCTGGAGCTGGAATGCACACGATTAAATATCTTTTTGAGGATAGCGGATGTATGTTCGAAGATTCAGTTGTTGTAGAAGTGGTTCAAATTCCAGTAGCTGATTTTTCTACACAAAACTTGATCTGCATGCTGGATGCCGCAACGGTTACATTTACAGGCATTGCCAGTTCGAATGCAAATTTCATTTGGGATTTTGGTGGTGGAGTTGCATTTCCTGGAATAGGCCCTGGGCCACATCAGGTAACATGGAATGCGCCCGGTAGCAAGACTATCAGCTTATATATAGAAGATGGAAACTGTTCATCTGCAACTTATGATTATCAAGTTCAGGTCGATCAAGATTTTTCACTGTCAAATATTACTTGCTCATCAACTACGGAGTCAATTACCTTCAGTTGGCCTGGCTCCCAGGGTGTTTTAGGTTATGTGATAGAAGTGCTTGACCCACCTTCAAGTGCAGAGACCATAAATGATACGACATACACTATCAGCAACTTAGATGCAGGAACTGATGTGTTTTTTCAAGTGACTCCCATAGCTGTTACCGCGTGTCCAATTGCGCCAGTTATGGCTAATTGCAGTACTGATCCATGTTGGGATGTTGATGTGATAATACAACCTGTGAATCCAATATGCCTGACGGTGGAAAGTGTTCCAGTTGATTTATCCGTTGAAGTTATTGGCGCTCCGGGAACTGGGACAGCCACTTGGTCAGGGGAAGGAGTGGTTGATCAAATAGGTGGGACTTTTGACCCTCAACAAGCTGGAGAAGGTGTGCATGTAATTACTTATGAATATCAAATAGATAATTGTGTTTATACAAATGAAACAACGATCAAGGTAGCGTTTCCACCTGTCGCTGATGCAGGAGAAGATATCAATATAACCTGTTGGGATATGGGTGAAATTTTCCGGCTCGGAGGAGACGATACATCGACAGGGCCAAATGTTATTTTTGAATGGACAACCAATACTGGAGACTTACCGGATAATTCCAATATCCTTCGCCCTGAAATTACTGAAGCAGGAACTTATACGCTTACTGTCACCGATCTGGAATTTGGCTGCTCTTCATCTGATGAGGTTGTTGTGAGCTTGTCACTAGATATTCCTGAATTTAGTTTGGCTTTTTCAAACCCAGATTGTAGTGGTCAAACGACCACAGTGGCTGTAGATCAGATAACAGGTGGAGTAGAACCGTTTTTATTTTCATTAAATGGCCAACCATATGTCGACTCTGACACTTTCCCATTTTTGCCAGCTGGAAGTTATAATCTCGCTTTACTGGATGGGGCAGGGTGTGAAAATGAAGCAGCGTTTGAATTGGAAGAAACAGGCGAACTGAATTTGGAATTAACCGCCAATTTGGTAGGTCGAAACCTTATAGACGCAGGCGATTCAATTCAGCTGATTACGGTATTGAGTTTATCGGAAGACCTGATAGATTCTATCGTTTGGACGAATACTGAATTTTTAAGCTGTACTGGATGCCTGAATCCGATGGCGGCACCGACTGAAACTACTACATTTATAGTAACCGCATATATGAACGGATGCTTTGTCTCGGATGAACTTATCATCTTTGTCGAACAGAGTAACCCCGTATATGTGCCCAATGCATTTTCTCCAAATGGAGATAAAATAAATGATGTGTTCCAAATATATCCAGGGTCAAGGGTTTTAGCCATTCATTCTTTCAATGTATTTGATAGATGGGGAGATATGGTTTTTAGCAAAAAGGATTTCTTGCCAGAAGACGCACCAAATAATGGTTGGGATGGACTGTTGAATGGAAAAGAAATGAACCCGGCTGTATTTGTTTGGTTTGCTGAAATTGAGTTTATAGATGGTTCAGTTAAGATTTTGAAAGGAGATGTAACACTCACCAGATAGAATAATTCAAACTGTTTTATTACACAAGAAAAGGTGCTGAGAATCATATCCAGCACCTTTTTTTGTACACTTTCCTAAAGCTCGACTGTAGAGTGAGAAAATGGACGTTAAGTTTTTTTGGTAAAAAAATTGTCTATATCCAGTAATAAGGCTAGCTGGTAAAAGCGGTTGGCCAAACACAGAACGAGCTAAATGTTTAATATTTAGCAATAAAAAACAGAGTTCGTTCCACTAAAAACAAAGGGTACATCTATCTTTGCCCTATTCATTTCAGTAGTTAGGTCTTCTCCATTTCCTAAGCTTGTTTAGAAGAAAATATTCCTAAAAGCCATATTCTTGGCTTTTATACCTTTGAGATAATAGGACTTTCCCAAAACTTGATGGCGATAATGTGTCAGTTCAAGGCAGATAGGGAAGATGTTTAAGGACTAAAGTATCTTTGGCCTTCTGATGTCGCCTATCCCATTTGACCGACACTCAATTATTATTTGGAACAGGTATTTCCTGACAATTTAAAAAAGATAAAACACACTAGTCAATGAGACCATTTGTACGGTTTGTGGGGATATTTTTCTTCCTTCTATTTACTGCTCCGCTATTTGCCCAACCTTGTGATTGTATCACCACAGGTAACTGTCCAGTTCCTATTGAAGATAATGGAACTTTTTACGGAACGCTCGATGTGACGGTGAATGGCCCAAATGACCTTGGCGCTTGCCCTCTCACTCAAGTATGTTTCAGTATAACCCATACATGGGTAGGTGATTTGTCGGTAGCGCTTACCTCACCAAGCGGATTGAATTATTTGGTGATGGCAGATGTAGATAACAACTTTGGAGGTTGCGGTACTGATGCTGACAACCTTGATGTTTGTATAGATTTGGGAGTAGGAAACCCCTTAACAAATAACCAAGAATACGATTGTGCTACTTCCGGCCCATGCTTTAGTGGGACTTGCTGTATGACAGGCGGCTTTACCATGCCTTGTGGCGGAGTTTCTGATCCAGTGAGCGGTGCGGCTCAATCGCCTACTTGTAATCTAAATGATTTTAATCTTCCCGGTCAACCAGCTAATGGAACTTGGACGCTTACGGTAAATGATATTTGCGCAGCGGATGTAGGTACGCTGAATAATTTTTCACTTACTTTCTCTTGCGGGACTCTAGTTTGTACCGTTTGCAATGCAGAAGGGGGTTCGCTTGATGCAGATGATGTTGCTTCCTGTTTTGGCGACCCTAGCCTAATGCTGAATCTGCCGCCCAATTACAATGGCGGAAACGAAGAGCCACCAGCTGGCGAGTATAGTTATGCTTATGTGCTTTCCCAAAATGGAGTAATCGTACAAGTTAACCCAACAGCGGACATGTCATTCCAGCCTCCTGGTGTTTACGAACTATGCGGTTTGTCTTATCTGACATTGGCAACGGGAGATGTGCAGACACTGATAGGCATGGATTTATCTGCAGCGCAAACTTTGCTTTCAGGAACAACCGCTCCATTCTGTGCAGACTTTTCTGACGACTGCCTTTCGGTTACAATAGGAGATGTAATACCACCATCTGTACTCGATACATTTGTATGCTTGGGAGAATGCATCATGCTTGGCAATATCGAAATCTGTCAGTCAGGCGAAGTTGTATTTGAATCAGTTTTGGGTTGTGACAGTGTAATAAATGTTATCATGCTACCCATTTTGGTGCCTCCAATCACCACTGACACCATCTTGTGCCAAGGAGAATGTATGGAGATAAATGGAGTGGTTTATTGCCCGCCAGGGCCACATTCAGTCACTTATGAAAGTTATCAGGGATGTGATAGTGTGGTCACCTACTTAATTTTTGAAGAAATAACCCAACCGATTATATTTCCTGATCCACCACCACCGCTTAGTTGTCTTAATACATCTGTGGTGTTAGACGGAGCCAGTTCGATTCCCTCGAATGTCAATTATATGTGGACAGGGCCCAATAATTTCATGAGCACAGATCCTACAATCCAGGCCTCAGCACCCGGCACTTATTCCCTAACCATTGAAAATACAGCGCTTAGCCCATCTTGTTTTGCAACAACGGATGTAGAGGTGACAGGTAGTTTGGAAGGTCCTGATCTACAGTTTAATGGTAGCCCACCTACTATCTGTATGGGAGATACATTTGATTTGTCTTCTCTGAACATTGTAGACATCAACAACACGGGTGCATTGTTGACATTTCACAGTGCAACGCCAGCTACATTGGCCAACCAATTGGCTTCGCCTTTAGTATACCCAACGGACACAACCACTTATTATATATTAGGAACAATTGGTAGTTGTTTTGATGAGACAAATGTAGTGCTGAACGTCAATCCAATTCCAATTGCTGACTTTCTGGTTGAAACACCGATTTGCCGAACAGATACTGCTCTTGTGACTTTCACAAGTGCAGTAGACAGCAATGCAATATTTAACTGGAGCTTCAGCGGAGGTACAGCTGTACCAGGTACTGGCCCAGGCCCACATCAAGTGAAATGGGCAACGGGAGGCACTAAAACAATCACACTTGTAGTAAGTCAAGATGGCTGCACTTCAGCATCATATAGCCAAGTGGTGCAAGTCGATCCGCCTTTGCCAGTTCCGGTAATTAATTGCAACCCAAGTGTTGATAATGTTGTGTTTACCTGGAATCCAGTGCCAGGGGCTTCGAGCTATAATGTGAATGTAGCAATTGGACCTATCGGTGTCATGACTTCTGATACTTCCTACCAAATATCAAACCTGGTCGCAGGTCAGCTTGTATCGATTTTTGTGGAGGCGATTTCGGGAAATGCATGCCCCAATTCAATGATCCAGGCATCATGTACAGCGCAGGATTGCCCACCTATCGTGATTACTGTTCAACAGGTACCTGATATTTGTTTGGATGGAACTCAGACCTCCGTGCCTCTGATAGCTACGCAAACTGGTGGAGACAATTCAGGGGTTTATACGTTCACAGGCCCTGGAGTAAATCCAATTTCAGGAACGTTTAACCCGGATAATGCGAACATAGGAGAGAATAATATTTTGGTGACTTATGAAGAAGGCACTTGCCAATACAATTCATCCACTGTTATAAATGTGTTTCCACAACCTACTGCTCAGTTTGCTGTCACCGATTCCATTTGTATAGATGGTTCATCTACCATTAATTATTCTGGAAACGCAGCAGCAGATGCAAGTTATTTATGGAACTTCAGCGGAGGTGCGGCAATGCCAGGCAATGGCCCTGGTCCACATGCTGTAACTTGGACAGATGGCGGCGAATACACTGTAACTTTACAGGTGGAAGAAAATGGTTGTGCATCTGAGTTCGTCGAACAAGTAGTAAATGTAGAAATACCTCTTCCAGAACCAACAATAACCTGTGACGGAAATACTTCCACTGTTGAATTCTTCTGGAATCCAGCGCCTACGGCAAATGGCTTTACTGTAAATACATTGATAGGTAATGGGGGCGTGATGACCTCCGATACTTCCATCCTTTTCTCTGGGCTTGATCCAGGTGATGTCATCTCAATAGAGGTGGTGACTATTGGTACGGGAGCCTGTGGGAGCGCTACTGCACAAGCCAACTGTGTAGCAAATGACTGTGATGATAATTTAACCATTGATATTGATCCAGTTGATCCGATTTGTTTGGATGTCAATGCAGTTTCTTTTGATCTCTTAGCTACGATCAATGGCGGAGTTGGCGGTGGCGTCCTTAAATGGAATGGGCCAGGCATTGTGGATACAATTGCTGGTACATTCGACCCATTTATGGCATTAGATGGAGAGAATGAAGTAACAGCAATTTATGAGGAAGAAAACTGTATTTATACTGAAACATACAGCGTATTTGTTTATGCGCTGCCTATTGCAAGTTTTGTTACCAATTCGCCTATTTGCGAGGGCGACGAAATTACAGTTTCATTCGATGGGATTGTTGTGCCAGGACTAACGTTCAATTGGGATTTTGGAACGGGAACTGCTACCCCTGGAACAGGGCAAGGCCCGCATGATATCACTTGGACAGATAGTGGCTCGCAATCAATTTCTTTAATTGTCGAAAATGCAAACGGGTGTATATCAGAGCCTTTTGAGGTTGATGTCCAGATTGAACCACAATTGACTCCCCCTGTGATTGCTTGCAATTCAACTACTTCTACAATAGAATTTACATGGCCTGCTGTAACTGGCGCTACTGATTATCAGGTGGAAACCTTAACTGGCCAAACGGGCATTTTTACTCCGCCAGGCACCTACTCATTTGATAACCTTGCACCAAACGAAGAGGTAACTATTTCACTTACAATTGCAGGAAACGGAGTGTGTCCTCCCATAACAATTGAGGAGACTTGCGAGGCAATTGATTGCCCGACCATTGATATTTCGCTTTCACCTGATTCCACTTCCATCTGTATCAGCACTGGAAATTTGATTGATATGGAAGCTGATGTTCAAGGTGGAAACGGGATGGGTTCAAGCAGCTGGGATGGAGATGGTATCATTGATCCCCTATCAGGATTGTTTGACCCAACAATAGCTGGCGTGGGAGTCCATACAATCACTTTTAGCTATGAAGAAGGCAATTGTAAATATTCCAGTACAACAACTATTGAAGTCTTTGCAGAGCCAACAGCTGACTTTTCAGCAACACCTGTAATTTGTGAAACAGAAAGCGCTTCCCTGGTTTATTTGGGAAATGCTTCTATAGATGCAGATTTTACATGGGACCTTGATGGTGGAGTAGTGGATGTAGCTCAGCAGACCATTTCTTGGGCTGCTCCTGGAAATTATACAATGTCCTTGTCTGTAGAGCAGGATGGGTGTGTGTCCCAAATATTTACGCAAGACGTTGAAGTTACTCCTCAGCTCATCGAGCCTGTAATTGATTGTAACATAACAACAAGTTCAGTAGAATTTAATTGGGCGGATGTGCCCGACGCAACAAATTACAATATCACCGTGCTTGCAGGGCCGACAGGAATTTATACTCCACCGGGCTCCTATTTTGTAGACAATTTATCACCGGGAGATGAAGTGATTATTCAAGTCGAAGTATCTGGGAATACGGTATGTGACGCTCCGATCGTGACAGCCTCGTGTACTGCTTCTAACTGCCCAGATTTGATAATAGACCTGACTCCAATTGAACCTGTTTGCTTGGATGCATTTGCAAATCCGATACCTTTAGAAGCATTGGTAACGGGGGGAAGCGGAACAGGTACAGGCATTTGGTCAGGGCCAGGAACAATAAACGGTTCATTCAATATAGCGAATGCTGGCGTAGGAATTCATACGTTGGTATTCACTTATGAGGAAAATGCAGAATGTGAATTTATAGCAAGCATGGAAGTAAATGTGGTAGCCCCGCCTATCGCTGATGCTGGAGCCGGAGGAATCTTGACATGCTTGGATGGGGAGACCGACATAGAAATAGGCGGTACCGGAAGCTCCATGGGCAATAATATTACCTATCTGTGGCAAGCTGATTTTGGAACGTTCCCTGGCGATTCTACCATCCTCAATCCAATCGTATCTCTTCCAGGCACTTATACCTTAACTGTTACAAATACTGATTTGGATTGTTCCACAATGGATGAAGTGGTGATACAGGCAAGTCAGGAAACACCAGAGCCTGATATTTCGCTGATTCCAGTGAGTTGTTTTGGTGAGAGCGATGGAGCAATTGTGGTAAACGGAGTGGATGGCGGATCGCCGCCTTATCTTTATTCAATGAATGGCGAACCATTTGGAAGTATAGCTGCATTTACCCAGCTCGCACCAGGTGTTTATGAGCTTGTTGTCATGGATGCGAATGGTTGCCAGAATATGCTGACTTTTGATATTCTACAACCACAGGAGCTTAATGTTGAGTTGGTTGTATCTATCGAAGGGGATAACAACATTATCACTTTCGGGGAAGATGTCAACATGACTGGTGTGACAACAATCCCTGAGGATAGCCTTGATTTAGTGCAATGGGAGCCAGCTGATATGGTCAATTGTGATACTTGCCTAAGTGTAGTTACACAGCCATTGACCCAGACCACCTATTCACTGACGGTAGAAGATAATGGCTGTTCGGACAGCGACGCACTCACCATATTTGTATCGAAAGAGAGAGATGTTTTTGTGCCAAATGTTTTCTCCCCAAATGGAGATCTTATCAATGATCGTTTCACCATTTTTGGAAATGAAGAGCACGTTACTAATATCAAGTCTTTCCTAATTTTCAACAGATGGGGTGAAGAGGTGTTTAAAGGCCTAAATCTTCCACCAAACGATCCGAACAGTGGCTGGGATGGCACCTATCGAGATCAGCCACTCAATCCGGCGGTTTTTACCTGGTTTATAGAGGTTGAATTTATTGATGGAAGTATAGAGCTTTATGAAGGGGATGTTTCACTTGTGAAATAGGATACGTCGAAAAGGCGAAATATTTGAAAAAATAAAGCATCCCGAATTTTTCTATTTAACTGGCCTTTTTGAAATGCCGTCAAGAAAATTGGCTGGCGGGACGGCAAAAAGGCAAGGCACTGTCCGAGGAGCGCAGCGACGAGTTTGGCTTGTCGAGCTTGGGCGGTCAATTTTTAGGCATTTCAAAACAGCCTTGATTTTTGGTTCTTTTCATCAAGGAAAAGAACGCAATGATAGGACTATCACGTCTTTTATATATTTACTTTCGCTAAAAATAGGATTTGCCTCCCGCTCACGACCAGAGCCGCTCTCCCGATATTCATCGGGATCGCTCGCTGATCGCTCCCGATCCTACCCTCGATCCAATTTTCTTAACACCAAAATAAATGATGCCGGAAGGGGAATGCTTGATTTTCGGTTGTTTGTCACCAAACAAAAATTCCGAATTTTCGAATCATCAAAAATTTGGGAAGACTCACTTTTGCTTGATGTGAACAATTGGACAAGGTCATGTAATTTTGCGACCCAACTTTCGTTTCAGTCCTTTCAAACCGAAATATTTGTATTTATGAAATCACTCCTAACGCTGCTGTTTTTATTGCCTTCATGGTTGCTATTCTCTCAAAGTGTATATGACCTTGCTCCAAGAGAATTATTTTTCAAACAAAAAGACAAAGTGGAAATACATCTGTCTAAAGATGGAGAGACAGTTTTTTTTAGGAAAAATATAGATGGGGTAGATAACCTGTTGTATTATATCGAAGCTGGAGCTCCTACAGTGGAACGAAAAAAAGAATTCAAGGGTGCTATATTAGATTACCTACCAGTTTATGATAATGGCATTGTGGCAGTGATTCAAGGAGATACATCAAAAAGAGTGGTTTTCACCTCGCCAAAATCAAAGAAGATACGAGAGTTGGATGTATTCCCGTTTGAACGTGTAAGCTTCATGCATTTGAGTACTCGTTTCCCCAATAAAGTTTTAGTCAATATATCAGCAAAAGAAGATCGGAAAAGTGGATTGTATATCCTCGATTTATTGAGCAGCAGCATGAAGCGGGTTGGTAAAATGGATGGCTACCAACAAATGTTTTTTGATCAAAATTTTTCAAAAGTTGCTGCCCTCAGGGCAAATGATGTAGGTGGAAATACGATTCTGCGCCATTTAGAAGGGCAGTGGATTCCTGTTTTCGATTACCCATTTAACCCCGAGATGTTTATTGGCGGCCTGTCTCGGATTGTTTCAGTAGATGTAGAAGGGAAAACCATTTATGCAACGGATAATTTTGAAAAAGACAAAACGGTTCTCGTATCCATTGATGTCGCAACGGGAGATGTGACCCAACTCGCCAGCGATGCCGATGCAGATATGTTGCCTTATGCCGCTACACTTGACCCATCGGGTAAGCCAACTGCCGCTGTCGCACTATGGGGCGATACCAAACGCTACTATTTTGATGAAGCTGTGCAAAAGGATTTTGAATTCTTAAATGAGGAATTAAAAAATACAGTGAGTCATGTGGAGTCCAGCGCTGATGATAAGGTTTGGTTGGTAAGAGAAATGGATGGAGGACCAATGAAGTACTATTTGTTCATCAGGGAAGAACAAAGGCTCATAGATTTATTTAATGATTACTCACATTTAGATGGTTATGACTTGGGGACAAGAAAAGCATTTACGGTGACGACACGTGATAGCTTGAAGCTGCCGATCCACCTGTACGTTCCCCCTGGAATGGCAAAAGCCGACGGCACACCAAGAGTGCCACTGCCAACGATCATTTATATCCACGGAGGCCCCTGGGCAGGTGTGACACATTGGAACAATTGGTTTCACACCCGCAACTTTCAATTGCTGGCCAATCGGGGCTATGCGGTCATCAATATGGAATTTCGAGGTACGACGGGATTGGGCAAAGAAGTCTGTGATGCTGGAAACCTCGAATGGGGCGCTGCCATGCACAACGACATCGTGGATGTAGTGACCTGGGCTACCCGCAGTGGCCATGCCAACCCAAAGCGTGTGGGTTTGTGGGGCTGGTCGTATGGAGGCTATGCCACCAATTATGCCCTCGGCGCTGCCCCCGATTTGTTTTCCTGTGGCGTTTCCATGTACGGCATCGCCGACCTGTATGAATTCTGCAAACTACCCTTTGCTGATAACGACCTATGGCGCACCCGCGTAGGCGACCACAATACCGAAGAAGGCGCTGCACTTTTGAGGGCGCATTCACCGACTACACATATCAATAGCTACAGAAGCCCATTGCTACTGACCACCGGCAGCAAAGACGAACGAGTTCCTCAAAGTCAATCCGACCAATTTGCACAAGCACTTGATGAAGCAGGCAAAAAAGTAGTGTATTTCTATTACCCAGATGAAGTACATGATTACCGCCAACCAGAGAGTTGGATTTCCTTCTGGGCCATCGCCGAAGACTTTCTACAGAAAAATGTAGGCGGCAGAAAAGAGCCCCGAAAAGACGATATCGAAAAAGGAAATTTCATCACGGTGTATGGGGCGGGGTATATTGAGGAGATTGAGTAGTAAGCTGGATTAATATCAAAAAAAAAATCAACTTTAAAGCCTTTGCTCTTGGCTTTTGAATTTTTTGTAAGTGCTTGTTTGGTTTTAAAAATTCCCTTGATTAATTTAGCCAATCAATGTCCTGCTTGTGCGCTTTTCTAAAGATTTGGACTCACCTATAATTTTTTACCAAATGACAATTCTGGCCCAAGAAATTAAAAATTTAAACTGTTGTTTTTCAGCAGTTTAGGAGCTATTTATTTGGTAAGTGCATGGATGCAGGCATTACGGGTATATCAACGATTTCGTTGATATACCGTAGTTTCAAAGAATTTTCCGAAAAAAACAAACAAGAAATTGATACACTTAAGTCAGAAAATAAATCTGAATACGATGAAATAATAAAACGGATTGAAACACTTTTGCCTACTGCAATGACAGCAGGTTTAAGTTCCGCATTCATTAAAAAACGAAATGAGGAGGAAAAGATTTACGAAGAATATAAAACGAAATTTAATAGAGGGATTTTACTTTTATCACTTGTATCAATTCTGCCAATAGCAATTAGTATCATATTTCTTTGGAATGGAGTATCATTATCAGAAGTTATTTCTCGTTCTCCGAAAGTCATTTTATCATTCATGCCGCTGTATATCCCATTAATTTGGTCAACTATTTCGGCGAATAAGAAAGTAAATCTTTCAAAAAGGCTTATTGAAGAGTACTCTCATAAGCAGGTTTTAAGTATGACTATTGAAGGACTTTCAAATCAAATCGCTGATATTGATGATACCGAAATTTCCAAAGAACTCAGGATACAATTAATAAGAAATTTCCTCGCCGTATCAAGTGAGAACCCAGGAAAATTAATTTCAAATTATCAGAAATCAGATAATCCTATTCTTAACCTTTTTGACAGAGAAAAAGTAACAAAAAAGGCAGAGGAAAAATCAATTGTAAAAACAGTTGAAGATAGTGCAAAAAGAATAGTCAATAAGGCAACTACAGAAATAGAAGAAGGAATTGTAAAAGGAGTAAAAAATACTATAAATGAATGAATACGCCCCACAACAAAGGCTAAAATGTCCATGCGCCCTATGCGGGCGCACGTCATTTAGCCGAACCGTTGGGCGTCACTAAGAAAAAAAGGAAACAATGAAAATAGAAAAAATCATATTGGCAATCATTCTTGTTTCAATTTTTGCATGTAATGGCGAAGGGAATCAATCAGTCGGACAAATAAAAGAAATTGAAAATGAAATTCGACAGTTGAAATCAACCAATGCGAAGAAAATATATTTGGAGAAAATATTGGAGGAAGACCAAGCTGTAAGAGACGGTGAAAAATCAGCTGAATTGATGTTAAAATATGGCAAAGATTCAGACGAATACATGGAGTACGTAAAAGCCCAATGGAAACAAGATGAAATTAATCTTATCAAAATCGAAAAATACTTAGATATTCATGGATACCCAGAAAAAGAAATGGGAGATATGGCAACAACCACCCCATGGATGGTGATTCATCATGCTCAGGGCTATGAAATGAGGGAGAGGAATTTTGAAAAGGTTTACGAAGCATATTTAAAAGGAGATATTGATGACGGTGCAATCTCTTTCTATTTAGGAAGAATGTATGAAATGAAGAATGGAGATAGATTACGAATGGAAAGCCCTTATAAAGCGGAAGATGAAATTAACCAATTGATAAAAGAATTAAATTTAGAAGAAAAAAGCGAACGCCCAACAACGTGTAGCTGGCCATGCGCCTTAAACAGGCGCACGTCAGCTACACAAAACGTTGTCGGTAATGAAAAAGAAAAAAAATACAATTAGCGAAATAAGCCAAAAGGTGAAGACCCTTTGAAAGAAAATCAAATTAGAAAAGTAAAAAATGAAAGTTCTCTTTGTTCATAGAAAGAAATCTGATAATTATCGAAATAGAGTTTTGTTTCCATTATTCATCTTTCCAATACTTGGAATTTTGTACTTGTGGAATTTAGAAATAGCGATTTTTATAAAATTTTTTGGGGGAATACTTTTACTATTTGTAAGCATCAGTTTTCACAGAAACATTCCATTTCAAAAAGATAGCATAATTGTAACGGAAAGTAAAATTGAAATCCTGAAGAACAATAAAAAGAGAACAATTTCAATTGAAGATATAATTTCGGTAAATTCAAATTCAAGAATTTCAATCAATCTGAAAGATGGAAGACAAGTAATTTTAAAATTTTCAGATTGGAATATGGGGTTACAAAAAACAAGAGATTTTAATTCAGCGATTAAAGAGCAACTAAAAAAGAACACTACCGACAACAACGCATAAAACATCCATGTCTCGCATCCGCTTCGCCACGGTGTTTATGCAAACCGTTGTCGGTAATGAAAAAGAAAAAAAATACAATTAGCGAAATAAGCCAAAAGGTGAAGACCCTTTGAAAGAAAATCAAATTAGAAAAGTAAAAAATGAAAGTTCTCTTTGTTCATAGAAAGAAATCTGATAATTATCGAAATAGAGTTTTGTTTCCATTATTCATCTTTCCAATACTGGCCGGAATTTTGTACTTGTGGAATTTAGAAATAGCGATTTTTATAAAATTTTTTGGGGGAATACTTTTACTATTTGTAAGCATCAGTTTTCACAGAAACATTCCATTTCAAAAAGATAGCATAATTGTAACGGAAAGTAAAATTGAAATCCTGAAGAACAATAAAAAAGAGAACAATTTCAATTGAAGATATAATTTCGGTAAATTCAAATTCAAGAATTTCAATCAATCTGAAAGATGGAAGACAAGTAATTTTAAAATTTTCAGATTGGAATATGGGGTTACAAAAAACAAGAGATTTTAATTCAGCGATTAAAGAGCAACTAAAAAAGAACACTACCGACAACAACGCATAAAACATCCATGTCTCGCATCCGCTTCGCCACGGTGTTTATGCAAACCGTTGCATGCAAGCTGAAATAAAAAAAACAAACAAAAATTCATACCCAATGCGAAGAATCATATTTACATCCTTAACAATTCTGATTTTAGCGATAACGGCAAAATCTCAAACTATTGTATGGGAGAAATCATTAGGTGGAACAAAAGATGATTATGGATATAAAATAAAAAAGACAACCGATAATGGATTTATTGTGATTGGCAGTTCAGAATCAACAAATGGAGATGTTGGTGGCAACAATGGAAGCAACGGCACTCAAGACATTTGGGTGGTTAAATTAGATGAAGAAGGCAGCATAGAATGGGAAGAAAATTATGGTGGTTCGGAAGGTGAATTTGGTCGGTCAATTGAACAGACATTCGATGGAGGTTATATTTTAACCGGTGCAACCGAGTCAAATGATGGTGATGTAGGGTCAAATAACGGAAGTAGAGATTTTTGGGTGGTAAAGATTGACTCGTTGGGGTCAATAGAATGGGAACAGAATTATGGTGGCTTTTATTGGGATTTTCCAGAATCAATTAAGCAAACTCCTGATTTAGGGTATGTCGTTCTTGGCATAACTCGCATAAGCAACTCGGTAAAATTAGATTATCAAGTATATAAATTAGATGCCAACGGTAATATCGAATGGCAAAAAAGATATGGAGGCTCGGAGTGAGTACTCGACAACTATTGAGTTAATAAATGACCAAGGATATATCCTTGCAGGTAGGTCATAAATGATGATGACGTCAGCGACAATTATGGCGATTATGATTTCTGGGTGGTTAAACTGAATCAAAATGGAGATATTCAATGGGAAAGAAATTATGGCGGCTCTGAACAGGAAAGAGCTAATTCAATTGTCCAGACATTGGATGGGGGTTACATCATTGCTGGTTCGAGTAAATCAAGCGATTTTGACTTGGACAATAATTATGGAGAATTCGATGCTTGGGTATTAAAAGCAGATTCTGAAGGTAATGTAGAATGGGAGAGAAAATTATGGTGGTTCAGATTATGACTCTGCATCTTCAATCAACTTGACCCAAGATAACGGATATAAGTTGCGAGCACATCCGAGTCTAATGATTATGACTTGGATGCAAACAATGGAAAGGGAGATCATTGGATTTTTAAAATTGATGAGAATGGCAATATTTTATGGGATAAAAATCTTGGTGGGACAAATTATGAAATTGGCATTTCGGCTGATGTGGTTGACCAAGATAATTTTGTAATTACTGGTCAATGTAATTTTTCCGATGGAGATGTAAGTGACCATAAAGGCATGAATGACCTTTGGGTTGTAAAAGTAAGAGGAAATCTGACGAACCTTACAGAAAATAAACCAACAACTCAAATTGAAATATTCCCCAACCCTATTTCTGATAACTTACAGATAACGTCAAGTGACCCCACTAAGCAGTATGATATTTTAGTGTTCAATGAGTGGGGCGGCTTAATCAAAAAAGAAAAATTAACTAATGGATGGATTAGCCTTCATGAAGTTCCATCAGGAATCTATGTAGTCCGGATTTTAACAGAGGAAGGTATTCTGTTGGAAAAGGTAATAAAAATGTGAGATGTAAATAGAAGATGGTGCAGAGAGAAATATAAAAATAAAGCCTCACATAACACTGCGCCAGCGTCCATGCCCAGCAAGCTAGGCACGTCGCCGGCGCCAACCGTTGTGCACCATGAGAAAAAAATGAAAAAGTATTTCCAGATAATAATAGCAATAACTTCGATAAATAACTTATCATTTAGTCAAACAGGAAAATTTGAATGGCAAGATTCGATTTTCGAAATCGGTCAAAAAAGGGAAATTAAATTGCTTTTCGATTTTGACGGACCTTGTACAGGGAGACCGTGTTATAAATATGAGGAGAATGGAAAAACATTAGATACTCTAATTTTATTTTTGAAAAGAAATGAAAATTTGGTTATTGAATTAGGATTTCATCAAGAACAAAGAGGGAGTGAAGATTATAACCAAAAACTTTCCGAGAGATACGCAAAAGGAACTAAGAAAGAATTATTAATTCATGGGATTGATGAAGAAAGAATTAGGGCAAAAGGGTATGGAGAATCAATGCCGATAATTTCACCAGAAGAAATAAAAAAGATGAAAGCCCAATCTGAAAAAGAGAAAGCTTGGAAGATTAATGAGCGAATTGAAATAGTGATATTAAAAATCTAAATTTAGAACTCAATTGATAACAAATAATAGTTTCTTCTAATCGAGGTCAGGCTGATAAAAAAGTAAATTCAGTTCTTCGAGTCAAGCAAATTGAAAAAGAAAAAACACGGTGCACAACAAAGCATGGCTGTCAAGTGCGGCTATGCGCCGCACCTGCAGCCATGCAGACCGTTCGGTGTAAGCAGAAAAAAAGAAATAAATAAATGACAATAAGAAATGGATTATTTGCTGAATACGAAAATCTTGACCTAAAATTGGTCGAGACAAGAAGCGACGTTCCAATTCCTGATGATAAAAAGACTTTTTCACTTTGGTATCGAAATCTCAAAGATTGCCCATTTGAAGATTTTGAAGAAGATAAATTGGGGAATGGATTCTACAAAATTATTCCAATAAGTCAAATTGAAAAAGCATTTTGTGTTTACGTTTGGAAAAATACAAGAAGTTGACGTTGAAGTATTTGAAGGAAAAGAAAATAAAGTTCAAATTGCTTCCAGAAATAAAGTAGTTGCAGAAGAATTAAACATGATTAGAGTTGCTGGTGAAGAGTGGTATAAAAAAGAAGTTGAAATTTCGGATTTAGATTTTCTTTGGGAAGAATCAATCGAAATAAAAAAATCGAAAACTCTTTATGGAGAGATTTTGCAGTTGAACGAAATCTGGCAAGATAAAAGAGAAAAAATGAAATCAGGAAAATGGAAGCCTACACCGAACAAAGTTCAGCCGTCAATTGCCAGCAAAAGCTGGCAACTGCGGCTGCACCGAGCGTCAGACTGTGAAAAAACCCTTTAATTAATTATATATCCTGCGATTAATTAATTATTTTTATTGCGCCAGAAGAAATAAAAATAAATTCCAATAAAAATGAAATTAATTGGCCGGGACCGCAACCAAATCCAGATGATCTGCCTAGAAAACATTGTTCCCGAAAATAGTTATGCCAGGGTAATCGATGCTTTCGTGGATTTTTTTGACTTAAAGGGATTGGGCTTTAAAATAAAGGGTGAAATAAAAAATGGCAGGCCCGCATATAGCGCAGGAGATTTATTAAAACTCTATTTTTATGGATATATAAACCGGGTGCGTTCGTCGAGGAGGCTGGAGCGGGAAGCGGGAACGAACATAGAGGCGATGTGGCTTTTGAAAGGGCTGCGGCCATGTTATAAAACAATTGCCGATTTCAGAAAGGACAACCCTCCCGCATTTAAAGCGGCCTTCAGGTCCTTCAATATGTTTTTAAGGGACGAAGGGCTTTTCTCAGGGGACACAGTTGCCACCGACGGCGCAAAGTTCCGGGCACAGAACTCCAAGAAAAATAATTATAACGAGAAAAAAATAGACGACCATTTAAATTATATCGAAAAACAGACGGAAAAATACCTGAAGGAAATGGACGACCTGGACGCACAGGAGGAGGCCGAAGAAGTCCGCCTCGAACAGGCCACCTCCATCGCCGGAAAGCTCGACCACCTGGCAAAAAGGAAAAAGAAATACGACGGGCTGAAAGAGGAAATCACCGAAGCACACAAAAAGGGCATTACCCAGGTTTCGACCACTGACGCAGATGCCCGGGCACTGCCGAAAAAAATGGGCACTGTCGAGATGGGCTACAACGCCGTGGTCACCTGCGAGGCCGACAACAAACTGATAACCAACTTCGAAACGCTGAACGTGCACGATACCTACGCCCTCGGCAATGCCGCCCTCAATGCCCGGGAAGCGCTCGGAAAAGGGGAAGGGGAAACCATCAACGTGCTCGCCGACAAAGGGTTCGACACAGGGGCGGAACTGAAGACGTGTGCCGAAAACGACATCCTCACCTATGTCGCCCCGAAGAGCCGGGTGTCGGCCAAGAAGAACGTAAAGTTCAACAAGGACCGATTTTTCTACGACCACGAAAAGGATGCCTATATATGCCCGGAAAAAAAGGAACTGACATCCAACGGGAACTGGTACAACAAGAACAACGGCAAGCTGAGAAAAGCATACAGGGTGAAACATTACAAGCTGCCCTTTGCAACCTGCAACGCCTGTCCGCACAAATTTGATTGTGCCGGGAAATCAAACCTCGGCAACAGCAAGGGGAAATATATCGAGCGGAGCGAGTACCAGGAATATATCGACGAAAATATAGAACGGGTGACATTGAACAAAGAGCTGTACCGGAAAAGACAGGAAATTGTAGAGCACCCCTTCGGCACGATAAAAAGGCAGTGGGGGTACGACCAT
>CALNYY010000088.1:0-11898 GCA_942490835.1 uncultured Saprospiraceae bacterium
AGCATGTGAAAACAAAGCTGACATCTCTTCAAAAGAGCACAAGGAACTCCTTCTTCGTGTCCAAAATATAATTAGAGGGATAAGGACACCAATTATAGCAATGACTGCTCATGCAATGGCTGAGGATCGCAGACAATGCCTTGAAGCAGGAATGGATGACGTTGTCACCAAACCTTTTCAACCTGATGAGCTCATTCAAAAAATTGCCTTAATAACTGGGAAGGGACTACCTTCTGGTGCAAATAAATAGTCAGAACGCTCTTGGATGAGGCCAAAGTCCTGACTAGCTGGTAGATAGAGCCGGTCACCCGGCTCCCCCCCATTTAGAACCCATCGTGCCGATGCCCAAAGGACGTGTGTCTCCAGGTTTACCCTCTTTGGGAATAAGCGTCTGTGTTGCCAAGAAGTAGATTAAGAAAATAAACCGTCACTCCTGCACAACAGGAGACCCAGTAATATCAGCTGCCCTGGCTTCAAATATTCAGGAAATGGGTCAAATTTTTTATTTCCGATAATGTCTATTGACTTTGGGGTTGCCAATTTTGTAAGTTTCAATCTGAAAGGCATATTTGCAAAAAACGTGTGAACGGAAAAGGCGGTTTATATATGGACAACGCACCTATCCAAATTCTGATCATTGATGATGATCCTTTGATCAGGAAAATTCTGTTTGATTATTTAAAGGAAATTGGCGCCATCTCTATGGTGGGGGAGTCAATTTCCGATGCCCGGGATATGACCACTTCAGGTAACTTCGATCTTGTTTTCCTGGATGTGAATCTACCCGATGGCAATGGTCTTGAAGCAATGGGTTCTATAAAAAGCGCTCTTTCAGAACCTGAAGTGATTATTATGACCGGGGAAGGGAGCGCAGAAGGTGCAAAGATGGCGATAGAAAGCGGTGCCTGGGATTATCTTCTCAAGCCTTTGTCCCGTCATGACGTAATGCTTCAGGTCAGACGCTCCCTGGATTTTAGGGCATCGAAAAGAACTTTGAAAGTATCTGTTGATCATTTATTGGACAGATCCGATATCATTGGTTCAAGCCCCAGGCTGATGTCAGCCTTGAATATGGTTTCTCAATGTGCAGAAAGCAACGCCAATGTTTTGATTACAGGCCAGTCAGGTACGGGAAAAGAATTGTTTGCAAAAGTTATTCATAAAAACAGCAAACAAAAAGAAAAAAATTTTGTAGTTGTCGATTGTGCGGCCCTTCCGGAGCAGCTTGTTGAAAGCGTACTGTTTGGTCATGCCAAAGGCGCTTTTACAGGTGCGGATTCCCGCCAGGAAGGTCTGGTAAAAAAAGCAGATGGCGGGACGCTTTTTTTAGATGAGATTGGAGAACTCCCCTTATCCATACAAACAAAATTTTTAAGGGTTCTCCAGGAGCGAAAATTCAAGCCTGTGGGGGAAACAACGGAAATTGAGAGCCATTTCAGACTTGTCTCAGCAACCAATAGAAACCTTGAAAATATGGTGAAAAACAATCAATTTAGAAGTGATCTGTTTTTTCGCCTGAGGACCATTCATATTGATCTGCCACCGTTAAAGGCGTGCAAAGAGGATATAAAGGATCTTGCCCTTCACTATATATATTTTTTGTGTGACCAATATGGGTTTGAAAACAAAGGATTTGTTGCTGAATTTTTAAAAACCCTAACCTTTTATGACTGGCCCGGTAATACCCGGGAATTGATTAACAGTCTCGAAAAAGCCATCCTTGCCGACCCAAAATCGCCAACATTGTATCCCAACTATTTGCCGAACCATATCAGAATACAATATATTCAATCTTCCATAGAAAAGCAGCAGAATAATGTTGTTAACAGACTGGAAGACCGTCACAGATCAAAAGGGGCAGAATTTTTTAGCTTGCCCGATTATTTATTTGAACCTATCAGATCCTTGAAAGAGGTAAAAGATTATATCACAGCTGAAGCGGAAAAAATTTATCTTGATAAACTGATGCACGCTTCCGACGGTGATCTTGATAAGGCGCATACTCTGTCAAGCTTAAGCAAAGGCCATCTGTATTCCCTGTTAAAAAAACATAAAATTTCCAGAAAAGTATAATTCAGATTAATTCTGAAATTCATAAGATTTCTTATGAATTTTTTCCTATCCCAAGCCCTCCAAAACCTCCGCTTTTCTATAACTATCTATTATTGTTATTAAAAAATAATTTTCATCCATTGGCACTCTTTTTGTAATATTGATTATCAAAGCCATGACTTATTTTGATTCAAAAGAGGAAACAAATGGAAATTATTCTTTATGCAAACGCAGCCAATACCCAAAAAGACCGGTTTGAAGAAAAAATTATTCAAGTGATAAAACAAACTTCTGATCTGGTCGGTGATTTTGACACTCTTTTTGAAACAATTAAATTAAAATTATCCGAACATATTATCGTTTTCCTTATTTCTTCTGTTGAGGAACTTGATTTTTTAAACGCCAATAAGGCACGTCTGTTTAATTCTCGAATAATTTTAATCCTGCCTGATCAGAGAGACGATTTAATTTCAAAAGGACTTCTCTTATATCCCAGATATATTGCCCATATGAGCCGTGATTTTAAAGATGTCTCTTCTGTGCTCAACAAAATGATTCAATACTATGGTTCTGAAAAAAAAAGGTGTGGACTTTAAAAATACACTGCTTCGATTCATGATGATGGGACTATTGATAACGCTATCAGAGGGAGCAAAATGAACCGACGGGCATATCCCATAGCAATTATCTTCTTATTGATCCTTAAAATAACCGTGCACTGCTGATCGTACATGGTAGCGCTATTCAGGTCTATAGTGAGCCCGGTAAAGGGGCTGAATTTAAAGTATACTTTCCAACAGAAAAAAGTCCTCTTGAAAAACAGAGCATCAAAACCAAAGAGCTGATTAAGGGCGGCGTTGAGCAAATTCTGCTTGTGGATGATGATGAAGTCATTCTTGCAATGGAAAAAAAAATGTTGGAGCGTTTAGATTATCAAGTTACTTCTTACGTCAGTAGTGTCGAAGCACTTGAAGGTTTTCGTGCCAGCCCCAATAAATTTGACTTGGTCATCACTGATATGGCAATGCCCAATATGGCTGGAGGCAAACTTGCAATTGAATTGAGAAAAATACGATCTGATATTCCAATATTGCTTTGTACAGGATTCAGTGAAATTATGTCGGAAGAAAAAGCAATTTCTTTAGGAATTGATGGCTTTCTTATGAAACCTGTTCTGATGAGGGATCTATCAAAAAAAATACGTGCCGTGCTTGATGAAACAAATAACTCCACTCCAACAGTAATGGGAAGTCAACAATTTTAACGTCTATCCCAATAGAGTTCAATCCCAAACTCTAAGGAGATAATCCATGCTGAACAAAATTACAATAAAAATGAGAATTTATATAATAATTCTTTCGACATTTATTTTATTTATTACCACAATCCTTTTTGCCATCTACACCAACAAAAATACAAAAGAATTTGCCATAAATAAAACCTCTGAGAGTATGCTTGATGGCCAGAAAAAAAGAATCCAGTTGGCAACGTATTCCTTAGCCATGGCATTGGGTACCATGCTTAAAGGCATCAATAATGAGGCTGAAAAAATAGAAGCCATCAGAAAAGAGGTGGACAATATCATTTATGAGGATGATAAGTCCGGTTACTTTTTTGTGTATCAAAAAACCATCAATATTGCTTTTCCTGTTACAAAAACAAATGTGGGTAAAAATTTAGGCAATATAAAAGATAAAAACGGAGTCTATGTTATTAAAGAACTCTTTGAGAAGGCCAAAGCCGGAGGAGGATTTGTAAGCTACATATGGCCCAAACCCGGAATGGAAGATACTCCCAAAATCAGCTATGCCATGATGATACCCGGCACACAATACTGGATCGGCACAGGTGTTTACCTTGATAATATCAAAACCTATACCGATACCATGACTCTGCAAATCACTGAAAAGTCCAACAAACTTATTATTAAAATGGTTATCACCTGTGGAATCATTTTCATTGCGATTGCCATTTTATGTTTTGCCATTGTTTTTGGGATCTCCTATTCCCTTTCAACAATGATCGACAGTTTTAAAGATATTGCGGAAGGTGACGGGGATCTAACCAAGAGAATCAAGATTAAATCCAAAGATGAACTGGGTGAACTGAGCTACTGGTTTAACCTGTTCATTGAAAAATTGCAGTTGATTATCAAACAGTTGGCACAGGAGTCTGCCAATATTGATCAATCATCGGTACAATTGACATCCATTGCAGAAGCAATGGCCCAGGGCTCCATGAACACGTCTGCAAAAGCGGAAAGCGTTGCAACTGCGGCTGAAGAGATGAGTACAAATCTAAATAGTGTTGCTTCAGCTATGGAGCAATCCTCAAATAACACAACTATTGTAGCATCTGCCTCGGAAGAGATGAATGCCACAATTAATGAAATCGCATTAAATGCAGAAAATGCCAGCGCAACTGCTGAAAAGGCTTCGGTAAAAACCAGAGAAGCCGGTGGAAATATGGAACTATTGAAAAAGGCTGCTGCTGCAATCGGTAAAATCACAGAAACAATAACCGAGATATCAGAACAGACAAATCTGTTGGCATTAAACGCAACCATTGAAGCAGCCCGAGCCGGTGAGGCTGGTAAAGGATTTGCTGTAGTAGCAAATGAAATCAAGGAACTGGCCAGACAAACAGCAGAAGCCACCCTCCATATAAAAAGTCAAATTGATAGTGTTCAGGACGCATCTGAAGCCACCCGAAACTCTATTACAGAGGTTGTTGATGTCATTGAAAACGTGAAGGAATTAGTCTCAAGCATTGCTGCAGCCATAACAGAACAGACGGCAGCAACCCAGGAGATTTCCTCTAATATTGAACAGCTTTCTGTAGGTATCCAGGAAGTGAATGAGAATGTAAGCCAAAGTTCCCAGGTTGCCAATTCCATTTCTCAGGATATTGTTGAAGTCAGTACGTCTTCTGGAGAAATCAATGAAAGCAGCAACCAGGTTAAAATGAGTTCCTCTGAATTAATGCAGATGTCGGATAAATTAAATCAAATTGTTAGAAAATTTATAATTGAGTAGTTCCAGAAAAAACTACTATTTGATACTACCTTCGCCAAATTCAAACTCGGTCTGAAATGCACCAATCAAAATACTACATAGCGTAATGTTGGACAGCTTTAACCACATTATATGGATTGCGATTCAGGACAAAATAAAATTGGCGAAGGAATTGTTGATGACCTGAATTTTTAATCAGTTTTTTAGATTACATTTGTGGTTTTTTAAACGAGTATTTTTTTATGAAAATTTTATGAAAAATCATAAATTTTTATCTATTGCTAAAAATAAAAAAGTGATTTCTGCATCGCTTAAAATTATTATTCCATTGTATACAATATATGCTCTTTTTATGTTCAGCATTTTTATGGTTTTTATTCCAAAATTAAAAATGAATATGTTGACCCAGAAAAAGACTATGATTCGTGAACTTACGGAGAGTGCAATCAGCCTTTTATCTGAATACGATCACAGAATAAAAAAAGGAGAGATAGGTCAGGAAGAAGCCCAAAATAATGCCAAAGAGCAGATTAGAATGTTGCGCTATGGTGCAGAAGGTAAAGATTATTTTCCAATATCAAAAAAGTCTTCTAAAGAAACAGAAATCCAAGCAGAAGAGCCAATCCGAAAAGACACAGAGCAGATTCTTCTAATGGATGATGAGGAAGTGCTCATTACAATGAAAAAAGAAATGCTGGAGCGTTTGGGTTACCAAGTCATTACACATATCAATAGTGTTGAAGCTCTTGAAACTTTCAGGAGTACTCCAAATCGATTTGATTTGGTTATCACCGATATGGCAATGCCAAATTTGCCTGGAGACAGGTTTGCAAGTGAATTGAGCAAAATAAACCCAGATGTACCAGTATTGTTGTGTACTGGATTCAGTGAAATAATGTCGGAAGAAAAATCACACTCTATGGGGATTAATGGTTTTCTTATGAAGCCTGTTGTGATGAGTGATCTGTCAAAAAAAATACGTGATGTGCTGGATACGGCCAAAGGAAACTCATGATTAGATATCCGATGCTGGAGAATTCAGAGACCGATTTTGGGTAGTGTCCCAAACCAGTTGATGGCATATTTGCAAGCCGTTGTCTACCAAACCCCGGTCAATAATAAATCAACGGGTTTATGACACTATCCAGAAAACTTCGAACAGTGTTGCGGCAGCCGTGTCACCATATGCAAAATAAAGGCAGTGGGCTCGGGATTGCAGTATGCCAAAGTATTTGCTTTTTTTATTTCGTGATATTGCTTATTATGAATTGTTTTATTAATGTCTCGTTCAGCCGTGAATCAACCCTGATTTAACTGTAATATAAGTTAGTTAACCGACTTAAGGGACTTCGTCATAATAAAAATTCCCGTTTTTAAAAAAACGCTCAGTATTATAAAGTGCTTTTCACTTCAGTTTGGGTATATTCTTTGTGATAAGCGCCCTAAGGTATTGACCAACACAGAGCTGACAACACTAAGCAATACATCTACAGAAGTTTAACTTAGGAGGAAAAATGAGCTGGAATAGTTTGACCATTGGTAAAAAAATTGCCCTCGGTTTTGGAGTCACGTTATTTATTTTATGTATCATTTGTCTGCTGAGTTACACAGGGGTTGGCGGCATTGTTAAAAATGCCTCGCAAGTTATTGAGGGTAATAAATTGGATGGAAGTTTAGCTCAAAACGAAGTTGATCACCTGAACTGGGCCAATAAGGTAAATGCTCTATTAACTGATGCCAATATAACCCAGATAGATGTTCAAACTGATGATCACCAGTGTGGATTTGGCAAATGGCTTTATGGAGAAGATAGAAAACAGGCTGAGGCACTGGTACCTTCTCTTGGAACACTTTTCAAAGATATTGAAAAGCCACATGCCGACCTCCATGCCTCAGCTATTGAGATTAAGAACTCTTTTTTCCAGGCAGATGAGCATTTACCTAAATTTTTAGTCGAGAAAGAAGTTGATCACCTTAAATGGATTGCAATGGTTGAAGAGTTGTTTTTAGAGAATCTCTCTGAGCTTAAAGTAACAACTGATCACCATAAGTGCAGTCTTGGAAAATTTATATATGGGGAGGCCGGAAAAAAGGTTTCCGCATCTGATCCGAAAATGCAGCTTCTTATTGAAGAACTCAAAGATCCACATGCCAAACTTCATGCTTCAGCCGTAAAGATCCAGGAGGCCTGGAAACAAGGACATCCTGGATTGATAGACACCTTGAGAATCCGCCTGGATGATCATCGGAAGTGGGCTGCAAGCATTGCCACAGCGCTACTCACTCAAAAACCATTCGACGTATCCATTGATCCCGCCAAATGCGCATTTGGGAAATGGCTTGAAAGTAATGAATGTAAAGAAATGGTTAGTAAATGGCCTAACTTCAATTCTATAATTAAAAAGGTAACTGAACATCATGCAACGCTACACCGTACTGCTGGAAAAATAGAGAGTGCTTTGAACCAGGATAACAAAGTTCTTATCTTTGAAAAAGAAACGCTGGTTGAACTTGAAACTGTTGAAAAGTATTTCGCAGACCTGATAAACCTTGAAGAAAAAAATATAATGGCTGGCAAAAACGCCAAACATATTTTTGATACGGTTACCCTGCCAGCACTTGGAGCGACTCAAGCTGTATTGAAAAACTTAACAGTCAGGGCGGAAGAAGTGCTCCGTGGAATGATCCATGCGAGACAAATTTATGCTGAAAAGACCTTGCCGGCTCTTAAGCAAACCCAGGCGCTTTTGGGAAAATTACGTTTGGAAACAAAAAAAAATATCATGACCGATGTTGTCATGCTAAACGCTGCTCAAAGCACCAAAATGAATGTAACTATTGTCGGGATCATAGCCTTTGTCGTAAGTATATTGCTTGCCTTGGTTATTGTAAGAGGAATTAGCAGCGTTTTGCAAAAAATTGCCACCCAGATGGATCAAGGTGCAAACCAAGTGGCTTCTGCATCTGGTCAGGTAGCTTCATCAAGTCAATCCATGGCAGAAGGAGCATCCCAGCAGGCTGCGTCGATTGAAGAGACCTCATCTTCCATGGAAGAGATGTCTTCTATGACGAAACAAAATTCTAAAAACTCTGCCCAGGCTGACAATCTTATGAAAGAATCCAATCAGATTGTCAAAACAGCAAATGAATCTATGGCTCAACTCACCGTTTCAATGCAGGAAGTCTCAAAAGCAAGTGAAGACACCTCAAAAATTATTAAAACTATTGATGAAATTGCCTTTCAAACGAATCTGCTTGCCCTGAATGCAGCTGTTGAGGCTGCCCGTGCAGGCGAAGCTGGTGCGGGGTTTGCCGTTGTGGCTGATGAAGTGCGTAATCTCGCAATGAGAGCAGCAGGTGCAGCAAAAAATACTGCGGAATTAATTGAAGGAACAGTACAAAAAGTTAATGAAGGAACAAAAGTTGTTACGGCAACTAATAATGCTTTCATCCAGGTTGCTGAAAGTTCAGCTAAGGTCGCCGATCTTGTTTCAGAAATTTCTCAAGCTTCAAATGAACAGTCTATTGGTATTGAGCAGGTAAATATTGCGATAACTGAAATGGATAATGTTGTGCAGCAAAATGCTGCCAATGCAGAAGAATCAGCAGCGGCTGCTGAAGAAATGAATGCTCAGGCTGAACAGTTGAGGGATAATGTTGCTGATCTTATGAAAATGGTTGGTGGGAAAGCTGGCCAAGGCAACATAGCAAGCTCATCTCGAAAAATAAAAAGAACTTCTCACTCTTTAAATTTACATAGTCGTGTAAAGAATCGAATGCTGAACTACAACACTAAAGAGATTAAATCGGATCAAGTTATTCCATTTGACGATGAGGATTTTAGAAATTTTTAGCGCCTCAAGGATATTGTCCGGGACTGGACATACACTATTTCAAATAAACCCCCATGTTTGCTGATGTATCACAACGAAGCATTAAAGTCGTTTTATATCAGCGCTTTATGGAGACTTTCTAATAAACTCAAGATTAGATATCCAAATCAGGAGTATTGAGAGCCCGATTTTCTCAAGGATATCAAAAATAATCATGACTTGAGTTGAAGATAAGTTTGGTACATACTTGGGCAAGTAGTCTTGAGTTAATCAATATCGTAAAATACCCCCTGTGTCGGATTACTTGCCTGACATCTACCGAGAATTGAAAAATGGGGTTTTAATTATTGAAGGAGAATATTCATGAATTTAAATTGGTTTAATAATTTATCTATCGGGAAAATGTTAATTGGAAGCTTTCTCTTCGTATCTTTGATTGTAGCAACGGTTGGAGGGCTTGGATTTATTCGAATTTCAAGCAATATTATCAGTGTTGAAGACTTGGTTGAAAATGATGTGGCTTTTCTCAAAAAGACAGAAGAATTGCAGATATTTGCGCTTCAGCACCGACGGTATGAGAAGGACTTTTTTCTAAATATCGGAAAAAAGGAGAAACAGGAAGGGTACATTGAGAAATTCCTGACGGTCTCCAAAAAAACTCAAGGATTGATTGATGAACTTGATGCTATGATTGATGTAGACCCCCATCTTTCTGATGATATTAAAAAAGCCATTGCAGATGCAAAAGTCGCATACAAAAAATATGTCAAGGGGTTCATGGGTCTGGCCAAGGTCGTATTTTCAGATGACACCATGACACCCCAAAAAGGGAACGGGCTGATGGATCCGTTCAAGGAAAATATTTATACGCTTGAGAGCAGTATTGATCACCTGTTAAAAACAGCTCTTGAAATGGTTCAAGATGTTTCTGAAAGCGTTATCTCTGATGGAAAAAGATCCCGTACTGTTATAGGTTTTTTATCCATAGTAGGTATTTGTATCAGTGTTTTTTTCGGTATTACGATTTCATTTCTAATAAAGAAGCCCATTAACTTAGCTGTTCTTTTCGCCGATGCACTTGGCTAAAGGGGATTTGACCCAGCGCCTTGAAATTGATCAAAAAGATGAAATAGGAATATTGTTGAAGGCTTTGGAATCAATGTCCAGGAGTTTGCAAACAGTATTCAGTGAAGTTTCAACAGGCATTCAAACACTTACCTTTTCTTCGACAGAACTTTCATCTGTAGCCGAACAGATGAACACCAATTCAACGCAGACCGCAGAAACCTCGAACAGTGTTGCGGCAGCCGCTGAAGAAATGAGCACAAATATGAACAGTGTCGCGGCAGCTACAGAACAAGCAACAGCAAATATTCAAACGATTGTTTCTGCTTCTGAAGAGATGTCAGCTACGATCAATGAAATCGCTGCTAATACATCAAAAGGGAGTAATACGACTTCTTTGGCGGTTAAAACTGCCCAGGAGGTCTCAGAAAAGGTCGATAAACTTGGCAAATCTGCGTCAGATATTAGCAAAGTAACTGAAACCATTTCAGATATTTCTGAACAAACGAATCTTCTTGCTTTAAATGCAACAATTGAGGCAGCGAGGGCAGGTGAAGCGGGAAAAGGTTTTGCTGTTGTTGCCGGAGAAATAAAAACTCTTGCACAACAGACAGCTCAAGCCACCAGTGAAATTAATGAAAAAATTTCAGGTGTACAAACCACGACAAAAGAAGCTATTAGAGCGATAGAATCCATCGTAAATGTTATTAACGAAATTAACGATATAGTAACTACCGTGGCAACGGCCATCGAAGAGCAGTCTGCCACTACACAGGAAATTTCAAACAACGTAAGCCAAGTTGCTACAAATGTTCAAGATGTTAGTGATAGAGTAAATCAAACCTCAGCCGCTGCTGGAGAAGTGTCTCAGAACATAGCTCAAGTGAGCAGTGCGGCCAATGAAATTAGTGAGGGGAGTCAAAGTGTGAGTAAAAGTTCAGCAGAATTGTCGAGTCTGGCAGAAAATTTAAATGAAATGATTGCTCAGTTTAAGATTTAATGACAGTTGTCAGGCATAACCATTTTTTTGGAATGCCCCTCCCAGTAAATTTGGTCCAAATTTAAAGAATCTTGAGGGCGATTTTCTGAAATTCTAAAAAACATTAAAATCAGCGAGTGATTTATATGGAAAAGAAAAACAGCATAAGCCAGGTAATTCTGATTAGTATGCTACTCGTGACGATTGCCTCTATCGGTCTTATTGGTGCTCTCTGGACTTATCAGCAGTATTTAGCTTTTCATCAAGAATCTGAAGCGTTGCGGGAAAGGATGTTAACTTCCCACAAGAATTTCCTCAAAATACAAGTTCAGAAATCTGTTGAATATATTGAGCATAGGAAATCTCTCACTGAAGCAAGGCTGCGCTCTTCAATTCGAGAAAGAGTTTATGAGGCCCATGCAATGGCTTCCCACCTCTACGAAGAATGGAAGGATCAAAAATCGGCAGAAGAGATACGGACTGCGATCAAGGAGTCTCTCAGATCGGTGAGGTTCAACCAAGGCCGAGGCTATTTTTTTATTCTTGACCTCAATGGCATCAATCAACTTCTGCCAGTTTTTCCTGAGTTCGAAGGCAGGAATCTGCTGGAAACAGAGGGGAGTAATGAAGCGAATGTTGCCCGGGATATTATTAGTCTAACGTCACAACATGGAGAAGGATTCTATAAATATGAGTGGAGTAAATCGATTATTTCCGAAGACACCTTCCCTAAAATTGCTTTTGTCAAATTTTTTGAGCCGTACAGATGGATTATCGGTACGGGGGAGTACCTTAAGGACTTTGAATCAAATATCAAAACAGATGTTCTGAACTATCTGGAAACGATCAAATTTGGAAAAGACGGATATGTTTTTGCTAGCCAATGGAATGGGCTGTCCCTTACAGAACCTGGCAAGGGCAGAAATATGCTGGGTGTTACGGATGATGAGGGTGT
>CALNYY010000089.1:0-6773 GCA_942490835.1 uncultured Saprospiraceae bacterium
TGGTAGCCGTTACACAGCAGACATGGCAGTACACAATGTGATTGGTGACTCATTCCGTGGTGCTACCTGGGTGAGCATCCACAACGGCGGCGGGGTAGGCTGGGGTGAAGTCATCAACGGTGGTTTTGGAATGGTGCTCGATGGCACTACAGACGCTGAACGTCGCCTCCAATCCATGCTTTTTTGGGATGTAAACAACGGCATTGCCCGTCGAAGTTGGGCGAGGAATGATGAGGCTATTTTTGCTATAAAAAGAGAAATGGAGCGTACACCTGACTTGAAGGTCACTCTGCCAAACATTGTGGATGATGAATTGATAAACGATGTGTTTTTGAAAAAATAATTGAACCTACTTTTTTAATTTTATTAACGCTGCTTTGATTTTCTATTAACAGCAAGACCTGTTGGCCATGCATATCTTTGGTTAAACTAAAATATCACTGTTTATGAAAATCAATCTGCTCCTATTGTCAGCTGTTTCATCTCTCCTGATCCTTACAGCCTGCAACCGTGCCTCGAACTCTTACACCGTGGATAATTTTGATGAATTATCTGTTGCACACCGCACCATCGCCATTTTACCTTATGAAGTAATTATTACTGGAAGAATGCCAAAGGATATGACCATTGAGCAAAAAGAAGAATTGGAAAGCATAGAAAGTGTTGCTTTTCAACAGTCATTGGCCAGCCAGTTGTTTCGTCGAAGCAATAGCTATAAAGTGAACTTTATTGCTGTTGATAAAGTGAATAGTGCCCTCGAAGAAAACAATATTTCTATTCGTGAGAGCTGGAAGAAAGATCCACAAAAGTTGGCAGAATTACTTGGTGTCGATGCCGTTGTGAGAGGGAAAGTCAGCCAGGAACAATACCTGACACATTGGGAAAGCTATGGTGTATCCATGGCACAACGAGCCATATTTGCAAGCACAGGTAGTTGGTATCCCCTCGGCAATATCAGCAAAACTAGCGATGTGGATGTTGAATTATCAATAGTTGACAAAGACAATGGCTATATGTTGTTTAACATTGCTAAGGATTGTCCTGCTAATTGGAATAGTCCCGCAGAGGAAGTGGTAGATAAAATCAATTATAAGGTATCGAAATATTTTCCATACAAAAGATAGAGGTTGTTGAAGCATCATAAGCCGTAAAATAACACTATCGCTTTCCCTGTTTTTTGAAAATGGGGGTTAAGTTTGAACGGGAATAGTATATCGGAAAGTGAAAATTGAATGAGGGCTTTCAAAGCCCCCATTCAGTTTGTTATCTAAACAACTCCTTGTTCTATCAGTGCGTCGGCAACTTTTACGAAGCCGGCTATATTTGCTCCTTTTACATAATCTATGTTTCCGTCTTGCTCGCCATAAAGCTTACATTTTTCATGTATGTCCTGCATAATTTTATGCAACTTGTTATTGACTTCTTCTCTGGTCCAGGAAATACGGAGGCTATTTTGTGACATTTCCAGTCCAGAAGTTGCAACACCGCCTGCATTAGAAGCCTTGCCTGGGGCATATAATATTCCGGCATCTTGGAAGATGTTAATCCCATCATTATCAGTCGGCATATTGGCACCTTCAGCCACACCCTTACAGCCATTGTTGACCAATGCTTTAGCGTCATTTGCATTAATCTCATTTTGGGTTGCACAAGGAAAAGCAAGATCACAATTGATGTCCCAAGGTTTTTTGCCAGGCAAATAAAGGACACCGTATTCATCTGCAAATTCTTTAATTCTTCCTTTTCTATTGTTTTTCAAGTCCATCAAAAATGCCAGTTTTTCTTGGTTAATCCCATCCACATCGTATACTGTTCCCCCAGAATCAGACATTGAAAGAACAACGCCTCCAAGCTGGATTATTTTCTCTGCGGCATATTGCGCTACATTGCCAGATCCAGAGATCAAACATTTTTTTCCTTCTATGCCATCACCTTTGGTCTTCAGCATTTCTTCCATAAAATAAATAGTACCATATCCTGTTGCCTCTGGACGTATCAGGCTGCCTCCATAGGCAATTCCTTTTCCAGTCAGAACTCCTTTATGCTCATTTGCAAGTTTCTTGTACATACCATAAAGGAATCCGACTTCGGTAGAACCTACCCCAATGTCACCTGCCGGCACATCAGTCGATGAGCCAATGTACCGAAACAGATTGAGCATAAATGATTGGCAAAACCGCATAATCTCATTTTCTGATTTTCCTTTTGGATCAAAATCGGCACCTCCTTTTGCTCCACCAAGTGGCAAAGTGGTCAGACTGTTTTTGAATACTTGTTCAAAACCCAAAAATTTTAAAATACTAAGATTAACGGAAGGGTGAAATCGGAGGCCGCCTTTGTATGGCCCAATAGCATTATTGAATTGGATTCGGTAGCCTTTATTAACTTGGACATTTTTGTTGTCATCAACCCAGGTCACTTTGAAAGAAATCGATCGGTCTGGTTCGGTGAGCCGTTCGAGCAGTCCACTTTTTGCATATTGCTTATTTTTATAAACAAACGGAAGAATACTTCCTGCCCATTCTTCTACTGCCTGATGAAATTCTGGCTCATTTGGGTTTCTTCTTTTAATATTTGCCATGAAGGAGGCAATATCCCTGTGGTTGGATTTGGTTAGGTATTCCATTTGATGGTAGTTTTATTTATTGGTCAAGTAAAATATTCATAATTAGCGCCAAGTAAATTCAATGTTTATATTATTGTAAAATATTGAAATTCAAGACTTAATCATTAAATCTTTCCACATAAAGTGCCGCTTATTGATCTTTTTATTAGATAGGAATGAGTTTATATTTCCAGTTTTATTTGATTCAAATTTGTCAAAAATGAAATTAGAAAATGTTGATTTTTATTCGAACAAAACATGATTTTATTTAATTGTTTTGCTTTGTTTTTTGAAAAAATCATTCGAGAAAACACTTTTTAGGTGAGATACAAGTCGATCCAACAATATTTTTGATACCTTTTTTTGTAATTACGAGAGGATAGTTGCACAGGGTTGCTAAATTTGGACTGAAATCAATCACAATAGAATTATTTTGAAATGAAAAAACACCTACTCTTCTTTGCACTGTTAATTTTACATTACCCCCTTACCGCACAGTTTATTGAAATTGACAAAGGCCAGGTTAATTCTTTCAATTCTACCGTTTTAGCATCAACTGCCACTGATCCAATTAGCCAAACGACGGTTAATGCAAGCCCTCCGTCGTCTGGTGATGTTGACCCATTTTTAGCAGAACAGCTACAGTACGTTCTGGACTCATTGACTTCGCAATTAGGCGCTGTTGGACTTTCAGGTTCCATGATATTACCCAATGGTACTATTTGGAATGGAGCTTCTGGCATCCACAATCTAAACAATAGCCCTATCACTACCGAAATGCGGCTTGGTATGGGTAGTGTATCGAAAACCATGACAGCCGCAGTGACCATGCAATTGGTGGAGGAAGGATTATTGACATTGGAAGATACGATTGGGAAATGGCTGCCTCAGTATCCGAATGTTGACCTTGGCATCCCAGTTAGAATGTTGCTTAATCATACCAGCGGTATTTACAATTTCACAAATAACCCTGCATTTTCAACTTATCTCAACCAAAACCTTTCAGCGTTTATTGATAACGAAACCGTTATGAATAGTTGGGTAGATGTTCCTTCCTTTCCTCCCGGCACCAATTGGGGTTATTCAAATACCAACTATGTATTATTAGGCTTAATCATCGAAGCTGTTACCGGCCATGAATTCCATGAAGAAATAAGGAATAGGCTTATTATTCCTAACCAACTCAATTCTATGTATTTGCATCCACAAGAATTGCCAACTGGGCCAGTGAGTAACTTATGGATAGATTTGACAGGTGACGGAGTGGCAAATGATTTTACCAGCGCAGGCTTGTCGGATGTCGGGTTGTTTAGCGCAACATGGGCTGCTGGAGCATATATGACGACGCCAGAAGATTTGGCACATTGGATCAAATATTTAATGACAGGTGAAGTTGTCGAACCATCTACTGTAGATGATATGATGGAGACTTATACCATCAATTCAAATTTTCATTATGGGCTCGGAATTTACAATACTGAGGTAAATGGCAATCAATGGTGGGGGCACGACGGGTATATTTATTACCAGACCTTAGCTATGTATTCTCCCGATTTGGATGTAAGTATGGTACTTATTTGCAATGACGGGCTTTTTCAGAATATGGGACTGATTTATTTTGCATTGATCCAAGCATATCTTGATTATGAGCCTGTTGCTGTTGATGAAAATAGCTTTAGTGAGGCGGATATTGCTGTTTTCCCTAACCCCGTTTCCCATGAATTGAGCGTAGCAATTGAGGGCGTGAGATTACCAACTGCGGAATTAAGTATTCTTAATTATATAGGTCAACCTGTCTTTCATAACGGGATCAAACTCAATGATGGGAATCATGTATTAACCATTGAAAATTGCGACCAATGGCCCAATGGAGTTTACACCATTCAACTTGAAACTGGAGACGGTGTCATTGTAGAACGTTTTGTAAAGCTCTGATAAGGAACGAGGGATTAATAAAACACACAAGATTTACAAAGTAATTTTTGTTTCTAAATGGTTTTAAAAATCAGTGCATAGCCGAGCTACGGACTTATTTTTAAAACCATTTAGAGGCAAAAAGGACGAGTAAAGATGTGCGTGTTATTATTGCCTCGTTCCTAAATATTACTAAATCAGGAAATGATGAAAAAGGTATTGGCGATTATTGGAGTGCTAATTTTGCTGATTGTAACTCTCCAAACTTTAAGGACTTTGAACGCTGCTGGTTCTTTTAAAAAAATATTCCCGATTGGATCCATTGATACGCAAGTAATAAAAGGGATGGTTGGAGCTGAAGATATAACCATTGATCGAACAATAAACAAAGCGCTCATTTCGGCTGACGATAGGAGAGGGGAGAGAATGAATAAAAATGGGAAAGGTGCTATTTATTTATTGGATTATCATGCATCTCCTCCCACCTATCACGACCTCACACAAGGACTCGGATTGGAGGATTTTCACCCACATGGTTTGTCGTTGTATCATCACCAGGAAGATAGCACTAAATGGGTTTTTGTTGTCAACCATAGCAATGGTGGTCACTTTATAGAGATTTTTGAATTTTTGGATTCAGCCCTTATTCATAAAGAATCCATTTCCGACGGTAAAATTGTTAGCCCAAACGATGTAGTTGGATATGGGAAGAGGGCGTTCTATTTTACCAACGATCATGGGGAAGCAGGAGGAATTTCCCGTTGGAAGGATTTTTTGATGATTGGAACTGGACAACTGGGACAATATGATGGAAACTCAGTCACTATATTAGATGATGGCTTGGGTTATGCGAATGGTGTTAATCTGACGCAAGATGGCAGATATGTGGTAGTTGCTACAACCACAGACAGGGAGGTGCTTTTTTACAATAGAGATTCCGATAAACTGGTTGGAAAAATAGCCTGTGATACTGGACTGGACAATATTGAAATTGAACCAGATGGAAGCTTGCTGATAGGGTGCCATCCAAAGCTTTTAAAATTTCTGTCTCATGCAAAAGATGCAACCAATCGTTCACCTTCTCATATTATTAGGATTGAGCTCGCCGAGGATAACTTTAGTAACAGTAAGGTTTCAGATGTTTACATGAATAACGGTGATCCTCTTTCCGGCTCTTCTGTCGCCGCATCTGTAGGAAATTCAATCCTGTTAGGGACTGTTTTTGAAGATGGGATTTTAATGATTGATGATGAGAGGTGAATATAGGTGCGTAATGTTTGACTAATGAAAGAATGCTATTGGCAGTTAGCTGTTTGCTTTTAGCCAGAAGCCAATGGCCAAAAGCAAATAGCAATTTTCTTCATTGAATAAAACCCGTTATGGTTTATTATATGTTCAAGATTCACCTCTCATCATAAATTAAAAGTCGTAATCCATCCGCAGCGTGTAATTGATTGGGGCATCCAATTTTCCAGGCCTGCTGGAGTATTCTCTATTGGTAAAGTTTTTCACAAGAATGGAAGCCTTTAAATTATCCGTAAAATTATAAGCTCCACGAATATTGAGGACAAGGTCGCCATTGTTATTTTTTCTTCTAAAGTCACCAAGCCCAATGGAATTGCCATCTTGATTTATAAGGAAAAGTTCAAATACTACATCAATGTTTTCCATGTAACTTGTGTAAAAAGCAGCTAACCCGATCGAGGCTTTTTTATACCGGGTTTCCATGTCAAATTTGGCAGTATGTTTATATCTGTATTTCAAGATGTTGACACAATCATCTGGATCCCCTGTACTGCAAATTGAAGAATTCTGAGCGGCCAACCTGCCAGGTGAACCTTCTGGATAGTCAAGGCCAAATTCCTTGAATTTGGGATCTATATAAGTGTAACCTGCCATAATGGATGTCTCCAAACCAAAGAGTGAGCCTTTTCCATTTACACTCACTTCATATCCTTTTATACGGGTGTCTCCAATATTTTGAGATTGGAAAAATGCATTGAAATTTTCCAGAACAAAAGTGAATTCCATCATATCTGTGTACTCCATAAGGAAAGTGGAGACATCCACAAATGCATTAAAATTGCTGACTTTGAATCCCTTTCTTAGACCAACTTCAGCCGTCCACCCAGTTTCCGACTGTAAGTCGAAATTCGGGATAATAGGTAGGCCTCCAAATTGGGTAAAAAATGAATTTCTCAGCAATGGTTGGAAACCTATAACCCTGCCCCCAGGAAGCTCTAACGAATGTCGA
>CALNYY010000090.1:0-19342 GCA_942490835.1 uncultured Saprospiraceae bacterium
TCAATTGATTGTCAGGAAAAAGCACTGCCATGAAGTAATTGTCTCGGTAGCCATTGAGCGGGGCAGGCGGCCTTTTTGACCGAAGCTCCTCTCCTACCAACGCTCCAGCGGCAGTCCTGTGATGACCGTCGGCCACATAAATAGTAGGTACTTTCTCTTCAAATAATTGCTTGATCGTCGCAATGGTGTCTGCATTTTTGACTGTCCAAAGCTTATGCTTGATGCCATCGTCAGCGGTAAAGTCATATTCTGGCTTTCCTTGTTTCACATGGCTGACCACCTCATCAATGGAATTAACATGTGGATAGGAAAAGAACACAGGCTCATAATTTAGCTTGCTCGCCCGAATGTGGTTTTTGCGATCCTCTTCTTTGTCTGGACGAGTGAGTTCGTGCTTTTTTATCACGTTGTTGAAATAATCATCAATGGCGCAGCAACCAACCAACCCTGTCTGTTCATGACCATTGAGGTTGAGTTGGTACACATAGAAATACTCAGCATTGTCTTGGGTCATCACACCATCTTCGACTAATTTATCGAAGTTCTGTTTACCTTTTTTATAAACCTCAGGCGCATAATTGTCATAGTCGTCTGGGAAATTGATTTCTGGCTTTATGACGTGGTAAAAGGAGATCGGGTTCCCTTCACTTTCTTGCTTAGCCTCTTCTTTGTTCAAAACATCATAAGGCTTGCTGGCTACATTTTTTGCTTTTTCTTTGATTGGCCGAAAGGCCTTGAAAGGCACAAAAGTTGACATGGCGTGGTCGTTTTTCTGTTTGGTGTTGTTTAATCAAACGACGAGTCATCCCTTGTGTAAGCTGGGATGACTCGTCGTTTTTTTTCTCATAATGTGGTCAACAAGGATTATCTCCCTTATTGAACCTTCATTTTTTCGAGGGACAAATGTAGTACTTTGAGTTTTTAAAGTGTAATTGCAGCACGTTAACTTTGCCTTAAAATGCTGGCTATGTGACCTTTATTACTTTTTCTCGCCAGCTTTTGCGGTTGAGTACAGCAGTAATTCTTCTTTTTCTCCCTCTTCCCCTATCGTCCCAATATTTGAAAGTCCTATTTTTTCCAATAATTTTTGAGACCGTGTATTTGCTTTAGAAGTAATAGCAAGAACCGGATCAATCTGAAGATGGTGCTGTGCAAATTCCATTGTTGCAGCGACTGCTTCAAATGCAAATCCTTTCCCTGCAAATACAGGCAACAGGGCAAAACCAATATCTGGATGATCTAATGTATCCCTATTCAAGATACCGCACAGACCGATAGGTGTATCATCGTTCTTCAAAATAACTTTGTACAGTCCAAATCCATTTTCACGGTAGCTCTTGAACAGCGAATTTTCGATATAGTTAGCAGCGTCATCCATCGTCCGAATGCCGCGGTCGCCGATGTGTTCGAGCCAGGTTGGTGAGTTCAGGAGTTCAAAAATGAACTCGGAGTCTGTTAGGTCTGCCTCTTGTAAAATGAGGCGTTCTGTTTCTATAACCATATTTCCATAAATATATGCTGGACTGGCACCTGCCAATTAAGCATATGGTATTTTAAGAATCGGAAGCTTCTTCTTCGCTATCTTCCTCAACGTCATCTTCGTCTAAATCAGTTACCTCATCAAATTGTTCCGTGTCTATTTATTGTTGAAATATTTAAGAGATGATTAATTCGAAGTAATGGAATTTGGAGCGAGAGAAGCGAATAGAGAAATGAAATTTAGCGGATGCTTAAAAAAAGACTGCAATCTAATCAGAATATCAAACCTAAGAGGCTGATTATTGTGTATATAACAAATTGCACATTTTAGATATTCTCTCCATCTTATCATTAATTGATCTCAAGGGGTTTATTGATTTTTAAAATTTAACCGCCGAATCCTAAAAGCGTCGCTGGTTTCAGATAAATTTTTCAAGTCAGGAGACTTGAATGAGCGTTATGTATTTTCGGCGGTTAAATAATGAATTCCAATAAACCCCTTGGGAAAATCAGATACCTTGTTGAATGTCAGGTTTCAAACCTTAAATCCAAGGGGTTCATTATTCAATAATAAAATCAACAATTACGGTACTTATCATGCAGGCCGATTCCGTCCAAAATCATCGGGGTGATTTTTTCCAATCGGCTCATTTTAGTCTCAGCCCTTTTTGCACTTTCGATATGCTCGGCAAATTCCCTTTTTTTAGATAATGATAATTGGTTGAAAGCAACTTCCAGTTCCTTGTTTTGCTGAAATGCATGTTTTAACTCCGGTGGGATTATAAGCGGCTTTTTCTGTGGTTTAATCTGTTTTCCAGCTCTTTGATTTTGGATAGCCTCATCCACATATTCCAGCACTAATTTCTCATCAATTTCTACCTCTGAAGCGAACCGCCATTGACGAAGTGCCTTTGTTTTGCCTTCCTGGGCGTTCATTAATTTACCATGTTTATCGCTCAATAGCCCCCCTTGGAAAAACCATAAACCTACATACGATTTGAAAGCCCCAAGCCCGATCACGTTTTTCCCATCAATAGTATAAACCGGAGCGCCCCATTTTATTGTCTCCACCAAATCAGTAGTGCTTAATAACGAACGGAGTTTGTTCAATGCACTTTCCCATTCTGGAAAATTGGCAATGAATTCATCGGCTGTGGTGAACTTTTTCATATCTAAATATATCTTGGGTATAAATGATGTGGACAAAAAAAAGGCTTTGTCATGGAATATCGTAGCCAAACTCTAATTTTACCCAAAACAGATACCCACTTAAACATGAAATTTATAACACTCCTTTTATTGACTCCTCTCTTCCTGTTCTCTTGCCATAGCCAAAAACAAATGATAGACAGCGAAGGCTACAAACCCTTGTTCAACCATAAAGACCTCACCGGGTGGACCATTCACGGGCGAGAGAAATGGTACGTTGAAGATGGAGACCTGGTTTGCGAAAGCGGGCCTTACGAAGAATACAGCTATCTCATGTCTGACTCATCTTTTAAGGATTTTGATCTAAAATTAGAGTTCAAGCAGGAAGCTACAGGCAACAGCGGCGTGTTTATCCGTTCTTCCATCGAAGGAGTTAAAATAAGTGGCTGGCAGGCGGAAGTTGCCCCACCTGGCTTTCATACAGGCGGCATTTATGAAAGCTATGGCCGAGGCTGGCTTATTAAACCAACAGCTGCTTTGGATCATGTGCTGAAAGAAGGCGAATGGAATACTTACCAGATACACGCTGTCGGAAATAAAGTAACAACCTATCTCAATGGCATTCGGATGATAACTTTGGAAGATGAGAAGATCGGCGCTGCCACGGGGCAGATTGGTCTGCAAATCCATGATGGTGGTGGTATCAAAGTTCGTTGGCGAAATATCCGGATCAAGGAGCTCTGATGATTGGAGGTTTTTGATTTATTTGAATTTGTTTTTCTCCAAAATTATTTCCCCCATCACACTGAGGGCAATTTCCGCTGGCGTTTTAGCATGAATGTTTACACCAACTGGCGCATGTATTCGGCTGATTTCTTCTTCTGAAAATCCAGCAGCCTGCAACCTTCCTACCCTTTTTGCATGTGTTTTCCGACTGCCCAATGCGCCGATATAAGTCACCTTTGATCGCAATAAAACATGCAGCGCATTGTCATCAATTTTTGGATCGTGGGAAAGAATGACCGCATACGTATAAGCATCCAGCGAAAAATCATCCAGCACTTCAGAGGGGTATTTTTCATACAATTGGTCTGGCGGGTACTGAAATTGGGTCTTATTGGCGAACACCCCCCGAGGGTCGATCACAATTGTTTCAAAACCATACATCCCCGCTAATTGCACCAAATGAGCTGTGATATGAGCCGCACCGATAATGAGCATTTGACTCTTTCGAGGAAATACCTGCACAAAATAGCTTTCCCCATCTATGCTAACGACCTGATTTATCCGCTGATCGTAAGCCTGTAATACCGCATCTTTCAATTCCGTCGAAATAGCATCTCCATAAATTTTTCCGTCAGGTAAAACGAGTGCATGTCGCCCCTTCCCGTTTTCCAATTTTGTCAAATAAATGCAAGGTCGATTTTCACTTAGACAAGCCTCCAGCGTCTGCCAAACCATCTTTTCTCCAGGCCGCTCATCAAACGCAATAAAACGCTCCACATACACTTCTACTTTGCCACCACAGGTCAGCCCAACCGACCAGGCTTCTTCATTGGAAACACCAAAGCTCAATTGGTTTCCCGTTCCTTCTGCAATAAGTGGTAAGGCGGCTTTTATAACTGCGCCTTCCACACAACCACCACTCACGGAGCCTGCCATTTCCATTTTATCAGAAACAATAAGTGATGAGCCAACCGGGCGGGGCGATGAGCCCCATGTCTGAATAACAGTGGCAATGGCAAATGGCTTGGATTCAGACAGCCATTGGTGGATGGTGGGGAGGAGTTCTTTCATAAAGTGACACAGATTTCCAAGTCCGTGAGTTTTTGGTTGTATAATAATATGTTTAGCGGAAAAGTTGTCGGACGCCTTCGGAGGCGACCGACAACTGAAATAGCCTAATTCTGGTCTCACGGACTTTCAAGTCCTTGCTACTGGACACTAAACTTCTTGACGCCCTTCACACCGCCCATATTTATTTTACAATAATAAATACCAGCAGCAAGGTTGCTAACATCAACTGTTTTCCGGTGCTCTCCTACAGCCAGATTATATTCAGAAATAGATTCAACTACCCTGCCCTGACTATCCAATAATTGAATGTCCACATTATTATTTGCCGACAGGCGGAAACTGATATTAAGGTCTGTTGATACAGGGTTGGGATATAGATGTAATCCCAATTCGGCATTTGCTGATTCCAACTCAGCTGTATTCGTGGATGGGTCTCCCAACAGATCGCGCTGGAATGCTCCGATTCCATGCGTAGCCGCACGTAACTTGCGGTTGGCTGCCGAAATTTTCAGATCAAAAACCATTACTGCTTCTGGCAAGCCATCATGATATGTTTCCCAATTTTCACCTGAATCAGTTGAGACAAATAGCCCAATGTCATTACCTACATAAATATGGTCGGGGAAAAGTGGGTCAACTTCCACGGCATTTGTCGGCACATCAGGAAGACCGTTGGTAATGTCGTCCCATGAGTCGCCATAATTGGTAGTGCGATAAACATGACCAGTTCCAAAACCAGAATATGTAATGTATGCCACAGCATCGTCGCTTGGATCAACTTGCAAATCCATAGGGAACCGATCCGGTAAGTTAGAAGTGATATCAACCCAGTTTTGCCCACCATTTGTTGTAACAAAAACACCTGCAGGGTTGCCGAAATAAGGGGCGGTTGCCACGTACACAACATCTGTATTTGTCGAAGACATAGACATACTCAGGGCTGGGTTTCCATCCAGTTGATTTCCATTATTGGTGGTTGTCCAAGTACCAGTTTGTCCAAAATCTGTGGATTTAGCAATCACGGACGAACCTGCATATACGACGCTGCCATCGCTCGGCGCTACCACAAAAGGGGCAATGAAAGCCGTAGGCCAAACAGAAGGGATTCCCGCAGAAGCAAAACCTGCACCGTTGGTTGACATCCTCACATTTAAGTTCTGTGAAGAAACATATTGGAAATTGTCGTCTTGTTGATTGATGGCCGACCACGAGCCATCACCCCCATTGACGCGTGTCCAGGTAACCGCTGTACTTTCGCCATTCCAACGAATGGTTCCGTTGTCTTGCAGGCCACCCATACAGAGGTCGGTATTCTGGGCAGAATTAGAAAAGCCATTATAAAATTGTGCCGTTTGATAACGGCCATTACAACTTGAAAAAGTCTGCCCACCATCGGTAGAACGATGAATACCACCATCGCTGGCGACATAGATGATGCTTGGGTTGGTTGGATCATAAATGACGTCGTGGCAATCAGAATGCACGAAAGTGGGATTCCCGTCAGGCCCTTCTATAGGTGGGTTGACAAAACCAACTCCACCAGTACTTACTTGTGTAAGCGACTGTCCAGCGTTTAGTGATTTCCACACATCTATACCTATTACTATTAATTGGTCTGGAAATATTGGATTTACAATTACATCGTGTGAGAACCAACCCTGCCACTTCGAGTAATCTGTTTGTGTCTGAATACTCCATGTCTGGCCAAAATTTTCGGAACGGCATAGCCATGATGCACCTTCTGCAGAGCTAAACCCATTGCCAATGCTTGCATAAATAATGTCAGGAGAGCTTGGCGCAACTGCCAACTGTATTTTTCCTAAATAACTGGAAGGAAGGCCGCTAGAAATCTTATTCCATTGTCCACCGCCATTGGTGGTTCGGTAAATCCCAAAACCTTGCGAGCCAAAATTTCCACAACCAACCACCACTAAATCCGCATCACTTGGGTGTACGGCGATGTCGTTTGCCATTACTACATCCAGCACCAAATTCCAATTGTCCCCACCATCTGTACTTTTATAAACACCATCTGTCGTGCCTGCATATATTATGTTGTGGTCAGAAGGGGCGATTTCGATATCCCACACACCTTTGTTTTGATCATAAGAAAAATCAAGACTTTTCGTCCAAGTCTCGCCACCATCTTGCGAACGGAGGATTCCGATACCATAACTGCCGCGTGTGTTGCGGTAAGCAGCACCTGTCCCTGCCGCCACAGCATTGTACACTTCACCCGTTCCGATAAACATTTGGGTAGAGTCTCCTGGTACAAACTCGATCATGCTCACGCCCAACACTGGATGACCTGTCTCCACTCTCTCCCATGCATCTATGCCAATGCCCGCGGTGTAGCTGCGCCAAAGTCCCCCACTCGCTGACCCTGCATATAAGGTGCTTGGATTTTGTGGATTGAAAGCTAGGTTAAGAGTACGTCCACCTCGATTGTGTGGCCCCATGGTTTCCCAAGGATCAGTGTCCCTGTTGACGGCAGTCGCTTCGTCCATCCGTTGTGCTGATTCCCACGCTGCATTAAATCCCTCTGGCGGTAGCGACTTTTCGGGATATGCTCTTGCTTCACCAAAGAAGGTGAGAGCTTCGTAAGCACCTGACACATTCTCCCCAAATTCAGTTTCGGGCTTCTCTATTTCTGTTTTTTGAAAAATAAAAAAGGTAACCGCTGCAATAACAATTACTGATAGATAGTAGATTTTAGTCATAATAATATAGTTTTAGTTTAGCTGTGTTTTGTCCGTAGTTCAAGAATGTCTCCTGACCCCTGATTCCTGTCTCCTGATTCCTGACCCCTGATTCCTAACCCCTGACCCCTGTTTCCTGCCCCCTAAGTTTCATGGCACAAAGTAGAACTCTTGTTTTATTTTAGGTCAAATAAGCCTTTTTCATAAAGTCTTGCGAAAAACAAAAACGGGGATTTATTGAAACAATGAAACCGTGAAGCAATAGATCACCCTAAAAACCATTTCTTTTCCCATTTCACCCATTTCTTATCCTGCAGTTTCCGACTTTCGCCCCTCATGGCCAAAACCAACAAAGTAGCACTCACCGATTCCATACTACAGGACGATATTTGGAAGCTCTTACGTCAGCTTTCTTTACCTGCTATCATAGGCATGTCCATCAATGGTATCAACGCATTTTTCGATGGACTTTTTGTTGGTCAACTGGCTGGGCAGGATGCGCTGGCAGCAGTTTCACTTGCCTTTCCACTTACCTTTATTACAGGTGGTTTTGCAGCTATGATCGGTATTGGCGGTTCCTCCATTTTGAGTGTTGCTATCGGTGCAAAGGACTTGGACAGACAGGCAAAAGTCTTTGGCAGCGTGACCACTATGGCTCTTATTTTTTCCAGCTTGCTCATGGCTTTGGGCATCTACTTTGCTCCCGAATTGATTGGCATGTTAGGTGGAGAAGGTGACATCTTGGAAATGGGCGTTACCTATTACAGGATAACTATGGTTGGAGCATTTTTCAGAATTTATTCGGTGGATTTAAATATGCTCATTCGAGCCGAAGGAAAGATCAAAGAAGCCATGAGCCACTCTATCGCAGCGGCGCTTTTGAATATAGTCCTGAATCCTATCTTTATTAGTGTTTTTGATCTTGGAGTTGCCGGAGCTGCTTGGGCAACGGTCATTTCAATGGGTATTTTTACTTTGCTTGGCCTCATTTATTTTTTTCGAGGTAAAGCCAATTATGCAGTGGAGCTCAAATCGTACAGATTAGAGAAAAGCATGGTCAGCCCCATTCTAAAAATAGGCATCTCGGCCATGACATTGCAAATCATGTTTTTTGTACAACAATCAGTCGTTTTCAAAATGATTGATATTTATGGCGGAGACTGGGACATAGCCCTTATGGGCGCAAGTTATCGGGTGCTTTTGCTTATGCTTTTTCCTGGGTTTGGTTTTGCAATGGCCATGCAACCAGTAGTGGGTATAAATTTCGGAGCACAAAACTTAGATCGGGTCAAAAATGCTTTTAAAGTATTCACCCTTTCAAGCACCCTTATTATTGCTTTTTGCTGGCTTCTCATTATGATCTTTTCCAAGACAGTATTATCGTGGATGCTTCCCGATGCAAATTTCACTTCTACTGATATTCTGAATTTCAGGATGCTGATTTCCACGCTCCCCTTATTTCCACTCTTTTTTATGAGCACTACTATGTTTCAGGCAATTGGCAAGGCAAAGGCAGCGGGGATACTGACTATCATGAGAGACCTATTACTTTTTGTGCCTGCCGTGATTATCCTCCCACTTTTCTTTGGAGTAAACGGGACTTACTATGCAGGCGTCCCTTCCAATGTGGTCATGTTGGTGGTCTGTATCTGGATGCTGTGGAAGCTTTTCAAACAATGGGATATCCGGCCTAGTTTGGCAAATACATCTTCTTAATCTTTACCATCGGTCCAGGACAGAGCGCTCTATGGCAGTTCATGCATGCATCCACCATATTGGTATAAGATTTTTCCAAATGATCTTTATCCGCATTTTTCAGGGCTTCGACTGCTTGTAGATAGGAAAGAGCATGGACTTTATATTCAGGTGATGCTGCTTTCTCCGGTTCGGTGGCCTGAGCTGAATGTATTTTCTCAAAATCAAGTAACAATTCAGGCATCTCTCCCTTCTTTATAATTTCCTTGGCTTTCATTCCATCTTCAAACATATCTCGCATAAGCAAGGCAAGTTCACTATCGCCATTTGGGTTTATCGGCATTCTAATAGGGCCGTCTGATACCGTTTCACCATTGCCTGTTGTGCATGAGAAACAGGTTGCCATTAATGCAATCAGTATAGATATCTTCAGTATATTCATCATGTTCTATTGAAAATTAGGGAGCAAATGTAACTGGAATGAAGAAAATAGGCAGTACAGGTTGCAATCCATAGTTTAGCAAACTAGCTTGTATTACTCACTCATTTTACGTATAAGGCATCCATTTTTGCTCATTTATTTGTATATTTGCAATCGTTATTAATTATTGCCCAACACCTTGGTAATAAATGAAGCCAACAAATCCTGCAAGTTAACGTGAATATTTTCTCTTTATGCCCTTTAAATAGCTTGAACATAAAAGTATCTTAAAAAGGCATTGCAACCACTTTTTCATTTAATTCAATCTTATTAGCCACTGTGACAATCAAATAACATCTGATTATTAACACAGCTAATACATTGAAAATCGCAGGACTTAAAATTCTACTATTCAATGCAACTTAATTAAAGTGGAATTATCATCATTTCAATTATTTGCATCGATCAATAAAATAGTTTTTTAATTAAATTTTGAAATATGAGATCAGGTAAAAAATTCGACTACGCAGAAGGTAAATATTATTTTACCATTAAGACAATCCCCAACAATATCACGATGCATCGCAAATCCAAAGAAGCGGCAAGTGAAGCATTCATCAAGTATCACTCTCTTGGCAAAACAGTTGAATGGCAAGGGTTGTGGAATGGCAAAAAATTTATTGAAACTGGTTCGCCTGCCTAATAATATTGATTAATGTATAATAGAAATGGCCAAGTCGGATGACTTGGCCATTTCTATTTATAAAGCTCTATTTAATTTATTCTCCATTTGTATTTGGAGGTGGAAAAAATTCAAGCTTTGCTTTTTCTTCATTTTCAATTATGTCAAAAAAGTCATTTAAATAAGCGGTCATAAATTCTTTAGACTCGCTTCCAAGCATTACGAACTCATCTACAGTTTTTAGCAACTCCTCTTTTTTACCCAGAAAATATTTAAAATAAGGTTGCAATTCTTCAAGCGTAGTTTCATTCCCTAAGTACACTCTATCCTGCAAATTCTTTTGCCCTATAATAGAATTGGGCACTGCATAGGGCGCATCCACTAAACCAGCAAAATCAAAATCATAGGAAACCGCTGAAATATCTGTTTCCGAAAATTTAATAAATTCAACATTTCTGGCCATTTGTAAACTCCAGTCGGTATTGCCAACCATAAAATTAAAAATCGAAGAAATCTTTTCCTGCTCGGCATTAAACAATTCAGGCTTAACCCCCATTTTTTCAAACTTTTCTCCATTCATCCGATGTGCCAACTCATCAGAATCTTCAATGAGAATACCCCACCCTTTTATTTTTTTAGGTTTCTTTTTGGTATTGACATAAGTAACTCTAACCAATTGAACACGAAAGCTGGCAGGTGTCAATATATTGTATAATTTATAGGTCGCATATTCCCTTAAAATCAAGTCTCGACTCTTTTCTTTTTCATTTACGCAATGCGTAACAAGTTTTAATTCATTGAATTCATTCATGCCATTATCTGCAAGGTCGTCTTTCTTGAATTTTAATTTTAATGGTGGGAAATCACATTTGACCCGGCGGTACCTACCTCTACATTTTATTTTTACTGGAAGGGTGTGCTCCACCTTCTCTTCTGTTTCATAAGAGAAGGTACCTTCCAAATATTCATCGGAAGTTTTCTTGTTTTCAACTAAATAAGCCAAGTCCGTTTTAACGGTAATTTCGGCGTATTTATCGCAAATTAATCGATCGAAAATCCCGGTCAACTGCACCGAATCCGATTCAACCTGTGCATATAGAATTGAGCCTGGCAACAGGAACAGGAAAATAAAAACCAAATTACGCATGAATAGGGTTGTTAAAACTTTTGGCAAAATCTGAGCATCCATCCTCCACTATAAGGAGAGGGAACAGGTGGTGAAAATACACTTTTTTTGGAAAGAAAAAAGAAGGGATAAAGAGGAAGGGTGATTTATAATTGCCGCAATTAAGCCAAGCATAAACCACCCTTCAAGCAATTTTAGAACCAATACCTTGCGCTGGCATTGATGCTGTACAGTGTATATTTTTGAGAGAGCGTGTAAGAAGTTTGAGTAATACTCTTTGGAAAGTGCCTAACATGCGGCGAAAGGCCTACTTCCAATTTATCATTGATTTTATAGCCTGCCGAGAACCCAACATAATAGCTCAGTCCGATACTGGACTTGAAAATAGGTGCTATATCTGTATCAGTACCATCTTCCGCCAAAAACCTTCCGCTGGTTTTAAGTGACAAATTCGCAAAAACACCAGCCTCTGCCCCAAATGTCCAATCCCCGTTTCCAAAATGATACCCCACTATTACAGGGATGTCGAAAAAGGTGTGACGGTTATAATATTTCTTGTGTGTTTCGACAGTCACCATGTGGGGTACCATGCCAAAAACGGGGATTGTATCGTTGTTGGGGTTAACACCATAATACTTAATTCCAGGGATAGAATCATTGTCTACAACCGTATTTTGGATTTCAAACAACTCCGTCATTCGAGCAAAATTGAATCCTGTAGAAATTTCGAATCCTGACTGGTGGCGAGCATTAATAAGCAATCCCGCATTTACGGTTTCAAGTATTTTTTCCGTTGATTCTCTTGACTCCAAATAGTCCGTTCCCAATGAATCTGTCATGCCTAATCTCCTATCGGCAAACCCAGCTCCAGCCCTGATGCTGCCAGAAAAACGGAATGGACTTTTTGATGCAGGGTGCCTTTTATCTAAGGTATTTGCCAAATCAGGCACTTGTTCAACGAGTGGGGTATTTTCGATTTCATCAATGATTAAGTAAGACGACAAATCAGTATTCACATGGAATAAAGACATTGGAATGGTGGCCAGGCGATCAATCTTTATTGGTATTCTTTTCTGACCTTCCAATACAGTTTCGTGTGGAGATTGGATATTTTCTAAAGTGGTTTTATCACCCAAAACTTCAGAGGTCTCCTTATAAACGTTCGCCAAGCCTGGAGTTTCGGCACTGGCTTGATTCCTGATAAAGTTGGTTTTAGTGCTCTTTTTAGGTGCTTCCGAATTTGTTGATGCTATAGGGTTATCAATTTTTCCGATTACTGTTGCTTCTTTATTTTCTATTCCAGTTTCAACTACAGGTTCGTTTTCAGGTAAAGTCTTCAATATGTTTCTATCTGCATCTGCCGTATTTGTAGTCGATATTTCCTGAGCCATCCTTTCGGTAGTCTGTCCATTCTGCGTTTCATTTTCATTGTTCAACAAGTAAAAACCAATACCGAAGCCAACTGCTGCCAATCCGGCAAACCAAAGCCACAAGAAGCCTCTCCGCTTTTTCTTTCGGGCAGCGTTGATGCGATCTACATCGGGTTCGATGGCAGACCAAAGGGCATCTACATCCACCGCAGATCGGTGGTCGGACAACTCCTTCCCTATTTTATTTTCGAACAATGGCCACTTCATAACGGCTTCTTTTTTTTAATTCTAAAATTTTTTCCTGTAGCAGTTTCCTTGCACGTGTCAATTGAGACCTCGATGTGCTTTCTGTCGTACCTAATAATTGCGCTATTTCCTGATGGCTAAATCCTTCTACTGCAAAGAGATTGAAAACGGTTCTGAATCCAACTGGTAGCTCATTCAGCAATCTCATAATTTCTTCAACATTCAACTTGCTATAAATTTCTGGTTCATACGATCCTTTGTCAGGCATTTCCAGGGGCTGCAGTTCGTGTCTGAAACTGCTTTTTTCCAACCATTGCAGCGAGCGTCTAACTGCTATTTTCCGCATCCAGGCTTCAAATGATCCGGTGTCTTCATAAGAAGTGATATTTTCAAAAATGCGGATCAAAGTCTCTTGGAGCACATCCTTTGCCATGGCCTCATCCCGGGCATAACGGCGGCAGACCGACAACAGCATGCCGGAGTAGCGCTTCACCAAAAGGTATTGGCTTTTTTTAATACCGTTTTGGCAGTCCTGAATCAGTTTTTTTTCCGTTAGCAAATTTCTATGGGATGGTTAAGCTCAAGTAAAAAGGATAAAGTAAAAAGTAAAAGAATTTTAACTGTTGCCTTGTTTCTCCTCCTCTTTTCAAGCTTTGTATTTTCATCATGAAACAATTGGATGCCAGGAATTGAATATCCCGGCATCCAATGTTACAAAATAAATTTATCACCTCTATTGTCGTGTAATACTAAAATCTCCGGTTACTGTGACCTGCATAGGAGGATTCACACCAAAGTTGGTCATTGTTCCTCCGAAAGTCCCTTCGACCAACTCACCTACATTCCCATAAGTATCAATAATAAAGCTGGAGAAGTTTTCACCCTGTCCAAAGTAAATCTCATTCGCTGCATCAGCAAATATTTCTACGTAATTTGAATTGCTGTAATCACCAGCAGTCAGGCCATCAACCTGCATATAAATATTCAGATTCCCTCCTGGATTATTACCCCAATAAACGAAGCTTGTACCTAGTCCTGTAATGGTAGAATCCTGATAAACATTTGCTACCGTGTAAACGAGTGTTTTACTGTTTGCTCCATCATCTACTGTTATGCGAATGTATTCTTCTACATCAATGTCACACGCCTTGATTTGACCGACATCAAAAGTACCATTAGATGAAGTTGTCACTGGATCGCTTTGCTTTAAATTGCCCAAATCAATTCCAATTACTTCAACATCAGTTGAGTTGTCACAGGTACTAAATGTAGAAGAAAAAGTTCCTCCAGTCACATACTCATATACTGATGTGTTGTCAAAGGAGAACTTCACTACACCTTCCGTTACAAGGTTGTCATCACAATCGATCAACTCACCTGTAATAATGGTAACGTTCATAGTACTTGGGTCTATAGAAATTACACCAAGGTCAGTATCATCCGCAAATGGCCCAATGTTCTGAGAGTACAATACTTCACCGCAAAGCCCGATGATTTCTAAAACAAGGTCTTCATTAGCAGGGATCAAACCTTCAATAGAGCCATCTGGACAAGTGTAGCCAACACCAGTAAATGGCCCCCAGTTAGTAGAGAGTGAAATGGCAATTTTATAATTTGGCAGAGGGTTGCCATTGTTATCTTGAAGCACTGCTTCAAAAGTAACCAATGGATAAGGGTAGTCACAGTTCCAGAAGGAGAAGTGGGAAACTTCACCTGTGTAAACACCATTCTCCAAAGTAGCCTTTCCTTCTTCTACCCAAATTCCAAAGTCCTCATTATAAGTCCAAAGTGGAATCTCAGCAGGAGCGCCGCCTTGTAGGTTGGCAGGAACTGGCATACTCAAAGTTGCAGTGTTTCCTTCCGAAATATTCAACGACTCGCCAGCATCGCTTTCCAATTCTACAGCGATCATGCCGTAAGTGCCAAGCACAACTTCTTCCACTTCCACATTTACACCTTGCAGGTTGCCAGGCATTTGGTCGAGCGTAGTTGGGTCAGCAGGGTCAAGCCATTTGGCTGCCACCCGAACGGTACCGTTATAAATAGTTCCATCCGCCTTTTTAATAGAGTTGGGAGCAAATGTGACAGATGCACCGCCATTGGTTGCTACTACTGCACCATCAGTTGCATTGAATGACTCTGAAAAAGTTTTGGTCAACATTTCAACTTTCACACGATTCCTTTCATTTTCCACTGCGTAAAAACGGCGGGAACCAGCGAAGTACCCTGCTTTTTTAACAGTAACTACTGTTCCGTTGGCATTCAATGTAATATCGTTAAAAAAGAAATGTCCGAAGTCGTCGGTGGTAGTCGAAAGCGTTCCAACTTTTACATCAGCATCGGCGATTGGCTCGCCAGCCTCATCGGCTACGAAACCTGTTATTGATCCATTGACTGGTAAAGTTTGAGGGTTGTAATTTACGATGGGTGGTACATAGGGATCTTCCTTAGTGTTCACATCGTCAATATTGTCTCGGCAAGAAGAGAGCGCTATCATAAATAGCAAGCAAAAAATTCCTAATTTTTTCATTATTAAAAGGTTTTGTAGAAAAGGCAAGCTGCCTTATTTATAATTTTTTTTTGGTTAGAAAACGGATTGGTCAGATCTGAAGTACCATTGTCAACCCTTAAATCGGGGAAATCTCCAAAACGCTGCACAGCAGTCAGACTTTTTTTTGAATTCTAAATAAAAAAAACGACCTTCATGCGGCTAACCCACTCTTTTGCAGGCACTTGTCATAATATTTTTTCATCAATAAAATCGGAAAATCATGAAACAACTCACCATTAATCATCTAGCTGTAGGAGCTTGCTTTGTTTTATTTTTCATTTTGGGGTTTCTCTGGTACGGCCCTATTTTCGGAGAAAAATGGATGGCCATGGTCGGACTAGATGCTGCCGCAATCGAAGCCAACCCACCCGGAGCAAGTATCTGGGTCACTAACATTATTGCTACCATTATCCCCCTTTATGTGCTGGCCTGGTTATTTGTACAGTTAAAAGTCGAAACTGCCTTGCGCGGAGCGATGATAGGTCTAATACTTGGTTTTGCATTTATCCATCTTTCCGATATGACAGGCAATATGTTCGCTGACAGGCCTTATGGCCTTGCATGGATCACAGGAGGTTACTCAATGGTTTCGATGGCACTGTCAGGATTGATACTCGGTGCATGGAGGAAGTACACAGAGTGATAAGTGAATTTATATCTTGCTTAAATAGAAACGGCGGCCTTGAATAAGGCCGCCGTTTCTGGTTATTGACACAATTTGTAAGAGTGCCAAACAATTATTCATCAAGAATTAGCTGCGTTTTCCGCCTTTCAATTCTACTTGCAATTTTTCAAGTGCAGTCCAATCGTTTTTAACAGCCAATTTAGCTTGCTCAGCCCAAGTGCTTGGGTCGTGCATTTTGTAACGTGAACCAGCAGCTTCTAGAACCGCTTTCATATCTTCTGTTTTGGCTTTAGCCAAATCAGCGAAAGTTACGATACCAGCTTTTTTCAAAAGACCTTCGATCTTCGGGCCAATGCCTTCGATCTTAGCTAATTTGTCAGCAGCAACTTTTTTGGCAACTGCTTTCTTAGGAGCAGCTTTTTTAGCAGGCGCTTTCTTCGCTACAGGAGCAGCTTTAGGCTTTGCTTTAGCTACAGGAGCTGGCTTGCCGTTTGTCTTCTTTGCTGGAGCTTTTTCAACTGCAACTTCTTCGATAGCTACTACTGAGTTGGTAGTGCCATAAAATGGAGAAGTAGTATAGCTGTCAGCAGCCCAATCGTTTTCCCAGATATGATTGTCTATCAAATAACGGAATTCATATGATTTGCCAGCAGTCAATTCTACAGTAGTTGAAAATTCTTTTTTTCCAGCTTTCAATTGGAAGCCTTTTTCCCAGCTCCAATTGTTGAAGTCGCCCAAGATACGGATATCTTTTGCATCGGTAGCAGCTTCCACAGGAAGGCTGAAAGTCACTTTGCAAACAGGCTTTGTTTTGGAATAAGATTTTTTTAACATGATTGTTAGATTAGTTGATTTATAAAAAATGGTAGTAAGCTATTCAATTTGAGCCCGTCCAAATTCATTGGAGCAAGGCTGGCCGAATATTATTTTGTTTGAACTAAATTTCCAAGCTGACCAGAACAAAGAATGATTGTGTCCTTATTCTCAAGTCCATATTTTGGCTTGGTGATAAAAATTAGAGAGCGTGTTTCAACAGGGTGGTTAGGAGTTATTCTTTAACGGTGCAAAATTATGTACAAATTATCAAAAAAGAAAGTTTAACCATTGAATTTCAGCGATTTACACATGATTCCCAAATACTAAAAAAACGAAATCACCACCAAATTCGCAACTGAATTTGGTGCAGCATTTATTTTCAAAAGAAACTTCTGCTATCAATTTGATGAGACCAACAATAATTTTGTTTTGGGATAAACCAGTTTTGTTTTTAAAAATGATCAAAATCATTTTCAAGCGAGGTAACTTTAGCCAAAATCTGTATTTAAAATGAAAAACTGCCTTATTCTACTGCCTGTCGTACTATTGCTATTTCAATGCAATTCTTCAAATTCGACAAACTATCAACTAAAAGAAAAGGCACTCCCCGTCCTATCATTGGCCGGAAAAGAACTACTCCCTCCAGCGGAATCTCCAGCCTCAAAAACAAAGAAAGATTCGTTATTACAAATAGCATTGGCAGCATATAATGATGACTCCAAAAATTTAGACAACATCATCTGGTTGGGAAGGCGCACGGCCTATCTCTGGCTCTACCATGAGGCCATCGACCTTTTTACCGAAGGGCTAATAACTCATCCGAAATCGCCAGAGCTGTATCGTCACCGCGGTCACCGATATATTTCTATAAGGCAATTCGACAAAGCAATTGCCGATTTTGAAATGGCAGCAAAGCTGGCAAGAGATCGCTCATTGGAAATAGAGCCTGACGGCCTGCCCAATAAACTCAATCAGCCACTCAGCAACCTGCATTTCAATATTTATTACCACCTCGGATTAGCATATTATCTCAAAGGTGATTTTGAAAAAGCGGAGGCTGCTTATTCAAAATGCATGAGCTGGTCGGACAATCCTGACTTGAAAGTAGCCACTGCCGACTGGTGGTACATGACACTGAACAAAATGAGTCTGCCTTCTATGGGAGATTCCTTGCTGGCCATCATTCCAACTGACTGGGAAATGATAGAAAATGATGGTTATTACAACCGCATAAAAATGTACAAAGGCCTACTCCAGCCAAAAGATCTTCTTGACTTTTCAGAAACCACCCTTGACAACCAGCTCAACCTCGTCACGCAAGGTTATGGCGTTGGCAACTGGCATCTTAGCAAAGGTGACACCGTCACTGCTTTTGAAATTTTCCATAAAATACTGGAAACGGATTACTGGTCGGCATTTGGGTATATCGCTGCGGAGGCGGAAGTTGCGGGGTGGTGATGTATATATCTTGAGTATAATACTCAGGAAACTGGTTTCATAAAAGAGCTACTTCTTTCAAACCTGTATAAAAGCAGAATCTCCCATGGAATATCAGCCTTGCCAAACCTTTGATTGCCCTTTACGTAATATTGGATGCACATATCCTGCAATACATCCTTATGAAGAACAAGAATAAGTCAAAACAAGCGAAACAAGCGTCTAAATATATTCAGCCAAAAACGGCCCAGTCAAAGATTGAGGAGTATTCACAATGGTTTATCTATCTCGCCCTTTTGATGACATTGGTGGCATATATTCCCTCCTTTTCAGCAGACTTTGTCAATTGGGATGACCCGGACTATTCCGGGAACGATATGATTAGGAGCTTCTCGGATTTTGGTAAATTTTTCACAACAACAGTGCAGGGAAATTATCATCCCCTCACCATGATAAGCCTGGCAATCAATTATGCTATATCTGGTGAAAATCCATTTTCCTATCACCTTTTCAATGTTTTATTCCACTTGGCAAATGTTTTTCTTGTCTTTAAATTAATATCCCGACTTAGTAATAATAATATATTCATTGCATTTACAGTCGCTATTCTTTTCGGAGTGCATCCCATGCATGTTGAGTCTGTAGCTTGGGTATCAGAACGAAAAGATGTTTTATATTCTTTGTTTTTTCTGCTGGGATTAATCAGCTATTTAAAATATATTGATCAAAAAACTAAAAAATATTTAATTCATACTTTTATTTGGTTTCTGCTTTCCATCCTTTCTAAGCCAGCAGCGATTGTATTTCCCGGAGTTTTATTTGCATTTGATTATTACAGAAAAAGAAAATTCTCGGCTTCATTGGTCTTTGAAAAACTCCCTTTCTTTTTATGCTCTATAATTTTGGTGTTTGTTACTATGAGTGAACAAACAGCGGTTGGCGCCACAGCGGATTCAAATGTATTCGATTTTCAGACAAGGATATTTTTTCCATTTTATGGATATATGATGTACATCATTAAAATGGTAGTGCCACTTAAATTGGCTGCATTTTATCCGTTTCCGCCTCTCAATACTGCCTTGCCTGCAAGTTATTTGGTTTCCCCGTTGGTGTTTATAGCCTCGGTATATCTATGTTTTAAAACCTGGAAAAAACACCGAGCAATCACTTTTGGTTTTGGGTTTTATTTCATCAATATTGTGCTTGTTTCGCAACTATTTTTATTCGGTTCAGCAATAATTGCTTTCAA
>CALNYY010000091.1:0-17284 GCA_942490835.1 uncultured Saprospiraceae bacterium
CGGTATGCATAATCGGCCAGCCATTTATCCATAAAATACCAGGCTATAGGCGATGCAATGGCCAATGCGATCACAACCAATTTAATGAAGTCTTTTGAAAGTAAGCCTACCAAACTGGTCGTTGTTGCACCCAGCACCTTTCTGATACCTATCTCCTTTGTTCGCTGTAAAACATCGTAAGATGAAAGTCCAAACAGCCCAAGAGAAGCTACAAAAATGGCAAGCAATGCAAAAAAAGTGAACACTTTTCCAAAGAGTATATCTGCCTTATACTGTTTATCAAAAAACCTATCGAGGAAAAAATAGCTGAATGGGTCGTTAGGAAAGTGTCTATTCCAGTTCTGTTGCACAGCTCCAATGACCGAAGCAACATCATTCTGTGTGTCTACTTTTATTGAGTAATAACTTCTTGCACCCGGGCGATATAGGAAAATAATCGGGTCGATGGCCTTTTGCAAACCAAGATGATGAAAATCGTTGGTGACGCCTGCTACAGTTAGAGTATCTCTACCTCGTCGCACTTTTTCACCGATCGCTTCTTCTGGGGATGGAAAGCCAAGTAAGCTAGCCGCTTTTTTATTGAGGAGACATGCTCGATCATCTTCTCCTCTATCTTTCGAGAAATTGCGTCCAGCCACTAATCCAAGTTCATACGAATCTATAAACGTCTCATCTATGCCTTGTGTAAATATTGTATGGGAAGTAGCCTCCGGCTTCAGCCACCTTGCACCGTTTGTCCAGTAAATCTCGTCGCCGGGTACATAGGCCGAAGAAGTCATTTTACTTACTCCAGGCACTTTGAGCACATCCATCCTAAAGGGTTGAAACTGATTCTCGTACAGTGAATCCAAAACTGTATTAGGGCCATTGACCACAAGAGTCTGTTCAATGTTGACTCCTAAGTTTTGATTTCGCATGAATTGGAGTTGTTTGTAAATAACAAACGTCCCAACAATCAACGCAATAGATGTGACGAACTGAAAAACTATTAGCCCCTTTCGCAAGGCCGTTCCCTGTGCAGAATTTTTAAACAGTCCCCTTAAAACAGTCAATGGTTTGAAGCCCGAAAGGACAAATGCAGGGTAAATGCCAGAAAGAATTGCGCCGATCAAAAATGCCACTGTGGCACTTGCTACAAACACAGGATTACTGGAAAAAATATTCGAATCGGGCAGTCCAAATATATTCTGGAAAATAGGGAGCGTAATCTGAACGATGACCAAAGCCAATAAAAAAGCACCAAAATTTAGCATCAGGCTCTCCGTCAAAAATTGGATAATTAATTGTTTCCGTTCAGCACCAAGCACTTTCCGAAGTCCTACTTCTTTTGAGCGTTCCAATGAACGTGCGGTTGCAAGATTAATATAATTGATCCATGCAATTGCCAGAATAAAAAAGGCTACTAAAAATAATAAAGACACTGCTTTCCCATCTCCATTTGTTTCTGCCTCTTGGTTTACATTTGAATACAAATGAATATCCTGCATAGGGATAATATCAATTACATTTTCAGTAGTCGACCCCCCTTCTCTTCTTGGAGCATTAATGTATTTTTCTACGAAGTCAGGTAATTTAGACTTAAAAGATATAACATCTGTTCCTGATTCCAATTCAAGGTAAGTATAGAAATCGTACCACCCCCAATTCGTATTTGTAGCATCCGTAGTATCTGGCCAGGTCTGCGAAATTATTTTGCCTAAAGTTTCATATGAAACCAGGTAGTCTAAAATTAAATGGGAGTTCTCTGGATAGTCTTCAAAAACACCCGTCACTTCATAATATTGGGTGAGATTGGGGCCTTTAATCATTACCTGCTTGCCCACTACATCTGAACTCCCAAAATATTTATTGGCAGTGGTTTCCGATAAAATGATCTTGTCTGGCCCCTGTAAAGCAGAAGATGCATCTCCATTCAATAAAGGCAGGTTAAACATTTGAAGAAAAGAGGGATCAGCATAATACCCTTTCCTTTCAGCGAATTTGACCTGTGTCTCAGGAATTGTTACCACCATTTCTGCATCATGCATGCGACACGATTCTACTACTTCTGGAAAATCGGTCTTCATAGTAGGTGCAAACGGAGGGAACACTGTTGCAGATTGCCAGGCTAATTCTCCATTCTGATAACTATCCAATCGAAGTCTATAAATATTACTTCCTTTTTCATGGAAAGTATCATAGCTGCGCTCGTAAAGCACGAAATATAGGATGAGCAGGCAACTGGCAATTCCAATAGCCAATCCAAGAATATTGAGCAGGGAATACCCTTTGCGTTTGAGGATTTGCCGCCAGGCGATTGTAAGGTGATTTTTAAACATGATCGGGAAGTGTTGAGAATGATCAGGGGCTGGTATTTATATTCTCAACCGCTGTGCCAGCATATTTAAACGATTGTAAGCCAATGAATTACTCTTTGGAAAAGTAAATCGCATCACGTCTAAGTGTTCGCTTTTGGACGATGAGTGTTCGGTTGAGCAATACCCCATCAACTCTTTTTTGGAAAGCCCAATAAATATAAAAGCGTAATTGGGCCATCTTCAATTTTTTTAATCTCCCAATTATAGGCAAGTCTGTTATTTAATTCTTTGGTCATCCCCTTCATTTCTTCTATGGTATAAGTTCTTAAAACCGAAACAACTCCATCCCATAAAATCAATAAAGGAACAATCGGAATTAAATAAGTAAAAATTAATCGTCCGATATTAAAGGGTGAAATAAATGGCGCAGTCAATAATACCATAATAGGAGAAAATGCATTTTTTAAAACGTTCGCCATATTGCGCTCCTGCGCTTCAACTATTAAAATAGGTGCATTATTATCTACTGCATTTTGCAGTATTTTTTTTGCGTCATTATATTTAAAATGGTGGAACGAAAGAAATTGAGTCCTGAGTCCTTTTAATTGCTCCGGCACTTCCAATGCATTCACACTTTCAGGCACGTAAAAAAATACTTTGGGATCATATTTTAGCATTCTTTTAAATGCCGTATCATTTGGATAATAATCCGTGAGTGTAATTTTTATATTTGGAATTTCATTTTTTATCCGTCCAGCTATTTTTTTCCAACCGCCTCCACCTCCAGATGCCAAATCTATTATTTTATTTTGGCCACTCACTTCTACCCCCCTTTTAATTACAGGAATTAATTCTTTATAAAAATCAACTTTATTGGAAATAAATTCTAAAAAGTCAGTTCCATAATTTCGGATGAACTTGGGGAACCAGGGTAAATCTTCAAATTCAAAAAGGTGATATCTCTTCATTATTTTTAGTTCTTGGTTCTTAGTTAATTGCCCTTGTTTTCAATTATTGCGTACACACCGAAATCCAGTATGGCTCAGTCCAGTATCGGGGCTTGATTTCATACGTCGTGCATTGCGATAACCAGAACAAAAGTCGTCATTGCAAAGGAAAGAACCACCCCTCATGGATCGCTGTTTTGTATACGGCATTTGAGGGTCAAAACTTTCTATCGGCCCTTTTGGATTTGGCACTCCAGCTGATGCATCAGCATAATAATTAAAGTGATACCAATCGCTGCACCACTCCCATACATTGCCGGGCATTTCATACAATCCAAAACCATTTGGGGGAAAGGATTTTACTGGCGCTGTCGCATAAAAATCATCTATTTCTTTATTCTGAAACGGAAAAACGCCTTGCCAAAAATTGGCCTTCGGCTCGCCTTCATTGACATCCTCGTTTCCCCAGGGATAAATCATATTCTCCAAACCGCCACGGGCAGCCCATTCCCATTCAGCTTCGGTCGGTAGTCGCTTCCCAGCCCATTCTGCATAAGCTACCGCATCTTCCCAAGCGACTTGCACAACAGGGTGATTCATCCGCTCAGCAATATTGCTACCCAGGCCTTCCGGTTGCCGCCAGCTTGCCCCGATTACCCACTCCCACCATCGGGAAGGGTCATTGTAACTGACTGGCGTATCTGTAGCTTTAAAAACCAAAGCTCCCGGCTGCAATAGACTATCCGGCGGTGGGGGTGTACCCGGTGGTAAATCTTTGACTATTTCTTCCCAAATGATCGGACGCTCAGCAATTGTTACATAACCTGTTGCCTCCACAAATTCAGCATACTGTTGGTTGGTTACTTCTGTTTCGTCCATCCAAAAAGAACTAATTTTTACCTCATGTTTAGGATACTCATCGCTGTCCGCCTGCTCATTGTCACCACCCATGTTGAGCGTGCCCTCCGGGATTAAAACCATCCCGTTTTTCGGAGGCTGTAATTCCTTTTTCTGCTGCACCGGTTGACAAGCACAAACCATCAATAAAAAAACGAAAAGAAGTAGGCGAATCAGCATAAGACTTGTTTTCGGCAAATAAACTGAATTAAAATGAAAGCCCAATTATTCAGAAAGGAATGATCAGGGTTTTCATTTTAATTTTAATTTTAATTTCCATTTTAATTAAATCCTTCTGTCCATTTCCGAACAAGCACTGTCCAAACGAGCACTTGATATTTAGATAAACAATTTCGTAAACAACTATAAAACAATACCTTGAGCCGCTGGCGTAAATATTGTGGTCAGCCAATTTTCCATTGAAGTTGTTCAAAAATTCCTGTCGAGTTGAAAATTCTTGGATATTGGGTTTGCAACCGATGAGGAGTTTTTGAACAACTTCATTATTTAATTTTCATTTTTTCTGTATGCTAAAGAACTTCCTCACCATTGCCTGGCGCAACTTGACCCGCAACCGCAATTATGCCATCGTCAACATACTCGGACTGGCGATTGGGCTCGCCTGCTTCATGCTTATCATGTTGTATGTTAAAGATGAACTCAGCTATGACAATTTCCATCCTGATGGGGAAAATATTTATCGAATGGCTTTGGAACGGAAATACCCAGGACGTTCTCGTGAATATGCGGTCATCCCAGCGGGCTATTCTGACGTTGTAAAAAAAGAATACGCAGAGGTGGAAGAAACTTGCCGTTTGTTCTTTTTTCAGGGCAACCAGTTTCTCTATAAAGTAAATAACAAATCGTATGAGGAATATGAACTGATGTGGGCTGACACCACTTTTTTTGAGCTCTTTGGAATCGAGTTATTAAAAGGCAATGCAAAAACAGCGCTTTCCAAACCCAATTCGGTAGTATTGACAGAATCGGTAGCCAAAAAACTATTTGATGATAGCGATCCAATAGGGCAAATACTCGACATACCCCAAACCGAAAATGATATGACGGTCACCGGCGTATGCAGTGATGTCCCCAAGCGTTCCCATTTGTTATTTAACATGCTTGTTTCTTCCTCGTCTTTACAATTTATTCAACAACCCAACTACCTCAATTTTTCAGCTTATACTTACTTAAAATTAAATCCAAATGCCGACCCAGTAGGTTTGGAAAAGAAACTACCGAACCTGGTTGTGAAATATGCATCCAGTCAAGTTCTCACACAATTCGGGGTCAATTATGAGGAATACCAAAACCAAGGCAATGGATACCGCTATTTCCTCCAGCAACTGCCTGGCATTTATCTCCATTCAAACCTGGAGTCCGAAATAAAACCTCCCGGATCAAAGCAAAAAGTATCGTTCTTTATCGTCATAGCTTTTTTAATTCTGTTGATCGCATGCATTAATTTCATGAATCTGGCTACTGCCCGCTCTGCTGGTCGTGCCCGCGAAGTAGGTATCCGAAAGACCCTTGGCAGCGAACGAGGGCAGATTGCAGGACAATTTATGATGGAAGCTTTTGTGATCAGCATTGTGGCAGCAATTCTCGCTTATGGGCTCGACCAGGTGGCCCTCCCGTTTTTCAATAGCCTTACAGGAAAATCGTTCGTTACCGCTGACTTGCTCAGTTTTCAATATATACTCATCCTATTAGCCGCTACCACCCTGGCAGGTTTGATGTCAGGCGTGTACCCCGCTATTTCGTTATCGGCTTTCAAACCTATTGATGTACTGAGGGGGAAATTCATGGCCGGCACAAAAGGCGCAGGGCTCCGAAATTCTCTGGTCGTATTCCAGTTTGGCATTTCAGTATTCCTGATCATTTGTACAATTTTGGTGTATAAACAATTGGAATTCAGCCAAAATAAAAAATTGGGCTTCGATAAAGAAAGTCTGGTGACCTTGCAAAATGCTGGCGGCATGACCCCTCAGCAGAGCGAGACTTTCAAAAATCAAATAGGCAATTTATCTGGTGTTCTCGCTGTAAGTGGCTGCAACAACCAACCTGGCGATGATTTCTTTGGCATGTGGTTTCAACCGCAAGGGGCATCAGAGATGACCACAGGGAGCGGGCTGTTTGTCGACGAGGGTTATGTAGAATGCATGAAGATGGAGATTGTGAAGGGACGAAGTTTTTCCAAAGAATTTTCAGATTCCAATTCTGTTGTCATTAATGAATCTGCACTCAGGGAATTAGATCTGCAAGACCCAATCGGTAAAACCCTAATTACAAATGACCAATTTTTGAATCCTCAAGATGGTACACGAAGAGTTTATACAGTAGTCGGAGTCGTAAAAGATTTTCATTTCCAATCGCTTCACCACGTTATTTCACCTTTGTTTTTGGTCAATAATGCCAGAAGTTTCAATCCCGGTGTAGATGGCCTCATCAGTGTTCGATTAGGAGCAGGAGATGCGCTTCCTACCCTTCGGGAAATGGAGAACCTGTGGAAACAATTTCAGCCTGACCAGCCATTTCACTATGCCTTTCTCGACAATGAATGGTCAAACTTGTATGAAAAAGAAATGACCACCCGCAAAGTTTTCGGACTGTTCAGCATGCTGGCCATTTTCATCGCATGTCTCGGCCTTTTGGCGTTGGCGGCTTTCACAGCTGAAAGACGCACCAAAGAGATCGGTATCAGGAAAGTCCTCGGAGCAAGTACAGGAGGTATCATTGCACTATTATCTCGTGATTTCATGAAACTGGTAGCCATTGCTCTCATTATTGCATCACCCATTGCCTGGTATGCTATGAACCAATGGCTACAAGATTTCCATTACCGCATTGATATTCAATGGTGGGTATTCGTGGTGGCAGGCCTAAGTGCAACTGTGATTGCATTCCTGACGGTAAGTTTCCAGAGCATTAAAGCTGCAATGATGAATCCTGTGAAAAGTATTAAGGCAGAGTGAGCTATCATGTTTTGATTAACGATTAAGGGATCAAGGATTTGTGATTTTCGATTTTCAAGCGCTTAAATCAAAATTCGTTGATCTGTAATCTCTTAATCATTAATCAAAAATTCCTTGTCCATTTTTCGGTTGCTGGCCTTTTTACAGACCTTTAGTTTTGCATCATAAATAAATAAAAAATGCAAACCCATACCTTACCTGCCACCAGCACCATGTATCAAGCCCTGGTCAATAAAGACAGTCAGTTCGAAGGCATCTTTATCGCTGCGATCAAAACAACTGGCATTTTTTGCCGCCCAACCTGTACGGCGCGAAAACCCAAGCCTGAAAATGTAGAGTATTTCCCAAATACAAAAGAAGCGCTGGCACATGGCTACCGAGCCTGTAAGGTTTGCTGCCCCATGCAGAAGCAAGGTGATGTACCGGATTGGTTAAAAGGCCTTTTTGAAGAAATAGAAAATACACCCAATATTCGTCTCAAAAATTACGATCTGGTAAAACGAGGGTTGAACCCGGCACGGGTTAGTCGCTGGTTTAAAAAACATCACAATATGACTTTTCATGCCTACCTGCGCATGAGCCGCATCAATCTTGCATTCGGGCAAATAAAGCATGGGGAAACTGTGACCGAAACTGCTTTTGAGAATGGCTATGACTCGCTGAGTGGTTTTGGGGAAACATTTAAAAAATCGATCGGCTTTGCTCCTACCAAGAGCAGTGGCAAAAAGGTCATAACAGCCACCCGTCTGCTCACCCCACTCGGACCAATGATGGCAGGCGCTACCGATGAAGGAATTTGTCTGCTCGAATTCACTGACAGGCGCATGCTGGAAACGCAGATTGCTCGTTTAAAAAAATCACTCAAAGCCGAAATGCTGCCTGGCAGTCACCCTCATTTTGACCTGCTCGAAAAACAATTGAAAGAATATTTTGACAAAAAAAGAAAGGAATTCGATTTGCAATTAATCCTGCCCGGCACTGAGTTCCAACAAAAGGTTTGGAGTGCCCTCCAAGGTATTCCTCCGGGAGAAACACGCTCTTATGCAGAACAGGCAAAAGCCGTTGGCAATCCAGCCGCCGTTCGAGCAGTAGCCAAGGCCAATGGAGACAACCGAATAGCCATCATCATCCCCTGTCACAGAGTTATTGGGTCTGATGGAAAGCTTACGGGATATGGCGGTGGACTTTGGAGGAAGGAATGGTTGTTAAACCATGAAAGAGAGCTCTAACTACTTGTTTTAAATTGCGGGATCGCCAGCATCAGCACACCAATAGGTATCAGAACTGATGCAGCAAATATCAGTTCATAATAACCAGGAATAAAACCTATCGCTGCCCAAAGCAAAGTTCCCTGCGCAAATAGAAACAATTCTGTAAGAATAATTCCCGCCAGCAAAAGCACCAATCCAACAATGGCTGCCTTATTCTTTAAATCTATCAACTTGCTGTCAGCCGCCAAGCCCAAAGCAAAACAGGTGACCAATCCTAATAAAAGCAAGTGAATAAAACCCAATACGAAATTGCGGATAGTATATGCTACAGTCGCAATCTGTGGAATGATGACAGCCGTTTGGATGATTATTTTTATTACAAAACAAATTAAGCTCAAGTATAAAAGTTTGCCTACCCAGCCTTTATATTTTGAAAATAAATACGCTCTTAAATCTTTGAAAATGAGGAGAAAATAAATCAGTGCTGCAAACTGAATGGCCACGCCAGCACTATTGAGCCAAAACAGAAATGGCAGCGGCGTGCTCCATGTGACAGCCAGTGCATAGGTCAATAAACACGAAACGGTGAGTAGGTAGAAAAAGGTAGCTACTTTCTTACTTGGCAAAGCCACATTGCCGTTTTCCATCAACTTAAAGAAAAGGCCAAGTATCGCAAAAATGAACCATCCATTGAACTGGAAGTGGAGATAAAACTGTACCGCCGCATAATATAGTGCAGATCCTCTCAAGTCCATGGCCATGATGACAGGAAGCGACCAAATGGCTATAGTTGACAGCACCATCAACCACAAGGCTGACTTTACAAATCTGAAAGAAACCGAGCCTTGCCCAACAGGCCTGGCGTCTTTTAAAAAACGCCACATAAAAACATATGAAAGAATAATGTGGCTACTTGAAAAAAGGATAGAAAACCCAGCATACCCCTGCAACGGAAAAGCCACGAACATACCAATTACCGTTGCTTCTATCAACCAAAACAACCGTTTATAAAATTTTGATTGCTGTTTTTCCGAAGGTAAAAAATAGTTGATGAGCAATGCGTAAATGGCTAAAAACAACCACCCGAGCATGGCAACATGCGAATGACCATGAAGTATATTGCGATAGTCAATCCAAGGCAGTTCCACTACAAAGGCCAACCGCAAAAGCAGTCCTAAGATAGCAGCAGCAAAAAAATTGAGCAACGCAATTCTAAGCCAATTCTTGGCTGGTGATGATATACTATTCACTATTGGAAAATTAGTAAATGCTATAAAGATGGGTAGACTTCAGGAGTCAGGGGTCAGAGGTCAGAGGTCAGAGGTCAGAGGTCAGGGGTCAGAGGTCAGGGGTCAGCGGTCAGCGGTCAGGGGTCAGCGGTCAGCGGTCAGGTTTAATATCAATCTTCCATTACAGCCTAACTTCCTCAAGGCCTGAATCCTGACACCTGACCCCTGAATCCTGACCCCTGAATCCTGACCCCTGAATCCTGAAATCTGAATCCTACTTATTCTCCTGATGCATCGTTGGCGTACATATACTCCAATACCGCCCTTGCATCATCTTTGGTGAGGTTCTGGTTCGGCATACGTACTAGGCATTCTTTCAACAACTCACGAGCTGCTGGATCTTTTTCCAGCATCACATCTACATTGAGTGTCATATTCATGATCCATTCAGGAGTACGTTTAGTTGTGATCCCAGCCCAGCCTGGTCCAACCACACGTTGGCCGGTAAGTTTGTGACAAGCTGCGCATTTCATTTCATATATACCTTTACCGGCATCTACCATTGTCTGATCGAGAGGGTCGTTCAGTTCCACATTTTTGATCTCGCCAATACCTTTCGGATCTGCTGCAGGTTCAGCATTGGCATCGTCTCCAACCATGCTTTTAGGTGGTGGGGCATCGCCAGAATTTTGATCGGAAGAGCTATCAGAACAGGCAACTACAAACAATGCCAGTGATAGAAAAACAATTACTTTTTTCATGTCAAACGAATTTAGTTGGCTTGCCTGGAAAGTATAGCACTTTCTTCAAAGCAAGGGTGTGTTGAACAATTAGAATTATAATAAATCTGATTTCATCCCTCCATTTTTAGTCTAAATCCTTAACCCGCCTTCGTCTATTATATTTGCCAATTCTTTCAATGTCTGGAATTTCAACTGATAATTCATGCCTTGCCTGTAGGCAAAGGCCTGAACGTGGAGGGGGCAAGGATTTTTGTCTGAACAGTTTGGCAAGCCCATCACACAGCCACTGAAAAAGTCTGGTCCATCAATACACAGAATTATATCATGCAGTGAACCTTCCAAGTTTTTTTCACTCATATAAAACCCACCATTCGGTCCTTTCACAGATGAGACCAGCCCATGTTTTGAAAGTTGCTGTAATATCTTGGCTAAAAAATGCTTTGGAGCATTGAGTCCTTCAGCCAGGTCTTTTACACCGATTTTAGTACTTCCTTCTGCACGCTGTGCCAAAAACAATACTGCCCGGATAGCATATTTGCAAGTTTTAGAAAACATTCCTTTTTGTTTTTGCCTACAAATAAAAGATAAAAATACTTTTATTAAAAAAAAGAGACGCCATCATTTTCTCAAAAACAAAACGCTTCTACGCCGCCATATTTTCTCAAAAACTCCCGCAAACCTAATTATTGCAGTGTTTTTTTGACATGATTAAAATCAGTGCCATTGAGTGACAAGTATCATCTAAGGAGCTTGAGACAGGTGCGACATTTGTTCCAAAATAAGATAAAAACATCTTTTATTACTTTTATACCAAAATGGTTTCAGCAAAATAAATGATGTCTTTGAAATACAATCATCAATTCAAAAAAGTCCAATTATGAAGAGTCATCATGGCTTTATGCCTTTTATTTGTTTCCTGATTGCTGCCGCTGGCCTATTCCTATTGTCGAGCTGTGGCAACCAAGGCGCCACTACCCAGCAAGGTGCATTGGGTAGCGATGCAGCCTCACAAGTGTATGTTGCTCCAGGCGAGCACGATGAGTTTTATGCTTTCATGTCAGGTGGTTTCAGCGGGCAGATCGGTGTTCACGGACTTCCTTCTGGCCGTTTGTTAAAAGTGATACCAATATTTTCTGTTGATCCAGAAAAAGGGTATGGTTTCAATGAAGAAACAAAACCAATGCTGAATACTTCACATGGTTTTGTCCCTTGGGACGATGCCCACCACCCTGAACTTTCACAATCAAATGGCGAAACGGATGGTCGATGGATATTCATCAATGGTAACAACACCCCTCGCATTGCTCGGGTGGATTTGACCACTTTTGAAACAGCCGAGATCATCGAGATTCCTAATAGCGGTGGTAATCACAGCTCACCTTTTACTACTGAAAACACAGAATATGTAGTTGCCGGAACCCGATTCGGCGTACCCTATCCACAAAGCGATGTGGCAATCAATAGTTACGCCGAGAACTTCAAGGGCATGCTGACTTTCGTTAGTGTTGCCGATGAAGGTGATATGGATATTGCTTTCCAAATATTGCTGCCAGCATTTGACTACGACTTGGCCCACTCCGGAAAGGGCAAATCGCATGGCTGGACCTTCTTTACTACTTATAATACTGAGCAAAAGAGTACGCTGCTTGAAGTTACTGCTTCGCAAAATGATAAGGACTTCATTGCTGCTGTAAACTGGAAAAAAGCGGAGGAGTACATCCAACAAGGCAAATTCAAGGAAATGCCTGCCAATTATGCACACAACGTGTACGACGAGCATACCCACACAGCTACTTCTACTATGAAAAAGTCAGTAAAAGTGTTGACTCCTGAAGATTGCCCAGGCTTGGTGTACTTCCTACCTACGCCTAAATCACCACACGGTGTTGATGTTGACCCAACTGGTGAATACATCGTTGGTAACGGTAAGCTTTCTGCTGACTTGACAGTTCATTCATTTACCAAAATGATGGCAGCTATCGAAGCGGAAGCATTTGAAACTACAATCGAAGGTATTCCAGTACTGAAGTTTGAAGATGTCGTTGCAGGTGTTGTGAAAGATGCAGGCCTCGGTCCACTCCATACTGAATTTGACAATAATGGAAATGCCTATACTTCCTTCTTTATAACAAGTGATGTTATAAAATGGAAAGTAGGAACTTGGGAAGTGCTCGACAAAGCATCTACCTTCTATTCCATAGGCCACTTGATGATCCCTGGCGGTGACTCTAAGAAGCCGGAGGGCAAATACCTGGTTGCTTTGAACAAAATCACTAAAGATCGCTACTTGCCTACCGGCCCTGAGCTTTGCCACTCGGCTCAGCTGTATGACATTTCCGGCGATAAAATGAAACTGTTGCTTGACTTCCCAACCATTGGAGAGCCACACTACGCACAAGGTATATCTGCTGATAGAATTAAGCCTAACGTCAAAAAATTCTATCCAATTGAGGAAAACAAGCACGCTTACAGGACAATGGGTGAAAAAGATACTAGAGTGGAGCGTGATGGCAATAATGTCCACGTGTACATGACCAGTATCCGAAGCCACTTTTCTCCTGATAACATTGAAGGTGTAAAAGTGGGTGATAAAGTATACATCCACCTTACCAATCTCGAACAGGACTGGGATGTACCCCACGGTCTTGCAGTTATGGGAGCCAACATGGCAGAATTACTTGTAATGCCCGGCCAGACGGAAACCATGCTTTGGGAGCCTAAGGCCGAAGGCGTCTATCCATTCTATTGTACTGATTTCTGCTCTGCCCTTCACCAAGAAATGCAGGGATACATAAGAGTATCTCCACGTAGTTCCAACATTGCTCTAAAATGGAGCTTGGGCGAAGAAGAGCCGGTTCAGTAATAAATGAGCGGATGAGTGAATGAGTGAATTGAAAAATATTCACTCATCCGCTCATTCATTCATTCACTCATTAAAAATGAAAAATTTACCAAGAATCACGATGGCCGTTTCAGCATTATTGCTGGCCACGCTCTTTCTCTTCCCCATGTGGAAAATCACTTTGATAGCTCCACAATACCCCGATGGGGTAACCATGCACATCTGGATCAATAAAATTGGCGGTGAAACTGCCAGTACAATCCAGAATATCAATATCCTGAATCATTATGTTGGCATGAAATACATCGAGCCGGAGTCTATTCCGGAATTACAGTATTTCCCATATATCGTGATTGGGATGATCGCATTGGGGCTGCTAGCTGCAGCTATCAATAAGAAAAGTGTATTCCTCGCATGGGGCATTGTGATGGTTCTTTTAGCGACAGCTGGCATTTATGATTTCTATTTATGGGAGTATGATTATGGACACAATCTCAGTGACACTGCTCCTATCAAAATACCAGGAGCTTCCTTCCAACCACCGCTGATTGGCTCGAAACTGATCCTGAATTTTACAGCCATTTCACTACCACATATCAGCGGCTATCTGGCGGGAGTATCCATAATGCTGGCTTTCGCAGCTTGGTGGTTAAAATCAAAATTTAACAATAAAGATGAAAAGCTTATTTCCAACAGTTCTCTTGGCCATGATGTGGCTCGCAAGTTGTCAGCCGTCGCCTAAGCCCATAGAATATGGTTCGGATATGTGCGACTTCTGCAAAATGACTATTGTAGATCAACAGCATGCAGCGGAAGCGGTCACTTCCAAGGGCAAGGTATTCAAGTTTGACGCTATTGAGTGCTTGGCAAATTATATGGAAGAGAACGGAGGAGAGTATGCTTTTTTATTGGTAAATGACTACCACGCTCCCAAAGAACTGATTGACGCAAAAACCAGCTACTACCTCATCAGTAAAAACTTGCCAAGCCCGATGGGTGCATTTCTGACAGGGTTCAGCTCAAAATCAGCTGCAACAGAAATGCAGCAGGCAAAAGGAGGGGAAATTTTTGAATGGCAAAGATTGCTGGCTCGCTTAAAAGAAAACGGGGTAGTAAAAACAGCTGATCTAATAAATTGAAATCAGCTATACGATTTCACCTTTTTTAAGAACTATACCGATTCCGAAATGATTTGGGAAAAAATGAATCATTTCTACATCGGCATATCCTCAAAACCAGTGGTTTATGGAAAACCAAATTCCCAAACCACTTCGTTTTGAGTATAACTTTAAATCATATCATCATGAAGACTATTCATTCCTATCCTATCATATTGTCTTTCCTGCTGTTCTTTGGTGCATGTACCCAAAACAACAGCACTACTTCTTCATCATCGGCTGACACTGCCGCTGCTGATGTAAAAGGACAGTCAACCGTGCAAGATGATCTTTCATCCAAAAACGTGCTGCAAGTAGCCCTTGGTTCAAAGGACCATACGACTCTTGTTGCCGCCGTTCAGGCTGCTGGCCTGGAAGATGTGCTCGTCAATGCAGGCCCGCTTACTGTTTTCGCTCCAACAAACGCTGCTTTTGAAGCACTGCCTCCGGGCACTGTCGAAGATTTATTGAAGCCAGAGAACAAGTCGAAACTGGCCTCGATTATCAAGTACCATGCATCTCCTGGCAATTACCAAGGTGATTTGCTCAAGGATGGCCAAAGACTTTATCAAGCAAGCGGCCACTATGTGCCTGTAGTTAAAGATGGGGACAATGTTACTGTGGGTGGTGCCAAAATCCTTGGCACTGTGCAAGCCTCCAATGGCGTAGTCCACGTAGTGGACAAAGTGATGCTACCCGAATAGCGCACAATCCTTTCCCATCGGACAGCACAGCCGCCCGATGGGATTTTTCACATAAACAATATCAAAACAATCACGCCAAGTTATTGATATTCAATTGTTTGGTTGCAATAAAAAGGTAACATGAAAAACGCACTAAGCTTCTTAGTCCTTGCTTTTCTATTTTTATATCAAAACACAATTCAGGCACAATTCTGCGCCAATGCCGAAAAAGGCATGTGCTGCACCAGCGATGGCTGGAGCTCCGACCGCCCAGATGGCAATGCTCCAATCGGAGTAATGGGCGACCATTATCACGGCGCTAATTCCTTAATGTTTTCCTACCGATATATGTACATGAGCATGGAGGGGAATCGTGCTGGCTCAGAAGAAATTGCCGACTCATACATTTATCCAAGCTATATGATGTCCCCTCAAAACATGGACATGCAAATGCACATGTTCGGCATGATGTACGCCCCATCCAATCGCATCACGTTAATGGCTATGACCAACTATCTATTCAATGAAATGAATATGCTGGGAATGGACGGCACACGCCACTTCCATGAGTCTCGTGGTCTTGGTGATACTCGCCTGACTGCCATCGCTGGCCTTTGGGTAGATGGGAAAAACGCCATACATGCAAATGGTGGGATAAGTGCCCCAACTGGAAGCATTGCCGAAACTGAAATGGTACACCAACACCACGGTGGCCATCATGAAGTTGAATCAAAAATCCCCTACCCTATGCAACTCGGAACTGGCACCTGGGACGTACTGCTTGGCCTGACCTATCTCGGTCAAGTTGAAAATTTCTCCTGGGGAGGTCAATTGTCAGGTACATTTCCCACTGGCGAAAACACTGAAGGCTATCGCTGGGGCAACAAGTATCAATTGACTGGTTGGGGTGCCTATCGGCTGAATAACTTCATTAGTTTGTCGATAAGAACAGCAGGTACAGTTAATGAAAAAATGGTTGGCGCTGATGCAGACATCACCATGCCTATGTCGCCCACTTCTGATGCTATCAACTTTGGCGGCGAACAAGTAAATGGGTTCGCTGGTATCAACTTTCTTATACCCTCTGGCATGTTTCGGGGCATTAGGCTCGGGCTTGAATATGGCCAGCCATTATACCAAAATGCAAACGGTATACAGATGAACCAGAACCAGTTCATAACGCTCGGACTCAAATATAGCAGGCACTAATAATTCAGCTCTTGGCTATTAGCAATTGGTTGTTGACCAACAGCTAATAGCCAATGGCCAATAGTCATCGGTATTATGCGAACCTTTTTCATTGTTTTGATAATATGCTTCTCAGGGTTGTCCTCCCTTTCGGCGGACACCCTGGAAGTTTGTTCTTCTTGTGAATTTACATCTATCACAAATGCCATAGACGCTGCCACTCACGGAGATGTTATTTTAGTCAAAAAAGGCATCTACAGCGAAGGCAATATTCAGGTAAAAAAAAGTGTCCATTTAAAAGGCGAAGGCCAGCCAGTATTGGACGGGTTGAACCAAGGCGGCCTTCTTACAATAAACGCCAATGACGTGACTGTTGAAGGGTTTGTGGTTCGTAATGTCGGTACAAGTTATCTTGAAGATCGTGCTGGCATCAGGGTGGAAGGCGCCAAAAATTTTACCATCAAAAACAACCGCCTGCTGAATACCTTTTTTGGAATTTACCTCGCCAAAGCAAGCGATGGTGTGGTGTCTAACAACGAACTAATTGGAGAAGCAGTAGAAGAGATGTCATCGGGCAATGCCATCCACCTTTGGTACTGCAAACGAATTACGGTGGAAGACAACCTCGTACGCCAACATCGTGATGGCATCTATCTGGAGTTTGTGGACAACAGCCTCATACGACGAAATATCAGCGAAGACAACCTCCGCTATGGCCTCCATTTTATGTTTTCAAATGAGGACGAATATTTTCAAAATACCTTTCGCAGAAACGGAGCTGGCGTGGCTGTTATGTTTTCCAAAAAAATAAACATGTGGGACAATGTGTTCGAATTCAACTGGGGCAAGGCATCGTATGGCATGCTGCTCAAGGAGATTTATGACGCAGATATTAAGAACAATATTTTTCGGGAAAACACTATTGGAATTTTAGTAGAAGGATCAACCCGCATCAATTATGTGCAAAACGATTTTATCCGAAATGGTTGGGCTATCAAGATTTCTGGTGGCTGCCTCGACAATGTCGTGAGTCGCAACAATTTCCTATCCAACACCTTTGAGCTTTCACTGAAAGGAGGCACCAACAACAACGTTTTCAACGGTAATTACTGGAG
>CALNYY010000092.1:0-7766 GCA_942490835.1 uncultured Saprospiraceae bacterium
TCAAAATGACTCTGAATAAAAGAGACATAAAGTCTATTTTTTTCTTGTGGATTCCAACCCGGATTGGCTGATTGGAATCCAATCAACTGATTTGGTTCGAATCCGCTGACTCTACAACAACCAACCAGTGTGCTTTTGAAGTCAATCGTTTGGTTTTAGTGTTCTGAGATAAGCCAATGATTCGATGATTTGAATTGAATGATTCGATAGACTATTACAAGCAAATAAATACAAGCAATGAAGTTTTAAAGTGTTTACAACTACAAATAACAAGTCATTGCATTATTCGAAGCGTCATCGTTGTCTTGATAGGTCCACCGACTGCATTCCCTTGTGCCTTGAGTGCTTGTCTATCTCTGATTCACAGTGGTAAATGATGAAGGCCAACCTTGGTTTGATTACTGGTGTTGGGGTAGCAATTCTCCGTCCTGACGACATGTCTTGAAGTAAAAATGACTTGAAGCGTGTGTCGTGAGGGAAAACCTTTCTTTTTATACGCACAAATGTGCCTTGATGTATACACTTCAAGCCACATCCAATAGATTCTTGAGTAACATGAGCCATTGAGAAAGCCTGTAATGGATAAAGCAAGTGCATAAAGGATTTGAGTGAGAGAATGTTGGCGGCGGCACAGCACAAGTCAGTTTGTCGACAAGCCGACGATGGCGATAACATACCTCTATTAGTATTTTTCCATGGTATTCTTGCTTGATATATCACTCATACATAAAGTGATGCAATAATGTAGTCTTAGACAGGACTGTTAGGGTGTAATGAAACTCCTTTTGGCATTGAAAGGCGGGCGTCGTTACGTGTTGGCACAAGAATCATGATTTGTCTGAAAAATGGCCAAAAAAGAATGAATGAGATTCAATCAAGCTCAAAAACAATTCCACATATACATACATACCTTTTCCTGCAATGCATCAGTGGAGAGAGTTGTCAGAACCGCCGCTACAACAACCAATCTCCCATTGTCTTTTGTCTTGTGCGTGTTGTGAGCGTCCTGCACGAAACCAAGCACGCTGGCCAGTTTTGCTCACTATAGAAAGTGTGAGCAAATACTATCTATGATACGTATGCCTTCCATTTTCAAACTACTTATCAACTTTTTGTCTTGATGCCGAATTGATATTTTGAGTCATTTCAAAGAATTTCCCAATGACAACCGTTGTCCAGCTACTAACTAGGTATTAGGACGTATTACAAGCAAACTAATGGTGAGTACAGTCAATATGAATACAGAGTGACAATAACCATGTTACAGTGGAACTCACAAGCCTTGGAGCGGTTGTACTGGTGAGACTGATTGTACCTAGTAGCTACTTGTTTTTGGGGGAACTTCTGGTACCAGCAACAGCCTCGCAGTCCATTCATTTCCCCCATACAGGTATGCACCTCCAAAGTACCACCTTTCTCATCTATACACACTTGTAGGCAGTGATCAATGTAGTCACAGTTGGCCTTGGGGTCCTCGGAGCTGTTTGTTGATTGGCGATTTTCGTGCGACAAAAAAGCAAGGTTTTGGTACCGTCAATGGCCTCGCGGGGTTGCTCATACCGGTCTGCACCTCCAAAGAGCCTTCTTTCTTGTCACTTCATATATGTAGGTAGTAGCTGATGTAGTCACATTGGACAATCAACTCATGGTACTCTAGTAGCGTCGGTAGCTACTGTTGTCGGGAAGGGAGGCATTCCTACTGATGAAGGAAGGTATTTTGTTGCCACGACGGTAGATTGTTGTCTGTACACTTATCTTTCCATGGATAAGCCCACCAGTAGTGTAGGAAGAGAGACAGCGGGTGCGCCATCTGTATCCAGTTCATGGTAAGTCTGAATTGCAGGCAACGGTCCCCCAAATGGAGGCCGTCGAGCCATTCTGGGACTCGAATTCAGTCCCAACGACTGCGGATTGTTATGTTTTGCACTGCCAATCACTTTCTTACATGTATTTATACAATGCAAGGTAGAATCAAAAGGTATGGGGAGCTCTTCTGGCTCCACAGTGAGTAGGACAGCCTATACATGCCGAGATGGAAACATGGCACTCCTCCAAGAAGTAGGCACGTATTCCGTCACCACGACGGTAGATTGTTGTCTATACACTAATCATTCCATGGAAAGACCCACCAATAGTTTAGGAGGAGAGAAAGCTGGTGCGTCACCTGTATCCACTTGATGAAAAGTCAGTATTCATGGTACCGACCACCCAAATGGAGGTCGTTGATCTGTGCAGAGACACAATTCCGTACAAACAACAACAAATTGCCATTCTGGCCACTTACATACCTGACCTTACAAACTGCAAGGTAGAATCCAATGGTATGGGGAAGTTTCTTGCCCCCAGGAAGAGTAGGACAGCCAATACCTGTGAGGGCGGTGAAAGACTTGGCTCGTCGAAGAGGGAAGAGAATCCGTCACCACGACGGCAGATTGTTGTTTGAATACAAATCCTTTGGTGAATAGACCCACCAATAGTGTCAAAAAAGAGACAGCAGGTGCGGCATCTATATCCAGTTCATGGTCAGTCAATATTCATGTTACCGACAACCCAAATGGAGGCCATCGAGCTGTTCGGAGACTCAAATTTGGTAAGAACAACCATGGATTGTCATGTTTCATACTGTCAATTACTTACATACCCTCACTTACATACTGCAAGGTAGAATCCAGTGGTATGGTGAAGCTTCTTGGCCTCCATGGACAGTAGGACAACAAATACCTGTGGAGGCCGTGAAACGGCTTGATATGTCACTGAGGGTTGAGAATCCGTCACGACGGCGGTAGATTGTTGTTTGAAGACAAGTCCTTAGGTGAATAGACCCACCAATAGTATCAAAAGAGAGACAGCAGGTGTGCCATCTGTATCCACTTGATGGGAAGTCAATATTCATGTTATCGACTGCCCAAATGGAGGCCGTCGACATTCAGAGCCTCAAATTCGGCCCCCACGACGGCAGATTGTAGTCTGAATGCAGATAAATCAATGAATAGTCCAACCTATAGTGTCAAAAGAGAGACAGTTGGTGACCCATCTGTATTCCTCTTGATGGGAAGGTTCCATTCGTGTCGACATCCGCCAAAATAGGAGGCCATCGAGCCGTTCAGAGATCGACCCGGCCTCATGACGGCAGATTGTAGTCTGAATGCAAATAACTCAATGAAAAGAACCCACCACAGTCAGACAGTTGGTGAACCATCTGTATCTCTCTGCGGGGGAGACACCATTCATGCCAACATCCGCCAAAATAGGAGGCTGCTGCGGTTTGGAGGCTCGAATTTGGCCCCACGACGGCAGATTGTGGTCTGAATGCAAATTACTGAATGAATTAGGTTCTTCAAATAGTATAAGAAGAGTGTTTGGATGCCACTGTTTCCACTTTTATGGGAAGTCATAATTTGTGTCGCACGCTAACAAAAGAAAAGGTCATCCACAGGTTTGGAGACTCAAATACAGTTGTTCCATCATTTCTTTTTACTATATAGCTTAAAGTTACAGTATGGTTTGTATTATCAGAAGGAGTATAAGTATAAGTTCCGTCGCCATTATCTGTTAATGTTCCTGATGATGGTTGACCAACAAAATCAACTTTTAAAGTTTGTCCGGCCGGATCAGTGTCATTGGCCAATAAATCAGCATTTGTAAATGTAAATGGCTGACAGGCCTCAGCTGCAAATTCATCATCATTTGCTTCGGGGAGTGGTGCCGGAAGTACCGAGACAACAGCTGTAGTCTGAGTAATGTTACCTGAAACATCTGTTACTGTCAGTGTTACATTATTGTCACCAATATTTGCACAGGTGAATTCAGTTTTCGATAAATTTACACTTAAGATTTCGCAATTATCAGAAGAACCGTTGTTAATATCTGAGACTTCGATTGAAGCATAATTATTAACATCTAACTGAATGGTAATGTCCTGGGCAACAGCAACCGGGTTGGTTGTGTCCAACCCCAAATCGCAAACGCAAGTTTCAGAATAAATTGTACTGGTGCCAGCTTCTTGTCCCTGGCTGCCAACAAGTGTAGGAACACCGTTTTGGTCAACTCCGCCTGAAACAATTCCGTTGGGAGCTTGTGTTGGTGTCAATCCCATTGAGCCTTCATAAGCATCGAAACATCCGTCGTTATCACTGTCTGGATCCAGACGGTCAACAATTCCATCATTATCTGTATCGCAATATGTATAGAAATCTGCTCCGAATAAAAAGTTTACCCAGTTTTCATAAGTAAGATAATCAAACGATATACTTGTGAAAGTACCGTTCATGCGAACAACGGCATACCCTTCAGTGCCTGTTATTTGAGTTGGAGAATTTTGTACAGTTGCGGTGGACCACAGAACTTCGACAGGTGCACTAAAATTAATTGGCACTGAAATCGGACCTCCTCCAATAGACGCAAATACAAGAACCGGATTAGTCATTGGACTGTCAAAGGTTAGAGTATTTGAACTTGGATATACATTTTGAATAGTTGGATTATCATTTGGGATATTGTATTCAGTTGGAAAAATGCCATGGTTAAACACATAGCTAGTAGAGGTTACATTAACAGATGAGGTATAAGTATATCCAATTCCGTTAATTGTTCCGGTTGCAGTATTTCCCGAAATTGTTGGAGGGTTTGACCAATAGAAATTGGATGAAATGCATTCATTGATATCCAATATTCCATCGTTATCATCGTCCATATCAAAATCATCAACAACTCCATCCATATCGGTATCGGTTGTTGTTAGCGATGATGCTCCCGGGTCGTTGTTGATAGGGATACCAGCATTGCCAGAGCTTGCAGAGATTAATAAAGTCCAAAATAAAAGCAACAATACCATAATAGGTGAATGTTGCTTGTTGAAAGCTGTTTTTCTAAAAGAAAAAATAGTTTGCTTCCCTTTTCTAATAATGTAAAATTTTTTCATATAGTACCAGTTTTCGTTTTTTATGCAATGAAAAGATACGGCTCTTTATTTTAATTTAATCTAAATAAAGTGTCTAAATTAAAATCAAGGTAAAAAACACAAAAAGAGACAAATATGTCTTTTAATCTTGTTCTTATTTAGATTGCAAAACATAAAATTCGAATTAATTGAAATGTGGTTCGACTGAAAACGTCAGATATAGAAGGTAAGCTTGATGGAGAACAAATATAAAAGGGGCTTATTATTTTTAATAAACCCCTAATCAGCAATTAGTAAAAGTATTTTATACCATAGGGTATTTCTTAAAAATTTCTTCGGATTTCATTAATATTTCAACATATTGTGCCCGTTGATATGAGTATGGGTCTTTTAAATTCTTGCGGGATAATTTACCTCGGAAGTCATCCAATGTTTTATATTCTTTTTTATCCATCCATTCTGATAAACCATTTAATATATCTGCAATGGATTTTGCATGGTTTTTATAAACTACAGAAACTACCTGAACAACATCGGCACCTGCAAGGAGCAACCTGATTACATCTTCAGCTGAATGAATACCTCTGCTGGCACATATACTGGCATCTGTATTGCCATGCAACAATCCGGCATAACGAAGTGCTAACTGATGATCCTGGGCACTGGTTAATTCCCACGGATAATGAAATAATTCTTCTTCGATATCGATCTCTGGCTGGAAGAATTTATTAAATAGCACATAAGCATCGGCACCTGCTTCATCCAGTTTTTTAATGAAATTTAAAGTGTTTGTATAAAAAGGACTCAGTTTTACACTAACCGGAATCTTTACCGCTTTTTTTATGCTTTTTACAATTTGAATTTGCTTGTCTTCTATTGAAACTCCGGTGGTTTCGAAATAACCAGGAGTTGCATACAAGTTAATTTCTAAACCTGCGACTCCGGTTTCTGCAAGTTGTTTTGCATACTCAACCCAACTGGGTTCATAAATGGCATTTAGACTTGCAAATACCGGGACAGATGATTTTTCAACCAATTGTTTCAAATTAAATACATGTTCTTTTGGACCTGCATGTTCAATGCTTGGAAACAACCTTGTCATTTCTGCACCGCGGTTTTCATATTCTGCAAGCTCTTCCTCAAATTGCAGTGTTTCAAGTTGTATTTGTTCTTCAAACAGAGATTTGTAAACAATAGCACCGATACCTGCCTCTATAATTTGATCGATTGTTTCAGGTTTTGATACAAGGTTGCTTGCTCCAAGTATCAGTGGGTTTTTCAGTTTCACCCCCATATAAGTTGTTGATAGATCTGCCATAATGTTTTGATTTTTTATTGATTAATTTCTTACATAAACTAAAATGATGCAGATTTTGTTCAGGCAAAAATGGAAAATGGTTAAATTGTTTGATTGTTGTATTGTTATTCTGAATGAAAGCTTGATTTGTTTTGAGACAGTGAGTTGGCAAAAAAAAGCCCTGCAAAAAAATGCAGGGCTTTGAAATATTTTACAAAAATAATTGCTTATAATAAACTCAATGTTACAGTTAAACCTGCCATAACAACAGAAACCATTGTCATCAGTTTAATCAAAATATTTAATGATGGGCCAGAAGTATCTTTAAATGGATCTCCAACAGTGTCTCCAACAACACCTGCGTGGTGAGCTTCACTTCCTTTACCACCGAAGTTTCCTTTTTCAATGTATTTTTTAGCATTGTCCCATGCACCACCTGCATTGTTCATAAATACAGCTAAAGTGAAACCAGCTGTTAAGCCACCTGATAACAGACCAATTACTCCAGCAACTCCCATGGTTGCACCTACAATAACAGGTACAATGATTGCTACTAAAGAAGGCACTAACATTTCTTTTTGAGCTCCTTTTGTTGAAATCTCCACACATTTTGCATATTCAGGGGTAGCAGTCCCTTCAAGGATACCTTTGATTTCACGGAACTGGCGACGGACCTCGTCAACCATTGCACCAGCAGCACGGCCAACAGCTTTCATAGTCATTGCACTAAATAAAAAAGCCATCATTGAACCAAGGAATAATCCACCTAAAAATAACGGATTGAATAGAGTAATATCATATGAAGCAGCCAGATCTTTAACCGAAGCGGTAGATATCTGAACAGCTTTCATTCCATCATGAACAGTTGGTACTACATCGTTATAAAAAATGTATTGACCTTTCTCAATAAATCCGCCACTTGTTTTGGCAATTTTACCAAACCACAAACGAACTTCTTCCATGTAAGCAGAAATAAGCGCCATTGCGGTTAATGCAGCAGAACCAATAGCAAAACCTTTACCTGTTGCAGCAGTTGTATTTCCTAACATATCCAATGCATCGGTGCGTTCACGAACTTCTGGTGGCAGTTCAGCCATTTCTGCATTACCACCTGCATTGTCTGCAATCGGTCCGAAAGCATCAGTTGCCAAAGTAATACCTAAAGTTGAAAGCATACCAACTGCAGCAAATCCAATACCGTAAACACCCATTGCAAAATGTTCAGCACCACCGGCAGCCCAGAATGAACCCATAATTCCGAGAACAATCGTAACTACAGGGATCCATGTTGAGTACATACCAACGGCAATACCATCAATAATAGTTGTTGCAGGCCCTTGCTGAGCTTGTTCAGCAATACCTTTTGTTGGTTTATATTCATCCGAAGTAAAATATTCAGTAGCCTGACCAATAATAACACCAGCAGCCAAACCAATAATAACAGCCCAAAATACTCCCCAGGTTACCCAACCTAAGTATGCCATTCCAGCCATTGCCACAAGGATTAAGATTGAAGAACCCCCTGTTCCAATTAGCAGGGCATTCAACAAGTTTTTCTGAGTTGCCGAT
>CALNYY010000093.1:0-610000 GCA_942490835.1 uncultured Saprospiraceae bacterium
CAAGTGGGAAAACGGGCAATTTGACCCATTGACCCATCTTGGCGGCGGACAATTGCAGAACAGGGCAATAGCAGGTTTTCAGGCAGAAACCATTCCCGCAGAAGCTAACGGAATTGCAAAATTCACACCTCCCGCAGTAACAGGTTTGGGTTTATTGGCTGCCGTTCCTGATGCTACCTTGCTTGCTTTATCCGACCCAGATGATGTGGATGGTGACGGTATTTCTGGAAGGGTGAATTATATCAACCCTCCTGATTATTTCAATCCACTCGAATGGCATTTGCCCGATGGAGAAGGAAGGTATATCGGCAGGTTTGGCAAGAAGGCAGCCGCCATTGATTTGCTGCATCAAACTGTCAATGCCTATAAACAAGACATGGGCATTACTTCCGATTTTGACATGGAAGACCCTATTAATTATGCAGTTTCAGCACAACAAACCGACCTTGTTGCTGACCCTGAACTCCCTGCGGCAACTGTCCAGAGTGTGGTTTTTTATCTCCGCACGTTAAAAGCTCCCATCAGAAGAAATGAGCAGGAAATGATGGTGCAATTGGGCGAACAACTTTTTAAGGATATTGAATGTAGCAAATGTCATCTTCCGACTATGACGACAGGCATCAGCGATATTGAGGTGCTATCGGAAATTGAATTTCACCCATATACAGATTTGCTGTTGCATGACATGGGTGCTGAATTGAATGATAATTATACAGAAGGTATTGCCAAAGCTGCTGAATGGCGAACTCCTCCATTATGGGGGCTGGGTCTATCTCCCGATGCACAAGGCGGCAATTATTTTCTAATGCACGACGGTAGGGCAACAAGTATAGAAGAAGCCATTTTAATGCACGGAGGGGAAGCTGCCAAAAGCCGCACCAATTATTCAGAACTTTCGCAAACCGAAAAAGAAGCCGTACTCGCCTTTTTGGAAAGCCTTTAAAATGAAAGAATGGACAGAAAGCATTTTTTGAAAAATTGTGCGGGTCTGGCAGGGGCAGGAGTCTTGTTCCCCCTTCTCTGGCAGTCTTGTAAGGGCTTTGCCTACATTTCCCATACTACGGAAGCAGACAGGATTCGGGTCAAAAAAGCAGATTTGGCAGAACATCCCTTTGTACTTATTCAACCTGCGAATTTACCTGCACCCATATATTTAGCCAAACTCGAAAATGACGAATATTCGGCTTTGTTGCTGCAATGTACCCATAGGGCTTGTGAGGTACGACCTGCTGCAAAAGAGTTGCAATGTCCATGTCATGGTAGTGTTTTTAGCAATACGGGCGAAGTGTTGGAAAGTCCCGCAGAACGCCCTTTGCGTCGTTTTCAGGTTATCGAGGACGGCGAAAACCTTTATATCAAATAGCTTATGAAGCCAATATTAATTCTTTTTTTAGGCTTGTTTTTTCCCCAATTGACTGCCGCTCAAAATGCGGACAGCCTGAACACTACAAATAAAGATGCGGTCTATCAGCGACCCTTTATTTTTGAAGGTCAAAAAGGAAATTTGACCGCAGCCGTTGGTGGCTATCTGGAAGCCAATACCAATTATTTTTCAACGGATGGAGTGAGCGAGGGCTTTTCAATGGAAATGCGCCGCTTCAATATTTTCCTTTATTCTACCATAAAAGAGCGTATCAAATTCCTCTCCGAGTTAGAGTTTGGACATGGTACTGAAGAAATTGAACTGGAAACTGCTTTGCTGGATTTTGAACTGCATCCAAGCCTGATTTTTCGGGCTGGAATTGTCTTAGTACCAATCGGTTATTTCAACCAAAACCATGACAGTCCAAAATGGGAATTCATTGACCGTCCTTTGGTATCCACCAATTTAATCCCTTCCACTTATTCAGATGTTGGTTTTGGATTACATGGAACAATACCCGTTCAAAGTCTTTCCCTCACTTATGAGGTTTACGTCCTCAATGGCTTACAGGATGGCGTAGTTGGCAATGAGGAAAATCGAACTTTCTTAGCTTCCGGAAAAAATGAAGAACGCTTTGGTGAGGATAATAACGGTTCGCCTGCTTTTGCTACAAGGGTCGGATTGAAAAAGAGGAAAGTAGGTGAAATAGGCTTGTCCGCCTACCTCGGCAACTATAATACTTTCCAAAAAGAGGGGCTGACCATTGATAAAAAACGGACATTATTTATTGGCGCATTGGACTATAATTTTTCTTTCAAAAAATTACAATGTTTGGGTGAATTGGCTTTTGTCAAAGCGGATATTCCTTCTGACCTCGGACAAAATTTTGGGAATACGCAATGGGGGCTACATACCGACCTGATTTATCCCCTATGGAAAGGAACACTTTTTAGATGGCAGAACATGACCCTCAATGCCGCTTTTCGGTTTGAATTTCTGGACTATAATGTTGGAGATTTTGAAGAAACAGGAAGCAATATAAGTGACCATCTATTTGCTGTCATGCCGGGTATTGGTTTGCGTTTCTCTCCAAACACCCTTTTGAGGATGAATTATCGGTATCAATGGGATACCGACCTGCTCGGAAATCCTCCGGCAAAAACGGCAGGGTATCAGTTTGGTTTTGCCAGTTATTTCTAAAAGAGATATTCAATGAAAGACAAACATCACATACATACTTACGATAATAAAGGCAACATAACCTGTTGCTCATTAGAAGAAAAAATAGATGCTAAAACGCCTCCACTGATTGCCAAAGAGGAACGCCACGAAGAAGGCGGTCACGAACATTCACATGACCATAGCCACGATGGAGCATTAGGCTGGAAAGCATACCTGCCTGCCCTTATCAGCTTAGTGCTTTTATTGTCAGGTTTGACAATTGAGCATATATATGATGCCTCATTTTTTCAAGGTTGGGTAAAAGTCGCATGGTTCACCTTAGCCTATCTACCTGTCGGATTACCCGTCATCAAAGAAGCATGGGAAGCGCTACGAAAAGGAGAAATCTTTACAGAATTTTTTCTGATGAGCATTGCAACCATCGGGGCATTTGCCATAGGTGAATATCCCGAGGGTGTGGCGGTCATGCTTTTCTATGCTATTGGCGAATTGTTCCAAACGGCAGCTGTCAAACGGGCAAAGAACAACATCAAAGCCCTGCTGGATGTGCGTCCCAAAACAGCGACCGTTTTTAGGAATAATGACTACCTGACGGTCAATCCTGAAACCGTTGCAATCGGTGAAACCATACAGGTCAGAGTCGGCGAGAAAATCCCTTTGGATGGTGTATTGATTTCTGAAAAAGCAGCTTTGAATACCGCAGCACTTACAGGGGAAAGCAAACCGCAATATGCTTTGAAAGGAGAAAAGGTAATGGCGGGTTCAATCAATCTCGATGGCGTGATTGACCTCAAAGTGGAGAAGCTGTTCAATGACAGTTCCATTGCCCGTATTTTGGAACTGGTGCAAAACGCTACTTCCCGCAAGTCAAAAACAGAATTATTGATTAGGCGTTTGGCAAAAATCTATACTCCGATTGTGGTCTATTTGGCGATTGCCATTTGTATCGTACCCTACTTCTTTGTTTCGGATTATGAGTTTTCGGATTGGCTGTACAGGGCATTGATATTCCTGGTTATTTCCTGTCCCTGTGCGCTGGTTATTTCTATCCCTTTGGGTTACTTCGGAGGATTGGGGGCAGCGTCTAAAAACGGTCTGCTTTTCAAAGGTGCAACCTATCTCGACAAATTGACCAAAGTAAATACGTTGGTCATGGACAAGACGGGGACGGTCACAAAAGGGGTTTTCAAAATCAAGGACATTGAGGTAAAAGGCAATTACAGCGAAGCGGAGTTCATGCAATTATTGATGGCAATTGAAGCAAAGTCCACCCACCCGATTGCCAAAGCCATCATGGAATATTCGGAGGGCAATCAATTTTCCGAAGCCACCGATATTGAGGAAATTGCAGGGAAGGGGCTAAAAGGAAAGGTAAATGGAAGAATCATTATTGTCGGCAATAAAAAACTCATGGAGCAGTTCGGTATCACCGTTCCAAAAGAAACAGACAACATCGTAGATACCATTGTCATGGTCGCCATTGACGGTCAGTTTGCAGGCTACGTTACCATTGCTGATGAACTAAAAGCAGATGCCAAAGAAAGTATCCAGCAACTCCGAAAAGCTGGTATCAAATATCTAATGATGCTGTCGGGCGACAAAGATTCCATCACCCAAAGAATAGCGAAAGAACTCAATATCGATGAGGCTAAAGGAGGGCTGCTGCCCGAAGATAAATTGAACGAAGTCGAAGTCATTAAAAAAGACCCGGACAGGGTAGTCGCCTTTGTCGGTGACGGCATCAACGATGCGCCCGTATTGGCGGCAAGTGATGTCGGTATTGCAATGGGCGGCTTGGGAAGTGATGTCGCTATCGAAACGGCTGATGTTGTCATCCAGACCGACCAACCTTCCAAAATCGCAACAGGCATCAAAATCGGTAAATCCACCCAACGCATTATCTGGCAAAATATCGCCCTGGCTTTTGGTGTGAAAATCATCGTCTTGATTTTGGGCGCAGGTGGTATAGCAACCATGTGGGAGGCGGTTTTTGCAGATGTAGGGGTAGCATTATTGGCTATTTTGAATGCGGTGCGGTTGCAAAAAATGGAGTGGTAGGAAGGATGAGAAATTATTAAACCATTTCATTAGAGCGTAGATCGAAATACGCTCTAACTCTCAAACTCTCATACTGTTAGTTGTGTAGGTATTTTATGTTCAGAGTTAAGCACCTCAATAAACAATGTTAATTATCACCTAAACTATTTAAGCATTTGCTTAAACAATTATCCATTTCTACCTTTGCTCTATGAAAAAGAGCAAAGACCAAGATGTTTGCATCCGAATAGACCGTGACGGCTCTCAAATTGAACGGTGCAAAAAACACATTCTGGAAGTAAATACCTCCCTTACCAAAATGGCGCAAATCCTCGCCCTTGCAGGCAATGAGGTTCGATTGAAAATATTACTCCTACTCCAAGCCGAAGAAAAACTGTGTGTTTGCGATTTGAGTGAAGTTTTAGAAATGAAAATCCCTGCTGTTTCACAGCATTTGAGAAAAATGAAAGATGCTCGGTTGGTTTATACAGAGAGAGAAGGGACGGTTATTTTTTATCAAATTTGCGAAACTGTAATGCCCGTCTTGAGCTCAATATTTGAGTTTATACCTGTCGAAATTGAAGTATGAAAAAAGGATTAAATTTATCAATATTTTATAACAAACCATCTAAATAAGTGCTTCTTATAAATTATTTTGGAAAAAATTCCTCTGAAACTTACTGAAAGAATTTATAGGAGCTAATTAAAAAAAAGGAACATGAAAAAAATTTACATTTTATCTGCACTCATCGCTATTTGCTTTTCAATGAATGCACAAAACTTTGTGTATAGTAGTGACCAACACATTGAGGATGTTATTCCTGAGCCTTTTTCGGCGTATTACATCAATTTTACAACTCCCACTCCTGAGGCGATAACCTTTAAGTTTGAAAGAATTGCAAATACGATTCCGGCAGGATGGGATTATTCTTTATGTGATTATACAAGTTGTTATGTAGGCATTCCGGCAACTGGAACAATGACACCGATTTCGCTTGCCGATGCTCAAAATGGAATCGGAGGGTACTTTAATTTGTCCGTCAACCCCAAGAATGTTGAGGGGGTAGGATTTTTAGAATTATATGTTTATGATGCCAATGACCATGAAAGAGGTGATACAGTTTCTTGGACGCTTACTTACAACAAAGCAGTATCCACTAATGAATTGGAGGCAGCAAAATCATTCAAAATTTATCCTAATCCCGCACAGGATGTGCTGAATATTGAATTTAAAGGCGCTTATACAGGAGCCATATTCAACGGACTTGGCAAAAAAGTACTTTCCCTTGCAGGAGACCAAAACCAAACCGTTGATGTCTCCAATCTCACCAATGGAGTTTATTTTATTTCATGTCAGGATGAATCAGGTCAAGTTTTTAATAAGCAGTTTATTATTAATGCGAAATAGGTTTTAAAGACTTTCCAGATTTAAAAATCTGGAAAGTCTATTCTTTTTACACAAACCAAACTGTCCGTGTAATGCCAACAGCGACAGCTCACAATTTGCCGTTTAATTATACCCGAATATTCATGCTAAAAATTGCTTTATTCTTTGTCGGGGTTCTTTGTACCCTCTCGTCTTTTGCAAATATTATAGAAGATACGGTCTATATAAACAGAGGAACGATGATGGCAGTAGACAGTACTTACATTCCCTATTTTGCTTTTAATTCAACGCCTTTATTCGACAAAGAAAATAAACGGTTAATACTTGATATTGGCGATACGATGCTACTGACTGTTGTCAATACGGATACCATATCACATGGGTTTGATATAAAAGGAAATTTAAATATTGCGACTATCATCCCTACTTTTGGTACAGCCGTTGTGACCTTTAGCTTTTCAGAGGAGGGTGCTCATATTTATTACGACCATTCGGCATCCCAAGCATTCCGTTATATGGGATTGGGCGGTATGATTGTTATCAAAAACTCAAACTCAACGGCAAGTAGTTTTTTTTGGAATATAAAGGAACACCAGAAAAGTTTTAATGAAAAACTCAATCAAGGATTAAATGTGGACTGGATGACCTATTATCCTGATTATTTTACAATTAACGGAAATAGTAACCCACATATTAATTCAGACCCCAATGCCAGAGTGGTTGGGCAAGTTGGGGACACGATTCATATTTATATAGTCAATACAGGTCAATCTATTCATTCACTTCATTTTCATGGGTATCATGCTGAAATTCTTTATTCCAGTAGATTTCCAAATCATGCCGGAAGGCTAAAAGATACTTTTGGAATTCACAGTATGGAAGTTGTTATTGTTGAAATGATTCCACATCAAATAGGAGAGTACCCTGTGCATGACCATAATCTGGTTGCCGTTAGTGGCGGAAATATATATCCGAATGGAATGTTTTTAACCATGCTAATTGAATGATTATGAAAGAAATCCTATCACTGACCTTTATCCTTTCCATAGCCTTTTCAGTATTTAGTCAGGAAACGGTGAATATATCTTTAATTGCGAGAAACACAGGGGAGAAAGTCCTCGCCAATAATGATACGATTCGGGTATTTGGGTTCGCTGAGTCTTTGGGGGAACAGCCTGGGGTTCCGGGTCCCACATTGATAGCAAATGAGGGCGATTCCGTTCATATTGATTTATGGAATGTTTCTCAGGGCGCACCGCATACCATTCATCTTCATGGACTTGATGTTGACCAACCAAATGACGGTGTGCCTCATTTATCATTTGATGTTCCTCATTTTGAACATGGTTTTTATCACTTTAAAGCACCACATGCCGGCACTTACCTATACCATTGTCATGTCGTATCTACTATTCATGTGCAAGCCGGAATGTATGGTTTGATTATCATAAAACCTTCTGACGGAAGTAATACTACTTGGAATGGAGGATTTCCGTACACTGAAGAACATGCTTATTTCCTTTCTGAAATTGATACAGCATGGCATACCGATGAAGTGCTTTTGCATGACCATGATACGAGTTTGGCAATACACTTGGTCGAAATCCCCAAATTTAAACCACAGTTTTTCCTGATTAATGGGTTTTCTGACCAGCAGTTAATTGATGAAAATATAGCATTCGATTCTAAAGTAAATCAAACGGATTATGTTCGTTTAGCCAATATTGGATATTGTGGCACTCGTGTCATATTTCCACCGGAATTAAATGCTAAAATAGTTTCATCTGATGGTCGTCCTTTAAACAATATTGAGGTTACAGATACAGTGCCCCTTTATCCAGGTGAAAGATATGGTGTTCTGACAGAGGCATCTATGGAATTTCAAGGGCAAATCAAGTTTGAATACTTTGATTTGAATACTATGAAAATAAAGAATATGCAAGTTGTCCCTGTCAATGTGAATGGATTCAACAATGTTGATGAACTTGCGAAAGATGCGTTTTCTTTTGAAGTTGTGCCCAATCCTGTTAATCAAAATGCAAAAATTGAATTTGAATTACCGGACTCAAAGAAAGTTAAAATCCGAATAATGGATATGAACGGGCGGGTGGTCTCTGACAGACCCTACCAGGTATTTCTATCAGGTAAGCATTCCGTAGATATTGAGGCAAGCCTGAAAGCTAACGGAACATATCTGGTTCAGTTGATTATAGAAGGGGTTGGTGCTTCTGCACAAAAAATAATAAAGCAATAGGCATGATGAACAAATTTACACTTCTGTTAGCATTGTTTATTTTCATGACTGCCGAAACTCAGGCGCAAGAACTGCTTTTGGGTAGTAGTGTTTACAAAACCGTTTTTTATGAAGTGCCTTTTGGTTGCTCCGTAAAGGAAGGACTTGGATGCGGGAGTGCCGCAAAACCTGTTTTACTGGACTTGGTAAAATATAAATCCGTTGAAACCGCTTGGCTGAACCGACCAGGAACGGTAATGGCAATTGTATGGAAAAGAAGGACAACCAAAGAAAAACAAAGGGCAATTTTGAAGGATGCTTTTAGCGATTGGGGTTTTGTACCCGACCAAGTTGATATGGCGCAATATCAAGCCGTTTTTGATTCTTTTAAATCAGGGGACGGTTGGCTTAAAGAAGGGGAAGTTGACCAATTAAGTTTTGAGGAAGCCGAAGAATACGCTGACATTCTTTTAAATATACTCGTCAAAAAAGAGTGGATTGAACCCGAAAAAACGCAACCGCTTTGGAATGAAATAGCTACTTATTTCAAAAAAGAATTGGTCATTGTTAGAGAGGCTGATGACCATGACCGATGGGTGAAAGAAGTTAAACAAATAATGAATAAATATGCCGATCCTGAAAAAGTCAAAACGATTACGCTTTGGAACCGGCAATAATTTCAACCAAAGTAAGGGCATTTATATTTTGACCATAGTCAACGAAAACGGTTTGGTTTTTAGAGAAAAAATCAGCAAAATCTAACTTGGTTCATTATGCTTAAATTAGCCGCCATTCTGGTTCTGTTTGCTCTTATGACTGCCGAATCCTTAGCACAGGGACCTCCTGTTTTTACAGATTCTCCCGTCATGTTGGGTTTGCAAGGCAGTGGTATCCGAACTTTCGGAAAATATATTAGTGGAGAACGGGTCAATGTTTATCAGCACCCAATCGTTGTGCCGTACAATATTTTGACCAATACGCAAATCGGAGTAACTGTTCCTTTTGTTTCAAAATCGGTCAAAGGGGAAAACAGCAGCTCAGGCATAGGCGATGTCAGTGTTTTTTTAAAACAGTTGCTTTTTAAAAAAGACGGAAAAGGAAAGACCTTTCGGACGATCGCCAAACTAACCGAAACCTTTCCTTCGGGCAATGACCAAAAAGAACCGTCTTTGGGAAGTGATTTTTACAAGACCGATTTTTCGGTAGTGAGTGCTTTTATCACATTGAAATATGGTATTTATGGTGGGGTGGGTTATACGCTGGTTTCGGGTGATTCGCAGGAGTTGATTCATTACGAGTTGGCGTTTGGCAAACCATTGTTGCCGCAGCAATATCCACCAAAACAAGTGAATATTTATGTGGGCATCAATGGCTCGGTGCAAGCCGAAACCAAAGACCATTTATTGCTGGCTTCCCCTGCGATGCAATACATTTTCGGCAAACGGGTGTTGGTGGAAACGGGTGTACAGTTTCCGCTTTTAAAAGAAGATTCCGAAAATTTTCGTTATGCCGTTTTATTGGGAACGAGGATATTAATTTTTTAAAAACTTTGATATGAAAAAAGTACTCCTGTCGATGGTTTTTGCCCTATTCGGATATTTTGCGATGTCGGCACAAACAACAAAAGTCACAGTGGAAGTGGAGGGTTTGGCTTGCCCTTTTTGTGCTGTTCGCTTAGAGGATGATTTTATCAAAATTAAGGGCGCAAAAAATGTGGAAATTGATTTAAAAAAAAGCCTTTTGACTTTTGAAATTGCCAAAGAACAGAAACCTTCCGAAGCCGATATAAAAAAGAAAGTCGAAAAAGCAGGGTTTACAGCAGGCAAAGTAACTTTTGCTGCCATTGAAAACAATAAAGGCGACCTTGATTAATTAGCTTAAATCTTAACTTTTATGAAAAAATCACTAATCATTCTCGGTGCAATCCTTGCCGTCAGCCTCGGCAGTTGGGCTTATGTCAGCATGGCTTCTAATCATTTTGAAGTACCCGAAGAAGGGATTACTTTTCACGAAGTACCCTTAGTTTGCGGTGCAGCACCAGACATGGGTTGTGGTAGTCGCTCCAAACCCATTTTATTGGAATTGCAAAACGAGCCAACCATCAAAGAGGCTTGGTTGAACAGGCAAGGAACGGTCACGGCGATTGTTTGGGAAGAAGGGGTCGAGCCAAATGTTAAAGTTGTACCTGCTATTTTCAAAAAACATAGCCTGTCCCGATTTCCTATCGGGAGCAAATCTTTCAAAACATTGGAAAGTGAGGATTACAAAGCAGAATTGGCAAGTTTCTTCCAAAGGAACTCCTCCGAGAAATCAGACAGATGGTACAAAGGCAAAGAAGTGGACGAATTGAGCATGGAAGAAGCAGGTCGGATTGCTTCCAAAATCATTGACCCTTTGGTGACGGACGGCACTCTCTCGGAGGAAGATGCTTCGGCTTTTCATACGGAAGTAGAGGCTTATATTCAAAATGAATTTTTGACTTTGGAGGATGTCAGTTTATTAGGTACAACTGAATATTATGACCGATGGGAAGTTGCCATCATGAAGATGGGCGAAAAATATTCGGTTGATATGCCTAAAGTTGAAATGTGTCCGCCTTCCTCTTGTAAAAAAAGCTAACATTGAATGAGTCAGGTTATTCCCATTTTCAGAATATTCGATTTGGACAAAGCCAAAGAATTCTACGTGGATTGGCTGGGCTTTCAAATAGATTGGGAGCATCGGTTTCATGAAAATGCCCCTGTCTATCTTCAAATTTCGAGAGGTGATATGGTTTTTCATTTAAGCGAACATCATGGCGATTGTAGTCCTGGAGCCAAGGCTTATGTTTTAATGACCGGATTAACAGAATATCATAAGGAACTGAAATCGAAAAATTATAAATACAACAATCCCGGAATAGAAAAAACACCTTGGAGCGCCCTTTGTGTAGGTGTCACCGACCCTTTTGGGAATAAAATAGACTTTAATGAAAATCTTTGAAAACAGAATGCAGTTAAAAGCAAATCAGTCCATCATCGGCGGCGTGGTCGCTTTCATAATTGCCACAAGTTGTTGTTGGTTGCCAGCCCTTGCCATTGCGCTCGGTGGGGCGAGTGGGCTGATGGCTTTCTCGAATGGATTAGAGCAATTTAGCGGTATTTTCATGGTACTTGGCGGCGCATTTTTGGCGTATGGCGGTTATCAGTTTTATAAAAAGAATACAATGAATAAAATCATTTTAGAATCAAAAATCACTTGCCCGAATTGCGGTCACTCCAAAACGGAAACCATGCCGACGAATGCCTGTCAGTTCTTTTATGAATGCGAAAATTGCAAAACCCTATTGAAGCCAAATGAAGGCGATTGCTGTGTCTTTTGCAGCTTTGGAACGGTGAAATGTCCGCCTATTCAGGAAGGGGTGGATTGTTGTGCCTAACCATTGTTGAATTAAAATTCTTCCGATATGAGGTTGTTTCAAAAAAATAGAGAAATAGGGACTATCGGGACTATTTCGAGATTGTTGATAGCCCCATTTTTCATTTATTGGGGTTTTGATAGCCCGATGGCAACTTGGTATTTCTATTGGTATCAAATTCCTTTGGGCTTGATTGGCATTCCAATATTGGTAGCCATCTTTCAAAAAATCCGTTCGCTTTTTAATGAACAACCTTTGCAGGCAACGGGTTTTGGGGGAACAGTTCTCAACCTTCTTTTCCTCGCAGTACTTTTCAATTTTGAATTTTTCCATAATGCCACTTTTTTCTATCTCGGATTTTCAATGTTATTGGCCGCTGTTATTGGGTATGCGGGTTGTGAGACAATGGCAGTTTCCAACCTGATTTTAAATAGAAAAGATGAAGTTGGGTGTGTGCTGTTCAGTGCTTTCGACTTTATCGAAGGCAAGGGGTGTCATTCAAATCAATCAGCATGGTCGGGTGAGTTTCTGGCTTCGTTGGGCGTTATCGGTTGTGCCTGTGTTCCTTTGGTTGCTTTTCTGGTTGTAGCCAAACAAAGGGGCGGTTGGTTGCAATATTTGCCGTTCGTCGTTATTGGGACTATAATTTTAATGGAACTGATTTTTGTCCGGCAATACAGAATGAAAAAGCTATCTGAATGAATGCCTTTACTTCAACAACTAAATCAATGAGACATGAAGCAAACTTTACATTCCCTTATTACGGTTTGCTTTTTTCCCTTTACTGTCGAATATGATGGCGTAGAAATCTTTGGTTCTGTCAATTCAATATATATCTATATTGATTATGATTTGAAAGGTGGGAAAGGTGACTTCTTTTACTCTATTTGGGATTCGGGACGTGTAGTTACACAAAGAAAAAGAGTAAAGGAATAATGTGGATGCTTACCCCAAAAAAATGCTCCTATCCGTTAAACATATCATTGAACTGATTTAAATATATTTCTAATTTTACACTCAATGAAAATAGCCATTCACATATTCACCATTTACATACTTGCGCTTGCGCTCGTGCCCTGCGGCGACGGGGGTGGTGGAATTGTGGAGATAGTGAACCAAATGCTTGGTGTAGAAACTACAAATTATTCAGAAAACGGGCAAAATTCCGACCCTTGCGAAGATTCCCCTTGTTCCTCTTTTTGTATTTGTAGTAGTTGTTTTTCAGCTTTAGATACTGTTAAAGAGATTCGACTCCCAGAGAAAATACTTTCCTCATCACCAAAAACAACTCCTTCATTTATACCGCCTTTTCACCCTTCTTCCTTCAATCACTCCATTTGGCAACCGCCACAAGTAGGCTGATCAATCAGGCATAGATAGGTATGCCCTTTTCACATATTTATTTGATTAACCTAATATTCAAAAAATGAAAAAATTAATATTGTCATTGTTGGCAATGGCTACATTTAGTGTGGTCTATTGCCAAAATACGTTCAAAGCAACCATTTTAGAGGAAGATTCCGAAGAACCATTAATTGGTGTTAATATCCTTTTTGAAGAACTGGCTAAAGGAGGTGTTACAGACGAAAATGGGGTTGTTATTTTAGAAAATTTACCAAATGGCTCTTATGAGGTTCGTGTCAGTTATGTCAGCTATGAAACCATAGAATTGGAGGTCACTTTACCCCAACAAGAACCTTTAACCATCCTATTAGAATCGGGAAGTGAAGAACTGGAAGCCGTAACCGTCACTACCACCCGAAGCAGCCGCTTAATTCAGGATTTGCCGACCCGATTGGAAGCAATCACCGCAGAGGAATTGGGCGAAAAGGCCTTTATGAATTCCACCAATATTTCCATGTTGTTACGGGAAAGTACAGGGATTCAAATGCAACAGACTTCTGCAAATTCTGCCAACCAAAGTATACGTATTCAGGGTTTGGATGGTCGTTATACACAATTGTTGAAAGACGGGTTTCCCATTTTTGGGGGCTTCGCTGGAGGTCTGAGTATTATGCAGATACCGCCATTGGATTTGAAACAAGTGGAGATTATTAAAGGGAGTGCTTCAACACTATATGGTGGCGGAGCAATTGCAGGACTGGTGAATTTGATTAGCAAACGACCAGAGGAAGAACCGCAATTAGAATTTATGTTTACACAAACACAAGCATTGGGTTCTACCTTAAATGGGTTTTATGCCCAGGAGTATGGAAAGGCTGGTTTTTCTCTTTATGCAGTAGGAAATATTCAACAAGTCTATGATGTCAATGATGATGATTTCTCGGAACTTCCCGAAGTGAAAAACATTGCTGTCAACCCAACTTTCTTTTACAACTTTGACGAATCCAGTAGTTTTAGGATTGGCATCAACAGTTCTTTTGAAAACCGATTGGGCGGCGATTTAACAGCTATCGAAATCTCGCCGAGCAGCGAACATCCTTTTACGGAGGAAAATAAATCCACTCGTTTGGCTTCTCAAATCAGTTATCAAAAAGCATTTTCAGAAGATGCCATTTTAACGATCAGAAACAGCGTCAATTTCTTTGACAGAAGTATAGAAATTCCTGATTTCACTTTTGACGGTCAACAAATAGCGAGTTTTTCAGAGGTGTCTTATTCAACAGCAAACGAAAAAGCTGATTGGGTTTTTGGTGCAAATATGTGGACGGAGGAATTTACCGAAACACCTTTTAATCAAAATCCTGTAAGAGATTACAGCAATAATACTTTTGGTGTTTTTGGTCAGAATGTTTGGTCGTTCACAGAAAAAGCAACTTTGGAATCAGGACTAAGAGTAGATTACAATACCGATTATGATTGGTTTGTACTGCCTCGCATCAATCTTTTATTGGACCTGAACGAGCATTGGACAACTCGAATTGGCGGCGGAATGGGGTACAAACTGCCAACCATTTTTAGTGAAGAAGCAGAAAGCCGTACTTTTCAAAGCATCCTCCCAATCAGAATAGATAATACGAAAGCAGAAACATCATTAGGGGTCAATTGGGATGTGAATTACAAAACCATTTTATTTGATGAAATCAGTTTTTCAATTAATAACTTGCTATTCTATACCCAATTGTTTGACCCATTGATTCTTACCCAAGACGTTAACGACCTATTCCTTTTTGTAAACGCTGACGGGAAAACGGACAGCAAAGGTTTGGAAACGAATATTAAATTTAGTTACGATGATTTTAAGCTCTATTTGCAATACGCTTTTATTGATGCCCAATTAGATTATGACGGTATCAATCGGCAAAAACCAATAACCCCTAAGCATAATGCAGGGGGAATATTGATGTATGAAAGCGGCAATTGGAGGCTTGGTTATGAAGTGTACTTCACTGGCGGACAAACGCTTTTTGACCTGTCTCCTGTCGAGGATTATTGGACAATGGGATTATTGGTGTCTCGTCAGATCGAGAAACTCAACGTGTTTGTTAATTTTGAAAACTTCACGGACACCAGACTTTCCAAATTCCAAGATACCGTTCTGCCACCACATACGAACCCTTCTTTTCCTGAAATTTGGTCGCCCACAGATGGATTTATTTTTACCGCAGGATTGAAGTGGACGATATTCGGTGAAATAGAAGAAGAGTAGAAATTACTGCTCAAACAGTTAGAGAGTAATGACTGAATTTGCTCTCTAACTTTTTTATCATCAGAAAAATAATCATGGAAAAATCAATATATAAAATCACCCAAATGGATTGTCCTTCCGAGGAAAATCTAATCCGTATGAAATTGGATGGGATTTCGGATATAAAACATCTTGATTTTGATATTCCAAACAGGACTTTGACTGTTTACCATAATGGGCTAGCCGACGAAATCGAGCAATCTATCATTGCCTTAAACTTAGGAGGAAAGAAAGTAAAAACTGTTGAAACAGAAGAAGCTGAATTTAGCGAAAACGCAAATCAGAAGAAGTTGCTTTGGACAGTCCTCTCTATCAATTTCGCTTTCTTTCTAATTGAAATGACAACAGGATTGATTTCAAAATCTATGGGTTTGGTGGCGGATAGTTTAGATATGTTAGCGGATGCCTTTGTGTATGGCATAAGCCTATTTGCAGTTGGCGGCACATTAATCAAAAAGAAAAGAATAGCGAAAACCGCAGGTTATTTTCAAACCACCTTAGCTGTTATCGGTTTTGTGGAGGTATTAAGAAGATTCTTTGGCGTAGAAAAAATGCCCGATTTTTCGACGATGATAGTTGTTTCGATTTTTGCTTTAATTGCGAATGGAATTTGCTTGTATCTGTTGCAAAAATCTAAAAGTAAAGAAGCGCACATGCAAGCCAGTATGATTTTTACATCTAATGATGTGATTATAAACTTTGGAGTAATTACTGCTGGTCTCTTAGTCAATTGGTTGAATTCAAGCAAGCCTGATTTGATAATTGGAACTATTGTGTTTGTTCTTGTAATTCAAGGAGCTATAAGGATTTTGAAATTGGCAAAATAATGGTTTTCAATCGCAGGTTTTAGAATGAATGAGGTGAAATGTCCTCATAGATTGCTATAACATTTTAATTACGTGATAAAAATCAACGCCTCTCCTGCTTTTCGTCATCGCTAACCTTTATTCCAGCCCCTTACTTTCACCCGATAGGTTTATATAATTCCCAGCAAGATCAATGAGGGAAAAAAGGGGATTTGTACACTTAGAAATAAAAACTATTACCATGAAAAAAATACTGATTGTCCTATTCGGACTTGCTATCATTTCGCTGTGCTTCTCATGTGAAGAAGACAACAACCCCACACCAATACTACAAGAAGAACTGCTCATTGAACAAATCGTAACTGCACCCACGGTAGACGCAGTTGGCGTACAGGGCTTACCGTCCCCGATTTCAGACTACGTACACACGAACCACGCACCTTATCAAATTGAGCTGGCATTTCATGCATCACCGCATGGCTATGAAGTATTTCTGGAAAACGGTCTTTGCCTGTATTTTGACCAGAACGGCAATCACCTCGACCATGATGGAATGCACGGTGATATGGGAAACCACCATGGCGGGGGTGACCATGGCATCAATTTCTGTCTGGCGGGAGACACACTGGAGGCAGCGGACCTGCCGCAAATCGTAACTGATTACATCACGGTAAACCACGCAGGGGCAACCATTGTGACTGTTGTTGTTAAACCAAGCGGGAACCTGGCAGTGGAAATGAGCACTGGCGATATTTTGATGTTCGGTCCAAGCGGGGATTATTACCATGAATGCGACATGCAAGGAACTGGTGGACATGGTCATGGCCACGGCCACATTGGGGGACCTGGCTGGCACTGCGGCCCTAACGGGACCATGGGCGGAGGTCATGGCGGGCCAATGGGACATGGAAACCATGGTGAGATGAGCACCCACAACGGCCCAAATGAACATTGCTGGGGCGGTACGAGCATCTCCATTGATGATCTGCCACCGGCTATCACAACTTATATAGACGACAACCACGCCGACACTACTATTGAACACGTCATGCAGACATTCAACAACAATTATTTCCTCAGGTTGTCAGACTGTGCAAGGCTTGTTTTTGATGAGGATGGGAATATTCTTTTCGATAGCGGCGGTTGATTCAATTGAAATGAATTAAACAGAGAAAAAACTTTTAGCAAATAAAAAGGGCTTCTAATAATTGCATTTAGGAGCCCTTTTTATTAATCCATCATCTTAAACTCAAGGTAATTGCCGCCCAATTCTTCGGATATGCGAAAAGCAATTTTGTAATATCCTGGTTCCAGTCATACTCCGTTTGGGGCAGAAGGAGTTCCACATACCCCACGACACGCAGATGCAGTGTAATATTTCTTTCCATCAATTGTTCCGACTGTTTCTATCAGGGCATAATTAAACTGTTGCCCCAGTTGCTCATAGCGGAAATATTCATCAGAAGTTTTCCCTTTTTTCAGAAAGCCGACATCTGCTTTACTTACCACAAAATCCTTCACATCTTTACCGCTTTTATTTACATACTTCACCATCACGGCATCAGGGGTTGGCAAGTTGGCATCTTCTTGATTACAAGCCGACAACAGAAGAAAAGGGGCCAAGAGGAGTAAAAGGAATTGCTTTTTCATAAATGCTTTTTTAAGAGTGTTTAGAAAATCAGACATGGCTGCCAAGAACACGAATTAAACCCAAACCCGAACCAGTTGGTATCCTCTTTTTGTCGAGTTTTGGACAATTGAACAGAGAGATGATATTTCTTAACGACCAAGTGTCCAGAAGTCGACAATCGTGATTATCGATAGTGATAATAGTCACCTTTGTTCAAACTGCCCCTGCATACATTTGGGTTTTGGCAATTAATACTACAAGATAATGAAACGTATCCATATTCCCTTTTTCACTTTCCTTTTGACCTCTTCTTTTTTAATCGCCCAAAATCCTCTTGCCATTCCTCCAATACTTTCTGGCACTACTTTCGAGCTGAACTTGCAAAACGGAAGCCGGACGTTTTTTCCTGGCTCAGCCACTACCACCATGGGTGTCAATGGTGACCTGCTCGGCCCTACACTCATCTTAAATGCAGGGGATAATGTTACTATGAATGTCCTTAACAACCTTGGCGAGGAAACTACCATCCACTGGCATGGCATGCATGTTTCTGCGGCCAATGACGGTGGGCCCCACACTGTAATCGAACCTGGAACGACCTGGTCACCCCAATTCGAGGTGCTGGACAAGGCAGGAACATATTGGTACCACCCTCACCTACATGAGAAAACGGCAGAGCATGTGACCAAAGGCATTGCCGGATTTATCATTGTTAAAGATGCGCAAGAGGCTGCAATGGACTTGCCAAGAATTTATGGAGAGGACGATTTCCCCATTGTCCTACAATCAAGGGCCTTTGATTTAGACAAACAGTTCATTGTAGAAACTGCAGCAGATGACATCATGATGGTGAACGGAACACTGGAAGCTTATCTTGAAGCACCTGCGCAAGTGGTACGTCTCCGTCTGCTCAATGGCTCAACCAACCGTACTTATAATCTTGGATTTGCAGACAACCTCACTTTCTCGCAAATCGCAACAGATGGAGGGTTGCTGGATGCTTCATTGTCCATGACAAGGCTTCAACTGTCTCCCGGCGAGCGGGCGGAGGTATTGGTCGATCTCTCAGGGATGGAAGGCCAGTCCACTCAGTTGGTGAGCTATGCTTCCGAACTGTCAAGCGGCATTTATGGAGCCGCCAACCCATCGGTTATGCCAATGGGCACTATCAACGGTTACACAGCGAACCCATTGAACGGAAATGATTTCAATGTTCTGAAAATCAATATAGGCTCAGCCACCGCCAATGCGGTAACCACCATACCGACGACCCTCGTCACCAACACCCCGTATTCACAGGCCGACGTTCAGGCCACTCGCAGCTTGCTTTTCCAGCCCCAGCAGATGGGGCCAACGGGCATGGTCAATGGCCCGTTCGTCATCAACGGTGCTACTTTCAACATGGATGTGATCAATGTCGATATACCGCTCAACAACACCGAGGTATGGGAACTGACCAACATGACCGCTATTTCCCATCCCTTCCACATCCACGATGTTCAGTTTTATATTTTGGACATTAATGGCGCCACTCCTCCAGCCAATATGCGAGGACGGAAGGATGTAGTGATGGTTCCACCAATGGGCGGCACCGTACGCTTCATCACCAAGTTCGAGGACTTTGCCGACCCCGATGTACCATACATGTACCACTGTCATATGCTCTCTCACGAGGATGATGGTATGATGGGACAGTTTTTGGTGACAGGAAATGCTACGGTGAGTGAAGAAGTTTCGGGGAAAAACCCCACGGCATTCGAAGTGTACCCCAATCCTTTAAGCGGTAGTACATTGCAAGTAAACATTCACCTTTCCGAAGCTGGAATACTCGAAATATTTTGGCAGGATGTTTCCGGACGGACGTTGAAAACCTATCATTTTGAGGGAAAAAATGCAGGTGAACATGCGCTTGTACTAAATAAACCTGAAGCATTGTCCGGCGGAATTTATTTTATCAATGCCCGTTTGAACGAAAGGGCAATTGGGACACAGAAGTTAACAGTAAAGTGACGCTTTTAAGCGTTGGTGTCTTGGTGTTCTTGGTTGAGGTGTCTTCCATTGGTTAACACTTTATTTGAATCATAAAAGTAAATTACTGGATATTGAAAATATGTGAAGTAAGGAACACAGAATTAGTTTGGGTGTGCATCAGGAGAGTGACGTTTCACACCTCGTTTCACTTATTGTTGAAAATGTAGATTAAAAGTCGAGGACTGAATCCAATGCCTCATCTGTCCCTTTATAAAGAAAGGCCTTTTGATAACCTATCGTCGTTATAATTGAAGAGTGGCGATATAATTGTTGCAATTTTTGGATGGGAATTCGGTCTCCTGAAATATTTCCAAAGGTGTGGCGGGCAATATGCATGGAAAGGGGCTTTGTGATTTCTGTCATCTTAGCTATCTTCTTTAAGGCATTATCCAATTTCCTAATGCGGTATTTCAGCTTTTTTTGCAAGGTTATTGTGTCACTAAAATCTTCGATGGATTTCAGGTCAGGAAAGAGCAACCCATTCTCACTTTCTTTTTGAGATAGGTACTCATCCATTATTTGTTTCGCTTTTTGGGGAATCTTGATGGAACCAGGTTTCCGGTTTTTGCCCATGGTATAATAAAGTCTGCCGTTTTTAAAATCGGACCAACGCAGCACCAGGACATCCGACACACGTATACCTGCAAAATAAAAAGAGAACAACCATACATTTCGGGCATGATGTAAGAAGGAATCAGTATCCAGTTCAAGTTCTTCAATTCTTACAACTTCTTCCTTTTCCAGTCCTATTTTCAAAGATTCCGGTCTCCTGAGAGTGACCTTCCCATTTCCAAAAGGATAGTGGATGCGGTCTACGATGCCAGCTTTAATAGATCTGTTGTAAATGGTACGAATGGTAATGAGATAATTCACAGCTGTACGTTCACCTACTTTTAACTCTCCTTTTAGAAAAGCTTTGTATCGTTCCAACAGCTGTACGGTAATATCCTGAAAGGCTATATCTCTGCCGTTTAAAAATTTTCTGAACCTGGTGATTGCAGGTTTTTCTCCTGTATAGCGGTTAAATTTTCCCTCTTTATAAATCGTATCAAAATAAATATCTGCTTGAGCGAAAAAGGTATCCGTATTTGTTTTTCTGACAATTTTTTCTTTGAGCATTTGTAAAGAAAAATCAGGGCGCTGCAATTCGAGTTCGAGTAAAATATCATTGGCATGGGAAAGACGGTTAAGGAGAAAGTTGTTTAACCGCTTTGAATTACGATGAGCCGTTTTGACTTTTTTGTTTTCTGTATCCCATTCTGAAGTCTTTATGTTTTTGCCCAAGTATATATAAGTAGACCTGCGGTCTTTGGTCAATCGCAAGGCTAAAGGAAAGGAGCCATCTATGTTTTTCTTCTTGCGGAGTACTACATTTACGGAAGCCATCGTAATCGGGTATTAATAATGATTTGGTACAACAAAGGTACAACATTTGCTGTTTTTAAACTGCTTTTTATGTTTCTATTTTCAAGTCATCCAATCATAAATCATTGATTATCAATACTTATTGAACCATATTAAACCATTGCACACAAAGTTGAGGGCCTGGTGTCCTTCATTGGACGTGCTAGTTCGACTCTAGTCGTGGGTACGAAAAGCCCTGCAAATTGAATGATTTGTGGGGCTTTTTTACTTTTTGTTTAACCAGTAATAGAAAAATAATCACCGATTAAATAAATCCAGGTATTCCCGGAATACGAATACTCTGTTTCGGGAATAGCCGGTTTGCTCTTTAAGGATTCCAAGCCTCTCAAAATCATTAATCATTTTATAAGCCGAAACCATAGACAATTTTAATAAAGTCGCTACTTCATCAGCACGGATAATTGGATTTGTAAATAGTCGATGAAGCAGTTTCAAGGCATTCGGTAATTTGCGACCGAGTGTAACCAGGCGTTTTGTTTCGCATTCTTTTTTCAACGCAATAGTACTACGTAATACACTTATAGCAGCCTCACAAGTTTCTACTGTGCCCACCAGAAAGAACCTAAACCATGGACGAAGATCGTTTTGTGTTCTTACCCTCGTAAGGTGATCGTAATAGTGCGTTTTATTTTTTTCTATGAAATCGGACAGATAGAATGCAGGTTTAGCCAAAACAGATACAGAAATTAAATACAACGGAATCATCAACCGCCCGATCCTGCCGTTTCCATCGAGAAATGGATGAATCGTTTCAAACTGATAATGAGCCAATGCAATTTTGAGTAAATGAGGAAGCTGAGTATTCTCATTGTGCAGGAAATTTTCCAGGTCTCCCATTAATCGGTCTACCTCCGTCCAGGGAGGTGGGACAAAAACGGCATCCAACGGCGAGGCTCCACCAATCCAATTCTGACTACGCCTAAACTCTCCAGGCATTTTACGCTCTCCTCTTACACCTTGTAGTAAAATGGCATGAGCTTTTTTGATCATACGGCTTGATAAAGGCAGGGAAGGCAATAACCCCAAACTCGACCTCATAGCCTCTATGTAATTATTTACCTCTTGCCAGTCATTCCGTCGATCTGGAACAATATCAGTGAATTGCAACAACGCCTCTTCAACCGAAGTTTGTGTACCTTCAATTTTACTGGAATAAGTAGCCTCTTTTACTACAAACAAGCGGATAAACTGGTCAATATCAGGGGCAAATTCTGACCACGTATTTAACTCTCCTAATTTCAGGTTGGCTTTCTCCAATAAAGGAAGCATAGCACTATCATTCCATTCATAAGAACGATTGATGGATACTGGCTGAAATGCTTTGTAGCCTGTCTCTTGTCTGAATGTGCCTGATTGAAAAGAATCCATAAATACTATTTTCCTCAAAGTTAAATACAAAATCCTGTACTTAACCTTTAAGGCCTTAAAGTTAAGTATAGGCTATTTTATTTAACTTTACAACACACAATTCAACATAATGGACAACGATTTACAGACGATTGAAATATGTTAATACCTCATATTTAAATTCAAATTGGCCCAAATTCATCGCTTTGATCAATATGAGATTTAATGAATGACCTTTACAAGCTGGCCTCAGTAGTTGTAAATATTTAGTTTTCACTGCGTAAAATTTTTATTACTTTTACCAACCACGAAACAAGCGTCCTTCCTGATTTGCATCATCCATTCAAGGTTCTTCAAACTTTCAGACAGGATTCCCAAAGTCAATTGCTTAATGCAATTGAATATTGCTTTTTCGCAAAGCCCCCCCCCTTTCTCCAAGAATGACGTCTTGAAATAAGTAATACTTGTTTATTTACTATCAAAAATGAACAAAATAATAAAGTGACCTTTATTCGAGATATAGTCTTTGTAGAAAGGCGAACAGGGCTTGATCCATGCGTGTCCATACAAACCCGATATTTAATTATACCACTTCAAAATTTCAACATAAGAAAAATGATAGCAGTCAAAACCAAAAGCGAGGAACTACTGGCACGGAGAAAGTCCGTAGTAGCTAATGGAGTGGGTGTTTTCAACACCGCTACCGCAAAATCGTCTAAAGGTGCCATCATCACAGATGCGGATGGCCAAGAAATGATAGACTTTGCTGGCGGTATCGGCGTAGTGAATGCCGGGCATTGCCCAAAGCCTGTAGTGGATGCCATAATCGCCCAAGCGAAAATAAGCCTTCACACTAGTTTCAACGTGACCACTTATGAGCGGTATTTAGAACTGTGCGAAAAGCTCGTCGAAATACTTCCGCATGGGGAATCAACCAAGGCCATGCTCGTGAGCACGGGTGCCGAGGCGGTGGAAAATGCCATCAAAATAGCCCGGCAAGCTACTGGGCGCGATGGTGTGCTTTGCTACACCGACGCCTTCCATGGCCGCACCATGATGGCCATGACCCTAACCTCTAAAGTGCCCTATAAAACTGGCTGCGGCCCGTTTGCCCCTGAGGTTTATCGCATCCCCTTCCCGAATGTTTACCGCTATGCAGACGGTATGGACGAGGAAATTTTTGCGGCTCAAGAACTGAAGAAATTAAAGGAATATTTTAAAAATACGGTCAGCCCGGAAAACCTGGCCGCCATCATTATTGAATTGGTGCAGGGTGAAGGTGGGTTTAATGTCGCCCCGAAAAGCTATGTCAAAGGCTTGCGCAAAATCTGTGATCAACACGGTATCATGTTGATCTTCGACGAGGTGCAAAGTGGGTTTTGCCGTACCGGGGAATGGGCCGCCTACAATCATTTCAGGGTATTGCCAGATATTTCCACTTGGGCAAAATCCTTGGGATCCGGAATGCCGATCGGTGCAGTATTAGGGCGTGCCGAAGTCATGGATGCTGCTGCGCCAAGCACTATTGGCGGAACTTACATCGGAAATCCGGTTTGCTGCGCCGCTGCGTTGGCCACGATTAAATACATGGAGGACAACGACCTGAACAATCGAGGAAATGAGGTCGGTAAAATGATCTTTGACCGATTTGAAAAAATGAAAGAAAAATACCCGGCCATCGGTGATATTCGGGGCTTAGGGGCTATGATGGCCATGGAATTTGTGAAAAACGGCAACCCCCGCAAGCCTGACCCCGATATATGCCAACGAATAATGGAAGGTTGTTCAAAAAATGGCCTCATTATCATCAGCGCAGGTACACACAAAAACATTATCCGGATGCTGTCGCCTTTGGTCATCACCGACCGGCAATTGCAAAAAGGGTTAGATATTTTGGAAAAACAAATTCAACTAGCAAGTAATTAATGGTGAGTGTTGAGCGGTGAATGGTGAATCTGAAAAATGATTCAACATCTTCACCCTTTATTATTTACCATTCACTATTAAATAAAAATGAAACCATTCTCCATTGCTGGCATCCAAATGCCCGTCTCCGCCATCCAAAGCAACATCCCTTTGATGAAAATCAAATTGGACGTGTTGATGAACGTGTATCCCTGGGTACAGATGGTCGTGTTCAGTGAACTATGTGCTTTCGGGCCTTTGAAAAAAAATGCAATAGAATTTCCCAATAAAGTGGAAGCGGACTTTCAAGCATTGGCAAAAAAATACGGCATCTGGCTCATACCAGGCTCCATATTTCAAAAAAAGGAAGAAAAGGTTTTGAATACTTCCACCGTCATAAATCCACAAGGTGAAATAGTAGGTCGCTATTCTAAAATGTTTCCTTTTTACCCCTATGAAGAAGGGGTAGCTCCCGGCAGTGAGTTCCTGATTTGGGATGTGCCTAATGTCGGTCGATTCGGGATGAGCATTTGTTACGACATGTGGTTTCCAGAAACCTCCCGTACCATGGCCGTCAATGGCGTGGATGTCATCATTCACCCAACACTGACAGGCACTTTGGATCGGGACGTGGAGCTCTCTATCGTAAAGGCGACCGCCGCCATCAACCAATGTTATGTCATTGATGTGAATGGGTTGAATGCAGGCGGCATTGGGCGTTCCTTGTTTTGCAGCCCTGATGGCCGGGTGCTTTGCCAAGCTGGCCCGACCGACCAAATGATGCCTTTGGAAATAGATTTAGAAGTAGTGAGAAGCCGGCGAGAACGGGGCATCTTAGGGCTGGGACAACCGCTGAAAAGTTTCCGGGACAACACCGTGCATTTCGATATTTATGACAGAAGTAAAAGGTCGGTTTACCTCGATTCCTTGGGTGCTTTGGCGAAGCCGAATAGACCTAAGCCATAAAATTGCAAGCCAAGAAACAAGGGCGACGGATAATTAATTTGAAAATCATATCCTGAACCATTACTCATTTCTTCTTGGAGTTTTTTCTGCTATAAAATTAAACCTTTTTAATAGCCAAGCACATCGAATGTGGCGCACCCTATACGCTAGGGCCACTGATTTTGTGCAAATATTAATGGACTATTTGCCGTAGGCCAATAGTATCAAGCCGAGTTATACTCAAAACGAAGTGGTTTGGAAATTTAATTTCCCACGAACCATTGGTTTTGAGGATATGCCGATGGAGTAATGGTTTATTTTTTCCCAAACCCATTTCAGAATCGGTATAATTTTTCAAAAACATCAATTTTTTTAAATGAAAAATAAAAGAACTAAAAATAAGCCCGCCACCTCACTGCATATAAATATTGGACAGCTTAGAATTGATACCTGGAATGCTCTGAAAGGCAAAGCAGTCAAGCTTGCTGATTCAAAAAAAGATTCTACTGAAGCAATGAAGCACTTGGCTTCGGTTGAAAACTTGCTTAAAGAGTTGAGCAAAATCGAGCGGTATTTTGCATTTCCAGGACTTAGAAGCCTTTCTGCGCTAAAAGAAACCTGCAATATGGGAGAGTATTTCTCATTATCGAGGAAAGCCAATGAGATAGCCCAGCTCCTAGTAAGTGATGCGTACCGCCACGGTGCAACATTGGAGGACGTGAGCGATGTGGTAAAATCAACCAAAAAGCATACTCTGAAAAAAACAAATATTGCCTCTGATAAAAATTATTTTGAAGTACTTTTTGTGGACGACCTGTCATTTTCAGCAGAAGCAGAAATAAGGGAAAAGTTGGAGGATATTCAAGATAAAGATGACCAGTTTATTTATAAGCTTGTAGTACTACCTTCTTTTCAGGACGCACTTATAGCGCTACTTTTCAATCACAATATTCAATCTGTAGTGGTTCGATATGGCCCAGTTTTCCATTCCAAGCATATTATTCCACTCATCAAGCCATTTATTGAGAGTGTATCAAAAATTGATTTATCGGAACATCTGGAGGCTGATCTGGGACCGCTACTCGGACAGTATATTCGACAATTCCGACCGCAGTTGAATATTTATTATATTACGGATACGGCGCTTACACATTTAAAGGATACGACGACAAATAATTTTGACCGCATCTTTTACCGGAAAGAAGATTTGCAGGAATTGCATTTAAGCATCATAGGTGGCGTTAGAGAGCGTTATAAAACACCGTTTTTTCTGCACTAGTAAATTATAGCCAAAAACCGACAGGTGTTTTTCATGCCATGCCAGTATCACGTGGCAATTCAGTTTTTAAATCAAACTGGATAAAAGATTTTGGGAAATTTTATGGCAGGAATATGTTCCTCGCCGAAACATCATCTACCACTGGCGGCCTCGACTCCTTACTACAGCCAACTGGGCCATTAAAAAAAGCGCAAGAAATGGCAGCCAAAGCTTATGGCTCTGAGCATACTTTTTTTGTGACCAACGGTACATCTACTGCAAATAAAATTGTCCAGCAGGCACTCGTCGAACCCGGTGACGTGGTTTTAATTGACCGAGACTGCCACAAATCGCACCACTATGGATTGGTATTGGCTGGCGCATTTCCCGTTTATTTAGATTCCTATCCAATAGAAGAATATTCTATGTATGGCGCAGTGCCATTATCAGCTATTAAAGAGAAGTTATTAGAATTGAAGTCCGCTGGAAAATTGGACAAAGTAAAAATGTTATTGCTAACCAATTGCACGTTCGACGGCTTTGTATATAATGTCGAAAAAGTAATGGAGGAAGTCTTGGCAATAAAACCAGATATGGTTTTTTTATGGGACGAAGCATGGTTTGCATTTGCGGGATTCACCTATACTTACAAACAACGTACGGGTATGTTTGTCGCCAATAAATTATTTAAAAAATACCAAAGCGAAGAATATAAAAAGAATTATCAACGATATATAAAATCACTCCCTGCTAACGAATTGCCGATCATGCCTGATCCCGAAAAAGTAAAAATCAGGGTCTATTCCACACAAAGTACGCACAAGACTTTATCAAGTTTTAGGCAGGGCTCGATGATACATATATGGGACGAAGATTTCCAACGGAAATCAACCGATGCGTTTCATGAAGCATATATGACACACACTTCCACTTCGCCAAATTATCAGATATTGGCTTCCTTAGATGCAGGCAGGCGGCAAGTGCAGTTTGAAGGTTTTGAATTGGTGGAAAAAAGCATTGAAATGGCAATGGTACTTCGGGCAAAAATAAATGACCATCCACGGCTGAAAAAATACTTCGAAGTACTGACCATCAAAAACCTTATACCAGAAGAATACCGTAGCACTGGCATCAGCGAATATTACACGCCGGCAGATGGCTGGACACGTATGGAAGAGGCTTGGGCAAAAGATGAATTTGTGCTCGACCCTACCAAAATCACTTTAACGGTGGGTATGGCTGGAATTGACGGCGACACTTTCAAGAATGAATATTTGATGAATCAGTTCAGTCTTCAAATCAACAAAACCTCAAGAAATACAGTGCTTTTGATGACCAACATCGGCACCACCCGGAGCTCGGTGGCTTATCTGATGAAGGCGCTGTTACTGATAGCTAAACAATTGGATGAAAATTTTCAATCCTTGAATAATAAGGAAATGGAAATCACCCAAAAACGTATTCATTCATTGACAAAAGAGTTTCCGCCGCTGCCTGATTTTAGCCATTTTCACCACACTTTCCAAGTTGCACCAGGAATACCAGGCGGCAATATTCGGGAGGCATATTTTATGTCGTACCACGAAGAAAAATGCGAATATATTCCATTAAATAATTGTCTGAAAACCATGCACAATGGAAGAGAATTGGTGTCCGCTTCTTTTGTCATCCCTTACCCTCCGGGTTTTCCGGTATTGGTACCGGGGCAAGTGGTCAGCGAAGAAATTATTCAATTTTTGTTAGTATTGGATGTGTCAGAAATACATGGCTACCGACCTGAGTTAGGGGTCAAGATATTTAGTAAAAAAGCTTTGGCCGATCATAATTTAATTGCAGGAAACGGCATGGCGAAAAAAGTAGTCACAAAAGCGATTGCGACTAAAAAACAATAATCGAAGTTGTTCAGAATTTAAATAAACAATTCACCATAAATAAATTTATAAATGAGTATTAAAAAAACTACCACCAAGCTCAAAAAATTACCTGCTAAGAAAACAGCAAAACCAGATACGAGGCCGCTAAAAGGCATTTCCGATATCCGTCGATTTTTTTATAAAAACGATACTCCCATATATTTTATCAGTGCTACAAATTTTAATTTATTGGGAGCCGATGAATGGATAAAAGGATTTAAATTTATTACTTATATAGAATGTTTTGACGGATTGCATTCCAATGTTTTTTCGCCATTGGAAGAATTGCCACATGAAGAATTTCAAAGCATCGAGGATATTAATAACTATCTTTTGCAGCATAAGGAAGTTGGAGCGTTTATCAAAAAAAATAAAATAGGGAAAAATGCAGGAAAAGCCCTTTTCCTGATGTTTGATGAAAAGACCGAAAAATTGGCTAAAAAATTAGGTTTGGAATTAATATTCCCTTCTGCCGAATTGCGGACTTTCATGGACAATAAGGTGAATACCAATCGCATTGCCGAGAAAGCTGGTGTTCCCTGCGTACCATATGTACTTTCCAATGTAAAAGATTTTAAACATTTACGGAGTGTCTCCAAAAAATTGGGAGATCATTTAGTTATTCAAACCCCTTTTGGTGATTCAGGACATACCACCTTTTTTATTTCCAATGAAAAAGAATACAATAAATATGCAGAGGAAATAGAAAAGGAAAAAGAAGTAAAAATAATGAAGCGGATTAATTGTCGGGGCTCTGCCATTGAGGCTTGTGTTACCCGGCACGGAACGGTCGTTGCACCGCTCATGACAGAGTTGGTCGGCTTCAAAGAATTGACGCCCTATAAAGGTGGCTGGTGCGGAAACGAAATATTTCCAGAGGCATTTACACCTGAGATTCGTTCAAAGGCAACGAAATACACACAGCAGTTTGGTGACCAATTGCGGAAGGAAGGCTACAAAGGCTATTTCGAACTCGATTTTTTAATTGACCAAGATGACCAAAGTATTTACCTCGGCGAGTTAAATCCAAGGGTCACTGGCGCCAGTTCCATCACCAACCATGCAGTATTTGCTTTGGCTGATGTGCCGCTTTTTATTTTCCATATCCTCGAATATATGGATCGGGATTACGAACTGGATGTGGATGAAATCAACCAACGCTGGGCCCAGGCAGAGAATGTGGACAGTTGGAGTCAATTGGTGGTGAAGCACACAGCAGACAGCATAGAATATGTGACCGAAGCGCCCCGTTCTGGCATTTGGAAAATGCAAAAAGAGGGCAGCATAGAGTACGATAGGTTTGACACCCACAGGAGACACGTTGAACTGGAAGAAGAGGCATTTTTCCTACGCATCATGCGGAAAGGCGACTACCTATACGAAGGAGCTGATATGGGCATATTGGTGATGAGGGGCAGACTGATGACGGATGACTTCAAATTGACACAGCGGGCAAAAAAATGGATAAAAGCTATCCATTCAAATTATAAATCTATTCCAACTGCACAACCTGAAGCCATTGAAGAGAAGGTCGCCGATGCTGGAGGGTTTAAGATTTTATAGTAAAAGGGTTTTTAAATCAAAATTAAAATGTAAATAAAAATGAAAGCTCTTTTGATTCAACCTACAAACTGATTTATATGTTTTGGGCTAAATTTTAATTTTAATTTACATTTTAATTGACTTATTAATTGACCTATTAATTAATCATGCAGCTACATTTTAATTCCATTTCAGAACTAACACGACCCGGAGAGAAATGGAAAAAATTATTCAATACATATTGGCCAGCGTATGCTGCGTGGATCAATGCTAAAGGTGCTTCCCATACACCCGATTTAAAAACCTCAATAGCAGCATTAAAATATTATATGCCGGAAATGCTGCCCACTTATGAGCGTCTTTGCAAATTGGTCGATGCCGACGAAGTAGCAGCCCGATTCCTCACGGGATTTCAACCACCAGCATATATCAGTGCCTGTTCCCAAGCAGTACAGGTGGAGGACAAGATTCAATTAATACGCAATTATGATTACCATCCTGATCTAACGGAAGGCACACTATTAATGAGTGCGTGGAACGGTAAAAAAGTAATTGCCAATAACGATTGTTTAATAGGTGTGCTGGACGGCATGAATGAAAACGGGCTGGTTATTTCATTAACCTTTGGTGGTAGGAATGTTGTTGGCAAGGGCTTTGGCATTCCCTTTATTCTACGATATGTTTTGGAGTTTTGTAGCGATGTGGAAGAAGCCGTTGAAGCACTGGTTCGCATCCCTTCCCACATGTCCTATAATGTAACGGTCGTTGACAAAAGCGCTGCCTTCAAGACAGTGCATTTAGCACCTGACCGGGCACCAATAGTTACGGATGCGCCATTTACCACCAACCACCAAAAAACGGTTGAATGGCCAGAAAATGCTCAGTTTAACAAGACCGTTGAACGATTGGTTTTTTTGGAAAACAAGTTTACGCAAAATGTGAGTGCAGATAATTTAGTGGGTGCGTTTCTTCAGCCGCCGCTTTATAATACTCGTTTCAACGAAGGCTTTGGAACACTCTATACCGTTGTATACCGCCCCGTGGATGGTACCGTTCAAATGCATTGGCCCAGCGATAACATGACACAAACATTTGCTGGATTTCGGGAAGAGTATAAGTTGATTAAATTTTTCCAATCAATCATCCCAGCCACCATTTCGGAAATGCCCGCTGATTTAACTAAACAAAACCTCTCTGATTCTCCTTCATCATCAGAATGTCCCGAAGCTGTAAATGATTCTTTTGTTACTACTTTAACACAGGTTGACGCGGAGAAGGATAAAGTACGCCTAAAAACGCTGCGGGAACAAATCATTCATCGTGGACAAATTTCATGGAAAATTTTTGCTGATTATTGGGCGAGCATAGGAAAGGGGCATTGGCGAAATTGGAACAAGTGAGGCGCACTCCAAAATCTCAGAGGCTGTTTTAATCACATTAGAATTTTGGTTCAGGCAAACAATCATTTAGAAATGAATTTAAAAAACAATAACCTCCTACAAAGCAAAACGCTTATTAATGGCAAGTGGGCAACCGCCAACGACGGCAAAACTTTCCCTGTCCATAACCCTTACAATGGATCGCATATCGGTGACGTGCCCGATATGGGCGCTTCCGAAACCAAAGCGGCCATCGAGTCAGCAGCCAAAGCTTTCCCCGATTGGCGGGACAAGACCGCTGGCGAACGAGCAACTATTTTAAAGAAATGGTACGCCCTGCAAATGGAAAACCTTGACGACCTTGCCGTTCTGCTCACCACCGAGCAAGGCAAACCGTTGGCCGAGGCAAAAGGTGAAATCCGCTATGGGGCGTCTTTCGTGGAATGGTTTGCCGAAGAGGCAAGACGAGTATATGGCGATGTTATCCCCGGGCACGGAAAAGGGCTGCGAATAATGACCATCCGGCAGCCCATTGGAGTGGCGGCAGCCATTACGCCCTGGAATTTTCCCAATGCAATGATTACCCGCAAGGTTGCTCCCGCATTGGCGGCTGGCTGTACTGTTGTCATAAAACCTGCGGAAGATACGCCCCTCTCCGCACTGGCATTGGCGGTATTGGCAGAAGAAGCGGGCTTCCCGCCTGGAGTGCTCAACATCGTCACCACCAAGCAGCCTGCTGCTGTTGGAAAGGAATTGACGGACAACCCATTGGTGCGGAAACTTTCCTTCACAGGCTCTACTCAAATCGGGAAACTGCTCATGGCACAAAGCGCCAGCACGGTGAAAAAACTTTCGTTGGAACTGGGCGGCAATGCCCCGTTCATAGTCTTCGACGATGCTGATATTGATGCAGCTGTAGAAGGTGCTATCGCCTCAAAATATCGAAATGCAGGGCAGACTTGCGTTTGCGCCAACCGTCTGTACGCACAGGCTGGCATTTATGAAAAATTTACGGAAAGGCTTGCCAAAGCGGCCAGTCAATTAGGTGTAGGAAATGGCATGGAAACAGGTGTGGAAATTGGCCCGCTCATCAATACCGCTGCCATGGAAAAAGTCCAACGACTCTTAAACGATGCCACATCCAAAGGCGCTAAAGTACTGACAGGTGGCCAACCAAAAATGATCAATGGAGGTGGTTCATTTTACGAACCAACTGTACTTACAGGAGTACTGCCAAACATGGAAATCAGCACGGAAGAGATATTTGGCCCTATTGCCCCGGTCATCAAATTCGAGACAGAGGAGGAGGCTATTAAAATGGCGAACGACACGCCTTTTGGGTTGGCCTCTTATTTTTATGGCAGGGATTACGCTCGCATTTGGCGGGTGGCTGAAGCATTGGAATATGGCATGGTCGGCATCAATACAGGCATGATTTCCACGGCTGTCGCACCCTTCGGTGGCATCAAGCAGAGTGGCTTTGGACGGGAGGGCTCGAAGTATGGCATGGACGATTTCTTAGTAATGAAATATTTGTGCTGGGGAGGTGTGGAGTAAATGGACTATTTTCCATATTTTGGCAATTCCAAATTACATAGGATATTCTGTAACCAAAGGGTTATGCCCCCCAAAAGAAAAACCAATGCATATACTTTATGTAGACGAAAGTGGCGACCCCGGCATCCATCAATACGGCTCCCCTTATTTTATCCTTTCAGGATTAATCGTTTCCCAAGAAAATTGGCAGACTTATCTCGATAGATTGAAGGTGTTCAGGACAGCTTTGAAAAACCGTTATGGCCTAAATGTGCGAGAGGAAATTCATGCATCAGAACTAATTCGGATAAACAAACTAAAAGCTTATAGAGCTATTAAGAAGAGTGATAGAATAGAAATTCTTAAAGCATGCTGCGATCAATTGCCTATAATATTTGATACCGCTAAAGTTGTAAATATATGCCTGACCAAAAACAATTTTAGTACTGCGGAAGATGTACAATTAACAGCTTGGAATCGATTAATCCAAAGATTTGACACCTATCTTAAAAAGGATGTAATGGACAAAGGAATAATAATCTCAGACGATACCGATGGGATCAAGATTTCAAGGTTTTTAAGAAAAATGAGAATATACAGTCCAGTTTCATCACATTTTGGCGGTTTTTACAATTCTCCAGTAAACAATATTATTGAGGACCTATTTCAAAGAACCTCATCACATTCATATTTTATACAAGTCGTTGATGTGATTTCTCATGTATTATATAGGAAAGAACATGTTAAAGGAAGCTTGAGAAAGTTCCAACTGGAAAAGCAATTCGACAAATTTGATCCAATCCTCTTAAAAAAAGCGGCTAAAAATGATCCCTTAGGTGTGGTAAGAAAATAAAAAACCCCGGTTAAAAACCGAGGATTTTTTGCGGCTCGAACAAGTCAAACGGACCTGCCCAAGTCGTCTTACACTGCAAATTTATTGCATTATTTTAGATTATGCAATAAATAAATTAATTTTTTTGATCTAATTGATTATCAGAAATTTATGAACTATTTAATAAAACAAATTATCCAGTTTTTAAGTTTTTCTTAGCGCAACTTACATAAACGAAAGAAACAATTTGACTAAGCCCCTTCTTGTAATAGTAGTTGCCAATGTCAGAGGTTAATATTTGCAATTACGAGAAATGTTAAAGAAAATAATCCCCTCGCTGTAGCATGTTTACAACTTACACCCCCACAAAAAAAGGCAGCCCGTCACCGGACCACCTTTTCACTAAAATTATCTATACTATTTACGTTTCTGTAAAATTGAAATCAAGCCAACTCAAACCGATCAAGGTTCATCACCTTATCCCATGCAGTCACAAAATCTTTCACGAATCTATCCTTTGAATCTTCACATCCGTAGACCTCAGCGATGGCACGGAGTTCTGAGTTGGAACCAAAGATAAGATCGACTCTTGTGCCTAACCATTTAAGGTCACCCGTCGCACGATCACGGCCTTCAAATACATCATCGGTTTCAGAAACTGCTTTCCATGTGATTCCAAAATCAAGTAGGTTGACAAAAAAGTCATTCGTCAAAACGCCAGGTCGCTTGGTGAAAACACCATGCTGGGACTGACCAGCATTTGCATTGAGTACACGCATACCCCCAACAAGAACCGTCATCTCAGGTGCAGTCAATGTCAAAAGCTGTGCTTTATCCACTAACATTTCTTCTGCCGATAAATTGAATTTATGCTTTGAATAATTGCGGAATCCATCAGCAGCAGGTTGTAAAACGTGGAAAGAATCTACATCTGTTTGTTCTTGTGTGGCATCGGTACGTCCTGGTGTAAAAGGAACAGTTATAGCATGTCCTGCATTCTTTGCCGCTTCTTCAACACCTGCACAGCCGGCCAGTACAATCATGTCTGCCATTGAAATCGCTTTGTTGCCAGACTGGCCGCTGTTGAATTCTTTTTGAATGCCCTCAAGCGTACCCAATACTGTAGCCAATTGAGTCGGATTATTAACTTCCCAATCCTTTTGAGGCGCCAGGCGAATACGGCCTCCATTCGCACCTCCTCGTTTATCAGAACCTCTGAAAGTAGAGGCTGATGCCCATGCGGTAGATACCAATTGAGAAATTGACAGACCTGAAGCAAGTATTCTACGCTTCAGTTCGGCAACATCCTCTTCGTTAACCAATGCATGTGAGACTGCTGGAATCGGATCCTGCCAGATGAGTTCTTCCTTTGGCACCTCTGAACCGAGGTAACGAGAGATTGGCCCCATATCACGGTGCGTCAGTTTGTACCAAGCACGTGCAAAGGCATCCGCAAATTCATCTGGATTTTGGTGGAAACGTCGAGCAATAGGCGCATAAATTGGATCCATCTTCATCGCCATATCCGCAGTAGTCATCATAAGCGGCTGTGTTTTAGAAGAGTCATGTGCCGCAGGCGCAGTACGAGCGGCAGAGGCTTCCGTTGGCGTCCACTGATAGGCTCCAGCAGGGCTTTTCGTCAATTCCCAATCATATCCAAATAAGACTTCGAAATAATCATTGTCCCATTGAGTTGGATTCGGAGTCCACGCACCTTCTATGCCACTGGTAATGGTGTTATCTCCATGGCCGCTACCAAAACTGTTTTTCCATCCCAATCCCTGCTCTTCAATAGATGCTCCGGCAGGTTCTCTCCCTACATATTTATCTGGATCGGCAGCACCATGTGCTTTTCCGAAAGTATGTCCACCAGCAACAAGTGCTACAGTTTCTTCATCATTCATGGCCATTCGGCCAAAAGTTTCACGAATATCAATCCCTGATGCAATTGGGTCTGGCTTTCCGTTTGGCCCTTCAGGATTCACATAAATCAAACCCATTTGAACAGCACCAAGTGGGTTTTCAAGAACACGATCGCCCGTGTATCGCTTGTCCCCCAACCATTCCGTTTCAGCACCCCAATAGATGTCCTCTTCAGGCTCCCATACATCTTCCCGTCCACCAGCAAAACCAAATGTCTCAAAGCCCATTGACTCAAGCGCACAGTTGCCAGCAAGGATCATCAGGTCAGCCCATGAAATCTGCTTACCGTATTTCTTTTTGACAGGCCAAAGCAACAAGCGTGCTTTATCCAAATTTCCGTTGTCGGGCCAACTGTTGAGTGGAGCAAAACGCTGCGAACCGGAACCACCACCACCACGGCCGTCGGCAATACGATAAGTACCTGCACTGTGCCAAGCCATCCGTATGAAGAACGGCCCATAATGTCCGTAATCAGCTGGCCACCAATCTTGTGAGTTTGTCATCAGATCGTACAAATCTTGCTTTACTGCTTTTAAGTCGAGCTTCTTAAACTCTTCGGCATAGTTGAAACCTTCACCCATTGGATTGGATAAGGAAGAATGCTGACGAAGGATATTCAATTTTAGCTGATTTGGCCACCAGTCACGGTTCGATGTCCCGCCACCTGCACTCTGCTTTAATGTGCCTCCCATAAAAGGGCATTTGCTTTCACCATTTGATGGTGCGCTCTTATGTTTTTGATTTTCCATATTAGATTGTTATTAGGTTATAGAAGTTGTTCAGATTAAGCCCGAAAGTAATTGATAGTGAAAATGGTTTTTCGGTTTGCTAAAAATTGAAAACCCGAACAGCAACTTTAAACAACTTTATGATTAAGAAATATGACAAAAGTCAGAAATATATACCATAAGCAAAATCTATTATTCTTATGTTTGTATAAGTGATACTTATTCCAAAATAATGATAATTTCGCTTTGCCAAAAGCATTAATAAAGAGCCATGAATCTTCAACAATTGGAATACATACTTGCCCTTGATGAGCATAAAAGTTTCAGCAAGGCAGCAGAGGCAAAGTTTATTTCGCAGCCAGCGTTGAGCATGATGATTCAGAAACTGGAAGATGAGTTGGACATAAAATTATTTGACAGAAGCAAAAAACCGATTGAACCTACAGATGCTGGGCGTCCGATCATCGATCAGGCAAGAATCGTTTTAAGGGAAGTGAAGAAATTGGAAGAAATCAACCGATCGGCAAAAAAGACATTGGAAGGAGAATTAAGTATCGGAATCATCCCTACCCTCGCACCATATCTACTGCCACTTTTTTTGAAACCTTTCCTGGAAAAGTTTCCGATGATCCACCTAAAAATCTATGAAAATACGACGGAAGTAATCATTGACAAACTGAAATCTGGAAAACTGGATGCCGGGATTTTAGTTACCCCACTTTCGCTTCGTTTCATCCATGAAATACCACTTTTCTATGAACAGTTCTTTGTTTATTCGCACGACTTATTCAAGAAAAACTACTTATTGCCAGAAGACATAGACCCGAATGAATTGTGGTTATTGGAAGAAGGGCATTGCTTCCGATCCCAAATCCTGAATTTGTGCGAACTAAGAAAAAAATCGCAGACCCGATTTGAATTTGAAGCTGGAAGTATTGATACATTGATCAAAATGGTTGACCATCAAAGTGGAGTGACCATTGTTCCAGAATTGGCCACTTTTACGTTATCCAAAAAACAGAAAGCACATTTAAAACCATTTGCTCCGCCAGCACCTGTCAGGGAAGTTAGCTTGGTCACGCATCGGGATTATGTCAAAAAAAGTTTGATAGATGCATTGAAACAAGTCATTATTAGTCACCTGCCGACTTTGGATCAATCTGAAAAGAGAAATTTAATTGCGATAGGCAAGATTTAAGATCTGGCTGCTTTACCAAATGGAAGTTTCAACAGATCAAAAAAAATCCTAAGCCCTAATTCCACATCTCTCAAAAAAAAGCCCTATCTTTTGTCGGCAATCCAACATCATGCTGTCGATCAAGGCAGTTCACATCTAACTAAAACATTGACTATGAAGAATTTTCAGCAGAAATCTTTGGCAGACAATCAGAAAACCCGGCGATTAAAAGCCCCTTCCGTAACTGATTATATGGCGAGAAAACTTATTACTTTCAAACCAAGCACCTCTATTAGGGAAGTCATTGATACTTTGTTGGCTAACAGGATTACAGGTGCTCCGGTCCTTAATGAAAATGGTGATGTAGTTGGGTTGATTGATGATAAGGATTGCTTGAACATGCTGGTTGGTGGGGCATATTATAATCACCCTGTAGAACACGACACCGTAAGTTCATATATGTCAAATGTAATGAAAACCATTTCCATCCATTCCGATATTGTAGATGTAGCCAATGTATTCCTAACCACTCCTTATAAAAGACTACTAGTGGTGGAAGATGATGGTAGGCTCGCAGGCCAAATTAGTCGGCGGGATATTATTCGAGCAATAAAGGATATGAATATGAATACCTGGTAAAGTTCTATTTACCAGCAATCCAAAGTTTTAATAGTTAAATTTCCAATTGTAACAGAACCACATAATTACCTCGTTGCTGAACGGGCAGTTCCTTTATGTCTGGTGTGGTATAATAATCTATAATTTTAAAACCAAAACTTTGGTAGTATTCCATTAATATCGGATTGTCGCCCCAGGTATCCATCCTGATATATTTAATATTTTTATTTTTTATTAGATCTCTTACAAATGGAATAATATTTCCAACTAATTTTCGGCCTTTAAAATTTGGATTTACAATAATTCGGTGCAAATAAATTGCATCGCCGACCTCTCTTTCTCTCCAAACAAATATATCTGAATAACAAACACTAAAGATGCAAGCTAATTTTCCATCAATTAAAATTTTATATTGTAGCTTTTCTTCAATATCATTATTAAGCACGCCTTTATCATACTCTTTCCAAACTGGATAATTATTTTTTTTCTGGTAAACAATAGCTTGCTCAAATAGCCAATAAATAAATTCTAAATCATTTTTATCTGTATTTATTATTTCCATAGCATACTGTGCATGAAGTTAATTCTCTATATTAAAAAAGCTTGGATCCGTATCAGGGTAATTATTTTCAGTTAGTCGTATCAATGTATTTCCATCCAAACTGACAAAATACAATTCATATCCCGCCATTCCTGAGCCGCCTTCATTCTCCTTGTCAAAACTTAAAAACAAACCGCTGTTGTCTGGCGCAAAATCCATTCTCCCAGGATTTATTGCCTGAATGGCATTCAAATCAATTTCATGCAAAGTCTCTACAGGATTTTCTGGAGTAGCAATTATTATTTTCCGAATACCTGCCGATGGATCGAATGAATGAAATGCAAGTAAAGAAAAATCACTTGAAATAACCGGCAAGTATTCTGACGCATTTGGTGTATTTGTCAGAGCAACTGCAAGGCTGTCGGGCTTAAAAATACTTTTCAAGTACAAATCTTTTAACGAACTCCCATGTGGTTGCCGAGCAAAAATTATTTTTTTACCATCCTCCAAAAAGGTGAGCCCACCATTATCGGACTGTCCATTTTCGGGAAAAGTAATTTGCATGGGATTTTCAAACGCTGTCCCTTCAATATCGATCAAGTATAATGTTTTTAAAGAAGAAAAATATTGACTACTACCTTCGAATGCAATTAATCTTCCAGCAGGCGACCATACAGGATTGGTCGGTTTAAGGGCATTGATTGCTTGAGGAATTATTTCGTTACTGGATAAATCAAGTACAAATAAATTTCCATTCGGTCTTTTATTTGAGGCAAATACAATTTTGGAACCATTGGGTGAAACTTCAGCTTGAAAATCGCCGTCAGGAAAAAAATAGTCGCCGGGAGACTGTGCCGAAAAAATGGTGTCAGATAAATTAATTGTTTGAAAACTATCAAGTGGCATTTTATAAATATGCGAAGCATTATTTTCATAAGAAGTGTAAACCAAAGACCATTGACTCAAAATGATCTCTTCTTGTGAAGCATCCTCTCCTTCGCATCCAAGTATTCCAAAACACACAATGATTAATGGTATTGAAAACAGGTTTTTCATTTTTTATTTTACATATTTGAGGACTCAATTTACAAATTATACTCAAAACGAAGTGGTTTAGAAATTTGATTTTCTACAGACCAATGGTTTTGAGTATATGCCGATGGAGAAATGGTTTTATTTTTCCTAAACCATTTCGGAATCGGTATAACCATGAATTGATTGGCATCCCGTTTTCACGGTGTGTATAACTGATAGCACAATCAAACGATTCATCAGGAATTTTGTCATTCCGCCATCGGCGGAATCTGCAACATAATGAAAGTACGTTCACGATAGGGCAGCAAATCAGAATAATGCAGATCCGCCTACCGGCGGATGACAAAAAACTTACTAAGTTGTGCAATTTGACATACACACTTTTCAAGTTTAACTTTTGATATTATCAGCAATGAACAAATCGATATTCCATATTTTCAATATTGCATTATTATTTTTTGGTACTGTATGTTTTGGGCAAACAATCGAAATAATAAAACCTGGGCCAGAAGAAGGTATCGATGTTTCTATATGCAGCTCACCCAGTTGGAGCACCGGTGAACCTTTGAACAACAAAAATTTTGGCAATCAGATTTATCAGCGAAATGCTTCATGGACTGCCAATTCACACGGCGAGCCCGAACACGATTGGTGGAGTCTTATAAAATTTAATGCATTGGATACTATGGAAAATTTCGACATCCATTCGGCACGCTTAAAAATGTATTACCCACCTAATTATCCTTATACCAATGGTGGACGAGATGGCTTTAATGAAACCAATGTCTATCGAATTACGGAGGAATGGGACGAACTGGAAACAACCTGGCTCGATCGACCTTCTATTGATTCAAATAACCCAATTGTTATCCCCACAAATAATGACTATGACACAATTGTTGTAGACGTGACTGACTGGGTTCGGGAAATGGCAGCCGATCCCGCCACCAATCAAGGGTTCTTTTTCATACCTGCTGACGATACACCTTACCGCTCCATGTCATTTGCCTCAAGTGATCACGAGAATGAAAGCCTGTGGCCTGAACTAATCATCGAATATGAGGTAAATCCTACAGACACCTGTGTCTTTGAATACCCCAATGTTTTTACGCCTGATGGAAATGGAGTGAATGATGTTTTCTCCGTAGTGTCAAATTGCGATACAGGTTATTCTGTTGAAATGATGATCTATGATAGATGGGGCAACCGAGTATTTTCTTCCAATGGATCGAATATCGCCTGGGATGGAAATATTGGCGGCAAGGCCGCAGCATCTGGTGTTTATATTTTCTCAGCAACAGTCGTATCAGAATTTGACCAAATGGTTTTCAGAGGGAGTGTGACGCTGTTGAGGTAGCAGGAATAATAGGAAAATTGTATTCAACATTGCAGTTAAGCTTCGGTATCGCACAATTTTTAGGGTTAAATTTGTCAGCGCACATTCCACTCTAAAACATATTGCCATGAAAAAAACCAACCTACTTCTCACGATCCTTTTTTTACTACCAAGTATTTGCCTTTTTGCCCAAATAATCCCCAATAGCTACTTCAACGATTTGGAAACAATTACCTGCCCTTATGACACCTCCGTCACCATCACACAACCTGAACATTGGCGCATTTACCAAACGCTGAATGATAAATGGGATGGGCCGGTCGACAGCAGTGTTTGTATCAATGTCGTTGAAATTTCATCTGCCAATAATAGTATAGACTTGGGCACAATCGACCCAAACAAAGCTGTTTTCATTAGAGGTTTACAGGAATTTACGCCGAATTATAACCTCGTTCCAGATTTTATTTATTCGGCTATTGCGAATATAGATCCGCCTTCTGGAATATCACTTAAAACTACTACTGATTGTCCCAATAACATTTGCTCAGGTCTAATCGTGGCCATTGAAATTCCGGACAGCAATTTTACAGGAACAACCCTGAGGTATCACTATGACATTCCTGATAATGTTTGGTCTCCCGGAGACTTCAATACTTGCGTAGCAACTGAATATTTTGACCATAATTACCTAAGTGAATTTGTTATTAAACTAACCCTGGACAACCCACCGCAAGACCTTAATGACAAATTCTTGAGATTGTACAATGGCATCCTTACTGATTGGTCATTTGTAGTTCCTGTTATGGGGCCAATGGAGGCACAACATTATAGCAATACAGACGACTCCTATTTTATGTACATCTATGAACTTGGCGGTAGTGCATGGTGGGATCTGAATTACCTTTTCACATATGGTGACCATTCTACTTATCCCAGTTCCAGCAATATTTATTACATAGAAGGAAGGCCGGAACCCAACACACTTACTGCACATGAGGTCAATTTGATTGTCGATGATGGTTTTGCTGTGGTATTCCAGCCATTCACGGCTATACGAGGAGCATTAGTGGAAGGGAGTGATTCCCTCAGGCATACACTTAATTTAATAAGCAACGGCAGTGACGTCTGTATTGAAGGCATCATTGATTTCACGTTCGACGAGGGTTCAAAACTTATATTCAATGGCGGGCATCTCAACTTTGAAGGTCGGTCTGCTTGCCTGATGTTTAAAAATAAAGGCGCATTAGTAGTGGGTGAAAACCAAACGCTTTATTATGGCCAAAACGGAAAAGGCATCCTCGCTTTACAGCCCGGAGGTGAAATCATTTTGAAAGAAAACAGCCAGCTCATTATTGACAATACGCTATGGCTACAAGGAGTTGCTTCTGAAAAATATGCTGGACAATTTTACCTTGACCTCCAGCCCGGCAATTCTATTTCATTTGGCGATCATGCACAAATTCTGAATTTGTTCAGTCAAGACAACAGTACCAAATTGAATGTGTATATGAACGGTGGCATATTGGATGACAGCAAACTGTCCCCAGCCTCCCGAAGCCTAATTAACCGCATTTATCCTGAGCCCAAACAAGAATGGTCCGATAACATCGAAATTTTGGGGAATCCAGTTTCGGCGCAGCTCGAATTTAATTACATCTCAAATTCAGACGAGTTCATTAGGGTTGACATATTTGATTTGAATGGTAGGGTTCAGGTTTCAGAAAAAGTAGAAACCCGAAGAGGATTAAATAAAGAAGCAGTTCAAGTATCAGAATTGGCAAATGGTGTTTATGCCGTGCGGTTCAGTTCGGGTGAACAACAGGTAACTTTCAAGATTTTGAAATTTTAGATGGGAGCTGAGCTGTTTCAACTATCAAATTGATTCATTCAACGATTTTTATTCCATCCCGAACTAAAGACTGCTCAAATTGATAGCGACAAACAATTCTATCATTTCAAATCCAATCAATTATGAGCAGTTACATGTATGAGAATGTGAACACCAAATCATTTTTCAATATGGCTTGGATCGCATTTGGAATCTCTTTTCTGGGCATGGCAATAGGCCTGTTTTATATGAGCGAGTCATTTGCCATGAAAGGCTTCCTTTTTATGTCCTACTTATTTTCCGTAACATCTTGCTTTACAGTGTCCAAAGTAGTTCGAGACCGGCATGAATCTGACAAATTCCTAAACAAGATTGAAAATGCCAAAACGGAAAAATTATTGAAAGAAAGTTCAAATATGCTGAGTGTACATTAACCAAAACGTCCGGGCTTAGAGTAGCCCGGACACTATAATTTTTGACAATAATCATTCTATCTCATCTACTTTTTCATTTCTTATTTCCATAAACAATTCCCTACCTTTGCACCCCTAAAATCAGCACGAGCTGTCGCTCAAATAGTAAACAATGTGAGAATGGCAGCAAACTGAACATCAATTTATGCCTACCATCAATTTTCCGGCATACATATCAATCAACTTAACCAAATTGGCTATCAAGTGCATACTTGTGACGCCATGACTATTGTATTCATAAAACAACAATCAATTAAGATCAAATTATGCAGACTTTGAACCAAAGCAATCAACTCACCAACTTGCAGCGTGCGGCGGTAATAGAGGACACCATAAAGCTCGGACAAGGCCACCTTACCAGTACCGGGGCACTTATGATTAAAACAGGTGCATTCACGGGGCGGGCTCCTAAAGACCGTTATGTAGTGAAAGATGCCAAAACGGAAAATACTGTGGATTGGGGTGCTGTCAATATTCCTATTGATCAGGAGAGTTATTCCAAATTGAAAGAGAAGATTTTTAATTACGCTAACTCCGCAGAAAGAGTTTATGTACGTGACGCTTATGCCTGTGCCAATCCAAAGTATCGACTCAATGTTAGGGTTCATACTGAATTCCCTTGGCAGAGCTTGTTTGTCTACAATATGTTCCTCCGCCCTACCCAAAAAGAGTTGCAATCGTTCACACCAGACTGGAACGTGTACTGCTTTCCAACAGTCGAGGCAGATCCTTCTGAGCACAACACAAGGCAAAAAAACTTTGCCATCATCAATTTTTCAGAAAAGACCATCATCATTGGCGGTACAGCTTATACTGGCGAGATTAAAAAAGGTATTTTCTCTGTATTGAATTATCTACTACCAGAAGAGAAAAATGTGCTGTCCATGCACTGCTCTGCTAATGTTGGCCACAAAGGTGACACCGCTCTTTTCTTCGGGCTTTCCGGTACCGGCAAAACAACCCTTTCAAATGACCCTGACCGCCGCCTGATCGGTGACGATGAACATGGCTGGTCTACTTCCTCTGTTTTCAATTTTGAGGGAGGTTGTTACGCTAAAACAATCGATTTATCAGAAGCAAAGGAGCCACAGATTTATAATGCCATTAAGTTTGGTGCATTATTGGAAAATACGACTTTCAAACCCAATACCTGTACTGTTGATTACGAAGATACCAGTATCACCGAGAATACTCGAGTGAGCTATCCGATCTATCACATCGACAACATCATATACAATTCTCGTGGTGATTTGCCAGAGAATATTTTCTTCCTCACTTGTGATGCATTTGGTGTATTACCTCCGATCTCGAAGTTGACCCCGGAACAGGCAATGTACCATTTCATCAGCGGCTATACTGCAAAGATCGCTGGAACTGAAGAAGGCATCACTGAGCCACAGGCAACCTTTTCTGCTTGTTTCGGTTCACCGTTCCTTCCATTACATCCAGCAAAATATGCGTCATTGTTGGGAGAAAAAATCAAAAAAGGAACTGAAAAAGGAGATGGGAAAATCAACGTTTGGCTCATCAACACTGGTTGGTCTGGTGGCGGCTATGGTGAAGGTGCAAGGATGCAATTATCCTATACTCGCTCTATGATCAAAGCTGCGCTGACACATGTTTTGGACAAAGTAGAATATCGCACGCATCCAATCTTTGGATTGGCAATGCCGACCTCTTGTCCAGATGTACCAAACGCAATTCTAAATCCACGTGATACATGGCGCAATGAAGAAGAGTACGATAAAGTAGCAACTGATTTGGCAAAGCGCTTTATTAAGAATTTTGAAAAATACGCTGATAAAGCAGCTCCTGAAATTACTGCAGCGGCACCGAAAGTAGGTTAACCTTTATTTTTCGGAAAAATTAATTAGGGCTTGATGGCGGATGCTGTCAAGCCCTTTTTTTATGAGATATTGGCTGGGTTGAATTATACATTATAAATGAGAAATTTGAACGGCCAGCTCTGGCGCATTGCTGTACTCAGTTTTCTTTTTTTCTATTATGGTTGAATAATATATTTTCTTCCAAATCATATATTACAACGGTATCTTTTAGAGAATCTCTTTTAAAAATCAGGATACTTTCAAGAACTCCACTTTCATAATATGTGCTACAAATTCCATCTCGCATTCCTAATTCATATTGCCAAATATATTCTGGATTACCATTTTTGTAGTATTCTACCCATTTGCCTATTCTTATGCTATCGTTTAAAGCACTTCCTTCAGAAAGTAGGTTTTCATCTTCATCGTAAAATCTAAAATACCCCTCATAACCTTCTCCTTGAATTAATGCTTCTCTTTCTATTGTTCCATCTTGGCGGTAACATATGACCATTCCTTTAGATATTCCATTTTCTGTTTCCCAAATTGCCGATAATTGCCCGTTTTCATACCATGTTTTAAATTCACCATTTTTCAAACCATTTTCATATTTTCCATAACTACTTTTTTGTCCATTGGGATAAAAATGAATTCTTGTGAAGTTTTGTTTTCGATTGCAATTGGGATATTGGTGAATTAATTTCACATTCCCATCCTGATAATATTCCATTACTTCTTCACAAACATTATTGTTTTCGCAAGAACAAAAGATTAACAAATAAATCAGAATTCTTATATGGTTCATTATTTGTTCCAATTTGCTACAACTTCGTTATAGCAATGAAATCGTTGATATACCGACAAAGCTTATATTCTAAAATCTGTCTCATAATAAAAAAACCTTCAATTAGAATACAGGCCAAAACAGTAGCGAATTTACATCAAAAAATTCTGCGCAAACAGTAAAGCCCTTCCAAAATGTGTATAACAAAATGCACTAATTCGTAAGTTCATTGTCATCCCGCCGCAGGCGGGATCTGCATTATCCTGATTTGCTGTCCTAGTGTGCTTTCACTGTGTTGCAGATTCCGCCGATGGCGGAATGACAAAATTCTTGATGCATCGTTTGATTGTGCAATTTGTCATATACACCCTTCCAAATCCCCAAAATCTAAAATCCCAAACTTTACTTGGGCATTCCCCGTCAAGCATCCGACCTTTGCCACTCGTTTTTCTAAATATCAAATAGAACCATGTCAAAAGAAGCATTCATCATAGACGGCATCCGTACGCCGTTCGGCAATTTTACTGGTAGCCTTTCACCAGTCCGCACGGACGACCTCGGAGCTATCCCTATCAAAGCACTGACCGACAAACATCTCGAAATACCAAAAGACGCTTATGACGACCTGATCTTTGGCTGTGCCAATCAAGCTGGGGAAGACAACAGAAATGTCGCTCGAATGTGTTTGCTCCTGGCAGGACTCCCATGGTCAGTGCCGGGTGAAACGGTGAACAGGCTTTGTTCATCTGGCATGTCGGCCATTATCCACGCTAACAGGGCGATCAAAGCTGGTGATGGTGATTTGTTTATTGCTGGCGGCGTGGAGCACATGACACGTGGGCCATGGGTCATCTCAAAAGTCTCCAAACCATTCGGCAGGGATGCAGAAATGCACGATTCCAGTTTCGGCTGGCGCTTCATCAATAAAAAAATGAAGGAAATGTACGGCGTGGACGGCATGGGTACTACTGCTGAAAACCTCGCAGAGATGTATAAGATCAGCAGGGAAGACCAAGATAAATTTGCATACAATTCGCAAATGAAAGCTGCTGCCGCACAAGCCTCTGGGCGTTTGGCAGAGGAAATCGTTCCAGTAAATATCCCTCAGCGAAAAGGTGATCCAATCGTGTTTGACAAGGATGAGTTTATCAAACCAAATACTTCTTTGGAAGTACTGGGCAGATTAAGAACAGCTTTTAAAAAGCAGGAAGATGGAGGCACTGTAACAGCAGGAAATGCTTCTGGACTCAATGATGGCGCAGCCGCTGTATTGGTCGCTTCTGAAAATGCTGTCAAACAATACAGCCTAAAACCGCTTGCCCGAATCGTTTCCTCAGCTGTGGTAGGTGTCGAACCCCGGATCATGGGAATCGGGCCCGTCGGTGCTTCGAAAAAAGCACTTGAAAGAGCCGGCCTCAAACTCAGCGACATGGGCATCATTGAACTCAACGAAGCCTTTGCGGCTCAGAGCCTGGCTTGTACCCGAGAGCTTGGTCTTGCCGACGATGATTCACGCATCAATCCAAACGGTGGGGCAATCGCCATTGGCCATCCACTTGGTGTGTCTGGGGCTCGCATCATGCAAACAGCAGCAATTGAATTGCATAAAAAGAATGAGCGATATGCGTTGGTTGCAATGTGTGTCGGTGTTGGGCAAGGGTACGCAACGATTATTGAACGAGTGTGATGTATGTGGCCATGTAGATTGAATATGCACTGAGACATTAGAAATCAGATATTAGACTATAGACAAATTGTTGTATCCCAATCATTTGTCTATAGTCTAATATCTATTGTCTTTCTACTAAGTATTTAAAAGAAATGATTAGTTTTTTGGCTTTTGCAATTGGCTACTGCCAAATAGCTAACAGCATTTATATAATACCTTAACACAGCGTAATCTCAGAGGCTCTTTTAAAACCTGAAGTGCTGGCGAGAGGATAAGATTTTTGCATCAATTTACTTTTGATTTGAGGAGCATATCCATAGATACGTGACGAAAATCAAGAGAAAATTGGAGTGAAAAGATATTCTCGTAGACGTGCTTGAGGTTTTAAAACTGCCTCTCAGTCAAATCCGCTCTAATTGTCTTCTTCCTCTTCTATCGGGAAATTAAGTACAAAACCAATTTGAGGAATCAGCAAGTTTGACGTTTTCGATGATCGTTCTTCAAATACATCAATCGGAGCGTCAATCTGGCCAACAGCATCTTTTCTTGCATAGAAATCAGCAGATGCAGCTCCTGTATAAGTGCATCTGAAATCAAGAGCGAAATCATTATTTTGGTTTAATTTAACTTGAAAACCCAATGCTCCCCCGTATATAAAATTCCAGTCTGCACCCTCGAGATTGGAGTCTATCAAATCTCCTCCATTATTGTCATCGTCATCATTTGGCCTGTCTTCGTGAAGTGTAGTCCGAGTAAACAATCGCCGGGCACCGGCATTTAATTCAAAATAGGGCTGGAGAAAAAAATCAACCTGCGGCTGGTAATGAAATATACCTGACATAAAAATGGCCTGTACTGCTGTCTTCCATTTATATTTTTCAAACAATCCTGTGTTTGCCACTTCCACTCGTATATCCTTTTTTTCCCGATCGAATGAGAGGTATCCAAAACTACCGCCTAACCAAATAGGCGATTTATTGATTTTCGCAAATCCATGGACGCCGACACCGTAAGCTGTTACATCCATTTCTTCTCGAAAATCTCCGATTGGTAGCCCGATCCAAAAACTGGGTGCTATGGAAGCGGTTTTTGTTTTATTGACCACTTCTTCAAGTTGAGCAAAACCATGATTGAAAAAAAGGAATAGCGATAAAAAGACGGTAAAAATAATCTTCATAGCAATTAGATTTTAAGTGTGATTTAAGTACAGGAGAAAATTTGAAAACATCTAAGCTTCGTCTCTATCCTGGAAAGAATTTCACTAACCGCCGACTTTAATCGGTGGTATGAATACACAATCATTAAGGGCTTTAGCCCCAGTACCCAGGCAAGCTGGGGCTAAAGCCCATTTATGTTTTAGTTTTTTCTCCGCCTTAAAAGGCGGAGTTAGTGATTCTAACAACAACTTATTAATGAAATTCAATTTTGTCCTGCACTCAGAAGTGAGATATAAAGTTTGAGAACAAACCTAATTGCTATTGATTTCACCTTCAAGTGCCTCACCGTTAAATATTTCCAAAACCAGAAAAACGGCTCAAAAAGCGCTGTTAAACTTAGTTAAGAAACCATTTTTACAACAAAAAAAGGGCGACTTCGCAGCCGCCCTCAAAGAGTGTTAAAAATCACCCGACTTATTTCTTACTGGTTTTCAGATTGATTTTCAAAGGTTTGTTTTTGTGCTTTGCCCTGAGTTTTAAGCCCTTTCCTTTTGATTTTCTTCTTGCTTTTGTCATTAGGTTTTTGCGGGTAGCGCCCATCTTTGTGTATTTCATGTTCATTGATTCCGCTCCCCTCTCGTTTCCTTTTTGTCTTTTCTTTTTTGTAAACTTTCTTCTCCATCAGTTGATCATCGGAATTAGTTGGTTTCGAGATGGCCGCTTCTTTTTTATCTTTTCTATCTTTCTTAGCAACGCCTATTTGATCTACTTCAGATATTTTGGTTTGCTGTGCAAAGGTTGTCGATGATAGAAGTAAAAATGCTAATGCTGGGAAAATCAATTTTTTCAGTTTCATTTTGATATGATTTATTGAAAAATAAAATCAACTGCTTATAGGACACGATTTGACACTAAATGCCACTTAACACCGTGTTAAAGATTTTCATAAAAAACAAAAGGAGTGTTAATGGTTATTGGCCCATTCCTGTTGTATGCATGTTGTAAATCCTTCATTTTTACTACTTTGTGCCCCTAAAATGGACATTAATGAACAAATTTATTTTTGCAATTTTTTCTCTTGCTTTTTCAATTTCAGCTTGCCAACCAAAAAATAACCAATCAAACATTGATAATGACATGAATAGAATATCCGCTATTCCTATAACAATAAATAGAGCTCCTTTTGGAAAGCTACCTGATGGCCGAAACGTTGAACTGTATACCATGCGGAATCCAAACGGAATGGAGGTCAGAATAACCAATTATGGAGGTATAATAACTCATCTGCTGGTGCCTGATAAAAAAGGCAACCGTGATGATGTGGTACTTGGGTTTGATTCGTTGCCGCCGTATTTGGGGGAGCATCCATATTTCGGAGCTATTATCGGAAGGTATGGCAACCGCATCGCCAATGGCGAATTCTCAATTGATGGGAAAAGCTATTCGCTTGTGACCAATAATGGCCCAAACCATTTGCATGGTGGTCAAAATGGATTTAACAAGAAACTTTGGAAAGCTGCAATAAAAGAAGGCAGAGATGATATGACGCTTAGCCTTCAATACACCAGTCCTGATGGAGAAGAAGGATATCCGGGCAAGCTACAAGCTCAAGTGGAATACACGCTCAATAATAAAAATGAACTTCGAATCTCATATAGCGCTACCACTAATGCACCTACACCTATCAATTTAACCAACCACTCTTACTTTAATTTGACCGGCGATGCGAACAATACCATTCTCGATCATGAAATGCAGATTTATGCCAATAGCTTTATTCCAGTAAATGAATTTCTTATACCGACCGGAGAAATTGCTCCACTAAACGACAGCCCACTTGATTTCAGGGCAGCCAAAAAAATTGGACGAGATATTGGCGTAGAAAAAAGTCAAATGGTGTATGGAAAAGGATTTGACCATTGTTTTGTATTCAATAAAAATAATGAAAGTCCAGAAGTACAATTGGTTGCCACCGTTTATGAGCCCAATAGTGGCCGGGCGATGGAAGTTTGGACGACAGCGCCTGGCATGCAGTTTTACTCAGGGAATTTCCTGGACGGGAGTTTAATCGGAAAAAACGGAGTAGCTTATAAACACAGATCTGGGTTTTGTCTGGAGACCCAACATTTTCCAGATTCGCCAAATCAACCAAATTTTCCAACTACTTTGTTGCAGCCTGGTGAGACCTACCAGACAACTACTATATATAGGTTTTATACGAAATAAAAGAAGGGACGCTTCCCGAAAAAAGCGTCCCTTTTATACTTAAACCAGCAGTTGTTTTACTGCTTTACTATTTTAAATACTTCTTGTTGACCATCATTATAACGGACTCGAAGCATATAAATACCTGCATTAAGTTTGCTCATGTCTGATGCAAAAAAGTAAGTATCAGCAAGCACCTCCTGAGAGGATATTATTCGTCCTTCCATTCCTACTATTTCCACAACAACATTAGACGAAATGGAATTGCTCCACTCAACCTGAATTCGATCGGTCACTGGATTTGGATAAACTTTAAAACCTTCCTTATCAGCTGTATTGGTTTCAAAAGAGCCATTACCTGGGGAAACAATGGCAGTGCCACAATAAACTGGACTGTTAGAAACAGCAATCAGCATATAATCCACTGAAGTACAACCATTATTGGTGACCGTCAATGAAATCTGAGGGAATCCACCTTGAGACCAAACTACAGTTGGCGATTGGCTATTTGAAGTTGCAGGTGTCGCTCCTGGTCCAAAGTACCAATTGTATGATGCTCCTGGATCGTTTGGCGCAGCAGTGAATATGATATTTTCTCCAACACAAATTGGCCCTGGTATATTGATCGCTGCAACGGCATCGTCATCAACAGTAATGATCACTTCATTTGACTTAAACCAATCAGGACAACTTGCAGCTTTCACAAAACGAGCAAATTTTGTTGTAACACTCAATGGCCCTGGATCATAGCCAGCCGTTGTTACGAAATTGCCAAAAGCATCTTTCACTGGCAACCAATACCCTCCTCCTGATGCTGTCACTTCTGAATAATGCCATTTGTATTGTACCTGGCTTGCACCAACTGCTGGTGCTATTGAAGTAATTGGATCCGGGTCATTGCCCGGGCCACAAAGTTCTTGGTCACAGCATATTTCTCCTGGATCAGTAATGTTGATACAGGAATCGTACAATCCTCCATCTATAATCAAGCAACAATGCCCTTCCACTAAAACGATATTATCTAACCCAACACCGTTAGGGGCAAAATCACTATCATGAAAATCATCAGGGCAGGCGTTTGCCTGCGTCAATGTATAATCAGGTGGAATCGTCATAGTCACCTGATAGCTTCCAGGCGGCAGGTTTAGAAAAATGTACTCTCCAATATAATTGGAGGTAGTAACAGCTTGTATGGTATTGCCAAAAATATCGGTGCCGTTCAAAGTTAGTTCAACTCCCATGATACCCAATTCTCCGCCCTGGCGACAGCCATCTCTATCTACATCATTCCAGATTTTTCCACCAGTACAGGCTACAATAAATAGGTTTGCTGTATCAATAGCTTCACAGCCATTTGCATCAGTAACGGTGACTATATATTGTCCGGATGAAAGGCTGTCAATAGTAGCGGTCGTGCCACCATTGTTCCATTCAAATTCAAATGGCGCGGTACCACCAGAAGTAACTGCGGTAAGTTGGCCATTCTCGGGCTCATCTTCCGTTAACCCTTGATCCACATTGATGTTTACATCTGGGCCAAGTGCGCCTGATACGGTTACCATATCTATGGCTGTACATCCATTTTCATCTGTTGCGGTAACAGTATATTCTCCAGCATTCAGATCATCTACCACGGCTGTAGCATCGCCTGTATTCCACAAAATAGAAATATTGCCAGTTCCTCCACTTGCAGTGGCGCTGACCGATCCAAGCTCTGTGCAACTTACATCTTCAGCCAAAGCATTTACTTGCAACAGATCGGGTTCATTGATAGTGACGGTAGCAGTTGCAATGCATCCCGCCGCATCAATAACGGTTACGGTATGGTCGCCTGCCGGCAAACTAGTTGCCGTTTCGCCGGTGTCTCCGTTACTCCATGAATAGAGGAATCCACCTGTACCGCCAGATGCTGTAGCCGTTGCTGTACCGTCATCCCCTCCGTTGCAAGACACATCGGTAGTTTGAAAATCAATTGTTATTTCATCGAAAACTTCAAGCGTAATCGTATGCGTTGAATCACAGCCATTCTCCGCATCGAAAGTCATTTCGTAGGTGCCTGCCACACTGGTTGGCACACCAAATATCTCAACGCTTTCCCCAAAACAAATTGAAATGGTTTCATCTGTAAACGAATTAGGCAAAACTGCAACACTAATCGTATGAATTGAGTCACAGCCATTTACTGTTTCCAAGGTATCAGAAAATAGGCCTGTCGTAGTAATTGGATTTCCAAAAACAAATACAGTATCTCCATCACAAATCTGTGCATCTTCTATGACTTCTACATTTTGGAAAACATTGACCGTTACAGTGTCCAAGCTGGTACACCCATCCGCAGTTGTACCCTCTACTACATAAGTGATTGTAGAAGTAGGTGTACAGGTTGGATTTGGACAATCATCACAACTCAAAAAGTCAGATGGTGTCCAAACGTAAGTTTCAAATCCAGTTAAAGCAAACTGGTGTGCTTCGCCATTACATAAATCAACGTCAGGCCCAATATCGAGAATAGGCCCATTGAGTGAAACCATAATTTCGTCCATCTGTGTCATGCCGCACTCGTCTGTCACCTCTACTGTATAGATTCCTGATGCAGTTACTATCAATGTCTGTTCATCGCTACCATCACTCCACAAATAGGAAGCAAATCCCGGCCCTGCATCGAGTAAAACTTCATCAAGCAAACACTCCATAATGTCAGGCCCAAGGTCAAGAACAAGCAGCGGCGGTTTAATAGGGATAATTTCAGTAATTGCTGCTGAACAACCTGTGGCAGACGTAGCAACCAAAGTGATAGTAGCGCCGCCTGGCGGTGTCACCTCGAAAACTGGGTGCTGATCATTTGAAGTAAAAATGTCTCCATTGTAATCCATTGTCCATTCCCACGATTCAATAGTGGAAAAGGTATCTATTGAAAGATCTGTCAGTACAATTTGTACATTCTCAAGGCACTCTACTATTTCAATACTAAAATCAGGAATAACTGAGTTTGGCTGGACACTAACTGTTGCAAAAGTTGTATCCACACACGCTGCTCCAGGTGCTGCTACCAGTACCACTTCATATTCACCATAATCACTGTAAGTATAAGTTGGATTAATGTCAGTGGACATAGCACCGGGATTACCAGGGTCGTTGAACCACCATTCAAATTGGCTGGCATTTATACTTTCATTTACGAAATTCACAGTCGTTGAACCGCATATCAATTCTGGCTCAAGAAAAGCCGCAACAATTGCTTCACAGTCGCCAATATTCACTTGATAATCTCTTCGGTTAACTCCGATCAACTCCCCATCTCTATATTCTTCCACACAAATTCCAATTACAAACTGACCAAGAATGGTTGGCGTCCCGGTGAGGAGTCCAGTTTCCGAATCGATGGTCATGGGTGGATTTGGTGGCAAATTTATCATTGAAAACACATCATAAGGAGGCAGCCAAGGCACCGTATCATAAGGAGGCGGGTTTGGTGGCTGGGGTTGAGGGTTGAGATCGCTCGCACCAGTTAGCGGGTTACAAAGTTTATAGACCAGCGAATCCCCGTCATCATCCACCGCCGATTGGTCAATATTGAAAGGCACATTGACACATAAATAAAGAGGGGGCCATTCATTAAAGACAGGGCTGGAATTACATTGCAGCAGTGCCTCCTCTGACACCACGATGCTATAGGTTGCCCCAACATCTTCCGGAGCAATCAGATTGGCTATTGTATTGTTTCGACAACATCGTTGATAGGCCAGATGATAGCCGCCGGAGATAAAAGGCAGCTCAACTATTGTCGTATAGGTCGTTGTATTTACACAAACATCGGGGGGAACTGCCAAGCAGTCATCATCCAATGTGGGGTCGATAGTATCATTTAATACTGGATCAAGCGGCACTAAAACATTGCCTATAAACAGGTTTGTTTCATTGCTAAAAATGCCAATGGCCGCTGGATTATCAAACCAGGGAATACCATTGAAGCAATCTCGAAAAACGGTCAGTTTTATTTCATACTGGTCATTTCCAAGGCATTTGTAAGTCATTTCTCCTCCCACAATGTGGGTGGCTTGTAGAGAGAGCGGCAGTCCCGCCATAAAGAATAGAAAGATAAGGGTGGTAAGTTGGCGCATATTTAAATGGTTGTTAATATGAGATCGGGTTGGGATTCTGATTTGGGATTCACTGAATAATCAGCCGATCAAATCTAATAAATATTTAGGTGGGGGAAAGAGAATAAGTTTGGATATTTTCCTTTTAAGTCAAAAATTATGCAGAATATTTCCAAGGGCCGATTCCAGTTAGGAAATCAAGGTGATTTACGCACAACCACTTGAAGGTTAACGCTCTGGATTACTAATGCAAAGAAGTTGAAGAGCCTAACGCCCTCAGCATATTCAATAAAAAATAGGCGCTAAGGCCACAATGCCAAAGCGCCTATTTGCCGACAAAAAAAAGTTTATTATTTCCGTTTTTTAGACTTTGTAGGTTTAGCCTTTCTTACGGAACTTTCTTTTTCTTTAATGTCCGCCTTCGGCAAATTTGCAGGCGAGGGCCATTGGTAGTTTTTGTTGAACCAAAAAATACCGTACCCAAGTATTATCACTGCCAACAGTGATGCTACCAACGAAATTGTTTCACCAGTATAATAGCTTTTCGGTGCAAATACCATCTTTACTTCATGCTGGCCAGCAGGTAATTTAGCGGCCCGTAGCAAGAAATTAACTTTTGTGAAATCAGGAGCTGGCTGCCCATCGATGAACATTTTCCAACCTTTGGAAGGAGGATAATATACTTCAGAGAACACTGCTAATTGGTCAGATTTAGCTGAATAAGAATACACCATTTCATCTGGATGATAACTGGTGAGTCGAATGGTAGCTGTACTGTCAAATTGAGGTTGGAATCCTTTTAGATCTCCAATATATTTTTCACTGGCAATGGCATTGTTTCGTGGATCAAGATCAGCGAGTGCATTATATTCAGCATCAGCGTCTGGTACAGTTTCCAAGGATTTTACAAACCATGCATTACCTAAGGCATCTGGATTTCGGATAACCTGACCGCTTTGATTGATAAAATATTTAGCGTTAAGCATTCCATATATTGGCCCATTTCCAGCTGGGTCGCCAAGATATTTCTCGATCAATTCCTGATATCGCATCAATTTAGCGGCATGGTAACCACCTATACTCTTATGATGATAAGAAGCCATCGCATCAGAAAAAGGATTCCTCCGAAAATCAGCGACCCGATAATGTGGATCAGGATCTGCCAAAATCTGCTTATCAACATCAGAGGCCTCTTTTATTCCCTCTAACTGGTTTTTAGGAATATAATCCTCTTCACCGATAAACCGTGTTCCTATTCCCCAGATATCAATGAGTGAGAAAAGTCCAATTCCGATGACAGCCAAGACGGCATTAAAACGAAACTTCATCCAGGCCCATAGCAATCCAAAACCCAATGCTACAAACAAGAATGTACGGCCCACATCGGCTTGCAAAAGAGCTGCCCTATCCTCAGCGACAGCAGCAGCGACTGCGGCAGGTAGGTTTTCGCCGTCTTTAGCATAGTCTAAACCGAAGCTCAGCAATAATCCTAACAACACTAAACCGCCAGTAATAGCGCCTGCTTTCACAAGCGCTGATTTCCGCTCTGCTTCGCTCAGGTTTTTGTCAAAAAATTCTTTTAACCCAAGAATCGCCAATAACACCGTAAAGAAATTGGTGATGCTCAAGGCCATAGTTACAGCCCTGAATTTATTATACAATGGGAAGTAGTCAAAAACGAAATAATTGAATGCTTTAAAACTATCGCCCCAAGCAAACATAATGGCCATTACAGCAGCAATGACAGCATACCATTTAAATGGACTTTTTACCAAAAAACACCCAAGGAAAAAAGCAAGAATGATTATAGATCCGAGATAAACCCCACCCATGGTGAAAGGCTGAGAGCCCCAATAATGAGTGGTTTGCTGAGCCATCGCCATCGCCTGTTGCGAATCTGGAAGTTTCCGTAATTCTTTAATGGTTGCGCTGTTTGGATCGCTCGCAAATGACTCTACGCTACTGCCTCCTACATAGTTCGGAATCAGTAAATTGTATGTCTCCAGAATACCATAACTCCACCCAAAAGCATAACTTTTCGATAAGCCTCCTTCTCCAGCAGTCGAACCAGAAGCGCCAGCAGCTTTTTGTGTCAATTCCGATTTCCCTCTTATTGTTTCTTGAGAGTATTCGTAGGTTGTCCAGAGCTTACCAGTATTTGACGCTACTCCCAACAACATAGCCGCTACCGTAAAAAGTGAAGCCTTAATAAAATGCGGCATTGTCCCATTTTTCAATGCATCCACTAAGTACAATATGCCAAAAACCAACAGCGACAAACCGAAATAATAAGTGATTTGCACATGGTTAGAATAAATCTGCAAGCCCATAAAAAGAGCCGTTATTCCAGCTCCCAGCCAATATTTACCTCGATAAGTCAGCACTATACCTGCCAGTGTCGGTGCCAGATAGGCGATGGTCATCACTTTGGTTGCATGTCCTGCTTCTATCAAATCAATAGCATTCGCCGAAAGCCCAAATCCAATCGCTCCAGCAACAGCCAGCCGCCAGTCCACTTTCATCACAACTAATAAAAAGTAAAAACCAGTCATGAGGAGTAGAGCTGCAGTGTGGGGGGCGCCTTGTCTATTGCCCAATACACCAGCTCTAAATAATGGCTTCAACAAACTTTTAGAAGTATACCTGATTTGATAGGTAGGCATTCCAGCAAACATAGCATTCGTCCAAAGTGGGTACACTCCTGTTTCTTCCTGCATCTTTTTCACTTCCCCTTGCATTCCCCCAGCTCGGAGGATATCACCTTGTTGCAAGGTGTAGCCTTCAAACACAACAGGCTTAAAATAAAAGATGGAGAACGCCAGCATGATAAGCCAAGCATAAATATGAGGGAGGAAATTTTTTAGTTTCGGCATTGATGTGGTGTTGGTTATGGTTGTAATTATTCGAGCTTAAATTTTGAAAATTTTAAACACCTGAATAATAGTTGAGTCTTCATTTTTTATTAACAATAAATAACTTGCAGCTCTTAGTGCTGAATTCACATGAATTGTGTTTCCGAAAATAACTCCTGAATCCACAATTTCACCCAAGACGTCAACCACTTCATATTTTAAATTTTTGTCAGAGTAGTGTTCAATTGTGATAGTACTATAAAAAGGGTTTGGAAATAGTTTAAAATTATTTTTCGAATTATAATTATCAATTAAAGACAATTGACAAAGCTCTCTAATTTCACCAAAAGACAATGCTTTGTTATAAAATCTCAGTTCATCAATTCCTCCATTCCAATTTTGACCAGGCTGGAAACAGCCACCTATACAGTCTTGGTCTTGTCCAATAAATAACCCATTTTCGGCTATCATCAAAGGTTCGCCATTTACAATAATATCGCTGCCTACTTTTTCGCAATCAATAAATAATCTTGCAAAATTTCCATCCCGAGAAATAACAACATGATGGAAGTCACCATCATTTATTGTCGTATCAATTTGGAAAAAGTGCTTATTTGTTCCAAAAATCAAATTCCATCCATCCTGAAAATTATCAGTAGTTATAGAATTGTATCCAATAACAATAGCATTGTCAGTAAAAACATTTGCCCCAGAAATAAAATTATTATTACTATTTAGTCCATTTATTTTAACAAAAGCAGATATTGTAAAATCACCAATACCGTTGAGTAAATCAAAAGGCAGTTCAACAAAACTATTGACTTCATCTTTAATGACTAAAGCATTTTCAAAAATGCCAAAATCAATATTGTTTCCAACGACTGCATTAAGTCCGTTCCCGCTATCATCTTGAGTATTCCCATCAAATTTATAATATGCTATTAAGCCATCTGATGTTTGGCAAATCGCCAAATCCGAAAAGGCATAAGCAGTTAATAAAAAAAATAAAATTGATTTGACAAAAATTGACTTTTCAGGCATTGGAATCATTTTTTAAACTTGCTCAATATAAACAATTTCGTTTTATATCTCATTTCATCCCAGCTATTATTGACCGATTTATTATGTTGCATATTAAATTCTGACAATGCGTTTTCTAAATTTCCTTTTGCATTTATTTTTTTCCAAAAGGATTTGAAATCATCTTCTACTGTTGTCAATCGAATCGTCATTTTATTCGATTTGTCTTTGAGAAAAAACTGAATATTCGCATTTACTGTATCATAGTAGTCACCGCATATTTCTGCTCGTCTTTCTTTTCTTATTTTCTCAACTGGCGTCATTAATATTCCTTGGCAATAGCTTTTTATGATACTTACTTTTGATTCCCATCTTCGATTAAAACTAGCAACGGTGTCTTCCCTATTCCGAACCATATGCACATAAAATGCATCATTTCCTATTCTTTTGTCCAACCTACCCAATAACCAGCTAAGACGATTATCGACTTCTATATGGTTGTCTGAATAAGCAAATCTTGAGGCTCCAAGCTTACTAGATAAAGACTCATGTCCACAGGTATAATTTTCAATATGTTGACAAGCTCTCATAAACGCATAAGATCCATTTCTACCTGTACACAAAACAAAAACTCTCATTTTATTTATTACTTTTTCAACAACCAATATTATCCTCTTTTACAATGTACTATATAATATCGTGGTGTGATATTTCTCAAGAATGGACGTACGCCAATCTTTTTTAACGGTTCTGACCATTTTTCAAAATGGATAACTTTCCATCCTGCCTTTTCCAGCACCATATTGAACTGTCTATCTTCAAACTCATGGTAATGCCTATCCCATGCCTCCATTTCACTCCAATATGCTTTATCAAACCATAGTGCCAATGGTACTGAAGCTACCAACGTTTTAGCTTCAATTGAGCGAAGAACATTGAAAGGGGCCACCATGTGCTCGAAAATTTCGAAAGCCGTAACCAAATCATGCCCAGGCTTCCTTACTATGTCGAAATCTATATCGAGATCCTCCCCTGTTGTGTTAGTAACGTCATACCCTTCTTCTTTTAAGATAGGAGTGAAAGGATTTTCTGTGCCTAAATCAAGGACTTTGGCAGGTGGAGGAGCATGTGTTTTTAAAAATTCAATAGTGCGTTTAAATCGCCACGCATGTCTTTCGGCGTATGTCATGTATCTTATTTTGCCAGGTTTAGTCAAATATTTTAAAACCATCAAAATAGCTAATCTAATTCATCTTTCCAGATTTGATTTTCTTATACCATTTATCCAATTGCTCGAGCTCTTTAATGTCGAAAAAACCTATAATCCAGAGGATAACCGGAAAAAGAATTAGCAGCAATATTTTCAAGCTGAATCTAATATATAGCTCACTATCATTAATAGCATAAAGCACCAACACAAAAATAATACTAATCAGTACTAATCGGTAAATTTTGCCGAGTTCATAATCCACTTTGTAAAATCGCTGTGAGAGATTATAGCTGTAAATTACAGTTATGATTCCAGTTGCAACGGTGGCCCAGGCAGCGCCGTACGCACCGTATTTCGGGATCAACAATAAATTGAGTGTGATATTCACAATCAGGCCGACCAGTACGATATTGATATGGTATTTTGTCTTTTTAGTAAAATGAAAACCAAGTGTGAACAGGTATTCGAGTCCATTTAAAATAAACACCATCCCAATTATAGGCACTAATCCGTATGCCTCCCAATAAGCTGTATCCTTTGAAAAAGTCTTGATTATTTCTTTTGAAAAAAAGGAAATGAAAAGTGTACAAGTAGTAAGCAATAATCCAAAATAAACGAACACTTTATTCAAAAAAGGTTTGAAGTCTGGCTCGCCGTGTCGCTTGAATGCAATCGGCAGGAATCCCAATTGGAAGGAAGTGATCAAAAACACATTAGTAACACTGGCTATTTTATACGCAAGGGAATATATACCCAAATCATCGTAATCGTGGAAGTATGGAAGAATATACCTGTCGGCCAGTGTGATGAGCATGGCCGATAAAGTGGAAAAAATAAGCGGGAAGCCATACCTTAACATTTCTCTTAGGGCTGGCAGATCGAATTTGTATCTAAAATTGGAAATGAGATAAACCGACGTTACCAACAATACCAAACCGTGTCCAACAACCTGACTGATCAAAATGCCCTCCACTCCCATGCCTCTCCATGCAATTAGGTAAACATTGAGGCTTAGCATGACCATCAACTTCAATAGATTGACCGAAATGAAATTGAACGCTTTTTCCTCAAAGCGTAAAAATTCAAGCGGGATTCTTCCCAATATTTCCAAACCTACAGATAAGAAAAGTAGCTGAAAAAAGAGTTTGAAATCCGTTTTCTCAAAAAAGAGGATAGAGAAATTTTCACTAAATGGTTGAAGTAACGCATTTACACAAAGCACCAAAAGAAATAGACTGACAAAAGATGTAAAAACAAGAGACCGCTGCTGCTCAGCATTTTCGGTATCGGAGCACCACCGAATCATAGCAGTAGGAATACGGAAACTTAGTACAGCTACTAAAATGGTCGCTGTAGCTTCTAAGATTCCTAAAACACCATAATCGTGTGTGGTAAGGTAGTCTGTATAAAGTGGTAATAAAACGAATCCAATTACCTTATTTGCAAGGTTGCCTATACTGTATATGGCAGAAGTCTTGAATACATGCTTCAATTGTGTTTTCATCTTCTGCCATTCAATTTTTGAAGAATCCGCTGCCATCTAAATTGTCTGATAAATCTGCCCTCCTCCTCATTTACAATAAACTTATCAGCCCTGAACCATGCCTGAAACCAACCAACCAAAGCTGCCACTCCTGAAAAAAATATTGGAGGGCGGTTCATACCCAATTTGACGGCGCTAATAATAGCAATGAAAAATCCATATCGCATCCGATACCAAGACCAACCGATCTGATATTTTACACGGACGATGCCGGTTTCAGTGCCTGTAACTCGACTGTGCTTTATTAAAAGCGAATGGTCAGCTTTGATTTCCCAACCATGATACCGAGCTATCAATTCGTCGAGAGAGTCCCATCCAATGCTGGGTCGTGGGCCTCCTGTCTGCTCAAAACAGGCCTTGCGATAAGCTTTATACGCACCGTGAACGTGGTCTTTATCCGCCATTTTTTCAAAAACCCATTTACCATCCTGCTCCACCTTATGAATTCCTCCGGCTATACCTAATTTTGGATTGGAAGCGAACATAGCCATTACTTTTTCAAAATAGTTGAACGGCAAAATAAGATCTGCATCCAGTTTTACTACTACCTCGTAACCAGAATTGATAGCCTCATATCCTCTAAAAAAAGCACGTACCACTTTTCCTCCTCCGGCATGCTTCGTCTTTTTCTCGCTGCTGATCAACTTTAGCCAAGCGTATTGATCGCAAAATCTTTGGACAACCAACTTTGTATTATCAGTAGAACCGTCGTTGACTACAATTACTTGGGCAGGCAAGAGCGTCTGCTGGGCTATAGATTCAATCGTATTGCCAATAAACTGCTCCTCATTATATGCTGGAATGATTACGACGTACTTCAATAGTTCGTTCTTGGTTTTCGGTTCTTAGCTTTTGGTTTGAAGAACGATGCACATACCAACCAAGAACTTTGAACCAAAAGATTATTCCCTAAAAAACAGGCCATCTACAGTATTTACTCTGCCAGTAGCAAGATCAACGCCTTCTGTATTTATACTGTAAGGCTGGAAGCCTTCTTTTTTCATTAGATCAATGATATCGTAAAAAGTAAATTTTGTGTTTTCGTAAATGGCATAAAAAGGAATCTCTATATCTACACCTTTTACGCGCTTTATAGTTTTAGCAGCACCTGTGATCACTTCTTTTTCATATCCTTGAGTGTCGATCTTTAATACAATATTTCTTTCCGAAGGATCAATATATTTGTCGATAATTGAATCAATTGCATAAATAGGTACTTTCTCTGTGCGTACTATTTTTGCCTTGGGTAAATCACTTGCAAAGTTATCTTTGATCTCCAGAACGGAACTAAATACTGAATCGTCTGTGATGTTAATTTCGATCTCACCATCAGCAGCTCCAATTGCACATTTTTCAGCAACTGTCCAATTCGGATATTTCTCGCTTCGCTCAAGAAGTTCTTGATAAGCTACATCTCCGGGTTCAAAAGAAATCACCTTTCCTTTATATCCAAAGTCATACAATGATTCTGCAAACTGCCCCGTATTAGCACCAATATCTATCACATACTTGATGCCCATGTGGTTCATCAGCATGGCTATCCTCATGTCCTCACTAGCAGATGCAGTAAACCTTTTTAATTTCAAGAAAATACCCGTCTTGGTGCCAAGGAAGCGTCGTGTACGCTCCATGAACTTCGATTGAAGGAATTTTTCAAGTATTGTCATTTGTCTTTCTTTTCAAAACATCAACAGCAGCCCGCACGGTATTTCCCCAATAATAAAAATCGTAAAACGAGGTGGGTGTATTGGGTGTGTTTGCATTTGCGTTCCGCAAAATAGCATTACAATATGCACCATAGTCATGATCCCCAACTCCAATCAGCTTCTGGCCACATGGTTCAGTGTGCATGCCGATGAGACCAGTCATACTCGACAGCACTGTTTTATTGAGGGCGATTGCTTCGACGACCTTTGTTTTCACCCCACCGCCAGTGGTCACGGGGTTAATGATAAGATCAGCAGCCATGACATACTCATCAATGTCTTCTACAAAACCGAGATATGATACGCCGTCTTTGCTGATCCACTCCTTTTTATTTTCTGGCAGACCACCGCCGCAGATCAAGAATTTAAAGCGAAAATCGAGGTTATGTTTCAATAAAGGCACAATAAAATCAACAATATTGCTGACAGCCTCCATATTCGGTTGATATGATAGTGGACCAAAAAACAAGATCAGGAAACTCCTTTCATCAAGCCCATGCCTTTTGACGATCTTTTTTCTTGCTTCTTTATTACCCACAGGGGGAGATTTATATGATGTACCATAAGGTACTTCTACGCAAAAAGCGGGATCAAGTTGAAAAATATCAATTGCAGCTTTTTGATCATCACCAGAAATGAAGAATAGGTGCGATGATTTTTTATAAATCCATTTTTCCGTCCAAAACATCATGCGCCACCACCATTTACCCATGCTCTTGAACCTTTGAAATTCAATATTTTGAACAAAAACAACCATCGGAATCCCCATTATTTTCAATAATGGCCATAATAACAACCCCATAAAATGTTGGTGCAATACGCAAACACTAATCTTTTTCTTTTTGAACGAAATATAAAAGCGGAGTAGTAAAAAAGGATTGATGTATTTGAATTTGGAATCAGAAAACAGGCAATCTAACTTAAAAGGCGGGGGTGTTTCTAAACGGTTATCTTTTGAAGAATAACAAACAACTTCTAACTCTTTCGAAAGATATTCGCAAAACCCATATGCCGCTTTGTGCCCACCATTTACTGGTGGAACAAATTTGTACGGCACGACAAAAGCTACTTTCCCTTTTGAATGGTTATGTTGCTCGGGCACTGAGATGCGATTTTTTGAAGCGCCAAAAGTAGGAAAGTGTAAGTTAGCCGTATAAACAGAAGGGCCGCTTTTTAGAAAAGCGCCCCTTCTGCTTGCAATCATTCCTTACTTTATCAATCTTTCAGTTGATTGATAATACCCATCAAATCAAGTTCCTGCCAACTCCGGTATATTCTTCCATCTCTCATTTCGTAAATAACTAATCCTGTAGATGTAAATTTTTTCCCTGTTGCTGGCATACCAAAAGCATCACCGAAATGAGTGGCTTCTACTTCGTACCTGATGGCCGCTTGTTTATCATCAGCAAAAACGTGCGTAATCGTAAAATGAGCATCTGGAAAGGCTTCTTTGTAAAATTGAACCAATTGGCGCATCCCTTCATGTCCTACTACTTGCCCAGGCCGTAGCGGATTGCCATCTGACCATTCGGGGTGAAACACCCGTTCTATGAGTTCTTCATTACGGTTATGGTTCCAACCTTCTTCAAACCACAACCTTATGGTTTCTTTGTTGGCAGCGGATTGTTTGGAAACTTTTATAGCAGCACATTGAGTGAAAATGAAAACAGCGCATAGTAAAGCGGAATAGTACAGCGTATTTTTCATAGTTGGTCATAGTTTATGATGAGCAATTTGCAGTTTCCAAGATATGGAATCTTTTTCCGTAAAACAAAATAGATTTTAAAGCGTAAAAGATAGGCCCCACTTACATTTGTACCTGAAAGGAAAAAGTAAAAAGATCATACTTTGCCTATTGTTTAGTTTGACTGCTTTCCCAAGTTACTTTTTTCTTTTTCCTTTTAACCTTTTACTTGACAGACCTTATTCATGCAATTTGTATATCCGACATTTTTATTCGCTTTGGCCGCTTTGGCTATCCCAATCATTATTCACCTATTCTATTTCCGTAGGTTTAAAAAAGTGTATTTTACCAATGTGCGCTTTTTGAAAGAGGTGAAAGAAGAAACTTCTGCCCGCCAAAAGCTCCGCAATTTATTAGTTTTATTGATGCGTTGTTTAGCAACTGCCTTTTTGGTGTTTGCTTTTGCACAACCATTTATCCCTCAGGATGTAGAAGTTAAAACTGGTGAAAATGCAGTAAGTGTTTTTGTAGACAACTCTTACAGTATGGATGCTTTAAGCGAAGAAGCAAAGCTGATTGAAAAAGCCAAACAACGGGCGAAAGAAATTGTGAATGCTTATGCTGTGGAAGATCGGTTTCAGTTGCTTACAAATGATTTTGAAGGGCGTCATCAAAGGTTAGTTGGAAAAGAAGAGGCTATCGGATTGATTGAAGAAATTAAAACCTCACCAGCTGTTCGGACAATTTCTCAAATCCTTGCAAGGCAACAGCAAGCAACAAGCAGCGGTCAGGCTGAAAACAAAGTAGCCTATGTGATTTCGGATTTTCAAAAAAATACAACCGACCTCCAAAATTTCAAGGACTCACTCATGGAGGTCAATTTTGTACCATTGCAGGCTGTTCAGGAAAATAATGTAAGTATAGATAGCGCCTGGTTCGAAGCACCAGTCCAAATGCTCAATCAGCCTAATCCACTTGTAGTAAAAGTTAAAAACTGGAGCAATGAAGCTGCAGACAATGTCCGGTTGTCTGTAAAGTACGATGGAGAGGTCAAGCCAGTAGGCGAGTTGTCTATTCCAGCCGGCTCATCAGTTACAGATACCGTAAACATCAACATCCGTCAGACTGGTTGGTCAGAAGCAGAGCTGGCAATTACAGATTATCCAGTGCAATTCGACGATCATTATTATTTCACTTATAATGTAAAAGATGAAGTGAATGTGCTCATCATAAATGAGCAATCACAAGATGAAAAGCTGGATGCTGCATTCAAAGGCATCGAATATTTTAAAGTGACCAACCAGTTAAGCCGGAATTTGGATTATTCAAAATTTGCCTCTTATCAGCTGATCATATCTAACGGATTGATAAATATTTCGTCTGGGCTTGCTTTTGAAATGAAGCAATATATTGAAAATGGCGGCAACGTACTTTTATTTCCTGCTGCCAATGCAAATGTGTCTACCTATGAATCGTTTTTAAAAAGTGTTCCTGCAAATGAAATACAAAATTTTGAATCACAGGAACGCAACGTTAGTGACATCAATACAGAAGAATTCATTTTCAAGGATGTATTTGAAAACAGGTCTGCAAATCTGAAACTTCCTGTCACCAAAGGGAATTACAGGCTGAGCAATTTTGCCAGTCGAATTGAAGAAAAGCTGCTTACCTACCGTGATGGCAATACATTTTTGGCAAAATATAAAAGTGGGCAAGGAGCACTTTATTTATGTACAGCGCCTTTGGCTGAGGAATACAGCAACCTTTCAAAAAGTGGGGAGATATTCATCCCGATGCTTTACAAAATGGCCATATCCAGTAGCCGAGAGCGCCCAATCGCCTATACCATTGGTCAGGATAATACGATTGAGGCAGAGAATGTCGTACGAGGTGGAGAAAGTGTTTACAAGCTAAAAGGCGAGGCTGAAGAGTTTATACCACAACAGCGTATCGTCACTTCCAAAGTTTATTTGGGTGTTCAAAACCAAGTTCCGACAGCAGGCTATTACGACCTGTTTTTGTCCCAAGATTCTATCCTCGCAAAATATGCCTTCAACTACGACCGCAGAGAATCCAACCTAGCTTATGTCTCTATCAATCAATTAAGGGAAATGGCTCCAGCCAATGTGAGTGTCCTAACAAATGAAGCCGCAGCCAGCCTCACTGATTTGGTGAGCGATAGGAGTAGAGGAGTCATCTTATGGCGTTGGTGCGTTATTTTAGCTTTATTAGCATTGGCGGGTGAAATAGTCTTATTGCGCCTTTGGAAAGGATAAATTTTAACCAATTCGATGTGACGAGTATATTCTAATTAACTATACCGATTCCGAAATGATTTGGGAAAAATTAAACCATTTCTCCGTCGGCATATCCTCAAAACCATTGGTTTGCAGGAAATCAAATTCCCAAACCACTTCGTTTTGAGTATATCTCGTAGTAATTTGTTTCACCATAGTATTGCTCTTCAAACCCTGTTCCTTATATTTTTTTTATCCACAATTGAAATTTGTTCCTGTATCTTTTGGTTTAGGAAAACATTATCATATTAAACACTTTACTTAACTAAGCCTTAACAGCATCCAAATAATATTACGCCCATTTTTGCACAGTCAATTAATTATTTGTTTTTTAATCTTAATAACAATACGTCATGTCGAAATTCAAAAAAGTTCAAGAGTCTTTATTCAGAGACACCATTGTTCAAAGCTTTTTGGGGACGATAGAACGGCTCATAATTTATTCCGATCCACCTTTCATGTGCACGGAATACAATACACAAATGAACCGTCGATTATCACCCATTTGCATTTGGAACAGTAAGGATGTCCATAGTAGGAATAAAGGCCTTAGGATGAGCTATTTTCAAAACAATTCCCGGCTTACTTAGTGCCCCGTCTCGCTCAGGACGTAAAAACAGAGTAGCCACGGTGAGCCCGCTCAATCAAAAATGATTGACTCACTTAGTGCATCCACCAGCCTTTTTCCTTCTTCGGACAGTTTCCAGTAGACATTTTTACCAATATTGTTTTTACTCACAAGTTCCAGCGATTCCATTTCCTGGACAGCCTGATGAACAAATCTCCTGTTAGATATTTTAGATTTTTCTTTTATGGCAGAAATTGATAGGCCATTTTCTTCCTCATCTAATAAAAGCACTTTCAAGACACTTGCCCTTGCGACCGATAATTTAATTACTTCTTTCCCTTTTGATTTTATATTCCGTTCAACAGGTTTCTTTTTACTGGGTTTTTCTGTATCATTCACCTCTATAAGTGCTGCTTTAACTTCCTGCGTTACCCTGAGAAACAATTCATCTCGTTCCCCTTCTTTCATATTAATAAGTGGTAACGAAACTGGATTTACAGCTTGAAACTTGGATAAAGAAGGCATATCCTCAAACATACAGTAGCTAATAATTAATGGAAAAATCAATGCGCCTTCTTCTTCCGCAGCAGCTAATAAAGGAGGGAGTTCTTCCTCAGCAATAAAATCAGACGCTAAAAAATGTGGGCTTATTAAAAGCAGCGCAACTTTTGCTGATCCCATTGCCTTTTTAATTTCTTTTCGCCAATTTGATCCAGGGCGGATTTTTGTATCGTCCCAAATAATGAGTTCGTAATTGCGTTCAAGCACACTAAGATGGACTTGCAATAAATCCAACCATTTCTTGTCATTTCGAGCGTAACTAATAAAAAGACTGGTTCTTTCCATTTTTTTAACCATTATTAACCAATAAATCCATGTTTAAAAACTTATTCCTGATAATCAGCAACTTTAATATTCTTATCAATCCAATATTGATCATCGTGAAAGCTAAATTGGGAAGGTTCGTAATTTCCAACCAAGTTGACATTCGCATTTTCTGGAACTGGCAAGCCGGTTAAATAATAAGTAGAATTCACAAATACTCGCCGGAGCGGTTCATTTAATAAATCAGATGAAGCACCAATGGTTGAAGTAATGGACTTGCCTTTTTTGCCGCCGGATAATTTATAAGGCTTCTCCCAAATAATCGGCATCATTGGATCATTCGGATTATATTTATTTTTACTGGCAGGATTTTCAGTCGCTATTTCCTGATCTGTTTCTTTCATCCCAAAAAACAAGTCCTCTTCATTAAACTCTTCAGCCCTATTGACAACTTGCCCCAAAACTATAGGCTGTATTTCTTCGAGAAAGGGAAATGGAATTCCATACACATCTGTTGCGCCCCAAATTGTACCGTCTTTAATTCCACTTAATATCGGATGCAAATTTTCATTATTAGCAAAAACACCTCTTGTGCTTTGGTGTTTATGGTGGCCATGATGCGTGTACCAATTATTTCCCAAAACCAATTTCCCAAAACCTCCATTCCACTCTGAATCTTCAGCATTAAAATAATTTCCCCAATTTTTAAAATTACTCAGGCTATCTTTAAAATGAAAGGCATGTGTTGCTGTACGGATTCCGATAATTGGTTTTCCGGACAATAAATAATTTTCGAAATATTGCATCTGACTATCCGGTAATGCCCTAAAGCGAGTAAATAAAATTAATAAATCAGCATTTTCCAAGGCATTTAAACCGGGAATATTTTGAGTATAATTTGGATTAACAATTCCGGGTTTGGCAGGATCTTGTGAAAATAAGACCGTGCAATCAAAACCGTGTTGTGTGGAAAGCATTTTTGCTAACTGAGGCAGGGCTTCTTCTGAACGATATTCTTCGTCACCACTAACGAATACTATTTTCTTATTTTTTTTCAATCCATTATTTCCAGAATAATTAATCCATTGGATTGGCATTTTTTCTATATCACCAGTTGGAGGATTTTTAGTTGCTATATTTCTACAATTAAAAAAAATAAAAGCAGAAACAATTAATAGCAAAAAAATATTAGTTGACTTTTTCATTTAGAGGCTGTTTTAAAAATTAAAATTACTGCACTTTCTCATCAATAGGATGCGTTTCCAATAATTCCTCCGCAGTATAAAATCCTTTTTTATTCGCAATTGCAGCTCGAACCTCTTTTACCTTATCTGGTTTTATTGGTGATGCTTCATTGCCAAAAGAATTTCGGACATAAGTCAAGACTGCCGCTAATTCTTCATCATTCAGCATACCACCAAATGGCGTCATTGGAACTTGCCCCGGATACGTTTTCCCATTGACTTCGATAGAGCCATAAATGCCCCGTAATGTCAGTTTTATTAGACGCTCTTCATTACCAGTTGTCCATTCTGTTCCTGTAAGCGGAGGATAACCAGAAGAATGAAGCCCCGCTCCATCTGACTGATGACAAGTGCTGCAAAAACCTTCCCTGCGGTAAATTTCCCTGCCTGCAAGAAATAAATCTTTGTCAACACCCTCAAGTTTTGTCCCCTCTTCTTCCGCTTTTTGTTCTTTGAACGTGCGGCCTGCAAAATGAGCCAGCACGGCATCATAAGCTGTAGTCATCCAATCGTCCAATGGCTTTTTCCCAGCTTCTAACACAATCGGTCTTCCAACGTCCGGTGTCAACCAAGAAGCTGCAACTAAAGCCTCCAATCGTACTCTTCCATGATCGTCTTGTGCCGCTTTCATGAGCAATGCTTCCTGATTTTCAACTTGGTGGCCAGCATATCGCAATATCTTTACAGCAGCAGCTCTCGCCCTAAAATCCTCTGCATTTAGCAACTTCACGAGCAAGGATGTATCAATTTTGTTCAAACTCCAAGTAACCCAAAGCGCCTCCAAAAGATGGTGTTCATATTTTGCACCACTCTCATCCAAATCTGAAACCCAAATATCAACAGCAGCCAATACCTCCGAAGCATCGCGCCCACGCAACTCCCGGCGAGTACGATATCGAGTGCGATATTCTGGCAATTTTAAGTTATCTAAAAGGGCTTCAGTACTTGCTCCGGCAACCTCCGCAGGATCAACTAACGGACGGGAAGGGTAGGTAATACGGTATACTCGGCCGTGTACATGATCTCTGAGCGGGTCACGGGCATTGTGCTGCATGTGTCCAATAAGCACATTATGCCAATCAATAAAATAGAGCGAACCATCCGGTGCAAACTCCATATCCACTGGCCGGAAATTTGGATCGGTACCCACTACTAAATCCTGGCGGTGCTCACTTGAATAACCAGTTCCATCATCACGCATTGAATGCTGTTTCATGCCCAAAAACCCAATGGCATTATTGATAAGTAAATCGCCCTGCATTTCCTCAGGGAAATGGCGACTCGACACAAATTCAAGGCCAGAAGTCGGCCGCACTCGATGTGCAACTTCAATGAGATTCCGTGATTTTGGCGAAGCCACACCGTATAATGGTTTATTGCTGCCCGGCATCATCCAGAGCACATCTGGCCCAGAGGTTTCGGCAAAGAAGTTTTGCCCCCATTCATCGAAAGCAATACCCCAGGGGTTTGGGATTGAGACTTGTGAAGTGCGTTCCAGATAGTGGCGCTGTGGACTATATCGATAAAAACCACCGTTCGTTGCACGTACAGGGCCATAAGCTGTTTCTACATTGGTATGCAGAAAAACACCTTCTGCCATATAAATGGCACCCGATGGATCGGCACAAAAAGCGCTGATCGCATGGTGTGTGTCGTGGTCGTCAAAACCACTCAAAATGATTTCTTTTTTATCCGCACGGTCATCGCCATCTGAATCGATCAATAATTCCAGATTTGTACCCTGAGAAACATAAACCCCTTCGGGCGCAAATTCAAACCCGATTGGCAGGTGTAGCCCATCTGCAAAAATTGTCTGCTGATCTGCTTTTCCATCACCGTCTGTATCTTCAAGAATCAACAATTTATCATTCGGCCTGCTGTCGCCGGGGCGATAATGTGGATAGCTGGGCATCACTGCTACCCAAAGTCTACCTTGATTATCGAATGATAATTGAACGGGATTAGCCAAGTCCGGAAATTCTTTTTCAGAGGCAAAAAGCTCGACCTGGAAGCCAGGAGCAGTTTCCAGCTTTGACAATGCATCCTCGCCATACAAATATTCTGATGGCCCTCCTTCTTTATTGTAGTTTGTTTCCACAGGAGGCAATGAGTTCGTATTTTTATCGGCTTCCGCCAAATCCATTTTCTCCCCTTTCGCAGCGCTCCAAATAGCTTGATCACGCAGCTCTGTCATTTCACGAATTTTCTGGAGCTCGGCTGGATAATTATCAGGGCCAAAGGGATCGTACCGGCGACCAAAAACATGCACTCCATTTGGGATTTTGAAGTCATTATGCCAAAACCAATTTTTTTCCAAAACAGCCTCTTTCACTAATGACCTGTGCTGACCAGCTACAGCCACCTCTCCACCAAATATTTTATCTGCAATCAATTTTGAAAAACGCTCATAACCAGCATCATTCAACTGGAAGCCATCTTGGGTGAGCTGCTCTCCAGCCTCGAACCATTTTTTTGTTGAATGAAAAACATCCACAAATGGAACGCTATCACGAGCAGCTACTTCCTCTATAGCTTGGGTGTACAATAAAAGATTTGCGTTTTCTTTTTTGCCATCCGGCAAATCATATTTACCAGATAAATCCTGAAAAGCAATAGGTGACACCAAAACCAATTGAGGTGCTGACTCGCCGTTGTATCGTTGCGCTTTGCTGTGTTGAATGAATGCCGACAGTTCTCCTTTGAAATTCTCCAAGCCTGCCTCCCCTGCAAATGATTCGTTGTAACCGAAAAATGCCACAATAACATCAGCGCTCAATCGGGTAAGCCATTCATCCGGTGTTTCAAAATGTCCTTGACTGCCCGATTTATTGGCCAGTTCCGTTTGAAACAGCTCTGCCTCCTGAAAAGCCCATGGTGATTCCCTCCCTGAATGTGGACGGAAACCAGGTGTATTCCCTCCATCACACATGTTGCGGATAAAAAGCAAGCTATCTGGGTAGCGCAAATGAAGCTCCGTTTCAAAATGCCCAAAATTCATCATGCGAGAGCAAAGGTTGTTCCCTATCAATACGATGCGATCCGATTTTTTTATTTCAAGTATCGGAGCGTTTTCGCTTGTGTTACACTGATAAAAGCACAGCGGTAGGAGCAGTAATAAAGCAATTATTTTAAGGGAATTAAAAAGGAAAGATTGGACGTCCCACCGCCCGGCAGCAAGTTTATTCATGAATATTTGTTACAGGTATATGTTTGGCCAAAATGGCATGACAGGCGAATATCCGAAACTGGTGAGAAATAAAAGAATATTCTCATTGTTTGAAAACGGATTGGGCTGGTTTCGAGATTCCTCTGATTTTGAATTACATTGAATAAATATCCTACATAAGGGACTTCTCTCATTACCGCTCAAATCGCACTTCCCAGTTAATGTTAGCGGTAGCATCCATATATTGATAACTGACGATCAATTGGCTGCTCGTCAATTTGTCGAGGCTGCCAGAAAATACAAACTGTGCCACATCAAATGTAAAAAATCGCTCACCTGCCTGCTCTTGATAAGCCCACACACCGCCTTCTCTGACTTCTTGTTCATCGGGGCAGATATTATTACCGTTATCTGCATAAAGCGTATTGGCTTTTTCAAAAGTGTAAACATTATCTTTCACACATTCATCAATTATGCTCTCTCGGTCGCCATCGCCATCGGTATCTTCGAGAATGTCTGCTATCATCCAAGGGCCATCCATGATTTGCTCTTCTATCGTTTTGGTTTCTTCTTTATTGCATGAAAATGCCAATACGAGGCAAGCTGCAATTAGAGTCAAGTAACTTTTATTCATTTTATGATATATTTTTCAAGTCAAGAAACTTGAACAAGCGAGTAAAATTAGGGAAAGCTCAGTCAGGGAGAGCAAAAGGGAAGAATGTTTTTTAGAACAAAGTCCTTGAGAAGATCGGAATGGGGCACAGCCCCGCAACAGCTTTTTTTTACTTTGCCATGAACGGTATTCTTTCACAAAGTCATTTCCCCAACCTCGGCAGGTGCTTCACCGAATGATATTCCAGTGCCAGACCAATGCATTCCTTTAATTCCGCCTCAGGTACTTTATCTTCCAATTTAAATAAAATCGCCCTGTTGTTTTCATACTCAAACAGGTCGCCATATAGTGCTTTAAATGTCGGCACCAATTTACTGGTACATTTAAAATACATGGCATATTGATCTGGTAGTTTTGTTTTCCAATCCATCCTGATAGTGCTACCCTTTTTTACCAGATAGCTGGGTTCGCCCCATTTCAGTGTTTCTTCTATTTCTGTTATCGATTCTATTTCTTTCGCAGTCTCAATAATTAATCGACGCAAGTATTCCATTTTCGGCCTTATTTCATCTGGATAAGATTGAAACTTTGGTTCGACTCTTGGGTCTGTATTTATTTTTAGATTATTCATTTATTTAATTTTTCCATCATGAAAACCCGCCCTTTTCCAAATACCGTTTTCTTTAACCCAAATATTGGTCACCCTGTATTCATTATTTTGAACAGTATCCTGCTTTTTATTTTCAACTGATATTTTAGCAGTTACAATTGCCAAGTTATCATAAAATTCGATTGCGGTTTCATCCATTTTATATTCAAGGACTTCAAGGTTACCTGACTCTAAATCTTTTTTCCTGCTTTCTAAATAATTAAACCAGTCTGCTTTACCAATAGATTTTGAATTCCCATTGGTATGCACATAATTATCAGCCACCATAGCATTCAAAGTTTCTAAATCGCATTCTTTAAATGACTCATTAAATTTATCTAATACTGCAATAAATTCCTTTTCATCAATTCCATTGGTTTCAGCATCAACATCTTTATTTGCACAATGAATGTGACTTATAATAAAGAATGCGAATGCTATTTGTTTGATGTGACTCATTTTATGATTTAATTTTAAATGCCTTAGAGGCTGTTTCAATACCAACTATTCCACGACCTGACCGCCCCACAACAGCAACTTTAGCCTGCGTTTATTTTTTTCTTGAATAAAAATACCAGAAAACCAATATCAGTATAGAAACAACAATTCCTATCATGAATTGCTTGTTTCCATTTTCATCATAAACTACCGTTTTATTTTGGGTGATTTTCCTTATCCCCAAATTAATACCGCTCGCACGCATGACCGTCGGATCAAGATAAAAAGTGTAGCGTTCGTTTAAGTGTATTTTATCCATCAATCCATTTACAATACTCAGGCTATCCGGCCCAGCAAATATTCCAAATTTTTCACTCATATTTTCAACTTGAAAAGTCAAGGCATATTTTCCAGCACCACTTTTGTATTCACCAACTGGTTCTAATTTTTTATCGATTACCATTCCACTAAATATTTTAAAGTCCTCATCTTCTAAAGTGCCTCTATATATCAAGAGGATACCGCAACAAAATAAACAGAAAAAAATTATGTGATTGAGCATTTAGTTTTGGCTTAAGGTAGCAGCTATTGGAAAACCTACCGCTGGTGCGGGGCTGTGCCCCGTTCCCACTTACCGCAGGACTCCGTCCTGCAAAAGTCAAAAATAGGAATCATGCTAACCACGACTTATGGAGATTCAAAAAATAAATGACTTTTAAGAAAATGCAGCTGGTGTGTGGACGCCGGAGGCGTGCATGATATATTGTTCAAGTCAGGAGACTTGAACGAGCGGGTTTAAGGTAGCAGCTATTGGAAAACCTACCGCTGGTGCGGGGCTGTGCCCCGTTCCCACTTACCGCAGGACTCTGTCCTGCAAAAGTCAAAAATAGGAAGCATGCTAACCACGACTTAGGGCTATTCAAAAAATAAATGACTTTTAAGAAAATGCAGCTGGTGTGTGGACGCCGGAGGCGTGCATGATATATTGTTCAAGTCAAGAGACTTGAACGAGCGGGCGCTGGATTCAGACTGGAGTCTGAATCCTAATATCATGAACGCCTCTGGTGTGCGGACGCCGGAGGCGTGCATGATATATTGTTCAAGTCAGGAGACTTGAACGAGCGGGGGCGCAGCACTGCAGCAGTGGAAAACTTTTTTCACGATTTATTTTTCAAAAGTAAAAATTCCAGCAAATGAAATTTAAAGACCAGTCAAGAAAATAGTGATGCGATTGCTATAGGATGAAGCATTTATGCATTTTATACTGAAGACAGCCGTATACTATCGATTATCTGGTCTTATCTTTTAACAGCGTCAAAAATATGTCTAATTTTATTTTTTGGAGTTCAAATTGTTTATCAGTTTTATCTTTCCTTTCGATCAAACCAAAGGTGATTCTTTTTATTAAACTGGACCACCTATGCCATTTATTCCATTTGTTTTTTGTAATCCAACCTTTGACATAATCTCCATCAATATATAACTGATTTGTTGCACAGAGCGAAAGCGCTAAAATATCTTCTTTAGGCCATTCTTTCTCCCTATCACGATAAACATATTCACTCACATCAGAAATACTACCTTTTACAACAAGCCTATCTCCGATATTTTTATACCTTAAACCCGTAAAACATTCATACCCTTTTGATTCAATTATTTTTATCTCATTTCCCACAAATTTTCCCGCAAACTGGTTAATAATTTTAACTACCGTAAAGGCATAGTCACTTGAAGGATCAAAACCCTTTATTGTATCTTTCCCAACCACTTCAACCATTGCCACAAAAGAAGACCTATGCACTCTGTCCATAAACACATAAGATACTTTTGCACACGAACATGCTATCGACACATTCATTGACAAAATTGCTAAAAGGATAATTATTGAGAGCTTTTTATTCATTTCATTTTGAATATTAATATCACAAGTTACGAGATTCTTATTATTGGAATTAATTGTACAAATCCAGAAAACCATTAAAACGATTATTTAATAATTGCTGAGGTCAACCCACAACAAATGGAAATTCAAAAATAAACAATGTTTAAAAATAGGCCACTGGATTCAGACTGGAGCCAGAATCCTAATATCATGCACGCCTCTGGGGTGTGGACGCCATAGGTGTTCGTGATATATTGTTCAAGTCACGAGACTTGAACGAGCGGATGGCTATTGGCTGTTGGCTCACGAATAAATTAATGTTATCGAAAAGCATTAGTATATCAAGTAGGGGGGATTCATGAATCCCCCCTACAATATTAAATATCACCCCACTAAATCGCCTTTCAACCATATCAATTCGGTCTCGGCTGGTGCGGGGCTGTGCCCCGTTCCTTCCTTCAGCAGGATTCCTTCCTGCAACAATCAAACAGGAAGCATGCTTACCACTGCTTATGGAGATTCAAAAAATAAATGACGTTTTAAGAAAATGCAGCTGGTGTGTGGACGCCGGAGGCGTGCATGATATATTGTTCAAGTCAGGAGACTTGAACGAGCGGGGGCGCAGCCCCGCACCAACGGGTTTATCGTTTTGTAAGTGGATAATTAAACTCCTTTGTTTGAATTCCATTTTTTGCCTCTCTTCCTTTGATTGATATATATGTTTGGTTTCCTTTATCAAATTGTCCAATAATTAGTTTGTATTGAAATATATTCATCTCACTTAGGTTTAATAAATCAATTGAATCAATGTTGGGTTCTAACTTCCATTCATATCCCGTCCAAGAACTTTTGAAAGCGTTTGAATTGGATGTTACCCTTAGAGTGTCGCTAAATTGTAGCTTCAATGAATCAAACATTACATAGTTTTCAGTTAAACTTATTTTTATCTTTTTTAGATGTGTTTGATCAGACGGAATCATTTCGATTATTGAGTCTGATTTGACAATATTTAACATCATTAAGCCTGTCGATATTAACTCGACATTGTTCAAGTAATTTTGCAGCTCATTATATTCAGATTCTGTCATACCAAAATTTTCATGATATGGTGTCGGTTCACCAGGATTGAGGTTTAGCTCTTTTAGGTAATTCTGAAACCAAACATAATTTTCTTGTATCCCCGATTTGAATTTATTGTTTAGTTCTTCTTGCCTTTCTGATTGTCTTACACCATTCATTATATTGAACTTGGATACACCAGAATCCAGCAAGTTATTGAGGTCTTTACTAATATTACCAGTAACCTTCCATTTGCTTTCTGAATTACATCCGAAAGCAATCATTGATATTAATAATATGTACTTAAAAATTTTCATTTTTTCCGGTATAACCATTTTCATTTACCTCAACCAACATGAATCTCTCGCACCCTGTGCCTTTTGTTATATCCAAATATATAGATCAAAAGGTATTATTGAACAAACATACGAGTAATCAAAAAACAAATGCTCTCCCACCGTGCCGCTCCCACCTGTTTTGTTATTCCCAGTCCACCCTTAATATTAGGTGCACGATTTTTTTATACAGAACTAAGCCAGCGTAAATAAGCTGAAAAATCAATGCTTTATATTTCAATTTACTTTTATCAATTTTTCAAACAGTTTCCCATTTTTTATTTTCAAATAATAAACGCCCGCTGGCCAACTGGAAGTAGAAATTACATTTTTATTTCCGCTGATGGTTAATGCCGAAATAAGTTGCCCATAGCAGTTAATCACTTCTAAAGAAAAAGGCATTTCTTTTTTATGCTCGATAATTAATTGATCGGTGATTGGATTGGGATATACCAGTATCTCATTGGGTGGAGTTTCTTCCACATTTGTCAAAGTGCAAAATCCAATATTTGGGTTCAATTCGATATAACCCTTTGGGCTCAAATCCTTCCCGAAAAATGCCGGAAAGTCCTCCGGGTATCTTTCACACTGAAAGGTAAAATTATCGTTCACCGACAAATCAAAACCCTGCTGGATAGGCTGGCCGAATTTTAAGGGGGTGCGATACTCCCACGCTACATCTCCATCGTTTGTGAGTTCAAACATAAATCCCTGCCCTGCTGCACACATGATTACCGCCCCATCGCCCACCACCTGAATACTGGATGCATTGGATGAAAAGTTTTTTGATGAATCTGGATGAGAAATTGTTTCGGTGAATTCCAATGGAAGATAAACGCCATTTTGCATGGCATAGGATTGCGTCGCCTCCTCCCAAACAGGTTCCAAAATATTCCCAACAGAAACTCCTTGCGACACCCTGTTATTGAACAAAACTATTTTGCCAAAATGCTCATATCCAGCATCCACAAAATCATCGATCCATTGGGCATCGTGCTGGTTGAATAACTGCTGCTCGTCCAGACTGCCATTATCGTATGCCAGCGGATTGCCCCATCGGTAAATCAAGTCGCCGCCTTTTCCGCTATTGCCTCCAGTGTGGCCAGCTGCTTCTGCGGTCGTGGTGCTATGGTCAATAATCCAAATTTCATTGAAATTGCGGACACTGATGAGTACTTGATCTTTCACCGGATCATAATCTATCGCATTCGCATGCATGAAATCTTTCCGCTCAAAAGAAAGCTCCTGATAGTTTAAATCAACCAGTTCCGGGTGCTCCGCAACCACTCCATAATTCAATTTGGTAGCATCAAAATCCTGCACCAGATGATCCCAGACATGCCATTCCCAAACTCGTTCGTTCGTTAATGGATTTATTTCTAAAATGTAATCCGGCCAAAATGCATCGATGGAAAAACTGATTGTGTCAAATCCATTCTCGATCATCTCATTCAGGTTTTTCAATTCCCACACGATCATCATTACATTTCCATTGTCCAAATACAGCACATCGTGGTGCTGGCGGTTGAGTGAATCTGCCAGGGTAATGGACCACAATGGATCGTTGTCCCACGAAAGCAACTCTACAATACCGCCTGCGCCGCCTGCCCCAAATGAATTCACAATATTGTTGCTTGTTTTGGCACGAAGCAGATTGCCGTTTTCATGCAGATAAGCCGTTTTCCCAGGACGGAACTCAGCATCGTCGTCCCAGGTGTGGACAATCTGGCCACAACCATTCAACAGAAAAACGGTAGGCTGGTTTTCCGGATAAATGAGGTTATACCCGCCCAAAGTTTTATCCTGATCTATTGAGATCAAGCCCACTGTATTTTGTGCTGAAAGCATAAATGAAAGCATCAACAAAATTGCAGTACATATACTTTGGATAATTTTCATTTTGAGGAAATGCATATTCGTCTTAAAGAAATTTTCCTCAAACTTAAACCTTGCTTAAGTACGGACAAAACTATTTTTTGAGAATTTGTTGAAGCCAAAATCACCCCCCTACCCCCCTCAAGGGGGGACGTTTAAGAGGTGTTGTCTTCTACTTAAGGCAGGGTTGTCAAGTTCTCTGATAACTAACTCTCGACTTATTGGAATTCATGAATAATCCTCCTAAAATACATAACGCTCATTCAAGTCTCCTGACTTGAATAACTTATCTGAAACGCCAGAGGCGTTTCAGATATTAGGTTTCAGACTGGAGTCTGAAACCAGCGACGTTCTGACTGGAGTCTGAAACCAGCCACGTTCTGACTGGAGCATGAAACCAGCGACACTCAGACTGGAGCCTGAAATCAGCGACGCTTTTAAGAATCGGCGATTAAGTCGTGCCCCGCCCTAAAGGACGGGGTTATTGCATTCACAGTATATTTATCACCACTTGAATTAATTATTTTCACCTAACAAGTATTTTGTAAAAAAGACGAATTTTAATCCTTGATAAAAACAATTGTAAAAAAGGCTAAATTCAAAATTGTAAAAAAGGATATTTCCGGCATATTAAAATCGTAAAAATTATGAGATGCAATTGTTTTTATTGTAAAAAAGCCGAAAATTTATCAATTGCAATTGGAAAGACAAGAATGAAAAATTAATAAAAAACACATGCCATTCGCATTATTTATTTAGCCTGTATTTTAATAATTTCATTTTATAACATTTCTCTAAAAAAATACATTCAAGGGTACTTTCTACAAACTAAAATAAATTATAAGCAACTGATAAACTTATACTTACAATCAAACACAGCTGCTTTCTACTCCATTTTAAATCCACTAAAACAATTATAATAAATCAACCAAATTCGTTTAACAAGAAGATTATTTTTTAACCAAGTAAGGCTTTTAATTATTCTAACAAATCGGCATACAGGCGACCAAGTCATCCAATTAAGGGTGCTGGCCGAAACATTAAACTTGACACTACATTAAATTAATTTATACATTTGCAACCATTGAATTAAACTCACAAACAGTTTTTTACTTAACGTAACTATTTCTACAGGATTAAGCTAAAAAAACTAAATAAACCGAATCGGTTTATACCGGTTCTTTCTTGCCTATTTTTCTTAAACCACTCGTAAATCACCTGGCCGGATTTTTTTCTTATGGAATACACCCGTACTCCAAGGACACAAAGCCGCGTCCAATTTTCTCACTATCAAATCTTTTTTTTGTATGAAAAAAAAATTAAACCACCATTTAATGTTGCTGGCTTCTATGGCACTTTTGGCATTCGGTTGTCATGATGCGCCCATTGGAGACAGCTTTGCCGACGACCTTTATGTGCCCACAGGCGCATTAGTCTCAGCTTCAAATGTTCAAACAGGTTTTTTTGATTTAGGGGATCCAGACAACGCTACTGTTGCTTTCGACCTAAATTACACGGGCGAAGACTTATCGACAACCGACATTGAAATGGATTTTAATGGCGGTACTCCTGTTGTTTTCAAACCTTCCGCACCTGTCCCAGGTACAGAAACGGTCACCTTTAATGATGCTTTGGCTGCTGCTGGATTGACCATCGCAGACGTTGCAGTTGGTGATGCCTTCCGCTTTCACTTTGTCACTTCTACTGCAAGCGGCACACACAGATCATCAAACACTTTGCTGGTAAACATTAGCTGCAGGTCAGAATTGGCTGGCACGTATGATTATGTGTCGTCAAACTATTTCTGTAGCGGTGGAGACTTGACCGGCCAAGTCACTATTTCTGAAGTCAATGCAGGTGAATACGCATTGGATGACTGGTCATTTGGCACCTATCCTCCATGTTATGGAGGCACGGCAGCCAGCTGGGGCACGCTTATCCTGAAAGATGTCTGTAACAAAATTTCCATTAGCGGTATTGACAACTATGGTGATTCTTGGGAATGGGCCATTACAGATATAAGCGGACCAAACTTAACACTTACTTGGACGATGACTTTCGGAGAATTCGGAGATGTGGTTCTCACGAGACCTGACGGCTCTGACTGGCCTCCTTTGTCAAACTAAATTCTTCCGTGAATTAACCTAATAATTCAACGTACTGCGGTCGAATGACTCCTGCTTTCAATACAGGACAAATTTGATCTACAGTATTTATTAAGAAATAAAATATGAAAAAATTATTATCAATATTAGCGTTCTTCCTGACTGTGAGCGTGGCATTTGGCCAACGTACGGTTACAGGAAATGTAAGCGATTCGAGCGAACCGCTCATCGGTGCTACTGTAATGGTTAAAGGTACAACCACAGGAACCGTCACTGACATTGACGGGAATTTTGAAATAAACGTGCCTGCTGGTGCGAATGAATTGACTATCAGCTATACTGGTTTTACAGCTAAAACAGTCAGCATAACTGGCTTATCTCAGGTAAATGTTGTGCTTGAAGCTGGACAAGTGCTGGATGAAGTAGTCGTAACAGCTTTAGGGGTTACCCGAAACGAAAAAGCTTTGGGCTATGCAGTTCAGACAGTTGGTGAAGAGACCATTAAAAATTCCAACACCACGAGTGCGATTGACGCATTGGCAGGTTCTGCCGCTGGTGTTCAGGTAACTCAGTCAAACGGTTCTGCTGGTGCACCATCCCGTATCATTTTGAGAGGCCAGACCTCTTTCAATGGCAACAACGAAGCATTGATTATTGTGGATGGAATCCGCTTGAATAACGATGAGAACCATACTGAGCGTTCTTTGCAAGGTGTCTCCAACTCCAACCGTGCCATCGATGTCAATCCGAACGATATTGCAAGTATTTCAATCTTGAAAGGTGCTGCTGCAACAGCACTGTATGGAATTGAAGGTGCGAGGGGTGTTGTTTTGATCACCACAAAAAGAGGTGGTTCTAAAGAGCTTAAAGTAGATGTAAGCACAAATGTTACTTTTTCTCAAGTATCAAATATTGTTGGCTTACAAGATGAATATACACAAGGTAGCAATGGCAACTGGCAAGGTCCAGAAACAGGCCAAGGTGGAAGCTGGGGCCCTGCTTTTGCCGATGCTTATTATGATGGCGATGCTACATACAAGTGGGACAGCAACGGTCGTATCACTACTGATCCAAGTGCAGGCCCTCAAGTAAAACCTTATGACAATGTTGAGGACTTTTTTGAAACAGGCATTCGTTCAAATACTAACGTAGCCTTTTCTGGTGGCACCGATGCTTCCAACTACCGCTTCTCTTTTGGAGCTTCCAACGATGATGGTGTAACGCCAAACAACGAGTTTGACCGCTACAATGTAGGTGTCAACTTGGGCTCAAAACTTTTTGATGACCGCCTTGACCTTGGCATCAGTGCCAACTATGTACGCTCAGGTGGGGTTCGTGTACAGCAAGGTTCCAACACTTCAGGTATCATGCTCGGGTTGTTAAGGACTTCTCCTTCTTTTGATAATTCTGCTGGCTTGTCCGACCCTGTAAACGGTGTGGACGAGAACGGAAATTCTGCCTACCAGTTTGCTGATGGCACACAGCGTAACTACCGTGGTGGTGGTGGATATGACAACCCTTATTGGACAGTTAACAATACTTTGTTCAACGACCGGGTAAACCGTTTTTATGGAAGCTTGCGCGCCAATTATACATTCCACGAATGGTTCAAGTTAGGTGCTTTGTTTGGTACTGACTCTTACTCTGACAACCGTACACAAAGGTTTGAAGTTGGTAGTAGGACACTGCCTAACGGCCAAGTGATCGAGGACAACTACAACTACCGCCACGTTGATGCATATTTCAACATTAATGGTAATGGTTCACTTACGCCTGATCTTACGATGAGCTATCAAGTTGGTGTCAACCTTTACGATGAGAAATTGAAGCAGAATTATATCCAGGGCGACGGGCTGAACTTTGTGGGATTCCCAGAACTTGGAAACACTTCTACTATTTCTACCCAGATCACCAATACCAACGAGCGTACTGCTGGTGTTTATGGTACGGTTGATTTTGGTTTCAGAAACTTCTTGTACTTGACTTTGACCGGACGTAATGACTGGTCTTCTACTTTGATCAATCCATTGGTTCCTTTTAGTGCAGGTGACATCTCTTTCTTCTACCCATCTGTTTCTCTTGGTTTGGTTGCAAGCGAATTGTTCGATTCAAAGACTATATCCTATTTGAAACTGAGAGCATCTTATGCAGAAGTAGGTGGTGGGGCTCCAAATCCTTACAATACTTCTACTCCTTGGCAATTGCCGATCCAGAATGCAGGTACCATCTTCGATCTTAACGATGGTTGGACAAACGGCCTTGGCTTCCCGTTCAAAGGGACTTCAGGCTTTGTACTGAGTACTGTTGCAGGTAACCCATTACTAAAACCTTCCAGAACAAAAGATATCGAAGTTGGTTTCGACTTGCGTTTGTTCAACAACAGAATAGGTATTGACGGTACATTCTACACACGTGAATCTTCGGACCAGATCATTGCGATCAACATTTCCAATACAACAGGCTTCCAAAGAGCCATTGTTAATAGCGGTGAACTACAGACCAACGGTGGAGAAATAGTTCTCAATCTCAACCCGGTAAGGACACAGGATCTCAACTGGAACGTTGCGGTTAATTTCTCAAAGTGGAAAACGACTGTTGAATCACTTCCTGCAGGTGTTCAGAACCAATACTTGGATGGCTTCACAGGAACAAGTATTTTAAATATTGCTCCTTTAACAGATGCCGACGGAAATGTAACACGCACTTATGAGTATGGCCAGATTGTAGGTGGTGCATTTCAACATGTAAATACACCTGAAGGTACTTTCGATCCAAACGCAGACTACAATCCTAGTGGTGCATTGGTTATCCAGGATGATCCTTCACAACCAGGCTATGGTTATCCATTGGTTGATCCTACCAACCGTGTTATCGGTAATCCTAATCCAGATTGGCTCTTGGGAATCACTAACACCTTGGAATACAAAGGTGCCTCTTTGAGCTTCTTGTTCGACCTACGTGAAGGTGGTGACATTTGGAACGGAACAAAAGGTGCTGTCACGTTCTTCGGTATGAGTGAATTAACTGAAAACAGGGGTACAATTACTGTTTTTGATGGTGTAAAAGCATCTAACGGTGCTGCTAATGACATCACAGTGCCGATCGGACAAGGCTGGTATCAAGGAAACGGTGGTGGATTTGGTGCTGTTGCTGAGCATTTTGTTGAAGAAGCTTCCTTCAGAAGATTGCGTTACGTTTCTCTTGGATATGACCTCAAGCGGATATTGAATATGCCTGGTTTTGACAATTTCAATATTTCTTTCACGGGAAGAAACTTGTTCTTGTCGACTCCTTACACTGGTTTCGATCCTGAACTTTCATTGGTCGGTTCAAGCAGTAACGGACAAGGTATAGATTATTTCCAGCTGCCTAATGTGAAGTCTTATTCCATTGGCTTGAATGCTACTTTTTAATTAGATACCATTTGCTATTGGTTGTTAGCTAACAACCAATAGCAATTATCTCATTTTCAATCAAAAAATATAGCTACATGAAAAATATCAATTTATTAATTTTTCTTTTTGCAGCCTTCCTTTTTGTGGGTTGTGAAGATTACTTCGGGGGCGATTCCAACGTGGATCCAGATAACCCGATTACAGTTACCGAAAGCGTAATCCTTCCACAGGTTCAAGCACGTTTGGCTTATACATACGGTGGCGATTTCGCAAGATATATAGGAATCAATACCCACCATGTTGATGGTATAGCAAGACAGCATTTAGTTTTTCATCAATATGGACTTATTGGATCTGACTGTGATGCTGCCTGGTCAAATGTTTTTACCGGTACATTGCAATCTAACCGCAGGATGATCCAGCAGGCTGAAGAAAAAGGCTTCAATCATTTTGCAGGTGTGGGTAAAGCAATAGAAGCTTTTACGATGATGGCTGCCACTGATTTTTGGGGCGACCTTCCTTATAGCGACGCACTTCGTTTCGATGAGCTGGCTGTTTACTCACCAACTTTTGATTCTCAGCAATCAATTTATGATGCACTGTTCTTGCTTATTGATGAAGCAAGGGGTGCCCTAAATAAAGATGATGGAGGATTGCCGCTCACAAGCGATTTGTTTTATGGAGGAGATGTTTCAAAATGGATTAAGTTTTTAAATGTTCTTGAAGCAAGAGGTCAGCTACACTTGTCTAAGATAAATGGTAATGCCGCCTACACTGCTGCTCTTGCAGCTTTGAATAAAGGCAGCTTTGCAGGTCAAGGTGATGGTTTTGCATTTTCTCACGGCGCTGGAGCTACTGAAAATGCTCCAATGTTTCAGTTTATCCAGCAACGTGGAGATACTGAAACTGGTGTAGAATATGTAGCACTTCTTACTCAATTGAACGATCCAAGGTTGTCAACTTATGGCCAGCCAGTAGCAAGTCACCCAATCTTCACGCCTTCCCAAACACTAAACATGCTCTCGTACACTGAGCAGCAGTTTATACGTGCGGAGGCAGAATTAATGTTGGGTAACAACCAACCAGCTTATGATGCATACTTGTCGGGAATTGAGTCTTCAATGAATGAAGCAGGCCTTGCTGACCCAGCAACCGCTTATGCTGATTATGTTGCACAAACCAATGTTGGAGTAGGAGCTTCTAATCTTACATTGAACAATATCATTACACAGAAGTACTTGGCATTATTGGCAGAACCAGAGGTGTTTAACGATTGGAGAAGAACTGGCATCCCTACGCTTACTCCCAATGTGGGCTCTGTAATCCCTCGTAGGTTACCATACGCTCAAACCGAGGTGTTTTCTAATGATAATTTAGATGCTTCGCCAAGCAATTTCATCTTTACGCGTGTTTGGTGGGACGCTGAGTAAGATATACAGAACCGTATTTGATTTTACAAAACCTATAGTGTTTTCATAAAATCAAGGGATTTTCAATAAAAAACAGGATGTCACTTCGGTGGCTTCCTGTTTTTTTATTAATTTTAAACATCGGAACAATCAGTAAACCACTTCTTTTACCCCAAAAACATAGAAAGATTTAAAAGGCAAGCGTTCCAAATAATGAGAACTTAAACAACCAACTTGTCTTTTCGGGAAATCACGCCAATATTTCAATCGAAAAACCTACGTAAAAAGGCTGTTATTTATTCACCTTCCTTAAACTTAGCATTAAGATGAAATCTTTATTTACTTTTTTGATTATTTCCTGCACCTACCTATTCTCTTTTGGACAGGAATTGAACCAGGTTGTTAAGCAAGATATATTTGGGAATCCTTCCAACGCCCAAAACCAAATGTATATCAATATGCTAAACCACGCAGAAGCGCTAAAGGGAGCCGGCGAAACTTCTTTATATACTGATTGGGAGCCTCTTGAAGCGACCGGTAAAGACGGCATAACACTCACCATTGATTCTGCCAATTACAATTATTCCACAGATCAATTTTATTTTGTTCACAACGAAGATCAATATTTCCTGGATTCCAAAAAAGCAGTGAATGTAGAGATTGGTTCAGATAGGTTTGGCATGTATACTTATAAATTGGGCAAGGACACAAAAAGTGGTTTTTTGCAAATCTTGGTCGACGGAGATATGCCACTATTAAAGCATGTTTACTTAAAAAAAGTAGTGACCAATGACCATCCAATGAAACTACCCCAAGCAGAAAAAGTCGAGTTCAAAAAAACTACTACCCTGTATTATTTGGATAAGAAATCAAACGTTTGCAATAAGCTCCCAAAAAACAAAAAGAAGATCATGGACTTGTTTAAAAGAAGGCAATCAAAATTGTCCCGCTATGCTCAGGAGCAAAAACTATCAACTACGGATGAAGATGATATGGTCAAATTTTTTCAATACAATAAAATGATAAGTGAAGAACAAAACCAATAAGCTATGAAAACAACTTTATTAATTGCAATATTCTGTCTTTCTGCCACTTACATAAATGCTCAGGGATTTCATTTTGGGGCTAACCTTTCGGGTGTCTCATCGCAAATCGAAGGTGACAAACTAACAGGCTTCCACCATTTTGGATATTCATTTGGATTGATAGGGGGATATACTTTTTCACAAGAACATTATTTGGTCATCAGTCCTCAGTATACTTTTTTCGGCAGCAAGCGAAAAAGTGAGCGCTTCTCCAATGAAATAAATCAAATTTTCATAGAAATGGACCTCTCCACTGTAAATGTATTATTTGGGTATTCTTACCGATTTGGAGATGACTGGATACAGGAATCAAAATACAGGATAAATGCAGGATTAAGGGTACATCGTTTATTAAATACTGAAACAAACATTATTAAAACAACTCAATTCGCAGAAGTTACAATTGAAGAAAAAGAAGATCTAACCAAATATTTTATGACACTTGATCTTGGTGCGGGAATCAATCTTACACCTGACATCGGCTTGGAAATAAGCTATAATCATTCCCTGAATAACTTGCTGAAAAATCAAAAAGCAAATATTACTAAGCTTTCTCCATTTTATCTTTCCCTCGGCGTTTCGTTTTATTTCTTTTAGAGGCTGTTTTAAAATAAAAAACCAAATAATTTAAAGTCAAAATACAGAAAGCAATAAAGCCGATTAAATCATACATTAATATTCTAAAATAAATTTAGACAAGTTCTGGCCTTTATCCAGTTCTAATTTTTTGCGAAGGCGATATCGGGCAACTTCTACCCCTCGCAAGGAAATACCCATAAGATTGGCGATATCTTTTGTATTCAAATTTAATCGAAGAAAAGCACAGAGTTTTTGTTCATTGGGAGACAGCTCAGGAAATTCATCCCTCAACCTGGATAGAAAATCGCCGTGAACCTGATCAAAATGATGCTCAAATTGTTCCCAATCTTCTTGCAGCCTTAATGTTATATCAATTTCTTTTACGATTTGATCGAGTGACCGTTTTGTCTCTTTGTTGTTTCCTTTTTGCTTGACCTCGTTCAGCTTCCCTTTAATGGTTTCAATAAATTCATTTTTCACAACCAAATTCATAGTTGAAGCTGCCAATAAATTATTGATATGCCTCAATTCACTTCTCATTTTATCTTCTTCTAATGCCAAAAGTTCTTGCTCTTTTCGCTCTTCTACTTCTATTAATTCCTGATGTTTTTTTGCAAGTTCAATTTGTTTTGTTTTTTCTACTTCTATTGCTTTTTGGTTGTACCGACTTTTTTGGCGTACAGAGACCAGAATCAATGCAAAAATCCCTAGAATTACATAAAAAAATTTAGCTAGTAAACTTCTATGAAAAGGCGGAGTAACCGTTATTAAAAGTGGATCACAGGTAACTGTTTCTCCTAAGTAATTTCGGGTTTGGGCAATGAACTCATATTCTCCTTCCAAAAGATTAGTGTATTCTTTAATAGGTGTATTGACCCATTCCCCATAATCTTCGTCAAACCCCCTCAATAAATAGCGAAATTGCTGATTGTTTGTATTGTTGAATTGAAAAGATTCCACTTCAAACTGTAATACTTTTGCCTTGTACGAAACAACCAGTTCTTCCGTGTTTTCAGGCTTTGCCGCAAAAGATCTTAGGTCATATAAAATATTATTTTCCGAAATGCTGTAAACCTTCCTCACCAAAAGTGGCTTTCCACCAGGCACGCGTTCCTCGAGCTCGGGCCGGTAATGAATAAAGCCCTTGTTGGCATTAAAAAGAACTCCATCATTTGTATTCACTGAAATATTCAGCAAGTCATTGTTGAAAGAATAACGAAACTGGAATAAAGAAGAAGGAACAAACACGTGGTTATTTGAACTAATTTGCTTAAAAAATCCCACCAAATTTTCAGCATACACATGGATATTCTTTTGATGGTCTTGTACCAGCATATAAATTTGTTGTTCTCCGATCTCCTCTGAAAATTTTGTTGCTTTTACAATCCGGTTGGTTGATTGGTCAAGAAAATAAAGGCCTGCCCTTGTACCTAAATAAAGTTCATCATCAACCCTACTTAATATTATTTGTTCGTCAATTGGCGCGCCGTATTCATCCGACAATTCTTTGACCGTCGCACTAGTTAAATCTTCTGATATTTTAAGTTGATACAACCCTTTATAAAACTGCCCAACCCAAATTCTTCCTTTTCGATCTTCTTCGAAAAAACGACTTGACTCATTGAAATTATTGATTTTTTGAACAGGCACTAATTTTAGGCTTTCATCTATCTTGAAAAGATATAAACCAGAGTAAGTCCCTCCAATAGCAAATTCAGGTTTCGTACGCAATTGTTTTACCTGCCATAGTCCATCTGTATTCGCGATGCGTTTTGCGCTTCCATTTTCCAGAAGGAATAAACCCGTATGATGTCCAGCATAAAGTTTACCTAGTATTTTTTGCAGGCCATAAGCGGGGCCTTCAGTCCCTGGCAGAAATTTGCTATGGGAAGCATTCTTTTTTAAAAAGTAAATCCCATTTGAGGTACTGTAATAGGTGCCTTCTTCTGCATCAAAAGCATCATATCCACTTCCCTGGATATTGATTTCCTCATTGACGAATTGTATGGGGGAATTGATGTCTATACGGGCAATCCCATTTTGCAAACCAACCCAAAGGTTTCCTGCGAAATCTTGATATGCACGTAAACAGGCATTGGTGGGCAATCCATCTTTAGTCGTTATGTTTTCAATAATTTGCTTTTGCAAATCATACAAAAACAAGCCTGCCGTTTGGGTAGAAATAACTAACCGTGTATCGGATAGTTGGAGTACATGATTCACATATTTTCCCTGCAAAGCTTTTACCAGATCTTCATATTTTGAGGCGACTCCGAATGAATTGGTAAACTCAATATTCCCAGAATTGTAAAACAATAAATACCCTTCTTTTTGCGGAATTACACCTGCAATGATCTGATTCTTTTGTTGCTGAGGGTATGCGGGAAGTAGCTTTTGTTCTTTTATCTCAAAGAGTTTTCCTTTCTGGTTTTGCGTATATAATTTCCCATTTACAAAAAAAGACCTGTCAAAGCCCCCCTCATGTTCAATGACGTGCATGGATTGACCATCATACACATAAATACCTTTAAAGGTACAGAAATAGACTTTTGAGCTGGAAAGAAAGACATCCCAAACTTCATCGAAGTCACGCATATTGGTTGGGACAATATCTATCAATGATACATATGTCCAATCCTTTTCAAAATACCCGAATGCACCTTGCGACCCAACATACAATCGATTAGAGATTTCATCAAACGCCAGTGACCTTTCTTTTTTTCCCGTTTCAAGCGCATGTACCTCCCAGTCAATTCCATTATATGACAGCACGCCTAAGTTATTTGCTACAAAAAGGGTCATATCCCTATTTTGGGCAAAGTCAATATTTTGAATCCCAGCTTTATAATCGGATGGAGAAAAATTTTGAATAGGGTATTTTCCAATGAATGCCTGAGAAGGATGCCCGGTCAAATACAGGAAAACCAAACATAGAATACACTTCGCATAAAGTCCAAAATTATTCATGTGCAAGTTTGTATTCGACAAATATAACTAACTATCAATGACTTATGTGTTCAACAGAATAAATTTGTAGTAGTAATTTTTCGAAGTGATGAAATAATTGATGAGGTGGCATATTCTATTTTTTCAAACGATCCACCTTATTTTTGTTTTAGAAAGACAAGCGATTTTAAAATGAAACTTAACTATAATCTTGTTTTTCAGAATTATGGAAGGCTTAAGAGCAAGCTCCACCACAAAAATTCTGAAAACAATTTTGAAAAAGAACGGTTTTAGGTCACATTAAACATCTCCGTTAGAAAACACTCATCAAGATCATCTTTAATATGGTATACATGAAAAACTTTACTCAAACACTAATTCTTTTATTTCTCACCTCATCCATGTTTGCCCAGGCTAACCGAGTAGCAGTCGTCAATAGTAACGATGGACATAAACTGGTAGTCAATGGCAATGATTTCATGATCAATGGCATGAACTGGGATTATATCCCGATTGGAACCAATACTGTAAATGCTGAATTTTGGAAAAAACCAGACGATATCATTAAGGCTGGTTTAGATGCAGAAATGGGACTTTTAAAAAACATGAATGTGAATGTCATCAGACAATACACAGGTGTGCCAGCCAAATGGATTAAATATATCTACGAGAATTATGGTATATACACCATGCTAAACCATTCTTTTGGAAGATATGGGCTCACATTAGATGGCGTATGGACTCCCGTTACACTTTATGATGAACCAAGAACCCAAAAGTTCTTGATGGATGAAGTAACACAGCTTGTAAATGATTATAAAAATACTCCGGGACTTTTATTGTACTTGTTGGGTAATGAAAATAATTATGGCCTTTTCTGGGCGGGAGCAGAAACGGAAGACTTTCCAGACAGCGATGCTGAAAGGGATTTCATTGGAGAAAAGAGAGGAAGGCCTATGTACAAATTGATGAATGATGCTGCCAAAGCGATAAAAGCTCTTGATTCCAATCATCCTGTAGCTATTTGTAATGGAGATGTATTATTTATTGATATCGTAGCAGAAGAGTGTAAAGATGTAGATATATATGGAACGAATACCTACCGTGGAGTTTCATTCGGTGATATGTTTCAAGTAGTGAAAGATAAACTTGATAAACCGCTCATGTTCACGGAGTTTGGGGCTGATGCCTTTAGTGCTAAGAACAATGCGGAAGACCAAGAATCGCAAGCTTATTACATGGTGGGGAATTGGAAAGAGATTTATGAGAACGCTGCCGGAGTTGGGAAAGTAGGCAATTCTATTGGTGGTTTCACTTTCCAGTTTAGTGATGGTTGGTGGAAATTTGGATTTGATGATAGGAAAAACGCAGATGTACACGACAATAATGCCTCATGGTCAAATGGCGGTTATTTAAGAGATTTGATAGCGCCTGGGGAAAATAATATGAACGAAGAGTGGTTCGGAATCTGCGCCAAGGGGCCTACCAGCGAGAGAGGTTTATATACTCTTTATCCCAGAGCAGCTTACTATGCCTTGAAAGAAGCACACCAATTGAACCCATATGCAGCGGGTACGACCGTCACGTCAGTCAATGCTTATTTTGATGGGATTTCACTCACAGATGCAATGCTCCGGGCACGTGGAGACAAAGCAGCGTTGGAGAGTAACCAGAAAATCCGATTGAGCAACTTTCAAGCTAAATTTGAAACTTACAATACGGGCGGAACTTTGATCACTACGCCAGACGAACCTGACCCAGCTACGGTAACTGATCCGAGTCTGGCTTCTTTTCCGGATGAACTTGGTTTTGATCACATGCAGTCCTTCTTTTTTGGAGTGGAAGCTAATCCTACCCCTGAATTGAGGGCGAGTGCCAGTTTTAACTTAGTTGGCAATGTAGCCGATAATCCTATTAATGAAATATTTTACGAAAATGTAGTTCGCGATCGTGTTACGGGTGATGTTGTACCCAATGGCAATTTCAGGCTTTATAATGCTGACTTTGAATGGACGGGAAAGGAGTTTGATTTGAGAGGTTTCTATAGAACGGGGCATTACCACTGGGGATATGAAGGGGACTTCTTCGGTTTGTATCCGGAAGCAAATTATGGCCCTAATCTCGACCTTTACAATGGCGAAATACTGGGAATAGAATTCGATGGCAAAAAGGCATTTAAAGGACTACATGCTGCATTTGGCCCTCAATTATGGTGGGGAGCGAACCCTGCCTTGTTGGTAAAATACGGCAAGCATCTTGGAAAATTCAATGTAACCGGCATCTTTCACGAAGATGTTGATGATGCCCCCGCATTTGTAACATCGATAGCTGTTCCACTTCCTAAAACCCGAAGAGCAACCCTCCATATAGGACGAGAAATGGGGCCAGTAGAAATTGAAGTGGGAGGTATCTGGGGTGGATCACCTTTGAACGGTAGAAGCTTCCAGATCGTGGAAGAAGATTCGGAAGAAAAATATACCGTATACGAAGATGAAATAAAAACTTCCGACAATTGGGGAGGAAAAGCAAAAATCAAATTTTCCAAAGGAGCCTTTAATTGGTACGCACAGGGTTCGGTAAGGGGACTTGTTGCCAATGGCGGAGCAGATGCAACCCAAACCTTTACCGGTTGGAGGCTGAAAGATAGTGGCAGTGGAAACGTAAATAACTTCCTGACAGGTTTTACCTTCTTGATGGGTGACTTCCAAATCGCACCGAATTTCTTGTGGCAAAAACCGCTTGTTGATCCTATTCCAAATGATGTTCAGGGGCCTGGGCGGCTCAGGAATATCCAAGCTGATCCATTCGTAGTTAGAAATGGCAACAGGGAAACTGTTGCTGGGGAATTACTGATAACTTTCGACCCGACACCTGGTACCTGGATGTATGAATGGGACAATGACCGTGCAGAAGATGCAAAATTTGCCATGAGCGCTGGTTTCGTTTATCGCCATCTGCCAACCACCATGGATGCAGCTATCGGATTTTTGGGTAATCGGACATCGTTTGCATTTCCACAGTCTGCTCCAGCCGAAGACCTATGGGAAGCAAATGTGAGGATGGTTTCTAAAATAAATCAGGACTTTGGTCTTATTGGAAATTTCTTATTGGGAACTGCTCAGGCAAACGGTAGTGATGACAGAAAAATTGATCGTTATGCCGCGGATATAAGGGGCATCTATAAAAAGCTGAAGTTAACTTCTCACTTCAAAGTCAATGACTGGGGCCCTTTTGATTATCACCGTGATTTCAACCTAACCTTCCCTGTACAATTAATGTTAGATTTATCCACTACTTTAGCCAAACCCGATTGGTTTGTATTACCAAGTACTCAAATGGGCGTGCGCTGGACATGGCGTTCTTTAGATCAGTATTCACCTCGTTATCTTCCAAATCAAACAGCTTCTGAGTTTGCAACAGAACCCATCCTAAGCCCAGTTGGCTTTGATAATGGATCCGAATGGGAAATTAGAACGTATGTCCACATCAACATAGGTAAATAAAGAAGTGGATAGAAAATATGATTTTTCGAACAGCTCTATAAAACATCCTGAAAAAAAAATAATCATGGAAAAATATATAATCAAAATTTCAAAAATCTTATTCTTATTAGGGTTTGTATTAATTTTTAGTAACTGTAAAAGAGACAAATCTGATGATGCAAAACCTGCTACGTTTCCAAAAAATGGTGAAGTTTTCATTGACGGATTCAGCGCTGGCTTGGAGTATCTGCCTTTCGGAGATTCTTATTTCGCAGCCTTTACTGTGGATGAAGAAACCAAGTACAAAGGGACTTCCGCGATGCGATTCGATGTACCCAATGTAGGTGATCCAGACGGAGCGTATGCCGGAGCCATTTTTCCGGATTATGGCGGACGTGATCTTTCTGATTTTGATGCACTTACTTTTTGGGCCAAAGGGACCGAAGGTAGAACGATCAATGACGTTGGTTTTGGCCAAGATTTTAATGAAAATAAATACCAGGTGGCCATTAAAGGAGCTTTGGAAATAACTACAAATTGGAGAAAATATATAATCCCTTTACCAGACCCGTCTAAACTGACACGAGAAAATGGTTTGTTCTGGTATGCCGAGGGACCTAATAATGATGGAACGGGTTGGACCTTCTGGATTGATGAATTACAATTTGAGAAATTAGGGACAATAGCACAGCCGAGACCCTCCATTCTAGAAGGACAAGATATCACCACTCAATCTTTTGTCGGAGTAGTTACTCCCATTGCTAATTTAAACCAAACCTTTAATTTGGGAGATGGGAAAGATCAAACGCTTACTATTGCACCTGCTTATTTCACATTTTCATCCTCTGACCCCAATGTAGCAACTGTAAATGAAAAAGGGGAGGTAACCGCTGTGAGTGAAGGTACTGCTGTTGTGACGGCAGAATTAAATGGAGTGGACGCAGCAGGTTCTCTTACTATAACCGTGTCTGGAGATTTTGATCCTGCACCAACACCTACACAAGATCCCACCAATGTAATTTCCATTTTTTCTGATGCTTATACCAATCAACCAGTGGATTATTACAACGGTTATTGGGCACCATTTCAGACTACTATTGGTCAAGATGACATCAATATTAATGGGGATAATATTATTACATATACTGATTTGAATTTTGTAGGCATCCAATTTTTAGTAGACGCCCCGACTATAAATGCGTCTTCGATGACTCGTTTTCACGTAGATATTCAGCCCAGAGAAGATTTAAATCCGGGAGACTTTTTAACCATTAGGGTTGCTGATGTTGGTCCGGATAATGAATTTGGCACTGGCGATGATACTTCTGGAGAAATTACGCTTGACAATTCCAATTTAGTAAATGGTGAATGGTATAGCCTAGATGTTGCTTTTTCAGACTTGCCAGGTCTCGTCGGCCGATCCAATTTAGCACAGGTTGTGTTTGTTTCAGATGCGACCATATCCAGCATCTTCGTTGATAATGTCTATTTCTATAATGATGGAACTACGGGCCCAATGGGACCAACAGTGGCAGCTCCAACTCCAACGCAAGACCCCGCCGATGTAATTTCAGTTTTCAGTGATGAGTACACCAATATTAGTGGATCAGACCTAAACCCTAATTGGGGGCAAGCAACTATGGTTACTGAAATGCCTATTGCTGGTAATAATACTTTGCGTTATGCCGGATTGAATTATCAAGGATTACAATTAGGAAGTGCTCAGGATGTCACCAGCATGGAATTTTTACACATTGATTATTGGACAGCAAATTCTTCTGCACTCAATGCATTTTTGATTAGCTCAGGGCCGGTAGAGACGGCGTATGCATTGTCTGTTCCGACATCCGGCTGGGCAAGCGTGGATATTCCTCTAAGTGATTTTTCACCCGTTGACCTGGCAGACATCATTCAGCTTAAATTTGATGGAAACGGAGATATTTATCTGGACAATATTTACTTCTATAAGACCGCTGGCGGAGGAGATACACCAACCGTTGCAGCACCAACGCCGACACAAGACCCTGCCGATGTAATTTCAGTTTTCAGCGATAGCTATACGAATATTATGGGGACGGATTTTAATCCGAATTGGGGTCAGGCAACTGTAGTTACACAAGTACCTGTTGACGGAAATAATACCTTGATGTATGCCGGATTGAATTATCAGGGCGTTCAGCTGGGAAGTGCTCAGGATATTACCAGTATGGAATTTTTACATATTGATTATTGGACGGCAAACTCTTCCGCTCTTAACGCCTTCTTGATCAGTGGAAATGCAACGGAAGTGCCGAAGGTGCTAAGTGTTCCGACATCAGGTTGGGCAAGCGTGGATATTCCTTTGGGTGATTTTTCACCGGTAGACTTGGCGGATATCATCCAATTTAAATTTGATGGAAACGGAGATATTTATCTGGACAATATCTACTTCTATAAAACCCCTGGCGGAGGAACTACACCAACCATAGCAGCACCAACGCCGACACAAGACCCTGCCGATGTAATTTCAGTTTTCAGCGATAGCTATACGAATATTATGGGGACGGATTTTAATCCAAATTGGGGTCAGGCAACTGTAGTTACACAAGTACCTGTTGACGGAAATAATACCTTGATGTATGCCGGATTGAATTATCAGGGCGTTCAGCTGGGAAGTGCTCAGGATATTACCAGTATGGAATTTTTACATATTGATTATTGGACGGCAAACTCTTCCGCTCTTAACGCCTTCTTGATCAGTGGAAATGCAACGGAAGTGCCGAAGGTGCTAAGTGTCCCGACATCAGGTTGGGCAAGCGTGGATATTCCTTTGGGTGATTTTTCACCGGTAGACTTGGCGGATATCATCCAATTTAAATTTGATGGAAACGGAGATATTTATCTGGACAATATCTATTTCTACAAGACTTCAGCTTCAGGAGAACCTGAACTGCCGCTTACTTTTGAAGACGGTGTCAATCCCGTAATTCCATTTGATAATGGTGCCACAGCTGCGGTAATTGATAATCCTGACATGAATAGCAATCCTTCTGCAAAAGTGTTGGAGTTCGTTAAAGTCGTAGGTTCTGCCTGGTATTCAGGAGTCGTTTATGATGACAACCTTAGCTCTTCTCCCCTGATTGATTTATCCGAAGGAACCGTGTTCACAGTAAAGGTTTGGTCGCCAAATGCAGGGATTGATATACGCTTTCAGTTGGAAGGCGGGGCAGCACCTGCTTATGAAGTCTTTCAAACCATTTCAGATGCCAATCAATGGGTAACACTAACTTTTGATTTTACGAGTCAAGTAAATGCTTCTGATACTTATCCTAGGTTTTCTTTATTCCCGGATTTTGATCCTACCAATCAAAACCCTGTAAGTGTAGAGGCCATCTATTATATAGATGATATTACTCAACAATAATTTCAGTTCTAAGTGAATTTACTTGGTTAGAAAAATGGAACGGGTAGGTGTCGGACACTTTTTCATACCTGAAATCGGTTGTTCTGCACCTTTACGGGCCTTTGCCAAATGAAGTGTCCGACACCTACAACCAAGTAAAATCATCTTGAGCCATTTTAAAACAGCTTCAAAAAAAATATTAGGATGCGAATACCACATTTTTTTAAAACAGTTAGCATTAAGATCAACATTGTTTTTTTAGTAGTCATCTTGGCATTCAGTGTTGGCTGCAATGAAGATGAAACGCAAACAGTAACCACCTTTACTAATCTCATCTTTGAGGACAATTTCGATACAGATGGTTCATTTGATCAAAATTCTTGGAACTATGACCTTGGGATAGGGAATGCAATTTCTGGGAACGGCTGGGGAAATAATGAATTGCAATACTATACCGATCGGTCGGAAAACATAAAAGTAGAAGGGGGGATGCTGCATATCACTGCACTTCAAGAATCTTATCAAGGTTCTGCTTTTACTTCTGCCCGAATAAATACAAAGGGCAAACTCGAACAACAGTATGGACGCTTTGAAGCACGAATACAGTTACCCTGGGGACAAGGCATTTGGCCAGCATTCTGGTTATTGGGTAATAATATTGATGAGGTGAGCTGGCCACAATGTGGTGAAATAGATATTATGGAATATCGTGGGCAAAATCCTTCAACACTCATCGGAACGGTGCACGGCCCGGGTTATTCTGCCGGAGAGTCAGTGGGGAAAGAATATATTTTACCTAATGATCGATTCGATACAGGTTTCCACATATTCGGAATTGAGTGGGGCCCGGATTATATCAATTTTTACGTTGATGATGTTTTGTATAATCAATTAACTCCGGAAGATGTAGAAGGTGAATGGGTGTTTGATCATCCGTTTTATATTATTTTAAATGTTGCTGTAGGAGGAGATTTTGTTGGGCCACCAAACGCTAATACTGTTTTTCCACAAACGATGCTTGTGGACTACGTCAGAGTTTACGAAGAATCAAATCAATAAATTTTTGGGTTCTTAGACAAATCCCGTGGCAAGTCGTTGAAACGACTGTAGTGAATGTCGTTCTCTTAACCCACGACTTAAGTCGTGGGTTAAGAATCAACCAGTTATATGCCTAACCGTTTTAACGGTTTCATATCTCCATAGGATTTGTCTAAGAACTAAAATCTTAAGTATTTACCATCGGAGGTTCTGTCATTTCGGAAGTAATTCACCTCTAAAAAAAAGGAACAAAGGACATTTATTTCATGAGCCTTTGTTCCTTTAAACTTATTTTTATTTCCCGCAGAAAGAACATGATTAATTTTGAGACGGCTCAAAATAATGGACAACATAAGTTTATTTCATGAGAGACAACAAAACGAAAACAACTATTGAGATGCAACGCGTACAATTAGAAGGCGAATACTACTTTAAGATAGCGAACAGTGATACGCTACGTTCATTTTTCATGAGCATCGTCAGTGACTCCGACCACTGGATGTTTATTTCCAGCAATGGTGGTTTAAGCGCTGGTAGAAAGAATGCTGATTATGCACTTTTCCCTTATTACACAGATGATAAGATAACCGAATCTGCAGACGTTACAGGTAGCAAGTCCATATTCCTGATTCACAAAAGTGATAGATCCCACTTATGGGAACCATTCTCCGAAAGGTTTGATGGTATGTATAAGGTGAATAGGAATTTATACAAGAGTGTTTATGGCAATAAAATTCTTTTTGAAGAAGAAAACCATGACCTGAAGCTGACCTTTCGATATGAGTGGAGTTCCAGTGACAAGTATGGCTTTGTAAGAGACTCTAAACTCATCAATCATGCAGCTGATGAAGTCAATGTTTCAGTATTGGATGGTATCCAAAATATCATTCCTTATGGAGTGAAAAGCGCATTGCAAAACAGCGCAAGCAATTTAGTTGATGCATACAAGCGTAGTGAGTTGGAGCCAAGTGCAGGCTTGGGTATTTATGCACTCAGTGCTATTATAGTAGATAAAGCTGAGCCAAGCGAAGCGCTAAAAGCAAATACAATTTGGTCACTGGGATTAGAAAACCCAACTTATCTTCTTTCTTCATTGCAACTTATGCAATTCAGAAAAGGAATGGCAGTTCATCAGGAAGTTGATGTCAAAGCAGAGAAAGGAGCCTATTTTATAGTAAAGCAAATATCCATAGCTCCTGGGGCTGAAAAAGAGTGGATGCTTGTGGCCAATGTAAACCAAAATCATGCAGCAATAGCCAAACTTTCAGAAGCTATAAAAAGTGAGGCGCAACTGGCCCAGCTCATAAAACAAGATATTGAGGCTGGCACAAAGAACCTAATCCGGCTTAATGCTGCAGCAGATGGATTGCAACTCACTTCAGATAATCGCAGAGACACCCGCCATTTCTCCAACGCCCTTTTTAACATTATGCGGGGCGGCATATTCGATAATAATTACGAAATAGAAAAGTGGGACTTTTCCAGCTATTTGTCGAAGGCCAACAAGCGTGTTTTTGAAAACGCCAAGCCCATCATCGATAGCCTGCCCGATGTCTTTTCGCTTTCAACATTAAAAGAGTTGGCGTATCAGAGCGAGGACGTCCATGTTACGAGATTATGTTTGGAGTATATGCCACTCAAGTTTAGCAGAAGGCATGGTGACCCCAGCCGACCTTGGAATCAGTTTTCCATAAATACACGCAGCGAGAAAGACGGGTCGAAAATTCTTGATTATCAGGGAAATTGGCGGGACATTTTTCAAAACTGGGAAGCACTTGCTCATTCCTATCCGGAATTCATAGAGAGCATGATTCACAAATTTTTGAATGCGACCACCTTCGATGGGTACAACCCCTATCGAGTAACCAAAGATGGATTTGATTGGGAGACTATAGAACCGGACAATCCCTGGTCATATATCGGATATTGGGGAGATCATCAGATTATCTATTTATTGAAGTTTTTGGAGTTCATGGAAAATCATGACCCGGGAAAACTGGAGAGCTATTTTAACAAAGCACTGTTTGTTTATGCAAATGTGCCCTATAGAATAAAAAGCTATCAGGACATTCTTAAAAACCCAAAGGATACGATAGAATTTGATCATGAATCGGATCGTCGCATACATGAAGAGAAAGAAAAAACAGGAGCGGATGGGGCATTGCTGAAGGATGAAAATAAAGCCATTTATAATGTAACTTTTATTGAAAAAATATTGGCTACAGTGCTGGCTAAAATGTCCAACTTTATTCCGGAAGGAGGAATCTGGATGAACACCCAACGCCCTGAATGGAATGATGCTAATAATGCCTTGGTTGGCAATGGCGTATCCATGGTTACGCTCTACTATTTGAGGCGGTTTCTATATTTTTTCAAAAAACTGATGGCAAAGTCCGACATAGAGCGTTTAGACCTGTCTAATGAGTTGATTGTTTTTTATAAAAGTGTTGTCCAGACATTGGAAGACCATCAACACTTGCTGTCTGGAAAGATCAATGACAAAGATCGCAAGTTGATATTAGATGGTTTAAGTCAGGCGGGCAGTGATTACCGCACACATATCTATAAGCAAACTTTTTGGGGCAATAAAAGAACGATCTCCTCAAATAATTTAAAGCGTTTTATTGACCTAAGTCTCGAATACCTTGAGCATTCAATACAGCAAAATAAAAGAGCTGACAACCAGTACCACGCATACAACTTGATGACGCTTGAATCAGAGGATGAAATTTCTATTTCTTATTTGAGTGAAATGTTGGAGGGGCAAGTGGCAGTTTTGAGTTCAGGTTATTTATCATCACAGGAAGCACTTAAAGTTTTGGACGGCTTAAAAAACAGTAGCCTGTTTAGGGAAGATCAATACAGCTATCTACTATACCCAAATAAGAATCTACCCCGATTTGTAGAAAAAAATAACTTGCCTGAAGAGGTAATCAGTCAATCCACATTATTAAGCCAATTGATGGAGGATGGCAATTTGGACATTATTGAAAAGGATATCAATGGCGTTTATCACTTCAATGGCAATTTCAAAAATGCAGGCAATCTTCAGACTGCATTGGAAGCCCTCGATCCAACAAAGTATGCACATCTCGTTGATAAGGACAAAGAAAAAGTCTTAGCGGCTTTTGAAAAAGTATTCAACCATAAGTCCTTTACGGGAAGATCAGGCACATTCTATGGCTATGAAGGCTTGGGATCTATTTATTGGCACATGGTCTCGAAGCTACTGCTGGCTGTTCAGGAATGTTGCCTAAAAGCAATGGAAGCAAGCGAAAGTGATGAGATAGTTGGCAGATTGCTAGAACATTATTACGAAATCAACGAAGGCATCGGTGTGCATAAATCACCTTCACTTTATGGCGCTTTTCCTACCGATCCTTATTCCCATACGCCTGTTGGAAAAGGAGCACAACAGCCCGGTATGACAGGACAAGTGAAAGAAGATATTTTGAGCAGGTTTGGTGAGTTGGGCGTTTTTGTAAAAGAGGGTAAGTTGTATTTCAAACCTTGTATGTTGCGAAAAAATGAATTCCTGGAAGAGAACAAGGTGTTTGAATATATTGATGTTCATCAGGAATCGAAGCAATTGGCCCTGACTAAAGATTCCCTCTGCTTCACCTATTGTCAGGTGCCGATGATTTACAAATTGGCGGAAGAAAATAGTTTGGAGATTTTTTATAAAAACAATACTTCCACCCATTTCAAAACATTGAGTTTAGACGACCGCATAAGTCAGGAAATTTTTGAGAGAACAGGTGATGTCATTAAAATCATTATTAGTATTAAAGAATCAACACTGAGATAACATGCAAACAACAGCCTTAAAAGCAATGGCCTTAATCATGGTTTTCGCATTAATTTTTTCGTGCAATACGGAGAAACCATCAGAAGGGAATAACCAACCACAAACAAAAAAGACAGTGACGGCAAAAGACATTTTAGGAAACCCGGAATATATAGCTATTTCGTACGGAGGATACAGGCATCAAGATCACGATATTGAGCCAACTTTAGATGAGCTCAAAGAAGACATGAAAATCTTGTCAACGATGGGGATCAAAATATTACGTACCTATAAAGTTCACCTGCCACATGCCTCTAACGTATTAAAAGCAATAAGTGAACTTAAGAAAGAAGACCCTGATTTCGAAATGTATGTCATGCTGGGCGCCTGGATCGATTGTAAGAATGCATGGACCGACATGGAACCTGATCACAATGCGGAAAGTGAAAGAAATGAAGTTGAAATTACAACGGCTGCATCTTTGGCAAATGAATATCCGGATATTGTAAAAGTATTGGCAGTTGGCAACGAAGCGATGGTTAAATGGGCAGCGAGTTATTATGTCCAGCCTGGAGTTATTTTAAAATGGGTAAACCATCTTCAAGATTTAAAGAAAGCTGGAAAACTGCCAAAAGACTTATGGATTACCAGTTCTGATAATTTCGCTTCTTGGGGCGGCGGGGGCGGCGAGTACCACGTCGAAGATTTAAATAAACTTATTGAAGCTGTAGATTATATTTCCCTGCATACTTACCCCATGCACGACACCCATTACAATCCTGATTTCTGGGGCAATTTCGAAGGCGAGGAAAATTTATCCAAAATAGAAAAAATTGATGCGGCCATGACCCGTGCACGGGACTATGCAATTTCACAATACAATAGCGTGGCCGGTTATGTTGAGAGGCTGGGCATTGAAAAACCCATTCATATAGGCGAAACGGGTTGGGCGAGCGCATCCAATAGCCACTATGGGCCGAATGGTTCAAAAGCAACCGATGAATATAAAGAAGCATTGTATTACCAACTCATGAGAGAGTGGACTAATGAAAATAATATTTCCTGTTTCTATTTCGAGGCTTTTGATGAAATATGGAAGGACGCCGGAAACCCCGGCGGCTCGGAAAATCATTTTGGTTTATTTACCATTGATGGGCAAGCAAAATATGCAATATGGGATTTGGTAAACAAAGGCATTTTTGAAGGTTTGACCAGAGGAGGAAACCCTATACAAAAAACCTATAATGGTGACGAGCAGGTCTTGCTCAATGAGGTACTCTTGCCACCAGTAAAAGAAGAGATAAAAGTGGAATACCAAAAATAAATATCACACCCTGCATTGTAATGATGGGAAATTTCAAAACAAAATGATAAAAAAATACAGCGCTACATTGTCTTTGGTTACCATGCTCATAGCCTGCAACTCAGTAGACCCGTTGGAAGTCGAGGTGTATGAAACTTCCGCCAATGGCAATCAACTCAAACAGATAAGTGAATTCAAGTCTGGAGATGATAATGCGCTGGTGATTAAACTCTTGCCAGATGAAACGTTTCAAACCATCACTGGTTTTGGTGGGTCTTTCACAGAGTCATCAGCTTACTTGTTAAACCAATTGAGCCTAGAAAACCGAAACAAGATTTTGGAAGCTTATTTTGGTGAAAGTGGCGCTCGCTATTCTTTGACCCGTACCCACATCAACTCTTGTGATTTTTCTTTGTGTCAATATTCTTATGCACCTGTTGAGGGCGATATAGCGCTAGATAGTTTTTCAATAAAAGAAGACCTGGACGATATCATCCCGATGATTAAAGACGCCATGGCCATTTCCAAGGATGGGTTTAAAATATTGTCCTCACCATGGACAGCGCCTCCGTGGATGAAGGATAATAAAGATTGGGTCGGCGGCAAATTATTGCCAGAATATTACGATGCTTGGGCCTTGTTTTTTTCCAAATACATTGACGCATATAAAGCGGAAGGGATTGACATCTGGGGTCTTACAGTAGAAAATGAACCGTTGGGCAATGGTAATAATTGGGAGAGTATGCACTACACCCCGGAAGAAATGACTGAGTTTGTGCAAAATCATTTAGGGCCAAAGCTGGAGGCCGCTGGCAAGGGCAATGTCAAAATTCTGGGTTACGACCAAAACCGGGAGCATTTGAATGAATGGGTGGATGTAATGTATCGGGACGAAGCTTCTTCAAAATATTATGCAGGTACAGCAATCCATTGGTATGCCAGCACTTTTGAGGTTTTTCCGGAGGCTTTACAATATGCCCATAACAAAGCTCCAGACAAACATTTGATCCAATCTGAGGCTTGTGTGGATGCAGAAGTGCCGAAATGGCAAGACGACAAATGGTACTGGAGTATGGAGGCAACAGACTGGGGATGGGACTGGGCACCGGAAGAAGACAAACATTTGCACCCAAAATATGTACCTGTCTATCGTTATGCCCGTGACATTATTGGTTGCCTTAACAATTGGGTGGACGGCTGGGTAGATTGGAATATGGTATTGGATACGCGAGGTGGCCCTAATTGGTTCAAGAACTGGTGTGTTGCGCCAGTCATTGTTGACCCAGAAAAAGACGAGATTTATTTCACCCCACTCTATTACACGCTTTCTCATTTCAGCAAATTCATTCGCCCCGGCGCAACCAGAATAGGATTTGAAAATTCGGATTCAGAATTGATGATTACGGCGGCTCAAAATCCCGACGGTTCAATTGCGGTAGTGGTTTTTAATCCCACTGAAAAAGAAAAACAATTTACGCTTTCACTTGGCGAAAACTCCACCCGTCTGAAAATCAGTGACCAAGCGATTCAAACTTTAATGGTAAACAAACGAAACACCAACGATGAGTAATTCAACAATAACTGCACACAAAGTTCCTTTCGGGCAAAAGGTTGCCTTTGGGTTTGGCATGCTTGCCAATCAAATGTTTCCAGCTGTATTGGGGATATTCATGGTGGTCTTGGTACAGAATTTAGGTTTCCCGGGTTGGATGTGGGGTATTATCTATTTTTGCCCAAGGATTTTTGATTCCTTCACTGATCCCATTATGGGGTTTATTTCGGATAATACCAAATCCAAATGGGGCAGGCGCAGGCAGTATGTCTTGATTGGTGCTATTATCATGGGGATTGCCTTTGTCCTCATGTGGCAATTATATAAGGAAAACGGCGTGGATTATAACTTCGTCTATTTCATGTTCTGGTCCATTATATTTTATCTAGGACTGACCATCTTCAGCGTGCCCTATGTAGCAATGGGCTATGAAATGAGCAATGATTTCCATGAGCGTACAAATATCATGGCCATTGCCCAATGGATAGGTCAATGGGCTTGGGTAATAGCGCCTTGGTTCTGGGTAGTTATGTACGATAACGGCCCTGATGGATGGTTTCCAACAGCAGAAAGTGCTACAAGAACCCTTGCAATTTGGATCGGGATCATCCTAATGGTCATTGCCGCAATTCCTGCTATTTTTATAAAAAGCAAATCCACACTAAATGAAAAATATTCGGAATTAACTTTAAAAAATATTGGTGGAAGTTTTAATGAAATTATCCAAGGTTTCAGGGAAGCCCTTAAGATTGAACCTTTTAGAAAACTATGCATCTCTACATTTTTTATATTTAACGCCTTTAATACAGTAGCGACTTTTACCTTCTTTGTAATTGTTTACCATTTATTTAATGGAGATACGGAGGCCGCTAATGCAGGTTTCTGGCCAACCCTTTTCGGGAGTCTTGGTGCACTGTCTACTACTTTTCTCGTCATTCCGATTGTGACTCGGCTGTCTCGTAAAATAGGCAAGAAAAAAGCCTTCCTTTGGTCACAGGGCATTTCGTTAATTGGCTATGTGATGCTTTGGTTTCTCCTTATACCTGGGAAACCCTATATGTTCATCTTTGCACTTCCATTTTTTTCATTTGGGATCGGAAGTCTTTTTACACTAATGATGTCTATGACTTCCGATGTTATCGATTTGGATGAATTGAATACCGGCAAAAGGCGAGAAGGCATTTTTGGGGCTATATATTGGTGGATGGTTAAGTTCGGATTTGCTATTGCCGGAGGTTTAAGTGGTGTTATAATATCCTTTGTTGGGTTTAAAGAAGGAGTTCCAGGAATTGAACAGGAAGGTGCTATTACCGGACTGCGTGTTTTCTTTTCTGGGCTTCCCATTGCAGGTACCCTCATTGCGATGTATGTGATGCGCAATTACGATGTAACTGAAGAAAAAGCGCTTGAAATACGGGCTGCTATAAATCGAAAAAAGGAAGCCCAGAAAGGTTCATCCGCTTATTTACCGGGTAAATTACAGTTGCTGAAAGAAAAAGGGTTGGATTTAAATGTGATAACAGGGTTGGATTTTAGTGGTAAATCATCTGCTGAAATCCGAACGCTATTTTCCAATACACTGAATACCGGTCTGCATGGATTATGTTTCAGCCCTTATGTAGAAGGTCAGGAAACAGGCGATATTTTGTCTGAATCTCAAATTCGCCGGCGGATGGAAATCATAATGCCATATACAAAATGGATACGGTCATTTTCCTGTACCGAGGGCAACGAATTGATTCCAAGAATCGCACATGACAAAGGCCTAAAAACAATGGTGGGTGTTTGGATAAGCGACGACAAAGAACGCAACGAAAAAGAAATAAAAGCGCTTGTAAAATTGGCTGAAGATGGTTTGGTGGATATAGCAGCCGTAGGTAATGAAGTATTGCTGCGAAATGAACTTTCCGAACAAGAATTGATACAATACATCCAACGGGTAAGAGCATTACTCCCCAAGCACATCCCAATAGGCTACGTGGATGCCTACTACCATTTCTTAGAAAAACCTGCATTAGTAGATGCTTGCGATGTAGTTTTGATAAACTGTTATCCATTTTGGGAAGGGGCCGACAATGATCACGCTTTGCTTTATATCCAGCACATGTATGAATTGACAATGCAAGTAGCAAAAGGCAAAAAAGTAATCATTACTGAGACCGGATGGCCAAGCAAAGGACAGGAAATATTGGAAGCCAAACCTACGGCTGAAAATGCAATGAAATACTTCGCCAATGTTCAACAATGGACTAGTGACGAAAGCATTGAATTGTTCTATTTCTCATCATTCGATGAATCCTGGAAAATATATCAAGAAGGAGAAGTGGGTACTCAATGGGGATTATGGGATAAAAATGAAAAACAAAAATTTGTTTCATAGAGCAAAGTGACTTTTAAACTTTAAGGTTCTTGGACAAATCCTGTGGAGGTATTACTGCGTCACTTCAAGTGCCCCAGTAATTTCGTCAAATTAGCGGGGCACTTGAAGTGACCCGCTAATCCCTAAGGCTAATTTCACAGGATTTGTCTAAGAACCAACTTTAATTTAAAGCAATATACTATGTCATTCAGACCGGGAAAACATTTGTCCCTAACAGGATTAGACTACACCAACCAATCACCCGAACAACTTCGTAGCCTCTTTCGGCAAATTCTGGAAGATGGCATGCATGGATTGTGTTTTAGCTTATATGAAGAAGGTCAAAAGCCAGGTGATATAATTTCGGAAGAGCAAGTCCGGAGAAGGATGGAAATCATCCAACCTCACACCAGCTGGATTCGATCTTTTTCTTGCACAGATGGCAACGAGTTTATACCAAAAATAGCCCGCGAATATAATTTGAAAACTTTGGTAGGTGCTTGGTTGGGCGATGACCCAGAGGTGAATGAACGGGAAGTGGAAGGCCTCATTCAATTGGCCAAAGAGGGTTATGTTGATATTGCCGCAGTTGGCAATGAAGTGATGTACCGTAAGGAACTAACTGAAGAGGAACTATTGAAATTTATTTATCGAGTAAAAGAAGCCATTCCAGATGTCCCTGTTGGTTATGTTGATGCCTACTACGAATTTAGTCACCGACCTAAAATTACAGAAGCCTGCGATGTCCTATTGGCAAACTGCTACCCCTTCTGGGAGGGCTGCCATTTGGATTACTCATTGGTATATATGAAACAGATGTTTCAACAAGCTGTACAAGCGGGAAAAGGCAAAAAAGTAATTATTACTGAAACCGGCTGGCCGAGTCAGGGAACCAGTTTTAAAAGTTCTCATCCCTCAGAAGAAAATGCTATAAAGTATTTCATCAATACCCAAAGTTGGTCTCAGCAGGATGACATTGATATTTTCTATTTCACTTCGTTCGATGAATCCTGGAAGGTTGGCGATGAAGGCGATGTAGGTGCTTATTGGGGAATATGGGACAAGCAGGAGCAGCTTAAATATGGAGTGTAAAACAAATAATTTCTTCTGTAAAATTTTTACAAACTGTAATGTAGGTGGATCATAAAGGATTTGTGGCACATTGAATTCCAGGCTTTTAGCAAAGGGGTAATTTGCTATTCGAAGCCTTATATTCTGATTGGTATTTTGAACAGCAATGTCAATTAAAATGAAACATGCTCAAATTCAAATCAATGCAATGGGCCACGAACTATTGGGGAAAAGGCAATTGGAATAAATTTAGAATAACTATACAATAGCACTAAACATTCTACACCAAAGACAGCAACGTAGGATGTAAACGAAATGCGTTATTTAGGTTTTTGTAAAAATAAAAGCCCAGCAGAAATACATTCCACTGGGCTTTGTGTTGCGCCCCCTCTAGGACTTGAACCTAGGACCTACTTCTAAACGTATGTAGATATTAGATTATCAGTCTTTACGCCATTTTCTAATATAAATGAGGAAATCCATTTTTTGGAATAATATTTTGAATAATATTTTTAGAAATTAAAAAAGAGCTTGTTTAAGGTTTGGCCTCATCAGGCAGCTTACAGTAGCTCCCATTTTCAAATTATTATCTAAGGTGGAGAATTTTAGCTTTTCAACGTAGTCTTATATTTGACACACCAAAGAAAATAGAAATTACAACTATTCAATGTTTGCATAGCTTTTTAAGGTTTCGTTTATTGCGCTCAAATTTATTTTCTTGAGTGTAGGTGTTTTAAAAACAATATTTAGATATAACGATCTTCATACTATAATTTTACTCATGACGAACCATATGGAAGTGAGAAATATTGCCTTGATTTCAAATACATCATGGAGTCTTTATAACTTTCGATTGGGCCTAATTAAGAAGCTAATTAAAGCTGGATACAGCGTGCTTGTCATAGCTCCAGTAGATAAATATACCCCCTACCTAATAGAGAATGGCTGCAAGTTTGCTCCTATAGAGTTGGACAACTACGGTTATAGTCCATGGCAAGATTTCAAAAGTTTTCTGGCATTCTTAAAGTTATACCAGAAACAAAAAATTGATTTCATTTTTCATTATACAATCAAGCCAAACATATATGGCACACTAGCTGCCACTATTTTAAAAATACCGAGCATTGCTGTAGTTACAGGCCTTGGCCATTTATTTACAAATCCAAATTGGAAAACAGCCGTTGCAAAAATTCTTTACAAAGTCGCCTTTTCAAAAATCAAAAAGGTATGGTTTCTCAATGAAAGCGATGCCACAATCTTTACCCAAAAAGCAATTGTTTCAGAATCGAAAATAGAGTATCTTCCCAGTGAAGGCATCAATACAAAATATTTCCAACAATATGCTTATGGGTTACTTTCTAACGGAAACTTTAAATTCCTACTTGCCAGCAGGTTAATTGTAGACAAGGGAGTTTACGAATATGTAGAAGCTGCCCGTATACTGAAAAAAAGAGGCTGCCAAATAGAATTTCAACTACTTGGTTTTATTGAACCCCAAAACCCTCAACATATCAGCTTGAAAACCATTCAGCAATGGGAGGCTGAAGGCTTAATCCGATATTTGGGAACAACAGATGACATTCGTCCTTATTTGGAAAAAATTGATTGCCTAGTTTTGCCAACTTATTACCGGGAAGGTATTCCCCGTATCCTTATGGAAGGAGCTAGCATGCAAATTCCTTTAATTGCAACAGACAATGTTGGTTGCCGTCAAGTCGTAGAAGATTGTGTAAACGGATTTTTGTGTAAACGTAAAAACCCTGAAGACCTAGCAAAATGCATGGAGAAAATGATCTCTCTTACGCATCAGGAACGAACCAGATTTGGTTTATTAGGTCGTCGTCGAGTGTATACACTATACCACGAAAACATCATCATCAATAAATATCTAAGGACTTTAAATAAGCATTTTAAGGTTCCAGCGAATAGACTCCAAATTCTTTCAAAAGATAAGACTTCAAGTAATGTGACAACTAAAGTATCCCATCTTGATTAATCTTAAATAAATATCTCTATTGAGGCATTGAAAGGCCTACTGTTATATTTTGCAATCTCAGTTTTTAATATCTGGTAGTTTATCATCTGTAAAGCTGTCACTTTGTAAAATTTAAATTACGCAGTGCTTACAGGACTGATTATGAACCCAATAGCTCACTTTGTGTCCCTAGTTCACACTGATTTAAGCTTTATCGCTGTTCTGTTTTAGAACGGGACACAAAACAGAAATAAAAAATCCGAACTCTCAAATTGAGAATTCGGATTTTTTATTTCTTCGTATTCAGTAATTTTGATCCTTACAGTTGGACAACCAATTGTTTGGTCAAAATCTCTCCTCCTTGATGTAAGGTAACAAGGTAGATACCACTACGGAATCGTACATTGTCAAGATCAATTTTTACATGATCAGTTCCTTCACCCACTTTCATTTCCAATATTTTCCTCCCGAGCATGTCCATGATGTACAAGGTAGCTGGAGAAGATGTCTCAGTAAACTCAATGTTCACCTCACCTTTTGTTGGGTTTGGATAGATTGTCATTTCTTTATTATCAGGACTAAAATCATCCATCGTTTGTTCAGTACTGACGTTCGGATTTGAAATCAAAGGAGCAAGATCACAGTTTGCATTGATATCTGCAACAGAGTTGCAACCCGCTTTATTGAAGTAGATGGTAATTGTACCTGTCACACCTCCATTTATCAATGTATGGATGGCACAACAGTCGAATAGCTGGAAGTTGTAAAAAATAGACAAACTTCCGCCGACGGTTGCAAGGTTATCCAGTCCGTTAAGGGATGTCAGTGCAGCATTGTAATAAATGCTTACACTACCAGTAACTTCCGCAATTCCAATAAGGTTGGACAGGTCCGTTATGTAATAGCCGGCGATGGTGAGATTTCCATCTATGATGGAATAACAGGCCAACCATGCATCTACCTCTGCCTGGGTGAAGAAAGTGACGTTGCCCGTCCAAGTCTGTCCGCCAGAGACGCCCTCATCTATTTCCCCGTCACAGTCATCATCGATGCCGTTGCAGATTTCTGTTGCCCCTGGGTTGACTGCAGGGTCTGAATCGTCACAGTCATCTTCGCACACCATATAGCCATCACCGTCATTGTCTTGCTCGTCCGCAGGCACTATACCATCGCAGTCGTTGTCCAGTCCGTCACAAATTTCCGTTGCACCCGGATTGATAGCCGGATCTGAATCGTTGCAGTCGTTGCCCGTCAGCGGGCTGGCAATGTACCCTGCAGGCTGTGTACAGCTTGTTAATGTGTTGCCATCCGAATAGCCATCTCCATCAGAGTCTTTGTACCAAACCTGCGTACTACCACCAGCGCCTACGGTCTTGGTATCTGTCTTTTCACATATTTCAGCTATGCCGAACACCTTCACCACAATATTGTAGGAGCCGGGCGTGAGGTTAGTAAAGTTACCGTTGAACTGGAAGTTGGCACCTCCGTCTATAGAATATCCAACCTGGCCACCCAGTGCGGTAGCAACAATTACAATGCTACCATCGCCTGCACCGGCACAGGATTCACCTGTTACTGTACAACTCACAATGGTCAGGTAAGCTTCCACCGTGACCGTTGCATCGCAACTGTTGGAGTTGCCACATTCATCTGTTCCGGTTATGGCAACAGTGTTCGCACCTTCATCAGCGCAGTCAAACGATGTTGGTGCTGCGGTGAAGGTTACATTTCCACAGTTGTCGGTGGAGCCTGCACCGAGGCCGTCGATCTCTGTCTGGCTCAATGTGTAAGTACCGTCGGCATTCGGTGTCACAGTCAATGTGCCACATGCCATGATTGGCCCTGTGGTGTCCTCCACTTTTATTGTTTGATCGCAGGAGCTGGATATGCCACATTCGTCGGTGGCCGTCCAAGTCCTGGTGACCGTCCATTCGTTGGCACAGCTACCGGGCGTGGTGGCATCGGTCTCACCAATAGTGATGTCGCCTGTTGCCGAGCAGTTGTCCGTTGCGGTGGCAGTACCAGTAGCAGAGGAAGAGTTGTCGGCATCGCACTCCACGGTCACATCGGCCGGACATGAGATGGCAGGCCCTTGCGTATCGACCACGTTGATGGTCTGGTCACAGGTGCTGGATTGGCCGCATTCATCGGTGGCTGTCCATGTTCTTGTGATCGTCCATGATTTGGCACAGCTGCCAGGAATAATGGCGTCAACTTCGCCAATAGCGATGTCGCCAACAGCCGAGCAGTTGTCAGTGGCGGTGGCGGTTCCGTTGGCTGCTGAAGTATGGTCGGCATCGCACTCTACTGTCACGTCTGCCGGGCAGGTAATTGTCGGCGCCGTGGTGTCTTCTACGGTGATCGTCTGGTCGCAAGGGGTACTGTTTCCGCAAACGTCGGTGGCCGTCCACGTCCTTGTGATCGTCCATTCCTGTGGGCATGCGCCCGCAGTTGTGGCATCGCTGCTCGATATGGCGACCGGCTGTGTATCGCAGTTATCCACGGCAGTGGCAGTTCCTGTGTTGGAAGGAGAATGGTCTGCATCGCATTCCACCGTCACATCTGCCGGGCAGGTGATGGCCGGGCCTGTGGTATCGTCCACAGTAATGATCTGGTCGCAGGAAACAATGTTTCCGTTCCCATCGTCTGCCGTCCAAGTGCGGGTGATCGTGTACTTGTAGTAAGGGCAGCCGGGGGCGCCCTGCGTGCTGACATCCGATTCGGTGATGAGGGGTGACCCCGAGCAGTTGTCGGTGGCCGTGGCCACGCCGGTCCAGATGGAGGTAGTGCTTTGGTCGCACTGTCTGGTCACATCCGCTGGGCAGGAGATGACAGGATCTATATTGTCCACTACATTGAATGTACAGTTAACCGTGTTGGTATTACCATTACCGTCATCGGCAGTCAGCGTCACGGTCTGTGGGCCTATATCTGCGCACGTATAACCCTGCATTGGGCTGGTTTCGGTTGGTGCCCCGCAATTGTCCGTAGAACTGCCGTCACCGATATCTGCAGGTAATGCCCCATTTCCGCCAGCTCCTATTTCAATATCCGCTATCGCTCCAGGGCATACGGCCACTGGGTCTAGGTTGTCGACCACATTGAATGTACAGTTAACCGTGTTGGTATTACCATTACCGTCATCGGCAGTCAGCGTCACGGTCTGTGGGCCTATATCTGCGCACGTATAACCCTGCATTGGGCTGGTTTCGGTTGGTGCCCCGCAATTGTCCGTAGAACTGCCGTCACCGATATCTGCAGGTAAGGTCCCATTTCCGCCAGCTCCTATTTCAACATCCGCTATCGCTCCAGGGCATACGGCCACTGGGTCTATATTGTCGACCACATTGAATGTACAGTTAACCGTGTTGGTATTACCATTACCGTCATCGGCAGTCAGCGTCACGGTCTGTGGACCTATATCTGCGCACGTATAACCCTGCATTGGGCTGGTTTCGGTTGGTGCACCGCAATTGTCCGTAGAACTGCCGTCACCGATATCTGCAGGCAAGGTCCCATTTCCGCCAGCTCCTATTTCAACATCCGCTATCGCTCCAGGGCATACGGCCACTGGGTCTAGGTTGTCGACCACATTGAATGTACAGTTAACCGTGTTGGTATTACCATTACCGTCATCGGCAGTCAGCGTCACGGTCTGTGGGCCTATATCTGCGCACGTATAACCCTGCATTGGGCTGGTTTCGGTTGGTGCACCGCAATTGTCCGTAGAACTGCCGTCACCGATATCTGCAGGCAAGGTCCCATTTCCGCCAGCTCCTATTTCAACATCCGCTATCGCTCCAGGGCATACGGCCACTGGGTCTATGTTGTCCACCACGTTGAAAGTGCAGGTTGCCGTGTTGGTGTTGCCGTTGCCGTCATCGGCAGTCAGCGTCACGGTCTGTGGGCCTATATCTGCGCACGTATAACCCTGCATTGGGCTGGTTTCGGTTGGTGCACCGCAATTGTCCGTAGAACTGCCGTCACCGATATCTGCAGGTAAGGTCCCATTTCCGCCAGCTCCTATTTCAACATCCGCTATCGCTCCAGGGCATACGGCCACTATATCTATGTTGTCGACCACATTGAATGTACAGTTAACCGTGTTGGTATTACCATTACCGTCATCGGCAGTCAGCGTCACGGTCTGTGGGCCTATATCTGCGCACGTATAACCCTGCATTGGGCTGGTTTCGGTTGGTGCACCGCAATTGTCCGTAGAACTGCCGTCACCGATATCTGCAGGTAAGGTCCCATTTCCGCCAGCTCCTATTTCAACATCCGCTATCGCTCCAGGGCATACGGCCACTGGGTCTATATTGTCGACCACATTGAATGTACAGTTAACCGTGTTGGTATTACCATTACCGTCATCGGCAGTCAGCGTCACGGTCTGTGGGCCTATATCTGCGCACGTATAACCCTGCATTGGGCTGGTTTCGGTTGGTGCCCCGCAATTGTCCGTAGAACTGCCGTCACCGATATCTGCAGGTAATGCCCCATTTCCGCCAGCTCCTATTTCAACATCCGCTATCGCTCCAGGGCATACGGCCACTATATCTATGTTGTCGACCACATTGAATGTACAGTTAACCGTGTTGGTATTACCATTACCGTCATCGGCAGTCAGTGTTACGGTCTGTGGGCCAATATTTGCGCACGTATAACCCTGCATTGGGCTGGTTTCGGTTGGTGCCCCGCAATTGTCCGTAGAACTGCCGTCACCGATATCTGCAGGTAATGCCCCATTTCCGCCAGCTCCTATTTCAACATCCGCTATCGCTCCAGGGCATACGGCCACTGGATCTAGGTTGTCGACGACCGTTACCATTGCATTGCAATTGTCCGTTTGGCCATTGGAGTCATCTGTTACGGTCAGGTTAACCGTATGGATACCAATATTGCTGCAGTCAAAACACATATTGTTAGGAGGAGGAGGAACAGGGGGGATCCCACGTTGGCACATGCAAATTGATTCGGCGTCAAAGACAATGAAACAGAACCGCCACAAACTGCAGAGGAACCTCCGTCCAAATCAGTTGCATTTGCTGTCCCTGCGCCAGACGCATCCAATTCGACCGTTATGTCCTGGCATACAGTTATTGGAAGGTTATTGTCGACCACCGTTACCGTTGCATTGCAATTGTCCGTTTGGCCATTGGAGTCATCTGTTACGGTCAGGTTAACCGTATGGATACCAATATTGCTGCAGTCAAAACACATATTGTTAGGAGGAGGAGGAACAGGGGGGGATCCCACGTTGGCACATGCAAATTGATTCGGCGTCAAAGACAATGAAACAGAACCGCCACAAACTGCAGAGGAACCTCCGTCCAAATCAGTTGCATTTGCTGTCCCTGCGCCAGACGCATCCAATTCGACCGTTATGTCCTGGCATACAGTTATTGGAAGGTTATTGTCGACCACATTGAATGTACAGTTAACCGTGTTGGTGTTGCCGTTGCCGTCATCGGCAGTCAGCGTCACGGTCTGTGGACCTATATCTGCGCACGTATAACCCTGCATTGGGCTGGTTTCGGTAGCAGTACAATTATCGGTAGAGCTGCCGTCCCCGATGTTGGCGGGTAAGGTGCCATTGCCAGTGGCGTCAAGTTCAACATCTGCTATCGAGGCAGGGCAAACAGCCACCGGGGCGATATTGTCTTCGACTGTGACAATGGAATTACAGTTGTCTGTTTGACCATTTGAGTCATCTGTAACGGTAAGATTCACCGTATGAGTGCCAACATCCGTACAGTCAAAACACATATTGTTAGGAGGAGGAGGAACAGGGGGGGATCCCACGTTGGCACATGCAAATTGATTCGGCGTCAAAGACAATGAAACAGAACCGCCACAAACTGCAGAGGAACCTCCGTCCAAATCAGTTGCATTTGCTGTCCCTGCGCCAGACGCATCCAATTCGACCGTTATGTCCTGGCATACAGTTATTGGAAGGTTATTGTCGACCACATTGAATGTACAGTTAACCGTGTTGGTGTTGCCGTTGCCGTCATCGGCAGTCAGCGTCACGGTCTGTGGGCCTATATCTGCGCACGTATAACCCTGCATTGGGCTGGTTTCGGTTGGTGCACCGCAAGTGTCCGTAGAACTGCCGTCACCGATATCTGCAGGTAAGGTCCCATTTCCGCCAGCTCCTATTTCAACATCCGCTATCGCTCCAGGGCATACGGCCACTGGGTCTAGGTTGTCGACCACATTGAATGTACAGTTAACCGTGTTGGTGTTGCCGTTGCCGTCATCGGCAGTCAGCGTCACGGTCTGTGGGCCTATATCTGCGCACGTATAACCCTGCATTGGGCTGGTTTCGGTTGGTGCACCGCAATTGTCCGTAGAACTGCCGTCACCGATATCTGCAGGTAAGGTCCCATTTCCGCCAGCTCCTATTTCAACATCCGCTATCGCTCCAGGGCATACGGCCACTGGGTCTATATTGTCGACCACATTGAATGTACAGTTAACCGTGTTGGTGTTGCCGTTGCCGTCATCGGCAGTCAGCGTCACGGTCTGTGGACCTATATCTGCGCACGTATAACCCTGCATTGGGCTGGTTTCGGTAGCAGTACAATTATCGGTAGAGCTGCCGTCCCCGATGTTGGCGGGTAAGGTGCCATTACCAGTGGCGTCAAGTTCAACATCTGCTATCGAGGCAGGGCAAACAGCCACCGGGGCGATATTGTCTTCGACTGTGACAATGGAATTACAGTTGTCTGTTTGACCATTTGAGTCATCTGTAACGGTAAGATTCACCGTATGAGTGCCAACATCCGTACAGTCAAAACACATATTGTTAGGAGGAGGAGGGACAGGGGGGGATCCTACATTGGCACATGCAAATGGGTTGGGCGTCAAGGAAAGTGTAAAAGTGCCACACGCTGTTGACGAACCTCCGTCCAGATCAGTTGCATTTGCAGTTCCTTCACCGGCTGCATCCAGTACGACGGTAATGTCCTGGCAAACGGCAACAGGAGGTGCATTGTCTTCGACTGTGACAATGGAATTACAGTTGTCTGTTTGACCATTTGAGTCATCTGTAACGGTAAGATTCACCGTATGAGTACCAACATCCGTACAGTCAAAACACATTATGTTAGGGGGAGGGGCAGGAGGAGTTCCCACATTGGCACATTGAAATGGGTTTGCAGTCAAGGACAGTGTAAAAGTACCTCCACAGGGTGAAAATGAACCCCCATCCAAATCAGTTGCATTTGCTGTCCCTGCACCAGACGCATCCAATTCTACCGTAATGTCCTGGCAAACAGCAGTTGGCGAGTCACTCACAGTGACCATAGCATTACAATTGGCCGACAATCCAGATGAATTGTCTGTCACGGTAAGATTCACCGTATGGATACCAACATCCGTACAGTCAAAACACATATTGTTAGGAGGAGGAGGGACAGGGGGTGACCCCACATTGGCACATTCAAATGGATTTGCTGTCAAGGACAGTGTAATAGTACCTCCGCAAGGTGAAGATGAGCCTCCGTCCAAATCGTTGACATCGGCAGTTCCTTCTCCCAACGCATCCAGTACTATTGTAATGTCCTGACAAACGGCAGTTGGAGTACATTGTCCGTTTGTATAATTGTTGAAAATCAGACAACAAAAAGTGATTGACAAAATCCTGAAATATAAAGATGCTTTCATTCTAAACAATAGTTTTTTATTAATTATCTTATTGAAGTTGGTATTGTCATTGGAAGCATAGGAACGGAATGTTGACTTTATGCCAATTAAAACTACTCAACAATAAAAACCTCATTCTTAAATGAACATAAAACAATATGTATAATCAGCTTGATGAAGTGTAAATTATGGTAATCGGCATCATAAGATAGCTTGTGAAAAAAAATAACAAGCAATTATATTTGGGAAAGATAGGGGAAGAGTCTTAGGTAATTTGGCTGCAAAATAAGTTATTTTAAGCAAATAAGTATCCAAATTAAAAATTTACTGGAACTATTTCATTTTTTGCTTTTATAGTTTGATATATGGCATTATGGTGCCAAGGATTTGATACCTGCATGTAATTTAAAAAACCTAACCGAGACAGGCATTGTATTGAATTCAATTTGTTTATAAAGAACAAATAATTGGAATATTGAATTTATTTTATAAGTATATATCAAGTTGAGTTGTCCTTGAAAATTTCATATAATGAAAAAAAGCAATAAGGTTATAAATGGACTTTGGATTGGGGATAAGCTGAGTGCTCTGGAGTTGCTTACGATTCGGTCTTTTTTGAGTCAAGGACATGATTTTCATTTATGGTTATATAAGCCTCTGGCCCACCCACTTCCTCTAGGAGTACTGTTGAAAGATGCCAATGAAATAATCCCTGAAGACCAGATTTTTAGTTATACTCATACAAATACTATTGGGCAGGGAAAAGGCAGTTTTGCAGGCTTTTCCGATATATTCAGGTACAAGTTATTGTATGAAAAAGGTGGATGGTGGTCAGACATGGATATTACTTGTTTGCAACCATTAGCATTTCCAGAACCTTATTTTTTTAGAAATCATGATTTCCTCCAAGTTGTTGGCAACCTAATGAAATGCCCGGCTGGGAGTGTTTTGATGAAAAACTGTTATGAGCGGGCAATCCAAGAAGTAAGGCCTAATAATCTTAATTGGTTAAAGCCTGTAATTATTCTGAATGAAGAAATTCAAAAACAAGGTCTTGGCCTCTTCATTAAGCCTGATATTTCAAATCCTGATCGCTGGGAATTGGTTGACTATTATCGCCACTTTATGCCCAAAAAAATATCCCATTATTACGTTCTGCATTGGATGAACGAAGAGTGGAGAAGTAAGGGCATTGATAAAAACACCTGCATCAAAGGTTCATTACTGGAGAGGGAAATGCAGAGACATAACATAAGTGTCCGATCAGAAGGGCTGGCTTACCGATGGTTTAAGTTATGTGTGCTAAATAGTAGGCGGTGGATTTATCCCTTGATTCCCTATAGATACCGCAGAGTATTGAAGGTTTTAGCAAGTTATTTTATGAATACGCCAAGGCCTTCAAGTACGAAGGCACCTCCAAATCAGTCTATGTAGTCCAATGTTTAATTTGAATCTTGAGTAAGTCGACGGCTTTCACTCAGCATATAGGTGAGTTGTTCATCTCCTCGTAATTCTATTTGCTCTATTACATTTATGCATTCCTGATAATTTTTTGCTAAAAAATAATTCAGTGCCAGATTCTTTAATAGTGGTCGGTATCTTGGAGTTAGCTCCATGCATTTTAGATAGGCCTGCTCTGCCTCTTTATACCGTTTCAATTCGGTGTAAACAGTGCCCATGGCATTATATACCCGATAATTATTGGGGTTATGTTTGGCAGCCAATAATATTTCCTCCAAAGCTTTGTCGAATTGTTTGTTGTTTTGATAAACCACACTGGTAAGTACTTCGATTGGGTCGGTATTGAGGCCAAGGTTTTGCCAATATTTCTTTCCCTGTTCTGCTAGTTGGATCGTTTCCTCCAATTTATTGCTGCCAGCAGCTAAAAAGGTTTTACTCCAGATTTGTTGGAAGCGCAAATTTTGATACGCATAAATGGAGTTAAGCACTAACAATCCAGTAATTATTGCTATACCCCAACCTGGCAATTTATATGCTGATTTTGTGGTGTCGGTATTCCCATTTTGATCATAAACGCTGATTAATATTCCTGCAAAAATGGCGAACAGGGCTGTATGGCTGATATGTTCGAGGGGAAAGCTAAAGACCATGTCAACTGCTAAAACTGCAATTCCACCACAGGTAGACATATAAAATATTAACTCAGAAAGACCTTTGGTCTGATTAATAACCCTATATGCTATGATTAGCAAAATTCCCCAGGCCAAAATATAGGCCACCCAACCTGGAATTCCTCGCTCAACACCAATTTGTAGCCAAGAATTATGCGCTCTGACCATATAAATATCTCCAACAGAGATAGAGGGAATATCCTTAAGATAGGGAGGCGCAGCCAACTTCCAATTGCCCGATCCAACACCCATTACAGGATTATCCTTTACCATATAAAGGCATTGTTCCCATGCTAAAAGTCTTTCATTTTTGGTAGAGGAAGATGCTGTATATTGTGAACTTGTTCCAACAAGGCTAGAGATTCGCTCAGCTGTTGACTGTATCAAATGCCCTCCCATATTAAATTGTACAGCCAAAATAAGTGCAATAACAATTAGCGAAGCCCCAGCTATATTTACACTGAACCAACGCTTGAGCTGCTTTTTAGAAAATCGTTCCCTATAAACAACTGCCAACACATTCGCCAATATTACTAATACTGTTGTGGCTACCCATGCAGAACGGCATTGTGAAAATATAAGTGCAACTATTTCCAACATCACAGCCACTCCCCCAAATATCCGCCACCGCACTGATCCTGCTAAAAATTGACCGAAGGCAAATGGGAATAAAAGAGCCAACAATGAACCATAAACTGTTCGGTTAAATGCAAAACCAAAAGGAGATTGAATTTGGGTAGGAGTTACCCATAAATCACTGTATTGCAAAATTCCTACAAGACTATGCACGAATGCGAGCAGCGTTAAGGCTTTCAATAGCAAAGGAAAGTTCTTTCTCTCTTTCGAAAAAAATGAAACGACCAAAATTATTATTGCAATTTGCAGGAACTCTTGCCCAACTACAATAAAAGCCTCCGGCACATTAATGGCTTGAAGCGAAGCAACGATACCCCATATCCAGGAACCGATCCATAACCCGAAAAACCATTTCACTATAGGGGTATTAAGCGTAAAAGCGTGTTTTTTATAAAAAAAATAATAACCCAAATAGGCTAATGTAAGGATGGACAACAGTACATTTCTTATAGCGAAGCCAGGTTGAGTCGTGGTGGAAGTATAAACAACGGTAACCAAGAACATCACAATCAAAAGCCATGAGATGCCTGATATTTGAAATGCGTATTTCTTTTTGGATGCAGTTAACCTCGAATTAGATTTTACTGCTTTGTTTCTTATTTTTTTAGCCATAATAGACCATTTCTGAATCCCAAACTTACTTATTGCATCCCATTCAAAAGCACAAATTTACTTAAACATGAAATGATTAGAACCGAGTTTCATTAAAGATTATCTCCATACTTTTGACGATACCTGTTAAGCCAGCTATTTGGAAAGTTGTTGGGATGATCTCTGAAATATTCTGATAGCTGAATAAGGTGTGATTCATAATATTTAAACAACTGTTTTTCATAATTATCAGCCATAGTTAATTGTAGTCCAACATTTTTTCGATTAGATTCTGGTAGTTTTTTTTTGAGAAGGAATTTTTAAAAATTGTAAAATATTATTCAGGAATGCTAAAGGGTCATTTTCTAACTCATCATAAAAACAAACATGAAACTGATCCTCAGTATAATAAGCCTTCCAGTTTGACAACGTTTCTAAGTAATGAGATTTTTTAAATTCTTTCCTTAAATATTTTTCAAATAATTGATCACTCATTTGAATTCTTTTGGTCTTCATGTCAGCAACGATATGCATTTTCGCATCTGACCAATCCCTTTGTATAGGATCCCTTAAGATAAATATGATCTTTAAATCGGGAAAACAATTTTTAACAGCACTAATAATGTTTTTACTGATTGTCGCATAGTTTGGTGTAATATCCCCTACAATTGTTCCATATCTTCTATAAGAATTCAGAAAGTGCTTATAACAAGGAATATTAATAATTTTTCGCTTTAGGAAAAGATACCTGATAATCCAAATTTGCCGATGAATATCATTAAGCAGAAGTAATTGCAAAATAGCTTTTAATAATTTCTTTCTCCACAATCTGTTTCTTAACGAAAATGAAAAAAACCTTTGAAAAAAACCTGATTCTTTTTTCTCTAAACTATCAAAAAACATTACCTCTTTTAAAGGTATAGAAACGAAATCCAATTTTTTCAAATTAGAATAAAGCCAAGTAGTGCCAGCTTTCTGAGCTCCAATGCAAATGAAGAAGTCTTTTCTCATGTTTGAAATGGCGACAAACTTTGCGATGTTGAACTAAAATAATTAGCAATAGCAACAAAAGAAAATATAGCAAGCCATAGACCGAAAAATGAATCAGTCAAATAACTTGCAAAAGAGTTTCCACATTCGGTTAAATGGTCTCCATATTTAATCCGTCAATAAAAACAATAGCAATCATTATTAGTGAGCAATTTTATAGAGGAATATATATCCTAGTTGGGATTAACTTTTGCTCTTTGCTCAGGAGTCAATACTTCATTGTAAACCTTTTCACGCAAAGTTTCAAACTTGGCTTTGTCTTCACTATTTCTTACTCCTTCTTTCATAACACCAATGCTTTCCGTAAGAGAAACAATTGTAGCTTTTTGCGCAGGTGTTAGCTCAATTTGTTTCTCCCATTTTGATGTAATGCTGTTACCAATTTCCGTAGGGGTCATATTTTTATTTTTATCACTGCATGACAAAATCAAAAAGGAAAAAATAAAAAGGGAAAGGAAAAGTAATCGATTGATCATTTTGTTCTTTTTTTTGTTTAAAAATGTTGATTTGTTTTATTATTAAATTCAAAAATGAATTTTTGTTAAACCTGAATAGCCAAGGCAGCCCAGTGCTAAAGTCAATTGCATCATTTAGAGATTTGTATTTTGGGTTTAATTAAAGCATAGACAGCAGGCAATTCAACAAATTCCTCTTTTCTTATCTGCAAATTTGTTCTTAGCACAGACCTTCCGGAATCTATTATTTGATAGATACTAGAGGCGAAGTACTCTTGGATTTCAGGAAGGGACACCCCGATAGGTGGAAAATGGCTAGTTAGTACACGTCTCAAAGATAATGGTAAATCTGAAAAACGAGGGGATAATGAGCGAATAAATTTTTGAATTTCAGGGGCCGTTTCGATTAGATAAAGTGTTCCTTTTTCACCTATCATCATTTGAAGGTTAGAAATAAAAGAGATGCGATGATCAATAGGGATTTGGTGAAGAACCCCCCGCATATAAATGTTTACATCTCCACATTTTTGGTAAAATGTTTCAACTTCATCTTTATTCAATAAATTAAGCAATTCAAAGGATGCACCTTGAGCCTTATTTAGCTTTTTAGCCAAGGCAATTGCCTTTTTGGAAGCATCTACGCCTATAACTGAATTATAGAATTGTGTCAAAAAAACAGTTTGATTACCGCTGCCACAACCAATATCTACAACAGGCAGTTGTGGGTTAAAAAAAGGATGAAAAATAAGATAGTCTAAAGCCATTCCTTGCGTTGGTGGAATATCCCATAAAGCAGGCTCTCCACTAATTTGTAATTGCCTCCAAAGGTGATCCCAGTGCAAGTGGATATTAGAAGAAGTATTTTCTTTATGATATATTTTTGACGTATCCAAATATCAAGCGGTTATTCTATTGATTCTCTTGTATTAAATTCTTGCCTCTTTATTTTATTTAGCAAAGGATATAAAATATGGTTTTCATTTTGTTCAACTTTATTGATAAATTTTTCCATTTCATCTAATACCTTTGGTTCATGCTCATCATAGACATCCCCAGACAACAATTGTAATATTTGCGGACGGTACTTGGGATCATAGACAAACTTGGTGAAGATGACATTCAAACGATAATATAAAGAAATAAAACGATACCAATTATTCGTTCCAAAATATAATGTCCTCTCAAAGGTTTTTAAATCTTCTTTTTTAAAAAAACCTATTGCCTCCTTTTCGAAATAAGCTTCTATATCTTTGAATAGAAAACGAGCACTGTTTAAAGCAACACTGACGCCCGATGAAAAAATTGGATCTATAAATCTTGCCGCATCTCCAATAAGCGCCCATCCATTTCCACAAAATTCTTTCATAGAGTAACTGTAATCTCCCTCGGTATTCAGTGGTCGCAACTGCTTTGCTCTTTTAAGTTTTTTACTTATTAGAGAGTGATGATTAATACAGGTCCAGAAAAAATCTTCTCGCTCGCCTTTGAACGACTTAAAATTTTCTTTTTGAGTAATGACGCCTATGCTGGTTATTGAATCAGAAATTGGAATCTGCCAGACCCAAGAATTAGGCATAGGTAAAAAATGGATAAATATATAATCGCTCTTTTCTTCTGTTCCTCTGTCATATCCTTCAAACCAGGAATGCATTGCCATTTGATCAAAGTTGACATCTTTAACTTTGATGCCTAATTGACGTCCAAGTTTGGTGTTTCGCCCACTAGCATCTACTACTAAGCGAACAACTACATCTTTTTTTATTTCCTTTTTTTTATATGTTATTACAGGAAAAGATTCCTTTTCAAAAACGACTTGCACCACGTGGGCTTCTTCTATTACATATGCTCCTGATCGTTTCGCATGATTGAGAATTAACATGTCGAATTTGCCACGGTCAACATGGAAAGTATAATTTCTTCCTTCATTCATTTCCAATTCATCAAAACGGATATCTACTTTACAGTCATCTGGAATTTCTTCAAACTCATGCGAATATATGCGTTGACCATCAGCTGTCCAAGCAGCTCCATATTTACGTAAAAATCCAGCTTGTTCTATTTCTTCGAGAAGGTTGATTTCAGAAAGCACACGATTTGAAGCCGGTACCAGGGATTCTCCTACATGAGGTCTAGGAAATTTTTCCTTTTCCAACAAGATACAACTGATGCCTGCCTGTGATAAATAACAAGCCAAGCTTGATCCCGCAGGCCCTCCACCAATTATGCCTATTTCAAAATCTAATTCTTTTTTTTCCATTTCTTTTTTTTCTAACATGAGATTGTCATTAACGGGTCGATCAATCTTCACTAAAAGCTATTAAATTCTGGGTCGGTTTAAATATATTATTGTCTCGCTTTTTATAATTATGCCGAATAGCGTCGTCATACCATTTCGTACAGTAGCTGCCGAAATTTTCTGAGAGCCTTTTTAGCATTGGCATGTATTTGCTTTCCAAAAATTGCCTTACTTCAATAGGCATTTCAACTTCAGGAGATACATTGTCTTTTGCATTCAAATTACATTCTCGGGATATTGCAGATGTGTCTCCATCTAAGAAACCTACTATATTAGAAAGTAAATGCTCTGGTTTATCTTTAATTGCATCGTAAAATCCTATCATGATTTGATTGGCTGGAAAATACATTTTATAAATACTGATTGTCCTAAAATAGTCAGATCTTAACTCTTGGGTGGTTCTGTTTAAAAATTCAATTATATAATCGATGCTTTTCATTTCATGAGCGATTTCTGGGTATAATTTCAAACATAATTTATAATGTGACCAAGCCCGGTCTATGGGGTTTCTCAGTAAAAAGATAATTTTTACATCAGGTATGAGGTCATGCATTCTTTTTACATCTGCTGGATTTAAAATAGCATAGGATGGAGTGACCTCTCCTCGTATTGGCCCTCCTGACAATGCTCCGAACAAGGATAGATACCAATTGTCACTATACCGAGAAAAATAAAATTTAAATAGCCACTTGACCTGCCTAAAATCCAGTTTGATTGTTTGCATTGCAAATGACCGAAATACTTTTTTAATCCAAGAAATATTTTTTACCCGATCAATTAAATAAGGTTCGGATAACAAATTAGGTGAATTATATGCAATGTCTCGATCAAAATAGTGCAGCTCTTTCACAGGTGGCAGCGCAAATTCTGACAACTCGTTTAGCCTTGCATGTAACCAAGTTGTCCCCGCCCTTTGTGCTCCAATGCATAAGAAAGAAATCTGCTCACTATTTCTATTTTTTTTCAATACAATTATGGAATATTTTTGTTGAGCTTTTTAACAGGATTAGACTTTATTCGAAATTAAGAAATTGGAAACTATGAGATTGCTAACCGATTGATTTTCAAAGCTTCCTGAATTTCTAATATCTCAATTTCCAATTTCAGAATAATCTCTATTGAATTAAAACTTCTTCCACCCCTGATTTGTGACCTTCAGTATTAAACGATTCAAATAATTTAATAAAATTACCTTCTCTTCCCGTCAATTTAGCCTGGGCCATAATTAATCGTTTTTCTTGTAAACTCATGCCACTCAATGTAACTTGCCCAGATAGTTTTATATCATCTGGTAATTGCTTGCTGGGGAACGCCAGCATTTTAAACATAGCGAGCCGTTTGTTATATTCCTGTTCAAATAGGTTTTGGAAAAATGCTGCCCGTTTCTTTTTTTTGAGACTATTTATTATTGCCCAGCTGGCCAGATAACCTCCATACATCGCCATTGGCACACCTTCCGAACTAATTGGATCCACGAAAGCTGCTGCATCTCCAGTTAAAAAATAATTTTTGAAAGCCAGTTTCCCTGAATGGTATGCATAGTCTCTGACAGAGGAAATACTGTCATCAATCATTTTACTGTTTTTTAATAAGTCTCCAATCAACGGGATTTTGGGAACATAAGCTTTAAAACGATTATCCAGATTGTCACCACCTGCCTTAAAATCGGTCATGTGGCTTTTTGGCAATACAATACCAACACTTACTTTTTGGCGTAATAATATATGCCAGCTCCAGCCCCAATTTCCAATAGAAGAAATAGTTGTTAACGGGCCAAATTGTGTGCGATCGGAAAAAGGTCGGATTTCATTGTTTTGATCATAATAATCACTTTTGTCATAGTATCCCCAAACTGACTGAAAGGCAAAATCACGATCAAATTGCCTAATCTTATTTTGGGAGGAAATCACAGCCTGTTGCCCACTGGCATCAATGATATACTTGGCACTAACCATTCCCTCTTCCTCTAATAATAAATCTTTGTAATTTGCTTTAGAGCCAGAAATACCAGCTGGTTCAACACTCGTCACTTTTACCTCTTCAAAAACTTGAACACCTAATTGCCTTCCCCTTTTAAGTAGTAGGTCATCAAATACATCGCGTTCAACATGCAGTGCAGGCCGCTTAAACCCAAAAGAACTAAAAGAAACTTTTCTTGTATGGCCTTCCCAATTGACTATACCCCCTTTTTTAATTAGAAATCCTTCTTTTTCAATCAACTCAGATGCACCGATCAAATCGGTAAATTTCCAAAAATAAGGGATCAGGCTTTCGCCAACTGTAGGCCGTGGAAAACGAGCTTTTTCCAGTAAGACTACCTCATATCCAGCCATCACTAACCTACTAGCAGCTATTGACCCGGCAGGACCTCCTCCAATGACCAGCACATCACATGTTTTGGGAATAGTTCTGTTCATGGGCTATAATTTAAGGTTTTTTGCAATGATATTTCGCTGAATTTCGGATGTGCCTGAATATAAAGTAGCCCCGGCTGCATCCCTAACTGAACGTTCGATGTCCGAATTTTCGACATAGCCTATTGCACCAAATATTTGCAGCAAAATCATTGTGCTTTTCTTATACAATTCACTGACAAAGAGCTTGGCGGCAGAAGCTTCTACGGTTGGATTTCCTCCTTCTTTTAATTGCCAAGCTGCCTTATATACGAGCAAACGACCAGCTTCTAATTGTACCTTTAAATCAACTAATTGATGCGCTACTGCCTGGTATTTTCCAATATTTTTACCAAACACTTTTCGTTTCTTGGCATAATCTATCGTTTTTTCCAACAGTCTCTGCATAGTCCCAATGTGGATAGCACTTAAGCCTATTCGTTCCCAGGTCATGGATTGGGTGAACTGGCGAGTCCCTCCACCTGGTTTTCCCAAAATTGCTTTTCGAGAAACACGTACATCACATAATGACACATCCCCCATCAAACAGGATCGCAACCCCATCTTTTCGATCTTTTCTGTACTGGCAAATTCGTTTTTATTTTTTTCTAATAAAAACCCACTTATCCCTCCCAACGCTCCTTTTTCTGGATTGGTGAGAGCATATACTAAAGCCAAATTGGCTACTGGAGCATTAGAGCAGTAGTTTTTTTCTCCGTCTAGGATAAATCCATCGCCATCAAGCTTAGCTATTGTTTGCATTTTAAAAACATCAGATCCAATCTGCGATTCGGTAATAGCATTGGTAGCAATCCAGGAACCATCACAAAGAGAAGGCAATAGTTGAGCTTGCTGTTCTTTAGAACCAAATTTCCAGATCGGTAAAACACATGCCAACAAGTGAGCGCCAATAGCAAAACTGAAACCGTTATCGCGGCATGCATAGCCAAACGCTTCAAGGGCGACTACCATTGATAAAAAATCGAGCCCCCGTCCTCCAAAATCTTTTGGAACCATTAGACCCTGCAATCCAATCTCTCCACATTTTTCCCATAATTTTCGGTCGAAGTGCTGATCCCTGTCGCGTGATTCTACCCCCTCGTTGAGGTGGCTTTTAGCAAAATGAATCACTTCTTCCCGAAGCGCCTTCTGCGACTTTGAAATGGTGAAATTCATGTACTGTGCAACTTTTTACTCAATTCCTGATAATCAATTTTTTGAGTGCTTGTTTGTGGCATTTTATCTATTTCATTAAACACATCGGGCAACATGTATTTAGGAATGAATTGTAAGCAATGTTCCTGTAGTTCAAGCAATTCCAGTTTTTTGCTTGATTCCAGTTTTTGCTGATAATATGCATATATTTTTACTTCATCGGCCTCTTCTTTTGCGAAAACTGCTGCACTAATTACATAAGGATGTCGGTATATCGCAGCCTCAATTTCGGGTAATTCGATTCGGTAGCCCCTGCGTTTGACCATACGGTCTTTGCGGCCTAAAAATCTAATCTGGCCAGCTTCATCCCGGCGAACCCAATCTCCAGTTTTATACCATCGATCTCCATCGACATCAGTAAGGAACGAGTTAGCACTTTTGTCTGGTTGCTGCCAGTAACCTGGGCTAACTGATAATCCACTCACCCATAATTCCCCCTCGTCGTTTTTCTTCCTCTTGTCTTGGTCTCTAATGATTTTAATTTTAGCAAAACTGCATGCTTTGCCAATTGGAATTGGCCTTGATGGTGATTTTACTTTTTCAGGAATTTTATAAAAAGTACAAACATTGGTTTCTGTGGGACCATAAAGGTTGTACAATTCAACGTGGTGCCACTTTGTCATTAGCTGTTGTAATTGTGCAACCGGAAATACTTCTCCTGCAAACAGCACATAGCGTAGGGAATCATGTTTATACCTATCCAGCTTACCAAAGTTCAGCATTAATTTTAGCAAGGTAGGGGTCGAGTACCAAACCGATATTTTTCTTTCGTCAATCAGCGATGCTATGAGGCGGGGGTTGCGCGATGTTTTACTGTCTATTAATTGTAAACGAGCACCGTTCCGAAAGGTGACAAACAGATCAAAAACTGAAAGGTCAAAATGGAAAGGCGCAATGGATGCAAAAACATCGTGTTCTGATAACGTGAAAACTTCATTGGCCCAAAGTACAAAACTCAAAGCGTTCTGATGGGTAATCATTACTCCTTTGGGCTTTCCAGTAGAGCCGGAAGTATAGAGAATGAAAGCTAAATCACTTTCTTCTGTCGCCACTAAATCTGAATAGTTCTTCCTTTGGAATAAAACCAACTCTTTCAGTTCAGGCGTGCTAATTCTTCGATAATGCTTTTGCAAGAATACAGCGTAGTCATCCAATAGAGATGTATGGATCAATAAAGCATGTAACTGGCAATCTTCAATAATATTAATATTCCTGGAAACTGGGGCTTCTGCATCTGTAGGCACGTATGCAGACCTCGTTTGGATAATCCCAAACAAGCCAGCGACCGTTTCCAGTTTTTTAGGAGCCAGCAAACCTATCCGATGTGTTATTCCTAATCGAAGTTCCTGAAATATGCCGGAAATCAGTTTAGTTTTATTCCAGAGTTCCCGATAGGTCATTTGAGCTCCTTCAACTTCAACAACTGCTACCCTACTCGGAAATTTCTTTATAATATCAGGCAGTATTTCAGACAGGTACTTCATGTTTGAGAGTACTGGTTTCTGGTGTGACTATACAATGCTTGCTTTTGCTATCGACCAACCAGTCAATGTTTTTCATAGAGGGTGGGATTCCCCATGGGTTTTGAACATGAACAGTTGTATTATTTTTCTTTGAACTCAGGTATTCTTCAGAAAGTAACCCTTTTAATCTCTGTCCAATTAACTTAGAAAGCTGTTGCCAGTCATTTTCCTTATTGGAAGAACGACTTTTTAGGGGGCCCAGCAGGTCTGTTGTGTCCATTACCATGTTCTGCATATCTTGACAAATGCTATGTACATTATATGGTAATAGATATTGAGAAGCTGGTTTCCAGGTTGGCTTTGGAGCAATCAATACATTATAATCAATAATTGCGGCCAATAATAGCTTTTCTTCAGAGGATTGACAACAATTATATTTTAAACAAATTGCTTTATAAAAAGAATGCATAAATGCCCGAATGTCGGGTTCATTTACTTCACGCAAACCAATTTCTCCTTCCTTAAACCAGAGCTTGAAACTCAAGGTCATTATAAATTGGTTGTCGTCAACCCCAAATTTTTTCGCATAATAATCAAATGTATTTCGAAGCTGTTCAAGTAGCCTATGATGTGGAGCCTCTGGAAAAAATGAAGACCCGTACACTAATATTTCTTCAAGAAAAAGAAAGACTTGTTTATTTGAAAGATCATAACGACTAAGATACTGATTGACAACCTGTCCCAAGTTATGGTTGTGCATTAAATGAACAATCCCCATCATATACCTTCCCCTGACCATTTCCTTACTACTTAATAGTGGGTGGCTGATGACAGTGCAATCATGATAATCCGATTTTTCTTCTTCTGCTATTTTTGAGGTATTCGTTTCTTGGTTTGTTTTCAAACCTAGTTCTTTTTGATTATCATAAAATGCAGTCCCGGGGATAAGGACCAGTTGATGGATTTTTATTGAAGGTACTCCCGTAGATGTAACAGTATCAATTCCATTAATAAAATCAGCAAGCGATTCGCCAGGCAAGCCCAGAATAATGTCTGTGTAGGTGTCAATATTTTTGTGCTCAGCAGAGCGTAACAAGCTCATGAACTTGACCGGTGACATCGAATACCGTTTGGAATATTCTTCTGCTTTTGCAGTTACAGTTTGTAAAGCGATGGTTGTGGAACAAGACATTTTGCCTTTATAAAAAATCTCTGCTATTTCTAAAACCCGATCACTACTGTTTTTTGCCCAATTCACACCTACAGATTGGAATGGATATCCATATTGTGCATTAATTTCAGCCATTGCTTTAGCAATTTCCGCATCACTTGGGAATATACCAAAATTAGCATCAGCAAGCCAAAAGGCTCGAACACGGTTTTTTGCAAAAAACTCCATCTCCTCTTTGACCCGTTCAACGGACATTCGATAGACTTTAGAGTTTCCGTTTCCCCAATAACAAAAGGCACAGCGATAAGGGCAGCCTCGGTTGGTTTCATAAAATACAGGAGATGGTCCAGAAGGCAGAATCCCTGATAAATAAGGCGATGGAATCTCATCCAGCGCACCAATTCTATGGCCAGAATCAGGTCTTAATACCTGGCCTCTTTCACCTCGAATTGTACAGTTCCTTGATGAATGGAAGGGATCCTTTTCTGGTTCCTCAAGTAGCGCTTGGCAAATATCAGCAAAGGCAGGCTCTCCTTCCCCTTCTACCAGCGCTGAAACAATGGGATATTGTGCCAGCATTTCCTCTCCTAATTGACCAGAACAATTGGGACCACCAAGTAAAATATAAGGCAAATCAGTATTAGAAGCTGTGAGTATATCTAATGTATCGCATATTTTTTTGTGATTCCATGCGTAATTGGAAATAGCAATTAGATCAGCTTTTGCTTCGAATATAGCAGCTGCTACTTTAGAAGCAGGCGTTTCTCTACCATGTTCAGAAAATACAAAATCGATATTGGCCTTTACATTTTTCTGAGTACACGCATAAGCCACCAGCAGGCCTAGCTGGTAGGGAGGAGAAGGGTAATAAGATTTCAGATCCAACATTAAAACCTTTGTCCGCTTCATGTATTAGGAGTTTTGCTTTGATGAAATGAACCTAGCAATGGTTTCAATGGAATTCAGATTTTCCTGATCTACTTCATGAGCTTCAAATTCAATTCCAAAACGTTCTTCAATAAAATCGACCATTTGCAAAGCAGAGATGCTATCCAATATGCCAGACGTTAGTAACGGTGTTTCCGAAGTTAGTGAATCTGCATTGCCCTGAAAGAAATGCTCTAAAATGTAAGCAGTCAATTCTCTTTTTATTTCCATTATGTGTTTTTTCAAAAATTTGACTTTATTAAATTATTATTTTTTAAAAAACAGCCATAGCTACCTGCTGGGTGGGATGTTCCGCTCCCGTTAACAAGGTTAATTCAAATCCATATTTTTTGGCCATTTTATAGTAAAACCCAAATCCTACATGGCTTGATTTGGTAATGGGAAGATCGCCAATATATAACGTCTGTTTTTCTTTGTCACGGCTGAGCAGGATGGTAAACAGAAATTTTCCTTTTGGTTTCATGACCCGCTTTAGCTCCTTGAGGCATTGTTCGATCTGGGAAAAGGATAAGTGAGTAAATACCGATTGGGCCATCGCAAAATCAAAGGTACAGCCAAATTTATAAAACGAGAATTGGTGGTCTACCAGCAATTGATAACCTTTTGAGGTTTTGATCACTTTATCCATATAAACCTTGCCAAGATCGACATATTCTTTGACTGCATCCACCCCACAGTAATGATCAGCATCCAGAAATTCGATCAATGGCATACCTAGCCTTAATATACCACAGCCGATATCCAGAACATGATGGTGCGGTTGCAACTCATGTTTTTTCAAAATTTTCAATTGCCATTCCTGAAACAGTTCAAACCTTCCCCACAACCCTCTGTGAAGAAAAACATGTGCAGGAGACAGTCCTTCTCTCACAGCAATGGCCATCAATTGGGCAATTTGGCCATTATAATACAATGCCTCGCCCTGCCCTCTCACCAACCGCTTTTTTTTGGTTAATAGCTTTGTTAAATCCGGCTTGCTTCTTTTTATTTTTGACTTGGCTTCTATGAAAAAAGCCAGGCAGTGCTTTTTCCATCTGAACGCCAACGACTTCTCACGTAGGTCAACAACTTCAATAGGCATCAACATCCGGACAAAGCCGTGCCCATGCGGAGGGGTCTGCACAGGAGCGACCCCATGCGTATGGGCATAGCGGAATAGTAATAAATCGCCAGCCTTTAGGCCTTCCTTTTCAGAAATATTGACAGGATGCCCATTCCTAAAATGGTCACTAATCAACATACCACCATCGGTATAGTCCTCTCCAAAAGAAGAAAGCATCAAACTGCATTGCACCTTGGAGTGGTCCAAATCCCAATCGCTATGCATGGGAACTGGTACGCCTTGTCGCGTGCTTACTATTCGATATGAACTGACATACCTAAGGCTTTTTGATTCACCTGGCGTATAGTAATTGGGCAGATATCCCCAATCGATAGGCTGACCCTCAACTTGGTTTCTCAGGGCCTGTATTTGCCAAGCAATATTAGCAGTAACCTCATCACGGGGCTGGTTCCAAAAAAAATTGTAATGAACCGATTGCCGCTCATTTCTCAGGCTAATATCAGGACTGTTCAAATAGATGTCCTTATATTTATTGAAGTGGAGGCGATAAGAAAAGAGGTGGTGTTTTTTCCAAAAAACCTGTAAGTGGTGGATCGTTTCTGGTGGGATCGTCTGGCGAATAACCACATACCCTTTACCTAAATAAAGTTCCTCCCGAATAGCTTGGATGCTGGCCTTATTGATATTTAGTTTACTAAGCATATTAAGTCGAAAACCATTTTATGGGGACAATTAAGTGGTCTATTCATCCAATTTATAATGACGAACCAATTCCTGAAAAAGCCGATCCGCTATCAATTGGTGGCCAAGTTCATTAGGGTGGCCGTCCCATGGTGCTATTTGAAGCTCATCAAAGGACAGACCATCATATATGCTGGTCAGGTCAATAAAAGGAATGCTATGCCTTTTCGCTAATTCATGAAATGGTTGACTGACTCCTTCTGTTTTCAAGGTGCTGGGCTGAAAAACCATGACCAGTTCTATATTATTTTGCTGGCACATATCTTTTAGGACGCCATAACCCCAATCCAGCATTTTCCAGCCAATTTCGGATCGCTCTTCTGTAGTAGCTATTTCCGAATATTCAATGTTTTCTTGTTGTAGAAAAAAATCAAGATCATTTAACCATCCAATGGTATCTCTAATATTGGCATTGTATTTTTTTGAACCTCGGCCAACTGTGAGCCATTTTAATGATTTATTGATATGTAATTGTTCTCCATGATGGACAAATACCATTACTGCTTGTGGCTGAAATTCAATAGCTCGTTGACGCAATTTTTCAATATTCCTAAAAATTGAACTGCCTGAAATCGCAAAATTCAATATTTCAAAATGGGAGCTATCTGTTCCGTACTGTTGATTTAATTTATTCTCAACCAGTTGCTCAAATACAGCTTCGTCTTTTACGCCCGCTCCCATTTCTGAAGACCCCCCAAGCAAGGCAAGCCTAAGCGTATTGGCAGGTCTTTCTTTTTCATAGTCTCTGTCCCTCATCCCCCATCGGTTGGAAGTGAATTTTGCTTTTTTATAAATGGTTTCGGATGACGGCTCTAATTCGGATAAGAAACCGTTGCTTTTCATTAATTCCAAATTAGCTATATCCAACCAGTCTATTGGTTTTTTGTATTCCATTTGCCAAAGGACGGAGGAAAAATTGTCAGCAAACATCAACTCCTCGTAATAGCCATTAAATTGTTTGCGCTGGTCGTGGAGGTTCAAATGATGGTTGATAAAAGGTTGGGTCGAAATACCGCTTAACTTTCTCGCTTGACGATCTACGAATGAAGTAGAAGAAAACAGGATACCTATCAATAATAGGAAATTGACCTGCAATATTTTTTTATCATTTTTAAAAAAAAATTCAATCCAAATACATTTGCCTCTTCGGATAGCTTGAAATAGCCAAGCCCCCAACAAATAAACAAATAAGATTATTCCAATTAATATTACCCAATCCATCACTGCCCCTTTTTTGATTTGGGAAATTAATCGCCACCAACCTGGTAAATTAGGGCTGATTATGAGGCTATAAATAAGCGTCATGCCGCCAAAAGTTAATAAGACCAAACCAGAGTTTGTAAAAGCGGTATGCCAATTGGATTTTAATACAGCCCCAGCTTTCTCTTTTTTGTTCTGCTGCCTTAAAATGGAAATAAGAACTAGCAAGCCCAAGATTCCCCATGTAAGCATTTCAGTTTTTCGTTTGGGAAATTCACCCAATATCCAAAACCACTGATAAGCATGGAATGCCCAATTTAAAATAAAGGTAATGACAGTGCCCACTACCAAAGCCAATACCACCCCTTTTTTCCTCAGTTTAAAATACAAGGGATAATAGACAATTTTGACCATGAAATCTTTCCAATAAATATTGACCCTACGCCACAAGTCATCAAAGCCACGGGACAAAAACAGATAATTAAAAATATCGGGAAGATTGAAGCCGAACAGACGAAGAATGCCTACTGCAATGTTCAAGATTCCATTCAGTCTGACCAACAATAGATAGGACAAGACAAGGTATCGCCAGAGTACCCAAAAGCCCGTCACCTCGGCAGCATCAGGCGTCAAATAATACAACACTCGATAAAACAATAATTGGATCACTCCAAGTATAATTAGGTTGATCCCTTTTTGGTAAATGACAAAATCTGCCTGATCGTAATAAGTGCGCTTAAAAGTTTTGTAATCCACTATCGGAAAGATTGGGAAACAAAGATTAGGGAGCATAAAAAAATAGCTCAAGCGCTGCCAGATCGAAGTTTTTTCTTTTTCATATTTCAACTCGTACAGGTAAATAATCATCCGGAACATGAACATTGTTCCCAATACGCTGACCATTTGAGAAGAGGCCGTGAAGCCTTCCGGAAAAGTTCCTTTTGCCAGCATATGTTGGGACAGCAGATATTTGACAACGGCTAACCCCATTGCTAAAACAATAACCCCTAATTTCCGCCACACCAATGGGATTGGCAAATGACAAGTACCTATCATCACTAAGGCCACACCAATTAATAGGAAGCCATCTCGCCAACCGAAAAAATAAATAATGGGAACCAGTGAAGCAAAAAAGAAAAAAGCCAAACGATTGGTTTTAGAGAGAAAAGCATTGATGATGAACGCAACCAATACAATGGGCATTAATTGGGGAAGTCCCAAATGCACCTCAACATTGAATTGATAAATTGCTAAACTAACCAACCCCAATTGGAGGCACAGGATGATAAATGGTCTGATTGATTTGTTTATCGCCCAATCTTCTTGCTCTGCATCTATCAGAATCGTTTTATCTTTCATTATTCTTATTGCAACAATTAAGCACTTGATCCAAATTATCTATAAGTAATTTCAGTTTCTTTTTCTTTCTCACTTTGTTGAAAATGCTCGTCATAATTATAGCTGTGACTGCGCTTTTCGCCTCGTGAGAGAAAAAAATAACTCTGAAATTTTAGTTACACATAATTAAGATCGAGTCCTTATGAGAATTGGAAATAAATATTCCCAAAGCGAATCTGGGATAGGAATGTGATGCTTCCTCTATCCCCTGTCACGATTATTTTTTCCACTTTTCGTACCAAGCCATAAAAATAATAACCGCCCAAAGTTTTTCATTGGCTCCCCGGTCAACCAGCGTTTGCACATATTCAGGATTGATCAGCCGATCAATAAATATTCCTGAGTCCCTCCAATCTGTTGGTATGTGGTTTAGCTTAAAAAAGTGGTTTACGGACATACCAAACCCCTTTTTAGGTTTGTCAAGCAATGGTTTCGGGAAATGATTTTTGATGAGTTCAAATAATAATTTTTTATTCTTTTTTTTATTGAAATAAATCTGCTCTGATAACTGCATAACATATTCCGTTAATTGATGATCTAAGAAAGGGACTCTGACCTCCAGACCATGAGCCATGCTGGCCCGATCTATCTTATGCAAATTTACCTCAGGCAAAAAAAAATGATAGTCCAATAACTGTAACGATTTTACTCGCTTTTCACCCAAAGGATTCAAATGAGAAAAGAAATCAGTGACAGGATTTTCATCTTTTAAATCGGGCCCATACAATTCGGATAATTCTTGATAACTCCAACCCGTCCAGTTCATTGCCCGACGGTAATGGCCTAAAAGATTGTTCTGCCCGGCAACCCTATTCCTAATAGATGCCCTTAGATGAAGATACCATGGTTCGAAATAGGATTGATGCCACTTATATCCTGCAAAAACTTCATCTCCTCCATCGCCAGACAAGACCACTTTGACTTTATCGGATGCAAGCCGAGCCAATTCGAAAGTAGGTAGAAACGATGTACCTCCCAAGGGTTCATCAAAATGATAAACCAACTTTGCAAGTTTACCAAAAATGTCAGCCCCCACGAATTGCTTATTGTAATTCGCACCAAAATGACTGGCAGCCAACCGTGCCGCCCTATGCTCACTTAGTTCCCAGTTTTCAAATCCGATGGTAAAACTGTCCACCTCCCTACCTGCTCTGGAAAGCAACCAGGCAAGGGTTGAAGAATCTAACCCTCCACTAAGCAATAAGCCAACAGGCACATCCGATAAAAGGTGTTCCTGAACGGATTTTACCAATAACTCCTCTACCCGTTCAACAGCATCAGCAAGAGGGATTTGGTTTTCTGCGGTATTAATCTCCCAATATTTCTGTATTTCGAATGCTCCGTTTGCCCTTAAATGAAGATGGTGGGCTGGAGGTAGTTTATAGATTTGTTGCCAGATACTCCTTGGAGAAGGAATCGACCGGTAAACAAAAAAGTCAGAAACAGCCTGAATGTCCAAGTTTCTTGGTACATCAGGATTGGCAACAATTGCTTTTAATTCAGATCCAAAAATAAATTGACCTTCACATGTATAGTAATACAGCGGCTTTACCCCAAACCGATCGCGAGCCAAGAATAGCTCCTGTTTTATATCATCCCATATCCCAAAAGCGAACATCCCCTTTAATCTTGTTGGCAACTCCCTACCCCACTCTTCATACCCATGCACCAAGACTTCGGTATCTGAACGAGATCGAAAACGATGGCCTTTCGCTTCCAGTGTATTTCTTAATTCTAAATAATTGTATATTTCTCCATTGAAGGTAACCCAAATGGTTGCATCTTCGTTTGACATGGGTTGTTTACCATTGTCTGATAAATCAATTATTGATAACCGGCGATGACCCAGTGCAATCTTCATCTGCTGAAGAAAAACGCTACTCGATCCATCAGGGCCTCGATGCTTGAGAGTATCCCTCATCTCATTAAAAAGGGATTGCTGAATTGGATGATTATAGTTGACTTGTCCTATTATTCCACACATAATAGATGGTTAAACGGACGAATTAATCTATTTCCTCGATTTCAATAAGCGAATTTAATTCTATGGGCCCAGTGATAATTTGCAATTGTCCTGAAGGCCAGGAAATGTCTATTTTTTCAATAGATTCCGTATCGCCAAGTCCAAAGTAAAGCGGGTAACTGCTCTGTGAAAGGTATCCGGATTTCCCATCCATTATTTTTACATATGATTGTCCACCAGCTATAACTTTTACAATTGCACCTAGCCCGTCACGGTTGGATACAGTTCCCTTTAGCCTTATTTTTAAATACTGTAAATTTGGTTTACTATCTCTCAAACTATTGAGCAAAACCATTGGATGGTTTCCAAATTCATTGGTGACAATATCCAGATCTCCGTCGTTATCTAGGTCGAAAATGACAGATGAACGGCTACCTCGTGGACTCCAAACGGTTACCTCCCCGGTTTGTCCTTTACAGTCTCGATGCCCTTTATCAACTCCTGAACAATCCAATATGAACCAAGGCTGGGAATAAATGCTATCCTTACGTGGCTCAATTCCAAGAATGAATTCGCTATTCAAAAATCCTTTGCCCTGATTATTCAACAGAACAATATTAGGAGAATAGCGGTAGGGGTAATTCATGCTGGATGCGATAAAAACATCCTCAAAGCCGTCGGCATTTAAGTCACCTGTACTCAAGCCCCAAGGCCAGTAACTCTCTACGTTGATTTGATCTGAAATTTCTTGAAAGACACCAGAACTACTTTGTTTAAAAAATGAATTTCCAAAAATACTTTGCCCTCCACTATTTAAGAATGATTCTGGCCATTCCATTTTTGCTTTTAATTTTTCTTTCTCAGGTGATAATCTCGTACTCATATCTGAATGCATGTCCGTAACAAAAACATCTAAATAACCATCATTGTCAAAGTCAAAATGCTTCGCACTCATAGACCCCCACGATGTTTTTGGAAAGAATTCTCTGCTCTTGCGTTCAAAACGCTTTCCTTCCACATTTTCATAATATTCATCGTGGCCTTGCATATTGAGAACAAAAAGGTCAGGCCATCCATCTGCATTTGCATCCATAGCAAAAGCATCACCGGTCCAGCTGGTATCGACTAAATTCATGGTATTTGACACATCTTCAAAGCGATTGTCTCCGAGATTTTGGTAAAGCACACTTCTTTCTGTGCGTTCAGGCTTAAGGTGTCCAGCAAAACCATCTTTTACTCCTTCATAGTAAAAATAGGCCTGTCCATCAATGGTCATAGTATCAATGTCGTCGGTTGTGTAACTACCTACATTGGAAAGAAACAAATCAAGTAAACCATCCCGGTTGTAATCAAAAAATGTCGCACCAGAGGAATGCCCCTTGTAGTTCAAACCAGATGCCTCAGATATATCCTGAAAATTACCCTGACCATCATTTTCAAAAAGCAGGTTGCCTGTTTTCAAAAATGTAGCGTATAAGTCAGCATCTCCATCATTGTCGATATCCGCAAAGGACGCCGAAACACCAATCCCTTTTGAAGTCATGTCCAAACCAGCTTGTTGTGTTATATTTTCAAATTGCCCATTACCAAGGTTTCTCCACAATTCATTTTCTCCTATTTGAGTGATGAAATAAATATCGTACAAACTGTCACCATCTACATCAGCGATGCAAAGTCCGTTGCCATGATCATAGTGGTTGGGCCTATAATTTTTACCTGAGTCGTCGGTTATCCGATGTTTAAATTGAATTCCACTCTTAGGCTGGGATTTCAGAAAATGAAAATCATGAAAGACTGGATAAGACTTTGCATTTTTCTTTTGCTCCTGTATCTGGGAATTTAACCAAAACGGATAAAGGCCCTCCTCTGTGGCTGAAGGCCGTTTAGTAAAATCATACTCGGTTTCCTTGCAACCATAAAATTGAATTAATACAAAAATAATTAGCAGTAGAAAGGTTTGAAATTTCATGTTGATTTTTTCTTTTTTTCTTCCGCTGAAACGGAATTACTTTTTTTGGTTGATAACTTCAGCGAATTCTGAAATTGTTTTACAGATTGTACTTTCAGGTCTCCAAAAAGCGATTCGTGGGAAAACCCACACATCTGATCTCCTTCCAGCCGAAATATGCCTTTGCCTTTAGTTCTGAATTCCAGCTTTCTGGCAAGTCCAGGGACAGCCATTTCTTTCGCTGAGAATTCGGGAAGACTAAAAGTATAGATGAAATCTGAACTATTTAAAATTAAAATAATATCTGTTTCTACGGGGAGTATAAATGCTTGTTCGGTAGAAATATCATCTGATGAATTTAATTGACCGTCGGCTCCGGGGTAAAGGAAATGCCATTTAAAACCCTTTGCAGTTACTTCAACTTCCAATGGCTCTGATAAGCCATCTTCAAAACAACCAGTCATGAATAGCAGGGAGCTTAAACTGAAGATAGAAATGAAATTTTGCAGAATTGCTTTTTTTAAATTGTACGCAGATTAGATTTCGAATAAACAGGGCAGTATTCATCTTTATCAATTAACCACCTAAAAATATCATGATAAGATTACAAATAAGTTGTCTAACACTCGAAGTGAATATATCACCTACCATCACTTTAATGCTAAAGAGGAAATGATACGCTTCTCCCCATTTCTACCCCATACTTCTACATTGGTTACATTTGGCCCGACCCAATAACAATGCGAGGTTTGAGATAAATACCCACTTCCGTGATAATTTTCAACCTTCTGTGTTTTTCCATTGCTTTTTTTGATCAAGGCATATAGATCATCTGCTAAAAAACAGATTTTCCCTTTGTTGTTTGATAGGGTAAAACTTCGTGATTTATCAGAATTATTGGTTGCTATTATTAAAGGAGATTGTTTCCCTCTGTCCACCAATGCCAAACTCCTTGAATCAAGGTCAGACCAAAAGCCGCTTTCTTTGCTTCGGAATACCTGAAATCCACCGTTTCCATCTCCCTTCAGAAAAAGGCCGGTACCTGCATCTTGTCTTTCAAAAGCATAATGGGCGGGGTAGAAATTTCCATGACACAATGCGTCCGTGTGGCCATCACCATCAAAATCTCCGGTGATCATACCGTTAATAGGAGCTAATTGAGCTTTATGTGGCAATAACCTTTTAGTAAATTGGCCATCCCCAACATTTTCCAATATTACATTGGCAAAGGTAGTTACCCTCAGTTCCTGTCCTTCACCAGGAAAAAACTTTTCCTGAATCTCAGGGAAAGTCATTTTTGCGTACGGGGTGAACCCATCTATCTTGTCTTTCCATTCTGGAAAACTTTTCTGAAAGGCCGCAAAACCGAATACAGGATAACGCTTCCCTTTTTGTTGATACGTATAGATTAGGTCGAGTTGCTCATCCTTGTTAAAGTCGCCATAAACAAGGGAGAGAGGAGCGTCTAGGGTGGTTTTGTAATAGGTATTTAACCCAGCATTGCCTACCAAGTAATCAATGTCACCATCCTCATCAAAGTCTGCCCCCGTAATGCTGTTCCACCAACCTTCCATATTATTCAGCCTTGTCTTGTCAGTGACTTCAGAGAATACACCGTTTTTATTCTTGAAAAAACGAATCGGCATCCAATCTCCAGCGAGGATTAGGTCAACTGTCTGGTCATTATCGAAATCGGTCCATAGCGCAGAAGTAACCATTCCTGGTTCTTTCAAGTTAGCGGGCGTAACATCCGTAAATTGACCTCCATCATTTCGCAACAAATAGCTTTTTGGAGTTGTGGGATAAAAACTGGGAACCACCCTCCCACCTACAAAAAGGTCAAGGTCTCCATCCTGGTCATAATCAGCAGCTACTACACAAGAACCACTGCTATTGACTTCTGGTAATGCATCGGGAGCAGCATTTTGGAAGTTGCCCAGGCCATCGTTGATATAGAGTCGATCCTGATAATTCGCAGGGTCAGCATGGTAAATACCACCACCTGAACATAGATATAGGTCGAGGTCTCCATCGCTATCTGCATCAAAAAACAAGCTTCCCAAATCTTCAAAAGAGGATGCTTGGTTGAAGACTGGTTGGTGGGAAAGTTGAAAATTTCCAGTAGGTTGCTGAATGAATAAGGAAGCAGAGAAATTCGTTGCCCCACCTAACAGTATGTCCTCCAAATTGTCTCCATTTACGTCACCAACTGCCATTGAAGGACCGTGTTTTGATTGCTTATAATGAAGGTTGAACTGCCGATCGAAGTCGTCAAACGCATTTTCATTGTGCTGATATTGGAGCAGGTTGTCAGCAGATCGAAAAACCTGTGGCCATTTGATTTGCTCATGGGCAATTGACCCTGGCAGAGCGTCCTTGTAGTCAACTTCGATTATAGTATTCGCAGCAACGTTAGCAAAGGTTTGTTGCTTACCATCTGGCCAGCTGACCTTTACAATGGGAATCGTTTCTATTTGGCCAATTCCAAAATTCATTCTGTGGTCGGAGGTAGATAGGTACCCTCTTATTGATTGAAGTTCTTTGGATTGTATTAACTGCTCATTACTATCGTAAAGGTGAACTTTGGTTCCCAGAGCAAACGGATTTTGTTTTGGGCCGTTAAAGGATAGTTTGATAAAGTTATTTTTATTGAGTTGACGGGAACGGTTCTCATAAATGGTTGGAGGGTGATTCGTGTTGGAAGAAATAATGTCCATATCACCGTCATTGTCTAAATCAACAACTGCTGCTCCATAACTCACCGTGGGCATATCTATTCCCCACTCTTTGGTTTTGAAGGAAAACGTTAGGTCTCCATTATTACGATAAACTTGGTTAGGGTATTTATGATGGTTCCGGTACATGGAATTTCTTAGTTTGAAGTACTGGTCTTTTTTCCCTGTTTTTACAGTCCTTCGAAGTTTGGAATAATAAGTAAACCGATTATCCAAATACCAAGGATTGAAATAACCATTAGCGACAAATACATCATTCCATCCATCATTGTCAAAGTCTTCTAACAATACTCCCCATGACCAATTGGTGGTACTTAAGTTCGCAAAACAACCTATTTCCGAAAAAGTACCGTCACCATTATTTAGCTGTAAGGTATTCCGTTCTTTTTGATAATGGAAACCACTAAGCAATCGAGCATCATCCAATTTAGTATCAGTAAAGTCGAGCATACTTTTCTGATCGAGGTGGTTATCCATATCAATACCAGTTACGACGACGTCGGTAAGGCCATCATTGTTGATATCTCCTGCATCACTACCCATACCAAAGCGGGTCATTTTTTTTAATGACTCAAACACGTTTTGTTGAAATCCGTCTTGTTTAGTGTTCTTATATAGATAATTGTACATGATAAAATCATTGGCGACATAGATGTCGGGCCAATCATCGTTATCGAAATCCAATATAGAAGCACTCCAACCTATCCCGTGGTTATTGATACCAATTTCTTTTGAAATTTCAGTAAAGGTGTTATCACCGTTGTTTCGAAAGAAGCAATCTGAAAAATTCGTCCCTTTTTCGATACTGGTCAATGCTTTTAGTGTGCCGAGTTGTTTGTCAATCAACCAGTGTGTAGTTAGATAGATATCCAAATCACCATCCTTGTCAAAATCAATCATACTGGCTTGAGTTGAATTACTGGTATGGTCCAGCCCATAGGATGCTGCACTTTCAGTAAAGGTGAGATCTCCATTGTTAATAAAAAGCTTGTTGGCCCTTTCGGCTTCTGTCCGCTGTGGCCCACCAGCCTTAGATACATAAATATCTGGCCATCCATCTTGATTAAAATCAGCAACAGCAGCACTGAAGGTAAAACCAGTTGAATCTATAATCCCTGCTGACTCAGAAATATCCTCAAACCTCAAATTCCCTTTGTTAAGGTAGAGGGCATTGCCTTTGATATTGCTGACAAAAAACAAATCAACCAGGCCATCCTTATTGAAATCTCCTGCCCCAACACCGCTACCAGAATATATGAACTTAAATAGCCACCATGAATTATCAAGGGTTTCATGCATTTCATTATAAAACTCAATCCCAGATTCATTAGGTGGAAGGATGCGAAACAGCGTTGAATCTGATTGGTTTTCGTAATATCCTGACATATCCTCATAAGAATTGGGGATATGGACATAATCATGATCCTGCTTTTGATCCGTTTGACATGCATTAAAAATGAAAAAACATTGAAAAGTGAAGAAAAGAGTCGCCCATCGTGAACAAAAATTATTTGTCATGGTAATCAGTATAAGTATGTATAGGTTTCTGGATAAAATAACTAAAAATAGGATTCTTTAAGCATATTATGATTTACAGCTCCAAGCTGCCAATCACCGCTCCGAATTGGATTTGAAATATTGCAACTATGTCTAATTAAGATTCGTACAGTACGATTTTTGATAATATTAGTTTTAAAAACTGCCCTCTATCTCGTTTCAGTTAGGTAAATATAATTCTTAAAGTTACCAAGCCAACGTTTTATAGTTTTTAATTAGGCAATCACGCAGCCTTATAAATTGAGATTAGGAAGAAATCCAAAATACCTCTCGCTTAATCAAAATAGTTAGTTTTGTTCAATCAATTACCTATTTAGAATTGTGCTTAGATTTCGAATAAAATCCAAGTATGACTTTAGCTTTGGAAAAAGATCACTCAAATAATGGATCGTAGGACTACCTTGGCTGCACTTTTTGGGAAACCCTTTGCTGGAGGTACTGGCAACCTGATGCCATATAGAGATTCTTGGACCTGTGAACTGGCCGCCCATCTATTGCGTAGGACCACATTTGGCCCCAGTTATGAACAGATAAAATATGTAACTGGCCTTGGATTAGATGCTACAGTTGATTTATTGTTTCAGGACCTACCACTCCCTAATCCTCCAATTAATTATTACGATAACGACCCCATTGTCCCTGTCGGAAAGACCTGGATAAATTCCCTTTATCATGATTCCAATAAAAAAAGCATCATTGATACTCGCCACAAAAGCTTAAAAGGGTGGACGATGAGTTTGATCATTGATGAAGGTATTTCTATCCGAGAAAAGCTTACGTTATTTTGGCATAATCATTTTGCCGTTGGCAATATCGAAGATCCTCGATTTAGCTATCAATATATTACGTCCATCCGCAGTCAGGCTTGGGGAAATTTCCGAGAGCTCGTAAAGACCATAACAATTGACCCAGCCATGTTGCGGTTTTTGAATGGATATCAAAATACCGCAACGGCACCAAATGAAAACTATGCACGTGAATTACTGGAGCTTTTTACTATTGGCAAAGGATCGTTGGTTGGCCCAGGTGATTACACAAACTATACAGAAGAGGATGTTGTCCAGATTGCCCGTGTTTTGACAGGTTGGAAGGTGTCCGGATATTTGACTACTAGTAAAAGAGAAAAAATAGGTGCTTCGTATCATTCAAATTTTCACGATAAAGGGACTAAACAACTTTCTATTCGTCTTGGAGGCACAAGCATTCAGAATTCAGGAGAAGAAGAGTATGCTTATCTCATAGACGTCATATTTCGACAAGAAGAAGTCGCTCGATTTATCTGTCGAAAACTTTATAGATGGTTTGTATATTATGAAATTGATGATCAGGTTGAGGTTCACATTATAGAACCTTTGGCACAACTCCTGATCAACAATGATTTTGAAATCAAGCCAGTCTTAAAGACACTATTGAAAAGCACTCATTTTTATGAGGAAAGGAATATAGGGGTAATGATCAAGAATCCTATTGATTTTTTTATGTCAGTTGCCAAGACGACTCGAATTGCTTTTCCAACCGAACAAATTCTTCATTATCGGATCATGTACCCAATTTATAGGATGATGGAATTCATGCAAATGGATTACTTTAACCCGCCCGATGTAGCCGGCTGGAAAGCGTATTATCAGGAACCACTATATTATCGGATTTGGATAAATTCAGCCAACCTTCCCATTCGTGCAGGAATTGCTGATCGAATGGCAGTAGTTGGGCAAACTCTATTTGGCTTTCAAATGATTATGGATGTGTTAGCCTTTATAAACACATTTGATAATCCTGCAGACCCGAATCAGGTCATTGAAGAAATGTCACAGATTTTCTTCCCTTTTTCATTGCCACAAATTCAACGGGATGCATTAAAAGATATACTGGTTTCTGGACTTCCTGATGATGAATGGACAAAGGCTTATAGAAAATATATAGCCAACCCAAATGACCTTGAACAAACAAAAACTGTCGAAAGGAAGCTCCGTCTTTTGTTAAAGAAGATTATTGGCCTTCCTGAATTTAATTTAAGTTAGTCACCCCTCTTATTCTCATAAATACTTTTATGAAACATCATTAAAATAAAACAGAAGTTACAACTGCCAGAAAAAATATTTTGAAAAGAAGATCATTTATAAAAAATACCGCTGCAGGCACCCTTCCTCTATTGCTCAATGGCCTTGAAGTGTCAGCGAAACCAAACGCTGCCTTCCTTCCTCCTTTATCAGAAGATACTGATCGGATACTAGTTATCGTCCAACTAAATGGAGGAAATGACGGCTTGAACATGTTAGTGCCACTTGACCAGTATGACAACCTGGTTCGGGTAAGGTCAAATATTATTTTACCCAAAAAACAACTACTCTACGCTACGGATAGAGTCGGTTTTCATCCTCAAACCAGTGAGTTATTGGATTTATTTAATAACGATCAATTATCCATCATTCAAAGCGTAGGCTATCCGAGTCAAAACCGCTCTCATTTCCGGTCTACCGATATATGGACTTCTGGGTCACCAGCTGATAAGACTTGGCAAACTGGATGGCTGGGACGATATTTTAGTAACAGATATGATAATTACCCGAAAGGCTTTCCCAATACAATGCATCCTCATCCGCTTGCTATTACAATGGGCAATGTCGTATCCTCAACCTGCCAAGGGCCAATGTCAAATTATAGTGTTGTAATAGATAACCCATTTGTTATGGCAACTGAAAAGGATCATGTTGCTTTGCAGGCTTCTAAGTCACGGTATGGCAATGAATTGACTTTTTTAAGGAACACTATTGGCTTGAGTAGTGCCTATAGCAAGGAAATTATGGCAGCTGCAAAAAAAGGGAATAATATTATGTCCTATCCAGAAAACAATAGTCTTGCTGCTCAATTAAAAAATGTAGCATTGCTTATTTCAGGTGGGTTAAAAACTCAAATATACATTGTGGATCAAGGAGGATACGATACGCACGGAGACCAGGTGGTCGAAGGCAGTCCCTCCAAAGGCGTTCATGCTGAACTTTTAAAAGAATTCTCCCAAGCTATTGGCGTTTTTCAAAAAGATATTAATTCCTTGGGGTTAAGAGACCGAGTAATAGGTATGACCTTCTCTGAGTTTGGAAGACGGATATGTTCAAATGACAGCCTTGGCACTGATCATGGAACGGCTGCTCCAATGTTTGTTTTTGGTTCCTGTATTTCTTCGAAGATAATTGGAATCAATCCATTAATAAAAAAGAAGGTTGAGAAGATGGAAGGAGTAGCAATGCAATTCGATTTCCGAGATGTATATGGATCAATAATGAGGAATTGGTTTCAGGTAGATTTCTCAGAAGTTCAGCAAATTCTTCATAAGGATTTCAAATATTTACCAATTCTGTAATAAAGCGCTATTGGAGAGACATCACTTCCAATAACCTATCTACTATTTTTTCATTTCCATTTGGACTTACATTTCAAAAATCAACATAAGTATTTGGCATATTGTCAAATGCATTTGTAAAATCTTGGAAATTGGGTTTGAGCACTTTATATCTTTCCGTATTTAATAACCTCAACACATCCTTATAATACTGGTATCCATCTTGCATGCCACGGTGCCAATGTTTGTAATCTGAATTTAGCAGATTGGTGATATCAGGGTTTCCCACAAAAGCGTGTGGTTGCAGGATGCAGATAAATTCGGCCCCCAATGCCGAACAAAGCTTTTTCATTGATAGCCAGGATTCCAACAACTCTATAGCAGCAGCTTCATTTTGTGCTTTTGCTGGAGCAGGTCGTCTAACATCTTCGGGAAGCGTTGCATTTAATTTTAATCTTTTGCTTATGACACCTGTTAAGTGTCTTAATGCAGGTAAACTGTAAAACCTTATTGCCTTGCTCTCACTATCTACTCCTTTTATTTTTTCATTAAATTGTTTCTCTCTGAGGTGTTCAAAAAAACCATGAAGTACGGGTGAGTTATTAACACCATCATAAGTAACGACCAAGTCTGGCTTAAAGCCTTTAGTAAATTCCAGTTGTAAATGAATAAAACTTTGATAAGCCGAATAGGCAAGCGAGCCGAAATTATAGGATTTGAACTTGTTTTGTTTCAGGGAAAAATAGGATGGGATAGTATACCGATCAGCGCTCCCTGCTCCATACATGGTAGACCCACCCAGAAAAACAGCTTTGGGCATGGTGTCATTGACTGAAGCTTGATAAACGGTAGCCCTAAATCCATTTGAATCAATATTCACGGTTTCTCCTTCAAATGGATTCAACTTAAAACCGATAAAAGATTTGTACTTCGCTTTTTTTCCCCTGCTATCTTCTATATAATATTGAACAGCCCAGTCGCACGTATCATAATTAGGCAAATAAGCTTTTTTAAAGTGAGGATCAGCATATATTCTTTGTTTGTCAACCTTGGCATTTTTTGGTTTATTCAAATGGTATATATCAAGAGACACCGCTACTAAACACTCTAGGACAGCAACAATGACAACAAAGGCCAGAATACTCAACACTAGCTTATTGAATGTTTTTTTCATTTCAAAAATGTTTTAGCCAAAATACAATCATAACTATTGATAACCTTTTTTGCCATTATGAGTTAAATGCCGTAATAGTATTTTTGAAGAAACAGAAAATTACCATATTAATTTAGGTGGACAGCCTTGGTTATTCTGCCTTCTTCTAAAAACTATATTGAAACTGTTAAGGTCTTGGCAAAAAATGCAATTACCTTCGACACAAAATTCTCTGAATAATTGTCAGCAGCACAATTAGAGATGGAAGAAAAAAAATCAAATATACGCGTAGTGGTAACCGGGATGGGAGCAGTAGCTCCAGCAGCTGCCGATATACCAATTTTCCTGCAAAACCTTCAGGTTGGCAAATCTGGAATAACATATTTGCCGGAGTTGGAGGAAATGGCGTTCCAATGCCATGTGGGAGGAGTGGCAAGTATTAAAAATGTAATCAAAAATCCTTGGTGCGACTATTTTGATATAGAATTGGCTAGTGATTTTATTCAGCTAGCTTGTGTGGCTGGCGTGGAGGCATGGAAGAGTAGTGGTTTGACCCTACCGGAATTTGAAAGTGATGAAGTGGACTGGGATACAGGAATGATCATCGGGTCTGGGTTTGCCGGATTAGATGCTGCTGGGAAAAAAGTTGTTCCATTGACCAATGCTGGTCAATCCAAAAGAATAGGTAGTTTAGGAGTTCAACATTCAATGGGCAGCGGAGCTGCAGCTCAGTTATCTGCCATTTTGGGAATTGGGAATCAGGTTACAGCCAACTCAAGTGCTTGTTGCACAGGTACAGAGGCCATATTAGATGGTTTTTATAAGATAAAAAATGGGATTGCCCGAAGAATGGTTGTTGGTTCAGCAGAAGGATACTCTCCGTATATATGGGCGCAGTTTGATGCAGCCAAGGTACTCAATCGAAAATTTAACGACCGCCCACAGGAAGCTTCCCGGCCTATGAGCGAAAGCGCAAGAGGTTTTGTGCCCAGCAGTGGTGCAGGTGTCTTAATTCTTGAATCTCTTGAAAGTGCCATGGAGAGAGGAGCTCCCGTTTATGCCGAATTGCTGGGTGGAGTTTGCAATTCTGGTGGACAGCGTGGTGATGGATCTATGACATTTCCCAATAATGAAGGAGTGATACGTTGTTTGAGAACAACCATGGAAAGGTCACAAATACAGGCAAATGAAGTGGACTTGATAAGCGGCCATTTAACAGCAACAAAAGCTGATCCCATTGAGGTAGAAAATTGGAAAAATGCATTGCAACTTGATCCTTCAGATTTTCCATATATAAATGCCCCCAAATCTATTTTTGGACATGCCTTAGCAGGTGCAGGAGGTCTGGAGTCGGTTGCATGCGTATTACAGTTAAAACATGGTTTTATTCACCCATCCATTAACTGTGAGGATGTTCACCCTGTAATTTCAGATTTGATCCCTTCTGAAAAAATCCCCCAAAAGAAAATAGAAGCGCCGAATCTTCGGGTTATCATAAAAGCCAGTTTTGGTTTTGGAGATGTGAATACTTGTTTGGTGTTTAGAAAGTGGGATTAACCGCCATTTTATCTCCCAATACACAAATAAATAATGCCTTACCACGACCTTAGACAAATGGCAGATTTTAATTCCATTAGTGCCGATATCTGTATCATCGGTACAGGAGCTGCTGGTTCGGTTCTAGCGTTGGAGTTGGCATCTGCTTATGAAAAAATAATTCTATTGGAAAGTGGTTCGACCCATCCTGACAAAGAGACGCAGGAATTGTATGATCTGACACTAACAGGATTACCTCTTCGAAAAAAATTTGTGAACAGGGTCAGGGAATATGGGGGCACCTGTAATGCTTGGACAGGACGTACAATGACCTATTCTACAACTGATTTCGAGAATAGAGCTTGGGTACCACATAGTGGATGGCCCATTGAGTTGGTGGAAATCGAGCAGCACTATCAGCAGGCGGCAAACTATCTGGATATTCCTTCACCGCAAAAATTTAACCCTGAGCATTGGTATTCTCAATTAACTAAACATGAACAGGCGCTGTTCCACAGCCCAAATTTCTCGCCGACTGTTTCACTTTGGGCTAAAAAAGACGCCCGTTTTGACTTTGGTTCAAAAGTCCAACAATCTATAGCTGCAAAACGAAATATTGACATCGTTCTATCGGCTAACCTTATGGATTTAGCGTTGCACCCTGATCAGAAACAAATCAAAAGTGCAAATGCAAAATCACTAAATGGTAACCTACTCAAAGTAGAAGCAAAGTTCTTTATATTAGCTTGTGGTGGTCTGGAAAATGCCCGGCTTCTATTGTTATCGAACCAGCATTACCCAAAAGGCATCGGCAATCTACATGACCAGGTTGGGAGATATTTCATGGAGCATCCCAAGTTTGATGGTGGAATAATCGAGTTGAATCGGCCAGCTCGTTTGAACCATTTGGTTGGTAGGCCCATCCTTTCGGGAAAAATAAGACTGGGATTGTCTTTAAGCAACGCCGTACAGCAGAAGGAAAGATTGTTGAATCCACACTTGACAATGACACCAGTGTTTTCTGAAGAGGTATTGCCCAATCATCAAGAGGAAAGGATGGCAGAAGATAGGATGGTGTCAGGTAGGAGAAGGCCCCATCATGCTGAGTGGGCTTTTTATTATTTGAGGCATGTGCTTCAGCGGGGAAAAACATCTAAATTTAAAATTTCCAACTATTTAGAACAGGCACCAAATCCAGAAAGCCGGGTATATTTAGGAAAAGAACGGGATAGCCTCGGTCAACTAAAATTGGTTCTCGATTGGCATTTAGGGGCACAAGAGTTGAAATCAATAGAACGACTCCACTTTTACCTCAATCAACAGTTGGAAGGGAGTAATTTAGGAACAGTGACTGAATTGGTCAATTTTTCAAAAACAGTTGGTCTAAGTGATGCGTCACACCACATGGGGACAACGCGAATGAGTGAACAAAGAGAGAACGGTGTCGTAGATAAGAATTGTAAAGTTTTTGGCATTGGCAACCTGTATATCGCAGGGAGTTCTGTTTTCCCTACATCTGGCCATGCTAATCCAACATTTACTATTTTAGCCCTGGCGATAAGATTAGCTGAGTATATAAAAAAGCAATGATGCATTCTTCGTCACTTTTGCGATTTAGAAAGCAAGCCTCTCCCTACGACTTTTTTCTAAAATGCTGAGTGCGGTGAGATATGAAAATTTACCATTCACATGATCCTGAGTTGGTTCTTTCATAAAAACAAGCTAACATTTTTAAAGGTATGGCATGTTACGCTGGCTATTCTCAGATATAGAGGCAAGATCAGTAAGTATCCGGCCTATGTGCTTGAATTTGAAAGAGATTTTGCTAAGTATATCGGTTGTAAGTTTGGTATGAGTTTTTGCAATGGATCCTCGGCATTGGAAGCAGCTTTATTTGCCATTGGGATTGGGCCTGGCGATGAGGTTTTAGTGTCCTCCTGTACAGTGCATTCTACAGCTGCGGCAGTGATCAGTTTAGGAGCGCAGCCAGTTTATGTAGACATTGACCCTCAAACTCTCAATTTTGATCCTGCTGAAATAGATAAGAAAGTAACGGAAAGAACGCGTTGTGTATTAGTCGTACATCTTTGGGGGAATCCAGCTGACATGGGTTCTATTAAAGAAAAAGCCGAAAAGTACAACCTTAAGATTGTCGAGGATTGCTCTCATGCGCATGGAGCCTCCATTGATGGGGAAAAAGTAGGAAGTATTGGAGACATAGGCTGCTTCAGCCTTCAAGGCTATAAGGCTATTTCAGCTGGAGAAGGCGGGGTTGCCGTGACAAATGTTGAAGAATATTATCATCGGTTAACCTTGTTTGGGCATTTTGGAAGGAACCCTAAAGCAATAGCAAAAACAAAATATAAAGAGTTATTGCCGATCGGGATAGAGACCAAAAGAAGGGCAAACCCACTTGGTATTTGTATGGCAGCAATTGACCTTAAGCATATTGAAAAGACAAACAAATTCAAACGCCGGATCATACAACAATTGGAATGTATTATTTTTAAAATACAAGGAATTGAAAAGGTATGTGTTTTGCCCGGCGCTGAGAAAGGAGGATTTTATCCTGGGTATCCCATTATTCTTAAACAGGGATATAATAAAGCCGCTGTTTTCCAACAACTTAAAAGTCTATTGCGATATCGAATTCTTGGGGAGTATCCTTGGCTATACAATCCCCCCAATCCACATTATCATAAGATGCGACCTATGTATGACCTGAATTATAGGGCTGGGTTAGTTTCAGGGGAGAATAAAGAAAGCGATGATTCCCTGTCAGAGGCGCCTATGTTAGAACAAACAGAGACTGTTTTGGAGCGGATAATTTTTTTCCCGATTGGATAACAGGACGAGTATTTGAAGTAAATCGCATCATTTCGATAAGAAAAGAGTAAAATATACTTGAGTTTATTGAGACTGGTTGCGATGTGCTTAAAATCAAGTTTTATAAGGTTGATAAAAAGTTATAAAAGGTTGATTCACGTTAAATATTAACTATCATCAACATTTTAAAACCTCTTATCAACTTTAACGCAACTTGCATTTTTTATTAGATCACTTGTAAGCGGATAATCACATATACATTATGAAATACGAAGAACTAAGGTCCTTGTTATTCAAAACGTTAGCTAATTATGCAAAAGACAAAGAGGCTTTGGCAAATGCCACCGACAAAACAGAAATTCGAGAAGACCTTAAGATCAAATCAGCCCGTTTGGTGGATGTCATTTTGGACTTAGAAACAGAACTCAATGTTGAAATTGAGCCAGACGATATGGATGGTATGTTTACAATCGGAGAGGCAATGGAGGTTTTGAAAAAATATACACAGCAGGGATGAGTTTTTGGGGAAATGACATTGTGGCCCTAAATGAATTTAGTTTTGAAACTAATCATCACCTTGATCGATGGCTGGGTAAGGTCTGTACGGAAAAGGAGAAAGAATGGCTTTTCTCATCAAGGCGTCCAGAACAAACTCGCTGGCGGCTCTGGACTTTCAAGGAAAGTGCCTATAAAGTATTGATGAAATGTGGAGTTCCCCCATTTCAAAATGTGCGTCGGATTGAAATTCTGCCAGATGGTTCCTTGTTGGCCAAAAAGATGCACTTTAAAGCTAGTCTTGATGATTATCAGTTATGGGGATATTCTGTCCAAAATAAGGATTGGGTTCACAGTATCTGCAGTAACCAACCTTTTAATGAAGAAGTATATCATGCTGATGTTATTTCCTATGATACTAAAAGGGGTGCTAGTAAAGCAATTAGGGAACAAGTGGAAGATCAGTTAAAAAAAGAGTATGGTATAAAAATCAAAAGCATCGCCCAGTCTACTGAAAATATCCCAATAATTTCATGCGAAAACCCTGAAATATCTATAGATCTCAGTCTGACCCACCACCTGCCATACTCTGCATTTGTTTATCATATACATCGGCTAACCTGAATTGATTATGTTGTTCAATTCTCTGGAATTCTTGGTGTTTTTTCCTTTGGTCGCTGGCTTATATTTTAGCCTGCCTACCAGGTTTCGATGGTTACTATTATTAGTATCTAGTTACAGTTTTTATTATTATTGGAACAATTGGTATTTGTTGGTGATCCTTTTTTCAACTTTAATCGATTATTGGGCAGGGATCAAAATAGAAGAAAGTACCAATAGGAAAAAGAAGCGGCTTTTTCTGCAAACTAGTATTTTTCTTAATATTGGACTCCTTTTCTTTTTTAAGTATTTCAACTTCGTATTCGATCAAGTAGCTTTATTAGCTGAATTTTTTGGTTATTCCATTAGCCCTATAGAGCATTCTCTGCACCTACCCTTAGGTATATCTTTCTATACTTTCCAAACCATGAGTTATAGCATTGACGTGTACAAGGGCCGGATAAAAGCAGAGAAAAGGATAGGACGATATGCACTCTATGTTAGCTTCTTTGCACAGCTAGCAGCAGGCCCGATTGAGCGGGCTGGGAAATTGCTCACCCAATTTCATGGAAAATTCCGGTTCGACTATCAAAGAACGGTAGAGGGTCTACAGTTGATTTTATGGGGTTTCTTTAAAAAAATAGTGATTGCGGACCGACTCAATCGTTATGTACAGGAGGTCTACCAAAATCAGACAGACTATCAGGGGCCGACTATCTGGATAGCGACCTGGTTTTTTGTTTTTCAGATTTTTTGTGATTTTTCCGCGTATTCAGATATGGCTATTGGATCTGCTCGCTTATTGGGCATAAAGCTGTCATTGAATTTTGGTCACAGCCCCTATTTTTCCACTTCCTTTACCCGGTTCTGGGAAAAATGGCATATTACACTGACGACCTGGGTGAGAGACTATTTGTATATGCCCTTGGCACGCCGTTACCGCAAACCTTGGCAACGGCCTTGGTTATGGTTTTTTATCTTTTTAATCATTGGCTTCTGGCATGGTGCTAATTGGACTTTTATCGTTTGGGGAGGACTGAATGGATTGTATATAGTAATAGAGAACTGGTTGCAACGTTATCCGGCATTGGCGAAAATTGGTGGGAATTCAATAATAGCAAAACCTTTATACGCCCTGTTAATATTCAATTTGACAGCGTTCAGTGCTGTTTTCTTTATATCGGGATCTATCAGTGAAGCCTTGACATTGATTGAACATGGATGTAGCTGGTCTTCCGATTCCATTTTCCTGTTCGGAGAAGTAAGCTTTGTTCTAAACCTGTTTTTTATCCTGATTATGGAATTCATGCATTATAAAATGGGTGATTCTCAGATATACGAGTACCTGGGGCGAAAGGTTTTATGGCTGCGTTGGGGGTTCTATTTGTTTGCCCTTTATGCTATTCTCTTTTTTGGTTTGCCTGGCCAGGTGGAGTTTATTTATTTTGACTTTTGAAAAAAATGACAATTAAAATCATCACAAAAGTTTCATTGCTATTTTTTCTAGTAGGGTTGCCCTACGTGGGAATTAAGTCATGCTATGTGTGGAACTATGATATCAATTATTACAAAGCTACAGGAAAAGCAAATCACTTGATATTAGGATTGTCGAGGGCCAAAAGAGGGCTTTCTCCTGCTATTTTTGAAAAAGAATTGGGACTGGAAGGGAGGATGCTCAATTTCGCATTTAACAACCTTCAATCTCCTTATGGACCGGCATATTATAAAGCAGTAAAAAGTAAAGTAATTAAACAAGAACATAAAGGACTTTATTTACTATCAGTAACTCCAGGTGGCGTCATGAATCTGGTGCGCGAGGATGGAGTAAGGTTTAGGGAAGATTCATTTTTTTATTACAAATTATGGTCTCAAAATAGCTCACCTAACTGGGAGTATATTTTAAGGAGCCCTGTAAGTAATGGGTCTCTGTTTCAATTTATCCGCAACAAATATAGCGTGCTATTTACTGGTGATGATCCGAAATGGCCAGAGATCATACATCCAGATGGTTGGGGGGAACTGGATATAAGCAAAAGAGCTTCGCGTATTAAACCACTTATTCTTAATAACACCTACGTTAAATCTTCAAGAAGGGAAATGTATTTAGAAAAAACTATTTCTTTTCTAAAACAACATGGTACTGTTATTTTGATTCGCTTGCCAATTGGAAAAGAATATCAGGAGTATGAAGAAATACTTTATCCTAATTTTGATACATTGATTTATAATATGGCAAAGAAACACCAAGTGCAGTATCTGAATTATTTTAAATCTGAACTAAATATCCCTTTTCACGACGGGCATCATTTATTTGGAGAGGGAGCTGAGATATTTACCTTACAGTTAGTCGAGGAATTAAAGCAGATTAGAGCCCCACTGAAAGGGCATTAATAACTTTTATCCTTTAATTAGTACTGATATTTAAAGAAAGATTTAAGGCTAATAAAATTTAGAAATCATCCAATAGATCGTCACCATCATCGTCTGCCTGAAAGTGAAAATACTCTTCAGCATTTTTGTTTACTTGTTGGTTTATGGGAAAGGTTGCCTCTTCTAATTCAGAAAGTGCAGTGAGTATCCCATAATAGTTCTGTATATAATCATAGAATGTGCTGAGTTGTTTTAGTATTCCATTGAGACCTTGTAAGCTGGTGAGAAAATACCGAAGTGCAAGTAAATACCCTATCAATAAAGCCCAAGATGCATTGCCAAAAATGGTGAGTTGGCCAATCACTATCAGCAAAATGGTTGATGTGCCAGCTATGAGCAAATTAACAATTAATCGATTTTCTTCAAGCTTGAGCAACCATCCATAAAATGCATCAAAATACCCTCGCATTCCTTCCTTTTCGAGCAATTCTTCACTGGACATCTGAGTAAATAATGCATTTAAAAGGTCCTTTACATAATACTTAATGAATTTTTCTTTGCGTCTGGTTTCAATAACAACTTGCCTGGAGACTTTCCAAATAAAAAAAACACCAATTATCATAATAAATACAACCAAAAGAGTAAAGCTAAAAGCCAAATAAAACATAAAAGACAAACTGAGAATAATTTTGGCAATCGGTATAACTGCTTTAATAATAGCAGATAGGCCCCGCCCATAAAATTTAGTGTCTTTTATCAATGATTTCTTGATATTATATGGAGAAAGGATAGGAGCTTTTTGAAAAGGTAAAAGATACCTTTTTTGCTGAATTGCTTCGTAAAGCCTAGAAACGCAGATTGTTTCAAATATACGGTTAAATTGGATTAACTTCTTGAAAAAAGTATAAAACAGCATACTGCTTCCAAGCAATAAAACCCCTACTAAACTTGTAACAATAATTAACAAAATCTGTGATTCCCTAGGGGCAAACGTCCAGTGAAAAAGGCTAAGATTTTGATTCGCTTCTATGGCCTTTACGTAGTAATATAATACCCAAAAACCACTAAAGTTAGTCAGCACAGATAAAATTTGAAGAAAAGTAATCCATCGTATTTTGGAGGCATGCGGCTTCAGGGCATCCTGCCAAACCCAGCTTATGATTTGCAGTGGGGCATACTTTGAAATTAGTGATTTTATCCCTTCCAAAAAGAGAGGCATTGTGCTACTTTTTTAATTGGTTTCACGATTGCTGTTCCTATTTTCCAAGTTAGGGTATTTTTAAGCAGTGCTGTTTCCCGGTGAACTTCTTCATGCTTGCTCTTTCTGGACAATGCAAGTTCTTGATTGGCTTGGGCATTCTGCTGGATTGCCAAATCAAGTAGGTCACTTTGTAGATTCAATAATTTTTTTGTGGATTGGCTAATCGAATGCTTGGTTTCCATTATTTGTTTTCTGGCCAGCTTAGCAGCATATTGGAAATAGTTGGCTGAAAGAACCAAAAAAAAATGTCTTACCAAGTCATTAGTTGTTGGAGCCCGCTGTGTACCTGGAGGTAATTTTGATGGAATTTGACCCTCTTTTATACCACTCAATATCTTTTTATATGCATGAGAGTCACGGTTGTACTGCTGCTCTTTAACGGCATCTTCTACAACATTTAGAAAATCATCTCTAAATTTGTAATGATAAATCACCGTTGAGAAATCGGCAATCTTTGCCCCCGATAAGCAATGAATACTTTCCCACTTCCAGTTGGGTGAATAACGGATCAAAGGGAATTTACTGAGAATGATGTCGGAAAGTCCAAACAATCTTTTACGAATCCCCCCCCGGTGCAGGAAGATATTATAATTTGACCATTCATTTTGCTGGATGGATTCATGGTAAAGGTGCTTACTAATATCTGATAGGTCATAGTAAATTTGATTACTAATAAAGTTTTGTGTAGCATTAGAAGAACTACCAAAAGATAATTCAGCCGGAAACATATCTAACATCTGACCTACAACTGCCTGATACTGATGCTTGTCTAAGTATTGAATTAATTCAGGCAAAGTAATCAAACCTGAAAAAGGGTAGTCAAAAAATTCATCCATATCTACTACTATGCTCCAGCAGTGACAACCGAAGCGATTCAATAAAAAATGGAGGAAGTCCATTTTGTATTCTTTATAAGGTAGGTGAGTTTGTAGTATGGTTACCTGATCCCATTGCCTAGCCAATTCAGATGTATCATCTGAGGAACCATTATCAAGTAAGAAAAAATGTTTAACTCCCAACTTGAGGTAATGGTTAATAAAGGGGGCTACATAGGGTTGGGCGTTTCTTGCCCTGGCGATTACAATAACATCATTTGAGTTCAGCTCCAATGACTCAGGGCCGGATACTTTTTGGGTATTTTGCTCGACAAAACGCCATGCTTCTATATTCGCTTTCGTTACAGACATCACAAATATTCTGTTGTTCTGTATCTTGATAAACAGAAAAATGTATTAAATATTTACGGAAAATTGGGATCCAGTATTTTAACGTAGGGCAAAATAACTTAGTTGCTTTATCAAGTTGTTAAGAACTAACTGGAAGGAACATAGCCCTTAGCTCGTTTAAACCAGACTTGATCAATGGAGCGGAATGTTTCATCAACCTATCTAAAATATTTTATAACAACTAAAATGCTTTTTTTGTAAAGAAAAGCTAAATAAAGGACACTTCTATTTTCCTAATATACCTTTTAAATAGAAACATTTGAATATTGATTTTGTATAAGAAAAGAATCCGTTCAATAGCCGCTTTGGAATATGCTCAGAGCGCCTTTTTAAACTGTGAAGGAATCCATCAATGGAGGTAAGACCAAAGCCTAAAAGAAAGGTAATCTACCTGACAGGACTTGACAGGTCAGGCTCTACTATTACTGGAGCTGTACTTGGCGCCCATCCTGAAATTGCCTTTTTCGGTGAGTTGCAATATTATCCGAAAGCTGTTTTGAGCAACCGATTCATAAATCAGCAACAGCGAATGGGGGATGTACCTTTCTGGCTAAATATTAACAAATGTTTTACTGACCGATTCGGAGAAAATGCGTTTGAAAATTTCTGTTATCTTAAAAACAGATACGAACGCTGGCGAAATCTTCCAATTTTATTCTTCCATTTTTTGGTTAAGAATTCCAAGTTAAAAAAATATTGGGAATATAATTTTTTATTGATTGATGAATTACTTGGCAACAGTTCAAAGTGCATGATTTGTGATTCTTCAAAAAACATTGTCCGACGGATTGCTCTTGGGTTATCAGGAGCTTATCAATTCTACACGATTTTACTCATCCGTGATGCAAGGGGGTATTGCTGGTCCAGAAAAAGTAAATCTTTAGAAGTAAAAGACCAACACGCTTTTACTATGGCCATTGTAAAATGGGTTACCAATAATGCTATGTTTGCCATCGTTAGTGTTTTAGGTAACTTTATGACAATAAGGTATGAAATACTATATGGTGATCCATTACAAAATTTTGCTAAAATTGGTAAAAAATTGAAACTGGAACTTTCCGTTTTATATCCAATTATAACTTCAAAAAAATCATTTGCAATTGCAAATATGATCGCCGGAAACCCTGGGATGAGAAGAGGAAAAGAATTGATTGTTCAAATTGATGAATCATGGAAAAAGGGATTGACAATAAAAGAAAAAAGAGTTATTTTGTTTTTTACAGGGTGGTTATTATGGTTGTTTGGATACTCTTTGGATGATTCTTCGACTTAATTATTCATGCCACAATGATATCCGTTTAAAGGTAATTATTGTCAAGTGGGATTGATTTCTAAAGACTGCCTTTAAAATTTATAGTATTAAATATGTATCCTAATAAATTTGGCATCCGCCGAATATTAAAATATCGTTTTCTAAAACAAAGCCTCTTGCGGGAATTTAGAAACTGGCAGCGTAAAAAGCCTACTGGGCTCTTTTATGAATACTATGTAGAAGTTGAAACAAAAAATTTAAAAAAAGCGATTAATCATCCTTCTTTAGGTAAAAAACTAAGAGATGCTGAATTCAGTAAAAGCGGGCTTGATATATTTGAGTATTTGCTTCGAAAAGGATTGAAACCTCATCATGTATGTATTGACTATGGCTGCGGAAGTCTACGTATAGGGCAACATTTAATTGATTATTTGGAAACAGGGAATTATTATGGTTTGGATGTAACAGAACATTTTTTTAATATTGGCCGGAAGCTATTGCCTGAAAAATTACTGGACAATAAAAGACCAAATCTACACTTGATTGAAGAAAATATTTTGAGAAGGATAATTCATCGTAATCCTGATTATTTATTTAGTTGCGGTGTGCTACTGCATGTTCCTCCATTTGAACTAAGGACTTTCTTAAACAATATTATTTCTTTGCTTGGTCCTTCTACTATAGCATACATTGGAATGGCAGCCTACAGAGAAAATATTCAGTTTAGTTCTGTTAGCTGGGCTTATTCCCAAGCTTATATTCGTCAACAGTTACTGTCTATTAAAAATGACTTAAACATTTCATTTGAAGACTTTTACGATTTCCCCAAAGAGACCATTTTAGGCCAACTGGTTATACAACGAGGCACAATTGTGCTGTCCAACCCGTAAATTTCCATGAAGAAAAAAGCGAAATCTACTTTTGTAGTAGGAACCGGACGATGCGGCACCCATTTTATTTACAGTTTAATAAAGCATTCCAAAGAGGTGTTGGCATACCATGAGCAAGACTCGCTGAGTGATACCTTTCTTCGATATGTTACATTTTATAATTTACCAATAGACACGAGCGGATGCTGGGCCAGAAAAGGAGCCATAGTTAAAAAAGCTTTTGACAGCGGGAAACATTATTTCGAGTCCAGCGCATATTTATCACTCAATATTATAGAATTAAATCAGCGATTTGACAGTAAATTTATCTTTTTGGTGAGACACCCAAAAGATGTAATCAACTCTTATTTCAATAAAGGCTGGTATGAGAATCCTGTTGTTCGAAAAAATCCGGAATTACCACCTTCTGTTCAACCAGGTTTGATGTTATCGCATCACCATTTTGGCAGGATAGTAGCTTTTGGAGAAGAAGGGAAAAATTGGGGGCAGCTTACAAGGGTAGGCCGGATTGCATGGTATTGGAATCATATTAATAGTCAGATTATTAAAGCTTTTGGCCAATTGCCAAAATCACAGTTTATTAAGCTCCGATTAGAGGATTTTGATTTCCCTGCTTATCTTGATGTTTGCAAATTTCTCCAACTTGATCCAGTTTTGAGCGAAAGGAAATTTAATAGGGTAGCTGCCTCTAAGCCAAATAGTGGCAGCGAAAAAAAGATACATCCAAAATGGACAAAAAAAGAAACTGCTGAATTTTTACATTATGTAAGCCCGCTGATGCAAAAATTGGGTTATGAGCTTTAATCCTTGTAGAAATTGCATATTGAATTTGAGAAGCTGTTTTAAACCTTGAAGTGCTGGCGAGAGGATTAGATTTTTGCGTCAATTATCTTTTGATTAGAGGAGCATGTCTATAGATATGTGATGAAAATCAAGAGGGAATTGGGGTAAAAAGATATTCTCGCAGACGTGCTTGAGGTTTTAAAACAGCTTCTGAGGAAAAGAATAAGAATATTTTATTTTTCGCTTATTTTTAAATAATTGTCAATAATAAAATCTGCAAATAATTCAGCTTTTAATTCGCTCCCTTTTTCATTTACATGAATTGCATCTGCATACAATTCTTTTTTTTGCGGGAACACTTTGCCAAAATCAAATACTGACACTATCTTCTCCTGTCCAATTTTTTTTAGTATTTCATTTTGTTCGTTTAAGGCCTCTCGATAGGCCGGATCGGCAGTTATATAATCCTGGTTATTACCGTCATATGCAAAAGTAGCCAACATAATCTCAATATTCTTAGACTTAGCAATTTCGGTCAAGCTTTCAATGTTTTGCTTAAAGTAAATAGGCGGGTTGGATTCCAGCATTTTTGTTAAAGTTACTGATTTGAAAATACCTTCAGGATAACGATCTTCTCTAAATTGCTGATCTAATTCATACATATAAAATGTAGCTGGATAATCGTCAAACGACCGGAATGTTCGGGCGGGAGCTTGTAGGCCACTACTTACCAGGAAAACTCTAATAATATTTGATTTTTGACAAAAAAATTGCCACCAAGTTTGGATATCGTTCGTTTTTGCGATTCTTCTTCCAGAATTATCGCTTTTATAGGCTTCTGGGGGCCAAACTACCCGTGCATGAACATCATTGATTCCATGGTAAACAACCAATAGATCAGGTTTGAGATCAAGCAGTCTAAATTGTAAATTGACCAACGATTCCCAACTACTCCATCCTCCAGCTCCGCTATTAATTACTTCTACTTGATTAAATCCTTTTTGCTGTAATTTTTTCTCCATTAAATATGGATAGCTTTTTTGATAATCTTTTACTTTAACTGTATATGTTGTAGATCCTCCCAGGCATACAATCCGAAAAATACTATCGACTTTGGGTGACTGAATCTCCGGTCCTCTAAAGCCAGCGCTGTTATGCATGTTTTTTTCTTTAACAACACTTGGAGTTGGAATATACCCTAAATAACGGTGTGGAGTATAAAGAGGGGTATTGTTGTGTTTTAATAACTGTTGATAACTGGCAAGATTCTGTGTTTTTCGATGTGGAACATAAACAAATAATACGTGTAAAAGAAGTTCTAAAACAAGCCACAATAAAATGAATATAAATATATTAATGCCGATTGTTTTAAATGCTGATTTCATGTAGATCTTTTCTTATTTCAAAGGCCTAATCCACTTTAGTCAATAAGGCTAAACTAGTGGCTTTTGAATTTAGCTTGGTATTCCAAGGTAATGAACCTAGTGGAATGACCTTCAATTTTTTATATCTCTTTTTATGTTCTTCGACAGCTAAATACGGTCCGAAAATACATTTTTCATCACTCCATAAATATTTCATTTCAGGAAAATAGTCATGAAGTAAAATAATACCTCTTTTTGTTAATGCATTTATTGCGAATGATATTTCCTGAAAAATAATATCTGCTTCATGTGTACCGTCTAAAAAAATAAAATCAAACTTTTTACTTGTCTTTTCAAGAAAGTTAATCGAGCTGTCTGCAACGAAATTGACTCTTTGTGCCATACCGATTTTGGTAATCATCTGACTTGGCGAATACTGGCTATTGAATTTTAACCAGTGCTTTTCTGTGGGGTCATTTACATTGATAATATCTACAGTTGTTAACTCTCCTTCGCCTTCCTTTAGAGCCAAACTTGTCACCAATGTTGAACAGCCGATATGTGTACCTATTTCTAAAAGCGTGTCGGGTCGAAAATGACGAATTAGGTGAAAAATAGCCTGTTGATCACCTTTGTTTATTCCACCTGTCATCTCGGGAAGACCAAAAGATTCTATAGTTTTTTTTAATGCCGTTCCATTCTTCGACAAATGTTTGATTTTTGAAAATAGAATTTAGTGCAGGCTTTGTCTGAACCATTAAATTAGAAAGGTCATAGTCAATGGGCGCAAAATGTTTTAATTGCCTTTTATATTTCAAAATGCTATACTTCTCTCTAATTGAAAAAGGTATAATGTTTTTTAAAGTTTCGGTGATCATGAATGGATTCTTCATTTCTAATTAAAAAAAACAACATTGGTTAAAGATAGAAAGATAATAGCCCTTATAATAAAGGATCATTTTAATTTTTTTCGTGCTTTTCTTAAAGCCTTAAATATTAGAAACTGCCAACCTGCCGGCAGCTTAGATAAAAACAGCCATCCGGCTGTTCGTAATTTTGTTTGCCAGTTTAGCTCAAATTTCCATTTTTCATCTATTTGAATTAAATTTTCTTTTTGATACCGCATCGGATTTCCTCCAATATAGTGACTTTGAATATCTGTCCAGTTCAGTTGCTCGTTTTCAAAAGACAAACCTAAACGTTCCATAAGTTTTGACAACTCCCTCCGTGGCTCACGGGTCATGGATTCATAATTAACTTTGATAACCTGATATCCCGTAATTTTATAAAGCTTCTGATAATAGTACCAATAATTATAGGCTATTTTCTGTTTTTTTTGATGGTATTTAATTCCTGAGTTGACTACCCCTAAAATATTGCGCTTCAGGCGGATGGGCACAACGTTGAAACCAGCATTCTTTAACCTGATCAGCCTTCCAATGTTTTTGGAAGAATCGACAATGAAGCTCTTCCCTGATACAGCCTGAATAGCTTTGAAAAAAGCTTTATTATGCGCCTGGAATAAGTGATCCTCTTCTATATTTAAATTCAAAGATTCAAGGTTTAGGTCGCTATGCAACCGTAATTGTTCATCTATAGACTTCCAAAAACTACAATTTTTTAGAGGAATTGTGCCACAGGTACATATACGTTCTTTAAGTATTTTGGAACGGGGAACTTCAGAAGAAAGCACACGGAGTTCTCCTACGCTTATCATTTGACTGTGAGCATTTAGTAGCCGGGATAACAAAGTTGATCCACTATAGGATGGGCTGGCAATATAAATGATGGTTGTTTTCAAATGAGTAATTGTTCAAAAAAATCTAAATATTCACTAATTGCTTTGGATGCTGAAAAATCCTCCAATTTTGAATGCTTATTTTTACGTGCATGTGAATTTTGCAACCTATCTTCAATTGCCTTTGCCATGGCTGCTGAATTACCTACTGGCACTAAAGAACCATATTTACCATTTTCCAAGATTTCTGAAGGGCCGTGCGGACAATCCGTACTCACTAATTGGCAACCCAAGGCCATAGCCTGAATTAAGCCCCCGGGAAGACCCTCGTAGCGGGAAGAAAGCACGAACACATCTGCTTTTGCTAAATAAGCAAAAGGATTATCCTGAAATCCGATAAAAATGACATCCTCTTCGACCTCTAATTCTTGAGCTAATGATAGTAGAGAATGGAAATATAATGGATCTGACTGGGTCTCTCCTAAAATAACCAATCGGCAGTCACGTTTTTTCCTGACTATTGCAAAAGCATTAATCAACGTCATAAAATCTTTTTGGGGGACGACCCTTCCCATGGCCATGATTATCTTTTCTTCACCTTTTCTAATGACCTGATTAATAGGTTTTTGAGAAAGTTCGAATAACTGCCTGTTAACAACAGGGTTATAAATTGTTTTTATTCTTTTTTCATCAAGACCATAAAAATCAACCATTTCTTTTTTTAATCCCTCTGATACGCTAACATAACCATCAGCCAATCGATAGCTATAACGAGAAAGAGTACCATGCAGAAATATAGCTTTCCATCCCTTTTCGGCAATTACTTTTTGTTTTGGGGAATTTGCTTCGCGAAGCACTATTTTAGTTTTTGTTCGGCTTATTTTTCCAGCCAGGGCAGCAACCACGTTTACAGCCTGAACAGTGGAAAGTAATATATCCGGTTGATGCTGATTTAAATAGCTGACTACATCAGGTAAAAAGTCACGAATTTGTTTTTCAAATGTAATTATGTTCAAGTCTTTACTTAATAATTTTTGGTACGGCCCTTGATACTTTCCAACTAAAAAATCAACCTCGATTGCTTGTGCAACCCATGCGTTAGCAAGAGTTATCATAATACGTTCCGCTCCACCTCCCTGTAGTTCATTCAGAAGGAGGGCTATTTTTCTAATATTGGAACTTCTATTCGTGTTGTATTGAATCAAAGCTTATTTTTCTTTTACTTCCTCTTTACAGTTTTTTGTAAAATAAATTTCAATATGACATACAATTTGGATAGTCCTGTACCTATATTGTAAAGGGTCAATTTATCAAATGTAGGAAATTCTAAATGGCTCAAATTTACAAGTGCATCGATTAATTGCTTTATTACAATCCCTTTATCCATTGCTCAGTAAAGAGCAAAAAATAAAAAACGCATTTGATTCCATGAGACCAAATAATAGCAATATTATAAACACCGAGAGAGTAAAAATTTGCCATTCGCAGGCCTGCAATGGAATTAAAACACGCTCTAATAATCGATCCAAACTTATGCCCCCACTCAGCATAAAGACATGGAACAAATATTTTTTTTTCAGGTATACATAATAATTTAAAAAGTCGAAGCTATATTAGCCAGTTCTCCTGAAATCATTATAGAATCAGTACCGCCGGCCAATTAGTTCTTCAAATATTTCATAGCATAACATCATGGATGAGTTCATACAATTCTTAAAAGAAAATAAAAAATTAATCTTCTATCCTACCTTGGTAGCCATTATCCTGGTGATCATCTTGATTCTTATTGGAAGCGACTCTGCCATTGCCCCCTTTGTTTACTCGCTTTTCTAATAATACAGGTGATCAAAATAACAAAGCCAATTTCATGAATTACAAAAAAATCCTGCTGATTCTTCTTATCCTCATATATGCTGTCGCAATGGTCTTACACCTCTGGTGGCTCTTGGAGTGTGGGGGAGCAGCTATAACGACTACTTTGTTAATGTATATCACCATCATCTTGATCGGACTATTTGTTTTACGTTTGATTCCTGAAAATAAGATAGACAATAGCAAGGCAAAAAAACTGCGAATAATCTTATTCAGCCTGGCAATCAGTTTATTTGTTGGAGAAGTTTTCCTTCGATATGTCGTCACACGTGGCTTAGGGCAAAATGAAGCTATTGGTGGTTTTTTTTATAAATCACCTTATAAGAGGTGTATAAAAGAAGCCCAACTTGCTAAATATAGAATAAATAATTCCTTCATCTTTATCAATTCTCCAAATACTGAAGAGGTTTACAAATCTATTGACTTTACATATAGTCACCAATATAATGAAATGGGGATGAGAGAACGCCCCGTATCAGAGTTTCCGAAAGACACTTCGATGAAGAAAATAATCGGCCTTGGTCATTCATTTATGATGGGTGTTGGTGTTCCACAAGATTCCACAGGCCTGCGTTTACTCGAAACCAAGCTAAACCAGCAGAATGATTCCATCTCTGTATTCACCATCAACGGAGCACGCGGTGGAAGCGATCCTGCATTTGAATACCTAAAACTGAGGGATTACCTGTTGCCCCTTGAACCTGACCTAGTTATTCTCGATATTAATAGTGTTGACATTACGAGCCATATTTATCGTGGCGGGTTAGATCGATTTAAAAATAAAATCCCATTCCGTTCAAACGGGTCATATGCAGACAAAGGGCCTTGGTGGGAACCGCTTTATGCTACGAGTCTGTATGTAAGAGGGCTCGTGCATTATGTATTAAAATATAATCGTTACCTTATATCAGATGAAGAATGGAATAAATGAGTTGAACAAGGTAAGGAGATGCTCTTTGAAACTTTGCTAGTGGTTCAAGAACTAGCTAAAGAAAAAAACTTTAAATTCATTGTTGTATTTTGGCCTAATTCCAGTGAGATAAAAGGAAGTCCATTTTTATTGGCAGATGTTTATGACAGGTTGAAAACGTCAACTGACATTCATTGTATTAATCTATACCAAGAATTTAAAAATTCCTATCCTGGAAATGTCAACAATATTGCAAGTTTATACTGGCCTCGGGATCAACACCCAAACTCCAAAGGCCATGATCAATGGGCTCATTTCGTCGAAGATTATATCATCAAAAAAGCACTACTTAAATAGCGTCTTTACTATACTCAACAACTTTAGGTTTTCCCAAAGGGACAGGTGTGCAAATCATACTTGTTGATATATAGGTTGATAACTTCCTTCATTTGCACACAACCTAATTTGGCACAGTATATATAGATCCAGCAACCTTTATGTTCCAAGTAGACTGTCACCACCAACTAATTACAATTATTCAATGAAGTCTCGCAAAAAATTCCTTTTTTACAGTCTTACATTTCTGATATGGATCCTTCTCCTCTTTTGCTTAGGAGAAGGCATGGTACGTTTATTTTATCCATCTTTCAGAAATTACAATATGGAAATGTGGCGCTATACCAGTGATTTGAAGGTGCCACTTCCTTATGAAAACCTTCCCTTTCATCACCATCCCAACAAGAAAGAAAAATATTATGGAGTTGAAATAGCTACTAATCGGTTTGGATTTAGGGATAATAATTTGTCAATTGAAAAAAAAGAAGGTACTACAAAAAGAATAATGTTTATTGGAGACTCTTTTACTTTGGGCTGGGGGGTTCACTTTGACAGCACTTTTAGCCAATTGATTCAAAAAGATTTAAAATCACAGTCTATAGAGACTATAAACTTGGGAATTGGTAATTATAATGCAGTGATGGAGGTTGAGCTGTTTAAAAAAAAAGGGTTACAGTTCAACCCTGACATTGTTGTGCTTATGTATTTTATCAATGATGTAGAGACTGTTCCTAAACGGACTTATTTTCAATATAGTTTACTTAGCAGATCCTATTTTCTTGCTTTTTTATTTGATCGTTTTCAAAAAATAAAACTCAATATCAGCAAGGATTATAATTGGCTATCACATTATCAAAACATCTACGAAAAAGATAATTTAGCACTTGAACAAAATCGGAATGCATTAAAAGAATTGGTTAAAATATGTACTAAAAAAGAAGTTCCATTACTCATTGTAAATATTCCTGAATTGCATGATATTTTGAATTATCCTTTTCCATTTGCTACAGACTTTATTCGCGATATAGCAGTTGCCCATCAGGTTCCATTTCTTGATTTGAAGCCAATTCTACAAACAGAAAATCCCGCCACTCTCTGGGTTTCTAAGGAAGATGCCCATGCCAATGAAAAGGCAAATTGGATAATATCGAAAGCTATCCAAGAAAAACTGCGACATATAGGGTATCTTGAATAAGATTTTATGAAGGAAGTAGTCAAAAATGCATTTTTACTAATAATTGGGATTATTTTGGCAATTGTCCTATTAGAGGTTTTTTTATCTCTTTATAACCCTATTGGATTTCGACAAAAAGGGGACAAAATTATTTTGCCAATTAATTTCAGAATGCAAATTGAAAACAAAACTATTGAAGGCCTGGACTCGAACATAGTCCATACTAAAAATTCGATAGGATTCAGAGGCTCGGAAATACCTAACAATTTTGAAGATTGGACTTCAATTGTGGCGGTTGGCGGAAGTACGACAGAATGCTTTTACGTATCTGACGGTAAAGACTGGCCCTCGCTACTGGGATACAAACTAAATAAGGAATTCGGAAAAATATGGATTAATAATGCTGGACTTAATGGGCACTCCACATTTGGCCACCAAATATTATTAGATGATTATTTAGTAAAAATAAAACCGAATTATATCCTTTTTTTAATCGGTTGCAATGATGTGGGCAGAGATGATCTGAATGCTTATGAAAAGAACAATTTAATACAAAAGAAAAACTGGTTAAAAAATCTTAAAAATCATAGCGAAATAATTAGTCTAATATCGAATATAAGAAGAAATATTGTTGCGAGGAAAATGGGATTAGAACATAAAGGTGTGGATTTCAAAAAATTGGAACAGGTCGATAGTGTTTCTGATAAAAGAATACAACAAGATTCAAGCTATCATAGCTCGTTTGCAGGTCAATTTGAAACCCGGTTGAAAAAGTTGATTCGTACAACAAGAAAAAATGGCAGTATTCCAATACTTATTACGCAACCAACGATTGTTGGATTTGGAATCGATGAAGCCACTTTAATTAATTTAGAAAAAGTCAAGCTTTGTGATGAGCATGGAGGGAAAGTGTATTGGAGAAGATTAGAACTATATAATGAAGTCACAAGAAAGGTTGCGAATGAAGAAGGTGTTTTTCTTGTTGATATAGCCCATAAAATGCCGAAATCAACTGACCTTTTTTATGATTGTTTTCATTTTACGAATAAAGGAGGTGAAGTACTATCAGAGTTATTGTTTGAAGAAATGAAACCCTTTATAGCCGAGAGGCTCAAACAATCCCGCTCAAATGAGTAAAAAAAGATTAACATTCATTTTGCTGATCATAACAGCAATGTACTTTATGATCTGTCTGTTCAATTTTTCTGAAACTAACAAAGGTGATGAAACCCGCTATATTATGTTTGCCAACAATCTATTTAATGGGTTTTATTCTCCGGCAAGGTTGAATATCTGGAATGGCCCAGGGTATCCCATGGTTTTAGCCTTTTTAGTGCCTTTAGGCAAAAAAAGCATGGTTCTTTTAAATCCATTGTTCATGGTTGCTGGCCTTATTTTTTTTAACAAATCCGCAAAGCGATTAAAAATAACCAATATCATTTCAGATACAGCTACTTTAGTTTTAGCATTATTCCCTTTTATGCTCAAGCATCTATCAATTGTGATGACGGAGTGCTTTACTTTCTTTTTAATTTGTTGCCTTATTTATTTATCCATTCGGTTTTTTAATGATAGAAAACTCAAGAATCTCCTTTTATTATGTGCTTCAATTGGCTATCTCGCACTCACTAAGGTTATATTTTTTTACGTCATTTTGATTGTTTTCATATTTGGACTTGTGTTCTTTTTTGTAAAAAAAGAAATAGGAAAAACTATTTGCAAAATTGCTTTTGTGTCCATGTTGTTCTCATCACCTTGGCTGGTTTACACCTATCAATTAACTGGCAAAATATTCTATCCGAGCAATGCGGGCGGGCTTTCGTTATATTGGATGACAACTCCCGATATTAATGAATATGGAGATTGGCATTCAGCAAAATATTCAAAAAAATCACTACTTAAATACGATGAAAAATGGAATCAATTGTATGCTGAAAAATTGGCTGCTAATCACTTAGCTTTTACATCGAGAGCTGAAGAATTACCTCCGCTGGAAAGAGATATGGAGTATAGAAAGGAAGGAATGAAAAACATAAAGGAAGCTCCTTTAAAATACTTGAAAAATATAGTTTGCAATATTGGAAGAATGTGGTTTAGTGTACCTTTTTCTTATTACCCTCAAAAACCTTCAATTTTGTGGAGGGTGGTTTACATGTCATTCGTATTAGTGTTTTTTATTCTATCCATTTTTTGGATATTATACACCAAAATTTCCTCAGACTATTTAGTGTTCATTTTCTTTTTTTTCATGACCTACCTAATACTGAATTCATTTATTGCTGCCTTCAATAGAATGCTTGATGTCGCTACACCATTTATTTTTCTGATTATTGCTTTTGCCATTAGTGATTTTAACAAACACGTTTGTTTGGAGGGTTTTAGACACAACCCTAAAGAATAAAAGATTAGACTTGTTTACAAGTAGCATTCTAATTTAATATTCTTGTCTAATTCCAGAACAACGAATTCTAATAACTCGTCATAGTTTTGTACACCGTCTAATCGTCCCCAATGGCTACCATCTTGGCGGCAACCTTCATGTAACACACCTTTTAATCGAAGCCACCGAATACTTTTATTATATAAGCTAGTTATTGTACGTGGCTCAGCCTCATTTACTATTTTTATTTCAATGTAATGAGTAACTATTAAGTCCCTGATCTGTACATCAAAATGGCCTATTGGTTTTCCGTCTATTTTAAACTGGAGTTTATAATTAATTTTTTGAATAGCTTCTCCTTCTGCAAAATACTGCCCTTTCTCCATATCAATAAATTGCCATTCATACGCAAGCGTTTTCCCTGGGTAATTTATGGATTGGGTTAATTCGCCTTGATGATCTTGTGATAGCAACTCACGAAAAACGACCTGCGCATCTACCGTTTGCCCAAAAAAGCTGAAACTCAAAAAGAGGAGATATTGCCAAATATTATTTTTCATCGCTTAATTTGATTTTTTCCAAAATTCTCTCTGCCAGGCAAATACCCTGTTTTCTACCTTGTTCATTTGCCATCGGATAATGCATACCTCCATATAACCTTGAATTGACAGCTTGCTGGGCTGCTTCCCGAAAACTGTTAAATTTTCGCACCCCCAATCCAATTCGGACATGGGTGCTGTCTGTAAAGCCTGTTTGATCCCCGAAAATGGAAGTGAGTAATTCAGCAGCACAGGAAGAAACGACAGAATGCCCTGAAGTAAACTCAGGGAAAGGTGGAGTTATCACCAATGGCTCCCAATACGGTACGCCTATTATCTCCCTGATATAGGTTTTAGGCCGAACCAGATTATATTGATATTTGGTATGCCAGCACTGAATGAAAGCATCAGCAATACCGATACCAGTCAGTGCGTACATCTCTGCTGCTTCCTTGAGGTTCAACCGTTGTTCTTTACTGACAAACCCCATTATAAAGGTCCAGTGGCCTGGAGGTGTTGCAGTTTCCCCAGGGCAATCTGCCCAAAACAGGGCATCTGAGCGCTGTTCTTCACTTAAATGTAGATCAGCTTCATAAACGGACATTGCTTGCTGATAAAAAGCAGAGTTTTTTTCTTCACTATAAGGAAACTTTAATTCAGTCGGACACACATTAGAGTGGGCAATCACAAAAGGTCGCAATTGATTCCAGTGTGGCTCCAAAGCAGTTACGTTTATTTCTGTAGGTTCCCAATATTCTGGGTGATTAGTACGGGATGGAGTTTTGTAAAACAACTTCCTAGTAGCCAGATAATTATCCTCTCCAGCCCATGCTATTATCGCTACTGCCAGTTCCTGACCATAGGCAATTGAGCGTTTCAGGACATCCGCTTCAACTTGTCGTCTTCGATTTGCCAATTGTTGTTCATGCAAATGGCTTAAAGTTCCATCTTCATCTTCTAATGAAAATGAAAGGAGATCCGTACAAACTTGGAAAAGTGATTCTGTCAAAACTGTTGGCCAGTCGTATTCCAGTTTAAGATTTGTCCTTGGTAGATCGGTTAAACCATTGAGTTGTCCTGCCAGCGTTTGATTATCCGGCATCCCTCCGATGAGTGCTTCATAAACCGTTACTCCCAAATATCCATACATACGGGAAGCCTCCGGTGGCCCCAGAACTAAATGTTTAATTTGAAAATAAAGCATTTCATTCCACTCACGAATAAAACGGACTTCTTCTGTAAACTCTTTTGTTAATCGGGAAGAGGAATTAAATATTCCTCCAGAACCTGATTGACAGGTAGTCAGTCCTACGTAAACCAGCAACACTATTAAAATACGGTATAGATAGCTCATAAATTTAACTCAGATAAAAATGAATCATGTTGAATGAAGGCAGCCCAAATCAACAAAGAATGCAAGAATGAATTAATAGGTGCGATTGGTTTGCATTATGACAAACATAATTCTAAGTACAAACCAAGTAAAGCAAAAAGCTTGTTCTATAACTCAATCTGATTAAAATTTGGGGACTCAATAATCCCTTGCCCTTCAACAATATGATACGCCTGATTAACTTCTATGTTCTCAAATTCTTCAACGACGCCGCTTCCAGCCCAGGTTATCCGAATCATTAGGATATGCTCTGCCTTCCCGATGCCTATTTCCTGTTGTAGGCTTGAAGAACCAAAACTTCCACCGCTGCTGACTGTTCGGTACAAGCTTCTTTCTTTCTCGCCTTCGCTAACAACCAGCATTATTTTACTGCCAATTGCAGACCTGTTAGATTTTTTCCCAATTAGTTTAAGATTTACCCAATTATTACCCTGACCAGGATTGATAAGTACTGGGTTTTGAAAAATATCACTGACAAATATACCCCCTAAGACCACATACATATCCTGATCGCCATCATTATCTATATCTCCAATAGCGATGCTATGGCCTTTTTGCAAATGCCCCACATCTGCTGAAAAAGTAATATCTTCAAAATAAATTCCCCCAACATTTCTGACCATCCGATTTGGCACCAAAGTTTCCATACTGGGAGACCCCGTTCCTAAATAGAAATCTAGGAACCCATCATTATCAAAATCATCAAAATTGCCGGCCATCGCATAGTAGGGTCGATTCAGGGCCACTTGATCTGCAATATTTGTGAAAGTGCCATCACCATTATTCCTATAAAAACCGATTCCTTCAAAATCTGATATTTCCATTCCCATTAAATCGTTGAACATACTTGTATGGTCAAAACTATAAGGAATTGCCAGGAGGTCTTCCAATCCATTGTTATCATAATCCCAAGACCAGCAAGGAAAATTTTTTCGAGGGTTTTGAATACCTGCTTTTGAAGATACATCTTCAAACAGCACCATGCCTTTTTCATTAATTCCTGCATTTTTTAAAAGCAAGTTCTCTCCTTTTAGATAAGTAATAAATACATCTGGCCATAAATCATTATTATAATCTACCAAAGTAACTCCCTTGAAATAACCCAATTGATCCAACCCAGCCTGTTTAGCGACATTGGTGAAAGTTCCATCCTGATTATTAACAAAAAACTCAATAGGCGCTTCAAAATGACTGTTTGACTCATTCGCTATTAATAAGTCTATCCAGCCATCACGGTTAAAGTCACCCCATACACCCGATTGGGTCGGATATAGAGAATACAATCCTGATTCAAGTGTTACATCAGTAAAAGTACCATCTCCATTATTGCGTAATAATGAATTAGGATGGCGACCATTTACATTGAACCAAGCTCCTCGCAGTATAAAGAAATCCAACCAACCGTCATTATTATAATCTGCCTGGATCATGTGCAATCCTCCCAATTCACCCAAAATTCCTGCTGTTTCGGTCTGGTCAGAAAAAGTACCATCTCCATTATTCCGATAAAATTTTAGCTGCCTATCAAAATAAACCTCAGAAAGTACAATATCCAATGCACCATCGTTATTAAAGTCATCCATGATCACTCCCCCTGATAACCCTAAATGAGCGAGCCCTAGGCTGTCTGCCATGTCTTCGAAATGCCCAATTGAATTTCTTGATTGAAACTGTTCTGAGGGTATCCTCCATTTTTCTGGCACTTGACTTGGATAGGTACCAAGTGTCATGTAAGCAAGATTTAGCAACCACCGGGCTTCTATATCCTTTGGATTAAGAGCCAACAATTTTTCAAAAATTGGGATCGCTTGTTTAGGCCCTGTTTTATCAATATAGGTGGCTTCTGGCTTTAAAGGAAACAGGCAACTCGCAGCATTTGATTTTCCAACACAATTTTCCTGCTCGCCCATTCTCAGATAGGTTATAGCCAGTTGTTTATCAACACTATAAATAAAAGAAGCGTCTGAACCATTTTCCTGGCTTTTTTTGATACTTTCCAATTCCAGAATGGCTTGTGAAGTCAGGCCGTTGTTTAACAAACAAACTGCATATTCTAAGCGAAATTGGGGGGCATCCCCTCGGCCTTGGGCAATTTCCTTTTCCAGTAATCCCAATTTTATATCCGCCATGTAACTTATGTTCCTATCCAATTGAACCTGGCTTTTCAAATTAGACAGGACTTCTTGAACAGAGGAAGGTAATGGTTGAGGTTGTTCACGCTGACAAGCCCCCATAGACAAAATCAGTAATAAAGCAATCAAAAGGGTCGTATGTCTCATTGTGGGAAGTTGTTCTGATTAGGCAAGAAAGGTAATGCCTAATGCAATTAGCTCTTAGTACAGATTGAGTCGCTAAAGTAAGCTATATAAAGATATAACAAATAAAAAAAGCCCAGCAGAAATACATTCCACTGGGCTTTGTGTTGCGCCCCCTCTAGGACTTGAACCTACCCCGATAGCTATACGGCTTTTGCACCGTATTCGGCCAAAAAACCCACAGTTCATTGACATTTCAGGATAACCGTTTCGGTTCAAAAGGGAAAACCGCTATCTTTTGCCCCAAAACACACAACATGATGCTATTGGTCGACTTCCCAAGCATAGTAAAGAAGTACGCCCCTTTCTTTGAGCACTGTTTCAGCCCAGGGGGGTATGAACATTTCAAGAAGGCCATATCCGGCTATATCGTCAGCGACAACAAGACACTGGAGGCCATCAACCGGATGTTTGTAAACTCCCCCCGGCACCAGGCCAGTTTCAACAAGTTCTTCAACCGCCAGAACTTTTGCCTGGCGGAGGTCAACCGGGCCCGGATGGGGTTGCTGCAGGCGAACCCCGGCACGTGCTTCAAGGAAAATGGGGTGCTCGGTGTGGACAGCAGCCTGCTCAAGCACTACGGCAGGCACTTCGACAACATTTACTACCATTACGACTATGTCCACAAGTGCTACCGTTGGGCGCACGACCTGGTCACGCTGCACTACAGCGATGGCAGGACCGACTACCCCGTCCTGTGGCGCCTTTGGGACCCGCCCGATTGGGAGGCCGTTGCCGGGTACCTCAAGGGGCAGGGCCTCACCATCAATGCGGACAAATGGGCCAAGAGGCACACCGAGCCCCAAAAATGGCGCAACTACATCCGTTCCCGCTACAAGGACGGACGGAAGGTTCACCCGGGGGTCGTCGGCATATACAAGACCAAAAACCACATCGCCCTGGAACTGTTGCGGGGCTTTTGCGCCCAGTACCCCGGACGGGGCTTTCCCGTCGCCCTTGACACCGGCTTCACCTCCGCCGAACTTTGCGGGGCCATATCCGGGGAGCTCGGCCTCGACTACGTGGGCGCCCTGCGGGAAGACCAGTACGTCACCGACAGGGACAGCGGCGCGGAGGTGCCGCTGAAAGAGCTCGTGGCCAAGCTGCGGGAAGGGCGCACCGGGCCGGTGCCGGGCAAAAACATCCAAAAAACAGGCTTCGCTTACAAAGGGGAAAAGCAGGTGCGGTACGCATATTTTGCCAACCACCGCGTAAGGGGCTTCGACAAAAAACAGCGGCTGGTCATCTCCTTCCTGCGGGAGGACCTTTCGGACCGGCCGAGTTTCACGGTTACCAACCGCTTGAGTTGGCACCCCAGTGGCATCCTGCGCATCCGCCGGCACAGGTGGCCCGTTGAGACCTATCACCAGGAGGGCAAGGCCGAAGGGCTGGAAGGGTACCAGGTGCGGCACGAAAAGGCCATACAAACGTATGTCGCCTTTGTGGTCGTCGCCTATTCCATGCTCAAATGTACGGTCCACGACCAAGACCTACTGTCGAGTATTCAACAGCGGCTCCAAACGGGGACGGACGGCACGCTGCCTTTCTTGCGGAGGCTGATGAAGGCGGAGGGGCTTATGCTGCTCATCGAGCACATCTTCTTGATGGTGCAACAAGGGCAGCCACTTGAAAAAGTGTTCCAGTCCCTCGCCCCGAACATGGCCTATGCATAGGTGCGGAGGCGCACATCGCTGGGACCCCCTGGGATTCCCCGCAGTGAAGAACTGCCCGGAAAGCGGATTTGGTTATCCTGAAATGTCAAAGAACATGGCGGGCTTTTGCCGGAAAACCCAGAATCAAAACCGAATGATCCGCCCTGGTAAAGGGTTTTTCCCCGGTGCAAAAGCCGTATAGCTATCGGGGTACGGATCAACAGTCCGGCGGAAACTTTTCTTTGAGCTTCGAGACCATTTCAGGGTATTGCATCAGGTTCTCCATATACTTTCGGCTCTTCATCTTTTTGATGTGCCTCTCTATTGAAAGAGCCTGCCCCTTGCCCGAACATTCAATAACTAATGCAAGCGACCAGGGTTTCCCCCGCTCTGTCCATTTACTGCCATAATAGCTCGTATTGTGCCGTTCGAGCCTTTCCTTCACATCATGGGTCTGACCAGTGTAGTATTTGTCAAGCTTGGTAGTATAGAGAATATAGACGAAGTGCATTTTCGGCTTTTTGAAAATAAAAAAAGCCCAGCAGAAATACATTCCACTGGGCTTTACGTTTGCGCCCCCTCTAGGACTTGAACCTAGGACCTACGGATTAACAGTCCGGCGCTCTAACCAGCTGAGCTAAGGAGGCTATTTGTCAACCTGAAACTTTCTTCAGGCGGCTCTTTTGAAAAGCGGACGCAAATGTATAATTGTTTATCTAAAACATGCAACATCGTTCCACAATTTTTTTTGAAAAAATATCAATTTTTTCAATGGGCGAAATACAGAACGGGGCAAGTGTTCAAAGGATTCAAAATGAAGGATATTTTAATCCTTAACAGCATTTCCAACTGGTACAAAAAAACCATCATATCCCCAAAAAATGCCTTTAAATACTCGGAGTTGCGTTAAATACCAATCGCCTGTATTGGTGTCAGCAAAGAACCGCTCTACAGCATCGGCCTTTCGTTCTCCTGTATTGGCATCCGTCCGGTAAAACGGGTAAAAAGCTACTCTTTTCTCATTACCTTTTATATCGGTTACGGATACAACAGAAAAAGGAACGGTCTGGCGGATGGAGTCTTTCTTCTCATAGGCGTTATTGATTGCTTCGGCCATTAGATTATCAAACCCAACTAAAAATCCTTCCACACTGCTTTTATCGAGTTTTCGATTTAAGGGTTGTTGGTTGTCATAAAATGGCTGAACATCATAGTTATCTCCATCCCTGGTCAACTTGAATGACTTGTTTCGTTGCTTTGGGTATTCAACACTTACCGCTGCTATATCTTCTGGTTCGTAATCGAGTACTGCCCGATCCCGCCACTTATCACCTGTGAGTTCAAACCGGGTACGAACCTGACCTTCCATTTGGGGAATATCAACGGCCATTGGCTGCTCAGAGTCCTCCATGATAAAATAGGTACCTCGCACATCAATTGTCACTCCTCCAATATAATAGGCCTTTAACTTATCTCCTCTTTTGTTGTACACCTCCACTTTAATTCCACGTGCGGCCATTTCTTTCACTATGTTTTCAAGCGCTGCTGCTGGCGGTACATATTTTAAATTCACATCGCCGACTACCTCTAACACATTTTCTACAGCATTTTGGCTGGCCTTCCACTGACCATTATATATCCAATGATCACCATTGCGTTCGAGTGTGGTCGTTTCTCCAGTACGTTTTGCTATGAAGATTTTATGGACTTCGTTAATGTCATCGACAGCAAATTTGCGATCCCAACCAAGTGTGTTCGCAGCACCTTTATCACTGTCCGAATTGAGATACCAAAAGGTGCCTGCTCCGAGCAGCAGAAATATCAAAATAAGTAAATAGTTTTTTTTCATGGCTTTAGTTTTCTAGTGATTGGTTGTTGGTTGTTAATCGAAAAAATAATCAGCAACCAGCAATAAACAATCAGCAATTAATAAAGTAATTCATAATACTCATCTAACATTCTTTTTACGGAAAATTCATCCCTCGTGCTTTGGATACTGGCCTGCATCATCTCTTTCCATTTTGGGCGGTTTTTGTAAAAGGTCGGGACTACCTCATTTCTCAATACTTTATAAAGTGCGTCCAGATCGTGTTTGGTTTGTACAGCAGTGTCTTCATGCTCAAAAGCGTCGCCTATTTGCCAACCATTTACACCGTGTTCACAGGCTTCCGGCCACCAACCATCGAGCACGCTGAGATTTAGCACACCATTCATTGAAGATTTCATACCCGAAGTACCACTTGCCTCTTTTGGGCGAATAGGATTATTGAGCCAAACATCAGCACCGCGGGTCATGGCTGCACCAGTTTCCATGTCGTAGTTTTCCAGGAAGACAACGGACTTGGGGTATTTCTTGCTCATGGCAACAATTTCAGCTACCAGTTTTTTCCCATTATCATCGAGCGGATGCGATTTGCCAGAAAAAATGATCTGAACTGTTTGATCCTTCAGCAATGGCGCAATAATTCGTGGGTTGGAGAAAATCAGGCTGGCTCGTTTATAAGCCACCGCCCTTCGGGCAAATCCAATTATCAACTTGCTGGCATTCAGCTGCACGCCTGTTTTGTTTTTCACAAACCTGATCAATGCCTTCTTATTTTTCATGTGTGGCGTCCAAAGGTCTCCTCCATTAGCAGCTGCTTCCAGCATATTGCTATCTACCCAGGTTGGGTGGTGGACACCATTGGTAATTGCTACAATTTTGGAACGCTTCTTTACATGCGCCCACATTTTATTGGCTGTTTCACCGTGTAGCTGTGCTACCGCATTGCTTTTGCGGGAAAGCTTTAACGCTGCAACGGTCATGTTAAACGGCGCTCCTCCTAACTGTTTTAACTGCTTGGCTGTAAGGCTGAGATTTGCACCCATATACAACAGCCGATCTATCGGATGGCTTTCATTCCCCTGAATTACAGGCGTATGGGTCGTAAAAACAATTTTTTCTCGGACATTCTGAAATGCCTCCTTGTAGCTCAATCCTTTCACGGCCTTCTTTTTCCCTTTCCCCTTTTTACTTTTTACTTTCTCCTTTTTACTTTTCCCCCTAGCAAGCTCCTCTCTCAACAACTCAAAACCAGCAAACAAAGCATGCCCCTCATTAAAATGGTAGGTATCCACTTTTATCCCCAAAGCTCTTAGTGCTCGTACACCGCCAATGCCCAACACCATTTCCTGTGCGATTCTTTCTTCACCAAACCAGCCATACAACTGGCCAGTAATCCATGCATCTTCGTTTTCAGGAAGATCAGTATCTAATAGGTAGAGCGGTGCATTGCCATGAGCTTCTGATTTCCAGACCTTACATTTTACATTTCTCCCCCTGATGGCTACATCAACAGTGACTCCAGTATCCTCCAGAAAATCATACTCATTGTTTCGATAAGCATCATAGGGTTGGCCATCTGCATCGATTACTTGATCGCCGTAGCCTTGTTTCCATTTTATTCCGATACCAACTATGGGAAATCCATGGTCTTTTGCCCCTTTTAAATAATCCCCTGCTAATATTCCAAGGCCTCCTGCATAAATTTTGAAAGCTGATTCAAGGCCATACTCCATACAGAAATAGGCGACACGGGGTTGTTTTTTCTTTTTAGTCATGTTAATCAATGAGTGGATGAGTGGATGAGTGGATGAGTGAATATTTAATCATTCGCTCATTCGCTAATTCACTAATTGTTTACTGCATCACGTAATTATCTTTTACAGCTAAAGAAGCCAACTGCTCATTTGTTTTTTCAAAAACACCAGCACCTTTATCAGTCAATACCTCAAAATGTTCTTCTGAAATATTCCTCTGGCTATCTCTTGTATGCCTACGGATGATAAGTTCAAGCGCTCGATTATCATCCAGGTCGGCCAACCAAGCATCTTGTTGCTGACAAGTGCCATCTTCACACATCAAGTAAGCGAGGTCTGCGACCTTGGTCAATTCTCCTTTTTCATCGTCCCATTTGGCAATCAACAACGTATTTGATGCATCCTTATCCGATTTCCGTAGAATATAATGCCCACTGTTTTCCGTATAATAACAAGCATAAACGCTTCCACCCTCTGAAGGTTGAAGGCCTTCTTCCAATGAACTTAACACCTTATCTGTCAATAACTTACCTGTATATGGGTAGTCTTCAGGATTCGGAGCAGCTTCGTTGGTACTGAACAAGTGCATCTTCACCACATTTACCATTTCAAACATAGACATCAAATCAGGATCTGCTTTACCCTGCTTTTTCATGTCCATGTTTTTATTTTCATTCGAATCCTTATCGGCAGGTTGGGAGCAAGCCACGAATAGTAGGAAGGGCAAAAAGTAAAACAGACCTTTCATGTATTTATTTTTTATGAAATGAACCCTCTCTTCCTGGATAGTGAGAGACAAGCGGCAAATTTAATTTTTTCAGAGGGTTTGCGGAAATGGAGTGACGTAATCGCCAAATTGGTCTTCGTAGATGATGGGGGTGCTCCTCAATAATGAATTGAGAGGAGTGCTTTTGAAAATGGTTTCAGATCAAATCTTCAAATGCTTGAGGGCCTCTTTTGACATGTAAAACTCCTAAAATGTCCACTGATTGTGAATCAGTCTTGTATATGATGAAGTACTTATTTTTAAAACGTGCACATCGGTAACTATTCTCCAATAGCATTTTATGACGACAAAAAGAGTGGTGGGTAGATTTCAATTCAAGGTTATTTCCGAATTCCATCAAGTCATCTAAATAGGATTGAGCATTTAACTGGCCTAATTGCTCTTCGAGTTAATCATAGAGTTCGCCCAGCATTAACATGGCGTTGAGCGACCAATTTACTTTTTTCTTTGCTGCCATGCTTTCAAAAATTCTTTAGCCGAAGTTGGGGAATAAGACAATCCATCTTTAATCTGCTGCTCAGATTCTTTCAACGTATTCATTAATTCGTCTATGGATACAGGCTCACCCGGAGTTACATAGCTTTCAGAACGATGAAATTGTGTGATAACACCTAATTTTTTAAGTGACTCAATAATTTGAATGAACTCGCTCTGTTTTGAAGGTGAGATTTCAATTTGGTATACCATATTTCATTTTTAATAGAAGCAAATTTAATGAATATTTGGTCTGCGTCAAACCTGTCCTTACGATGCAAATTATTCAATGAATAAAGAAGTTTATTTTCTATGCACTCCGAACCCCATCTGGTTCAATTTTTGATATTCATAAAAATAGTAATGTATTCTAAAATATTAATCAACACCCTATGGCCTCTTTCCATGAACTCCCTGCATATTTGCGCCTATCCGCAATGAGGCTTCTTTTTGCTGTTTGCATTCTCTCAATTTACTTACCTATCTCCATTCAGGCTCAGCCTGCCAGCTCATTAGAAAAGGCAAATAAACTGTATCAGCAGCAAGCATATAATGCCGCAATAAATATTCACGCTGAAGAGGCATCTGACCTATATACCATTGAACAGATAGCCAATAGTTATCGCTTAAACCATGATACCGAGAATGCAGAAATCTGGTATGGCAGACTGGTTCAAGAAAGCACAACACCAATCCATTTCCTGCATTATGCCCAGGCCTTGCACAGCAACGGCAACCTGGAACTGGCCAAAGAATATTACCTAAAATATGCAGAAACAACGGCTACTTATTATGATAATCGAGGCAACATTATGGCTGCGGCTATTGATCAGTTGATAGACACAGAAGCAGACCAAATCGTAATAAAAAATGCAGGTGCTATAAATTCCGGAAGTCTTGATTTCTGCCCTACTTTCTATCAAAACGGAATCGTATTCGCCTCAACCCGAAATGTCGATCGGGAAACGGATGCTTGGACAGGTGAAGGTTTTTCAAAATTATACATGGCCGAGCGAAGCGTTGATGGATCCTTAGAAGAGCCTAAAGGTTTTTTTACCGGAATTGCTTCAAAGTACCACCAAGGCCCGCTTACATTTTTCCCAGAAGGAAATGCAGTCCTGTTTACCAACAATATCCAAATGAAAACAGGAGATGGTGAAAAAGAACATTTCCTCAAAATAACCAAAGCCATAAAAGAAGGAAGGCAATGGCTGCGTGCTGACCATATAGATCTTGGAACAGGACTTTGGAACGATGCCCACCCTACCCTATCTGCTGACGGCCAATACCTCTATTTTGCTTCTGACCGCCCCGGAGGATATGGAGGGATGGATATTTATATGACCAAATTTTCAAATGGCCAATGGGGTTTCCCCGTCAATCTCGGCTCGGAAATCAACACTCCTGGGAATGAGGTTTTTCCATACTTATATGTTGACGGCACCCTATATTTTGCTTCCAATGGCTGGGGTGGATATGGTGGACTCGATATATTTTATGCAGAAACAGACCTGGACGGTTACTGGCAACAAGCTTCCAATGTGGGCATTCCAATTAATTCGCAGAAAGACGATTTTGGATACGCATTGGATATGACGGGCACTTCCGGCTATTTTTCATCAGCGAGAAAAGGCGGCGCCGGAAAAGACGATATTTACCAATTTAGCCTTCCATCGCCGCAGTCCAACAAACTCACCCATTTACCAAATACAACCATCTGTATACAGGATGAAACTACGGGAAAGCAATTGGCTGGCGCAGCGGTTACTATTTTTTCAAAGCTTACTGACGGTTCATTCATTGGTTTTGAAAATGACTATATGATAAAAATGGTCGCTTCCGCAGAAAACGGAGCATACGAAAAGGAATGGCTGAAAGCCGATCCATTTGGCCAGTTGGAATTGAAAAACACCGAATTTGAAACAGACAACAAAGGGCAGTTTGATCTATTTTTAGAAAAAGGTAAATCCTACCTGTTATCAGTAGATAAAATTGGTTATGAACCTACCCATATTGAATTCGAGGCTGGAAGCCCAACAAATTGCTTTTCATTGAAACCTAAACATTGTGTGAATCTTTCAGGTGTTGTGACCAACAAGCTTAATGCTGCTGTAGTCAGCAATGCAGATGTCACTTTGATCAACATCGGTACCGAGGACAAATTAACCACAACCACCAATGATGCGGGACAGTATAATCTATGCGTTGAGCCAGGCAGCGACTTTATCATTAAGGTTGAAAAAGAAGGTTATTCAACCGAAAACGGAATAGTATCGACGATTTACAATACAACAGAGAAGGGGACGGTACAGCGTGACCTGCAACTTGCTTCAACCATTTCAACTGCAACCAAACCGCTTAAAGACACAAACCTATTTGCCGAAGGCTTGATTGTCGAGCTGGAACATATTTATTACGACTATGGCCAGTCGAACATCCGTCCAGATGCAGCCAAGGAATTAGATAATGTAGTCCAATTCCTAAAAAGAAACCCTACCCTCTCGGTCGAGCTGCGCTCCCATACCGACTCCCGTGGCGATGATAACTTCAACAGGGAACTTTCTCAAAAAAGAGCAAAAGCTGCCGTGACTTACCTCATGATGAAAGGTATACCCAAAAACCGCCTAACAGCCACGGGCCTTGGCGAAGACCAACTCCTCAATGATTGTGATGATGGAAAAGATTGCCCCGAAGCAGCCCACCAAATGAACCGCCGAACAGAAGTAAAATTCTTTTTAATGAAGAAGGAATAATGATTAATGACTAGTGATGAGTGACTAATGACTAGTGATGAGTGATTAGTGATTAATGACTAGTCACTCGTCATTAATCATTAGTCATTAATCATTAATCATTAGTCATTAATCATTAGTCATTAAATCAAGGCTTCACCCCCTTCTTTGCTTCTACACCTCCGGGGGGACATTTCTCACGGAGGAAATGGGAGACCATAGTTGATAGATGGCGGAATGTTCCTTCCCCTTCCCTTAGACCATGCGAACGACCAGGATAGGCCATGTACTGAAACAGTTTGTTGTGCTTCACCAGCTCGTTCACCAGCATTTCGGCATTCTGGAAATGTACATTGTCATCGGCTGTACCGTGAATCAACAGTAAGTTTCCTTCCAGGTTTTTGGCATGTGTGACAGCTGCACCAGCTGTAAAATCTTCCATGTTTTCCTGAGGCAAGCCCATGTACCGTTCCGTGTATATATTGTCATAGTACAAGGAATTGGTCACCGGAGCAATGGAAACACCTGTGGTGAAGACATCGGGATATTGGAACATACAATTCAGGGTAGAAGAACCACCACCGCTCCAACCCCACACACCTACACGAGTGGAATCGATATAAGGTCGGTTGATAATTTCTTTAGCACCCATTGCCTGATCCCGGATATTGATCTGCCCGATATTTCGGTAAATGGCCTTGCGCCATTCCCTGCCTTTTGGGGCTGGCGTACCGCGATTGTCGAGGCTCACGTGGATGTACCCGTCTTTTGCCAGATCACCATCATACAAGAAGTTACTGGCGTTTCCCCAGGAATCCGTAACTGTTGTACCAGCAGGTTCGCCGTAGAAATAGAAAATGACAGGGTACTGCTTCGACGCATCAAAATCATACGGTTTTTTCATCCAGCCGTCCATTTCCACACCATCCTCGGTGGTCACTTTGAAGTACTCCACATTTTCGGCTTCCTTTTTCTTTGGGCTATATTCCTTTTTAACGTTCGTTTCTCCTTTCAATGGCTTGTGATCGGGCAAGGTAACCCATGCGTTCATCGGGCGTGTGAAGTGGTTGGAAAAACGCCATTTGGCATATTTTCCACTGCCCGAAATAGTATAGCCGTGGGTGCCGACCATTTCCGAAGGTGAAATTTGTTTTGGCAAATCCTTTCCTTTCATGCTCACTTGATACAGGTAGGATTGTGTCGCATTATCAGGGGTAGTGGAAGTGAAATAAATCATATCGTTTGCATCGTCAATCAATTCAACTCCGATCACATCCTGATCAGCCGGGGTCAGCAATCTTTCTTTTTTGCCATCGGCAGAAACAAGGTAAAGGTGGCGCCAGCCATCCTTTTCGCTCAGCCATACAAACTCCTTTCCGTCGTTCACCCAGTCCCAGCCAGTTACATCCCTGCTCCACTCATTAATGGTGCTCACCCAGGCTTCGTCTTTTTCTTTGTAAATGGTTTTGGTGTTGCCGGAATTTGGATCGCAAAGAATTAGCAGACTCCTGTTTTGTTTGCGGTTGAGCTGTTGCAAAATAATGCTTCTTCCATCAGGCGTGTATTCCATTCGGATGATGTAGTGCTCCTGTGGGTCGCCTTCCACATCCATCCAAGTCGTTTTGCCCGAATCTATATTTACCACTCCTACTCGGGCGGGCGATGGTGAGTCGCCCACTTTTGGATACTCTACTGGGATGATCTTACTATAGACATCGCTTGTATTATCCACCATGTAAAAGTCTTTGATCTTATTGGCATCTATTTGCCAATAGGCAATGCCCTTGCTGTCCGGCGACCAGCGGAAACCATCTCGGCAACGGAATTCCTCCTCGTACACCCAGTCGAATGTTCCATTGATCAGTTTTTCGGTACCCAAATCATCCGTGAGCATTTTGATAGCTCCAGAGGCGAGATCTTCCACATACACATTGCGCTCACTTACATAGGCTGCCTTTTGGCCATCGGGCGATATTTTGGCAAACATCAAAGTAGCTTCCGGACGGCCCTGGCCCAACTGCTTGAGGGATTTCGATTGCATATCCAATACCCAATAATCGCCTCGTGTCTTTGCCCGCCACACCCGCTGGCTATTGGTATAAATCAACACCTTTTTACCATCATCTGTGAAATAGAAATTGTCAATTGCCAGAGGCTTGTCCCATCCTTTTGGCGTCAAGTCGGCAGGTTCAAGGATGGTCGTTTTGTCAAGACTGGGCAGGTCGCATTTGATTATTTTCCCTTCCTCATGGCTATAATAGCTATTGCCATCGGGCGTCCACTTCATGCTTTGTGCCAACAGCACTACGAGCAAGGTGTGTGAACAGAAGATTGCCAGAGTCAGGATGGTTTTCTTGATTAGCTGCATATGTTTATTCTGTTTGATTATTTAAATAAAAATGAAAATAGAAATTAAAATTAAAATTTCAGGAGCGTGAAGATACGACGCAATGTGGATTTGGCGGTTTATTGGTTTGTCGGTATACCATCCAGGTTGATTGCATCAAAATTAAAATAAGCCATTTCAACCCGCAACTTCAGTTGTGGGGCAAAAACGGAAAGACCTATCAACCGTTTTAACGGTTTTTGAAGGAAGTCATTTGGGTGGAAACGGTTAAAACCGTTGAGATTTTCACATTCGTTTCTCTACCCACAACTGAAGTTATGGGTTAATAATTTTGATGCAATCAACCTATACACCATCACACCGTCACACCATTCCTAATTATTATTTTTATATTTGACCACTATAAAATCAAAAGATGAACAAGCCCCGAATCATCATTTCCCCACTGCACCACCGAGGCGCTCAGCGCATCAAGGTCGAATGCCCGTTCGATGAGGTGGTCATTTCCCAGATAAAAAAGATAGAAGGCAGGCTATGGAGCAAGACACACAGCTGCTGGCATGTGCCTTATTCGGCTGAGGCTTACCAGCAATTGAAAGAAATGTTTGAGGTGGAAGTGCCAGATGAATTTTTGAAAAAGGAAACCAATCAAAAAATACTGACACCTACATTTAGAACTATCAAAACTGAAAATGGAAATTTTCAGATAGTGACCGGTAACAAAATCATCGTAGAACATCTGCACGAAAAATGGCTTAAAGCATTTGTGCCCGGAGATAAAAAAAACTGGGTAGAAATTATTAAAACAATTCCAGGAAGGAAATGGGATTCCGACGGCAAATATTGGCATCTACCAATAGTACAAGAGACACTCGAGATACTTGGAGGTTTTGACAGTACAGCATTGCAGATGCCCAAAAACATCCCTTCGGGACTCCCTCTAAAATTTAAAACAAGAAAACGGCCGATTCAATCCAAGTCTCCTTTAAACAAAAGCCAAACGCTTGCATTGACTGCCCTCGAAGAACGACTGATCCTTGAATTCAAAAGCCATAAAACAATAAAAAGTTACCGCTACCACATAGCAGCATTATTGAGATATTACCCGCTTGAAAAGCCCTCACAAATTAGCCTTCACCAAATCGAACAATTTATCCTGTACAAAAGGCGGGAAAAAAATATAGCAGCGAGCACCTTGAATATAATGATAAATGCTTTGAACGCATTTTTTGGAAGAATGCTGGGCCAGGAAGAAAAAGTGGTACAAATACAAAGACCAAAGAAAGACAGAAGCCTGCCTAACTATGCATCGGAACAAGAAATAAAAGCGCTGCTGAATGCGGCAGAAAATGCCAAGCACAAATGTATGCTCCTGCTCATTTATGCAGCCGGTTTACGAAAAGGTGAACTTTTAAATTTAAGGAAAAGAGACCTCAACAAATTCGCCCAGACCCTTTTTGTGAAAGGTGGAAAAGGAAGAAAAGACAGGTATACGTTTTACTCGCCAACTGCTATAAAGTACATTGAAGCATATATGAAAGCATATAAAAGTAGCTATTGGCTGTTCGAAGGACAATCGGGTGGTAAGTACAGCGAAACAAGTCTCCAATCCATATTTGAAAAAGCAAAGAAAGCATCGGGAGTAAATGAAAGGCTAACGTTGCATGGCCTGCGGCACAGCTTCGCTACTCACCTTGTTTACAAAGGGGTACCGCTCCATGAAGTAAAACAATTGTTAGGGCATGAATCAATAAAAACTACAGAAGTTTACTTACATTTATCGAGTCGATACAACAAGCAGATAGAAAGCCCATTGGAAGGCCTCGACCTGTAATGCAAACAACCAAAAACCCAAAAAAACAAGTCACCTATAAATTTTAATAATATGAACCTAATTTACAAAGCTCGATTATTAGTAACCAACTGTTTGACTGTTCATTGTAAATATGAAATAAATTAAATCATTGCATTTCACATTACGAGTATATCAACGATTTCGTTGATATACCGTAGTTAGCCTTCATTAGGAAATAAAAAATAATTGATGATAAAGTTCTTTAGAAAAATTAGGCAGAAATTATTGACTGAAAATAAATTCAGCAAATATCTGATTTATGCAATTGGTGAAATTGTACTTGTGGTTATAGGAATTTTAATTGCGTTGCAAATTAATAATTGGAACCAAGAAAGAATTGACAATTCGAAAGAGAAGGCCTATTTGTTTAACCTCCAAAAGGAAATAACTGAAAACACAGGGGCAAATCAAATGTTGGTAGCTGATAGGATGGATGCCAAAATTGAAAGCTTAAAATTTGCAAAAAAAATTTGTGAAAATAATCTGGTAGTTATTGATACAATACAAACATTAAATAAAATTACATATGGAGGTGTGTTTGGAGGCGGCTATCCATTGGGAGTAAGAAACTATTATGACGAATTACTCAATACAGGAAATTTACAACTAATCAAAAATGATAGCATAAAGAATATTGTTGCACAGTATTATTCTCGAATAGAATTTTACAATCTACGGTCTAAAAATTATTCCACTCTATATTCAAATTACATTGACGGATTACGTCCTTTCGATAGAGAAAACCCATCGCTTATATCAAAATACGATCAAATTGAAATGATTGAAGCATTCCAATCCGATAAATTCAGAATGTTGGTTGATGCTGAAATAAGTTATGCATATGCAGTTTACACTGGTGTAAAATCATTGGAAAGGCGAGCAAAAATAATTAAAGAACTTATTGATAAAGAAATAGGTCGAGAACAATAAACTAATTTTGATTAAATTAGAAGAATGAAAACGAAGGCTAACAATATGTATGTGTTCATTGCGAGCAAAAGCTCGCAACGCCACATACACGAGACGTTCCAGCCAACTATAAATAAAATAAAAAGAAAATCGAATTACGGATTTCACAATGGAAGAAAAGCAGATTGAAAAAATACAGAAAATATTAACTGTATGGAACCCTTTAAAAGAAAGTGCGCAAAGAGTGAAGGATTTGGACAATTACCGAACAGAAGCAATTGATATTATTTTCAATTTAGAAATGGAAAACAAAATATCAGCTTCAGCTGCTGCAAAGATAACGAGAGAAGTATTGAACCAAGCCTTCAACTTATACTTGACAAAAGAAGAATGTAAAGGAGCTGCGTTTCAAATTTATAAAGCAATAAAAAACAAATAAACGGCTGTTAAAAACAATTGGGAAACATCGGTGAATTCATCTCCGATTTCGGCGAAAAAATAGCGTTTTGTTCGAACAAAACTGCTAAATTTGGAAATCCGATTTTCATTTTAGGCAATAGATTAAAAAGAATAAAAAAAGAAAGCTGGCTGGAACAAAGCATCAGCGTTCATTGCCAGCAAAAGCTGGCAACGCCGCCGATGCGAGACGTTGTCGGTAATTAAAGAAAAATGAAACCAGTAAAAATATACATAAATGGAATAATTATAATCTTGCTGTTGTTATTCACAAGTAAATCAATGGCAAGTCCTCAGTCTCCAGATTTATTAATATACAAAGGAGATACAACAAGAGTTTATACTTTATTATTAGAAGAATACTTTAATCAAAAAAAAGAGAATGATGATGTTGAAGGACAATTATTTGGATTAAATTTTAGAGATGGAGCATCTTTTAATTGTTGGAGAGGATATCAAGCTATCTATAAAATTGATAATGATAGTTTGTTTTTAGAACAAATAACTTCTTGCAATGAATATTATTATTCGGATTCAATTGACGTAAAGGAATCTAAAAAAAGAATAAGGAAGATATTTGGAAAAAAAGTAAAAGGTGAAAAAGTATTAATTGATTGGTATTCAGGAAGTCTAAGTATTCCCAAACCAGAAAAAAATATTCTACGATGGGATGGAGTATTCTATACAAGTTATGAAGAGGAAATATTAATTGAGATTAACAAAGGAAGAGTCTTAAATATTTCAGAAATTCAAAATTACTTTGACGAACCAGATAGAATCAATAGAAGATATAAAGACACAGTTTCCAATGTGATTTTTGAGCAAATTCAAAAAATAAAATGGAGGAATACAGATAAATTTGATTGTTCTGAAAGATACTTGATTACAATTAGCAAAGAAGGACAAGTTACTGATGTCAAAATGATAGAATATCAAACGAAAGCTGAGATAAATGAGTTTTGGGTAAGGAGAGAATATAATTATTGTATTCGTAATTTGAAAAGAGGTTTAAAAGGACTAAAGTTTGATATCTTAAAAAGAATGGGAAGTCCAGTTGAAGAAAATATTTACATTGAGATTTGGTTCGAAGATGATGGAACTATTGAAAATTGGACAAATTGAAAACTACCGACAACAATGCATAAAACGTTCATTGCCAGCAAAAGCTGGCAACGCCGTTTATGCGAGACCGTTAGCCACAAGTAGAAAAAAAGAAAAAACCACCGATGATAAATTGGATACTTCAAAAAAATCTGACCAAGCCTGAAATTTTAGAACGGATAAAATTGGTTTTAAATGGGAAAGATGAAATTTGGGAAGAAGTAGAAGTAATTCCGTTTTCAAATGAAATCCCTGAAATAAAAAATAAGAATAGCTTCAAAATAATTTACGGCTCGACAACTTTCATGCTCAATGCATATAAAGATAAAGATTTAAAAGAAGGTGTTTTTTTCGAGCCGATAAAATTCCAAATGACGAATTATGTCGACAAATGGAAAGATAAAGTCCTAAATTCTGACGGTCAATTAATCGAATTTGGAAAGTTAAAAGAGATAGAAAGTGAACCTGAAAAAAAGTGGTTTATCAGACCAAACAATGACGGGAAAGAATTTAGCGGAAGAGTTGACACGTTTAAAGATTTAAAAGAATGGAGCGATAAAGTGTGCAAGTTGGATTTGCCCGAATTGAATAAAGAAACAGAAGTTTGGATTTCAGAGCCGAAAGAAATAAAAAAAGAATGGAGACTTTTTGTAGTAGATAATCAAATAGTCTCGGCATCAAGATACATGAACGAAGGTGAATTAGACGAAAGTGCAGATGATGTTCCGGAAGAGATGATAAAATTTGCCGAAGAAAGAATTTTAGAATATCGGATAGAAGATGTTTACGTTATGGATATTGCCGAAATTGAAAATGAATATAAATTGATTGAATGCAATTGCTTTAACGGAACAGGATTTTACAAGCATGATATTGAGAGCATAATTCAATCGGTGAATAAAATGATAAAAAAGAAAATAAAAAAAGAAACCTGTGGCTAATAAATAGCGAGTAATACGATGGGGTCGCGTGGCGCACCCGCCGATATTACTTGCTGTTGAACGAAAGCCGGGCATGCGTCGAAGGTCCGGCCCCATTGGCCAATACCCTATGGGGTTTCCAAATATAATTTCGTTGGTGCTTTGGCCCGGGTAAGCGGCCGGAGCGTTTGAAAGACCGGGTTACAGTGAAAAGCTTATCCTTTTGGCCTTTTTTCGCCGTGTCTTTTCAGTTTTTTTGGGGAGTTAAAAACCGATCGGGCACAAAAGTGGCCGTACTGCCGTGGGCAGCATGAAAAACAGGGCGTCCTTTACAATCAGGTGCGTTTGACGATATACCCAAAGATGTACCGTTCTTCGGGCGGGCCATCCCTTCCAAATGGCAGGACCGGACGCATATTGCCTTCATTACAACAAGGGCATTTTGATGTGACCTTCATCCTGCCCAATGCCAATGCCCGTATTTCGCCCTTGTCCCTTTTTTTGACCCTCATCCCCATATCTACCTGTAAACCGGGAATGTAACAGGCCCTCCCCCTGGAGGAAAGGATGCCGTAATGCCGGACCCGCTGAAAGCGCCGGGGCAAAAAGTGGAGGGAAAACCGGCGGACAAACTCTAAAACGGGAAGGGCCATCAGTTGCTTCTCGCCCCCCTTTTTATAGTTTTTCCATTCGAAGGCCACCTGTTTGTCCCCGGCCTTTTTGATCCGGTAATTGGAGATGGCCACCTTGTGGGTGTACCGTCCCAGGTATTCAATGACCGCCCTGGGGTTTTGGAAGGGGCGTTTGGCATAGACGACCCATTTTTTGCGGTATAGTTTTTCCCGCAGTTCACCGGGCAGTTCAATATCGCCACGTTTCGCCATCTGCTTCAGTTCCGAACAGAATTTGCCCTTGAAGACTTTTCGGAGGGCATTCCGGGGAAATAAATATTTACCACCCGAACGGGTGCTTTTCCATTTCCCATCGCGTGTGATGCCGCCGCCCGGGATGATGCAATGAAGGTGCGGGTGCAGCGTCATCGCCTGTCCCCAAGTATGCAGAACGGAAGTCATGCCTGTTTTTGCGCCCAAGAACCCGGGGTCTTTGGCAAAGGCCCGGACGGTCTGCCAAGCGCAGCGAAAAAGGAGCGAATACATCAATCTCGGGTGCGCCAGGCAAAGCCCGTTCAATTCGGAAGGCAGGGTAAAAACGACATGGAAATAAGGGACTTTGAGCAGGACCGTTTCCTGCCGGAGGATCCATCCTTCGCGCTTCAGGCCCTGACAGGTCGGGCAGTGCCGGTTGCGGCAAGAGTTGTACCCGATCCGGAAAAACCCGCAGTCACCGCAGATATGGACATGCCCGCCCAGGGCAGCAGTCCGGCACTTTTGCAATTGATCGAGGTGGTACAATTGAAAAGGGTTGAACTTGGTCGAACACTTGATTGCCGGCCAGTGATCCCTGATTATTCCGCCCACGCTGTATTTCCATTTCACGGTTTTTTCTTGGCTCCCTCAAATAATGGGGTGAGTGGCGAATGGGCAGCCGACCGGGGCAGAGACCCCACAATGTGGACATAGACCAGGGTGGTGTCGATGCGGGCATGCCCCAGGTTTTCTTTGAGTGAAAACAGGTCGCCCGTATCTTCTAAAAAATGGGTGGCATAGGAGTGGCGAAGGGAATGCAGGGTGACTGCCTTTTGAATATTGGACTTCTTGAGGGTCTGCCGCATGATAAATTGGATGCCCCTATTGGACATCGGTTCACCTTTTTGCTGCCCATTGAAAAGGTAGTGGATCGGGCAACAGGCTGAAATATATCTGTCAAGCCCCCGGATGATGTTTTCGCCAATGGGGACATAGCGGCTTTTGCCGTTTTTGCCCTGTTCCACAAAGACGGTTCTGCGCCCGCTGTCAATGTCGGAAAGCCGGAGGGCCGCTACTTCAAAAAGCCGCAGGCCGGCCGCATAGGTGAGCCCGAGCAAGACCCGGTGTTTGAGCAGTTTGGGTGTGCGGAGGAAATGAAGGACTTCTTTTCGGTTTAGAATAACAGGCAGTTTATGGCTACGGGCAATTTGAGGCAGAGCAATGGCCCGGTCTTCTCGGCCAAAGAGCCGGAAAAGGTAACGGAGCCCGTAAACGGCATGTTTAAAATAGGTTTCGGAAGGGTTCTTTTGGCTCTTGATCTCGAGCAGGTACTCGTTGATGACCTGGTCTGACAGATCGAGCGGGACCTGGTTGAAGAACAGGGAAATGTGGGCAATGCTCCTTCCGTAACTTTTTAAAGTAGCACTGGACAGGCCGCTCAACAGGACTTTTTGCTCTAGCTTTTGGTACATTTCGCAAAAGCCGCTAACTTCACTACTCGCCCTGGCAACTAAGGTGTTTTTTTTTCATCTTATGAAATTTTAATGGTTTAACAATGATTCAAAGATGATGAATTTTTGCTTTAGCTACCGGAGGTTTTTGTTCAACAAAGCATACCCGTCAATCGCCAGCAAATGCGGGCGCACGCCAGCTACACGGGACGTTCCAGCCAACTATAAATAAAATAAAAAGAAAATCGAATTACGGATTTCACAATGGAAGAAAAGCAGATTGAAAAAATACAGAAAATATTAACTGTATGGAACCCTTTAAAAGAAAGTGCGCAAAGAGTGAAGGATTTGGACAATTACCGAACAGAAGCAATTGATATTATTTTCAATTTAGAAATGGAAAACAAAATATCAGCTTCAGCTGCTGCAAAGATAACGAGAGAAGTATTGAACCAAGCCTTCAACTTATACTTGACAAAAGAAGAATGTAAAGGAGCTGCGTTTCAAATTTATAAAGCAATAAAAAACAAATAAACGGCTGTTAAAAACAATTGGGAAACATCGGTGAATTCATCTCCGATTTCGGCGAAAAAATAGCGTTTTGTTCGAACAAAACTGCTAAATTTGGAAATCCGATTTTCATTTTAGGCAATAGATTAAAAAGAATAAAAAAAGAAAGCTGGCTGGAACAAAGCATCAGCGTTCATTGCCAGCAAAAGCTGGCAACGCCGCCGATGCGAGACGTTAGCCTCAATTATAAAAAATAAAAATGAATCCATATAAACATTCGGAAATATCAGTAAGAAAAAGAGGAGGAACTATTGAAGATTATTATGAGATTCATAAATTGATAGATTCAACGAAAGAAGTTTGTAGTGATAATAGACACCGATTGTTTCATACGCATTGGGGTATAAACCGAATAATAGAACCGATTGTTGGTGAAACAATAGTTAATTCGGACGGGAAAGTAATTGTAATCAAAGACCTATGTGAAAGTGACCACATTTTACCAGACTATAAAAACAAATTCATTCCTACTCTGTCGGATTTCGTGGATTGTATTGATGATGATGCAATTAAAAACTGGGAAAAGAAAATAGAATCAATCCACAAGAAGTATTCAGGAAATAAAGAACTTGAAGAATTGTTATTGTCACCTTTGGTAAATACTGGTAGAATGAAATCGCTTCTTCTAACCCATAATTCTTGGTTTATTCACAGAATTTTAAAGATGATTCACCCAGTTGAAATTGAATTAATTGATTATGAACTGGGGATTCAAGAAGTATTCAACAATATGAGGTTTGAATTATGGATGGACAATGGAACTGGACTTCCTGATAGTGCAAAAAGAATATTCAAAAATAAAATTGCTTAAAATGAACAAAACCTACGTAATCAGAAAAATCGCTTATCATTATAGTGATGACCATCTATATGTACATACCATAGGAGGAATAGAAAATACATTTCAATCAGAGGATGAAGCAAAAACCGAATTTTTAAGATTGGAACGAGAGGCATTGGAAAGTTGTGACCTTGGCGATACCGCTCAGTTATCGGGATGCGATAATAATTACTTAAAAGAAGCAATGGCATTTAAGCGTTATTACAAGCAAAAATTTGGGGAAGATATTGTCAAGGTGAATGAATATGGTACTATTTTTTGCGAAAGAGGAACAACAATTCCTAAAGGATTATCAGACGATGACATTATTTATATAAGAAAGATTTTAGACCTGAAATTCTATGAACTTTCATCTTTTGAAGGAAATCCAATATTTTATGGAATATGGTTAAACGAGACCAATAGTTTTCAAGAATATTGCGGAGCACCCTATTTTTTTAGTACATATTCTGAAGCACTTAAAAAAGCAAAAGGGAATTTAAATTTTATGAGAAAAACATTAAAAGGAACGTTTGAGGAGTTATCAAATAATCCAACCTTCTTAAAATCTTTAGTCAATAGCTCGGATAAAATAGAATATGATGAAGATAAAAAAGAACTGACAACTAAGTATCCATCAAAAGATGAGTCAATTGCATTGAATGAGTTACTAAAAGAAAAAGTTTTCGAAATAAAAGAAATACCAATATCAATGGTCGAAAATATTGAACATTGGACTTATGAAGAAATGTAAAGAAAAGAAAACTGAGGCTAATAAATAGCGAGTAATACGATGGGGTCGCGTGGCGCACCCGCCGATATTACTTGCTGTTGAACGAAAGCCGGGCATGCGTCGAAGGTCCGGCCCCATTGGCCAATACCCTATGGGGTTTCCAAATATAATTTCGTTGGTGCTTTGGCCCGGGTAAGCGGCCGGAGCGTTTGAAAGACCGGGTTACAGTGAAAAGCTTATCCTTTTGGCCTTTTTTCGCCGTGTCTTTTCAGTTTTTTTGGGGAGTTAAAAACCGATCGGGCACAAAAGTGGCCGTACTGCCGTGGGCAGCATGAAAAACAGGGCGTCCTTACAATCAGGTGCGTTTGACGATATACCCAAAGATGTACCGTTCTTCGGGCGGGCCATCCCTTCCAAATGGCAGGACCGGACGCATATTGCCTTCATTACAACAAGGGCATTTTGATGTGACCTTCATCCTGCCCAATGCCAATGCCCGTATTTCGCCCTTGTCCCTTTTTTTGACCCTCATCCCCATATCTACCTGTAAACCGGGAATGTAACAGGCCCTCCCCCTGGAGGAAAGGATGCCGTAATGCCGGACCCGCTGAAAGCGCCGGGGCAAAAAGTGGAGGGAAAACCGGCGGACAAACTCTAAAACGGGAAGGGCCATCAGTTGCTTCTCGCCCCCCTTTTTATAGTTTTTCCATTCGAAGGCCACCTGTTTGTCCCCGGCCTTTTTGATCCGGTAATTGGAGATGGCCACCTTGTGGGTGTACCGTCCCAGGTATTCAATGACCGCCCTGGGGTTTTGGAAGGGGCGTTTGGCATAGACGACCCATTTTTTGCGGTATAGTTTTTCCCGCAGTTCACCGGGCAGTTCAATATCGCCACGTTTCGCCATCTGCTTCAGTTCCGAACAGAATTTGCCCTTGAAGACTTTTCGGAGGGCATTCCGGGGAAATAAATATTTACCACCCGAACGGGTGCTTTTCCATTTCCCATCGCGTGTGATGCCGCCGCCCGGGATGATGCAATGAAGGTGCGGGTGCAGCGTCATCGCCTGTCCCCAAGTATGCAGAACGGAAGTCATGCCTGTTTTTGCGCCCAAGAACCCGGGGTCTTTGGCAAAGGCCCGGACGGTCTGCCAAGCGCAGCGAAAAAGGAGCGAATACATCAATCTCGGGTGCGCCAGGCAAAGCCCGTTCAATTCGGAAGGCAGGGTAAAAACGACATGGAAATAAGGGACTTTGAGCAGGACCGTTTCCTGCCGGAGGATCCATTCTTCGCGCTTCAGGCCCTGACAGGTCGGGCAGTGCCGGTTGCGGCAAGAGTTGTACCCGATCCGGAAAAACCCGCAGTCACCGCAGATATGGACATGCCCGCCCAGGGCAGCAGTCCGGCACTTTTGCAATTGATCGAGGTGGTACAATTGAAAAGGGTTGAACTTGGTCGAACACTTGATTGCCGGCCAGTGATCCCTGATTATTCCGCCCACGCTGTATTTCCATTTCACGGTTTTTTCTTGGCTCCCTCAAATAATGGGGTGAGTGGCGAATGGGCAGCCGACCGGGGCAGAGACCCCACAATGTGGACATAGACCAGGGTGGTGTCGATGCGGGCATGCCCCAGGTTTTCTTTGAGTGAAAACAGGTCGCCCGTATCTTCTAAAAAATGGGTGGCATAGGAGTGGCGAAGGGAATGCAGGGTGACTGCCTTTTGAATATTGGACTTCTTGAGGGTCTGCCGCATGATAAATTGGATGCCCCTATTGGACATCGGTTCACCTTTTTGCTGCCCATTGAAAAGGTAGTGGATCGGGCAACAGGCTGAAATATATCTGTCAAGCCCCCGGATGATGTTTTCGCCAATGGGGACATAGCGGCTTTTGCCGTTTTTGCCCTGTTCCACAAAGACGGTTCTGCGCCCGCTGTCAATGTCGGAAAGCCGGAGGGCCGCTACTTCAAAAAGCCGCAGGCCGGCCGCATAGGTGAGCCCGAGCAAGACCCGGTGTTTGAGCAGTTTGGGTGTGCGGAGGAAATGAAGGACTTCTTTTCGGTTTAGAATAACAGGCAGTTTATGGCTACGGGCAATTTGAGGCAGAGCAATGGCCCGGTCTTCTCGGCCAAAGAGCCGGAAAAGGTAACGGAGCCCGTAAACGGCATGTTTAAAATAGGTTTCGGAAGGGTTCTTTTGGCTCTTGATCTCGAGCAGGTACTCGTTGATGACCTGGTCTGACAGATCGAGCGGGACCTGGTTGAAGAACAGGGAAATGTGGGCAATGCTCCTTCCGTAACTTTTTAAAGTAGCACTGGACAGGCCGCTCAACAGGACTTTTTGCTCTAGCTTTTGGTACATTTCGCAAAAGCCGCTAACTTCACTACTCGCCCTGGCAACTAAGGTGTTTTTTTTTCATCTTATGAAATTTTAATGGTTTAACAATGATTCAAAGATGATGAATTTTTGCTTTAGCTACCGGAGGTTTTTGTTCAACAATGCATGCCCGTTCATTGCCAGCAAAAGCTGGCAACGACGGGTATGCGGGGACGTTATAGCTCATTAGGAAAAATGAAAAAAAGAAGCACATATCAAATAAATGATACATTCAGAATAACTGGCCGTGGGATTGTGTTTGTGGGAAATATATCAAAAGGATTAGTAAGCATTGGAAATTGGATTAAATTCGATTTTAATGGGACTAAACTCAGGCGAAAGATTACTGGAATCGAAGGAATCCGATCACTTAAAGAAGAAAACAACTGCGGATTATTGATTGAAACATTAAATGATAAAGAAGTTGAAGAATTAAAAAACTGGCAACCAAATGGTCAAACTGCACTAATCTTTGAGTCAATAAAATAAAAAAACATGTTTGGGTTCTTCAAAAAAAGAAATAAGAATGCGGTAAATTCAATTAGAACAAATGATATATTCTATCATGAAGATGATTGCAAACAAGTCGAAATAGTACCCAAGGAAAATTTAAAAGAATTACTTAAAGAAGCAGATAATGTTAAAGATTTTGTGAGTAACAATTTTGATGGAATTGGATTTAAAGATATTTATGTTAGAGGAGAAGAAAAGTTTAAATTGATTGAAAAACAAATAAGCAAATATAAATTGGAACAAATAATCGATGACTTTCCAATTGAAAGACATGAAATTGTATCGACAGGTATAAGACCAGGTGAAATGTTAAGTAAAAATACAATTGGATATGGAAAAAACTACAATGGAATTTTCTTTCAATTTGAAGAGAATTTAGTCTCAGCGATATGGATTTCAGGTCAAATAATGAATGATGATGAGTTAGTTTTTGAACTTCTTAAACGAATTGGACAATATTGGGACTTATTGTTGATGGATTGGAATACACTCCAATTAATAGATTTAAAAAATGAAATACAAATAGAAAAGTATCTGATGAAAAACGAGCTATAACAATGTGCATAATGTCCATAGCTCCCATTCGGTCGCTACGGCATATGCACTAAACGTCAGACTGTGAAAAAACCCCATGATTTATTATTATGCCCATTTATTTTTAATTAAATTTATTGCGTCAAAAAAATTAAAAATAAATTCCAAAAAAAATGCAATTAAAAGGAAACGACCGCTACCAGTTCCAGTTGATCTGCCTGGAAAACATGGTCTCCCCCGGGAGCCATGCAAGGGTGGTCGATGCGTTCGTCGATTTTCTGGATTTAAAAAAATTGGGTTTTGAAATAAAAGGGGAAATAAAAAACGGACGCCCCGCATACCCAACGGCGGTACTTTTGAAACTTTATTTTTATGGCTATATAAACCGGGTACGTTCTTCAAGGAGGCTGGAACGGGAAGCGGGGACGAACATCGAGGCCATGTGGCTCATGAAAGGCCTGCGCCCATGCTATAAAACAATTGCCGATTTCAGGAAGCACAGCCCCAGGGCTTTTAAAGCGGCATTTAAATGCTTCAATATATTTTTGAGGGAGGAGGGTTTGTTTTCCGAAGACACCGTCGCCACGGACGGCTCGAAGTTCAGGGCGCAGAACAGCAAGAAGAACAACTACAACTGCCTGTCCCGAATTCACTCCTATGCGATAACTATCGGGGCAGAAAAAATACCGACTCAATCTCCTCAATAGACTGGATTTGCAGCCGATGAGGAGTTTTTGAACAACTTCATAGAATAAAATGAAATTGGATTTAATCTTATTCATATTTCTTTTAAGTAGCACTTCTTCAATTTATTCACAATGCTTTCCAAATGGAATAGCGTTCAACTCACAGGAAGAAATAGACAGTTTTGCAATAAACTACCCTGACTGCACAAAAATTGAAGGTTATGTCAGTTTTTATGCACCACAAGGGACGATAACGAATTGTATTGGTCTTTCGCAAGTAGATTCTATTGGAAGCTCTCTGATTCTTAACAATTCCATAGGGTTTGTAAGCTTCGAAGGATGGGGAAACCTAAAATACATTGGCGGCAATCTGAATGTTTCCGAATCAACAGAAGTGTTAAATTTTGAAGGGCTTAACGGATTGGAGACAATAGGGGGAAGCCTGCTGATAGAAGAAATGACCAACTTGGTTTCTTTATCAGGTCTTGAAAACCTAAGTTCTATTGGATATGACATCAATATTGAAGAAAACCCCAATTTGGCATCCATTGCTGCTTTGGAAAACATTACGTCAGTTCCACGTGAACTGACCATTGAGTCAAATAGGAAATTAGAAAGTTTGGATGGCCTCACATCCCTTGTTTCTGTGGGAACTGAAGTTGATATAGACAACAACCTTATTATGAATAACATAGATGGACTTGGAAATCTCACTTATATCGGCTCAGAATTGGAAATAAGGGACAATCCAAATTTAATTGATTTGAGTGGGCTTTCTAATTTGACTACAATTGATGGGAATATAGAAATCATTAACAATGATACGCTGCAAAACTTATCAGGACTCGAAAATCTGACATCGATGAATGGTCCCTTAGAAATTATAGGGAACCGTGAATTAAAAAGCTTGGAAGGAATACAAAATATTGTTGCATCTGGGATTGAATTCCTGACCATCACCGACTGTGATTCTCTCTCGTATTGTTCTGTTCAAAGTATATGTGATTACATAATCATGGACTTAGGCCCATCAGATATACAATTAAACAAATCTGGCTGCAATACGAGTATGGAAATAGAAGACTTGTGCCTAAATCCTACATCAACAAATCCAGTTGTAGAACAGGCCAATAATATATACCCTAATCCAACTACGAATTATCTTATGATTAATGAGGAAAATAAATTCTTTAATAGTTATGGTATCTACACTATTGCAGGCAAAAAAATTAAATCAGGAATTTATAGTTTTTCACCAATCGATGTGTCAATTTTAAAAAACGGAATTTACTTTTTGGAACTAATTAACGAAAATAACAAAGTGGTTTTCAAATTCATAAAATATTAAAAAAGAAACCAGCCGAGCTTTTCAGTCACATATAGACCACAACAACAAAAGAGTGAAAAATGACCCTGATTATTACCGTCAGCGCCAACAGATCATCGAACACCAGTTTGGCACCATCAAAAGGCAGTGGGGTTTCACCCATGCCTTCATCAGGGGGAAGGATAATGTGTTGGCAGAAGTTTCAATCATATTCACAGTCTATAACCTCAGGAGAAGTGTATCCATACTTGGCTTCTCTCCAATAATGAAGCGCCTGGAAAGGCTTGTTTTTGGGATATTGGGCATGCCATGGCCTATGGGCGGTCATGTTGCAGTATATTTATCCCTGCAACAGGGCCGGAGTGGAAGAGGATGGTACGGAGATTAATTAAATGTTGAATAAAAATTAATTAGAGCGGGTTGTTGCACAGACTCCCGTTAGCTTTCATTAGAACAAACAGAAACCAATGATAAAATTCTTTAGAAAAATTAGACAAAAACTACTTTCTGAAAATAAATTCAGTAAATATCTATTATATGCAATTGGAGAAATCATTCTTGTTGTTGCAGGAATTCTTATTGCTTTATGGATAAACAAATTGAATAATTACGAAACCGAAAGAATCCAAGAACAAAAGCTCTTAGTGAGTTTATTAAATGACTTAAATAATGATAAGGAAGAATTGGAGGAAGATATTGATGCTACCAATTTGATAATGAAAACGATGGACAGTTTAATTTATAATCTTAGTTCTAATCCTGACTATAAAATTAATGATTTCGGCAGGCACAATAGAAATTTCCTTGAGGTTAGGCAATTTCACAATTATCGGAGTGCATATGCTCAAAGTATTGCGACTGGTAATTTTGCTTTGATTTTATCAGATAGTTTAAGGAATCAAATTCTACAATATTACGAAAGACATGTTATTTCGATTGGAACCGATAAAAAAATGGAAGATATTAATACTAATATTTTTCAACAAGTATGGTTTAATGCTATTGGAGCTTCTCAAGAATTTGTGGATGCTGCTGGTATTAAGGCTAATCTTCCAACCCTAAATTTAGAAAAAGTTGCACAATACCCTGGATTCATAGAATCTGCCATTCAGAAACGAACAAGACATACACTTCAAATAAATGAATATAAGCGTCTCATGGATTATAATAAAGAGCTTAAAGGAGCGATAAAAAAAGAGTTGACCGAGAGATGGTAACCTTACACTGCGCCAGCGGCCTTGCCCAGCAAAAGCTGGGTACGTCTCCGGCGCCTGGCCGTTGTAAAACATTAGGAAAATTAAGTTAGAACTATGGTTCAGAAAATAATAAAACTATCGGTGGTGTTCTTTTTCCCTTGTGTAATAGTCTCCTGTACACTTTCACAAGATGGAAACAAGCAAAAAAGAGAATTGACTGATTCGGCCTCTTACGATAATCCTGTGTTAGAACTAACCCAAGAACAGCAATCTGCATTTGATGCACTTAACAAGCTTCAAACAAGCACTGATGAAATGAATCGCCTATATTCTACATTTGCTAACATAGGTCAACCTTTCTACCCAGCTGATACAAGCTTTGAAATTTCACAAACCGAATTACTAATATTCATGGAAAAATTTATTTCTAAGCATTGTCAAAATCTGACGCCGAAAATTCAAATTCAACTAACAAAATCATCTGTTTTAGCGCAAAAAAAATACACAGTATTACATTGTAAAGGAAATAATTCTAATGTTAATTATGAAAAAGGGCTTCCGATGACTGGTGCCTGGGTTATGCCTAACGTTCTTGGTCGTAGAGATGTAATCCTTGTATGGTGAAAAAATTAGAAATAAAAACGTTGTTCAACAAAGTACATGACATGCTGGGCATTCGCCACAGCAAGCCGCCTGGCCGTTAGCACCAATTACAAGTAAGAAAATAAAAAAAAATCAGAGAACAAGGTGTAAACTTTATGACTCAAAATCTTAATCAAATCACGTTGTATGATAAACCACTATTCTCTTGGTATGAAATATCTACGCCCATAGAGAAAGAATTAAGTTTACCTTCCGAATCTTGTTTCGCCTATATTCTTGAAGGTGTTAATCAGGATGTAACAAAGTCAGGATTTTTAGCTACAAAAGGAACAGTTATTCTTTCGTTATGCGGTAAAACAGTTGGACGTAGTTTCTCAACAATTGAAACCGGATATATAAGTACTATTGTTGTTCATTTTAATCAAGATGTACTGCAAAAAGTTTTTGATGGCGAAAAGCCAAAATTTTGGAAAGAATTGGATTATCCCTTAAAAAAAGACAGTTTTCAAGAAGATGCTACCGCCTTAGTAAAAGCCTATTTTTTGAGTATTGCTAAATTTTTCTACCACAAAAATGCACTCAGCGAAGAAATTTTGGCAGTTAAGTTAAAAGAAATTATTCTGCTCCTCCTGCAATCAGAAGAATCTTCAAGCTTGAATTTAATTATAAGACGTTTATTTTCTGATAAGACTTTTTCATTTAGGGAAGTCATTGATGCTAATTTGTATGAACCATTAGACCTTCAACGTTTGGCAGCTATGACAAACAACAGTATGGCTTCTTTTAAAAGAAAATTCAACAAAGTGTACGACAGCACACCAGCTAAATACATCACTCAAAAAAAGTTGGAAAAGGCACGAAGTATTTTAGCTTTTTCTCAAAACTCCATAAAAGAGATTTGCTATGATTGTGGGTTCATTAATCCATCCAGTTTTTCTCGAATGTTCAAAAATAAATATGGCTGTCCTCCTACCGAGTTCAGAATGAACCTCAATGAATGATGATTGAGCCCACAGGCAAAGACCGAACCACCGCTTCCTAATAAATTTGCTTCAAAAAGAATATGCAAAATTCAAAATTGATGCGTGCTATCGTTTTTAGAAACTATGGCGACCCTCGGGAAGTAATGGAACTTGTGGAAGATTGTGAAATTCCTGAACCCAATAAGAATGAGGTTTTAGTGAAAATTGAATGTGCTTCCGTGAATGCAGCTGATAGGTATATTGTGCGAGCTAATTACTTTATTATTCGGATGGTTTTTGGATTGTTCAGACCTTCTAAGAAAAAGAGAATCTTAGGAATGGACATAGCGGGAACTATTCAAGACATTGGAAAGAATGTTAAGGGTTTTCAAGTAGGTGATGACGTAGTAGCTGATATCCGCAAATCTTTTGGAGGAGGCTACGCACAGTATGCGATCGTAAATGCCACGCACTTGGTGAAAAAACCTGTGGAAGTTTCTTTTGAACAAGCCTGCACAGTTCCTATATCTGGCCAAGCCGCTATGATGGGAATGATACTTTGTGACATAAAGCCAGGCAATAAAGTGTTGGTAAATGGTGCTTCGGGTGGTGTTGGCTCTTTTGGCATTCAGATAGCAAAAGCTCAGGGCGCCTATGTAGTAGCAATCTGTTCAACCAATAAAACTGAGGCAATAAAGAGTTGGGGGGCAGATGAGATTGTTGACTATAAAAAAAAGGATTCAATCAATGCATTAATTGGAAATGAGTTTGATGCGGTTTTTGATACGGCATCTTTTCAATGTCCTGGCAGGTATAAACAGATTCTAAAAAAAGAGGGAAAGTATGTATTAGTTGGAGGTGATTTTTACAATATGCTCAAAATAAAATTCCTTGGTCGATTTGGCCGTGGTAGTCAAAAGTTTTTGGCTCTCACCCAAAAAATTAAGGTGACAACCAATATAAAAACAGTACTCAAAATGATTGCTGATAAAAAGATAAAGCCCGCTATACAAAAAGTTATTTCACTAAAAGACGTACCAGATGCCCTTCATAGTCTTGAGCAGCGTACAGTCGTTGGCAAAATAGTGGTGGATTTAAATAAGGAAGCCTCAGCCCATTCATAAGAAAAACTGGTGCTAACAACGTGTATGATTTTCATTGCCATACATTAAAATTATTCACAATGAGAAATGAATTTTTAAGACATACTTTATCTACAATAGCCTATAGATTTCAGAAAGCTGTAAACAAGGCAGAAACTGAATTTGGAAGTTTTACAGCAGGCAATGGTAGTAGAACACCTAATGATATAATAAATCATATGTATCATGTTTTAAGCGCAACTCGAATTTTCATTTTAGAAGAAAACTACAGTAAAGAGAAACCTGAAAAACTTGATTTGAAATCTGAAATAGACCGATTTAACAAAGAAGTAAAGAACTTCGATATTGTACTAACAGAGAAACAGCTTGGTATCAATAATGCTAAGCGATTGCTTCAAGGGCCACTTTCTGACCTACTTACACATATTGGACAAATTTCAATGCTCAGTAGATTAAATGGGAACCCGATAATGGGCGAAGATTTTTCTTCAGCTACAATAAAAACAGGAATAGCTTAAAATATAATGTAAAAACGTATGGTAACAATGTATATGAAATCATAGCCGCCTATCAACAGGCTATGCTTCATATACGAACTGTTGCCAGCAAAAGCTGGCAACGCCGCATATACGAGACAGTTCGCACCAACTAAAAAGGAAAAACCCACACCCAATGACTAAAGAAAAAATATTAAGAGAGTTCATGACAAAAGTTTGGAATCATCGAAGAAAAGATTTGGTTGAAAAATTTATCGATGAGAAATATACAATTCATTTAGATACTGGTGATAATTGGGAAGGGCAAATTCTAACTCATGAAGAATTTAAGAAAAGATTGGATTTCTCATTTAATTCTTTTCCTGATATAAATTTTGAAATTATGTCAGCAATTGAAGAAGAAAACCATGTTGCTATTACATGGATATTAACAGGTACAAATCTCGGTATGATTAACAATTTGCCACCAACTAATAAGAAAATAAAAACTAATGGAATAACAATCTACTATTTTAATGGAAATTTGATTTCAGGTCATTCACAAGTTTTCGACAGAAACACAGTAACAAAACAACTTGGATATTCATGAAGGCTAAAAAAGAATTAAAAGAAGAATACAAGCAAAAACAACCAGTTGCTGGCGTTTTTAAAATAAGGAATAATAAAAATGGAATGACACTTATAGAGGAATCATTAAATATTAATTCAAAGTGGAATAGACATAGAACTGAATTAAGGTTTGGCAGTCATCGTAATACAACACTTCAAAAAGATTGGAATAATATCGGAGAAGAAAATTTTGTGTTTTCAATTCTATCTGAATTAGAAATAAAAGAAGATGATAATTTTGGATTGAGTGAGTCATGATTTTAAGTTTTAGTTTATGAAATGTTGTTGTTCCTATTTACTAAAACTGTCAGATTAAGTCGTGACTACTTCATTTTCACCAGTTGCACCTTGCATTATCCGACGTGATCGTATGTTTCACCTAAGGAATCGGCCACCTATAAAAGACTCCCCATGGCCACGCACTTTGCAGTCCCGCTTACTTCAGACCACGCCTCACGGCGGGCGCCCTTGTCCCGAGATCACTTCGGGACTAACTGGCTTCGGCAACTCGCCAGTAGGGGACTTTAACCCCCAAGAATCCCCTGCTACTTTCAGGGATAGTCACTACCTTTGGAAGTCGCTGATGCCCATTCCGGGCATACACAATGCATAAAATGTTCATTGCGAGCAAAAGTTCGCAATGAACATTTTATGCGAGACGTTGTGCGTCACTAGACACAAAAAATAAGGCTTGGAAAATAAAACAAAGGAAAAAGGTAAAATGCTTAATCCTTTGTTTTTGATAAATAGAACTTCTTGATTCAATATCAATTCCTGTTAAATCCAGAAATATGAGGTGCAAAAGTTGCTTTTAATCCCATACTCAAAGCAGCTTGTTTCATTTCTTCAGGAACATTTCCACAAAACAAGAATTCACCTGGGTTGGCAATTTGTAATAAGCTTTGAAAGTGACCGGCAGCGGTTGTACCTAAATGAAATCCAACTGCTCCTGCATCAGCAAACATATCCATGATTACCAACGTTGAAGAGGATTCTTCGAAATAACATTGTACTTCAAGAGCTCCCGGTTCATTGGATTGCATCTGCCCTAGAACCTCCTGGTAAATAGATTTTAATTCTTCAGATTTTCCATCTTTAGCAGTCCATTTATAAACTACCATTACATTTTGATTTGTCATTTTATTCAAATTATTGTGATTAATTAATGATACAAAATTATGTCATTATCACACACCTTGTAGGTGTCATTAACGACAATGTAAGGGGTTGATTCTGCCAAACTCTTTTTTTACCTTTGTAAAAAAAAGTATGAAACATTTAAGCATTATAATACCAGAGGGTGATTTAATTTTGGATACTATAGTTGGAACACTTAACCTCTTCAAAATGGCAAATAGTTATTCAAAACGAATTGGAAAAACCAAAGAAGATGTATTTGCCATCGATTTAGTTAGCATAACCAAGAAACCGATTACTTGTCACAGATTTTTTGAAGTAAAACCGACTAAAACTATAGATGAAGTCGAGCATACAGATTTGATAATTTTATCGTCAATTACTGGCAACCTTGAAAAAGCTTTAAAGAAAAACCAACGTATAATCAAATGGATAAAATCAAGAAGGATTCAAGACGATACCGAAATAGTGAGCCTGTGCAGAAGTGCTTTTATCCTTGCCGAAACGGGCCTGCTCAATGGGAAGTCATGTGCTACTCACTGGGCAGTTCATCAACAATTTGAAAAAAAATACTCTAAAATACAGCTGCTACCAGATAGGATAATTAGTGAAGATAATGGTATTTACTCAAGTGGTGGAGCATATTCATTTTTGAACATGATAATTTATTTAATTGAAAAATACTATGGCAGAGAAATAGCTATTTGGTGTTCAAAAATGGGAGAGATTGATTTTGACCGAGCAAATCAAAACCAATTTATTATATTTAGTGGACAAAAAGAACATTCTGATGAAGCAATAAAAGAGGCTCAAATTTACATTGAAGAAAATTATGAAGAGAAAATAAATGTAGAAGGTTTAGCAAAAAAGTTTGCTATAAGTGGTCGTAATTTTATCAGAAGATTTAAAAAGGCAACGCAAAGCACCCCTTTTGAGTATATCCAAAGAGTAAAAGTAGAAGTTGCGAAAAAGAGTTTTGAATCATTAACTCTGAACGTAAATGAGGTAATGTACAATGTCGGTTATAGTGATGAAAAAGCATTTAGAAAAACGTTTAAAAAATATACAGGGTTATCTCCTTTAGAGTATAGGAAAAAATTCAATCGTGAAATGGCATTTTCATGATTGAGTAAAACGAAAGAAAAAAACTCGCTACAATCGAGTAGCAAGGAACAGCGACTGATATTTAAACCTGCCCACTGGACAAAAGTGTCCAACAATGTTCCACTCCGATAGCTATCGGAACTCACACCACTCCCAAAAGCTTTTGGGATACAGGTCACGTATACAGCGGTTCGCCAAACAGTACATCCGCTCTTTTCGCCAGTTACACCTTGCATTATCCGACGTGATCGTATGTTTCACCTAAGGAATCGGTCACCTATAAAAGACACCCCATGACCACGCCATTTGCAGTCCGCTTACTTCAGACCCCGCCTCACAGCAGGCGCCATTGTCCCGATTTCACATTGGGACTAACTGGCTTCGTCAACTCGCCAGTAAGGGACTTGAACCCTCAAGAAACTCCGTTAATAAAAGTTAGGGATAGTCACTACCTTTGAAAGTCACTGATGCCATTCCGGGCACACACAATGGCTAAAATGTCAATAGCCTCCATTCGTCGGCTACTGCATTTAGCCTGGCCATCGTAGGCAACCAAATTAATCAAACAGAAAAAATTTAAATAGATGAAATTCCTGGAGAACTATTATTTCCAAATAGTCAGCACTTTACTTCTGGTTTTGTCTTTTATTGCCTTTTCTGATAATTTGATAACCGATATAGGGCAAGAAAGTAATAGCGACCCAAAGTTTATAATCCACGGACTTTTCATGTTTGCTTGGTTTGGAACATTTGTAGCACAATCCTATTTGATTATCCAAAAAAAATATGAGACTCACATTAAATATGGTAAAATAGGATTTCTACTTGCAATTGGAGTTTTTGTCAGCACAGCATATGTTTTTATAGCCATCTTCAAAGGATGGGATGCTATGGAACCTTTTGTAAAGGCAAATCGACTGCTGTGGCTAAGTTTTGCTACATTTATCTTGTTTGCTTATATCTATAGAAAAAATAGAGAAAAACACAAGAGGTTTATCTTCTGGGCAATTGTTTTACCAATTGAACCCATAATTGGCAGAGTTTCGGAAGTGTTCCAGATTGACAATTGGGAACTCTTTTATATCCTTGTATGGCATGCATTTTTTATTTCATTTTTTGCTTATGACTGGAAAGCTTTAAAGAGGATACATCCGATTAGCTGGATGGGATTGACTTGGTTTTATATTGCATGGATAATTTCAATATTCTCATAATCAATAATAGATACTCGAAGTAATAAGTGTAAGTTGTATATTAATAGATATACCGATTCCGAAATGATTTGGGAGAAATGGCTTAATTTTCCCAAAATCCACATGCCGATCTTGCATCGGTACCATTTCGGAATCGGTATAACAAATTGGACTGGAAAACAAAAACCATGTAATGCCAAATTATTTTTGCGGTATTTTACATATTGGGTTTCACAAGTTATTGCACAGACTCCCGTTACTTGCTATAAAGAATAAAAATGAAAGATACTTTTATAACAATAATTTGTGTTTTAATTCTTTTGGGTTGTTCTCAAAATGAGAATAATGATGAGCTATTGAAGCTATCAAGTGGAAAGGTAGAGAGAGTTGAAAATTTTAAATCAAAATTTGTATCTCCCAGAAATATTGATGTTTGGTTACCAGATAATTATTCTGTTAATAAGGAATATGCAGTTCTTTATATGCATGATGGGCAAATGCTTTTCGATTCTACAAAATCATGGAATAAGCAGGAATGGGGTGTTGACGAAACAATGAACCAACTCCTCGAAGAAGGAAAAATTCGTAATTCGATAATTGTAGGGATATGGAATACGGAATTAAGACATTCAGAGTATTTTCCTCAAAAACCCTTTGAAAGCCTTCCCGCAAAGTTTCAGGATTCTTTACTAACTCATGGCAAAAGACATCAAGAATCTGCACTTTTCAAAACTAAGGTTTGTTCAGATAATTATTTAAAATTTATTGTAAAGGAGCTGAAACCATACATTGACAATAAATACTCTACTCTCCCCGATGTAAAAAACACCTTTATCGCTGGTTCAAGCATGGGCGGATTAATTTCAATGTATGCGTTGTGTGAATATCCAGAAGTCTTTCATGGAGCAGCATGTTTGTCAACACATTGGGTTGGCACATTTGACACACTAAATAATCCTATTCCGTTGAAGTTTGCAGAATACTTAGATGCCAATTTACCGAGTACTCAAAGTCACTCGATTTATTTCGATTTTGGAACGGAAACTCTTGATGCTTTATATGAACCTTATCAAGCAATTATTGACTCAATAATGATAAAGCATGACTTTAACACGGAAAATTGGAAAACTGTGAAATACCAAGGAGAGAATCACTCTGAAAGAGCATGGAATAAAAGATTAGATATTCCTTTGAAGTTTTTACTTTATAAAGAAAAATAAAATACAGCAAGTACCAAAATGCATGTGTTCATGTCGGGCAAAAGCTCGCCACGGAATTCTATGCATCGCCAAATTAATTTTTGGATATTTTACATATTGGGTTTCGTAGGTTATTGCACAGACTCACGTTAGCGGCAAACAAGAAAATAATATGAAGCAAATTGTTTTAGTAATATCTATTATCATACTCGCTATAAATTTATTACCTGGTCAATTAACAGATATCATTGAATTGCCAGAACATGACAGCACGAGTGTTGAAACTGTGATGGGTAGTGTTTATGTAAAACAATTCTATAAAAATAATAAAATAGTTGCCCATGTAGGATATAAAGTCAATTACATGATGAAAACACCTTTTTCAGTAGGGTATATTGACGCAGATTCAAGTTGGACAATATTTAAAGGCCTTGATTATACTTATTTTTTATTTAAAAAGGACACTATTGATAGATATGAATTTTCAGCCACAGAAAACAATCTTGGGTACACAAAATCTATTGCAAATGGGGACGCATTAGTTAGAGGCAATTATTATGTAGTTGAAAACCATATAATAAGCAAATTCGACGCAGGCAAAATGAAATACAAAATTGGTATTTGGGAAGAGCGGGACAATTCAAGCCAGAGTTTTAATACGATTGATTATGACAATCAAACCATTAATGGAAAGGAACTCATATTGCATGAGGATGTAGAAAATTACATTCAATTTGCCAATCAAAAACTAATAGAAGTTTACGGAGAATTATTTTTTAATGAATTTGTAAGATTAAATATCGATAAAACCAAAGTGAAAATAAATAGTACTTTCCGATCACCAAATTTTCCTTCAGGAAAATCAATCCTTTCAGGCCAAATTCAAGATATTAAAGGTATTGATATCGTCTATAATATTGTTCTAAACAAAAAAAGATATGACATTATTGGAATGCGGATCGATAGCAGCCAAATTCTAATAGGGAATGCAAAATACAGAGGATATCGAGGAGAAAGGCTAATAACGAAGGCATTTGACAACAACAATAACAAATTAAGTTTTCAGATTGGAGAAATTGGCTTAAAAAGAACCACTTGATAAAGGACTCAATTTGGTTAATATTTTATAAAAAAAAGTCTCCTAACTTTAATCTAAGTTGGAGTGAAGCAGTCGATGAAGCACTTTGCTTTGGATGGATAGATAGCACTAAAAAGGCAATAGACAGTGAAAAATACATGCAATACTTTTGTAAAAGAAAATCAAAAAGTAATTGGTCAAAGATAAACAAGGATAAAGTTAAAGTCTTAATTGAACAAGGACTTATGGAAGATGAAGGTTACAAAAGTATTAAAATAGCAAAAGAGAATGGATCTTGGACAATTTTAGATGAGGTCGAAGCTCTTATAATTCCAAAAGATTTAAAAGATGAATTCGCTAATTACAAAGGCTCAATGGAATTTTTTGACAGTCTAAGTAAATCCGCTAAAAAGGTTTTATTGTACTGGGTCGTTTCTGCCAAAAGAAGAGAGACAAGACAAAAGAGAATTTTAGAAATTGCAGAAAATGCAAGTAAAAATTTGAAGCCAAAACAATTTATATAATTTAAAATTAAGTCTTACCAATGAAAAAAATTATACAAATTTTTATTGCACTTCTTATTTTAAGCTCGTGTGAAGGACAAGAAAAAGACATCATATACGATCCAATTGTTTTAAAAGCTAAAGAAACGTCTCTTTATTCCGACCGAGTAAATTGGGAGGAGGTCAATGCCACATTTATAGAATTAACAGAGGGAAAAGAAAATATAGAAGACTTAAAAAATGGGTTACAATACTTAATAAATAGTTTAGGTGATAAACATGGTAAATTTTTATCAGCCAAAGACAATTCAATTATTGTAAGTTATAACGGCGAGATTTCAGGAAAAGACAATAGGAATTCTGAATTTATTAATACCGTAATAAATGATATTTCTGCTAAATTTTCCTATCAATTATTAGAAACTGGAATTGGTTATTTGAAAATTGTTGGCATCGGTCCAGGCGATGTTAAAGAACAGGCAGATTTCATAAGGAAGGGTTTGATTGACCTTAAGGCCAGTGGTGTCGACAAATGGATTGTAGACTTAAGATTTAATGGTGGAGGAAATATAGACCCTATGTTATCAGGATTAGCACCATTAATTGGAAAAGGTTTTATCGCAGGAGCAATAAACAAAGAAAATGAGATAAGAGAATTCACGATTGAAGAAGGACAATTTTATAATTATGGCCGGTTAGTTTGCGAAATGGATAATACTCCTAAAATAACACCAGATGAAAAAGTAGCTGTATTATTAAGCAGATACACAATAAGTTCGGGTGAATTAGTAGCCGTAGCTTTTAAAGGTCGAATTAATACTTTATTTATTGGAGAGGAAACTGCTGGGTATACAACAGGGAATGGATATGACAAAGTTAATGACGAATTAATTTTGGCTATTTCTCAGGATGTATTTATTGATAGAAATAAAAATTTATACAATCATAGGGTTGGGGTTGATGAAAAAATTGAATTTCAACATGGAGTTGCCATGGAGCATGACAATCAAATTAATAAAGCCAAAAAATGGTTAAGTGAATAACTACAATTACGACTTTGAAGAATGCCAACCACATCCATACTGTTAGAAGAGATTTAATATGTGGACATTATCAACACTCAGGCCACCATAGGCATGATTAAAATAGCTTACAATTTACAGAATGACAGTATCCTGTTTATAAAAAATTAAATGTCTAATAAAAAAAATACAAGTTCTGATTTACAAGGCCTTACCCGTTTAATTACGGATGCCACCATAGGTATAACTGACTTAGTCGAAGCCATGCATAAGAGAGTAGTCCATCCGCCTTTGCTGCCTTCTACCTCCATTCAAAATCTGATTACCAAAATTGCTGGTTTCACATTTAACAACATCCGATGGAGCACCCGGCTTATTGGCAGTGGTGTAGATAAAGCATTGGGGCAATTAGATTCTGTGCTTGGAGCAACTGAAGCTACCGATGAAAGGGAAGCGATACGCTCCGTTTTGAACGGAGTAATAGGAGATTATTTGGAAGAAAATGGAAATCCCTTAAAGATAACCATGCAATTCAGGCACCAGGCGAAGGTTATTCCTACTGATAATAAAAGCCTTGCAAATGCCTATCCGACCATCAATGGGAAAATCCTTTTGATGGTACACGGTTCATGCATGAATGATATTCAATGGACTCGAAAAGAACATAATCATGGGATGGAGTTGGGGAAAGAATTATACAAAACTCCTATTTATCTGCATTACAACAGCGGACGTCATATTTCGACTAACGGACAGGATTTCAATAATTTATTAGATGAACTGGTAAAGCATTGGCCTGTACCCGTTGAAGAATTGGTCATTATTGCGCATAGCATGGGTGGCTTAGTATCACGAAGTGCAATACATTATGGCCAAAAAGACCAAAACTCGTGGACTAAACTCCTCAAAAAAGTCATTTTCTTGGGGACGCCTCATCATGGTGCGCCATTGGAGCAAGCAGGCAATTTTTTGGATGTCGTTTTAGAGGCTATCCCCTATGCGAAACCCTTTGCAAGATTGGGAAAGATCAGAAGTGCTGGCGTTACAGATTTACGGTATGGCAATCTAATAGATGAGGACTGGCAAGACAATGATCGCTTCAAATTCCAGAAGGACAAAAGGCAATTTATTTCATTGCCCGAACAGATAGAATGCTATAGTGTTGCTGGAGTAACTGGCAAAGCTGCCGAGTCCGTATCTTCTCAATTATTAGGAGACAATATGGTGGATATAAAAAGTGCTTTGGGACAGCATAAAAACCCTGCTAAGCATTTGAACTTTAAGAAGGAAAATACTTGTGTCGCTTATGATTGTACCCATTCGGATTTGTTGGACAACTCTGAAATTTATGCCAAAATGAGGGAGTGGTTAGCTTGATGGAGTATATTTAAGTACTCGCATTTGAGTTGTGAAGTCTCGACTAATTGCAAAAATTAATTAAACAAAAATGGCTCCCAGACAAATTTTCGTATTTCTTGCCTCATTTATACTATCCAGTATTTCAACCGCTCAATGTTTGATAACTGGAGCTGATTTATCATATACCAATGAAATATTAAAAAATGGAGGAATTTATTTAAACGAAAATGGCAACACCGTTGACCCGTTCGAATATTTTGCTGAAAGAGAGACCAAGATGGTCAGGTTAAGACTTTGGCATACTCCATCCAATAATATTGATTATTGTGGCAATGAGATAACAGCGTGTAGCTTGGATGACTTAATGGAAGCTGCGATGAAAGTTAAGGTAAATGGAATGCAGCTTAATATATCAATACATTTCAGTGATTATTTTGCCGACCCAGGCAAACAAAAAATGCCGCTGGCCTGGGAGGGTTTGACAAATTCCACCTTATTAGATTCAATTTCAAATTACACATATTCTGTACTGGAAAAACTCGCCGATCAAAACACTGTTCCAGAAATAATAAGCGTTGGCAATGAAACTACATGGGGCTTTATTGACAACTCCAACACTACAAATGGATTCAATTGGAATATAGACGGTGCCAAGTTTAATGCGGCATTTAATGCCATAGATCTTTTTAATCAAGAAAATAATTTAAGTATTAAAAAAGCAGTACATTTTACAGAATCGACTGCATTGTGGTTAGCCGATCTATTTAAACAAAATGGAGTTGAAAATTTTGACGTAATTGGTTTGTCTTATTATCCGTTTTTTTCTCCAAATACAAGTATTAATGAGGTAGGTGCAATAATTAATGAATTGGTTACTGATTATGGAAAAGAAGTGATGTTGTTTGAGACAGGGTTTGTTTGGTCAAATGGATTTGCAGACAATTACAATAATTTCATGTCAAATAATGGCAATGTGGTTGGCTATCCAATGACTGAAGACGGTCAAAAAGAATTCTTAATAGAATTGGCAGAAGCAGTTATTGAAAATAATGGAACAGGAATTATTTATTGGGAGCCCTCTTGGATTACATCGAATTTATGTGACAAATGGGGGCAAGGATCTTCCTATGAAAATGTTTCTATGTTTGATATGGATACTAACCGACCTCTGGCTTCATTTGATTTTTTCGCATATTGCAATCCTACTTCAATTAATGATCGAAAAAATCAAGAAGAAATTAATTTAAAAGTATTTCCAAATCCACTTAATTCGAATGAAATAAATATTAAAAACGTACCCGATGATTCATTGTGGAAATTATTCGACCTATCTGGTAAAATTATTTCAAAAGGAGACTTTGACAATTCAAAAGAAATTCAAAAAATCATTTTTAATCAGGAGTTAAAAGGAATGTACCTTTTACAATTAACCGCTAAGTCGTCCAAAACAATCATCAAGAAACTATTATTTTAGGAAAACGGGGCAATTCATATCCTCTGAACTATAAAAAGGTAAAAATCAGGCTACCCAATAATATGACTTACTTAATACAGCCTCATTTCTCATGATTTTGTGATAAAAATATTCATTAAGCCCCTCCCTTCTTCGCCTATGTTTTTCACTCAGTATCCGAGTTTGAAATAACTTACTCATATTTATAAACAAGAACTTAAGTAGATTTGCGCCCAATTTCTACTTATTTGAGACGCTGCTTTAAAACAGCATTTAAGATCCATACAATCATGTCTACAAACAACAATCGACTCATCCAAGCAAAACTTTTAGTTTTCCCTTATCTATTCATAAGTGCTTTTTTGTTATTCAGCAATTCCCTCAATGGTCAGTCAATCGAAAAGATCGAACCGCCATTTTGGTATGCAGGCATGAATAATCCTGAACTACAATTATTGGTTTATGGGAAAAACATCCAATCGTTATATCCTCATATTCAGTATGATGGGGTTAAGGTAAAGCAGGTTCATCTCGTTGACAATCCAAATTATTTGTTCATTGACCTCCATATTGATGGGATTGCCAAACCTGGAACTTTCGAAATCAAATTTCAGTCAAATAAAAAAACGATTCTCACTCAAAATTATGATTTGAGGAAACGAAAGGACAACATGGCGAACCGTTCGTCTTTCAGCACCAAAGATGTCATTTACCTTATTACGCCTGACCGTTTTGCCAATAGCGACCCTACCAATGATGAAGTGGACAGCATGAAAGAAAAGCTAAACAGAAGTGCAGAACTTGGGAGGCATGGAGGTGATATTCAAGGAATCATTGATCATTTGGATTATATAAAAGAAATGGGATTTACAGCAGTGTGGCTCAATCCAATTTTGGAAAATAATCAGGCTGACACTTCCTATCACGGCTATTCTACAACGGATTATTATAAAGTTGACCCTCGTTTTGGAACGAATGAAGATTATATAAATCTCTCGCAAATCGCTGCGGATAAAGGGCTTGGACTAATTATGGACATAATCGTCAACCACTGCGGGAGCGGGCATTGGTGGATGAATGACCTCCCATCCGACGATTGGGTCAATAACCAAAACCTACCTTACCAACAAACCAATCACAGAAAATCGACGCTACTCGACCCATACGCTTCTCCTTCCGATCGAAAAATTATGACAGAGGGTTGGTTTGTGCCGACCATGCCCGACCTGAACCAAAGAAACCCCCTAATGTCCAAGTATTTGATCCAAAATTCTATCTGGTGGATCGAATATGCCAACCTTTACGGCATCAGACAAGACACTTATTCCTATCCCTTTAGGGAGTTCATGACCGAATGGACTTGCGCAATTATGGATGAGTACCCGAATTTCAAAATTGTTGGAGAAGAGTGGGTGGACGACCCTGCCATCATAGCTTATTGGCAACAAGGTAAAAACAACCCTGACGGCAATAACTCTTGCCTGACCAGCATTATGGATTTCCCAATGAATATGGCGCTACCAAAATCGTTGACGGAAAAAGAAGAATGGGGCAAGGGCTTTGTCCGCTTATACGAAACTTTGGGTCAGGATTTCCATTATGCCAACCCAATGGAATTGGTTATTTTCCCTGACAATCACGATATGTCTCGCATTTTTACACAAGTCAACGAAGATTATGATTTGTACAAAATGGCGCTCACCTATATCCTTACCATGCGCGGTATCCCTCAATTGTATTACGGTACCGAAATACTCATGCACAATAGGTCGTCAGGTAGTCATGGCATAATCCGCTCAGACTTTCCCGGTGGCTGGGCTGGCGATGCTATAAATGCAGTAACTAAAAAGGGGCTGACTCCACAACAGATTGACGCACAAAATTGGGTAAAGGCAATGTTACACTGGCGTCAAGACAAAACCGTAATACATGCTGGCAAACTAATGCATTACGATCCTCGAAATGGCATCTATGTCTATTTCAGATATGATGACAATGAAACAGTGATGGTCGTTTTGAATAAAAACATGGAAGCTACTTCGCTGGAATTGGAACGGTTTGAATCAAATATTGGCGACAATAAATTTGCAACAGATGTCATTTCGAATAAGAAACAACAGTTGGGCGAATCTATCACCATTCCGCCAAGGTCTGCTTCGGTATTTGAGTTAACCAAATAACGCTGGTTTCAGACTCCTGTCTGAAACCTAATATCTGATTCGCCGCTGGCGAATCAGATAGTTATTCAAGTCAAGAGACTTGAATGAGCGGCATTTTTTGGGAGACTAAGTGCTTAAAATTAATAAATGGCAGATTCACTATAAATGATTTTGATGAAGTTTATTAAACAGACATCAAATACACTAATAAGTCTGTCCCGGATTCCAGCTCCAATTTTTTCTTTAATCGAAATTTAGCAGTCTTAATGCTATCTGTTGAAATCCCCAAAATCGTGGACATCTCATCGAGGCTGAGGTTTAAGCGTACCAGTGCGCAATACCGTAAATCAAGTGACGTCAATTTTGGATGACGGTCGATTAGTTTTTCGAAAAATCCTGCGTGGACTTCTTCGAAATATAATTTAAAATTTTCCCAGTCTTCATCCTTCCGAAAACTCAAATCAATCAAATTGATCAGTTTCCGCATGTCCCTATAAGAGTTTTTAGAAGAACCACGAATGATCTGGTTTATTTTTAACCGCAACTCTTTAAGCGATTGGTTTTTTTGAATTAAATTCAACGTATAGGTTGTAAGTTGTTTGTTTTTATGGACAAGTTCATTTTTAAATTTTTCTTCCTCCAATGACCTCATAGTTTCATTCTGGTCAATAATCTGTTTTTGTTGTTCTATGATCTCATTTTTTTGTTGGTTTATCTTATCTGTGCGTTTCTTGACAATCGATTCTAATTTATTTTTTTGCTTAATTAATCGGAGGTTATAAAGCCGTGCCACTAAGACTAAAAAAGCCATGGACAATGCTGTCAAGATGGAAAGAGGAAGCAATTTTAAATACCAGGGTTTTTCGATCGTAAAATTAAATTCAGCTGGTTCACTCCATTGTCTGCCTTTTTGTTGTTGAGCTTTCACTTGAAATTTATACATGCCTGGGGAGAGCCCTGAAATATACCATTGCCTGCCATATGATGCTTTTGACCAAGAAGAATCATTATTTAACAAACGGGTTTTATAAACTACATCCGATGTGGGGTAAGACAAGGACAAAAAATCTATTTCCAATCCTGCATTGTATGGGATAATCGATCCTTCTAACGTTATCTCATGCTTATCCCTGAAATTAATTTTGATCGTTTCAATTATAGGCGTCGGTGTGGTAAAAAACCTGATTTTATTTTTACGGAACAACACAAGCCCATTGGCCGTACCTACCCACAGATTTCCGTCATTGTCAAATAATAATCCTTTATCTGTCAAGCTATTGGTTGGAAGCCCTGATGCCTTGTCAAATAAAAAAGATGACGTGTCCTGATAAGCTACCAACCCACTGGTCGTGGACACCCAAAGTGTTCCATCTGATCCAAGCGCCAGTGCATTTGAAGGTTCGTTGGGAGGGACTTTATATAAATCAATTTGCTTTAAATAATTATTTCCTTGCACCTCAAAGTCATAACTGAAAACTCCGGAATTGGAAGCAATAAATAATTTTCCATCTGCGGCCAAGGCCATATCTTTTACAGAAAAATTTTCATGGTCACAGGTTTTACAAGCTATGCTAATGTTTTCGAATTCATCTTTTTCATTATTGTATTTAAACAAATAGTTTTTAGCACTTCGGCCTCCAACGTACAAATCCCCTTGATCTGACAGATAAATCACTTCCGAATTAATGAGTCCCTTTTTTTTATAAAAACTAATTTTTCCGTTTGGCTGTATTTTAATTAAACCATGATTTATATTTCCTGCAATCCAAATATTTCCTGCTGCATCTTTTTGAATCATGGATATATTACTATTGCTATTTTCTATTTCTGATATTTTTCGAACATTTTTTGATTGCCTGTCAAAATAAAAAACGCTTCCGCCAAGATCTCCGATCCAAATGTTTTTACCATCTTCACAAATGGACAAAGGAACATTGTCAAATGAAGTTTCGGGATAACCATATTCCCAAACTATTTTTCCGTTATTAAACTCGTAAATTTTTTGTTTATCGATTTCGTTCTCATCACCAATGAGCAGAATATTCCCATTCGTCAATAATTTTAAAGATGTAATGGATGGCGTCTTTTCAATCCCAAGATCAACGACGTCGAAAAGAACTGGAAATATAAGTGCCGAATTTTCATGGCCCGTTACAAAAAGCCCGTGGCGTTCATCGTGAAATAAATCAACTATATCATTAAAGGGAAGATTTTCTACTTTCTTAAAAATTGGATGCTCGTCAGTTGTGCTTGCATAATAGAGCCCATTGTCCCATGTCCCTGCAAAATATTGATTATCGCCAGACAAAGTAGAACAAGATATGCCTTGAGGCCCTCCTAAAGTTCGGACAGTGAGCGGCTTTTCATCCAGTTTCAATTCGAATACCCCCTCCTTTGTACCGATCCAAACTTTTCCAACAGCGATAGAAGCCAAACTGGTTACCTCTTTTATTGTCCGGTTTAATGATTGTTCGATAAAACTTTCTGAAGTTTCATCAAATCTGAACAAATAGCCGCTATGTGAAAATGCCCATAATTCTCCATTGACTCCTTCGACAAAAGAAAAACTTCTGGTCAAAACCCCGTAAGATCGATTTTTGTCTATTCTGATTTTTTTGAGTTGGCCATTTTCATAAAGAACGATAGATTGATTCTCACCTATCCATATTCTTCCTTTTTCATCTTCATGGATGGTTTTAGGGTAATGCAATGCCTCATCGGCGTCCTCTTTATTGCCCGCTAACAGCAAATTAAAAATGGTCGTATCTGGCTGGGAAATAATCTCAGTTAATCCAAGGTCATGCAAAACGAGCAAATGCCCGTTTGATGTCCGGGACAATGCTTTAGCATAGCCTCCTGGAATCTTGTCTCCGAAAAACAAAGCCTCTTGTCCATCGAAACGAATAACCCCCTGATCAGTAGCACTCCACACATATCCATGATCATCAGTACTAATGGCTTTAATCAGACCTTTGGACAGGCGATATCCAAAATCATAAACATTGTATTCATGGTTTTGGGAATAAGCCTTTTGAGAAATAATAAGAATCAACAGCAAGCAGAAGATGCTAGCGCATTTTGGTAAGAAGCTGAGAATGGTATGATTAAGAATGATCAATTGCCGGACAGGCATCTTGTTATTATTTTACTGCTGAATTCTAATTTTATCTAAGAAGCTGTTTTAAAAGGTTCTACTTCTGACTTCTAAAGACTTTTAACTCCGCATTCGATTCGACCAAAATTAATGTAATATTTGTACTTAAATTCAGAGCCTGATTTTGAGAAATTGAGAATGCTGGGATAATAGACCTCGCAAATCTACCAAACAATTAGTCAACATGAAGGAACAATTAGTTGATAATCTGCACTTTAGAAAACAATTTGATGTCTAAATCTTTAACCGTAGACCTCTCTTCACGGCTAATTTTTTTGTAAATTTGACCCCTGAAACAGCGGCATATCTTTTCCGATCAAAATACCCGTTTTGTTCTCTCCCAAGAACACTTTCAAAACCAGGCCTATTCTTTCAACCACCAAGTGATTACGACCTTTTTATCTCCAATCCATATTAGGGAATGGAGATAATCATAAAAACCACTTTATAGATACTACCTGTATGAAGTATTTGTCATTTACAATTTCAACTATAGCTCTTTTTATAGTCAGCATAAGTTCTATATATGGAGCCGTCGTTTGGACGGAGCCCGCTTTCCCCTCGCAGCTTGACAATATTACTTTATACTTTGATGCTTCTGAAGGCAATGGTGCTTTGGCTGGTTTTACGGGCGATGTATACGCACATACCGGTGTCATTACGAACGCAAGCTCAAGCCCTACTGACTGGAAGCATGTGCAAGGGAACTGGGGCACGATTGACAATCAGGTACTCATGACCTACGAGGGAAATGATGTTTATTCCATTAGTTATAATATTGAAGATTTCTATGGTATCCCACCAGGTGAAGTAGTAGAAAAATTAGCCTTTGTTTTCCGAAATGCAGATGGAAGTATAGTCGGACGGGACACGGATGGTTCCGACATCTATTTAGATGTTTATCCATCCAATACCGGATTGTTGGTCAATATGATTTCGCTACAAAACAACAATACGATACTTTATCTGGGAGAAGATTTATTGATAAATATTTTGGTCAATAAAGTCGCTCAAATAGAAATCAAAAATGACGGAAACCTGATTTTTTCAGAAAATACGGATGAAGTAGATTTTACCATACAAGCCAATTCACTTGGCGCACATGTTTTAGACATTACTGTTTCGGAAGGGCTGGACACCAGCTTTATACAACGAGCATATTTTGTATTGGATACAAATGAACCTACGATCAATGCACCACCCAACACAAAGAGCGGATTAAATTATTACTCCGATACAAGTTACATATTCTCGCTTGTAGCACCGCTAAAGAACAATGTGTTCTTACTTTGTCCTGCCAATGATTATGAAATTGACATCCAATACCAATTAAATAAAGCAAATGATCACGCTACTTTTTGGATAGAATTACCACGGCATCTTTTTGCTAACGGCAACAATACCTATCAGTATTTAGTGGATGGCTATATAAAAATAGCTGACCCCTATGCTACAGTCGTGCTCGACCCCTGGAATGATGGTGATGTCCCAAGTGATGTTTTAGCGGAACTGCCGCCTTACCCTACTGATTATACAACAGGTATTGTTACTGCTTTTGATTTTGAAAAAACCGAATATGATTGGGAGGTAACGGATTTTGAAAAACCCGAAAAATCAAACCTCGTCATTTATGAGATTTTGATGCGTGATTTTTTAGAAGATCATAATTATAAATCACTTTTAGATACTTTGGAATATTTGGAAAGACTGGGAGTCAACGCCATTGAATTAATGCCCATCCAAGAATTTGAAGGCAATAATAGCTGGGGTTACAATCCAAGTTTCCACATGGCTGTAGACAAATATTACGGTAGCCGGGATCAGCTCAAAGCAGTCATTGATGCTGCTCATGAAAAAGGGATCGCCGTTATCTTGGATGTTGTTTTCAACCATGCTTTTTCACAAAGCCCATTGTGCCAAATGTATTGGAATGCCACGGAATTTCGCCCTGCAGCGGACAATCCATGGCTCAATGAAACGCCCCGCCATCCCTTTAATGTCGGTTATGATTTCAACCACGTAAGCCCTTATACCAAATTTTGGGTCAAACATATTCTCCGTCATTGGATTGAAGAATACCATTTTGATGGCTTCCGGTTCGATTTATCTAAAGGATTTACGCAGCTCAATTCAGGCAATAATGGTGACTTGATGGCGCAATATGACTTAAGCCGGATTAATATACTGAAAGACTATGCAAATTTTGTTTGGTCCTTGGATGAAAACTCATTTGTCATTTTAGAGCATTTTGCTGCCAATAACGAAGAAAAAGAATTGTCGGAACATGGCATGATGCTATGGAGCAATACCACCCACCAATTTGCAGAAGCAGCAATGAGTTACAACTCCAACTTATCGGGGGCAGATTATACCAATAGAGGTTGGGCTGACCCGCATCTCATTGCTTACATGGAAAGCCATGATGAAGAAAGGATGTCCTATAAAGTTGAGACCTGGGGTAACGGCAACAGTTCTTATAATACAAAAGACTTCGATACGCTGGTAGAAAGAGTGGCTGGCACACATGCCATATATTTGAGCATTCCCGGGCCAAAGATGCTATGGCAATTTGGTGAACTGGCTTATGACTTTTCCATCAACCGATGTGAGGACGGGACAATTAGTGATGATTGCCGACTTTCACCGAAACCAATTCGATGGGATTATTTCAATGATCATTATGCGAGGAGAGGACTATACGATAAGGTTTCAGCCATGCTTTATTTACGGACTAATTTCCCAACTTTTACCACCACAGATTTTTCATTTGATGATAGTGATAGTTTTGTCAAGTCTGTTCACTTGAATCACCAGGATATGGATGCAGTCACATTGGCCAATTTCGCCATTACTCCAGCTACCATCAATCCTGATTTCCAATATACGGGCACCTGGTACGAATACTTTACTGGAGCTGAATTGGATGTAACTGATACGCAAGCTGAACTCAGTTTCAACCCAGGTGAATACCGTATTTATACTTCACAAAAAGTAACTCCTCCAAATGGTTATTTTCCAATCACCGCCACAGAGGAAGTTGATTTGGCAGAAATTAAAGTAACACCGGTAGTCGTGCAACAAGGAGATGTCATTCAAATACAATTACCCCAAAACTTAAATGTAAATCAAATAGAAATGTACAATGTACAAGGAATTCTAACTGGCATTGATTTTATTGAAGCGGGTGATCAGTTAGAGTTTTCAGTACCATCTGTAGCTAATGGATTATATTTTATTTCCTTGAAAACCCAAGGTCAATTTTTTACAAAAAGAATTGTCATCCAGAATTAAAGGAGAAAATTCTGAGAAGTTGTTTTGACATAAATAATGCGAATCAGGTGTTCAAGGCGCATAGCGAAGCCCCTCTTATTTCTCTGCCTTTATTGGCTAAGGGGAGCGTCGCTCTGCGCCGCTTATCTGTTTATTATCCTTTCTACCAATGGGATTGGCGCTATGCGCCGTTAAGCCCTGTTTCGCAAAATTAGTTTTCATAAAATGACCGAAAAAAATTTTTTTGGTCTCTAAATAAAAGCTCAATACGTAATACATGGCTGAAAAGAAAGAACTTAGTTTTTGGCAAATCTGGAACATGAGTTTTGGGTTTCTCGGCATCCAATTCGGTTGGGGGCTTCAAATGGGAAACATGAGCGCCATATACGAGTACCTTGGCGCTACTCCTGATGAAATACCCTTGCTATGGCTTGCTGCTCCAATGACTGGTTTGCTTATTCAGCCAATAGTAGGCTATTTGAGCGACCGGACTTGGAACAGGTTCGGACGACGGAGGCCCTACTTCATGGTCGGTGCAATTTTAGCTTCAATTGCACTCATCTTCATGCCACACTCTTCTGCTGTTTGGATGGCTGCGGGATTGCTCTGGATTTTGGATGCATCTATTAATATCAGCATGGAGCCCTTTAGGGCATTTGTTGCAGATTTACTGCCAGAGAAACAAATCACGAGGGGATTTACCATGCAAAGTTTTTTCATAGGCATAGGTGCTGTTATCGCAGCATTGCTTCCCTGGTTTTTTGTTGAATTTTTGGGCTTTTCTGACGAAACCACTGAAGAAGGTGTACCTACATTTCTGAAAATAGCTTTTGCAATTGGAGCGGTGTTTTTATTTGGAGCAGTTGCATGGACTGTTTTTAGAACTAAAGAATACCCACCTGAAGACATCGAAGCATTTCAAAAAATGAAAGCGGAGAGCAAAGGTGTTGGGTATGCTTTGAAAGAAATTTTTTCCAATATTTTCAATGGCCCCAAAGTAATGTACCAGCTTGCCATCGTCCAGTTTTTCACATGGATTGGATTGTTTCTGATGTGGTTTTATTTTACGGTGATGGTCGCCAATGACATTATGCAAGCACCTAATACGGATTCACCCTTGTACGCAGAGGGCGTCGTTTGGGGAAATATCTGTTTTGGGTTTTATTCTTTTATCACTTTTCTTTTTGCATTGCTTTTACCCTCCATTGCCAAAAAATTTGGAAAAAAATTAACGCATGCCTTGTGTTTGCTTGCAGGCAGTGTTGGATTGATCGCTGTATTATTTATTACCAATAAATACCAATTGCTCTTTTCCATGCTTGGCGTGGGCATCGCCTGGACGAGTATATTGTCCATGCCATACGCCATATTGACGCCCCATTTACCGGAAGGGAAAATTGGAATTTACATGGGCATCTTCAATTTTTTTATCGTTATCCCTGAAATACTGGCCACCTTGTTTTTTGGCTATATTATGAAAGAATATCTACACAACGACCGTGTGTTGGCAGTAGTGTTTGCAGGGGTGATGCTTTCTCTTGCAGCTGTTGCAGTTCTATTTGTAAATGAAAAGCATGCCGTTGAAAAAAATCAGAACAAACTGTCATAAATCATCTGATTCATTGAACCTAAAATACTATCAATTACTCGTAAGTCACTAATTTTGTACTTTAATCATAAATAAATTTATTTCTAATATGAAAAACAAATTCACTACTTTTTTAAGCTTTATGCTTATGGCAAGCACACTATTCTTCATGACTTCCTGCGGGGATGACGACGGCGTCGTTATTGATCCAGGATCAGGGGATGTTAATGTGGCTGATGGCCTTTATCTTGCTGTTTCTGGATCAAATCCTTCTTCCTCTGCTTTGCTTTCTGCTGAAACTGTAGAAGATGAAAGTTTTGCTTCACAAGACCGGTCAGGTTTTGTTGGAGGTTATATGTTTTTGGAAGCAGGTGATTACAATGTTGTTCAGGTAACCAGCAAAGAAATCACTTCTACTATTGGTGGGACTGCAGCAACTGTTACAGATGCTGGCTCTGCCGCTCCCTGTGAATTGAACGATTACACCGTTGTCACCACTTCTGAAGGTGGTGCTGCTTTCAATATTGCGGCCAGCGGTTTTTACAGAGTCACACATGACCAAACGACCAAAGAACTGGTCATTTACAAAATCGAAAAAGTGGGTATCATTGGTAATGCAACAGAAGGAGGATGGTCCACAGATACTGATTTACCGGGTACTATTGATGCCGCAGGCGGTGTATGGAGTGCTTCAGATGTTGTTTTGAGGAGCGGCCAATTCAAGCTGCGCTTTAACTGTCGTTGGAGTATCGACAGAAGGATTGATTCTAATGCTGGATTTGATCCTGCCAATGGATATCAGTTGTTCACCAATTTTGGAGGAGCTGTTGCCGATTTGGCCACTGGTAATGATCAACCAAATATTGAGCAAACAGAAGATGGAACATATAATGTAACATTTAGCTGGTTACCTCAAAGTGGTGTTACATTGACAACTGTAAGAACAGGTGATGCACCGGTCATTACTTTCAATCCAAATGATTACCAATTTGGAATTATTGGCGATGCCACAGTAAATGCCTGGAATGCTGATAGGAACTTATTCCACAAGGAAAATAGTGGTGTTCACTCATGGTATGGAGTTGTAACTTTTGCAGCAACAGGTGAGTGGAAATTCAGAACCAACGATGCTTGGGATTTTGACCTTGGAGGTGATTTAGCGGCCCTTGTAACAGGTGGTGGCAATTTAGCTACACCAGGGATGGGTAGTTACTACATAGTATTGACCACTGCTGACGAAGGAACAACTTGGTCGGCTACCGTTACTGCTGGTGGCTGGGGGTTAATTGGAACTGGTAACCCATCAGGCAGCTGGGATGCTGATACAGCACTCTCGCCTGATTTATTTGATACAGCCAATGGAATTACAACGTACACTCACACAGGTGCTTTCACAACTGATGAATGGAAATTCAGAGCTGGTGGTGCTTGGGATTTAAACATTGGTGGTGATCTTGGATTCTTGACATTGGATGGAGGTAATATTTCACTGGGTAGTGCAGGTACTTACAAAATCACACTTTCTTTTGATGGCGACGAATATTCAGCTACTGCTGAACCACAATAGACTACTTGCATAGCATTCCTTCCTTGACTAATTAGGAAATAAAAATGCTATTAAAAAAATAAATCTTGGTGGAGGCATTCATAATGCTTTCCACCAAGGTTTATATTCACTACATGCATTGCCATATCTCTTGAATTCAACTTTGGATTCGATTTTTTCTCCTTACATGAGCATGCTAATTATTAGTCCCAAGAATTTACCAATACCCCGAAATATTCAAAGAAGCTGATTTTCCCAAATTAAGGCAAGTTTAAAAAACCTTTCCCTGTCGCCGAATCAAACAATTAGAGGATTATTTTACCTGTAGACAGACCGCAATACGCCAATTTTATGTACAGGCGCCAGTATTTTAATTGATTGTTTTCGTTTTTTCAATGTGTATAAATTCGGCCGGGTGATACGTGTTTTTATTTCCCCTTACACTTAAATATAAAATCAAAATTAAAATGACAATTAAAATTAAAACCAGCACTCATTAAGCTATTGCAATCAGCCAATCAGCTGGAGTTAAGCTGTTTTAATTTTTATTTTTATTTACATTTTAATTTGGCCATTTACTTATCTAAATAATTAACAATGGTGAACAAATTTACTATTCGCAAAAAGCTCAACCTTTTTATTCCATTTTGCATGCTGTCGTTGATGCTTATTTCAAACATTAACCTATTTGCACAAATTTCGGGTACTGTGACCGAAACCGGTTCAGGAGAAAGTTTGATTGGTGTCAGCATTATCATTGATGAAACGGAAAGTATTGGAACGGTCACTGACATTGATGGCACTTATACCATAGATGCACAACAGGGCCAAACGCTTACTTTTTCCTATACTGGCTTCCAAACTAAAAAGGTAGTGATCACGTCCAGCATTATGGACGTCCAACTTGACGCTTCTGTGGAATTGCTTGATGAGGTCGTTGTCATTGGCTATGGAAGTGTTGGCAAAAAAGACTTAACAGGCGTTGTCACCAAAATAGATGAAGAGACCTTTAATAAAGGAATTAATTCTTCACCAGAAAACCTCCTTAATGGAAAAGTAGCAGGCCTGCAAATAAGCAATAATGGAGAACCGGGAGGTGGAAACCGGATTAGGTTAAGGGGCGGCACTTCTCTTTCTGCCTCATCTGTTCCGCTTATAGTAATTGATGGAATTCCAATTGACAACAGAGGGGCTGCCAGCGGGCGTAACCCTCTCAACTTTATTAATGCAAATGATGTCGAAAGTATTTCTGTTTTGAAAGATGCTTCGGCTGCAGCTATCTATGGGTCACGTGGCGCCAATGGGGTCATCATTATCAAAACAAAAACAGGTCAAAGAGGCCAGCTCAGGATCAATTATAATGGAAATGCATCTGTTTCTTCACTTGGTGGTTCTATACCAATATTAAGCCCCGATAACTTTAGAAATGCCATTCTTGCAAAAGGCCCGCAAGAATTTGAATTTTTGGGAGAAGCCAATACCATTTGGTTGGATGAGGTAACTGAAAATGCTTGGGGCACCGAGCATAATCTTTCGGTGTCAGGAGGTTCAAACGATTTGACATATCTGGTTTCTGCGGGCTACCAAAACAACAATGGAATCCTCAAAACCACCGCTCATGAGAATACAAGTATCGCTGCCAATATCACAGCCAAATTATTGAACGAGGCTCTAACAATCACCTTCAATACAAAAACTGGTTTTTCAAAAGACCAGTTTGCACCCAATGTGATTGGTGCTGCTTTAACATTCGATCCAACTCGGCCTGTCTTCGATGAGACTTCAAAATACGGCGGCTATTTCCAATGGAACGATCCATTGGCTGTCAACAACCCAGTCTCCACGCTCATGCTTACAGATGAACACGGTTCGTCTATTCGTACACTGAACAATATTTCATTAGAGTATGCGCTCCCATTTGTCCAGGGGCTTTCAGTCAAAACGAATGTCAGCTACGACTATACGGATGGCGAAAAGCAGAATTTTAGAGACCCATTCTTAAAGGATGGAAATAATTTCGACCGCGGCGGTTATTTGTTCAATGAAGATCTGACCAATTACACTACACTATTTGAAATATTTGGGTCTTACCAAAAAGATATAAAACCAATCAATACTTCCATGACATTGACTGGTGGATATTCTTGGCAGGACTTTGATCGTAAAAACTGGTGGGTTGAAGGCAACGGCTTAGAGCAAACGGACGGCACTTGGAATTATACTACCGATATCAAACCAGATTCTTTCTTTGTACACAATAGGCTAATCTCCTTTTTCGGAAGGGCCAACTTGACCCACAACGACAGATATTTGTTGACGCTGTCGTTGCGCCGTGATGGATCATCAAGGTTTGGAGTAAGCAATCGTTGGGGGCTATTCCCAGCAGCAGCATTCGGTTGGCGCATTATGGAAGAACCTTTTGCAAAAAATTGGGGGAACCATATTTCTAATCTAAAATTAAGGGTGAGCTGGGGCGTAACTGGTAACGAGGATATTTCAGACTTCCTATTTACCACTTTCTATTCCTATGGCACTGACGACGCCAGATACCAATTTGGAGATACGTTCGTAAATACGTTAAGAGGGAAAGGTGTTGACCCGAATATTAAATGGGAAGAAACTACCTCTACGAATATCGGAGTAGACTTCGGATTTTTTAACAACCGCCTAAGTGGGGCAATTGACGTTTATCGTAAATACACCGACGATTTATTGTTCACCATTGCAGCGGGCGGCTTTACCAATTTGAGCGATAGGATATTGACCAATATTGGTGAAATGGAAAACAAAGGTGTGGAGCTTGAATTGAATGGAGTCGTCATGGATAAGGAAGATTGGGACTGGAATTTAAATTTCAATGTTTCTTACAATAAAAATGAAATTAAAAGACTCGACAACTCAAATGATCCAAATTTTCCCGGTTACGAAACAGGGGGCATTTCTGGTGATGTTGGTCAAACAATACAAGTACTGAAAGTAGGCAATAGCATTGAATCTTTCAGAACCTATCAGCACCTGATGCAAAACGGTAAACCACTGGCCGACAACGAAGACCATAATGGAGATGGGTTAATTGATTTGCTTGATATTTATGAAGACATCAACGACGATGGGTTAATTAATGAAAATGATTTGGTCATTGGGGAAAAAGCTGCTCCTGATTTTATTTTTGGACTAACATCAAGCACCCGATATAAAAACTTTGATCTATCCGCTACGTTCCGAGCCAACGTAGGCAATTATGCCTATAATAATATCGCTTCTGGCTCTGGCTATTTCGAAAGACTTACAGATAGGGTGACCAATAATGTTCATGAAACTGCATTTGTCAATAATTTCAATAAAAGACAGCTCAAATCGCACATCTACATTGAAAATGCTTCTTTCTTGAAATTGGACAACATAATGTTGGGGTACAACTTCACCCCAAAATCAATCTTCCGAAACATGCGTGTTTTTGCGACTGTACAAAACGTATTTACGCTGACGGGCTATTCGGGTTTAGACCCAGAGCTGCCTCAGTTTAATGCAGGTATCGATAATAACATTTATCCTTTTTCAAGAAGATTTTTAATAGGAGTAAATGTTGGGTTATAAATTTTGAATCTCGAAATTCCAAAATGTTGGAACAAACTTGGAGTTAAAATCGAGGATTAATTTTTAATAAAAAAAGAATCATGAAAAAATATTTTTTCCTTTTTATAATGGCAATAGTGGGCACATGGGGCTGCACTGATTTAGATATTTTCCCAGAGGATGCTTCCACGGAATTTGAAGTGTTTAATTCCTTAGATGCCTATACTTCCTACTTGGCCAAAGTTTACGCGAGCTATTCCCTTACAGGTCAAGATGGCCCACATGGCGATGGTGATATTTCAATTGTAAATGATGAGGGCTTTACGAGCTATATCAGAGTATACTGGAAAGCTCAAGAGCTCACTACTGATGAAGCTGTTATTGGTTGGACAGATGCTGGTATTCGAGACCTGCACGATCACGCATGGTCCTCTGAAAATCAGTTTGTGCGGGTAATGTATTATCGCATTGCACTAATAGTGTCGTTTGCCAATGATTTTTTAAAACAATCTTCCGATGCGAGATTGACTGCAAATGGAATTTCCGCTGCCGATCAAGCGATTGTTAAAAACTACAGAGACGAAGCACGCTTCCTCAGAGCATTGGCCTACTGGCATGCATTGGACTTGTTTGGCAGCATCCCTTTGGCAGAAACTATTTCTGCCGACCTACCTTCTCAGGCCTCTCCCCAAGAGTTGTTTGATTTTATTGAATCTGAATTAGCTGCTATAGAATCCAATCTCCCTGAACCTCGTCAAAATGAATATGGCAGGGTTGACAAAGCCGCAGTATGGATGTTGCAATCTAAACTGTACCTCAACGCTGAGTCAATGATAGGAGCTGCAAAATACAGCGAATGTATTACAGCTTGTAAAAAAGTGATCGATGCAGGTTATACACTCGAACCCGTTTATCAAAATCTGTTCATGAAGGACAATCACTTGTCCAATGAAATCATTTTTGCATTTAATTCCGATGGCAAAAACTCTCAAAACTGGGGGAATACTACTTTCTTAGTTCATGGAGCCATTGGTGGAACAATGGAGGCAACAGATTATGGTGTGAGCGATGGCTGGGCAGGTATGCGAACTACTACCGCAATGCTCGATAAGTTTCCAGACCTTACTGGAGAAATAGATAAAAGGGCCATATTTTATACTGATGGTCAAAGTTTGGAAATCGATGATATTGGAAAATTTGAAGAAGGCATAGCTGTACCTAAATTTACGAACACCAATATGGGTGGCCAACCTGGTTCGGACCCTACTCATGTCGATACCGATTTCCCGCTTTTCAGACTGGCTGATGCCTACTTAATATATGCTGAGGCAATACTAAGAGGTGGGCAAGGTGGCGATCAGGCTCAGGCACTCTCTTATATCAATATGCTGAGAGAAAGGGCTTATACAAATCAAGACGGACAGATCACCATGAATGATTTAACCCTTGACTTCATCTTAGATGAACGGGTGAGGGAGTTGTATTGGGAAGGTCATCGACGGATTGATTTGATTCGCTTCGATCAATACACGGATGGAACGTACACATGGCCCTGGAAAGGTGGCGTAAAAGAAGGCCGAGCTACAGAAGGATTCAGAAATATTTTTCCTATCCCCGCTTCTGATCTTGCGGCCAATCCTAATTTGGTGCAAAATACAGGGTATTGAAGTATTGATTTAGGAAGGTGTTTTACAACTAACGTAAGAGTATAAAAAAAGGAGGCATTTTAAAAAATGCCTCCTTTTTTTATGACCGCTATATCTGTTTGAATTATCAATCTAAGGTACTGTTTGGAAAACCAAAATCCTTTAGTTTTGTTGAAATCTGAAAGTGAAGAAACATGATGAAACCACCGATAAAGCGTTTTTGGAGGCTACTTACAAGATACAAAACCGAATTAAGACAAATTTATGTTTACGCGCTATTCATTGGGATCGTCAATCTTACCCTTCCTCTTGGGATACAAGCAATAATAAACTTTCTTCAAACAGGGGAATTAACCTCCACATGGATGATTCTAGTTGGATTTGTTTTAGCTGGAATAGCTATAACTGGGGTGTTCCAGGTCTATCAGTTACGGATCGTAGAAAATATCCAACAAGACCTATTTGCACGCTCAGCATTTGAATTTGCCTACCGCATACCAAAAATCACATTCCTGGAACTCGATAAAATTCATGCGCCTGAATTAGTCAATCGTTTTTTCGACACACTGACCATTCAAAAAGGACTTCCCAAAATATTGATTGATTTTTCATTGGCTATTTTTCAAATAGTATTTGGATTGATTCTTTTAGCCATTTACAGTCCATATTTCATCCTACTTGGCCTTTCACTTGCTTTGATACTTTGGTTAATTTTTAAAGTGACTGGGCCAAAAGGATTATCAACAAGCTTAAAAGAAAGTAAGTATAAATATCAGTTGGCGCATTGGCTAGAGGAAGTAGCAAGGGCCAACAGAAGTTTTAAAATCTATGCTAAAAGCAAACTCCATTTAAACAAAACGGATGATATTGTTGGGAAATACTTGATTTCCAGACAAAATCACTTTAAAGTATTGATAAGCCAGTTCAGACTTTTTATTGGTTTCAAAGTAATTGTAGCAGCTGGGCTCCTATTGTTAGGCGGCTATTTGGTCTTCCAAGAAAGAATGAATATTGGTCAATTCGTAGCGGCAGAAATTATAATCATCCTTATTATTAATTCAGTAGAAAAAGTACTGCGAATTATTGACACAATATATGATGTGCTTACTGCTTTGGACAAAATTGGTTACGTAACAGATTTGCAATTAGATAAAAACAATGGAACGGCTGTCGTCGACTCAACACAAGGTTTATCTCTAAAAGCATCTGAAATAGTATTTGGCTTCCCTGATGAAAAAAACAAAATCATCAATAATTTATCTTTTGAAATAAAGGCCAGCGAGAAAGTAATTTTATCAGGAAAATCAGGGAGTGGAAAATCTTTAATGCTTCAAATATTAGCAGGGATTTATGAAATTGAAGATGGAGAGCTATACATAAATGAAATTCCACTTTCTAATTATCATAGAGAAATGTTGCATGATTCTTTAGGGGTCTCCTTTCCGATCAATCAAATTTTTGAAGGGACTTTCAAAGAAAATATCCTATTAGGCAGAAATATTCCCGACAATGAAATGTCATCTATTCTAAAGTTATTAAAACTTGAAGAATACTTGATTCATCAGCCCAAAGGGATAGAAAGTTTTGTGGACAGTGGAGGGAGAAGATTGCCCAGAAGCATTATACAGAAACTCCTTATCGCAAGAATAATTATTAGCAAGCCGAAATTACTTCTAATGGAAGACCCCTTACAATTTATAGAAGAAACCGAAAAGAAAAGAATTATTGATTACATAATGGATAAAGAGCAGAATTGGACAGTTATTGTCGTTTCCGACTTTTCATATTGGAAAGAAAAAAGCGATAGAATTATTGAACTCAGTAAATAAGGAAAGAGGCAATAATAACTTTGTAAATCTTGTGTGTTTTATTAATCCCTCGTTCCTAATAAAGATTCTTCCATGTTGAATATATCCGAAAATAGTATTTCACCATCTATCAGCCTTAACGAGTTTGAATCGTACGGATTATTAAAAAAAAACCATACCCGTAGATTGACATTATGGCTAATTGCTGGTTTAGCCACTGGATTCTTTTTATGTCTTTTTTTGCCTTGGACACAAAACATTAATGCAAAAGGATATGTCACTACAAGATCTCCAGAACAAAGGCCTCAAGCTATACAGTCTATTATAGCAGGTCGGCTGGAAAACTGGTATGTACAAGAAGGAGATTATGTGGAAAAAGGCGACACTATTATATTTATATCAGAAGTAAAAAGTGAATATTTTGACCCTGAATTATTGGAGAGAACTTCTGAACAAATAACAGCAAAATCACAAAGCATCGAATCTTATGGTCAAAAAGTAATTGCACTAGAAAATCAATTTGTTGCACTTCAAGAAGGGTTGGAATTAAAAAGAGAACAAACGAGAAATAAAATGCAACAAACGAGGAATAAAATAAGCATGGACAGCATTGACCTGGTTGCCTATGAAATCAATTTGGAGATCGCCAAAAATCAATTGTCACGAACCAAAGAATTACACGAAAAAGGATTAAAAACACTTACTGAATTACAAGAAAAAGAATACAAAGTCCAGTCTGCAAATGCAAAAGTAATTGTCCAAAAGAACAAAGTACTCAACCAAAAGAATGAGCTTGTCAACCTGAACATTGAAATAATATCGATTGAAAAAGATTATGCCGATAAATTGGCAAAATCTCAATCTGACAAACAATCGGCATTGTCATCCAAATTAGAAAGTGTTGCCTCAAAATCCAAGCTTAGAAATCAATTTAGCAATTATAATGAAAGACAAAAGTATTATTACATAACCGCTCCACAATCGGGCTATATCACAAAAACCATAAAAAAGGGAATTGGAGAAACTATAAAAGAAGGGACAGATATTGCCACCATCATGCCTTCCAAATATGACATAGCGGTTGAAGTTTATTTAAAGCCGCAAGATTTACCTCTACTTAAAATTAGTGACCTTGTACAGCTAAGGTTTGATGGGTGGCCGGCTATCGTAATTAGCGGTTGGCCAGAATCTTCTACAGGAGTATTTTCTGGAACCATAGTAGCCATTGATAAATTTATTAGCGAAAATGGATACTACAGGATCTTAATAAGCCCAAATAAAGAAAAAAAAGAATGGCCTGAAAAGTTGAGCATTGGGACAGGTGCTAATGCATTTATTCTATTAAAAGAAGTGCCAATATGGTATGAGGTATGGAGGCAACTAAATGGCTTTCCGCCTGATTACTATTCTACAGAAAAAGGAAACGAAAATGAAATAAAACGAAAAGCACCATTAAAATCAATTAAATAATATGAATTTTTATTCCCGTAAATTAATAAAGCCTGAAAATTTAAATGCAAGAAATACATTATTTGGCGGGGCATTATTGAGATGGATTGACGAAGAAGCCGGAATATACGCCATGACAAAATTGGAATCCAAAAGCGTGGTTACGAAATATATTTCTGAAATTGATTTTGTCAGTTCGGCTCAACAAGGAGATGTCATTGAAATTGGTTTGGGGTTCAAAAAAATAGGCCTCACATCCATCAGTTTTTCATGTGAAGTAAGAAATGTATTTTCTAAACAAACTATAATTAAAATAGAAAATATTGTATTTGTCAAAGTAGATGAGAATGGAAAAGCTGTGCCGCATGGAAAAAATTTAGAAAACCTTAAATTGACCAAATAATGGGGATAGCAATAGCATGGAGAATTATTTCAATCATTATTATTTTGGGAGTTGGAAGTCTCAAATGCTATGGTCAAACGGATAGTACAACCCTGACATACAAGGAATTTCTGGAGAACCTGCTTCTATACCACCCTATTGCCAAAAAAGCAGATTTAAAATTAGAATTAGCGAAAGCAGAAACATTGGGAGCAAAAGGAAATTTTGACCCTATAATTTCTTCCGACTGGAATCAAAAAAAGTTCGATGATAAATTGTATTACCGTCAATATCAAACAAAATTAAAGTTACCGACTCTCTTGGGAATTGACTTTGTGGGAGGTTATGAAAATACAGAAGGTGTATTTCTAAATCCTGAAAATAATACAGATGATTTTGGGATCTGGAATCTTGGAGTCGAAATAAATGTATTACAGGGACTAATCATAAACGAAAGAAAGACTGCACTTGAACAAGCAAAAGTATTTCAAGATATAGCAAAGAATGAGCAAAGAATAATTCTAAATGATTTGATCTACAATGCCTCACTCTCCTATCTGATCTGGCAACAATATTCTTATAGCAAGGAAGTTTTTTTAGAAAATGCTTCAATAGCCAACACATATTTACAAAATACGAAACAATCATTTTTAAATGGTGAAAAAACGGCAATGGACACCTTAGAGGCATTTATCCTAAACCAGGATGCCAAGGCTTACTTGCAAAAGAATGAATTGGGCTTAATAAAATATAGGCAGGCTGTTGAAAACCACCTGTGGTTTAATCAAATCCCGGTAGCACTCCAAGAAACCACTAAGCCAGAAAACTACAGAAATCAATTTTTACCCACAGTTACTAATTTGGACAATTCATCCTTGTCCGGCCATCCTGTCATTTCTGCTGCAGTCAATAAACTTTCTTATTTTGAGATTGAACAAAGGCTAAAGCGAGAAAAACTAAAACCAAAATTTAAAATAAAATACAATCCATTGCTGGCTACTTCCGAGGACAATGTGACGCCAAACTACTCTCTAAATGACTATAAATGGGGATTCGATTTTTCTATGCCCCTCCTCTTTAGAAGCGAAAGGTCTGATGTTCAGAAAGGAGAAATAAAATTACAGGAAATAGAATTGGACATTCAGAATAAACGAAACGAATTACAAAATAAGATAGACAATAGCTGGCAACAACAGCTGCTTCTCCAAGATCAAGTTATTTTGCTTGATCAAAATGTAGAAAGTTACAGACGTTTGTTAGATGGGGAGAATGAAAAATTTAATTTTGGGGAAAGTTCCGTTTTCTTATTAAACAAGAGGCAAGAAAAATACATCAATGGTCAATTAAAATTGATCGAAACCTATATTAAACAACAAATCGAATTGTTGAACTTTTTATATTATTCGAATCAATTGATATAAGAACAGAACAAAGAAAAATACTTCTACAGTTAAAAAAGACGCTTAACCCATTTCAATAATTCAAATGAAAATAAGTATACGCAAGGAAGAGCCCGTCGATTACAACACAGTGCATAACGTTATCAAAGATGCATTTAGTGAAGTGGAAATAAGCGACCACAAAGAGCATTTGCTTGTTGAAAGGTTGCGAAAATCGAATCACTTTATTCCGGAACTGTCATTAATCGCCTTAAATGAGAACCAAGTTATTGGTCATATTTTATTGACGAAGATTAAAGTAATTAATGATGAAAAAGCTTTTGATTCTCTTGCCTTAGCTCCAGTATCTATTTTACCCGAATTTCAAGGAAAGGGAATCGGTGGAATGCTAATTGAACAATCACACCAGAAAGCGAGGGAGTTAGGATATAAATCTATTATTATTCTTGGGCACGAAAACTACTATCCAAGATTTGGTTATGTGAGAGCAGATACATTTGGCATTGAATTACCTTTTGATGCGCCAAAAGATAACTGCATGGCAATTGAATTGGTTAAGAACGGGCTTAATAACGTAACTGGAGTTGTTGAATACCCTAAGGAATTTTATGAATAAATTCTTGTACTAATATTTCCGTTTTTATAACAAATTGCACATTTTGGCATTCTCTCCATCTTATACTGTACCATAATAGGTTTTGTGCAAATGAAGGAAGTTGACAATAGGTTGATAAAAAGTTTATAAAGGTTGATTATCAACTTTTTATCAACTCTTATAAACCTATATATCAACAAGCATGATTTGCACAAAACCTAAATTGGCCAAGTATAACATGGAATGATTTCAAGGGGTTTAAACCCCTTGGGAGAAATCAAATGACCAATTTCCAACAATACATACGAATAAGAATTGGACTCGCTTATCAAATATTACAACTAACAAAAGATAATTTAGCAAATGAAGCAGACATCACAAATAGCTAATCAATTCAGAGAAGTCATATTAAATGGAGAATGGGTATCCACTAATTTTAAAACCCAATTATCAGATGTAAGCTGGAAAATGGCTACGACTAAAATAGGTTCTTTAAATACCATCGCATCACTTGCGTTTCATATTAATTATTATGTGGCGGGGGTATTAAAGGTTTTGGAAGGAGGCACACTCGACATCAGGGATAAATACAGCTTTGATATGCCCCCCATTGAATCACAAAAAGATTGGGAAGAATTATTAAACGAAATGTGGAGCAATGCGGAAAAGTTTGCTAATCTGGTCGACAAAATGCCTGATGATAAATTGAATGAAGGATTTGTTGATGAAAAATATGGCACTTACCAAAGAAATTTACTTGGCATGATTGAGCATAGTTACTATCACTTGGGGCAAGTTGTATTAATTAAAAAATTGCTTTTAGAGAGAAGTGAAAGTCCAATATAAATAATTACCTCATTCAAGAATGAAAAAGACCATAAGCGCAATTAAGGCGTTCGATAACTTTGCTGTAGAATATCAAGACAAATTCATGGATTTGAGTTTATATCAAAATCCACTATCTTTATTTTACAAATGCATAAAAAAAGAAAATGCTGTAATTTTGGATATTGCTTGCGGTCCAGGAAACATTTCAAAATATTTATTAAGTAAAAATTCTGAGTTTAGAATATTAGGAATTGATTTATCCGTCAACATGCTATCGCTTGCAAAAAAGAATAATCCTTCTGGTGAATTTCTATCAATGGATTGTAGAGATATTTCGAAACTCGACAAGAAGTTTGATGCCATTGTTTGCGGATTTTGCCTTCCTTATTTATCAAAAACTGAAGCTATTGAATTGATTGACAATGTCGCCCTTTTACTAAACCCTGATGGTGTATTTTATTTAAGTACTATGGAGGACGACTATAATAAGTCAGGACTGAAGGAACCTAGTTCTGGTGGGGAATTCAAAATGTTCATCCACTACCATCAAGCTGATTACTTATCAGCGGCCATTAAAAACAATGGATTTAATATTATTCATATAGAAAGAATACAAGATGAACAACAGAAAGGGACAACAACCAATGACCTGATAATGATTGCTCAGAGGCTGTTTTAAAACCTGAATTACGTCTGCGAGAATATTTTATTAATTCAATAAGACCACTATTATACCGATTCCGAAATGGTCTGGGAATAAATTTTTAGACAACCTCGAATTTGACAATAACCATAAAATTTAACACCAATGAAAATCCGATTAATCTTAATTTCATTACTATTATCGTATGCACTTATTTCACTCAGCCAAGTTCATAGAGAGAAATACACTTACAAAAGTCAGCTGGGAGGCACAGCAACATTTATGACAATATTTGTAGACACCAGTGAGGATATATGGGAAAACGAAGAAAAAGATTTTTTTTTCAAAGAATTTGAAAGAGGCCAAAAATGGATTGCAGACCAAGCGCTCGGGTATGGCAAGGAAATCCAATTCGATAATAATTCATTCTTTTTTGATAACAGAGAGGTCATATATGTAGATGCAATAAATAGAGGGGAAAATTCACCTTCTGAAATTGTGAGAAAAATTGTCCACAAAAGAGGCTATAGATCATTCGAAGAATTTTTGGAGAGAAATAGATATGATGAATCTATCGAAAAATTAAAAATTGTTCTTTTTGTAAAAAGCAAAGGAAGAAGTCATGCCTATCAAAGAAGATCCATTAATAATGTTGACATAGCCGTCATCTATTGCCAAAGTACTTATGGATTGCGGACTGACAGATTTGTGATGGCACATGAAATATTACATCAATTTGGTGCATGGGATTTATACTTTGGTGAAAGCCAAACAAAAAAAACTGCAGCAAAAGCAATGGAACTTTACCCAAATTCCATAATGATAAACACCCATAAAAATAAGTCGGATTTAGAGGTAGACAGGCTTACTGCGTGGAGGGTCGGCTGGTATGGCCATGAAGAGGAATTTGACCAATTCAATCCAGATACATTAAGGGAAGAAAAAGCATTGGAGAATAGAACTTCAAAAAAAGGCGGATTTTCAATTAAGATAGAACTCGATCCTGAAAAACGGAAGAAAAAGAAAGAAGGCCAGAATCAAAACGAATAATTTTTTTCATAGCCTATAATTATTCGTCATCATTCAAGCATGGATAAAGAAAAGATTGCCATTAATAAGGCTTCAATGTATACCGATTCCGAAATAATTTGGGGAAAAATAAATCATTTCTCCATCGCCATATCCACAAAACCAGTGGTTTGTAGAAAATCAAATTCCCAAACCACTTCGTTCTGAGAATAAAATGTTGCAATTTCTAATTATGTGTTAAACACAAAAAAAGATACTGATGTCAAATATAAAAGATTCTAATTTTTGGTCGGATTTGCTAAAAAAAATTATCAAAATAATTTTAAAAAACCTTGGTGCCAGAACAAGCCCTCCTACCCATCATCAGCACGTGGTGCCTCACGAAGAAGGCTGGGCAGTTAAGGGTGAAGGCAATGAACGCTACACAGCTACTTATAAATACCAGGATGATGCAATTGACCGAGCTAAAGAAATTGCAAAGAACTATGGCTCAGATGTAATTATTCATCGTAAAGATGGCACAATCAGGGAACGAAATAGTTATTGAAAGGCAGTTGGCAGTTGGCAGTTGGCAAAATAATTTTCTCTATTTAAATTTTTCAATCAATATGAAATTTACATTACGTCCTCTCACTTCAGCAGATCTTGAAAGTTTCGTGTACCACGCCAACAATCCAAAAATTGCTAAAAATCTCACCAATAGATTCCCCCACCCTTATACAATGGAGGCCGGCCAACAGTTTTTGGCTATGGTTGAAGAATCTGATCCACCCAACGTGTTCACTATTGACATAAATGGAAAATCAGTCGGCGCAATTGGACTCCATCCACAATCAGATATACAATGTAAAAATGCAGAGTTGGGTTATTGGCTTGCCGAACCTTTTTGGGGCAATGGGATTGTAACCAAAGCTATCAAGCAAATGGTGGATTATGGGTTCAAGAATTGGGAAATAGACAGGATTTTTGCTCGCCCATTCGGCAATAATATCGCTTCACAAAAAGTACTTGAAAAAACGGGTTTTATTTTGGAAGGGCGATTTGAAAAAACCCTTTTTAAAAATGGAGAATATCTCGATGAATTGATCTACGCAGTGAGGAGAAAATGAAATCTGTAAATGATTACATTTGCTGTTTTTCATGGTTTCATGGTTTCATGGTTTCATGGTTTCATGGTTTCATGGTTTCATGGTTTCATGGTTTCATGGTTTCATGGTTTCATGGTTTCATGGTTTCATGGTTTCATGGTTTCATGGTTTCATGGTTTCATGGTTTCATGGTTTCATGGTTTCATGGTTTCATGGTTATTAATGCAAATTTCGAAAACAATGTAACAATACAATAATGAAACCATGAAACAATAGAATTCAAAAAATGCACGACACAATCATATTTGACATAGGGGGAGTCCTTATCGACTGGAGCCCCGATTATGTTTTTGATAAAATATTCCAGGGAGATGAAGAACGGCGTCAGTTTTTTTTCCAAAATGTTTGCACTCCTGACTGGAATGAAAACCAAGATGCCGGATATCCTATAGAAAAAGCTACAAATGATAAACTGGTAGAATTTCCAGAATGGGAAACAGAAATAAAAGCATTTTATGGGCGCTGGGAAGAAATGTTAGGCGGTGCGATTCAACCTACTGTTGACATTTTCGAAAAAATAAAAAAGAGTAAAAAGTACCAATTATACGCCCTCACCAATTGGTCGGCAGAAACCTTTCCAGTTGCACTCGACCGGTTTGAATTCCTACATTGGTTTGAAGGGATTGTGGTGAGTGGGGAAGAAAAAACACGGAAGCCGTTTCCTGAGTTTTATAAAATACTTTTTGACAGATACGATGTGACCCCTCAAAAAGCCATTTTCATAGATGACAATTTTCGCAATGTACAAGCTGGCAAAGCGCTGGGCTTGACATCTATCCATTTCGAATCACCCATTCAGCTCAAGGATGAATTGGAAAAAATGGGAATCCTACTCAAATGATGAGCTACCCGCCCTTTCTCAAATCTAAATTATAGGTTAGACCACACTGTAGGGTGTGGTTCATTTCCCGATGGTCGCCGTCACCTTTAATGACATAATGGTTTAGGTAGCCCAGCTGCACATTTACGTCTTTGTTGAAACGCCAACCAAGTGCGAAATACAGCCGGTTTTGGTCAAGAATATTTCTCTGTATGCCTTTCCCAAAACCCAAAAACACTTCTTCATAAGTTGAGAAAAAGAGGGTGTTATCCTCCATTGTTTTATTTGAAATAGGCACTGCCAAAAAGAATCTATAGCGTGCCCGCTGGCGAAACCGATGACCATCCACGACCTTATTACCAACTACATCGAGGCTGACGTTTTCTAAAAATCGTTGCTCCAGGCGATAGCGATGTTGGAAATTGAACCTGCCAATGTTTTGCTGCAACACCAACTGCTGCCATATGCGGTGCTCCGTAAATTTTGCTGGAATAGGCTGTTCACCATAAGGAAATGAAACGATCCATCCATACCCAGCTGTCACCATTGCTTTTTTTGGCAAATGATAATCTAGTCCGACTCGCATGAGCGACTGCTGCCAATCGCTCACAATATCGTGTCGGCGAAACTGATATTCTGTGTGCAACCCCAGTTTATCGTTCAGGCGGTGGTTGCCAAAATACATCCACCACGAGTTAGTGTGAGTGGCAGTTTGTGCGTGAAGAAATAGGGAAGTAAAAAGGAAAAATGATAATACTATTGACCGCAACCAGATTTTCATGTTTAAAAGTTGGTTTAATAAAAAAGGAATGGGGCTGGCACAACCGCACCAGCCCCATTTCAGGTATTCAAAATCAATCGTAAAAAGTGACATTGCCTGTCCCCACATCATACATCGCACCGACAATGGCTATTTCGCCATTGGCTTCCATTTCTGTCAATACTGGGCTGTCCCTTTTCAGGTTTTGAATGGTCAACTCTACATTCATTTTGGACACCGCATTTACAAAATCCAGGTTTTTTGAATTGCGCTCTGCGCCTGGTGTTGTGGTTACTGCATCTACAGCAGGTTTGATTTTACTGAGTAGAGCCGTGATGTTTCCCAGCTCCACATTGTCGCAGGCTCCTTTTACAGCACCGCAAGAGGTATGGCCAAGTATGACGACCAATTTAGAACCTGCCACTTTACAACCATATTCAATACTTCCAAGTACATCTTCATTTACAATATTGCCAGCTACACGTGCATTGAAAATATCACCTACTCCTTGATTGAATACAATCTCTGTAGGAATGCGGGAATCAATGCAGCTCAGCACAACAGAATGTGGGTATTGGCCAGAAGAAGTTTGTTTGACTTGAGAAATCAATTGGCGTCCAATACTTTTTCCCTCCACAAACATGTGGTTTCCTTCCACTAATAATTGTTTGGCAACAGCTGGTGTAATAGAAGCTTGGAGTTCAGGAGTGAGTGTCGCTTCATTTAATTCTTGAATTGTCATTTTTATTATTTGTTAGTTAATATTACTTAGAGGCTGTTTTAAAACCTCAAGCACGTCTACGAGAATATCTTTTCACCCCAATTTCCTCTGGATTTTCGTCACGTATCTATGGATATGCTCCTCAAATCAAAAGAAAATTGATGCAAAAATCTTATCTTCTCACCAGCACTTCAGGTTTTAAAACAGCCTCTTACAGCATTGAGCTATAAAATTAATGTTTAGAAAAATCAACCGATTTCATTCAAAAGGTTGGTTTAATTATATACCACATCTTTCTCCTTTCCATTAACAGAAGCGGAGCCTATCATTTTTACAAATTCCTTTGCTGGATATTTAGGGACATTCTTCTTCCTTTCAATTATTTCCAAATCAATATTTTTAAACCTTGCATTTGCTTTGAAATCTTCAATGATTTCGATTACATCCTGATCGATATTCACAGATTTGGACGCATCGAGGATCACTTTGGAGTTCTCAGGCAAATGATTGAGTGTTTGCAATATCGCAGCTTTGTTCAAAAAAGTTACGTCTTCTGACAACTGTAACAGAATCGGTTCGCCAATTTTATGCTGTTCTGGGTCAAAGAAATAAGGCTTCTTATAATTAGCACGCAACACAAAGAAGATTGCGACTACCATACCCATGCCTATTCCCATTAACAAATCAGTAAAAACAATTCCGAGTATAGTCACCATAAATGGAATAAAATGCTCCTTACCAAGGTGATACATTTGTTTGAACAAGGCTGGCTTTGCCAATTTATACCCCACCAAAAATAAAATCGCTGCCAAACTCGCCAAAGGTATTAAATTGAGCACATGTGGGATAGCCATTGCACAACCTAACAGAATGATACCGTGAAAAATAGCAGATGCTTTAGTTTTTCCGCCAGACTGGATGTTGGTTGAACTACGTACAATTACTTGTGTAATTGGCAAGCCACCGATCAGGCCTGAAACGATATTTCCAATACCTTGAGCTTTCAATTCTTGGTTGGCAGGTGTTACCCTTTTGTATGGATCAAGTTTATCCGTTGCTTCAAGACAAAGCAAAGTTTCGAGACTGGCCACTACAGCAATCGTTATTCCCGTGATCCATACTGCGGGGTTCATTATTTCACCGAAATCGGGGAATGTAAATTGATCAAAAAAACCAGCGATACTTCCAGCTACCGGGATGCTTACAATCTGTTCACCTTTTAATGCAAACCCTTCCATATTCTGGAAGATTAGGTTTAAGACAATCCCTAAAGCTACAACTACAAGCGGTCCTTGGACAATCTGGAAAGCTCGGATCTTTTTCATAAAAGATTGTTCCCATAATATGAGAATGGCCATTGAGACCAGGGTAATAATAATTGCCCCTGTGCTTACATAATCAAGCATATAAAACAATTCAGAAAAAGTATTGTGCCCATCTACTTGTTGGAAGGCGAAATCACCCTCAGGGCTTTTATCATACCCAAATGCATGTGGGATTTGCTTTAAAACGATGATTACCCCGATGCCAGAAAGCATTCCTTTGATCACAGAGGATGGGAAATAATAACCAATGATACCCGCACGGGCAAAGCCCAGAAGCAATTGGAAAATACCGCCAATTACAACAGCTACCAAAAATATTTCGAAGGCACCAAGTTCTTGAATAGCTGACAATACAATTACAGCCAAACCAGCTGCCGGCCCACTAACGCCTAATTGTGAACCGCTAAATGCACCCACTACGATGCCACCTATAATTCCTGCGATAATGCCTGAAAAAAGTGGTGCTCCTGAGGCTAAAGCAATGCCCAAACACAAAGGAACAGCTACTAAGAATACTACAATACTTGCGGGGAGGTCATTTTTAAGGTTGGCTAAAAAGCCAGTTTTTACGTTTTCTGTCGAGTTCATTTTTTTTAATTTAAAAATTGAAACGCTTGCCCCCTTAGGCACAGGGCATTTCTTCACCAACTGAATGCTGCATTCCTTTTTCTTATAGAATACGCCAGCCCTTTACACCTTTGGAGACAAGCTAACAATGGTTTTGACTTATTTTTATGGAAATAAACCACTTCTGCAATTCACGGAATTTGCTCCGTTGAAGTGATTTAATTAATTGTGAAATTATACTTCGGGAGGAGGTGAAAATATTCTTGAGAAACTAAAACGCATGGCCTCTTGAGTAGCACTTGAAAATACAATAGAGCCATTGTATCCATATTCTGTTAATGACGATATTGCATCGTCATCATGTTCAATTTTTTGATCAAAATCTCCTTCTTCCTCCACAGTATTCTCATATTCTACAATCTCTATTTCCTCAGCAACATCTAAAAATGCATTCGTATCGCTTGCATATATTGCAGTCATACTCATAAAGCCAATAGCAATTACAACTAATCTGGCTACGGATATAGTATATGGTAAAATATCTATCATATTTTGTTTTACAACACAAAACTATAGTATTACTATCATTTATACAATAATAACTTAAAAATGTTTTAATAAAACTATTTTATTTAGCTTTGTTCAAATAACTAAGGCGATGCTTATATCGATCCAAATCAGCGTTAATGAAAATCTCTATTTAAGAGATCCCCAGTCTTCGGAACTGGGTAAAAAGATAATCAGTGATGGGATTTCACTCATCAATGAAATTGGGATCGAATCTTTCACTTTCAAAAAATTGGCTGCTAAAATCGGTTCTACCGAAGCGTCTATCTATCGCTATTTCACCAACAAGCACTTGCTTTTGGTTTATCTTGTTTCTTATTACTGGGAATGGATCCGTTCTCGAATTGACTTCAATACCATGAATATTGAAGACCCTCAACAGAAGTTGAAAATCGTCATAAAAACCATAGTAGACACCGTAAGGTTAGCAACCCCAACGGATTACATTGACCGAGATGCGCTGCACCAACTTGTAATTTCTGAAGGGACAAAAGCCTACCATATAAAAGAGGTAGACGAGGAGAACAAGCAAGGTTTTTTTAGAACTCTAAAACGCTTGAATGCAAAAATCGCTGGAATAATCATAGAAATAAACCCGGCATTCCCCTACCCAAAAGCAGCAGCAAGTGACCTTCTAGAAATGGCAAATAACCATCATTACTATGCTGAGCATCTGCCATCGTTAACAGAAGTAAGAATTGAAAATGAAAATATGGATGAGTTGGAGCGGCTTATGGAGTATTTCATTTTCCGGCTTATCAAATAAAAAGCGGCCCGCAGTTGTTTTCCAACAGCAGGCCGCGTAAATCCTGTATGAAATAGTCCCAAAGTTTTCACAGCTTAAAAATTCGGAGTCTAAAGCAAGGTCTGGGGGAAAGAGAGCATGTGTTTATAATTGTTTTTTGGCGTTTAAATGAATTAATAATCAGCTTTATATTTGAACCATTTACTCCACAAAGTAACAGAGAATAGGCAGGCATTACTAACCATGTTATCCCATAAGTCAGATTCCTGACGCCCAGAAAAAATAGTAGATCGGCTGTACAAGAAAAAGAAAAGTTCAATTTACTAAAGACTCATTACCGTCTGCTCTCATCTCTCTATACTAAGCTTTACCTTTGCGCTCCTTTTTTTACATCAACTACTTTTTCATTAAATCAGAATTCAACGGCCAACACGAAAGTCGATGAGCTAACTAATACTTATGCCACCGTCCGCCGTCCGCCGTTCATCGTTTACCGTGAAAAAAATCCAATCAGCACTCATTTCTGTTTTCCACAAAGAAGGGCTCGAAGACATCATCAAGGAACTACACAAACTGGACGTCACCATTTATTCTACTGGGGGCACACAAGCTTATATTGAAAGCTTGGCTGTACCTGTCGAAAGGGTTGAAGACCTAACCTCCTACCCTTCCATTTTAAATGGCCGTGTTAAGACCCTCCATCCAAAAGTTTTCGGAGGTATACTTGCACGAAGAGAGGAGGATCACTTGTCCGAACTCAAACAATACGATATTCCGGAAATCGACCTTGTAATTGTTGACCTCTATCCTTTTGAGGAAACCGTTGCCAATACAAATGACGAAGCAACCATCATCGAAAAAATAGACATCGGTGGAATTTCCCTGATTCGTGCAGCTGCCAAAAATTATAGAGATGTGGCCATTGTACCATCAAAAGAAGAATATGGTATGCTCAGTCATTTGCTAAAAGAGCAGCAGGGCAGCCTAAGCCTGGAAAACCGGAAGGAGCTGGCCCGCAGGGCGTTTAAGGTTTCTTCTAATTACGATGTGGCTATTTTCAATTATTTCACCCAGGAATCGGACGACCTTTCTTTCAAACAAAGCATCCATCAATCTGAAGTGTTGCGTTATGGCGAAAACCCCCACCAAAGTGGTGTTTTTTATGGCGACTTCGACCAGATGTTCGAAAAGCTGAATGGCAAAGCAGTTTCATATAACAACCTTGTCGACATTGATGCGGCTGTTCAGATCATGCGGGAATTCCAAAACGCAGATCCAACATTTGCCATCCTAAAACATACCAATACTTGCGGTCTGGCTACACGCCCTACCTTGCATGAGGCTTGGGAAGCTGCTCTCGACTGCGACAATGTTTCTGCGTTTGGCGGCATATTTATTTGCAATCGTCCAATTGACTTGAAGACTGCAGAGGCCATTGATCAGCTGTTTTACGAAGTGGTAATTGCACCTCGTTTCAATGATGATGCACAGGAACTTTTATCCAAAAAGAAAAACCGTATCCTGCTTAAAATCAAGGAATATTTTGTTCGTGACCGAGCATTCCGAAGCTTATTAAACGGCGTAGTGGAACAAGATACGGACCTTAAAACTGAAACAGCACCTGACCTTACAGTTGCTACTAAAGTTGCCCCTACAGAAGCTCAGGTCAAAGATTTGCTTTTTGCAAACATCGCTGTGAAGCACCTAAAATCAAATGGCATTGCACTGATAAAGAACCAACAACTCATTGGTATGGGCTGTGGCCAAACCAGTCGGGTGGATGCACTCAGGCAAGCTATTGCCAAGGCCGAATCATTCGGTTTCAATTTGGATGGTGCAGTGATGGGATCGGATGCTTTTTTCCCTTTTCCTGACTGTGTGGAAATAGCCGACAAGGCTGGCATCAAGGCCGTTACGCATCCTGGGGGTTCCATCAAAGACCAGGACAGTATAGACTACTGTGATGCACACGGCATGGCAATGGTGATGACTGGGCACAGGCACTTTAAGCATTAATCCATTGATAGGCAACAGTTGGCAGTTAGAGTGGATTCCGCTATTTTTGGAAAAAAGTAATAGATATGGATATTCAATTGGCGCAAAAGATCATAAAGAAACAAGTTTCCGAGGTCAATGAAGAGTGGATGCTCAGGGCATTGCTCCGTTTTCTTGGAATTGATGATAGGGCTGCAGACGACGACTTTGTAAAGCAATACGAAGCGAAACTAAAGCCGATGACAAAGGAGGAAATGATCAAGCGTTCGGAAAAATCCCTTCAAAGTTTCCGGGAAGGCAACTATATTGAAATCGAAAAATATCTTGAAGAAATTAAAGACCTAAAATGAAAATTGTCTTCTCACCAGAAGCAAATGATTGCCTGATCGAAATACTCGAATACTATCGTCGAAAAGGCAACAAAATGCATGGTCGAAAGATTTGGGCCAAGATTATACTAAAAGCCAATAAATTAAAAGGTTTCCCAGGATTGGGGCCAGTTGAAGGAACGTTGACTACTGAAGACATCGAATATCGTTATTTAGTTGAAGGCAACTATAAGATTATTTATCTAATCATTGAAGACTACATTTTGATTACCGACGTTTTCGACACAAGGCAGGATCCCGAAAAAATGTAACCCCAAACAAAACAACATCAAAAATTGAAACGGGGTGCTCATCGCACCCCGTTTCAATTTTGCCAATTTACAAATGTCCATATACGACCAATACGAAACAGTAATCGGCCTCGAAGTACACCTCCAACTTGCCACAGAGAGCAAAGCCTTTTGTGGCGACGACACTACATTTGGCGGCGAGCCAAATACACATGTAAGTGCCATTTCTTTGGGACATCCGGGCACGCTGCCAAAGCTGAACAAAAAACAGGTGGAGTATGCCATTCGATTGGGGCTTGCACTCAATTGTGAAATTAACCTTCGCAATTGTTTCGACCGCAAAAACTATTTCTACCTCGACTTACCAAAAGGCTATCAAATTACCCAAGATGCGCTACCTATCTGTGTAGGCGGCGGCCTAGAGGTCAGAGTGGGCGGTAAAAAGAAATTTGTTCGCTTACACCATATCCATATGGAAGAAGATGCAGGCAAGTCAATCCACGACGTAGACCCAAACCATTCATTGATTGACTTGAACAGGGCTGGAACTCCACTATTGGAAATTGTCACGGAACCAGATCTTCGTTCTGGTGAGGAGGTGGATGCATTCATGACGGCCATGCGGCAGTTGGCTCGGTATCTTGGCATTTCCGACGGCAATATGCAAGAAGGCTCTATGCGTTGCGATGTGAATGTTTCGGTAAGAAAAAAAGGAGCGGAAGAGTATGGCGAGCGTTGTGAAGTAAAGAATGTCAATTCCATGAAATTTGCTCGGCAAGCCATTTCGTATGAAGTCAAGCGACAAATTGACCTGATAGAACATGGAGGTGAAGTGACCCGGGAAACACTCAATTTCAACCCTGCCACTGGCATTACAACTCCGATGCGCGACAAGGAAAGTGCTCATGATTACCGCTACTTTCCCGATCCTGATTTACCGCCAGTTGTTATTTCAAAGGAAGAAGTAGCAGAAATAAAGGCCAGTTTACCAGCGCTCCCAAATCAGCTTTTTGACAAATTCACCAAAGAATATTCACTGCCAGAATATGACGCAGAACTGTTGACATTGGAAAAAAGCACTGCTCAGTTTTTCATAGACTTGGCTGATGTTACCCCTCACAACAAAGCTGCTTCCAATCTCATCATCAACAGGATCAATCCATTTCTTACAGAGAAAAATATTCCAATCAGTGAATTTCAAATTACTAAAAAACAATTGGCTGATTTTATACAGCTCATCGAAGATGGAAAGGTCACGGCCTCAATCGCATATCAACGCCTTTTCCCAGCATTAGTGAACAAATCAGAAGCTGTTCCGTTGGAGCTGGCAAAATCTCTCAATTTAATTCAAAGCTCTGATGAAAGCTTTCTTGAACAGTTGATAAAAGAAGTATTGGATCAAAATCACGACAAGGTAAAAGCTTACCAAAACGGCAAAAAAGGGCTTATTGGTTTTTTCATGGGCCAAGTCATGCGGGCATCTCAAGGAAAGGCAGAGCCAAATGCTACGAAGGCTCTTTTGATAAAAAAATTGGAAGAAAACTGACAATTTATACACATAATTTCAATGTTTCAGCTCGAAGATAATATCCGGCAACTGCAAAAATAAAGTTACAAAACATTGATTAATAGACAATTGGATTAATCATGTCTTTATATTGGTCATTCCTTTACAGGAAATTATTGCCAATCAACCCAAAGCTTTAAATATTAACCAAAACGCCTAACAATTACTAGATTACTTTGTACATTTGCTCCATTCTAATCCTTACTTCTTGAAGGAGAAAGCTAAAGATTAGATTTTATTAGCATTTAAGTTAGAACTCAACAGTTACCTATTCATATTGAGCCAATATTAAACTGGCTTTATCTCGCCAATTTTTTTAAACCAACGTATTGATTAACTGACCAGCAATTTGGGTAAGGGCGCTTTGCTGCACCCAACACTCAAAAAGTATGGATCAGGATTTTCTCACTATTAAAATTTTTTAGTATGAAAAAAACATTAAATTTTCATTTAATGATGTTTGCCTTTGTGGCACTTATGGTGACCAGTTGCCATGAGTCTCCAATAGGTGACAGCTTTGCCGACGACATCTATGTGCCTATTGGAGCACTTGTGTCGGTTTCGAATGTACAAACGGGTTTCTTCGATCTTGGAGACCCAAATAACGCATCCATCGCATTTGACCTTTCTGCAGCAGGCGAAGCTGCAAGCGCCGCAGATATCGTTATGTCCTATAATGGCGGTACAGAAGTCCCTTTTAGGTCTGGTGCAGGTGTCCCAGGAAATGTTGCTATTACCTTTAATGAAGCTTTGTCTGCAGCTGGTTTGACCGTTGCTGATGTTGCTGTAGGTGATGGTTTTCGCTTTATGTTCAACACTTCTACTGCTAGCGGCACACACAGATCATCAAATACCTTGTTAGTCAATATTAGCTGCAGGTCAGAATTGGCTGGTACTTATGACTACGTAGGAACAAACAATTTCTGTGGCAGTGCTGACGTGTCTGGCACCCTTACCATTTCAGAAATCAATGCTGGCGAATACACTTTCGACGATTGGTCTTTTGGTAGCTACCCAGAGTGCTACGGTGGCTCAGCGGCTAGTTGGGGCTCTCTTGTAATGAGGGACGTTTGTAATAAAATCTCTGTAGGAGGTGTCGATAATTATGGTGACTCTTGGGAAATTATCATTAAAGAAGTTAATGGCCCAGTACTAACCGTTAGCTATACTAACACCTATGGAGAGTTTAGTGATGCTATCATTACAAGACCTGACGGTTCCGATTGGCCTCCACTTTCCAACTAAATTTATTGGGCTCGTTTTTATTAATTTAAAAAATGCAAATACTGCGATCCAACTATTTGGAAAAATTTTCCATAAACAATTGGAGAACAGTATCATTAAGAAAATAAATAATGAAAAAATTAATACCATTTTTGGCGTTCATTTTATCAGTAAGTGTGGCTTTTGGCCAACGTACGGTAAAAGGAACTGTCACTGATTCGAGCGAACCGCTCATCGGTGCTACTGTGCTTGTTGATGGCACAACTACAGGAACCGTCACTGACATTGACGGAAATTTTGAAATAAACGTACCTGAAGGTGCTACTGCATTGAAAATCAGCTACACTGGTTTTGCAACCCAAACAGTAAGCATTGCTGGCCTATCACAAGTAAATGTCGTGCTCGAAGCTGGACAGGTGCTGAATGAGGTTGTTGTGACTGCGCTTGGTGTAACCAGAGACGAAAAAGCTTTGGGCTATGCAGTTCAGACAGTCGGTGAAGAAACTATTAGAAGTTCCAACACCACCAGTGCAATTGACGCATTGGCAGGTTCTGCCGCTGGTGTTCAGGTAACCCAGTCTAATGGTGCAGCTGGTGCTTCCTCCCGTATCATTTTAAGGGGACAAACCTCTTTCAACGGCAACAACGAAGCATTGATTATTGTGGACGGTATCCGTTTGAACAATGATGAAAATTCGACTGAACGCTCTTTGGCAGGTGTTTCAAACTCCAACCGTGCAATTGATGTCAATCCGAATGATATTGCAAGTGTTTCAATCTTGAAAGGTGCTGCTGCAACAGCACTGTACGGAATTGAAGGTGCGAGGGGTGTTGTATTGATTACAACAAAAAGAGGTGGTTCTAAAGAACTTAAAGTAGATGTAAGCACAAATGTTACTTTTTCTCAAGTATCAAATATTGTTGGCTTGCAAGATGAATATACACAAGGTAGTGGCGGTAACTGGCAAGGACCAGAAACTGGCCAAGGTGGAAGCTGGGGTCTTCCTATTGCCGATGCTTATTATGATGGAGATGCCACTTACAAGTGGAATAGTAACGGTCGTATCACTAATGACCCAAGTGCTGGACCTAAAGTTCAACCATTCGACAACGTAGGCGAATTGTTTGAAACAGGCATTCGTTCAAATACTAACGTAGCCTTTTCTGGTGGCACGGATGCTTCCAACTACCGCTTCTCTTTTGGAGCTTCCAACGATGACGGTGTAACGCCAAACAACGAATTTGACCGCTACAATGTAGGTGTCAACTTGGGCTCAAAACTTTTTGATGACCGCCTTGATATTGGCATCAGTGCAAACTATGTACGCTCAGGTGGGGTTCGTATCCAGCAAGGTTCCAACACTTCAGGTATCATGCTCGGGTTGTTGAGGACTTCTCCTTCATTTGATAATACTGCTGGCTTGTCCGACCCTGTAAACGGTGTCGACGAGAACGGAAATTCTGCATATCAGTTTGCTGATGGATCTCAGCGTAACTACCGTGGTGGTGGTGGATATGACAATCCTTTCTGGACTGTCAACAACACTTTATTTGAAGATCAAGTAAACCGCTTTTATGGTAGCTTCCGTGCGACTTATACAATCCACGATTGGTTCAAGTTGGGTACTTTGATTGGTACCGATTCTTACTCTGACAGCCGTACACAAAGGTTTGAAGTTGGAAGTAGGACACTGCCTAACGGCCAAGTTGTGGAAGACAACTACAACTACCGTCACATTGATGCTTATTTCAACGTAAGCGGTAACGGTTCACTTTCTGAAGACTTGACTCTCAGCTATCAAGTAGGTGTCAACCTATACGATGAGAAATTGAAGCAAAACTTTATTCAGGGTGATGGGCTGAACTTTGTGGGATTCCCAGAGCTTGGAAACACTTCCACTATTTCTACCCAAATCACGAATTCCGAAGAGCGTACTGCTGGTGTTTATGGTACGATTGACTTTGGTTTCAGAAACTTCTTGTACTTAACATTGACCGGACGTAATGATTGGTCTTCCACTTTGATCAACCCATTGGTTCCTTTTAATGCAGGTGACATCTCTTTCTTCTATCCATCTGTTTCTCTTGGCTTGGTTGCCAGCGAGTTGTTCGATTCAAAAGTTATTTCTTACCTCAAGTTCAGGGGTTCTTATGCTGAAGTAGGTGGTGGTGCACCAGCTCCTAACAGCACTTCTACTCCATGGCAATTGCCTATCCAGAATGCAGGTACCATCTTCGATCTTAACGATGGTTGGACAAACGGTCTTGGCTTCCCGTTCAAAGGGACTTCAGGTTTTGTACTGAGTACTGTTGCAGGTAACCCGCAACTTAAGCCTTCTAGAACTAAGGACGTCGAAGTTGGTTTCGACCTTCGTTTGTTCAACAACAGAGTAGGTATTGATGCGACTTATTATACACGTGAATCTTCGGACCAGATCATTGCGATCAACATTTCCAATACGACCGGCTTCCAAAGAGCTGTTGTTAACAGCGGAGAGCTACAGACAAACGGTGGTGAGATCATATTGAATCTCAACCCAGTAAGGACACAGGATTTCAACTGGAACGTAGCGGTTAATTTCTCCAAGTGGAAAACGACTGTTGAATCACTTCCTCCTGGTGTTCAGAACCAATACCTGGATGGCTTTACTGGAACAGGTGTTTACAACCTTGCTCCTATAACGGATGCAGACGGTAACGTTACACGTACTTATGAGTATGGTCAACTATTGGGCGGTGCTTTCCAGCGTGTAAATACGCCTGAAGGGACTTTCGATCCAAATGCAGACTACAACCCTAATGGTGCTTTGGTTATCCAAGATAATCCTGCAGCTTCTGGCTATGGCTATCCATTGGTAGATCCATCTAACCGTGTAATCGGTAACCCGAATCCAGATTGGCTCATGGGTATCACCAATACTTTGGAATATAAAGGAGCTACTTTGAGCTTCTTGTTCGACCTACGTGAAGGTGGTGACATCTGGAACGGAACAAAAGGTGCCTTGACATTCTTCGGTATGAGTGAATTGACTGAAAACAGGGGTACAATTACTGTTTTTGATGGTGTGAAAGCATCTAACTACTCCACTAACGATATCACAGTGCCGATCGGACAGAGCTGGTACCAAGGAAACGGTGGTGGATTTGGTGCAGTTGCTGAGCATTTCATTGAAGATGGATCATTCAGAAGATTGCGTTTTGTTTCTCTTGGATATGACCTCAAGCGGGTATTTGATCTTCCTGGTTTCGACAATTTCAATATTTCTTTCACGGGAAGAAACTTGTTCTTGTCTACTCCTTACACTGGTTTCGATCCTGAACTTTCATTGGTCGGTTCAAGCAGTAACGGACAAGGTTTGGATTATTTCCAGCTGCCTAATGTGAAGTCTTATTCCATTGGCTTGAATGTCACGTTCTAATTAGTTAATTGAAAAAAATTGCAACCTATTAGAAACACTCTTATAGGTTCATTTATAAAAAATATAGCTACATGAAAAATTATAAATTTTTAGCTTTTGTCTTTGCAGCCTTCCTTTTTGTGGGCTGTGAAGATTACTTCGGGGGCGATTCCAACGTGGATCCCGACAACCCGATCACAGTCACCGAAACGGTGATCCTTCCACAGGTTCAAGCTCGTTTGGCTTATACTTACGGAGGCGACCTTTCTAGGTACTTAGGCATCTTTACCAATCATGTTGACGGATTGGCAAGACAACACTTTGTTCTCCAGCAATATGGCATTATTGGAAGTGACTGTGATGCTGCCTGGTCAAATATTTTTACCGGTACATTGCAATCTAACCGCAGGATGATCCAGCAGGCTGAAGAAAAAGGCTTCAACCATTTTGTTGGTGTTGGTAAAGCATTGGAAGCATTTACGATGATGGCTGCTACTGATGTTTGGGGCGACCTTCCTTACAGCGACGCACTCCGTTTTGATGAGCTGGCTGTTTACTCGCCTACTTTTGATTCTCAGCAGACTATTTATGATGCCTTGTTCGCACTTATTGATGAAGCAAGGGGTGCTTTAAATAAAGACGATGGAGGTTTTCCACTCGGTGGAGATCTTTTTTATGGCGGTAGTGCTAGCAGCTGGGTAACATTCTTGAATGTTTTGGAAGCAAGGGCTCACTTGCACCTTTCCAAAATAAATGGTAACGCTGCTTATACTTCCGTTTTGGCTGCCCTTAACAAAGGTGCCTTTACTGGTCCTGCTGACGAATTTGCATTTGCTTATGGCAGTGGTGCCACTGAAAACGCTCCTTGGTTCCAGTGGAATCAACAGCGTGGTGATACTGACACAGGTGCAGAATATATAGCACTTCTTACTCAATTGAACGATCCTCGTTTAGCCACTTATGGCGCAGTTCATGCTGAAGGCCATCCGGTTTTCACGCCAGACGAATACGATCAATTGCTTTCTTATACTGAGCAGCAGTTTATGCGCGCTGAAGCAGAATTCATGTTGGGCAACACCCAACCAGCTTATGATGCTTACTTGTCGGGAATTGAGTCTTCCATGAACGAGGCAGGTCTTGCTGATCCAGCAACTGCATATGCTGACTATGTTGCTCAATCAACAGTAGGAGTTGGTGCTTCTAATCTGACGTTGAACAACATCATGACACAGAAGTATATTGCACTTTTGGTTAGTCCTGAGGTATTCAATGATTGGAGAAGAACAGGTCTTCCTGCTTTGTCTCCAAACGTAGGGTCAGAGATTCCAAGAAGGTTGCCTTATGCACAGACAGAAGTATTTTCAAACGACAACCTTGATGCCTCTCCAAGCAATTTCATCTTCACCCGTGTTTGGTGGGATGCTCAATAATAGCTTAAAGAGGTTTTATTACTTATAAAAATAAGATGCCGCTTCGGTGGCATCTTATTTTTTTTTGTGCAAATGCCAATGGCCTCCTGCTTTTAGAAACAAGAGGGGCGTCGCTATGCGCCGCATTTCTGTTTATTATTCTTTCTACCAATGGGGATTGGCGCTATGCGCCGTTAAAATCCGATGCGCATATATCTTGTAAAATCAATAGAAAAAGTTTGGGGACTTGAAACAGGATGGCTATGTTCATGGCTTCATGGCTTCATGGCTTCATGGCTTCATGGCTTCATGGCTTCATGGCTTCATGGCTTCATGGCTTCATGGCTTCATGGCTTCATGGCTTCATGGCTTCATGGCTTCATGGCTTCATGGCTTCATGGCTTCATGGCTTCATGGCTTCATGGCTTCATGGCTTCATGGCTTCATGGCTTCATGGCTATTAATGCAAATTTCGAAAACAATGAAACAATATAACAGTGAAACAATGAAACAATGAAACAATATAACAGTGAAACAATGAAACAATGAAACAATGAAACAATAAACCCATGCTAAACAAACTCAAGCAAATAGGGCCAGGAGCAATGGTGGCTGCTGCATTTATTGGCCCGGGCACTGTCACTACAGCCACCATTGCAGGAGCAGGGTATGGATATACTTTATTATGGGCCATCCTTTTTTCCATTATTGCAACTTTGATATTGCAAGAAATGTCTGCCAGACTTGGGGTTATGAGTGGCATGGGCATAGGTGAAGCAATTCGCAAAAAAATAAAACGGCGAGGCCTGAAACTATTGGCCTCTATCCTTATTATCGGCGCTATTCTTATAGGAAATGCAGCTTATGAGGCAGGAAACATTACAGGAGCAGCTTTAGGTTTTGGACAATATGAATACTTATGGGTAAATCTTCCATTCAACCCACTAATTCTCCTAATTGGCATTACTGCATTCCTGCTACTTTTCAGCGGAAAATATAAACTAATTGAACGAGCGCTGGTAGGTATGGTTTGCATCATGGGACTTGTTTTTCTCGCTTCAGCGATTCTTTTGAAGCCAAATTTATCAAGTATTCTTTCTGGCCTATTTTTACCATCCTTACCCGAAAAATCATTGCTGATGGTTGTTGGATTAATCGGAACAACCGTCGTTCCTTACAATCTTTTTCTTCATGCTGCCTCTGTTACTCAAAGATGGTCTGGCACAAAAGACCTATCCATCGCAAGATGGGACACCGTCATTTCAGTTATTTTAGGAGGAATCATTACAATGGCCATATTAATTACATCCGCGGTCGCATTTGAAGGACAAAACAAAACAGTTAATACTGCTGCCGATCTTGCCGAACAACTCCAACCTTTATTAGGCGACGGCGCTGGCTTGTTCATGGCATTGGGATTTTTAGCAGCTGGACTGTCTTCCAGTATAACTGCCCCACTGGCAGCAGCATTTGCTACTTCTGAGATAATGGGCTGGAAGCGAGACCTCAAGGGCAAAAATTTTAGGTGGATTTGGTTGGCAGTTTTGTTAGCAGGGATTGTATTTTCATCGCTCGGGTTCAAACCCACAGCAGTCATACTATTTGCTCAAGTGGCCAACGGATTATTGCTGCCTATCATCGCCACTTTCATGGTATGGGTCGCCAATGACAAACAAATAATGGGCAAGCATGCAAATACACCACTGGTAAATATTTTGGGCATATTGGTTATTTTAACAACAATAATTCTTGGTGCCAAAGGCATATTTGCTGCGTTGAATATTTTATGACACAGCTGGCTCATTTGGCCATTAAATTTCTTTAAACTATCCTCATAAAATGCATCCGATCCAAATCGACATCAATTGCGACATGGGCGAAAGTTTCGGTCAGTTCAAGATTGGAAATGACGGAGCCATTTTCCAGTATATTTCTTCCTGCAATATCGCTTGCGGTTTCCATGGTGGCGACCCAGTCCAGATGGAGCAAACTATACAACTGGCTATACAACATGGTGTCCAGATCGGGGCACATCCCTCCTACCCCGACCTTGCAGGGTTTGGCCGCAGGAAAATGGACTTGAAAAAAACTGAGCTGAAAGCCATAATTAAATACCAAATTGCCGCTTTGAAAGGAATGACAGAAAGTCTTGGCGGGCAGCTGAAATATGTTAAACCGCATGGGGCACTTTACAATACCGCCGCAGTTGATAAAACAGAATCATTGACTATCATTGAAGCCATTCGGGAGATTGACGATTCTCTAATACTCATGGGCCTTGCAGGCAGTATAACCGAACAGGTAGCCAAAGAAGAAAACATGCCATATGTGTCAGAGGCATTTGCCGATAGGCAATATGACATTCATGGAAAACTTGTGTCAAGATCAAAGGAAGGTTCGGTCATACATGAACCAAAACTGGCCGTCGATCAAGTTTTAAATATGGTTTTGCAAAAAAGAGTAATCACAGAAGCTGGAACGGAAATTTCAATTCATCCCCAAAGCATTTGCATACACGGAGATAACCCGTCAGCTGTATCTATTTTGCTTGGCCTGAAGAAGGCTTTTAAACAAAACAACATTCTTGTAAAAAGCTTTTAAAAATGACCATCCACCCATTTGGAGATAGCGCTTTGCTACTCAATTTTGAACAGCAAATTGAAGAAGGCATCCATGCAAAAGTGATGGCCACTGCCGAAGCAATCAAACAGTCCAGATGGCCCGAACTTACTTTTTTGACGCCATCCTATTGCTCTCTGACAGTTGGATTTGATCCAAAAAAAATAAGTAGTTCTGCATTTCAAGAAAAGATTGAACTCCTTGATATTGGCAACAATAGTCCATTTTCAAATACAAATAACAAGGTGATTGAAGTCCCTGTCCATTATGGTGGAACAGTCGGCCCAGATATAACAGAAGTTGAAGAATTTACTGGTTTGACCACAGATGAAATAATTGCATTACACACTTCTGTGGAATACAAAGTGTACATGATTGGCTTCCTGCCAGGCTTCCCCTATATGGGCCGTTTACCCAAAAAACTGCATTGTCCCAGAAAAGCAAAACCAAGACTTCGAGTGCCTGCTCAGTCAGTCGGACTTGCTGGAATGCAGACTGGCATCTATCCTTCGGAAGCACCCGGCGGTTGGCAGATAATTGGCAGAACACCATTGAAAATATTTGAAGGCAGCCAGGGAAATCCGTTTTATTTTAAGGCGGGAGACACGGTAAAGTTTTATGCTATCTAAAGGTTCAAAATGGTTTGTATTGTGAAGAATCTCAGTTTTCTATTTTCATTTTATACCGATTCCGAAATGGTACCGATGCAAGATCGGCATGTGTATTTGGGAAAAATTAAACCATTTCTCCATCGGCATATCCTCAAAACCATTGGTTTGTAGAAAATCAAATTCCCAAACCACTTCGTTTTGAGTATAATTTGCATTTTAATTTGTCAAACCTACTCCTACTCCATTTTCAAAAAACTGGCTTGCTAACGCAAGTGCAGGATATGGGGCGCAGTGGTCACCAAGCCTTCGGTGTGCCTGTTGGCGGAGTTATGGATCGAACTGCGGCCCAATTAGCCAATTGGTTGGTGGGCAATCCACTCGATTTTCCAGTGCTCGAAATAACTCTCCTCGGCCCACACATTCTATTTGATGGTAAATGTCAAATAGCGATTACTGGTGCTGACCTGTCTGCACAAATAGATGGGGCTGAAATAGCCATGAATGAAACTGCCGAGATTGCAAATAAGTCTGTTTTGTCATTTGGCAGAATAAAAAATGGTTGCCGTGCATATCTTGCTATTGGCGGGCAATGGGAAACAAAAAAATGGCTCGAAAGCAGCAGTCCCCTTTCTACCCATCCTGCCCTTACTCCTGATAGCGTTTTTCAGAAAGGAAGCATTTTAAAAATTCAAACAAAGCCACTTATTCCAAAAAGAAAAGCTCCAGCAGCATATTTTAGAAAGGTTGAAAACCCGATGGAAATAAGAGTGACGGAAGGCCCTGAATTTGGACTATTTTCAGCAAAATCAATCGGCTTTTTTTTCAGCACAAAATTCAAAATAACGCCTGATTCAAACCGAATGGGTTATCGCTTGGATACATCTATTGTTGATTATAAGCATAACAAAGAAATCATTTCATCGGGTATTGTTCCCGGCACCGTTCAGGTCACCAATGCAGGGTATCCTATTGTATTGATGATGGACGCCCAAACGACCGGTGGCTATCCCCGCATTGCCAATGTCATCTCAGCTGATATGGGTAAATTGGCTCAAATGAAGCCAGGTGATGAGTTGCGGTTTTCGCTGGTAGGTATGGAAGAAGCAGCGGTTGCAATGTCGCAAGAAAGGATTTTCCAAGAGGGGGCGAATTAATTCGCCCCCTCTTGGAAAAATCTAAAATGACACTATTTCAACTGCCGCAAATACATCTGTAATATTATCTTTTTTTTAATTCAGAATTGAGTTCGTATTTGTTATCTCCATCTTTTAAAAGAACAATCACACAACAATTTTCAGGATTTTTAAGCTTTTCAAATTCTTCCACCGTCCAATGAAACCATTTCATCAGAAAAAGACGAATGGTCATCCCATGAGAAATGATTATACAGTTATCTGGAAAATCTATTTTTTCAAAATCTCTATGCAAGGTTCCGCAAAAATCGCTTACTCGATCATATACATCTGCAGCAGATTCCCCATCTGGAATTCTATAATAAAAAGTCCCATAATTATCTCTTTCAGTTTCAATAGCTATGCATTCATTTATATTTTTCAAATGCCCCCATTCTTGTTCTCTTATTCTGGGTTCTTCTCTTTTGTCTATTAAAACATCGCTAAACGACTTCAAAACTTGCATATAAGTCTCTCGAGTACGCCAAAGTGGAGAAACATAGAAAAAACAAGATTCATCCTTGGTTATACTTTTCAAATAAGCTCCACATCCTTCCGCTTGTTGCCTTCCTAATGTTGTTAAAGTCAACTTATAATCTGGAATTTCTGCATATACACTCTTGTCAACATTTCCGATCGATTCTCCGTGCCTAATTAAAATAATCCTTTTAGGTTTCATTTCGCTCATTTTGATTTACGGGAAAGATCCAAGAATTAACTGGCTTTCTTTTATCTCTTTAATTGAACATCGAATTTATGCGCTACACGCCTATTTCAACTGCCGCAAATACATCTGGACCGTAGTCCCCAACCCATAATAAAGTGCATCTGCAACAAGCGCATGTCCAATAGACACCTCAAGCAACCCTGGCATATTTTCCTTAAAGAATTTTAGGTTGTCGAGATTGAGGTCGTGGCCAGCATTGATGCCGATGCCTATTTTGTTGGCAAGCAAAGCGCATCGGTGATAAGGCTGTATGGCCTTTTCTCGATCTGCCGCAAACTCCTCTGCAAAAGGACCAGTATAAAATTCTATCCTGTCTGCCCCTACTTTTTTTGCGCCCTCTATATGTCGCTCCTCAGCATCTACAAAAATGGAAACCCGAATTCCTGCCGACTTGAATTGCCCAATCACATCTGTGAGAAAAGCAGCATGCTCCACAGTATCCCAACCGTGGTCGGAAGTCAGCTGATCAGGCGAATCTGGAACAAGCGTCACCTGATCAGGTAGATTTTCCAATACCAGTTTCAAAAATGCAGGCGTAGGTTTTCCTTCGATGTTAAATTCAGTCGTCACAAGTTTTTTGAGGACCGGCACATCGGAATAACGGATGTGCCGCTGGTCAGGACGTGGATGTACCGTAATTCCCTGTGCTCCAAATTCTTCACAATCTTTGGATACCTGAAAAAGGTTGGGTAAGTTGCCGCCTCTTGCATTTCGAAGCAGAGCTATTTTGTTGACATTTACGCTTAGTCGAGTCATGGAAAGTGGTTTGACGGTTTGATGGTTTGATGGTTTGATGGTTTGATGGTTTAGTTGTACAAAGGACTACCGTCAAACCAACATACCGAAATACCAACATACCAAATACCCAATACTCCGCACAAAAATACATTTTTGAAAGAATGGAACACGACCCTATAGGATCTGAAGAAAAATCAACTTTCACCAATTCACCACAGCAGGTCATGCTGTTTATGGGAGCGCTCATTTTCCTGGGCATGATGCTCGGATCAGGCATCATTGCATTGGCCTGCAATATTCAGGGAATTGATTTTCAAAACACCGTAGAAGGTTTCGGGAAAGATGCTGCACCTGATTTGCGCAACTTCATGCGCGGAGCATTGCTCATCAATCACATGCTGACGTTCCTGATCCCAGCCATGCTCACCGGCTTCCTTTTTTTCAGACAAAAATGGTCTACCGAAATCGGGATCCGGCATGCACCGGTTCCTGATAAGTTAATGCTGGGTATCGGGTTCACCATCGCTGCATTTCCATTGGCACAGGTTGCATTTTTGGCCAACCGCTGGGTAGTGGAAAAAATAAGTTGGCTGGACACATTTGTACAATCAGAACTGGCCAGCGAAGACCTCATGGAGGGGCTGCTTGTGATGGCTTCCCCAATAGAAATGGTATTCAGTCTGCTCGTGATGGCAGTGATTCCAGCTATTGGTGAGGAAATGGTATTTCGTGGCATCATACAAAAACAAATGCAACGCCTGATGGCCAATCCCTATATGGCCATTTTGGCGACTGCCCTGATATTCAGCTTGGCACATTTTCAAATACAACGGTTCTTTGCCATATTCCTACTGGGTGTTGTGCTCGGCCTCATTTTCCATTGGACAAAAAACCTATGGATACCAATCGCCGGACATTTTGTGTTCAACGGCACACAGGTCGTCCTTGCCTATTTCAATCAGGAAGAATTGGAAAAGCTGAACACAGGAGATGAAATGCAGTTGCCCGCCATTGCGGTTATAGTGTCTCTTGCAGTGGTGTTTCTTATTGTTAAAAAATTGAAAGATAAATGATGGTTTCATTGCTTCATTGTTTCATGGCTTGGCAAAACAATGAAACTGTGAAACCATGAAACTGTGAAACAGTGCATCATGAACCCAACCCTCATCCTCATTTCCATAGCAGCTTATTTCTGCGTTCTGATAGGCATTTCCCTTTGGACTGGGCGCAAAGCCGATAGTCAGGATTTTTTCTTGGCAGGCAAAAAAGCACCCTGGTTCATTGTTGCCATAGGCATGATCGGGGCTTCCATGTCTGGCGTTACATTTATTTCCATTCCTGGTGCAGTTGGCGGCGGTGGGCTCAATCAAGCCCTTTCTTATATGCAAGTAGTGATGGGATACATGCTTGGCTATGCAGTAATTGCGCTGGTGCTGATGCCGCTTTATTATCGTCTCAATCTCACTTCTATTTATAGCTATCTCGGTCAGCGTTTTGGGTATTATTCCAATAAAACTGGCGCAGCCTATTTTCTACTTTCAAGAGTTATCGGAGCCTCGTTCCGGTTATTTTTGGTAGCAATTGTACTGGACAAATTCGTGCTCGGGATAGAACCCTTTAATGTACCATTTGAAATAACGGTAGTCGTCACCATACTGCTCATTTGGGTGTACACCTTCAAAGGTGGCATCAAGACGATAATATGGACCGATACTTTGCAGACCATCATGTTTCTCACCGCCATGATAGCGACCATTATCTATATCGGTTCGGCAATGGACACAGATGTTAGTGGTATGATTTCACTCATACAGGAAAGTGAGTATTCCAAAATGTTCTTTTTCGAAGGAGGTTGGGGCGACCCGAATAATTTCTTCAAACAGTTTTTTGCAGGAGCATTGATGACTATTGTAATGACGGGGCTGGATCAGGACATGATGCAGAAAAATCTGTCTTGCCCGAATATCAAGGACGCTCAAAAGAATATGTTCACCATGTCGGCCATTCTGTTTTTTGTCAACATGATTGTATTGGCACTTGGAGCGATGCTCTACTTATATGCAGCCCATATTAATATGGAATTGCCGGCCCGTTCGGATTATGTGTACCCTACAATAGCGCTCCACCATCTTCCAACAGCCGTTGGATTGGTGTTCATGCTGGGATTGATAGCAGCAGCCTATTCAAGTGCCGATTCTGCGCTCACGGCTCTTACCACTTCTTTCTGTGTAGACTTTTTAAATTTCGAGGAAAGTGAAAAAACAGAAAGCGAAAAACGCAAATCACGGCTGATGGTACACGTCGGTTTTTCAGTGCTGTTGGCTATTACCATCCTCATTTTCAATTCCCTGAATGACGATGCCGTGATCAACAACCTTTTTAAAGCGGCAGGTTACACCTACGGGCCGCTGCTGGGCTTGTTTACTTATGGTATGTTGTCCAAAAAGAAAATAAAAGACAAGCTGGTGATCCCTGTTTGTTTGCTTGCGCCCGTACTCACCTGGTTCATTGTAGATTGGTCAAAATCAGCCATTGGATTTGACTGGGGGTTTTTGAATTTGGCCTTGAATGGGATGATTACTCTTTTGGGATTGGTGGTGATTTCGAAGCGGTGAGGCCGTTGAAGCAGCATTGGAACGGGACACAGTCCCGCACCAGCGAGTGGTTAAATTTTTATATTATGGATATGGGGCGAAAAGCCCCGAAGGTGGATTTATTTATGAATGTAAAACCTGTAATCAATTATGGGAGTTGTCTAATCCTGATAACGCATACAGGGGATACTTCAAAGGAATTGATATGAATAAAGAAGAAATTAAAAACTATTTAAAAGAAAAAACTACACGCAAAAATAGCTAAAATGTCCATAGCCAGCAAAAACTGGCAACGATGGGTATACGGGCCGGCAGTCATTAAAAAGAACAAGAATGGAAACTTTACGAAAAATAGGATTAATTATATTTTTTTGGATTTCAATATTTGCCAACTTATCAGCGCAAGACTCTTTCCAATACATTTTAGCGGGGGGGCTTCTGGATTTCGATACAGAAACCATAAAAAAGAATATCCTCATCACCATAAAGGATAATAAAATATATGAAATCAAACACAACCCTGACCTTTCTAATATTAACACATACATTGATTTATCAGAATATACCATTCTACCTGGGTTAATAGACTGTCATACTCATCTTGTTGGCAATTGGTATTTGGGTGAAAGCGAATTTGATGTCTATACATTACCTGCAGCCGCATATGGTATAATAGGAACAGTAAATGCAAAGAAAACATTAGAAGCAGGGTTTACAACTGTACGAGACCTGCATAGCTACTTCTACGGCGATGTTGCATTAAGAGATGCCATTAATAATGGATTGATATGTGGACCAAGAATGTTCGTTAGCGGCCCTGCACTAACTATTACAGGAGGTCATGGTGCGTTTGGGAATTGGTTAAGTCCTCAAATTGAATTCAAAGATAATCTTGTAAGCATTGCGGATGGTGAAGATGAAGTTCGAAAAGAAACACGTAAACATCTAAAATATAAAGTAGATTGGATTAAAATATTTGCAACTGGAGGATTTGGCTCTTATGGTACAAAGCCTGGCGCAGCATCCTATACGATTCAAGAAATGGAGGCAGCAGTAGATGAGGCCCATAAGAGAGGGATTAAAGTTGCAGCTCACGCTCATGGAGCCGAAGGAATAAAGAACGCTCTGCGGGCAGGCGTAACCTCTATCGAACATGCTACTTTTCTTGATGATGAAGCAATAGAACTTCTTCTTGAAAAACAGGCTTATTTATCAATGGACTTATTGTCTGCGTATTATGAGTTGATCGAGAAAAGTGAGAAGTATAGTAATAAAGATATTGAATTGAGCAATAACGAAATGTTCACTACTTTACTCGAAACTTTCTCTAAAGCTTACAAGAAAAACGTGAGAATTGTATTTGCAACTGACGCTGGTGTTTATCCACATGGCAAAAACGCAGAACAATTTTCGCTTATGAAAAAAGCTGGGATGAAAGAAATCGATATAATAAGCAGTGCAACTATCACGGCAGCAGATTTGCTTGGGATTAAAAACGAACTGGGCAGTATTGAGACAGGCAAAATAGCAGACTTGATTGCAGTGAAAGGGAATCCGCTTATGGATATTAAATTATTAGAAAACATACCTTTTGTAATGAAAGAAGGTACAATTTATAAAAACGAAAAATAACGGCTGATAACATTAAGGGCTGATAGTCGAGGTTACACCCGACGATCAGCCTTTGTTGAACGCAGCGGTTCTTGCAAATCATTCTGGGATTTCGATTTTAAGTGGCGGGTTGAAAAAATGGCAGTTAGTACACTTGAAGAAAAACAGGGCAGTGACCCCGCTGGTGCCGGACTCAGTCCGGTTTCATACTACACAAAGTCTCAGACCGACACAAACCCCAAAAAATCAAATATTTGAACCGCCTCTGACGAACGATCGCCAGAGGCGGTTCAAATATGGCGTCCAAGTCAGAAACTTGGACGAGCGAGGTGAGTGAGTTAATTGCATGCTATGCTGGTGATAAAATTGCAACAATGACTTACAAAATCTCCTTTTGTTCTCTTCTTTAGTTTCAGCTACTTCTCCGTACATTAGCAAGGCTTTAGTTTTCTCACATATTGCCATTCACAATAATTAAGCAAAACAACCAACACAATGAAAAAAACAATCATTTGCTATTTGACCATTTTGTTATTTGCGTGCAATCAATCCAATCAAAATAACGGAAATAATAATTCCTCCAACGACACAACGGTAGAATCTACTAATACAGAGGATGGAACATACCAGGGTAAAGTTTATGCCTGGGTGGACAATCTTAATCTTCGTGATCAGGCCGGTACTGAAGGAAAGGTCATTGCTACTTTAAAAAATGGCGATGCCTTAGAACTTACGGCAACTAAATCCCAAAAAATGGAAACCCTTGTAATAAGGGGCGTCGCTTATCCCGACTACTGGTATAAGGCACGTACTGCTGACGGTAAAGAAGGATGGGTCTTTGGAGGTGCTGTCAAACAAGAAAATGAACCCAAAGGAAATGACAATATTACCCAAGAGAATTTCGACTTCCCTTATTTCGGAAAGTTTGATTTGTCGGGCTGGAGCAAAACAGAGAAGGTTGACATCAGTGAAGATGAAGAATCGGATCGCACTTTAGTCAGTTATAATAAGGGTGACCAAATCGTAAAGATAGAAGAGTGGAGCATGGGCGAAATGGGCTATGGTTACCGCTACTTATTACAGGATGGCAACGAAGAAGACCTCATACTCAAAGAGCGGGAAATCAGCTTTTCACCCGGCTTTGACCAGCCCAATACCCTTACAGAAATTGTAAAGGATTTTACTCAAAATCCGCCTAAGCAATACTTAAGAACCCAAGAAATAGATGTTTCCCGATATGACCTTAAACCATTCCCATTGATGGCTTTGGGAAGCTGGCAGGAAGAAATGTTGGAGGCCGAAAATGATATGTTTTTGCTTTTTAATTTATGGCCCAATGAAGATATGGGGGTTAGCATGGAAACTGCAGAAAAAAAAGACTTAATCGATATCGAAAAACGAAAAGCTGAAAATTGGAAAATCCAAGAGCATGGAAACCATAAATTATTTCTTAAGTCTACGGATCCCGGACTCCCGACTGCTGAAGAATTGGTTTTTAATTTTTTCCAATACAATACAAGTTCAGATGGCGTTTTGGTGGCGATTGCACGTTGGGGTCGAGACCATCAAAGTTCAAAACTATCGGCTATGAGCTATAATAGAGGAAAACAAAGTCTGAAAAAAATAAATGTTCCAGATTTTGATCCCAATGATTTTGTGAGTTCAGAAGATAAATTACCTGCTGACTATGAGGCCCAACCAATATTCTACATTCGTGACAAGCACACTATCGAAGTGACACTTTATACCTGGATGCATCCTGCATTTGAAAATCGTAAAATTATAAATCAGGTGTTTTTTGATTGGGATGGCAATGACTTTAATAAAAGGATTGAAAAAATAGAAAAAGGGTAAAAAATATTGCAATCCATTTTCCCGTTGCCGCTGGTTTGGAAACCAGCGGCAATAATTCACTTGATCTTTGTGCCTCCCGTTTTGTTGGCACGCAACATACACTCTCGCTTGTGTTCATAAAAATGATATTCAAAGAATCATATCGCAAATTACAAATAGATAGCACATCTTCGATTGATGAATTGTGTCAAAAGATAAATACGGTCTACAACATGAATTTTAATTGCAGAATTTCTGAAAATAAAATTACTGTAACCAAGAAATATTTTTCGGATTTCTTCCCATTCAATTTTGGGCATTTAGGTTCATTTATGCTTCACGCAAAATCTGAGCGAATAGAATCCCAGAAAAAAGAAATAGAGTTTATGATCGAAATGAATGATCTCTACAAATTTTCAACTTATGGAGGATTTTTTATTTTGTGCATAATCGCTGTATCCTTACTGTTCAGCAATAAATTAAAAATTGGAATTGCAGTTTTAGCACTAACAATGATTGCATTAATATGGAGCAGATTTGTATACAAAATGGGAAAAGAAAACTTTCTAAAGAATTGGGATGAATTCATTGGAAGCAGCGTATGGTGACGCCTAAACATTCATAATATTCTATACTCAAAACGAAGTGGTTTGGGAATTTGATTTTCCACAAACCAATGGTTTTGAGGATATGCCGATGGAGAGATGGTTTAATTTTTCCTAAACCATTTCGGAATCGGTATATCACAAACAATAACTACATGCTAATATTTGAACTTGAAGGCAATACTACCTTTGGTCTCAGACCAATATAAGGATCATAACTGGGCACAGTCCAGCGACTGCGGCGCACACAGGAGTATTTATCAAAAATTTGCTGAAGAAAACATCACTATTCCATTCCCACAAATGGGCTTACACCTAAAATCAAACTATTCCAAAACATTAAAAGAGGATGAATAACACTTGCATATATTCGCATTTACTTTCCCTCTGTACTCACATATCGTCATACATCTTCAGATAAAGAACTTGTATTCAAATTAAAAACCTAATTAATGAAATGCCTAATTCACTAAATAACTTCCCCGACCTTGAAGCTTTGAAAAATTTTATCCAAAATAAAAGGAAAGGGGAAATATTAATTACTTATCGAAAATGTGACGACTATGCTGGCATGGCGCTGGCAATTATGATTGTGTATGATGTATCGCAATCAAAGTACGAACTCGATTTGCAATGGATGTCTTTGGGGCTTGATTTATATGGAGACACTTTACAGGAAAGCTATTTATACGAGTTCAAAAGTATTGAAGAATTATTGGATTATCTCGAACTCAAATATGACATTAAGGTCACCGATATTCCTGTCCAATATCAATTCGATATAAATCAATTCCCGAACCCAATAAAAAATGCAAATAAAAAAGCAGCGTTCGAAGCGGCGTGGAAACAGTTTCAGCTTGATTTTAAAAAAGGTAAATTTTTAGACAGTTCATTGCAGCTGGTCTATAATTCTATGAATCAATAAAATCAATCCATTTATACTTTGTAAACCTTTATGTCCCGTTCTTTTCCTTTTAGTTGAATATCTCCCAAGTGAGTAAAATTAAATTGGCCTTTTGCCATTTCATAAGTATTTTCTCCTAACAATATATTGGTATCATATTCCTTGTTTAATTGCTCCAATCTGGCTGCAACATTCACATCATCGCCGATAACAGTATATTCCATCCGGTTGGCTGACCCGATATTTCCGGCAACTGCTTCTCCAGTGTTAATCCCTATTCGTGTCATTAGTTGCTGCCCTTTTCCAAACTCCCGTGTCGAAGTTATTTTTTGAATGGCAATTGCAGCATTAACAGCATTGGTCGGATGGTCAGGATCATCAAGCGGGACATTAAACATCGCAAAAATGGAGTCACCCATAAATTTATTTACCACTCCTTTATGGCTTTTAATAATATCAACAACAACCGAAAAATATTCATTTAGCATAACAACAATTTCCTTTGGCGTCATCCCCTCTGATATAGTCGTATAATTCGCTATATCGGTCACCAAAATAGTACAGTGCCGAACCTCTCCATCTACATTTATTTTTTTATCGAGGATAACATTGGCGACATCTTCTGTCACATATTTTCCAAATGTATTTCTAATTAATTCCCGTTCTTGCAGCCCTGCAACCATTCCATTAAAATTATTGGTGAGCAATCCAATTTCATCTTCGGTTACAACAGCAGCCTTGGCTGTAAAATCGCCAGCTCGCACATTATTGATTTCTTTTAAAAGAGAATAAATAGGTTTGGTAAAAGATCGGGTTATAAATATTACAGCGAAAACCATCCCAATAAAAACGATAATACGATCCGGCAAAATAGCCTGTAGCGGCGTCATGTTGGAAAACTCGGTATACTCTTCCCCAACCTTAGAAGCGATCAATTCCAATGTCACTAAAATAGAAGGAAAAAAACCGAGAACAATAAATGTAATCAATAATGTAAGTCCAATTTTCTTTTTACCAACCGGATATGTAAAATTGAACTTTGAATATGCTTCCGATTTTAAATCAAGGATAAAATCATTGATTAAAAAATAAGTAATAAATCCTGGCAGTATCGCATATATATACAATATAGATGGAACAGAGCTTAGCCATAAAACTGGTGGCATTTTTTCCAGCGCAATATCACCAGTATCTAATTGAGTAAAATATAACAACATCACCATTGTGGCAAAATAAAATGCTCCCAATGAAAATTCCCATATAGTAGAATACCATGTTAATTTTTGTATTCGGGTTCTTGCACTATGTGTATTCAGCCCGTTTTGAAAAGCAATATCAATGGGTTTGTATAAAAAATAAACACCAATGAAATTGATAGGCACCAACAATACAAAATGAAGCGCATTTAATGTCCAATACATTTCCACAGACTTGTGTGCAAAAAAATAAACGGTATTAAATACCAGGATCAAAGGGAACAAACTCAACATGGAGAGGTAATATCTTTTCTTCATTGGTTTTATTATTTTCTGGATATTGAAAATAAAAGAATTCAAAAGGAGTCGAACCGTGTTTAGGTACTGTTTAATTTAGAGGCGCTGGCCATATACAATTACCCTCGTGAATATAGAATTCTTTGATTAACTGCTTGGGATATATGATTAATGATTTTTGTTGTAGAAGTTGTTTAAAATAAGAAGCGACGCTTTTCATGAAAAGCGTCGCTTCCTGTTGAGGCACAAAAAAAGGGTGCCCGGCATGGAGATAGGAGGAATAATTACAGATTGCCCGACACCCTAAAGTGTAGTTCTTTACACTATCGGAAAGCCAGATAGTATTAATTGAGTATTTGTCTGATGGGCCAGCCACTCTCGCAATCTGCAACTAAGCTTGGCCTTATAAAATTAGGTTATACTTCTATTGTGGTTTGGTTTTGGAGCTGGTCTTGCATTTTTAACCGCCACACTTTTCGTTGCGATAGGCTGCACCATCAGTCTGCGCTTGTCAATCAGCTCCCCAGTCACCACACAAATGCCATACGATTTGTTCTTGATCCTGACCAAGGCATTTTCGAGGTCGTTAATCAGCTTTCTTTGGCGGATAGCCATGTCGTTCAAAAACTCCATGTCATTGTTTGTATTGCTATCGTCCATCCAATCACCACCGTGATCGTCGCCGCTATTTGCCGTTATCTCAAAGATCTGTTCCTCGTAATATTTAAGTTCATCCTGAGCTTTGGTCAATTTATTATCTATGATAGCTTTAAACTCTACCAATTCTGCATCAGAATAACGAGTCCCTTTATTATTTGTATTTTCTGCCATTAATTTCTTCGTTATTGGTTAGTAATTTAAGATGATGGTAAAACGACTGATAATGATCCGAAGTTACCATTTCCTCAAAAGAGAATGTTTTATCAAAAACTTAACCGATATACTTATGTCGGTGTTTAAAATTGCAGTTACAATACATCATTAGTATTGTAAAAGTTTTAATAGTTTTCAAAGAAATCATCCTCCGCCTGCGCTTTTTGTTCTTAAGAATATTTTGATGAATGGGCAGATCGCTGCTGTTATAAACTAATCGCTGCGAAAAAAGCAAAATTTAATTTGTTTTCCAACATTTTAGTTGACAAACGTACTAAATTTTATCACCAATAAAAAGAGCGAAAATCAACATTTCCTTTTGTGTTAATCTCCAAAACTGGAGAAGGTATTTTAAACCAGTTCAAAACACTCAATGTCAGCTTAAGCCAGCGGTGCCGGGTGGGTATCCTGCTCAGGTCTATATCAGGGGCAAGATAAAACTGTTGGTAGCGTGGAAAATCATCATTGTGGAGCTGAAAAACAGCACCATTTTCATCCGCCCAGCGATTGCCAAACCCACCGTACACATTGCCGGCACCCATTCCTATTGCCAAATTGAGCCAGTTAGGCAATTTGGGTTTTTTCTCAGGCATGAACGAATTGATGTTGAATGATGCCCAAATGGTCATTGCATTATAGTCTTTGAGAAAAACTTCTGTAGGTGCATCGCCATACAATTCCTTTGCTCTTATTTCAAGGTTTGTCGATGAACCTCCATCTATAGAACTGATTGGAGTCGTTGGATAATTGGGAGGCGAACTCGATACTTTTAACAATATCCGCTGGTCTTTCCATAATACTTCCTGCGCCACAAAAAGGCCTATCCCTAATGTGTTGAAGGCTAAGTCGCCGGTTGAAAATCCCCATTCTTCCGAAAAGCCATCCATTACCTCAATTGTAGCCTGAATGCCAAAAGCGACCCCGGCGCCTGCCCACATGGCTTTTTTTCTGTCCATACCCGTCCATCGTGCTCCCAAAAAAGAATAGTTACTCTGTACGTAAGCTGCCTGAAAATGACCTGCCTTGTCCATCCCTCGCCATTCTTTGAAGTCATCGAATGTATGAAATCCGGATAGTGGGTAGTCACTATACCATGCATGCCACATAGCGATGGATGCTCCAGTATATAAAGCCGCACCTGTGCCTGCACTCACCCAAAACCGCTTCTTATTAAAACTCGGAGCTGGTTTAAGAGAAAAGAATTTCACCTCAGCAGTATCCGTATTTTGAAAGTCATATTGCCCATTTGCCGAGTGGCAAAAGAAGCACGACAAGAAAAGAAAAATAACTATGCGGATATTGGATGCCATATTGAGTCTTCAGCCGGCAAACTTCGGCATGTGCATTTGGAAGTGCAAGGAATCAAGAGAATTTCAAGTAGATTGTCTTTAATTATGGGCTATTAGTCAACTTCTTAAAACATTACTTCTGTCAAATTCATTAGTTTTACGACACTTAGGTGATTGGCAGGCATATAAATAGCCTTATTGCCAGCCACCAATTTTTATAAAGTATAAAAAACAAACAATGAATAAGAAATTTGGACCTACCGTAGCTATTGCCGTTGTCGGCTTTTTCCTTTTTATGATTCTTACCAGCTCTACTTTCCTCACAATAGATGCTGGGGAGCGTGGAGTCATCTTCCGCCCATTTTCTACAGGCCTTGATAAAGACCATATCTACTCTCCTGGTTTTCATGTAGTCGCACCCTGGAACTCGATGTATATTTATGACGTCAGGGAAAAACAATTAGAAGAAGAGATGGAAGTGCTTTCGAGCAACGGCTTGAATATTAGAGTGGATGTAACCGTACGTGTACATCCTTCCTATAATCAGATTGGGGACTTGCACGAGAAATTTGGGAAAGAGTATCTCAATTCGTTGGTACGCCCTGAGGTACGTGCAGCTGTAAGAAAAGTTATTGGCCGCTTTGAGCCAGAGGAGCTATATTCCACAAAAAGGGAGGAGGTTCAGGCAATGATAACCGAAGATATAGAAACTAATTTAGTGAAAAACTACATTACTCTAAAAGCGACTTTGATTAGAGATATAGCCTTGCCGGAACGTGTGGTCACAGCTATTGAGGAAAAAATTCAAGCTGAGCAAGGTGCTTTGAAATATGAATATATTCTCCAGCAAGAAAGCAAGGAAGCTGAAAGGAAAATCATCGAAGCGGAGGGTAAAGCTGAGTCAAACCGTATCTTGAATGCCAGCTTGACTGGAAATATCCTAAAGGATAAAGGCATTGAAGCCACTCTTCAACTTGCTGAATCACCCAATTCAAAAATTGTGATTGTTGGTGGTGAAGGTGGTGGTTTGCCTCTGATTTTAGGAGGAAACTAAGAATAACAACCAATGAAAATGGGTGTCTTGAATTATTCAAAACACCCATTTTTTATGTTGTATAGACTTATTAGTTCAATTATCCCATTTCCTGAACCACCTCTTCTACTTCAGGCACCATTCGCTTCAGCATTCCTTCGATTCCTGATTTGAGGGTAACGGTTGAAGAAGGGCAGCCACTGCAAGATCCTTGCATCACGACATAAACTTTTCCTTTGTCAAATGCTTTAAATTCAATGTTGCCGCCATCCATTTCCACAGCTGGCTTCACATACGTATCAATCAGTTCTTTAATCTTTTTGGCTATTTCACCGTGCTCACCAGAAAATTGTTCTTCATCTTGCTTGGCTTGAAGCTTCTCCATTTCAGCCGAAAACCCTTCTTTGATGATTTCGCTACCCTCCTCCACATATTTTTTGATAAAGTCCTTCAACTTGAGCATAATGTCGGCCCATTCATAGTTGAATTCTTTTGTAATGGTGACAAAATTATTGGTGATATAGACTCCATTAACGAAAGGTTGATCAAACAATGCAGCGGCCAATGGTGACCATTCACGAGCCAAACCTTCCTCTCTGAAATCAGCAGTGCCACGGTATAGCATTCTATTGGTGACGAATTTGAGTGATTCAGGATTTGGGGTTTGCTCAGTATATAACATCACTGGTGATGTGGTTGTCGTACTCATGATTTACTATTTTCTTTAGGCTGCTTGCATTTGATTTGATTCGAATCAGAGCAAATAGCCAACTTCTTATTCCTATTTAGATTTATTCCACAAAAGTAACACAATTCATGGATTCAGGTTCATTAACCGTACAATTCAAATTTAACTTGTGATCGATCACAGCCCATTATTACGATCAGATTAGCGACTGCCTCATCCACCATCTCGGTCCAACCACATAGGAAAAACCGCTTACCCTCAATATTATTTTCATAGTGTTTTTGATAAATCGGATGTACATATCCAGCATGTAGAGGGAAAGGTGAATCTTCCAATATTTCTTTTTCCCTTGATAAGGCAACATCAAATTCAAAACCAGGCATTTTTTTTATAAGGTCTTCAAATTCAGCTTTGTACAAGACTCCATTACTAAACCTAGTTCCAAATACAAGATGGATATTATGCTCTGTCTCACCCTTGTTATAAAGATCCCACACCATGCTCCGAAATGGTGCTACCCCAGTACCAGTGCAGATCAGCACCAAATCATTTTCAATCTTTTCTGGTAAAACAAAATTACCTGCAGGGCCTTTGAAACGGATAGAAGAACCAATATTAACTTCTTTGAAAAAATAGTTCGTCCCCATTCCTTCTTCTAAATAAACAATACAAAATTCCAGCACATTTGTACCATCAGGTGCGTTAGCAATAGAGTAGCTCCGCCATCGATCTTTGCGCTTGTTGCCTATCGGCAAATCCATCGTAACAAATTGGCCAGCTTTGAAGTCAAAACTTTCGACACCTTCTATTTCCACCCAGAAGCGTTTTGTAGTGGGTGATTCATCCAGTATTTTTATGACTTTACTATCGTACCAAGTTGTTGCCATTGAAAAATGCTAATTGAAAATTTAGATGGATACAGTTTTACAAAACCATATCCTTATAAGGGATGAACACGTCGAATCCTTTTTCGTTGAAATAGATTTGGGTTTCTTGTTTGGTTCGATTGCTTGTGACCAAAACAAAGTCTCCTCCCCAGGCACCAAGGGATTTAACTTCACCCCAAAAGTCACTGAAATATAGCTCCTTTGCTCTTGGCATGTCCAAAAATTCCCCAACCAGTTGTTCATGCTCCTGAATCAATTGATCAAATTTATCTAACTTTTTCTCTATCAAAAATGATTGCGTCAGTTCTGAAATTTTGTTCAAAACACTTCTTTCTTTTTCCTTTTTCCTTTTTCCTTCGAACCGCCCTATTCCTTCCCTGCTATCTTGCTTTTTCCTCAAAAAAACAAAATAGAGCTGTTCGACAAATGGTGGATTAAATTTACAGGATTCAACAAAGGGTTTTCCCGCTTCCTTTTTATACAAAATTGGCCCAGCAGCACCTGCACAAGCGATATCGTACCCCGATCCACCAAATGTGTCAAACTGCAATCTAAAAGGGTCAACGCCAGCCCAATTCGCTAATAAAAAGACAAGTGTGGAGGATGTTCCAAGCCCCCAGTTTCGCTCGAATGACAAATGAGTTTTGAGCTTTAAGTTTTGAGCTTTGAATTGAGGCGAAACAGATTTTATCGCTTGCAGAATGGATCGGAGACGGTCTGCAATAGCCTCATCATTCTGCTTTAGAATTTCAAAACCATCCTTTTGAAAAATAGCCTCGAACCAGCAATTACCTTCCTGATCATAACTTTCCCAATGAAGATTTTCGTCAGCATTATTCATTGAAACTTCCAACGACTGGCCATATTTGACGGGTATTGCAAGTGCAGTAGCCCCAGCCAGCACAAAATATTCGGCAGTAAGAAGGAGCTTTCCATTGGCATGGAAAATATTGTTCATGCTTTCACATTTTCTCGCTCCAATTCCAAAAACTCACGAACGCCTGTAAATGAAACTACTTTGTCATTGAAATAAGCAATTGCTTTTTCTGCTTCTTTTTCTGTAGCCTTGAAATTGTTTAAAATATTCTGGAGATGCATTTTCATGTGCCCCTGCTGAATGCCAGTAGTCACAAGGGAGCGAACCGCTGCAAAATTTTGAGCTAAGCCAACCGCTGCAATTATCTGCATCAGCTCTTCAGCCGATGGATTGCCGAGCAATTCGAGGGAGCGCTTAGCGATTGGGTGCAATTTCGTCAATCCTCCAATTGTACCTATAGCCAATGGAATATCCATCCAAAAACGGAAGACTCCATGCTCTACAGTGCAATAACTTAAACTCTTGTATTGGCCATCTTTAGCAGCATAAGTATGCCCACAAGCTTCTATAGCACGGAAGTCATTGGCCGTGGCCAGTACAACAGCATCTATACCATTGAATATTCCCTTATTATGAGTGGCTGCCCGGTGAGGATCTAAATGAGCAATTCGCACCGCTTTTCGGAATTTTTCAGCCAGCGTAGCACCATCAAATCCTCCAGCAAATGTTCCCAATTTATCTACATGACATTCTACTGATGCCCGCACCAAACATTCAGGAGTGTAGTTAGAAAGGATGGACATGATAATATTCACGTCCCTTTCGTTTTCATTAAAAATTGGGTGCAATGAGATGAATTTATCCAATGTTTTTGCAAACTGTTCTAAAACAGAATTGATAAAATTGGCCCCCATGCTATCACAGGTCTCAAAAGTTACTTTGAGTTGGTAATAATCCTTTTCTTCCTTTGTGAAATCTATAAGTTGAATATCAACAATTCCGCCTCCTCTTTTTTCCATGTTCTGAGTAATCTCCTTAGCCTCTGATCGCAACTGAGTTTTGAGCTCCTCAAAAACGCTTTCCAGTTTGTTCGATTTTCCTTTCCATGAAAAGTGAACCTGGCCAACTTTATTCGTACCTAAAATCTCTGCTTTAAATCCTCCCCTTGACAACCAATATTTTGCAGCGCTAGATGCGGCGGCTACTACTGAGCTTTCCTCAATCACCATGGGTACCGCATAGGCCTTATTATTTATCAAAAAATTCGGAGCCACACCATAAGGCATTGGAAAGTTGCTGATTGTATTTTCACTAAATCCATCCAACAGTTTTTGCTGCTCTTCATCATGATGCCAATAACTCATCAGCTCCCGCATGACATGTTCTGGGTCTTTGAAAAAATTCTCTACTATCCATTTGATCTTGCCTCGTTTGGATAGTTTAGAAAAGCCAGAAATTGTTTTATTGTCGCTGCTCATAATCAAGCAAAAGGTAAGAAGACAAAAGAAAAAGTGAATAATAATCTTTGTGCTTTTTCTTTTGTCTTCTTACTTGATTTTTAAAAATGCATATGCCATTTCAAGGCCTTGTATCTGCGAATTCACATAATCGTATAGTTCATCATAACTACCACGAGCATGCTTTAGAAATCCAGAGGCTTGGCCGTATACACAATTCATGTTCAATTTATTGATCAGGAAATAACCATCAAGAAAGGTTTTGATGCCTCCGGAAATTATGACTTCTCTACATTTCATTTTGTCACCTAATTCTACTTTTATTTGGTTGGTCATAGCAACCATTTCTTCGGCGGAATGCCCTACATGTGCAAGCTGGGTGAATAATTCTTGTTTGATTTTATTGCTCCGCAAAAGTTCAAGTTTCGCAAAATTGGTCCCCCCACTTGCTGCAAAATCTACTGCCTGAAGCGGCAATTGAAAAAGTGCTTTCAAGCTTTCATATCCCATTCCTTGCCCCACTTCTTTTACGATTAAAGGGATTTTCGTTTTATCCAAAACAGTTTCAATAGTTTCTAAAGGTGGCCTTTTAAACCTATCGCCCTCAGGCTGCATCCACTCTTGCAAAGGATTTACATGAATGATTAGTCCATCTGCTTGTAGCTTTTCTATTAAGTGTTGGAGGCGATAGATTTCATTAACGTCAGCTAGCTGTTCAATTTGAGCAATACCCAAATTAGCATAAAGTGGCAGGTTGTCTCCGATCAAATGACGTACATCAAAGTCTCTCAAGGTTTCATCATCAAAAAGCAAAGTACGACATGAGCCAAGTCCCATTCCCATTCCAAAATCCTTGCACGCCTTTGCCAGATTATGATTTATTGTATTTGCCCATTCGGTTCCTCCAGTCATGCTTGAGACCCAAACCGGTGTTCTTATCTTTTTACCCAAAAAGAAGAAGGAAGGAAGGCTACCACTATCAGGGTGAGAAGCGGTAATAGGTTCATAATAAAAACGATTGTCAATTTCGCCAGCCGCTAATTGGGAATGGAAAGCCAGTTCGATGTGATCTCTTTTACGAGATGCTGCGGTAGGGTCGTCGTGTTGCCAATCGGCCTTTTTTTCGAGTTTATCCATTGTTAATTCCATCCGAAGTTGCTTTTGCAAAGGTAGTTCAATTAGATGGGATGGTAACAATGGACATAGCTTTTGGTTTTCACCGTTCTATTTAGGCTATAGGTAAGTACCTCAGTGAATTGAAAACCAACTGCTGAGCTATTAGAAAACTATATGAGAAATATAAAAACTATGCTTGGAAAGTGCTATTCCGATTGTCCCGATCGGATCTTTTCTTTGATGGACTGCACTAAGGAAGGAGATACTGATTTACGATGGATACGGCTTCGAACGAATTCACGGAAAGATTTTTCTTGGCTAAGCAATTCCCTATAATTCTTATTGGTTTTGATTTCTTCGAGCATTTCGCGCTCCATGTCGGGAGTGAGCTCGTTGTCAAGAAGCAGGTTCATGCGTTGAATAAAATCCTGGCTGTTTTGATAGCTGTTCATCGCAAAAAAATATTTGTAACTGTCTTTCTGTCAAACTGCTTCCGAAAACCCGAATCCCACTGTAAAGCAGCCAACAAAAAACGAGACGACAAAAGAGAAGTTCGTTTCAATGGCTGCAGTGGTATTTATGGTTGTCGATAACATGATCGTGCTATTAATCTGCCAGAAAAGCAAGTTATGTTTATAAAAATGGTTTAATGAAAAAAGGCTGTTAGTTGTTTCAATTATTCGTTGGTTTTCACTTTTTGTTCAACACAACAAACAATTAACAACTAACAACCAGTTCCATTATTTACGCTTGTCCTCATATCCAAGGCCTTCAGCGTATTCCTTTAATTTCTTTTTCATTTCATTACGGGCACGGTGTAATCTAGATCGCACTGTCCCTATAGGTATATCCAAAATTGCTGCAATTTCTTCGTAAGTAAAATCTTCAATATCGCACAGAAGTATAACGGTTCGAAATTCAACGGCTAAAGAATTTATTGCCATCGTTACCTCATCACCAATTAAGTAATTGAACATTTCCTCCCGCATATCAAGACTTCCTGTCAGAGGGGTATCCTCTTTGTCTTGGTGGGTAATGAAATCTTGCAACTCTACCCGATTTGGAGCTTTGACCCGTTTACGGTATTCGTTAATGAAGGAATTTTTAGCAATGGTGAATAACCACGCTTTTGCATTTGTGCCAGCTTCATATTTGTGGATAAACCTCCAAGCCTTCATTAATGCTTCTTGGAAGAGGTCATTGGCATCATCCTCATTGCCTGTCAAATGGTAGCTGAAATTGTACAGCGCATCCGCGTGAGGCATCAATTCCAAATCGAAAATGTGCTCTAAACTGCTGGTTTTGTTAGTCATTAACATCATGTCACTCGTTTTCAGTTGATCAAAAATAAGAAAGCAGGCAACACCTGTTTCTAATTAAAAATTTGCGCCGACGGGTATTGAACATAGATAGTTCAATCTTAAGTTCCTGAAAACGATTTTTTTTCAAAAAAAATAGAGGCGATGGTGAAATACTCCCCCATGGCCTCTATTCCGAATTAAATATTTAAACAAATATTGTCAATCAACAAGATGTTGCTCAATATCACTTCCATCTTCAGTTTCAGCATGAAGCTGGGTTACATCTTCAAATGCTGCATAGTGCATACAATATATTGCTGGCATGGAAGCCAGTATACCTATGCAAACTATCAATACACCTGCCATCAATATCAATCCAAGCACTATGGAGAATACGAAATACATTAACCACTTTTTTGTGATCAATTTACGGCTTGCTTCTAATGCATCCCAAGCTGAATATTTATAAAAAATGACAAACATATATGCCCAACTATATGCAACGCCAAAATAAATAACCGGCGCTAACAACAAGAATGTCCACGATGCTGGGATTGGGGGAATTGATCCTTGCGCTGCAAATGGATCATTAAGAATTTCCATATACCATTGGATAAGGCCAGAATCCCAAACACCCATTATAAAAGGCACCATCGCAATTAGTACAATTGCCAATTGGATTGCAGCCGTTATGGCAAGTTGACCAACAAAATCAAATCCACGGAAAAAGTCACCAAATTCGGTTGTTTCTCCTTTCCAAACTTTATTGGCAACCCAAAACATGCCAGCAGTAAGTGCAGGTGTAATAAAGAATGTATTAGCAATAAAGCCAATAAAAGGTATCAATCCTACTACCATCGAAATAATCAAAAATAACAGCGTAAAGAGAATAAATCCGCCCAAGTTCTTTTTCAAAATATCGAACCCACGGCTGATATAGTCTCCAAATTTGAATTCATAACCTTGATTAATAATCTGATCGATTTTCGCTTTCTGGTTTTCGCTCATTGTTTTAGAGTTTTAGTGAAAAAAAGAGTGGGTTAAAAGTAATTAAAATCGCCAACAAAAAAAGCGGCTGTCAAAAATGATTTGACAGCCGCTTTTCAAGACAAACAATATTGATCAATTAAAAGAACCTCGACCTATTGTCTTCTATACTTGCATTTTTCCTGAGAGAAGGCACCAGCTTTCCATTTACTTGTACCCGAGCCATTTGTTGACTCGACTGACGAGCCATTGCAGTATTACCTGCTACCGCTGCTGGTTTATTAGTAGGTTTGACTACATAAACCCCATTTACACCTTCTATGGGAGCAGAAACCTGATTTAGGTCTACCTTGAAAGCTTCTGCAACAACTGCTGGTTCAGCAGCTCCAGCTGGTTGAATAAAAGCTGAAGAAAAGGTTACAGCTGCAGCAGTGTCTACTTTTGAAGTATACTTTCCTGCAATACTGTTCAAGTCAGTCATTCCCGCCAGCTGATCCTTAATGATTTGTGCCTTTTTGCGAATGATCACCTGCAATTCCATTTCAGATTTTACATCTTGGTAACTAGGCATGCCTGCAGGGCGGATACTTTGTAATGCTGCAACAGCATATTTACTAACGTGGTATTCACCTTGATTCTGAAAACTGTAAATCTGAGGAGAAACGTCACCTACCTCTGATGGCTGAACATTTTGGCTGCTTCCAAATGCCCACTTAACAATTTCACGAGCACCCTGACCAGAGCCTAAAAGACCAATTGAATAATCATTTGCCTTGAGTGCAGGGGAAGCAGCGATTGATAAACCTTTAGAATCTGCGGCAGTACGCAATTGCTCAATGGTAGCATTTTCTTCCTGTAATTGCAATGCAAATTCTTTTACATCATCCTGGGTGTTCTGACTTGGAATAATGTCACGAGTTAAATAAGCTACTTGTAGAGATGGTTCGTTGGACTCAAATTTTTGATCATAAACCTGGATAAGGTGGACACCAAATTGTGTGACTACAGAATAAACGTTGCCAACTTCAGCTTGATAGAAGCAAACATCATTGAACTCTTTTACCATTGCACCCGGTCCAAAAGTATTCAAATCACCTCCACTTCCAGCATTTGAAGCGTCCTCACTGAAACTTGTAGCCAACTCTTCAAAAGTGTTGGTGCCATTTTCGACAAGCGTTTTCAAACTGTCGATGGTTTTCTGAGCAGCCTGTAATGTTGGTAGATCAGAGGCACGACGAAGGATGTGTCTGGCTGATACAGAATCAGGTATTATTTTGCTGTCAATTATTTTAACAGCATTATAGGTTCCGTTATTAAGATATGGACCGTACACTGAACCTATTGGCATAGCAAACAATGTATCTGCAATTACGCTTGGCAAATCTCCTTTTTTATAATATGCGCCATCGAAGAGTCCTTGGTTGTTATCAACATAAAGCGTATCATTTTCCGCAGCTTGAAATCCAGGGATTAGCGCAGCTATCTCAGCACGTATATCGGCTGAATCCTGAGCAGATGGCGCCACTGGGAATTCTACATATTCAACCAACCGAGTTTCCTCATCCTGCTTATATTGCATTTTGTTCTCGTTGAAATAAGCTTCATAATCAGCATCTTCCAATGTAACATCTGAATTGTCAATTTCATCATAAGGAACTTGTACATACAAGAAATCTACTTTCTGGTTTTGGCTTTCAGCAACCATTTCTGCCATCCAACTAGGAGTGTACATTCCTTTTGACACCATGTTCGACATTTTGGTTTGCAGACGATCCTTGATTACCTCTTTTTCTTGGTGTGCCCAACGGTATTTGAAATCAGGAATCAATTGCTGATCAGCAATCATCTGGTCAATTTTACCTGTAGTAATTATATCCTTCAATTGATTCAATTGGGACATATCGACCTGACGTGTGTTCGGATCTTGGTATCGACTGCGAATCACGTTGCTTAGCCTGGTTTGGTCTGGCCCGAATTGAAGAGAGATGAGTTCTGTTTTACTTACTCCGAGTCCAATCGCTTCAGCTTCTTTTTTCACGAGTGCCTCGTCCACGAAGTAATTCCAGAGGAAAGTACGACCCGAGAATCCATCTGATTGTGCATTGCTATATAACATGTCATGCACTTGGTTGAATTCCTGGTATTCGACCTTGCGACCTTCTATGTCGCCAACCATGGTTTGGCTACCGCCAAAAAAACTTTGGTTTGGGTTATCAAACATCAACATCAAAATAAAGAGCGCCAATGCTGCGGCCAATGAACCGATCAGCAACCACTTCTTCCTGCGAATTTTTCCTATCAGAGCCATTTGAAATGAGCTTTAATTGATTAATGAATTGGAAATGATTGGTGCCTGCTTTTGCTTTCTGCCTTTAATCAAAGGCTCGCAAACCATCTGCCCTCCATTTTCCTGTTCATCTATAAGGTTATAATTTTTGAAAAAAAGAAAGGAAACATCCAATATCACTGCCACGGACTATCCAATTCTTGTTTTACGGAAAACTAAAAAAGAAAATTTGTAACGATTTGATTAAAAAAGGGTTACGGCTGGAGAGTATTGTTTTTAAGTTTTTATAAAATTTACCCTCCGAAAAAACTGCGCAAAAGTAATGGGTTTGGGTATAAAACCAAAACAAGCACTGTATCTGAAACGACCCTAAAAGGCCTTATTTCGCTAATACTCTTGAAAATGATGAATCCCAACCTCCATTTAAGAGATCGGGATTCATATTTATAGTCGATTCGAGGCTCAATTAGTTTTTGACGAAATCTTTCACCCATTTTAAGTTGACAGATTTAGGCCGCTCTAATGGAGCACCCAATGCCCTTGACCAACAAGTAGCCGCCAATACACCCATGGCACGTGAAACGCCGAAAAGGACTGTGTAAAAACTATATTCAGTCAAACCATAATGTACCAATAATGCCCCTGAATGGGCATCTACATTTGGCCACGGATTTTTTACTTTGCCAAGGCTTTCAAGAATTGGAGGTACCACATCATATACTTTCCAGACAATATCTATAAAATCATCATTTTTAATATTGCGTTCAGCAAATGCCTTTTGTGCGAGGAATCTTGGATCAGGTTTGCGTAACACAGCGTGCCCATAACCTGGAATTACCTTGCCTGCAGCAAGAGTATCTTTTACATACTCAGCTATTTGCTCTGAACTAGGTTTTTTAGTGCCCAGTTCATCCACCATTTCCATAATCCACTTAATTACCTCCTGATTGGCCAGACCATGCAATGGGCCAGCTAATGATCCCATTGATCCAGCAAATGATAGATAAGGGTCTGCCAAAGTCGAACCGATTAAGTGCATGGTATGAGCGGAAGCATTCCCCCCTTCATGATCGGCATGAACAGTCATGTACAACCGCATCAGGTTTTTGAAGGAAACTTTTTTTGAAACACCAAGCATATGTGCAAAATTGGCCGCCCAATCAAGCGTCTTGCTCGGAGCGATGTGGTCGCCATTGTGAAAACTCCGGCGATAGATGTAGGCAGCAATTCGAGGCAATTTCGCAATTAAATCCATCGAATCTTCATACACTGCGTCCCAATAATCAGCTTTGCTCATACCCTCGAAATACCTCCGAGCAAAATGAGATTCTGTTTGCATGGACGAAATGGCAGTGATAAACTGTGTCATCGGATGCGTGTCAGTAGGAAATTGATCAAGCACTTTGTATGTCTGATCAGGTACATTGCCACGACGACGCCATTCTTTACTCAACCATTTTACATCTTCATCGGTAGGCAAGCTTCCTGTCAACATCAACCAAAACAATCCTTCTGGAAGTGGTTCATCTCCGGTGCCTGTAGGCAATTTTTTTCGCAATTGAGGAATGGAATAGCCTCTGAATTGGATGCCTGTTTCAGCATCGAGCAAGCTTGTTTCCCAAAACATCATTATCACGCCCCTCGCCCCTCCAAACACTTGGCTAAGCGAAACATCGCTCACTTTTTTGCCTCCATGTTCAGCAAGTATCTTCTTAATATCTTTTTTTACGGAAACTGATTTCTTTAGAAATTTCTCTTTTAATGGGTCCATTTATGAAATACGATTTTGCAGGTTTGGATATGTATAACTACTCAACGATTACGCTCTAAGAAGGTTCTCGATTTTGGGCTGCAAATGTAGAAAAACAAGCGGTTTATTTCGGTGATAAAAACAAAAAAGCGGTAAGGAAATCCTTACCGCTTTTTTGTTTACAAAATCTATGATCAACTTTTCGTCAAAGCTTCCTCCTCAATCAGAGAAATCTTATAGTCAATTTGAGTCTGAGTAGCACCCTTATCTTTCATTTCTTGAAAGACTTTTGCCTTTTGCTTCCGGTATTCCGCTTGATTGAGGCGATAGGTAGCAAACTGATCTTTGCTCAGAATTTTTTCCATCTCATAATCATTCGCCAACGTCAGCGCCTTTATTTTTTTGATGTGCAAAACTGGATCAGTTCTTTTCAATCCTTCTATTTCTTCCAAATTGCGAAATTTACGTTGCTGAACGATCAGCATACCTTCCTGCTGTTTTTCATCCAGGTTGTATTTTGTAGTCAATTCATCTGTAAGGGATTGAGCTGTAGCATGATCGCTGGCAGATTGTGCAAAAGTTGTTAAGCCCAATAGAAGGAAAGCAATAGATAAAATTGCGTTTTTCATAATTTTCAAAGTTGTTTCAAATACTTTTGCCGCTAAATTACGATTTGTCTTCAAAGGCATTTAGTCATCTCACTTATTTTACAAGAAAAGTAAACTTGGTGGCAAAAGGAGGGGAAGGATATATCATTTGAAATTAGGGAGAACGAGGTTTCATTTTAGGCCAACTGTATGATTAAAGAATACATGACTTCAGATTTTTGATTTTGCAACACATATCAGAAAAATAGAAATCACGGTATCAAAAAAAATAAGTTTTGTTAATAGTACAAGAAAAATTAATCAGTGTAGATGTTGTGGACGAACAGTTCCTTTGCCAGTTGGATGCATGCAAAGGTGCGTGTTGCTGGGAAGGAGATTTTGGGGCGCCGCTCGAAAAAGAGGAAATGGAAACGCTCCAGAAAATTTACAATGACATAAAACCATTTTTACGCCCAGAAGGGATAAAAGCACTCGAAGAGCAAGGCTTGTTCGTTTATTATGAAGATGATGAAGCCTATGGAACTACTCTCATTGATGGCGCCGATTGCGCCTATCTCACTTTTGAGAAAAATGGCATCGCCAAATGTGGTATCGAAAAAGCATACGAAGCTGGTGTCACGGATTTCCAAAAACCCATCTCCTGCCACCTCTACCCCGTTCGGGTCACCAAAAATGAAAAAACGGGTTTTGAAGCCCTCAACTATGACAGATGGGATATTTGCAGCGCAGCCTGTTCCGCTGGGAAAAAGGCCAGTCTACCTGTTTATAAATTTGTGAAAAACGCCATTGTTAGAAAGTACGGAGAAGATTTTTACAATGAATTAGAGTCATTGGCAGAATGGATGGGCTCAAAACCAAATGAGCAACGATGACGATGACAATCAATATTTGATGTAATTAACCTATAAATCGAATTTGTTTAATTATCTCTTGAGAAAATTGGCCAGACCATTGAACTAATTCCTGCTCATATTAATGAATGGAATACAGCCAATTGTGAAAATCCGCATGCCATCACCCTACCTTACACACTACCTCAACGCTTCCAGCTCCTGCTCGATGGCTTGCATAAGGTCGCTGATTTTGTCAATGTTCGTTTTATAAAGAGTTACTATCTGGAATTTGATCAGAGCATTGGTGCGTACCATGTTCAGGTATTTATCTCCCCTGGCTACCAGCGCAGCTTTATCCCAGTTATTCACAAAATCGAACCTTGGGATAAATGGCATTTCCTCATTAAAAAATGGCATAAATTGATCCATGATAAACGTCTGGTCTATCTCGCCATACTCATCCAGTTCCCGGTAATTGACCACATATTGCTGTACAATTTTGCTCAGTAATTCTTTGTTGGAAATCAAATCACTGCGGCCCGCCTGCAACATACCTTGATAGCCAATGTCAGATTTGGCAAAAACAGTGTAATTCAACTGGCTACCCATAAAAAGATTCAGGCTGTCCTTGATTTCTTCCAGTGTATTGAATGAAAGGATTTGGGTGCAACTCCTAAATGCAAATTCGAGGGTTGTACATTCATTTTTCAAGGACGCCGTATCAGCGCTCAAGTCCTCATGGATACGCTCTAAAGTCTGTATTTCAAGCTTTTTGAGTGCTTGGTTTTCACTCCAATTTTGCACCATAAAAGAAATGGTGATACCCATTATGATGACAATTAGCTCCAAAAAATATTTTTTCCATTCTATCCTAAGGTTGGTTGGACGTCGGTTAGTCATGATTTGAATTTTGCGGAAATTTCCGAAAAAAAGAGAAACATGCGGCCTGAAACAGCTTCATTGTGTACTTAATAATAGACACTTGCCGGCATGTGGATAACAAAATGCACAATCAAACGATTCTTTAGGGATTTTTGTCATTCCGCCGCAGGCGGAATCCGCAGCATAGTGAAAGCACGTTAGGGCAACAAATCAGGATCGTGCAGACCTCGCCTTCGACGGGATGACAAAGAACTTGCGAATTTGTGTAATATGTTACACACTCCTTTCTTGCCTATTGCCCATTTTGACTAAATTAGCCCAGCAAATGAGTTGGGTAGGTATGGCTTTATTCATTTATCAATTTAGAGGTATGAATGCCTGCTGGCGCTGTACTGTATCCAGAGCCCAAGTTTCCAAATGGCTCAGTTAATTGGAGCATTGGAACGGGACATAGTCCCGCACCAGCGGTTAAATAATAGAATTTAAAAAATAGAGGACGTTCCAGTTTTAAAAGCAATCTTTCTAAATTAAAGAATCAACAAAACAACAGCGTAAAATTAATCAAGATGTTCAGAAAAAGGTTAAAGGAAATAAGTTGGAAATATGCAATAGGGGAAATTGTATTAATCTTCATTGGAATAACTATAGCGGTATGGTTTAACAATTGGAATGAACATCAAAAATCGAAGAAGATTGAGGTAAAATCATTGGTAGAAATAAAAAACGCAATAGGCCAAGACTTGCTTGATATAGAGGAGAATATATTTGGATTTTCAAAAAGGGTTCATTTATTCAAACAATTAATAAGGCATATTGAAAATGAACTTCCATTAAATGATTCCCTAAGAATTAATTTACCCTATTTACAAGGAATAACAACCTTCCTGTCAAACACAGGTCCGTATGAGACATTAAAATCAAGGGGGTTAGAGACAATAAGCAATGACAGTATTCGATTGAAGATATCATTATACTATGATTTTGAATTTGAAAAAATACAAACCAATGAAAAACAACATTCCGATCATTATTTAAACTATCTGAAACCAGCAATGATTGAACAATTTGATTTGTCGGACTATAAGTTAGAGCCCTTGAATTTCAAAAAACTGATAAAAAATTTCGAATTTAAACAGACGATTTATTGGGCACTTAGAACAGACAATTACATGTTGGAGCTTTATTTAGACTTAGAAAATAAAGCGAAAACATTAGTTGAGGAATTGAATAAAGAAGTTAAGAGACTGAATTAAAAAAGAAGAGACTAAATTGCCACCAATAGCACCTATATACTTATATCCCCCCTACTGGCACTGGACTGCACTCAGTGTCCAAGTTTCCAAATGGCTCGGATAATTGGAGCTTTGGAACGGGGCACAGTCCGGCACCAGCGGTGTTGGAAAAACAAAATCATGTATAGCCAAATTATTTTTTGGATATTTTACATATTGAGTTTCGCAGGCTATTGCACAGACTCCCGTTATCAACAATTGAAATGAAAAAATGAAAAAAATACTGTCCATTCTGTTTTTAGTACTAAACTTTTTTGTTCACTTGGATGCACAAGTAAACTGTGACGACTATAAAGTGGTTTCTATCTTTGATATACCACCAACACCGCAAACACCTGGCGGGAATTACTTTTTACTTTTATTGACCCTTGACGAAGACAATTTAAGTAATATTGACAATTATGCTAACTTATTTTTTGTTGATGATTTAGGTGACACTATTTCGATTCCAACAGGACCAAGCAGTACTCTTCCCTTATATTCATCTGATACAATTCCTTACATCTTACAACTAAATTCGACAAGTTCTAATCAAGACTTTCCTGAAGAATTTAATGGTAAATTGGTAATAATACATGCTACTCAACTTATCTGCGAGGTTGATTATTCTAATATGTCCACAAACACCAATAATATTCGTGAAAAATTTGAGACTAATGTTTATCCGAACCCATTTGTAGGTTTTATTAAGGTAGATTCAGACAAACAGATTGAAAGCATATTTATAGTTAGCTCAGACGGAAGAATAGTTGATAGATTTTATACAAAGTTATATCATTATGAAATGAATTTAAAAAATCTTAGTACTGGAAAATACCTTGTTTTGATTCAATATAAAGGCGGTAATACTGAATTTTATAAAGTAATAAAAATATAAAGAACAAAGTGTGTGACGGTCATGTCCAGCAAAAGCTGGGACACAGTCCCACACCAGCGGGGTTTGGCTTTATTCATTTATAAATTTAGAGGAATGAATATCTGAAAAAATCAGATAGATATATTAATAAACCGACAAGCAGTCGAAGGCAAAATTCCTATACAAAACATTATTTATGATTTACAAAAAGCACAACGAATAAATTAACTAACAGTTTCATAGTTGTATATTTGTACATAGTACATATATCAATTAGTTAGTCGCTATTAAATAAAATGAAATCACCTCATGGACAGGCTTCATAAATATAAACAAGACACAAAAAAAACACTAAGTCAAAATGGATTGTTAGAGGCTTTTAATGTAATTGAAGATAGCTTATCACCTGTTACTTCCATATTTGATGAATTAATGGCAATAAGGGGAAGATATGTTGAATCAGAAAAAGACAGAAATTTAGGTGTCATTAATTATGAAGAGAAAGAACAAATTAATAATCAAATTAGGCATTCCATTATTTCTTTAATAAATAAGACAAAGACAGAGGATTTATTTTTTGAAATTAAAAATGACAAAAATTTAATTATTGCCCCCTATGTGACTAAGATAAATGAGCTTTATATCGAACTTGAAAATATAAAATCAAAGAATCGAGATTTGATTGAATTGTTAAACTTGGAAAAGGAAAAGAATCGAGCCTTGATTTCAGTAAGAAAAGATAGTGAAATAGATTTAAAAAGATTGGAAGAAGAAAATAATAATTTGAAAAAGAGGAATGAAAATATTAAAAGGGAAATAGAAGACATACAAGCATCTGAATTCTTCAAGAGATTAAGTGAAGAAACTTGTAGTTCTTGTCGTGGAGTTGGGGCTGTTAGGGTAGCTGAGAAAAAATTCATAGGCACTCTGACAAAGACGATAACTTGCCCAACATGTCATGGGACGGGTACAGTAATTAAAAAAGAAAACAGCGACTAACACTGAATCAGCGGCCATGCCCAGCAAAAGATGGTAACTTCGGCAGCACGAGCCGTTCAAAGACGTCAGACCTGAACAATTGCTTGAACTGACGAATTCAAAAACATTTGATTCGGGGTTAACACAGCTACATTACAAACGATAGTAAAAACCAATGATAAAATTTTTTAGAAAAATTAGGCAAAACTTACTTTCCGAAAACAAGTTCAGCAAATATTTTATTTATGCCATTGGCGAAATCATACTTGTTGTTATTGGAATTTTAATTGCTCTCGCCATCAATAACAAGAATGAAAATCGAGTCATTAAGGAAAAAGAACAAACTTACTTAAATGGTTTAAGAGATGAATTTCAAGCAAGTAAGATAAAATTAGTCGAATTAATCAAAGTAAATAAACGCAATTACAACGGAGCCAAACAAATAATAGAATATATATCCCAAAAAAACAACCCTCCAACCGAAATGCAGTTTTCTGAATTATTGTACAACACATTCTCTAATGACATCTCCTTCAATCCGAACAACTCACTTTTGTATGAAATAATAAACTCAGGAGCTTTAAAAGATATTTCAAATACTGAATTAAGAAGACATTTGACCACATGGATTTCATCCATAGAAGATATTTCCAATCAAGAAAACGAACTTGGAATTCAAAGAGAAAAAATTCTTGACATTTTTAGAAACAATGAAAGCAGTGTAAGAACAATCTTTGACTTAACACTTATAAGTCAAGAAATAGGATTACCGAAGGCAGAAAACAATATTAGCAATCTGGAATTATTAAATTCAACAGAATTCGAAAACAATATTCTGATGTTTATTCTCACATGTTATGCAACAGAAAAAGCACATTATAATCCGTTAATGCATGATTTGGACACCATTATAAATTTAATTGAGAAAGAAATAAAATAATATTGAAAAGACAATAAAAAATTCGCCCTAACACTAAAATTCAAAAGCCTTAATCGTATCCAGAAAGAAAGTAAGCGTAACACCGAAAAACATATAGAGGTCATTAGCATTTGGGTTGCCGTTCATTTTCACGCCATCGAGGTAGTCGGTCGAAGTAAATCTCCATCCTCCCTCCAGCCCCAATGAAACAAATTCGAAAATATCTGCCCTGACACCAATTCCCAATGGCAATACCATATGTGTATCTGTGAAATCTGTTTCAGGAAATAATCCAGCATCAGCGGTATTGGTTACTGATACCGCTGGCTTGGTGTTTACCATTCCAAAACCCGTGAAAACATATGGGGTAATTTGCGGCTCAAAAATCCCAGTCGACCCAAACCTATCCTTGCCGATAGGATGGTACTCTGCCATCAAGCAATATTCAAGAATATCCGCTTTAAAGCTCCACCCTCTGCCAGTAAGATTGCCACTCTGGTCATTGGCATCACTACCGGAAATAAACCCTAAATAGACATTGGCCCGAACTTTCAACTTGTCGGTGATATGATAGCGAAGTGCGCCTCCAAAGGAGACTTTTGTTTCGGAAAACTCAATGGCATCTGGAGAAAGGTCTCCTTGATAATTGGCGAACCCTGCAAATCCACTGATATCCACCCGTTGTTGCCCCATCAAAAACATTGGCAACAGAATGAGAGCTATGGGATAGAAAGCTTTCATCTATCTCAAGTTTAGAACATTGTAAGAAAATTGTTAGCAAAGGAGGGTAATGCAGTATTTACTACTGTGAATACAATGCCAAGTGATGAAGTAACGGGATTTTGATGCAGAATTTTAGATTGGAATTGATGATTTTAGATGGTTCTTTACAAATCCCATGGTAAGTCGTTGAAACGACTGGAATACAGGTTGTCCATTTAACCGATGACTTATTGATTTTAAAAAATTAAGCGCCAAATTTTAAAAGCGTCGCTGGTTTCAGACTCTAGGCTGAAATCTAATATCTGAAACGCCTCTGGCGTTTCAGATAAGTTATTCAAGTCAGGAGACTTGAATGAGCGTTATATATTTTTGGCGGTTAAACAATGAATTATAATAGGTCATAGGTTGATAATCAAACAGTTATATACCTAGCCGTTTTAACGGTTTTTAATATCCTCCGGATTCCTGTCTACCGACAAGCAGGTGTCAAAGAATCTTTTAGATTACATAATCAATGGAAGTGCTTCAAAAACTGGCCAAGTTCATTGCCGGGCCCTGCGGGGATAGCCACTCCGTCCATATTGAAGTCATGAAATTCATAGCCTTTAGCCATTCCATTTCCTGAGGAGCATAAGTTTTCCATAAAACGAATGGAAGAAAGCATTGTATCCGATTCTTGACCAAGCCGATCCATTGTTACTGTATAAAATTCCTTGATCGTGATAGCCTTCCCTGATTCGAATCTATACTTTTTGCTCACCAAAGGTTCATGGTTTCTATGGCGAATGAGCAGGTGGAATTTCTTTTTGGACGAGCCCCAAAAAGCGACAGGTGATTGCCCATCCAGGTCACAAATACTCCCATCCCTCAGGAGCAGGGCCGGACGGGCATAAACAGGGTTTCTTTCTTCAAGCGAAGCATACAGTTCCAGATTAACCCAATCGACCACTGCTTTATCGCCCGTTTTTTGGAAAACATGACCGGGAATCCTTATTGACTGAAAATTGCTAAGATCCATATATGGTGAATAAAAAGGCAGCAATCCTTTTGCCCGCAAGTCATCACGCATCAATGCCTCTTTTCCTTTGGCGCCTTCTAAAAATATTTTGGCAGTAAGGGTACAAGCATTTTCCTGCGGCTCTTTTGTTTGCACTACTTCAACTAAATCAGTACCGTCAAATTCTACCACATTGGAATATTCCCATGGCATAAAGTCAACGTTCTTTACTTTCCTCCGGAAATATTTATGTTTTTCAAATCGGCAAGCCGGTAGGTCATCAGCGATTGCGCCGTATAAGTCTGTCCATTTGTTCCCATCATCGCTGTATTCCCATTGGTAGATGGCCTGTTTATCCATCAGGCCTATTGGCTGTGATAACTCCTCCACCACATTTCCTTGTCCAGTTTCAGCAGGGTTGTCCATCAATCCAATGACTCCTCCTCCGTCCAGCCCTGATATAACTTCTTTCAGAACAATGTTAGATTTTAGCCAAGTCGAACCACAGCAACCGGGATCACCATTGCATCCTATAATTCTTGCAAAGCGCCTGTACTGGGTGTTTTGACTGATTAACGGAGGGTCATACGAGTTGGAAGTAGCGCCAGCGATCAAATTCCAGGTGGTGCTTGTATAACTGTACCAGGCATATTCAATCGAACCACTGCCACCTGATGGATCACCTATGCTAACAATAGCCGCGGGGTCATATGGGCCAATAACCGATTCATCATATCCAATGGTGCCGCCATCCGTCACATTTTCGTCAACTACTTTGGAAGCGGCATTTGTGAAAAGGGAATCGGCACAGTGAGCAGTGGTTGCTTTTCGTCGGTAAAAAGTAGGTTGGGAAATGCCTGGAGGCTGATAAGTCGATAAAGTATCTTCAACATTCAAATCCACCCAATTGGCAGAAAGAGTATCCGTGGATTCCTGCCAACGATATTGAATGGAACTACTAATTCCAGTTGTTCCCTCTGACACAGAGGCAATTTCAACAGGTGTGAAAGCGCCACAATTGGATTCATCACCTAAAATTGTACCTGCATCAGCTACCGTACAATCGTTGTCATCACAATCTGTCGCACCATCCAAATCCTCGTCTATTCCATTATCACAGATTTCAGTAGTTGAGCAAGCCAACACATACAACTCGGCCATGCTAGTCCACACTTCTCCACTCGCTTCAGAGGTTGCCCGCAATCGGACATATCGGGCAGCGGTGGTTGCAAACAGCACTTCTTTTGCACTAAAATCACTGTAAGTCCAGTTGCCTGACACTTTTGGACTTCCCCAAAAAACGCCGTCTGTGCTAAGGTAAAATTCATAATCGCCAATGCGGCCATTTACTCCAGTTTGACGCGGCAAATACTGGAACCCACCAATATTATAATTGGCACCAAGATCAATTTGAATTTCATGCGGCAAAGGTTCATCCGTATTAAACCATTCTGTGTGCCAAAAGGTATTGACATCGTCATCGATCGCATTTATGGCCGCACCATCTTCCCCCACAAGTTCCTCACTATCAAAATACTGGAGCGACCAATTGTTTTTTGAAAGTGAGCTGAGGCTACCACAGCAATCCGGGTCGTTCGAATCTATCAATCCGTCGCCATCATCATCGATGCCGTTGTCACAAATCTCTATGGCACAGGCAAAAAAGAATTCTAATTGCCAGGCATTAATAGTCCCTCCATCGTCAGAAAAAACATCATTGACTTCCAGTGTCCAAGTCCCGTTCATTTCTTTTCCAATAAATGCAGAAAGTGGGTTGTCGGGCTGGTAGTCCAGCCCATCGGTCGGAGGGCAAGGAAAATTATTGCTGGCTGCCTCATCATCCAGCTCCATATTTATGTCGTCATCATTGTTACAAGGGCGATTCAAAACCGTTACCGAAGTTCCATCCGGGCCAATCAAATTAATTCGTAAATCTCTAATATAGGTGTGTGATATATCCAGACCTTTTATGTTGATGTCGGTGATAGTACCAACCGTCGAAACGGTAAGCGTTGAATTAACCGTGTTCGGGATGCTGGCTAAAATGGAAAGCGGCACATCGCTGCTGGCTGTAAGAAAATAAGTACAGTCTGGGTCGGCACAATCTATCAATCCATCACCGTCGTCGTCGATGCCGTTGTCACAAATTTCAGGAGCTATCGTGTTAATTGAATAGGCAGGAAGAGTTGCCAAACTAAATAAGAAAGCAAGCAGAAAAACCAGAAGTGAGTCACTATAAAAGGTCTCCTTTACTTTAATAAATGAGCTAGAGCTGTATGACAACCCAAATTCTGAAACAAAGGAAAGTCCTTTAAATCCCATAGTGTTTATTGTATTGTTTGTCCCCATAAGTGGTGTTATCCCCAGAAATATTAAAGACCTATATCCCTGTAAATCAATCAATCCCCGCATCCAATACACATGAGAATACGGTGATAGGTAGAACCTTTATCTGTAAATCGAGAACCTGAGGTGAAATAAATGATAGAGAGGGAAAAAATTTCCAGAGAGGGAAAGAGATAAATTACTGACTTGAGAAATGCAATTATTTTGCCAATGATGATGGAATGCCCAATCTCACTACAGGCTTTTCCAATTCATGTTTAGTTGCACTTGTGTTGAAGCTTGTTTTTATTTCTTAAAATGTACTAAGCGCTGATTCCGTCGGTAATCAAGAAACTCACAAACTTCCATATACACGACATTTGAGCGACCCGAAACTTCGGGACTATGCTTTATATTTATGCTCAAAACAATCTGTAGAAAATGACCCTGCCTATAACGCATATCAAAAGCTTGCTTAAACAGCTTTTTTCAAAAAGGAACACGCTCCTCTTCATCTTGATTTTCCTGACTATTTCATGCAATAAAGAAAAACTTGACAACGAGGTAAAAACTGCCATCCAAACAGAGTTGAGCATTTTTGAAGCAGGGGATTTGCCGATTGATTTCACTTCAGCTTTAGCCGAAAATGACATTATGATTTTTGGTGAGATGCACTACACCCAGCAACAACAAGATTTTATTTCCACCATTCTCCCAATCATTCACAATAATGGTTACCGAATCATTTTAGAAGAATACCCACATTGCTGGTCGTGGATTGTGGAAGACTATGTGGCTGGCGAACGGGATGAATTGCCGGAATATATTTTATTTTTTCAGGAAACCACCGCAACAGCGATTCGGGCATTCAATGAGACGATTGTTGGAGACCAAAAAATTCGGCTGGCATACATGGATGTGAATCACTGGACGACTAATTTCCCAACTGCTATTGAGGAAGTTGAAGCTGAAATTGGGATACAACCTTTTTTCGACAATGTCAGAAATGCCACCGTTGACGATGGGAATTACTTAACCATTTTGGTGAATATCGAAGGTATGCTTTTGACGGAAGCGGAAGATTTCAAAACAACCTGGGGTGAAAAATGGTATCAACGCATATTGGACATGGTGACCGTGGAAATATCGAGCTCGGCCTATCGCACGGAGCGTGACCATCAACACCGGGAGATGACCATGCTCGGCAACATCAATAATTTTCTTTCTGTACATGAAAATGAAAAAGCACTTATCAACACTGGTCGGCGGCATGGACTAAAATCCCGGTATCCAGGAGAATCATTTGATCGCATTGGCAAATTACTTCACGATACGAATGATAAGACCTTTTCCATTGCATTCGTCGGTATGAGTGGCGAGCAAAAAAAGACATTCGATAGCCAGGCAACGGACACTTTCGACCTTCCAGGCTCAAGTGACAGCAACGATGCCATACAGCTAATCGATGATACGGCCGGAGGACAAATGTCTTACCTGCCTTTGCAAAATGAAGTGTTCAGGAATAAGGATGTGAAAATCAGTTTCTCGCCCGGCAACACCATGCAGGAACCCATCGGCAAATTTTATGATGGTATTCTCACTTATCCTTCTGTTACCATATTGGAGAGTATGGGAAAATATGACTGGCAGCAGTAGATGGGTGAATTGTTTTTGATTTGGTTCTTTTAAATCAAAAATCGTTGATTAACAATTTGCGCCTGTTTTTCTTTCCAATGGCCAATATGCGCTTGTTTTTCAACAAGTGCGCCCATATTTCATGAATCCTAACTTGTTGCAGAAAGCATTGTCTATGTGTGGGAGCAAATAGGGGAATAGCCAAGTTTTCTGATTAACGATTAAAAGATTAGGGATTAACGATTTTTGATTTTTCAAATCTCAAATCGTTGATCTATTAATCCTTAATCGTTAATCGAAGACTTCCTTCACGATTCCCTGCAAAACATTCTGGGCAGCACTTAGGCTTTTCACATGTTCTTTGATGACGATGAGATGGCGGGCGGTTTGCTTAAAGGTGAGGCCAGCACTTTTGCCTTTGCTGGCGATGTATTGAAATACCTGCTGGAAGTTGGCGCTTTCAAAAAACGGCGATTGTGGGTTTTCGACAAAGAAGCAGCGGAGCTTGTTATTTTTCAAAATGATGCGCTCGAAGCCCAGCTCTTTGGCAGCCCATTGCAGGCGCAAGCCATTGAAGAGTTCCTCCACGGGCTTGGGTATTTTACCAAAGCGATCCCGCATTTGCTCCATAAATTTTTCCAATTCTGGTTCAGCAGCAATTTTGTTCAAGGATGTGTAAAGACTGAGGCGTTCATTTACAGAAGCGACATACTCATTCGGCAGATGCATCTCCACATCCGTATCGACGGTTACCTCTTTCACGAATGTCTTTTTCTTTTTGATTTCTTCTTTGAATACCTCTTTGAAATCGGACTCTTTCAATTCCTCAATAGCCTCTTCCAAAATGCGTTGAAAAGTTTCATATCCAATGTCGGCGATAAAGCCGCTCTGCTCCGCACCGAGCAGGTTGCCCGCCCCCCGAATGTCGAGGTCACGCATGGCAATGTTGAAACCGCTGCCCAAATCGCTGTATTCTTCGATGGTCTTGAGGCGTTTCCGTGCATCTGGTGTCTGCACAGAAATCGGCGGTGCAAATAAATAACAATATGCCTTTTTGTTAGAGCGACCGATGCGCCCACGTAATTGGTGCAAGTCGCTGAGTCCAAACTGGTTGGCGTTATTGATAATCATCGTGTTGGCATTGGGAATATCCAGACCCGTTTCGATGATATTGGTACAAACCAACACATCATAGGTTCTTTCGATAAAGCCCATCAGCGTCTTCTCCAACTTATCGCTTTCCAATTGTCCGTGTGCCATCGCCACATCCACGTCTGGGCATAACCTTTTTATCAGGGCCGCAATATCCGGCAGCGTTTTTACACGATTATGAACAAAAAACACCTGGCCGCCTCGATGTACTTCTTTATAAATTGCATCTTTTATCAGCCCTTCATTAAACACCCTTATTTCAGTATGGATTGGCTGGCGATTAGGCGGAGGAGTGCGTATCACTGAAAGGTCACGAGCGGCCATCAGTGAGAATTGGAGCGTACGTGGAATAGGTGTGGCCGTGAGTGTGAGCGTGTCCACATTCACTTTGAAGTTGCGGAGTTTTTCTTTTGCGGCTACGCCAAATTTTTGCTCTTCGTCAATAACCAAAAGGCCAAGGTCTTTGAAACCAACATCTTTATTCAACAATGCATGTGTACCAATAACGATGTCCACCTTGCCTTCCTTTAGTTTTTGATAAATCTCTTTTTTCTGCTTTGTTGTTTTGAACCGGTTTACGTATTCGATATTGGGGTTGAAATCGCCGAGCCGTTCCGTGAAGGTTTTGTAATGCTGTAAGGCAAGAATGGTAGTCGGCACAAGCACAGCCACTTGTTTCCCATCAGAAATGGCTTTGAATGCTCCCCGGATCGCCACTTCCGTTTTTCCAAATCCAACATCCCCGCAGATTAGTCGATCCATCGGATGGGGCTTCATCATGTCGCCTTTCATGTCAATGGTTGCCTGCTCCTGATCGGGTGTATCCTCATAAATAAAGGAAGCTTCCAGTTCTGTCTGCAAATAATTATCGGGCGGAAATGCATGTCCTTCTGACGCCTTTCTTTTTGCATAAAGCTTGATGAGCTCTTTCGCAATATCCTTGACTTTCTTTTTGGTCTTGCGCTTAAGCGCCTGCCAGGCATCCGAACCAAGCTTAGAGAGGCTTGGCACCGCACCATCCTTTCCACTGTACTTTGAAATCTTGTTGAGGGAATTGATGCTCACATACAACACGTCATTATTTTTATAAAAAATCCTGACAGACTCCTGTGTGTGGCCATTCACCGTTATTTTTTCCAAACCGGAATACTTGCCCACACCGTGGTCTATATGCACCACAAAGTCGCCCGGCTGTAAGTCCCGCAGCATTTTCAAATTTATCGCTTTGTCCGCTGTAAAACCTTGGCGGAGGCGATAGTGATGGTGGCGCTGGAAAATCTGGTGGTCGGTATAGCAAGCTATTTTGTGGTCGAGATCAATAAAGCCTTCATGGATGGCTTTCATCGCTGGCTCGAATTTTACATGCGCTTCCAGATCTTCGAAAATGTTATAAAAACGCTCTATCTGTTTAGGGTTCTCCGTGAAAATAAAATTCTCGATTCCTGCCTGTGTATTTGCATTCAGATTATCAATCAGCAGGGAAAAATTCTTGTTGAATGCGGGTTGCTGTTTAGCGTTATAGGCGATCAGTGATTCGGACTTTACAGAAAGCAAAGTCGAGTAGGTTTGCATTGTCACCAAATTGAACCGTTCTAAGTCATTGGCCACTTCATCAGGCAAGCTAAATGCCCGATCCCTGAAGACCTCCCCCAGTTCCGACTCATCCATCAAGGGAAGGTTTTTGGCAAATTCCTCCGCTTTTTCAAAACATAGCTGCAATTTTTCCAAAAGCATTTGCGAGTCCTTGACCCAGATTACGGTGTTCTCTTGGAGCACACTCAGCAAATCCACTTTTTGGGATCGATCAAACTTGGTATTGATATTTGGAACAATCGAAACTTTTGCAATATTCTGCACCGAGAGCTGGCTCAATGGATCGAAAGTCCGAATGCTTTCTACTTCTACATCAAACAGCTCTATCCGATAGGGGTAATCGTTTCCATAGGAGAAAATATCTATGATAGCACCTCGGATGGAAAACTGCCCCGGCTCGTACACAAACTCTTCTCGTTTAAATCCAAACTCAACCAATAATTCTATTATGAAATCAATATTCAGCTCCTCTCCTTTCTTGATTTCTATTCTATTCTCTTCCAACACTTTTGGCGCTACTACCTTTTCAAACAATGCCTCCGGGTAAGTAACTATAATTTCAGGGCTACCCCCGGGAGATGTTATTTTATTGATAGTTTCAGTTCGCTCTAATACATTTTCAGATCGAAGTTCTTCAAAGTACATGGGGCGCTTGAACGAATCCGGAAAGAATCGGACGGTCTTCCCTTCAAGCAAATTGGCAACATTATTTTGCAGGTAAGCGGCTTCTTCTTTGTCGTTGGCTATCCATAAATGTGGGCGAGGTGAAGCGAGGTAAGTTCCAGACAGGACAAAGGCATCCTGCGCACCAGCCAATCCTTTGATTTGTAAACGGGCTGATGACGGAGCGTCGAGTGCTGTAATGATCTTTTCAGTTCGCACATCGTCGCGATAGAGTCCGAGAATTCGGTCAGTGTTTTTCACAGGGGCGCAAAGGTACGCGGTGGGGGGCAGAGGGCTAACAGACTGGTTAAGTATTTTACAAATTAACTAAACAAATGACGCACGGTTCAGCACCTTTCGTGCATAACAAATTGATTTCTTGGCATTTATTTTAATGTGCTATTTACTAATTGGCATTTATTTTGAATTATACGCAAAACGAAGTGGTTTGGGAATTTGATTTCCTACAAACCAATGGTTTTGAGGATATGCCGATGGAGAAATGGTTTAATTTTTCCCAAACCATTTCGGAATCGGTATATTAGGTTTTGTTAGCTTACCAAAGTAAAAAGATTTTCTCTTCCGGTTACCAGCTCCCCACTCAATTTTCCCATTGTATTTAGTCCTGTTGACTTATAGTCAAATAGTAAATCTATATGATCAGAAGGAATATGACTCCATGAATAGTACACCTATTCAATACATCCTAAAGCCAGTCATTTATACAAACACATCGTTTTTAGGAAATGAAAAAAGGAATTCTAACCCTATTAAATATAGTTTGGTTGTCCGCTTTAATTCAAGCTCAAGATTGCGGAAATGGCGATCCTCATGTTACTGTATCCATTTCAGTTGCCAATATTGAATCTTGGGACAACCTCAATGACAATGATAATTACACCATGTCGGTATGTGGCTTTCCAGTAGACGGAAATATGGTTGGCGTATCTTGGGATGATATTGACTTATTGCCACATGGCAATAGTTGGTGCAGTGAGGTAGCTGTCAATTTTAACAATGTATTGTTGTTTCGGCCAGGTGTGACTGAACCTAACGTAGGGCCATGTAGCAATAACTTTTCAGGCGGTAGCGTCAGTTACCTTCAAGATTTAGGCCTTGATTTTGTTATTGATCCAACCGGATGCATATCCCTAGAATTTTATGAAACCTACGATGATATGTCAAATTCAAAAGATGCCGATATCACAGATGGCAGCATCACCTTTTATGCTTGTCCAGAGGGGCTTTTTCTACCTATAGAACTCAGTTATTTTAATGTTGAAGCAGTTGATGAAACCAATATGATCAAATGGGGCACATCAAGCGAATCCAATTCTAAATGGCATGTCATCCAACGTTGTTTTGACGCCAAAACACATTGGGAGGAAATCGGTCGAGTAGCAGGTGGTGGCAATTCTACGGAAGAACGACAGTACGAGTTAGTGGATAGGTCACCGCTTTCGCTTTCTTACTACCGAATAAAAGAGATCGCATTCAATGGCAGCTATCAATATTCCAATATTGTAGCAGTAAAAAGAGCATCTCCATCTTTTTCTGTACATGGCATTTCACCTAATCCCGTTGATGATAAAGCCACCTTACATTACGAAATTGACAAACCGGCCACCGTATCTTTTCAGGTATTCGATATGTTAGGAAAAAGGGTACACTGGCAATCTTGGGAATCGGATGCAGGTGTAATTTTACAGGAAATAGAAATGGCGTATTTGCCACAAGGAATTTATAATATAGTCGTCAATACTGATACTGAAAAAACTGCTGTAAAACTGATTAAAAAATAAAATTATTTTTAGAGGCTGTTTTAAAGCCTCTTAGAAATAATATCAGAAATAATCACTTCTCCATGATGACGGGTATTTTCAATAAACAATTTGCTTGTATGCAACCCTGCCTGAATAACTCCTGCTAAATAAACATTTGGAAGATTGGATTCGAAATTATCAGGATTCATCTCTGGCAATTGCATTTCGTCATCATTAATTTTTATTCCTATTTTTTTTAGAAAATTATAATCAGGCTTATACCCAGTCATTGCCAACACAAAATCATTTTCGACAACAACCTCTCCTTCCGGTGTATTTAATATTACTTCGGTCGTTTTTATCTCTTTTAAAGTAGAATTAAAATACGCTTTGATACTGCCTTCTGTAATTCTATTTTCAATATTTGGCCGTATCCAATACTTTACTTTTTCATAAATTTTATCTTCTCTAATGACCATAGTCACTTCTGCTCCTTTATAATAAGTCTCCAGCGCAACGTCACAAGCGGAGTTGGCAGCCCCAACCACCAAAACTTTTTGTCCAACATAATGGTGTGCTTCATCGTAAAAATGTTTGACTTTTAGCAGGTCCTCACCAGGCACATTTATTAACCTGGGTGTATCATAAAATCCTGTTGCGATTATGACCGACCTTGCGTTGTAAGTGTTTCTTGAAGTATTTATTTGATAGTCTCTATTTGACGCTTGCTCCATACTGGACACCTCTTCATATAAATTTACTTTTAGGTTCCAGCTTTCATAAATCCGACGGTAATACTCCAAGGCCTCCCGCCTGGTTGGTTTATCAACATGTGAAATGAATGGCACATCACCAATTTCAAGTTTTTGAGAAGTGGAGAAAAAGGTCATGTTCGCTGGGAAATTAAATATTGAATTCACCAACAGTCCTTTTTCCAGTACCACATAGTTTAGCTTGTGTTTTCTGGCCTCAATAGCACAGGCCAAGCCTGTTGGGCCACCACCAATTATAACAAGATCGTATGTTTGTGTATCAGCCATAGTTCAGATTGAAAATGGCAAATTTAGGAATCCGAATGTAATTGTACATTTGAGTGTCGACATATCACCTTTAGCATAGAAGATACTTTTAGAAGCTGTTTTAAGCAAAAAATAAATAAATGGATCAAACGGAGAATCAACGGTGCAGGAACTGTGACACGTTTCTGCCGGAAAATGCAAAATTCTGCCCAGCTTGTAGTCAGAAGAATACAGATGGTCGTATAACATTCAAAGAATTGGTTAGCCAATTCATGTCTGACTTATTCAATCTTGATGGACGGATTTTCCAAACATTAAAAGCTTTATCCGTTCCGGGAAAACTCACAGATGATTTTTTTAATGGAAAACAAATCCGGTATTATCACCCGGTCAGGTTGTTCATTTTTGCAGGCGTTATTTTTATTGGTGTTTTGTCATTAACCCTTACAGAATCAGAGATTAATACTGTTGACAATTTGTGGAAGAATAGAGAAAAAATGTTTGAATTAAAAAAGGCATATAATTATATCGATACAACTTCCCAGCATATATCAATGGAACTTGGTGATACTATTTCGCCTATTGCTTTTGACACCTTGCGAAGTAGATTCGCATCAAAATTTGACCTTAAAAAAAGGGATTCTTTTGAAATCAGCGATGGATTTAGTTTTGGAAATACAAAAAATACTAAAGCAATAAAAATTTCACTCGAAGATGCCCTCAAATTACCAGAAGACTCACTTGCAACAAAATATGGAATAAAGGGACTCTGGGATCGTCAAATTTTCTTACAAAACTTACGAGTCCAAAAAAGTGCAAGTAATTTTTTATTTTATTTAATAAAGAATATCTTATGGATGGTATTTATAATGATGCCGATGCTTGCCCTGGTTTTAAAATTATTGTACTTAAGAAAAAGGTACCTATATGTAGAACATTTAGTTTTCTCTTTCCACGTTCACATTTTCTTTTTTTTATTATTAGGATCGGTAATATTTCTTGCTAATTTGACTAATGCGGAGTTTTTTTTCTGGATTATTTTTTTAGCCCCTTTGTACTTATTGTTTGCGATGAAAAGATTTTACAAACAAAGGTGGTGGGTAACTGTTATTAAATTTTGTTTGGTATATGTATTCTATTTGGCAGTCTTTACTCTTTCTGTTTTCATTACAGCCTTCGTAAGTATTTTCTTGTTTTAGAGGCTATTTTAAAACCTCTTAGGCATACTTTCGATAGCCGCCAAAAAACTTATATCTTGCATCTTTTTATAAATATTCCAACTTGATGCTAAAAAGTAAAATCATAAGGACCTTAGCAGTCTTAATCATCATTGCAGCAAATATTGGTTGCGACCAGGTCTCCAAATCTGTTGTAAGGGAAACAGTAGACCACCAGGAATGGATAGAGGTTTTTCAAGATAATTTGATATTGACCAATGTTGAAAATCCAGGTGCTTTTTTTGGATGGCTTTCTGACCTTCCACCCGTATACAAAGGTATATTTTTGTCCTTTTTACCCTCGCTCGCTATACTTTCCATCCTATATGTGGTACTCACAAAAATGAATCTTAGCAGAGGAACCATCATCGGGCTAAGCTTTATCGTAGGAGGCGGAATCGGTAATATTTTCGACCGGATTATGTATGGCTCTGTCACCGATTTTCTCCATATTGATTTGGGGCTCTTTCGTACTGGTATCTTCAACATGGCCGATGTTTCAATCATGGTTGGGATGGGCTTTGTCTTGATCGATATGGCTATGAATGGGAATGAGGAATTATTGGGAAATGCTGAAACTGATTCCTAAAAGATTCATAAATCTGTCTTAGCTGGTACTTCTTTTTTATTCGCAGACTTTTTCTCAACTCATTTCTATTCTTGCTGTTACTATTATCGGCTTGAATTACAATTCTTATTCACTGGAATTTTACTCATATTGCCTTTCAACAATTCTCAGATCAAAACAATGTAAAAGGAATTACCATGCAAAAAGAAGAATTATCAACAGCCACATTTGGCGCTGGGTGTTTCTGGTGCATCGAGGCTATTTTTCAAGATGTAAAAGGTGTTATTAAAGTGGAATCCGGGTATTCGGGAGGCCATGTAAAAAATCCATCTTATCGAGAAGTTTGCAACGAAACAACTGGGCATGCTGAAGTTCTTCAAATTCAGTTTGACGAAAGTATTGTGTGTTATGAAGATTTAGTTAAAATACTTTTCGCCACGCATAACCCAACCACTTTAAATCAGCAAGGTGCAGACAGGGGAACCCAATATCGATCTGCCATTTTTTACCATAATGAATCACAAAAGATAATTGCCGAGAAGGTGAAAAAGGAATTTGCACCCACATTATGGGACGATCCAATAGTGACAGAAATTACTGCTTTCGATGTGTTTTATCCTGCTGAAAAGTACCATCAAAATTATTACAATGATAATCCAAATCAGGGCTATTGCAGAGTCATTATAAATCCAAAAGTGTCCAAATTCAAAAAGGAATTTGCTCATTTACTGAAAAAATGATTGAGGAGAACATTTTCACTTTTCACTTTTTACTTTTTACTTTTTACTTCTACCATGCAACCTAAAACAAAAGAAAATTGGAATCCACTTACACCCGAAGAAGAACGTGTAATCGCTAAAAAAGGAACGGAATATCCCTTCACAGGTGAATATGATAAACATTTTGCTGCTGGAACTTATATATGTCGCCGTTGTGAGGCGCCGCTTTACCGCTCTGAAGATAAATTCAATTCGGGTTGCGGCTGGCCAGCCTTTGATGATGAAATTCCTGGAGCTGTTCGAAAAGAAACCGACTCTGATGGACGGCGAACCGAGATTCTCTGCGCTAATTGCGATGGACATTTGGGGCATGTATTTACAGGTGAACGATTGACAGAAAAAAATACACGCCATTGTGTGAATTCACTTTCAATGAAATTTATTTCGACCAAATAATAACGTGACATGTGTGCTGCAATGCCGTCGAAAGCGCAACCCTCGTCAGTAGGGTTGCGCTTTTTTATTTAACTTTCCAGCAAGACTATTGAATGTCAAGCTGGAATATTTATTAATCAAATATCTAATAACATGTCTGTAATGAAAGTTATCGAAATCATGTCCGAATCATCAAAAAGCTGGGAGGACGCAACTTCAAAAGGAATTGAAAAAGCTTCAAAGTCGATCAAGAACATCCGTTCAGCTTGGGTGCAAGACCAAAGCATTACCGTAAAAGATGGTAAAGTTTCTTCCTATCGGGTAAATCTAAAATTGACTTTTGCTGTCGATTAGTATACCGATTCCGAAATGGTTTGGGAAAAAATAAACCATTTCTACATCGGCATATTCTCAAAACCTATGGTTTATGGAAAACCAAATTTCCAAACCACTTCGTTTTGAGTATACATTTACTTATGATTAGTGAATAGTGATTTGTAATCGGTGATTTTTTCGCCTGCAATATGCTCTCATCACTATTTACTAATCATTTATCATCACTAAAATGACATACGAATTCAATGGATTCCGGCCAGTTGTACACGAGTCATCATTTATTCATCCTCAGGCAACTGTTACTGGAAATGTGGTTATTGGTAAAAACGTATATGTTGGCCCGGGTGCAGCGATACGCGGCGACTGGGGGGAAATCATTATTGAAGATGGCTGCAATGTTCAGGAAAATTGTACAATCCACATGTTCCCTGGAGTGACCGTTACCCTCCAAAAAGGGGCTCATATTGGTCATGGTGCAATCATTCATGGAGCTACTATCGGTAAAAATTGTCTGATTGGTATGAACTCAGTCGTGATGGATGATGCTAAAATCGGTGAAGAATGCATCCTTGGTGCGTTATGCTTCATTAATGCCAAGGCCATAATTCCTCGCCGTAGTTTAGTAGTTGGAAATCCGGGCAAAATAATCAAAGAAGTTAGTGATGAAATGATCGCCTGGAAAACGAAAGGTACTGCGCTCTATCAAAAGCTTCCTGAACTTTGCCAGGAGGGACTAAAACCTTGTGAACCATTGCGGGCTATGCCCGAAAATAGACCAAAACAAATGGCGATTTATGATACTTGGGAAGAAATAAAATCAGGAAAGTAAATTCTACAAATATCCTTTGGCCTGGAGATGAAATAATTCAGCATATTTTCCACCTTTTTCTATCAGTTCATCATGGCTACCAGATTCTCTGAGCATGCCATTCTCCAAAAATAAGATTCGATCCGCCATTCTTACTGTAGAGAACCGGTGTGAAATCAGTACAGCCATCTTACCTTCAATCAATTCTGAAAAACGTTGAAACACCTCATGCTCAGCACGCGCGTCAAGAGCAGAAGTCGGCTCATCCAATATAAGAAGCTGAGCCTCTCTCATATACGCTCTAGCGAGAGCTACTTTTTGCCACTGACCGCCTGAAAGTTCAACGCCTTCAGCAAACCGCTTACCAAGTATTTGGTTATATTTTTTTGGCAAATCCTCTACAACCGTATCAGCCAGACTCTTTTGCGCTGCTGTTTGAATGGCAGGCTTGTCTTCAATATTCGAAATATTGCCTATTGCTATATTCTCTGAAGCCTTCATTTGAAATCGGATAAAATCTTGAAATATAATGCCGATTGCATTTCTTAATGATTTAAGGTCATATTCTTTCAGGTCAATTCCTTCTAATAGAATCTGTCCTTTTGTAGGCTCATACAATCTAGCTAATAGCTTGACAAGCGTTGTTTTGCCAGCACCATTTTCGCCTACTAGCGCCATTTTCTCATCAGGTTTTAGGTGAAACGAAAGATTGCGTATAGCCCATTTTTCACTATTCAGGTATTTGAAACTTACATTCTTGAATTCAAACCCTAACTCTATTTTCGCTGGGACTTCTATGCTTTCTCCATCCGTACTTATTTGTGGTTTTAACTCAAAAAAATCAAAGAGATCCTGAAGGTAAAGTGATTGTTCTGCAATTTTTGAAAAGCGGTTCATAATCCCTTGCAGCATACTACGCAATCGTTCAAAAGAGCCTGCAAGAAAAGTAAGCATACCTACTGTGATTATTCCGCCTACAGTTTGAATCAAAATAAAAACGTAAGCTCCGTAATATGATACTGTACCTATAGAAGAAAGTATCGCTCCCCACCCTGCCCTATTTATAGCAAGTTTGGAGTTGGCTTTAAAATATCTATCTGAAATAACCTTAAACCGGTCGGCGAGGAAGTCGGCAAGATTGAAAATTTTTACCTCTTTGGCGGTTTCATCACTTGCTCCGATATAGCGAAGATAATCCAATTCACGTCGTTCAGGTGTCCATCCTGTGGTAAGAGAATAAGTTCGTTGGTTAAAATGGGTTTCACCCAAAAAGGAAGGAATAACTGCTACGGCAAGAATTAAAATGAGCCATGGATTAAATGCTACAAGGCCAGCTCCCAAGAATATTATCGTAATTATTTCCTGAACTTGTGATAGCACCATTGACATTAAAACTGTTCGTCCCGTCGTTTGTCTACGAGCTCGTTCAAGTTTGTCATAGAAATTGGAGTCTTCAAACTGGTAGAGGTCAAGTGTTGCTGCATGCCGAATTAGTTCCTCTGAACTTTTATTTGAAAGCAAATCACCTAATAGGCTGTCGAGCAAGGTTATTCCTCTGTTCAATAATTCGCTGGCAAGGGCAATCCCAAACTCAAATCCAACAAGTAACCAAAGTCTATTCATGCTCTCTGGTTGGGCAATTAATGACAAAACTTCATCAATTATCTCTTTTCCAATATAAAGTGTGAGGAGAGGTACAACAGACTTAAGCAAACGTAAAACTGCATTTACTAAAGTCATAGAAGGACTTGCTTCCCAAATCATTCTGAAAAACCGAGGCAAATTGCCAAGAGCCGAGAACTGTTGCTTATAGGTGAGGCTGTCTTGTCTGTTTTTTGCCATACATTTTTTCTATCAAGTTGCAGGTCGTAATTATGAATCAGAAAGGATACAAGTAAAAACAAAAAGGGTTCAAACCCTCTGGATTTGAACCCTTTTTTAGAAACAAGAAAGGAGCATCAATAAGACCATAGATCATGCTCAAAGTTGAATATCTCTTGCTTAATCTTATCTGCTTCTAAGAGGATATCAACTCCAGTAAGGTAATCCTGGATACGACGATCCCGTACATTTGATTCTTTATAAATATAACTTGAGAAATAACGCATTTCCATTAAATCTTCCCAAGTATTGGCACTGGCATCATTTCCAGCATTAAATACCTGCTCTCTTGCAAGAGTCTGACGAGCCTCTGGGTAATACACCCAAAACATTGGCTTTTCGTATAAGAAGTTGCCATTCTCATCGGTCTTATCTATGAGTGGTGCAATACCTAATATCCTTACTTGGAGTGTTGATGTTTCTTCATCAAAAAACCAAACTTCTTTAAGACGGAAACGCTTCACGTCTTCAGGATTGATATCGTTACGCACTACCTGTATTTGTTCTTCGTATGTTTCAGGGTCGAAAGTGATAACCGTATCAATAGTAGCACCCATAGATGCAACCTCATCCGGAGTCAACTGAGAGCTGAATTTATCATCCTCTGTACTATAAACTGTAATCTCGCCAGTAGTGGCTGCATCCATCAAAATGGAAAAGAATGGCCTTTCAGGATAAGCGAAAGGCAAGTTCATTTTTTCACGAATGTCAATTACACGCCAAATACGCTTTTCCCAGAAAATATCTGCTTCACGCACATGATCATAGGCCAAAACTGGCTTTTCTAATGTGATGCTTTTTTGGGTGATGTCATCCAAAGGTCTTCCTGCATTTGGATCACTTGACTCGGTGAGTATGTTGTCAGGTTGTTGCGCCATTGCTATGTTTCCAAGGCATAATAGGAATGCAAGGCTGAACAATTTCAAAGCGAGTTTCATTTTTCTCGAAGATTTAAACAAAGTTATAAATGACTAACTACCGGGATTAAACTGTGAATTCCCGGTAGTTAGTATCTAAGGTAGATATTTTATTTGATCCTGAAAACAAGCGAGTTAATTTTACGTCCAGCTACGTCGCCTGGACACCTTGCTTTTACGTTTTCAAAGTAAAATGTATCACCTGGTTTTGCTGATCTAACTAAGCTTGCTGATTTATCAGCAAACCTACCACCAGAATTGGTTACTTCAACAGGGTCAGCTCTTTTGGCAACTTTTACCAAGTTGAAGCCTTGAATATCGCACTTAGCATCAAAGTCAAAATTATCAAGCCATGCAATCAAACCTTGCTGGGCTTTGAATTCACCATTACCCATTGATCCATCAGCTTTGTTACCTAGGCGTGCGATGGGATCAGGAATACGTTTTACGCGGAATTGCTTACTGGCATTCATTCCACCTCCGCTTACGTTGATTTTACAATCATCTGTAGGCTGAGATACAGTAATATTCCAGCTATTGCTTCCTGTTTTATTCATTTTTCCACCACCACCTGCGATGTTTACTTTCAAGTCATTACTTGAGACACCTGCAGCAGAAACAGAAATTGGGTTATCCACTCCTATGTAGAATACATTCATCTTATCAGCAGAAATAGCAACTGAACGCTCACCTACTTCATAAGTATAGGTTGCGTCGCCGTCAGTCTTTTCTCCCGTCAATGGATTTACAACTTCGGCCCGGAGCTTCAGGGTTGTTGTGCCTACTCTACTCGCTGAACCAGTATATTCTGCGATACCCTGATCATTTACAGGAAGTTTACGTCCATCTACATAAATTCCAATATCAGATGGGTTCAAAGAAGAACTATATGTACCGACAGAGATTTTTGCTTTAAACGGTTCACCTTTGATAACATAAGACTTTTCAGCCTGTACAACAGGGAAGAACGCATCGAACTCAACGACACGGCCGCCAGCCAACTCCGCCATATTATTTACCAAAGCAGCTTCCGAACTTTTTGCGTCTGATTGCATTTGGCTCAATAGCGGCAATACCGCAGCAAGAGGCATTTGGCGAAACTTGAAATCAGCCCAGCTTTTTTTGTCTTTGCTTGATTTCCATGTCTCGTCATCAATTTTAAGTGGAATATTGTTGGCAATATTCTGGATGCGGTTTTGAATTTCTACAGGTTTGAGACCAAAGTTTTCACCATTCTCATTCAAAAGGTTTGTATAAGAATCTACCATCTGCTTCATCACATCAAGGACTTTACCTTTTAGTTCCTCTCCTAATCCTTCTTCAACTAACATCCGCGTGGTAACGTCTTTATTTTTTTTACCTTTAGGTACTACTTTACCATGATCTTCGATATAATCTCCTTCATCTACAGATCCATTTCTGTTGCCCGCTGCATCCAATAGTTGATCGCGGATACCATCAATATATGTATTGAATGAGCTTACATCTGCACGTACTTTATCGACTGCAGGCTCAATGGCTTTGTATTTTGCTTTTGATTCGTCTGCGAGCAGGTCTTTCAGTCCTCTCACTGTCTGATCTAATTGCGAGTTCACAGTAGCAATACTCGCTTTATTCCCTTCATCAAGGGTAAAGAAGGCATTCATCACCTCCGCGGATACGTTCAAGGCAAGAAGGGCTGTCAACACCAGATACATGAGGTTGATCATCAGCTGCCTGGGTTCCTTTGGAATAGACATGTGCTTTGAATTTTTAAGTTAAAAAATAATAATTGCGGGGTCTTTTGAGACCTTGACTTAATTACTTAGGATTAAAAGGAGCCATTGCATTAAGCATACCTCCATACACATTATTCAATCCAGAAAGATTAGAATTAAGATCTGCAATCTGTGCCCTATAAGCTTTAGTGTCTTCCAAAGAATCACTGAGGTCTGCCATGGCCTCGTTTAATTTAGCGTAGAAATTATTCATAGATTTGATTTGTTCAGATGTGCCTGAAAAATCAACTTCTTGAAGGGCTTTTAGAGAAGAAAGGCTTTTAGACATCCCTTGCAATTCGGTAAGCATTCCGCCAAGTTGGTTTTCTACAACTTCGCCATTGATTGGCTTACCAATATCGTCCACTTCACCAGCAGTCAAAGGAGCAATGTTTGAATGGTAATCAGCCAAGCCTGGATATAGCTTGTCCCAGTAATAATCTGGCTCAGGGCCAATGACACCCAAGAAAAGGAAGATAAATGCTTCAACACTCAAACCGATGGTAAGCATTTCACTCGCTCCTGGCAAGCTCTCCAATTTAAAAAGGGCTCCCAATAATACAACAGCTGCACCAGCACCAATGATAAGGTTTTTAATGTACTTGAATCCTTTCGTTTTTAAGAAACTCATTTTTGTCGATTTAAATTAGGTTAGCTAAAATAGATTCAGAATTGAGGAGTAAAAATTTCCCTTCACAATAATGGCACTTATTCAAAAAGTAACAAGGCAAACTTGAAAGAAATAAATTTATTCCCCCACAAAATAGAATTTGGGCGAAATTTTATTCGCCGCGCAAAAGTATAAAAAAGAAATGGATAGTAATGCAATTACTATCCATTTCAATTTAGGTTTTTAACTTAACTAAAAGTCGTTGATTGATCGGCCTAAGAAGGTAAGAGCGCAACGGAAACCGATATATGACTTGGTTGTGTCTTGGTATTCCCAGTGACGATTTCCAGTTTGAAGAAACCAAGCTATATCTTTCCAAGACCCTCCTCTGATTACTTTACGCTTATAGGAGTCAGGGTCATCATCTTTAGCATCATAGCGGATATCTGGGTTAAGGTCATGCAAGAATGCGTATGCATTTTCGTAATAGGCTGTAGAAGTCCATTCCGATACGTTACCCGACATGTTGTAAAGACCATAGTCGTTCGGGAAATAAGCATCAGCCTTTACAGTATATTGTCCGCCATCTTCTGGATAGTTCCCACGACCTGGCTTAAAGTTGGCAAGTAAGCAACCTTTTGCATTTCTTGTGTAATAACCACCCCATGGAAACGGCGCTAACTCATGACCACCTCTTGCAGCATATTCCCATTCGTGCTCAGTAGGAAGACGAAAATCTTCAGAATTGATTCCGTTTTCCGCTGCATAGGAATCCCAAAGTTTGGTACGCCAGTAACAAAATGCATTGGCCATATGCCAATCGACACCCACAACTGGGTAATCATCAAATGCAGGATGATAAAAATAATTACGAGTCATAGGCTCATTATAAGAATAAGCATAGTCACGTATCCAAACCAATGTATCTGGATATATTTTTATGTCTTTACGTTTAATAAAGCTTGTCCGGGAAGCATTTGACTTATTGTGTGCAGCGCCCTTCCAGTCATACTGTTCATATTCAAATACAAGCTTTTCCACTTCTAATTCTTTACGTCCAGCGAATCGATCATCGCCTTGATAGTAGAGATCTTCCAATGTTTCATCAGTCCAATCAATCTCATATTCCCAATCAATCTTTTCATCACCAGATTCTTCATCTTCAATGAAATGATCAAGATAGGAATGGGCGATAGAATCCCTCACCCAGTAAACGAATTGTCGATATTCGTTATTGGTGATTTCAGTGTCGTCCATATAGAAACCTTGGATTGAAATGGATTTTGGCCTTTGAACAAAGGTGCTGGTAACATCTTGGTCACTTGGGCCTATGTGGAGTGTGCCAGAGGGTACGTAAACCATACCGTAAGGATTAATTCCCTTCCAGTCTGGTCGATCAATAACACCGATCACTTGACCGTTTTCTTTGGTCCCACAGGATGAGAAGCAAGCTGCTAATACCAACAGCGCTAACGAAATTTTTATTAGTTCTTTCATTTTAAACACCCGAATTTTCCTTGCTTTTGTGAAAAGAAGCGTAAAAATACTGCTTTAAAGCTTAAATCAAAGTATCATGTTGATTTTCTGCCTATTGGCTGGCAAAATTAACATTTAAAAGAAAATCAGTCGAAAAGACTCTACCGATAGGGTGATTTTGTCAATGATAAAACGAAATTCACCTATTTTTCTATATGGTAGGATCAACTTTTCAAAAATAAAATTTCCTAATTACGGAATTTGCCACCAATAAAATTTCAAAAAATATGATACAACAGTAATTACACTGCCTGTTTAATTGCCAAACAATAAATTAAATATGTCTTAGAGAGATGTTTTGCGTAGGCTTATAATGACCTTGGATTATAAATAATGATAGGAGGTTTACCTTTTCCAATCTGCTTACCAAGGAAATAATTTAAAAATACTTCATGAGTCCCATTACTAACATTTTTCAAGCCAGATAACGTGAGGTCGTATGAGTAACCAATAGTAATTTTTTCATTCGTTTTTATCCCTGCAAGAATCCCTATTGCATCCCTACTATTGGAATCATATCCCCTAAACGTCGCTCCAGCAAAAATATTTTCATTATATCGTCCAATTAGAGAAAAATCGATTTGTGTTTGATGGGCGTCAGATTTCAGTAAAATAGAAGGCTCCAGAATAATCTGCCTTCCCAAGTCATAATGATACCCCATGTACATATAATATGTCCTTTCTGGTTGGAAAGAAATTGTGGAGAGGCTGATTTGATTTTCTAACAGGTTTGTCGCTGATATTCCAACTTCAAATCTTTCGCCCTGATAATATGCCCCAATATTTAAAGTCGGAGCATTCCCACTTTCCAACGAAAATGGCAGGTTTTCCTCATTGTGCCCTAGATAATTCCCGTCGTCATCAAATAGACCATCTGGAGTTCTTGCAATGGTACCGTCAAACTTCCTTTGAATAATTCCTACTGCCCCACCCAAAGAAAATACCCCTTGGGCTCCTATTACCATTTGATAATTATATGAAAGTGAAGCTGTAGTTTGTGACCACGATCCTAATGTCTCATTTTCAAGGTTGATTCCTGCACCACCATTTGCAATGTACAAAGGCATATGTGCATTTATTGCTTGGGACTCTGGACTTCCAGGTAAATTGACCCATTGACTTCTATATACTCCTGTTATGCTCAAAGAGCTTTCCATTCCGGCATAGGCAGGATTAAATGCATGCTTGTTCAGCATATACATGGTATATTGAGCTGCTTGTTGAGCCTGACTCACAGTTACTATAGAAAAGAATAAGAATGCGGTAAATATTTTTTTCATAATCCTTGAATAGTTACCATTCAAAATATGCTCTTTCTAAAACATCAAAGTTCCCTTACTAATTGTGCAAACTCTTCAACAGTTTTCACAGGTTGTTGACAAGAATAATTTTGACATATATATACTAAAGTGTCGGATTCAGATTCCTTATTTTTCAAAAGAGGGTAATTGTTGTCCAATTCTTGGCTTGCCATAAGCGCAATCTGTGGTAAATAGGCCTCAAAAATTTGTTTAGACATATCAAAAGCTTCTTCCCCAATTACTGCAACCTCAGGTATCCCATTCGTTTCGTTCAACAATGCTGACGCCCACCGCCCGAACGAATTTGGATATTTTACTACAGAAGCCTTCATATTCAATAACATATCCGTTGCAAGTTTCCTGTAGGCCTCATTTTCCAACAATATTCCTATTCTTTGCAAATTACGAACCATCGTCGAATTCCCTGATGGTGTAGCAGAATCATATAAATCCTTTCGTCGAAGCGGAATATCGTTCTGATCAGACGCTGTAAAGTAAAACAAATTATCTGCGTCATCAAGGAAATTAGCAATAACGTATTCTATATTGCGATTTGCCCATTCAATATAGGATACATCAAATGTAATTTCGTACACATCTAATAATGCCTCTGTAAGGAATGCATAATCATCTAAAAATGCATCGTATTGAGCGCTCCCACTTTTGTAGGTATGAAAGAACTTTGCACTATTTTCCTGGCTAAGTTTGTTTTTAATGAATGACAGACAATTTACTGCAGCTGTTTTGTATTCGGGGTTTTGTAAAGCTGAATAAGCCTTTGCAAAGGCACTACACATTAAGGCATTCCAATCCAACAATGCTTTGTCATCTAACCCTGGAGACACTCTTTTGCCTCTTACTTTTAGAAGCTTTTTTTTAGCTGCTTCCAATTTATTTTTAAGGAAACCTGGCTCAGCCCCAATCATTTCAGCATATTCAGTTAATGAATGCTCCCGCCATAGAATATTTTTCCCTTCCCAGTTCCCTTCTTTTTTCACGCCATAATACCCACAAAAAAAGACTGCATCTTCATCCAAAATTTCCTCAATTTCAGCTCTTGTCCAAACATAAAATTTCCCTTCCTCCCCTTCTGAATCTGCATCCAGTGCTGAATAAAACCCTCCTTCAGCGTTGGTCATCTCACGTGTTACCCAATCCAATGTCTCCTCAATGGTTTCTTTATAGAGTTCCTTTTTAGTAATCTTATAGGCATCTGCTAATAGCGAAACTAGCAAAGCATTATCATACAGCATTTTCTCAAAATGAGGTACAAGCCATTTGGCGTCTGTCGTATAGCGAGCGAAACCACCGCCCAATTGATCATAAATCCCTCCCATTGCCATTTTGTCTAAAGAAAACAGCACATGATCAAGGGCTGTTTTTTCACCAAAAAAATAATGATAGCCCAGCAAATAAGACAATGACATTGTCCCTGGAAACTTCGGTGCAGCACCAAATCCACCATTCTTATGATCAAAACCGCTTTTAAGATTACCGAAAATCTTTACAAGGTGATCCTTTGAAAAAGGACCATCGTCACTCACGACATTCAACTGGCTTCCTGCAAAGTTTTTCCCAGCATTTTTGACAATTTCCGTGAGGCGGTTGGCCTGGTCTTCTACCGTTTCCCGTTTGTTTTGGAAAGCATGTGCGAGATTCATCAAGACTTGTAGCCAAGAGGGACGATTATGGGCAGGCATTGGTGGATAGTATGTGCCGGCATAAAAAGGCCGTTTGTCTGGAGTAAGAAAACAATTGAGTGGCCAGCCGCCGCCGCCAGTTAAAACCTGGCAAGCTTCCATATAAATCTGATCGACATCTGGACGTTCTTCTCTATCCACTTTTATGCACACGAAATTTTCGTTCATGTATTCAGCTACTTCATGATCCTCAAAACTTTCCCGCTCCATCACATGGCACCAATGGCAGGTGGAATAACCAATGCTCACCAAAATCGGCTTGTCTTCTTTTACGGCCTTTTCAAATGCTTCGGGCTTCCAAGCATACCAATTTACAGGATTGTTTGCATGCTGTAGCAGATAAGGAGAGGTCTCGTGTTGAAGTCTATTCATATATTGTGCCTGGGAGTTTTACTTGATAACAGCAAAATGCCGTCTCGGTTGTCACGATTTCTAATTTTTATATAACCAAAATTAAGAAATGGATTTGCAGGGAAAGCCCGCTGGTAGCCAAAATAGGCTACTTCCTCATAAACAAGGAAGTCTACGCTGGAAAATAAATGCGAACAGCATAAAATAAATCTGGTCCTTAGACAAATCCTGTGAAATTAGCCTTAGGGATTAGCGGGTCACTTCAAGTGCCCCGCTAATTTGACGAAATTACTGGGGCACTTGAAGTGACCCAGTAATACCTCCACAGGATTTGTCCAAGAACCATAAATCTTAACCTGCTAATCTGCCTGCAAGGATTTTATGAAATCATTCTTCACAAGTTCAGGAGGACTGCAAACATAATAAGCAGCAACAATACCAAGCTTTAAAACAAACAGCCTGAACAACGTAGTTTTTTGGGCTAAGCATTATAAATGCTATCTTTTGCAAAATATGTCCAGAGCCATTGGGCATTCTAACTTCATCTTTGGGTCATCGTAATTCTTGAAAACTATTTCATTCACCTGTGTAATTCTAATATTAGAGCTTATTTGAAATAGACTGGCACCACTACCCTGCTCTTCACAAATACTCCATCGTCAGCAGCGGGATGCCATTCGCCCAAACCTGCAACTAAGTTTACAGCAGTTTGAATGCAAGGAGGACATATCACAGGCTGCTTGACAACCTGGTATCCATAAATATTCCCATTGTTTTGCACCTCAAAGGTCACGTATTCCACGCCGCTGTATCCAGCTGGGATCCTAATCCCTGGCAGTTCTACTTCGCCAAGCTTTTCATTCATTAAACTTTCAGTACATGCATCTGGAGAAGTTGACTCTTTGCAGTCATAGGTACAGGCTGGGCCATGGTCAACAGATATTCTACCCTTTGTCGTTAACTCACCTGAAGCATATTTAAAAACATACGCCTGTGGCATGTACCACGAATCTGACGTTTCCATCCAAGAAAAAGGCTGGTTAGTTTTCACAGTCTGAGTATGAGCAGTTGCGAGCATTCCACAAAAGAAGATAGGCAAAACAAGGTTCGCAAAGTGTTTGAATTTCATTACAATCGTTTTTGGTTAATAGATAGCTTGGTATTCTTTCTTAATGTGTGCGATGATGCTTATAACAGCATGACTTACTTGCATGTTCACAAGAATAAAAACGCTATTTCTGATTCAATATTCTTGACGATTTATTTGATAGTTTGGAATTCTAACTACCTTGACGCACCTACACCAATCACATTGAAGACAAAATGCTGTTTAACTCTCTGACGTTTATCGTCTTTTTCCTGATAGTGCTCATGGTGCACTATTCCCCCATCAAATGGCGTGGCAAAAAGATCAGCCTGTTGATAGCAAGCTACCTCTTTTATGCCGCCTGGAAGCCGCCGTTTGTCCTCCTGTTGTGGCTTTCTACGTTCGTAGATTGGCATGCTGCCAAAAAGATGTATGCTGCTGACAATAAGTTCTTGTAAACGTTGCCATTTACAAGAACTTTGGTGGAGATTATTGATAAATTGTTGCTGAGAGAATAATTAAAACCTGTCTAATAAATTTCCTATTAATTATTTTTCAATAATTATTTTTTGTACTGCCAATTTTTCATCTTTTGTAATTGCTTTAATAAAATACATTCCGTTGGCAAGTTGGCTGATATTAATATTAGCCTCTTGTTTGTTTGGATATTTTTCCAAGGCTTTTTGCCCCGCCAAATTATAAATGGAAATAATACTCAATTCATTGTCTGCAGAAACAATTATTTCACTTTGAGCCGGATTAGGAAACGCCTTTAAAACAACTGTTTCAATTTCTTTATTTAAAATATTTGTAGTGCCACTATTTTCTGCATTAAATGTCGTACTCATTGTTTGGAAATTGCCTGTACCATTTGGATACCTTCCAAAAGAAATATCAGTCGCTTGATTTATATAGCTTATTTCGTCCACAATAGTACCTGAAGGATCCACTAAAAAAATAGATTCAGCAGCAGCTGACAATTTAAAATTAGCATGCAGTCCTGATTGATCTTCATCGTCATCAGCCCATATAATTAAATAGCCCTTGCCATTAATAAAAGTCCCAACTGGGAACGTCCATTTCATTAAATCATCAGCATCATCAGAAAGGAAATACCCTTCCAAATTAATTTCTGAAGAACTATTATTATACAATTCAATCCAATCGTCATACTCCCCATCCTGGTCTGCTTCAGCCGCATCATTGGATGCCAGAAATTCATTGATTACCAAATCGCCAACCGTTGGGTTAGAAATAGTTGCAGTTAAAGTATAATATTCATGTTCAGCTCGTTGTGGAGAAAATTTTCCGATATTATTATTTTCAGCATAAATATAATATTGAATAAATGGGTCAGTAATTTCTAATTCGACACCATATATTCCGTCGTTTGCAGCGCCATCATTATGTGTACCATCATCAAACATTTCTATTCTATTGAATGGTGCTCCCAGTGCGGAACGATAGCCAAGGTAAGTTGCATTTTCATTTGCTATTGCAGCTGTTATGGTAATCGTTTCATTAATAATTGGAGAGGAGTTGGATAAAGTAATATTGGAAATAGTCGGTTGTGTTTGCGTAAAATCACTTAATCCCAAAAGATAATCATTTCTTCCATCCATTAAATTGGTAATGCCGGGAGTAGAACCTCCTCCGGGCCCAGGACCACCATTTATATCCACTGTCAAATTATTAATAAAATTATTGTAGGTAAAAAATTTATTACCATCAGCTTGAACGGCGTCATCAATTAAATTTTGTAACGAAAGTCCGATGTCATAATAAATACCATTATCAAAATTTTCCAATAACATTGTTTTAATATGAGCAAGGTACATCCGCTTGTACATCGGCACACTTAATAATTTTTGAACCAGTGGAAAATCAGCATCATTTAAATTGAGTAAATGGCTCATTTGTTGTTTTGCTGCAGTACTATTTAAATTGCCTGAGCCCGTCATACTAAATCGACCGAAAGATTCATTTAAATCCCATACTACAGGTAAAAATCGTCCATAATCATCTCGGTACAAATAATAATTTTGAGTGAAGCCCCCAATGTAACTATCCAGATTGACCAACACATTATTAAAGGCCAACATCCATAAAGATCTGTCAACATCCAATATTTTTTCAATTTCAGGAAGATGGTTGGAAAGCGTGTCGCATAGGTCAATTAATTCATCCCAACCATTATCAGATTTTAATTCATAAGCATCATAATAATTAGTGCTGTCCTCGCCCAAATAAACCAAATTCGGAAAGTCATTTGAACCCGGCCCAGCTCCATCGGGAGGGTTGCATTTAATAAAAGTATTGGATTTGGAATAAAAACGGTTGTTGACAAATTTTTTGGATATCGCTTCCGAATTACTGTATAATCCTATCAATGTTCCATTGACATAAACATTGGCATAATTAGACAATGGTGCATCCATATATTGCCGTAAAACCTGGTATGACAAAACCTCTCTTAAAAAAGAAGGGTCTTTGGCTACGTTGCTTAATTTAATATCGGTATAAGCTTCGTATTTATGGTCTTTATACGTGTCCAATTCGATATGGAAAGGGTTCTTAGTCTGATTGGGTTGATAGGTGCTGTTGCCTTTGTATTTCACACCAACGCTATCGAATGTTTCGCCATTAATGGTAACACTTTCTGCCATAATGTAACCTCCCGTGCTCGCATATTCATTATCTAATAACTGGTCCCAATTGCTTTCCGCAAAATTAATTTCAATGGTTTGTATAGTGTTCAAGTCGTAAAAATCTTGAGCGCTTGTTGCAGTTATAAAAAGAACAAAAAATGTAAAAAATAAATACTTCATGAATTATCTTCTTTATTGATTGGTGATAAGTTTATACCGATTCTGAAATGGTACCGATGCAAGATCGGTATGTGTATTTGGGAAAAATAAATTATTTCTCCATCGGCATATCCAAAAAACAGCGGTTTGAGGAAAATCAAATTCCCAAACCACTTCGTTTTGAGTATAAATTCTGATAAAGACAGTTCAGAAAGAGAATGACCTACTTTTTAATAAAATAATTTGCGAAGAGGTGCAATAAAGTAGAAGATTGGTGGAGAGGCTGTATTCCTTGACTAGTGCTCGTCAAGGAATTATGGACAGAACAGCCCATTCAAGATAGGTAGATTTTGTTATAATATCGAACTCGAAACCATGGAACATTTCTTTGTGCAGCACAAGAAGAAATGAGGATTTTAGACGCCAGCAAAATTGCTGGCGTTTGAGAAAACAAAAGGATAGTTTTTGTCAGAATGTTACAGTTTCATCACAACCAGCACAGACATATTTGTCTCCATGCTTGTGCAATGCCCCCACATGTTTTTCTACCACTTTGCTGATAAAGGATTCATACCTTTTTCCTTCAGATGTCAAATGAGGATCTTTCTGCAATTCAAAAAACTGCCCTTCCCATTCCTGCCTGCCCCAGCAATTTGGGCAGACGCCTTTCGGTATTGCTGGCGTCGATTCTCCTTTCCATTTTTTGGCGAAATAGTTTTTGATGGTTGATGCTGTCATGTCTTGTTGTATTTGATTTTGTAATTGAAAAACAAGCTTCCGAAATTTTGAAATTTCGGAAGCTTCTAACATCTATGCTGCTATAGAATATGCCTGAATCTTGGCATCGAGTGACGATTCAGTTTGTATACCCACCATTTGATCCACCACTTTTCCATCCTGAAGGAAGAACAAAGCAGGAATACTGCGGACTCCAAATTGTTGCGCTAGTTCTGGATTTGTGTCAACATTTACTTTGGCGATATTGAAATCTTCTGAGTGCCTGTCAGCAAGTTTTTCAACTGTGGGCAAAAGCACTTTACAAGGCCCGCACCAGTCAGCATAAAAATCGAGCAACACAGGTTTGCCTTCATTGATAAATTCGTTGTATTCGGTCAGATTTTTTAATTCTTTCATGATAATTTGATTTTTGAATATTGAAGTTGTTCAAAAATTCCTGTCGAGTTGAAAATCATTGGATATTGGGTGGATGGAGCTGGAATTTTAGAAGGGATAGCAGCGTCCCGATAACTATCGGGACAGAAAAAATACCAGCTTCATCCGCTCAATAGACTGGGTTTGCAACCGATGAGGAGTTTTTGAACAACTTCATTGATAAAATTGAGACAAGAAGCTTGCAGTTGTCTTGTTAGATTTAGTTTAAAACTGGGTCGGTTGCCTCTGATAATTCAGGTGCCAGTGGAAAATCAATCTCGAACTGCCCGATGCCATGTAAGAAGTTGCTTATGATTTTATCACCGATCACCATAAGGATGTCGACCAAATTTGCTTTGTCATATCCAGCGGCGAACAAGTTCTCGACTGCACTTGCCGATGGTTTGCCCCTGTTGATTGTTGTTTCCTTTACGAACTTGGTTAGTGCATCCAATTTGGAATCGAAACTGGCACTACCGATACGTATTTCAAGAATTTGATCTTCAGAAAAACCATTCATTTTACCGAGCACTGTGTGTGCTGATTGGCAGTATCGGCAACCATTCACTTGGCTCACTACCAAGTTGATCACCTCCCTTTCTTTGGCTCTTAAAGTGCTCTTTCGGTTTTGCAAAGCTAGATAGTCGCCAAGTGCCGTTTCATTGTGGGCAAAGGTGGCGTAAAGGTTAGGGACGAATCCAAGGCCTTTTTGTAGGTTGTCAAAAATGGCTTGGTTGCCTGCGGAAACTTCTTCTCTTGATGGAACTGATAAAGGTGTCATGATTACATTTTTTTGATTAGAAAATTTTGTTTGAATCAGTGACACAAAGATGCGGGCAGAATGATGCGGAAGCATTGGCGATGTTTCCCGAGGACTTACCAATTTTTCCCGAATGGAGAATTATACAGACATAAATGCTACAAGAAGCTTAATTTATTATGGCCACAATAAAACTCAACCTAATAATTTTTCAACCTTTTGGCAGTTTCCCCAAACTCGGATTGGCAAGTAAAATTTCCAATTCTTCCCTGGCTGTTTCATTTAATATCTGCACTCTTTGTGCTTTGTCACAGCCCCATTTTAACAATTTCGCATTCAAACTTTGCATATTTGAAAGCACCAATAACTGCTCTGGACTCGCATGATCCCTCATATTACCTCTTGCTTCTGGATTTTGACTTTGCCATTCTTTTGCTGTTAATCCAAAAAGGGCGAGGTTAAGCAAATCAGTTTCACTGGCCTGATAAATAGCTTCTTTCTTTGTATTCCAATCGAGCATTGGTATCAAATGGGTACGAACAGCTTCAGAATGAATACGAAAATTCGCCTTAGCCATAATACGCTTAACATTCCAATCAAGATTATTCAATTCAAATGCCCCTTCTTTTAACCTTTGGAATTCTTTAATTAAATAGAGCTGGAAAGGAGGGCTTAACCAATAACAGAAACCGAGGGCGATATCGCGGTGTGCATAGGTACCACCATATCTTCCTGCCTTACTTTGAATGCCAATGGAATTGGTTTTATCAATCCATTTACCAGCTGAAATAACAAAACGGTTGTGGCCAGCCTCTTCTTTAATCTTATCGAATTCGATAAGATTAAAATCAGGATTGTAAAGTTTTTCCCAAACACTTAAAAACTCTAAAGTGTCTTTGTTTCGCAGCCAATTGATAATCAAGAAGGATGGGGTCTCATTGAAACGTTTTGCAATATCTGTAAGGGAAATAAAGTCCTTCTTTTGAAGATGGAACAGTCGGATTTCTGTTCCGTTAACATTAATGGTTTTTTGTCGTGCAGCCATAATTTGGGTATTGAAGAATTTTGATCTGGCTGTATGTTCTAAGCTGAAAGCTAATATAAGACAAGTTTACTTGAACAAAAAAAACTCGATACTCTATTTCTATCATGCAGAAACGACCTCCAAATTCGATTTAAACTGAGTCGGACTCACCCCTACCGCTTTCTTGAAAAATCGGCTAAAATGCGCCGGCTCTTCAAACCCTAACTCATAAGCAATTTCACTGGCAGACTGATCGGTATAAAGCAACATCCGCTTACCCTCCAAGGCTACCCTTTCTTGAATGATCTGCAATGGCGTTTTTTCTCCATACTTTGAAAAAAGATTGCTCAAAGTTTTAGGTGATTTGTGCATGAGGGCTGCATAATCCTGCACCTGATGGAGTTTTCTGTAATTTTTTTCAACCAATAGGTTGAATTGGCGTACCGTGTCAAATTCGGGCTCATTTACATCATCGCCAAGAAATTGAGCCTTCCCAAGTCGAGTCAATTTAATAATAAGGCGCTTGAGCAACATCCGCATCATTTCCCCCTGTATGTTATCGTGCATTTCGAATTCCTCTCTGAATACTTGCAACAAAAGGTCAAATCTCCGGATTTCTGCTTCGTCTAACTGAATGAGCATAAAATCCTTCCATCCATAAAACAAGAATCCAACACACGATACCTCCTCATCGTGGTCAATGATGCAATAAAAATCACGGTTGAACTGCCACACAATCACATCTTGTGATTGTTCCAAAACAAACGACTGGTTGGCCATCAGACAGGCAAAATGGTTGGAAGGAAAATCAATCGAAATCCCATCAATATCCATTTTTTGTTGGACACCTCTATTCCAAAGTATTGTATTCAAACCTTTGTCCAGTTCTTTGAAAAATTGGCGCTGAATAGAAGGTTCTCCAACCATTAGATTCAACATGCCTCCCGAAGGTTCTGAGAATTGATATTTCATAAAAATATTGATAAAGATAGTTTGAACAGCTATGAAAAGGGATAGTTCGAAATCCATGCGTTAGAGAAAAGTGAAATAACCTATTGAATCGTTACCGTTGCAAATAGGTAATTAAAGTTACTTTCGCCCGCAAATTCATTGAAAATTTAAGCTGTATAATAATGAGTATCGAAAAAGAACTTTTTCAGAGAAGTGGATCCAAGTGTGAACTATGTGGCGCAACTGAAAGATTGGCACCTTTCCTCGTTCACCCCAAAACAGACGAGCATATTCTTGCTTGCTCAACATGCTCTTCCCAGATAGAAAACCCAGATCAGGTCAATGTGAACCACTGGCGCTGCTTGAATGAAAGTATGTGGAGCGAAGTCTCGGCAGTACAAGTAATCGCCTGGCGCATGCTCAACCAGTTAAGAGCAGAAGGCTGGCCACAGGATTTACTGGATATGCTTTACCTCGACGAAGAAACCCTTGCCTGGGCAAAGGAGGGGCACGAAGAAAATGCTGTCAAACACCTGGACAGCAATGGTGTTCAGCTCACCGCAGGTGATAGTGTGGTTTTGATCAAAGACCTCAATGTAAAAGGAACTTCACTCACCGCAAAAAGAGGAACTGCAGTGCGTAACATCCGACTCGTACTTGACAATGCCGAACATATTGAAGGAAAAGTAGACGGACAACAGATTGTTATATTGACGAAGTACGTGAAGAAAACAGGGTAATATTCTTCCGTAGGGGGGATTCATGAATCCCCCCTACGGATTTTTTATTGCACCACGATTTTCTTAGTAACTTCCAGGTTACCAGTCGTCAGTTTCAGAAAATAGGCCCCAGCCGAATACTGGTTCATTTCTATATCTAAAACATTGTTTCCTTTCAGTAAATCTTTTGTGAAAATATTCACGATGCGGCCTTGGATGTCGTACACTGCAATCTCCATAAACGACTCCGTATCGGTACTCACTGGCAGACTGACCGTTGTATTTGTCCTGTTGGTTGGGTTTGGGTACACCTCTCCTATTACCAATCCGCTTTCACTTTCGAAACTGACTTCACGGACGTCGGAATATTCATATTCACCGTTCAAGTCCACCATTCTGAGGCGGTAGTAAAAGGTCTCATGTCTTAATTTTAAAGGGTCAAAAACCCCTTTATCAATTAGACTATAATTTAGCTCCTGATCACTTTGGCCCGCAGCATTAACATTGCCTATGTCAACCCATTTATTACCATTATTACTGCGCTCTATTGTAAAATGGGAAGAATTGAATTCACTGGCTGTAGTCCAGTCAAGAACTGCATCGGTACTATTCAATGCATTGGCACTAAATTGAACCAGGTCAACTGGTAAAAGAACAGAAACCCCAGAGGCATAGATGACTCCAGTTTGATCAGCTCCGTTCAATTCCTCGTAATGATCTCCATTGTTGTCATTAGTCCAGGAATCATTCGCCAATTCAAACGTCCCTGACCCCATGCCCATACCATCATGATTGATAGTCATAATGACAACTTCTTGATTTGCTGTCCAATTAACAGGAAGGGTGAAAGTGCGTGCAAATTTCTGATACCTGAAGCCTCCAGAAACAACTTCACCATTGTCCTTGCTGATAAAAAAGCTTGATGTAGGATTAAGCAGAGATACCCCATAGGAGTCTAACCAGCGAATTGTAAAAACTACTGCCGACCAGTTCTGTGTAAAATTATCAGTTGGCCGTGCCCTGATTTCAAGTGTCCCGCTACCACTTGGGTTTTCAAAAATACCAATATCTATATCTGGTAGTTGACCAGAAACAGTATCCATAAATGAAAAAAGAAAGAAGCTTATTAATAAAAATATTTTACAGGAATTCATGATAAATTCATTTTTAAGGTAATTGCTCTAAGAGGGTAGCAGTTTCTATCAAGCCCCCTATATTTACTAGTATAACTGCCCTGTCGTTGGCAGAACCCGTATATTTTACAATCCCGTTCAAGTTTACATCTTCAGGGTAATAGCCAGAAATAGTTGAAGTTTCTACTATCCCACCGATAGCTACCAAGATAGGACCCCGATCATTTTGGGTTCCTGTATATTTTAGCTTCCCATCCTGTACAACATTTCCAGCCCACATACCCATGACTCCTCCTCCAAGGTCTTCTTGTGCATTAGTACCATATGTTGCAGTGGCATTATCAGTAAAGTCAATACTAATCGGAGTTCTTGAAAGCGTTAAAGCAGCATCTGAACAAATACCAAGGTGATTCCTCTGCCTTACCGCCAAATAATAATCATCTCCTTCCATTCCTCTAAACTTCACAGCTGAGGTTCCATCAAGATCAACGATATCTCCATCTCTTTGTATTAATACCGATCTGGATTGAAGTACTGTCGCTGGAGTCGTTTTATCTCTGAGTTCCAGGAACATCCAGTCTACAATGTCATCATCATCTGAAGGATTATCATCAAATACACTTGCATCAACTGTTTCTCCTCCGCCTCTGCCGACATGGGTAAAACCAGTTAGTGCAGTATAAGGCTCTGCTGTAGGAATCAACATTGCCGTTCGCAAGTCGTCATTCATTTTAGTTCCACTATACGGCCCCTGCAAAAACGCCTTCGGATTCACAGCCACATAGTCCATAACTGCCTCCCCACCAACTGCGAAATAGCCAAGGTCGCTGACGCCCGTACGCTGATGTGTGTATGGATCACTACCAGATGCTGCTCCGACATCGGAATTCAACAAATCCCAATAAGAACCCGTATGATAAGAAACCCCACTATCCGTACGATCAAATCCTGTCAATTCATCAGAAGCTGACCACTGTGTAGTAAGCGTTATGTCTGATCCTCCAGGTGTGTCTTCTGTTATTTCCCAACTTACATCTACTACATCTTCCGTGATTATCGCCCCACTGCCACCATCTTCTAAAGCATGCTCTAAGACACGCACGTTGAAATTATCGACAGTGCCAGAACCGGATTGTACGATGGTGACGGGGGTTGGGGTGTTTTCATCAAAGCCTATACAGAATAGAAACGGTGTTGTGCCGATGCCATTCTTTTGCACCATGCCACTTCCACCTGTCACGATGAAATCGTTTTCATCATCGCCTGTCACTGTGGCACTTGAGCCAAGGATAAGGTTGAAAGCACCAAGAATAAGTTGATTTCCATCGCTGGCGAAATTGAGGTTGTTATTAACAGTTACATCACTGCCAAGTACCAAGTCAGCGCTTGTTTTATTTAGTTCAAGGTTATACAGGTCATCTCCGCCAGCATCGATATTGCTATCGGTTGAGCCTTCAAATGTGACGGTGGACATGCCAGCTGTAAAAGTGGCGGAGTTTGTCCAGTCACCTTCCAAAGTGTATTGTCCATCTCCTTCCAAAGTGGCAGTACCACTGTTGGTGATGTCACCTTCCGTGCTCAGTGTACCTTCATTGGTAATGGTTCCAGTACCTGTATTGGTCACATCACCAGCACTATGCAATACCGCACCTGAACTGATCTTCATGGTAGCTCCGGCATTGTACACCTGCGCCATGGCCCATACGGGCAGGCAACACACTAAGAGTGTAAATAATCGTTTCATTGTCCTTCTTTTTTTATTTTGAAGAAATAGTCTTGGCTGAGAATCAACAAGCCTGCTATGCAAGCAATATTGGGAATTAGATGGTTGTTTCATTTGCATTTTTTGAGCTAAATCCGATGCTGGACGTAAGATACAATCATCTATTCCATAGCACCAAAAATTGTTTATCAAATGGTTGTGATTTCGTTCTGTCTTTCGAATTCTCAACGTTATGGCGGCTTTCATCAAGTTAAAACCTCAGCGAATCCTTCCTATTTAAAAGCCCCTGCTATTTCCATCATTTAAACAGCTGCAAGATAGGGCTATCCCTCCATTTCAATTAGGACTAATTTTGCAATTGATAGCAATTATCTTGCATGGGATTGAAATATTGAAAAAAAAGGCCACTAGCAGCTTAAAAAGCTAATTATGGTATTTCTAACACAAGCCCGCTCTATTTGAACGACCCTTCCAATCAAATTCCTTTTACCATGATAGCCACCAGCAAACCCCATAAGGGATTGAAAAGCCCAGAGGGATTTTTCCAAAGGAATGACCGTGGTACAATCTTTCGTCCCAGGGATTGAAAAGCCCGCAGGGATTTTTTCCAAAGGAATGACCTTGTCATAAGCCTGATCAAAATGAACACTCAAGCTTAAAAATCTCTGCGAGCTTTTACCAAAGGAATGCCGATGGTGCAATCTTTTACTTCTGGCTGGTGCTCATCAGAGCGGCTTCTATTTTTGCCATTCTACTTTTCAGTTCGTCAGAATCTGATCTCAATTTTTCATTTTCGGCTTTCAATTCATCAATCATTTTCTGTTGAGCCCTTATCGCCTCCACATACATTGCATCATATGTGCCGTATGCTGTTTGGAGATACCCAAGGTTATCCTCTTCCACCAGTTCGGGAAAGACCTGTTGGATGTTCTGTGCCGTGAAGCCGTACATCGTACCTTCCGGACGTTGGCTGCCTGTTTTGTCATCGTCCCATTCGTAGGTGACGCCCTGCAGGGCGAGCAGGCGCTGGAGCATTTCCTGGCTGTTGAGCTGCTGGATGTTCTTCTTCAGGCGGGCATCGGAGTTGGCGAGCCAGTCGCCGGCAGAGGATTTGGAGGCGTCGCCTTCCACTTCCAGTTTATTGGTAACTGCAGTACGGCCAATGCCAACATCCCAAGATGATGTAACTAATATTGCCTGGCCAAATACTTCCTGCATTTCAATTTTAAATTGATAATCATTCCCTGACCCAAGATTACTTTCACCACCAGCGTAAGGATTGGAGTTATTTTCACCAAAAAACCCAAAAGCTGGACTTTCAATTCTGAATGTATATGTAGTGCTATTGGACACAGTCAAAGGAGTAGCAAGAACAAATGGTGAATTCAATGAATTGGTAAATGGCGAAACTTTAGACTCGGAATAAATGAGTGTTCCTCCTGTTCCAGTACCTTCATATATACTCAGCGTAACAGTGCCTGTAATCTCGGTTGCTAAATCAATAGAAGTTATTCTCCCATCGAATGTGGTTGTAAAGGACTGCCATATATCTCCGATAAAAGGAGACCAATTTGTCCAGATTAATTGTTCTATTGCAACAGCATTTACACCATACGGCAATCCGACATGCAAGGGCCCTTCAGGATTATTTGTACCTATCCCCACATTTCCGCTCCCATCTTCAAAAACAGAAGAGGATTGCACGAGTGCAGTACCGTCCCATTTGGGGAGGTAGTTAGTGGTGTTTGCCCCGACTTCAGGGTCGGTTTCAGTTGCTTTAAGACCAGTTCCACTACTACTCAGAATATTGGCAGCATCTGGATCGAGAATGGTTTCGGCAGTAATATCATCACCTGTAAGGGTGAGATCTATTGAATTTCCGTCAGTCACTGTTGTGCTTTCAGCGCCTGCAAGGCTGCTGAGGTCAACGGTCTTAGTTCCTCCTGCATCAGTGATTTCGAGATCGGTACCGTTCAGGATGGCACTGGTAATTGTTTCGTTATTAGGGTCAGCATCGGCATCATCTACATCATCCGTACCATCAGAAAAGGCAGCGGGGATGCCGGGCAGGTTGCTCCAGTCCTGGAGCTCGTTGGTGGGATCAGCGTCAGGGTCTGTATAGGAAACCAATTCACCATTCAAGTTCATGCCCACTGCCCCAACTTCACTCAGCTTTATAATTTTAAGGTCGTCAGAACCGGAATCTACCACATAGGCATAGTTTCCCTGAACGGCAACGGATGTTGGATTTCCACCAATTGCAAGGGCGATACTGTTCGCTAAATTGAAGGGGTCGGATATGTTGATAATTCTGAGTTGATCAGTATTGCTGTTAATTACGTAAGCATAACTGCCTTGTACTGCCGTGTATATTGTGCCGCCAAAAGTTCCTATGTAATCAGTGAAAACAATATTAGTTGGATCGGACACATTGTATACCCCAAGGTTTCCTTGCCCCTGAACATATGAAAAATTCCCTTGTACCACCACCGAGCGTGGGTCGTTTCCTACACCGATGCTACTGACGTCGCTCGGGCTGACCGGATCGGACACATTAATAATTTTAAGGAGATTAGAATTGTCATCTAATACATATGCAAAATTACCCTGCACCGCATGAGGTTTTGGAGCACTTCCGACAGCGATGCTTCCCCTCAGTACCGGGCTTGTCGGATCTAAGATGTTGATGATCTTGAGGTCGTCGGAACCCTGATCCACCACATAGGCAAAGCTGTCCTGTACCACAACATATACTGGACTACTACCGATAGCGAGGCTTCCCCTCAGTACCGGGCTTGTCGGGTCTAAGATGTTGATGATCTTGAGGTCGTCGGAACCCTGATCCACCACATAGGCAAAGCTGTCCTGTACCGCAACAGATATTGGAATACTACCGATAGCGATGCTTCCCCTCAGTACCGGGCTTGTCGGGTCTAAGACGTTGATGATCTTAAGATCATCGGAACCCTGATCCACCACATAGGCAAAGCTGTCCTGTACCGCAACAGATATTGGAATACCACCGACAGCGAGGCTTCCACCAAGTACGGTTGGATTTGGCTCTGGAAGATATTCCTCATTAATAAGTGGTTGCCAAAATGCTTGGCCAGAGGCATCTGATTTCAAGAATTCATTGATTTCTCCATCCGTCGGCAAACCAATTCGAAACCATTTGATACCATCCCAATAGAAAAAGCTGTTTTCTTCTGTATCAAAAACTGCCAAGCCAGTGGCAGGTGAAGCAATGGCCAGCCGCTGTGCAGTTGTCATGCTGGGAATGCGCAATCCCTTATCTGTGCTCTGGATGTCCAGCGCTGCACTGGGGTCAGGTGATGTGGTTCCTATCCCCACATTTCCGCTCCCATCTTCAAAAACAGAAGAGGATTGCACGAGTGCAGTACCGTCCCATTTGGGGAGGTAGTTGGTGGTGTTGGTGCCCACTTCGGGGTCGGTTTCTGTTGCTTTTAGACCCGCTGCACTGCTGCTCAGAATATTTGCAGCATCAGGATCGAGGATGGTTTCAGCAGTTATATCATCACCTGTAAGTGTAAGATCTACTGTATTTCCATCTGTCACGGTGGTGCTTTCATCTCCAGCAAGGCTGCTGAGGTCAACTGTCATTGTTCCTCCTGCCTCAGTGATTTCGAGATCGGTACCGTTCAGGATGGCAGTGGTAATTGTTTCGTTATTAGGGTCAGCATCGGCATCATCTACATCATCCGTGCCATCAGAAAAGGCAGCGGGGATACCGGGCAGGTTGCTCCAGTCCTGGAGTTCGTTGGTGGGGTCAGCGTCGGCGTCGTCTACATTTATCACGTTATTGTTTCCAGGGTCTATCCAGGCAGCATCACCGTTCGGGCTCACCGTTAGCAGGTAGGTGCTGTTGAAAGGGTCATATTTCCAAAGCTCATCACTTCCACCTCCGAGACCAGTACCAAAATAAACAATGTTGCCCAAGGTAAAGGCAATCGAACTAGACCTTGCCGCAAAACCTGCCGGGAAGTCCGTGAGTTGTACCCAGGTATCTGTTGCTGGTTTATATTTCCATAGGTCTTTTTGAAAACCAGTACCTAAACCTGTCTGCCCCGTTCCCAAATATACCTCTCCATCGAGGATGAAAGGAGTGACCTCATACCTACCCAATGGGAAGTCATTGAGCTGTGTCCAGCTATCCAAGGCTGGATCATATTTCCAGAAGTCTTTATGAGGGCTGGTGTTGCTGTTTCCGGTACCTACATAGGCTACACCACCAACGGTGAAGGCCACGGCAGCTGCTCTGGCTACAAAACCAGCGGGGAAACCACTTAGTTGCGTCCAAGTGTCCATTGCTGGGTCGTATTTCCAAAGGTCTTTTTCAAGGCTGCCACTATATCCTGTTCCAACATAGGCAATATCATCAACCGTAAAGGCAATGGCTTCCCGCCTGCCGGCCAATGGTAAGTCATTGAGCTGTGTCCAGTTGTCCATTACTGGGTCGTACTTCCAAAGGTCATCTGTATAACCTCCAGATATCTGTCCCAACCCTACATAAACTTCGCCTCCGATTGTAAAGGTTACCGCATCCCGCCGTCCAGGGAAGGCTGCCGGGAAATCATTGAGCTGTGTCCAGCTGTCCAATACAGGATCATATTTCCAGAGGTCTTTGTTAAATAGCGAATTCCTACCTGTTCCAACATAGGCCACTCCATTGAGGGTAAAAGAGATACAACCATACCTGTTACCAAAAGCAGATGGAAAGTCATTGAGCTGTGTCCAGTTGTCATCCACTGGGGGCAACGTGGAGCCATCATATTCCAGGGCACAGTCCATCAGCCACTTGGTGCCGTCGTATTGATGAATACAGCCGTCATCAAGACTGTATACTTGTAATCCTATGACGGGGTTGGCAATGGCAGTTATTTGTGCATTCGTCATACGAGGTATCAGCAATCCCTTATCTGTGCTCTGGATGTCCAGCGCTGCACTGGGGTCGGGTGATGTGGTTCCTATCCCCACATTTCCGCTCCCATCTTCAAAAACAGAAGAGGATTGCACGAGTGCAGTACCATCCCATTTGGGTAGGTAGTTGGTGGTGTTGGTGCCCACTTCGGGGTCGGTTTCTGTTGCTTTTAGACCCGCTGCACTGCTGCTCAGAATATTTGCAGCATCAGGATCGAGGATGGTTTCAGCAGTTATATCATCACCTGTAAGTGTAAGATCTACTGTATTTCCATCTGTCACGGTGGTGCTTTCACTTCCGGCGAAGCTGCTGAGGTCTACAGTTTTGGTGCCGCCACCATCGGTGATTTCGAGGTCGGTGCCATTAAGAATGGCTGAAATATTATATTCATTGGTGGGGTCAGCGTCAGGATCTGTATAGGGAACCAATTCACCATTCAAGTTCATGCCCACTGCCTCAACTTCACTCAGCTTTATAATTTTAAGGTCATCAGAACTGGAGTCCAATATATAGGCATAGTTGCCCTGAACGGCAATGGAGGTCGGATTTCCACCAATTGCAAGGGCGATACTGTTCGCTAAATCGGAGGGGTCGGATATGTTGATGATCCTGAGTTGATCAGTACTGCTGTTAATTGCGTAAGCATAACTGCCTTGTACTGCCGTGTATATTGTGCCGCCAAAAGTTCCTATGTAATCAGTGAAAACAATATTAGTTGGATCGGACACATTGTATACCCCAAGGTTTCCTTGCCCCTGAACATATGAAAAATTCCCTTGTACCACCACCGAGCGTGGGTCGTTTCCTACACCGATGCTACTGACGTCGCTCGGGCTGACCGGATCGGACACATTAATAATTTTAAGGAGATTAGAATTGTCATCTAATACATATGCAAAATTACCCTGCACCGCATGAGGTTTTGGAGCACTTCCGACAGCGATGCTTCCCCTCAGTACCGGGCTTGTCGGATCTAAGATGTTGATGATCTTGAGGTCGTCGGAACCCTGATCCACCACATAGGCAAAGCTGTCCTGTACCACAACATATACTGGACTACTACCGATAGCGAGGCTTCCCCTCAGTACCGGGCTTGTCGGGTCTAAGATGTTGATGATCTTGAGGTCGTCGGAACCCTGATCCACCACATAGGCAAAGCTGTCCTGTACCGCAACAGATATTGGAATACTACCGATAGCGATGCTTCCCCTCAGTACCGGGCTTGTCGGGTCTAAGACGTTGATGATCTTAAGATCATCGGAACCCTGATCCACCACATAGGCAAAGCTGTCCTGTACCGCAACAGATATTGGAATACCACCGACAGCGAGGCTTCCACCAAGTACGGTTGGATTTGGCTCTGGAAGATATTCCTCATTAATAAGTGGTTGCCAAAATGCTTGGCCAGAGGCATCTGATTTCAAGAATTCATTGATTTCTCCATCCGTCGGCAAACCAATTCGAAACCATTTGATACCATCCCAATAGAAAAAGCTGTTTTCTTCTGTATCAAAAACTGCCAAGCCAGTGGCAGGTGAAGCAATGGCCAGCCGCTGTGCAGTTGTCATGCTGGGAATGCGCAATCCCTTATCTGTGCTCTGGATGTCCAGCGCTGCACTGGGGTCGGGATTGATAGTACCAATTCCGATATTGTCAGTCTGGGCATGAAGTACATTTGCAAATAGGAGGATCAGCAGCAGGTGTAACAGTGAATTTCTCATTATAAACTTGGATTTTATGTATACAAAAAATGTTTCATTTAGTGGGTCAAACAGGGTGTAGCAAAGAAAGGGGCAGACCCATCCATAGAGCATTCACTATTTGTTCAAAGGTTAGGACTATTATTGCATTTTGAAAACGCAGACTTGAATAACTCTGAAAATCAACTAATTACGAATTTCAGTTGGTGAAACACCAAACTGCTTGGAGAATGTACGGGAAAAATAGGAAGGATCATTAAAGCCAGTAGCGTAGGCTATTTCGGAAATGGTCAGCCCCGTGTTTTGAATCATCTCCTTGGCCTTATGCAATCTTATGCTGCGAATATGATTAGCTGTAGACTGACCGGTCAGGGCTTTTAATTTTCGGAAAAGTTGCGATTGGCTAAGGTGCATTTTAAGTGCCAATTCGGTATTTCCAAAACTTGAATCGCCGAGGCATTCTTCCACGTGTTCTCTTATCTTTTGAAGGAAAATATCTTCAAGGCTCAATGGCTCTTCAGGCGCATTATTGCTCACTGGTTCTGAAACACCAACCATGTTTGCGTATCGTTCCTGTAATGTTCGCCTTAACTCAATCAGTTTTTCTAATCGTATATATAGTTCTTCTTTTAAAAATGGCTTCGCCAAATAAGCATCGGCTCCTACTCCAAGTCCCTCCAATCGGGACGCAGCATCGGCTTTGGCCGTAAGCATGATAATGGGAATATGACTGGTGCGTTCATCGTTTTTTAATATCTGACAAACCTCGTAGCCGTCCTTTTCCGGCATCATCACATCACTGATGATAATATCAGGTATGGTTTCCAGTGCAGTATCTACACCTATGGCACCATCGGCAGCATACTTAATGCTGTACTGGCCTTGCAAACAGGATTTGATGTAAGTGGCTACATCTGTATTGTCCTCAATAAGCAACAATAAAGGCAAGTCTTCCTCAAAAGAAGGAGCGACTACTTCCGGAGACGAGTCGACGTTTTCAATCAGATGTTCTTTATGGCTCATGGTGACAATATTTGTAGACAACCGCTCCAAAGGAGCTTCTCTACTTATTGGCAACGTGACTGAAAACATAGTTCCCATACCAGTAGGTGCCGGACTTTCGACAGCTATGCTGCCACCCATCAATTCGACCAATTCTTTTGTTAGGGTAAGACCAATTCCTGTCCCTTCTCCCCTCCGTGTAGAAGAATCATCCACCTGATAAAACCGACCAAAAACATGCGAAAGTTTTTCTTTTGGTATTCCAATGCCATCATCTATTACATGTATGTGTAAATGATTCTCTTGATTTTGCACTTTCAATATGACCTGTCCATTTTCTCTTGAAAACTTAATAGCGTTTGACAGCAGGTTGGAAATAATGCTCTCTAATTTTTTACTATCAAAATCCATGACCAGCTGATCAACTTCAGATTGAAAAACCAGTTTGGTGTTTTTACTCGTTAAATAGGATTGGAAATATTCCAGTAAATATTCCAGAAAGGGAACAACGTCAGATTGTGTCATTTCCAATTTCAAGTGACCACTTTCCAGTTTCGACAGATCCAACATTTGGTTGACAAGGTGTAACAGGCTTTGACTATTGCGTTGAATAATTTTCTTAGTGGAAGGTTTCTCAATCATATCTGCCATACCAGAGATGACCGTGAGAGGCGTACGGAACTCGTGTGTTATATTAGTATACAGACGAGACTTCACCTGATCTAATTCCATCAATTGGTTGGCCTGTTCCTGTATGGTCGCTGTGCGCTCTTTTACTTCAATTTCCAGCCGTTTTCGTTCACCTTGCTGACGATGCTGCCACAACACAAAAAACACAATAAAAGGCATGGCACAGAGCACAAAAAACCACCATTGCTGATAAAAAAACTTCTCAACTGTTACTGGAATTATGATTGGCGGGTCAGACCATTTCCCTCTTCCATCGGTCCCTTTTATCAAAATATTATACCTCCCGGCCGGTAATGAATTTAAGGACAATTGGCGCTGTGTACCTATGTATATCCATTCATTCTCTTTGCCTTCAAGCAGGTAGGCAAATGTGCTCTTTCCGGAAGAGGCATAATTGGACAAAACGAAAGTAGAATTCAGGTTTCGATTGTTGGCAGGTAGCACAATCCGTTCTTTATTTCTAAATATTGGCAAAAGGTTCTCTTCTTGTTTATCCTTTTTACCGGATGCGTTACCATTCAATTTTGTAAGATAAATTTTAGGGGGAGTAAACCCTTCTATTGGCGTTTTCCAGCGCAATGGGTCTATGACGGTCGCTCCTTTTACTGCCCCAAAACACAAACGTCCATCTTTCATTTTAAGAGCCGACCAACGATTGCACTCATTATTGGCCAGGCCATCTTCTTCATACAATTTCCCGGTAACTTCACCTTCAGGTGAAATAATACTGACACCATGGAAAGTACCCGCCCAAATGTCACCTTCATCATCTTCAAGAAGGCTTACCACAATATTGTTCGACAACCCTACTGACTGATCTATTACCTGCATGTTGCCGTTGGAGGGCGTAAATATTACCACACCGTTCGAGGTAGTACCTAACCATAACCTTCCTCTATCATCCTGGTGTATCCGCATCACACTTGTACCCTCTTCACTGAATAAATTTATCCATTGCTGCTCATTTGTATTGGGATCAATTTTTAAAAGCCCCTGATCTGTTGCTACCCATACAAAATCATCCTTGTCGATAAATAGCTGATTAAGTCCTTTTCCACTGGAATTACGACAGATTCTGACAAGCTTATCTGTTTGTTCTTCCCAAATATAAAAGCTGTCTATTGCCCCTATCACCATTCGGCCATCGCCTAAAATATTAAACCTGTAAACACCAAATCCCAGATCAAAGCTTTTGCATGCACCTGTTGCGGGTTCATAATAATTCAATTCGGCATCACTGCCTCTTGATCCAGTAGTAAACCAGATTTTACCGCTTGCATCTTTAATAAATTCACTGTCAATAAAAGCATTCATTAAACAGGAAATCGTATTTCCTTTTGTTTTCCATGCTCCATTTTCAGGAGAAAATAGTTGGCGTTGGCTATGAGCTGAAATGTGGAGTGCCTGGCTGTCAAGCTCTACCATACCCCTGGACCCCTTAAATCCGGTAATGGTGCTGACTCCTTTTCGATTAGTTACATCAACAAAACGAAGACCAGGATCGAAGGTGATTAATTGCTGCTTGAAGTTTGAACCGGCAATTTTATTTTGATCATTAAGCACAGGGGTGTAATCTAATAACTGTCCCTTACTGTCAATTAACGTTGCGCTTTGTGCATCGCTACTGCTCCGATAACGGACCAAAATATTCTCATTTAAATCCTTAAAGGCCTGTGCCTGTATGATTTCATCATTTTCCCACTCAACCGGTTTATATGGATATTGCGTAAAATTATTCGATGCTGGATTCCAACCGTAAACCTCTTTTCCATTTGACATTGATAGCCAAATGCTCGTTGCAGTGGATATTATTTTTGGAATAGAAGATGGTTCTAAATCATTGGAAAATCGATATTGTTGTATCGAATGATTTGCTTTGTTGACCTTAAAGACAAATCCGAAATTGGTAGAAATCCAGAAGTCATTATTTGTTACTCCTAAATTTAGCACTATTGATGAATAAGCTATATCTAATTTGATTTTGATTACTGAGGATATAGCATTGTCTTTTATTTGAAGAATTTCATGCTGGCCTGTTTCCTCATGACTGACCAATATGTAAAATACATCTTCCCAAAATGCAATTGACTCAAGCCCCCCTTCTGCTTCTGAAGAAAATATGGTTACATATTCAGTCTTTCTTGTTACTGGATTATAGTTAAAAAAATCGCAACCCAGCTCATTTTCATTTTCAAATTGATAATAACCGAAATAACAAGTTGAAGGAATGGCATCAGCAAAAATAGATTTGTACTTATGCCGGGTTTTGAACCCAGAATTATAGGCCTTTGTCCCATCGTATTCGTAAATAATAGATGAAAATGCAGTTCGTCCAGTTCCATTTTTCAAAATGTGAATACGGCCAGTTGTATCTACAATCACTTCGGTCATGTACATGTCTGGTAGGCCACTTTTTATATCGTAGGAGTGTTCAGAGATTGGGTAAAATGTAGTGTTATCAGATTGGCCTTGGCAAGCAGAATCAACGGGTTGGAAGAAAAGCAGCAGACAGCTAACTTGAAGAAGGAAATTCCAATACGATGGATTGCTCACGGCCATTGAATCTGTACTCATTTTGGAATGAGATTAGGCTCACAACCAGATTCGGTCATTCCAATCGTTTAATTGCTTTTGACTTTTTTGTCAGGGCCGGCAAATATAACTTTATATTTTTAAGTGCATTGAGGAATGTTATGATGGTGATAGAGGCTAAGGATTGTGCCACAGTCATTCCTTTGGAAAAAGCCCGACGGCAGGAGGGATTTTTAAGCCTAATGCACGTCCTAAGCTTAAAAATCCCTGCGGGCTTTTCAATCTTTTACTTTTGGTCGGAGTTCATTAGTGCAGCTTCTATTTTTTCAAGCCTGTTTTTTAGTTATGCCAATTCAACACTTTGCTCTTTGCTCTTTGCTCTCTATCCTATCTCTCTAATTAATCTCAATCCCAGCATCTTCAAGCGCCTGTACAATCTTGCCTAATAGCTCCTGTTGCTCATTGATGGTATTTATCTTTTCTTCCAGATCAGCCTGCTGTTGTTCTATAATAGTCTGCTGTTCTTTTACAGCATTGATCAGCATGTAAGTCAGTGCGTTTCCATCAAAAGTATAATACATGGTACCTGGATCAACTACTATTTCATTGCCTTCTTCATCTTCCTTTACTTTGCGTCCAAACGGTGTTAAATTCACCATGTAGGGAGCGATGGGTTCAATTTCCTGGGCGATTATTCCAACATACTCCTTTCCACTGTCATACGTAGGTACTACATCATTATACTTAAATATTACCGGATTGATCTGCAGGATTTTTGAAAGTCCATCGGTATAGGGGTTAATATCTTTTTTCAGGTTGATATCACTCGTTGTTTCCCAAACGCCACCACCAGGTTTATAAGCCTGGCTGTTTACTTGCAAATCGTCTTCTACAAATAAATCTTCATCGCCATCAACATTAGTCAGAGTTGGATTAATGTCGGCAATAATATTTACAAGATCATTCATAATACCTCCTCCAATATTGAATACACCATTACTTGATGCGGCGTACAAATCACCGCCAACAGCATTGATATTTCCTGCAACTTCTAATTTTTCTCCTGGTGCTGTATCCCCGATTCCTACATTTCCCGCCGAGTTGATAGATAGTCTTTCTGAAGCAGCATTATCAAAAATGGCATACCTGCCTGCAAGAATTCCCGCAAAAAATTCCGCATTAGATGTTTTGGAACGGAAGCCAGCGAATCCGCTTTGGGTGGATTCGATTGTTATGCGGTCATCAATTGTACTATAAACATGGAGTTTATCGGTTAGCGAGGTTGTTCCGATCCCAACATCACCACTATTGTTTTCATAAACAGCATTTGACTGAATTAAGGCCGAGCCATTCCATTTGGGCAAATAATTGGTCGTATTGCTACCTACCTGTGGATCAGATTCGATTGAGCTAAGGTCTACTGATTTTGTGCCACCTCCATCCGTGATGTTTAGCGTTGTACCACTGAGGCCAACACTCGTATTGTACTCGTTGGAGGGATCGGTATCATCGTCTGTGAAAGAACCGCCGCCATTCGACAGTGTAACGGTATTACCTGATTTGGAAATGGTTTGTATTTCATTGGTGGGATCCGCATCGGCATCGGTATCATCGTCTGTGAAAGAACCGCCGCCATTCGATAGTGTAACGGTACTTCCGGATTTAGAAATGGTTTGTATTTCATTGGTGGGATCTGCATCAGCATCGTTTACAGCATCCGTAAATGAGCCGCCTCCATCCGAAAGCGTCACAGTATTACCAGATTTTGATATGGTTTGAAGTTCATTGGTTGGATCGGCATCGGCATCGGTATCATCATCCATGAAAGAACCACCGCCATTCGAAAGAGTAACAGTGCTTCCAGACTTTGAAATGGTCTGCAATTCGTTTGTTATGCTTCCATCAACTTCAGTCGCTTTTAAACCATTGGCACTGCTGGTAAGAATATTATCTCCAGCTGGATCAAGGATAACTTCTGCTGAAATTTCATTCACCGTTTTAGTCAGGTCAACAGTGTTTCCATCCATTACAGTGGTGGCATTGGAAGCAATACTGCTCAGGTCGACGGACGTGGTACCTCCGGCGTCAGTGATTTCCAAGGTATTGCCATTAAGGCTTGCGCCTGAAATCAATTCGTTTCCGGCATCTGCATCATTATCCTGAGAAGTAGTAAGACTCGTGTTTGGGACAGCGGGCAATCCATCGGCACCGTATTGAACTAAAAACATATCCGATCCTCCCGTACTTGGAATCATTTTTCCTCCCAGCAGGGCTGTACCTGAAAATAAACCCGTGAGGAAGATATTTGTATTGGAGAATGCCAACTCCTCGCTGGATTCATCAGAGGAGCCACCATCTTTACGCAGCCATTGTAAGGTGCCAGATGGATTGAATTTGGCAATATACAGGTCAGCGTTTCCAGTACTATTGATGGTTTGTCCTCCCATGCTGGCAGAGCCCGAAAAACTACCTGTCAAATGAGGGTTTCCCGATGCATCAAAATCTATATCTGAAATACCCAATGTTGCCGATTGTCCCCAAAGAACATTTCCGGAACCATCATATTTCATCAAAAACTTATTGCCTGTACTGAGTGTAGTCGCATCAAATGTTATGGGGGTTGAACAGGTGCCTGCAACGTACACATTTCCAGAAGCATCCGTAGCCACTTCCCGTCCCCATGAAAAATTATCGGCATTTTCTACCCATTGTGTATTTCCACTGGCGTCGTATTTCAACAAGAAAAATTCATCGGTGACGGTGCTCGTCACAATGATGCCATTACCAAAATCAACTGTCCCGCCGTATCCACCTGTAATGAAAATATTCCCGCTACCGTCAGTTGCAACTCCTTGTCCAATACAAAAATAGTCGATATTACTGAAGCTCCGAACCCACTGAAAAACCCCACTTGCATCGTATTTGATGGTAAAAGCCGACGATATATTTTCATCTGCACTCAACAGCACCCCACCAAAATCATTATCAGTACCATGAAAAGCACCAGTGACAATAACATTGTTGGAACCATCCACGGCTATGCTATTGCCGTAGGTAGGAGCATACATACCATTTCCACCTTCTGAATGGGCCCATTGTACAGTACCGCTGCCATCATACTTTGCTACAAAAGCCGCCTCACCATATCCGCCAGGTGGCGCTGGCAGGTTCACTGTACCAAAACTGGTTGCATCTAAATGCCGACCTGTCAACAGGATGTTGCCACTACCATCAATGGCGATATCATTTCCATAAGCATCGTCTGCCTGAACGACCCAGATGAAATTGCCAGTCGCATCGTATTTTGCCACAAACAAGGAAAAGCCATAACTTCCTCCACTGGTGAGAGATGCTGTTCCAATGGTCGCACTTCCTTCAAATGAGCCCAATACATACAAATTGCCACTGGCATCGCTGGCTATTGCTTTGCCATAGTCATCATCCGTCCCGCCTTCGGAAATGGCTAAAATTTCTGAATCAGCATACAAGCGACGACCACAGTCTTTGAACCAGTCGGTACCCGTATAGTAATTGAAACAACTGTCGGTGGTGTTGTAAATAATCAAGCCAGCTGCAGGGGAAACAATGGCATCTCGTTGAGCGGAGGTCATGCTCGGCATGCGCAGCCCTTTATCAGCAGATTGGATATCCAGGACTGCACTGGGATCGGGACTGGTCGTGCCAACGCCCACATTGTCTGTTTGGGCAAAAAGTTGAAGACTTAATGTTATAGTCAATGCTATTGTAAAGAGGTGTTTGAAGTTCATTATCTGTGAATTTTCTGTTGAAATACTTGCGTTGCATTTGGTTGAGTCAACCATTCCTACCGCAACATGAATTAATTTTGCACACTGATTCCGGTTGTGCTTTTTTAGGAATCGGCATTATGTTCAAAGATGATACAAAGCCTTTATAAAAGGGCTGGACATATTTTGCAATGATTAGCACATATTGTGCAAGGGGGGCAATTCATTGTTTTAATGCAGAGAGAAATTGCGTTCCTGTTTTTTTTTTGAACATACAAGGATTGAAAAGCCCGCAGAGATTTTTTCCAATGGAATGACCTTGTCATAAGCCTGATCAAAATGAACACTCAAGCTTAAAAATCTCTGCGAGCTTTTACCAAAGGAATGCCGATGGTACAATCTTTTACTTCTGGCTGGTGCTCATCAGAGCGGCTTCTATTTTTGCCATTCTACTTTTCAGTTCGTCAGAATCTGATCTCAATTTTTCATTTTCGGCTTTCAATTCATCAATCATTTTCTGTTGAGCCCTTATCGCCTCCACATACATTGCATCATATGTGCCGTATGCTGTTTGGAGATACCCAAGGTTATCCTCTTCCACCAGTTCGGGAAAGACCTCTTGGATGTTCTGTGCCGTGAAGCCGTACATCGTACCTTCCGGACGTTGGCTGCCTGTTTTGTCATCGTCCCATTCATAGGTGATGCCTTGCAGTGAAAGCATTTTTTGCAAAATGGCTTCGCTATTCAATGGCTGGATGTTCTTTTTCAGGCGGGCATCGGAGTTGGCAAGCCAGTCACCGGCGGAGGTTTTGGAGGCATCGCCCTCCACTTCCAATAGGTTTGTTGAAGGCTCACGCCCAATACCAACATTACCATTTTTTAGTACTGTCACTGCATTGGATGGGGTGCTATAGGTACCATTTCCAATTACAAATAGGCGATCATCTGGATCAAAACCTGTGGTTAAATTAGGCGTATAGTCGGTATTATAGGTTCCAAAAACGGCTTCGCAAAACGATCTTGCATATAGACCTTGGCCACCACCAGTAATAGAGTGGGATCCTGAAGCAGTATTAACTGTTCCCCCACTAATAAAAGAACTGTTTCCAGTAGCCTGATTAAAGCCTCCACCCCCTATAAAGGAGTAGTCACCAGAGCCAGTATTCTCATAACCATTAGCTATAAAAGTATAAATACCTGAAGCAGTATTGTTACCACCACCACCAACAAAAGATTTCAAACCAATATTGGAATCATCCCATTGAGTACCTGTAACATCACCTGCTCGGAAAGCCTTTTTTTCTGGAATCCACATTAATCGAGTACCTGGACCTGAGGTGGGTGTGGTGCCTGTTGTCCCTTGCGCCAACAGTGCACCACCTACAATGTCCAACAGTGCATCAGGGCTGGATGTACCGATACCAATATCACCATTCTTGAGTACGGTCACTGCATTGGAACGGTTCCCACCAGTTCCGTTTCCGATGACGAAGAGAGGGTCGGTCAATACCCAATTGGAAGCATCGCCTCCGAGGTTTTCACTTAATTCTCCAAAGGTCGCCTGTGCGCGGGAAGCAACGTTGTTGCCGATGCCGCCGCCGACAAAGGAATAACGGCCCGAAGCGGTGTTGTCCCAGCCGCCGCCGACAAAGGAAACATCGGCAGAGGCTTCGTTATAAGTTCCTCCGCCGACAAAGGAATCATAGCCCGAAGCGATGTTGTACTCGCCGCCGCCGACAAAGGAAGAACGGCCCGAAGCGTTGTTGTTTTGGCCGCCGACAAAGGAATTCATCCCCGAAGCGATGTTGTTTTTGCCGCCGCCGACAAAGGAGAAACCGCCCGAAGCGATGTTGTTCTCGCCGCCGACAAAGGAACTCGTCCCCGAAGCGGTGTTGTCCCAGCCGCCGCCGACAAAAGAACGGAAGCCAATGTTACCGTCATCCCACTGCGTGCCCCAGACCTCCCCGGCCCGGAAAGCCTTTTTTTCTGGAATCCACATTAATCGGGTACCTGGACCTGAGGTGGGTGTGGCGCCTGTCGTCCCTTGCACCAACAATGCACCACCTACAATGTCCAACAGTGCATCGGGGCTGGAAGTGCCAATTCCAACATTACCATTCTTGAGTATAGTCATTGCATTAGAGCGATTGCCACCGTCCGTACCATTGCCAATAACAAAGAGGCGGTCGGCAGCATCGATACCTGTGGTGGAATTGGGTGTGTAGTCGGTATTATATGTGCCAAAGACTGCTTCAGCATATGATTTCGCCATGAGTTCCTGACCGCCACCAACAAATGAACGGTTACCTGATGCCGCATTGAACTGGCCGCCACCAATGAAAGAGCTGAAACCAGAGGCATTATTATTGAAACCGCCACCAATGAATGTCTCTCCACCGGAAGCGGTGTTCGAATTCCCCCCGCCTACAAAAGAGTGGTCTCCGATATTGGCATCGTCCCATTGGGTATCATCGATTTCCCCTGCCCGGAAGGCTTTTTTTGCAGGAATCCACATCAGTTTAACACCTGCACCGGAACTAGGTGTGCCCCCGGTGGTTCCTTCTGATAACAGTGCACCGCTTATGTCTTGCAAATTAGAAGCCACCAGTGCCGATCCATCCCATTTTGAAAGGTAATCAGTAGTATTGGATCCTACTTCCGGGTCAGACTCAATTGGAGCTAAATCCACAGACTTTGTGCCGCCACCATCAACAATATTAAGGGTAGTACCTGTTAGGCCAACACTCGTATTGTATTCATTGGCAGGGTCAGCATCTGTATCATCCACATCGTCAACATCGTCAGAAAAACCGGCTGGAATACCAGGTAAGTTGCTCCAGTTTTGAAGCTCATTGGAAGGATCGGTATCGTTGTCCTGAGAATTGGACAGGTTAGGGGCTGCTATGTTCTGCTCACCATCACTATTATATTGTGCAAAAAAGAAATCCTTGCCCCCGTAACTGGTGTAAGAGGTGCTACCAAAAGTGGCCATTCCCTCGAATGAGCCAGTCACATAGGCTATTCCTGATCCATCCACCGCAATGTCATTACCAATATCTTCAGCGGTGCCACCCCCTTGTTTGACCCATTGTACGGTTCCATCAGCTGCATATTTGGCAACGAACAAATCTCCCCCTCCAATCGGTGTCAAGGAAACTGTCCCAAAAGTAGGTGCGCCACCGTAAGCACCTGAAACCAAAACATTTCCTTGTGCATCTGTCGTTAAGCCCAAACCATAGCTACCACTAATACCGCTACTTTGTTTAGCCCAAACAACATTTCCGGAAGCATCGTATTTTACAAGGAAAAAATTTACATAACCTGTATTGGTCAGTGTAGTGCCTCCAAAAGTGATTTCATCCTTAAAAAGTCCCGTTGCAAAGGAATTGCCGCTTGCATCCGTCGCAATGCCAAATCCCCTGTCTTCCATGGTGCCATTGCCCTGAGCGACCCATTGGAAAGTACCCGAACCATTATATTTTGCTGTAAAAACATCTTTATCACCTCCACTGGTCAAAGTGGTGGCATCAAACGTTGCCATATCCTCAAACCAGCCATTGATGAAGACATTGCCGGAACCATCTGTGGCAATCCTGTTTCCTGAATCCTCCATCGTGCCACCTGCTTTTTCGCCCCAAAGGACTGTTCCGGAAGCGTCATATTTCACCACAAAAATATCCTTGTCGCCTGAGCTTGAAAGGTTCACACCACCAAACGTAGCCGATCCCTCGAAGTGCCCAGTAATAATTACCTCTCCAGATGGGTCAGTGGCAATTCCACAACCCGCATCTGACATCGTACCACCTCCTTTTTTCGCCCAAACAACATTACCATTCGAGTCATATTTTGCTACAAAAACATCTATCCCGCCAGCACTGGTCAAAGAGGTGCCTCCGAAAGTGACCATGTCGCTGAACCATCCTACAACATATATATTCCCTGAATCGTCAACAGCGACACCATAACCTTGATCTTCCATGGTCCCACCTGCCTGTTTTGCCCAGACTATGTCTCCCGATGAATTATATTTTAAAATAAAAATATCTTTATCCCCTGCACTGGTCAGTGTGGTACCTCCAAAGGATGCCATCCCTTCAAAGCTTCCAGCAATATATATGTTTCCGTTGGCATCGATGGCTATTCCTAAGCCTTCATCATCTCCTGTTCCTCCTTCTGCGTGTGGCACTAATGGTGTGGTATCAGCCGTCAGGCTGCGGCCGCAGTCTTTGTACCAGGCCGAGCCGGAGTAGTAATTAAAACAGCTGTCGGTGGTGTTATAGATCAATAGCCCTGCCGCCGGACTGCTGATGGCATCCCTTTCTTCCGTGGTCATGCTCGGCATGCGAAACCCCTTCTCTGTTGATTGTACGTCCAGCATAGCACTGGGGTGTGGGGTTGTCGTACCCACACCAACGTTCATTGCTGGCACATTCTGGTTGATGTTGACGACATGGTGATCCCCGCCACTCGTATTGGCTACTGTCCAAATCATATCCACGGAGGCAGCCCCTGCTTTTGTGCTAATGCCAAAACGGGAACAGAACATGGCCGTGGGAAGGCTTATGCCTGCATTGATGTGTTCTGTTTGCCCTCCATCAACGGTCAGGCTGGGTATGGTGCAGCCACCTCCGGCGTTGAAGGTGGATATAAAATCGACGACCAGGTCGTTGGCTTCACTGTTGACCGTGTTCGTGTTAACACCATCCACAGTGCCTTGAGTCTGTATGGCATCCAATGGGGCAGCCTGTGATGCCCCAGAAAAAGACACTGCTGCTGCAATTCCTGTAGTATTAGCTGCAAAGGAAAAAACAACATCCCCTACCGTGGCCGAATTATCGTCTCCCAATGCCAGGTACCAGAATTTATCGGTAAGGTGAACATCCATCGCTGCCCCATCAAATGTAACTGAGGTAGGATTGTTTGTGCCCTGCCAGTGCACCACTAAAAGGCGCTCCGTACCTGCTGATACGGAAAAGGAAGATAAGGTATAGCTTGTGATTTCTTCTGGGAATCCCTGAGCGACGTTGTCAAAAACCACCTGAGCAGTACCTATCAAAGGAGTAACAAGTAAAAAAATGCAAAGTAAAATTGAGTTAGGGTAGAGGCTTGTTCTCATTTCAAAAAATTTTGAGTCAGAACCAATTTGGATCTTTAAGGTGAGCTGGAAAAGATAAAATCAGTTCTATCGTGATTGCAATAATGTTGTGCCCAAGATAACAAAACTATTGCGTAGACTACTTTTTTATTTCTGAAAAGAAATAAAAAGTGAAATGCCCGTGAGGTTCAATTTTGAAAATCACGGGCATTCCATTTTGGAGTTGCCGACTAAAAATTAACTTTCTTAAATTTATTATCTGATCATTCGTCAGAATTATGCTTGCTTACTTTATTATCAGCCATCAGGGCGGCCTCCAGTTTTGCCATTCGTTGTTTTAGTTCGTCAGTCTCTGCTCTCTGCACTTTGCTCTCTGCACTTTGCTCTAAAATTCCACTGTCATTCCCAATAAAAAATGCCTGCCTGCTTGTGGATAAAATCCCGTTAAATTATAAATGCCATTTCCCTCTGAACGGGCATAAGGATCATCTGGCCGAGCATCATACCCTTCTGAAACATAACGGTATGTCCATGCATTGGCAGCATATTTTTTATCGAAGATATTATTGACCATTAAATTAAAAGAAATAGACTCGGCAAAAGTTGGATTTAATTCATATCGAACTTGAAAATTGCCAACCGTGTATGCATCCAACATGGTGTTTTTATTCGAAGTATTGTCAATAAATTGCTTGCCGACATGTTTTCCCGATAAAGACAAACTGAGTCCTTTAAATAAATCATAATTTAATCCTGCAAATGCAATTAATTCTGGTGAAAAAGCAAGATCAGTTGTGCCATGTCTAACAACTTCCTGTTTCCATGTATCCCAATTATCAATATATTCTGTGAAATTTTTTATTTTGTTTTTACTGAATGTTGCATTTGATTCTATATTTATTTTTTCATTTAAATAAATATTTCCAGACAGCTCTATTCCCAGCCTATAGCTATCTGCAATATTTTCTCTAATTGCGCCGCCAACATCATTTATATTTCCTGTCAATGCCAATTGATCTTTGTAAAGCATGTGGTAAACATTTATTCCAAAAATCCCTTTTTTATTTCTAAAATTAATTCCTGCTTCCGTATTATAAAGTCTTTCCGACATGGGTTCAACCTCCGGTGCGGCATCGGTAAAATCACTTCGATTGGGCTCTCTGTTGGCTACTGCAAATGACGCATAAGTACTGAATTTACTACTCATCAAGTAGGTAAATCCGAATTTTGGATTAAAAAAATTATAGTCAACATTTACATTGGTTGCTCTTAAATCGTTATCGGTTCCAGTTATTTTATAATTTACTTTTCTGTACTGCAAATCAACAAAACCAATTAAATTCGATGATAAATTATAAAGCGTTTTTCCGTAGATATTAAAATCAGTTTTATCTCCCGTTCCAAAATAATATTGTTCATTTTGTTCCAAACCAGGCATGTGTTCTGCCCAAATTATTTCTCCATAATGATCGCCTTTATATTGATTCCATGCCCCTCCAAAAGTAGTTTGCATGTTTTGACCATTTGATGAATAATTCAATGACCAAACACCGCCATAAAAATCATTATCCAGCCAGCGCCGACGAATTAAATCAGTTTCACTATTGCAAGTGTCACAATTAATTAAACCATAATCGTCTATTAAATTTTCATTGGACTTATACTGTTCAAAAAAACCGTAACCACGGGTATAATGTCCATTTAAATTAAAATTCCAATTCCTATTTAATGCTTGCGTAAACAATAATTGATAATGCGTTTGCGTATAGTCATCCACTTCATTATCGTGTGGATCAACCATGCTTTTTTCCATTCCAGAAATATTGAATTTTCGCAGTTCATCATCATTGACATATTGAGCCGGTACGCCATTCCAGGCCTGATAAGTAATTTCTTTTCCGGAAAAAATATTTGCACGAAGGGAATTATTTTTTCCAATGTAAGCACCCGACAAATAATAAGCTTCCATCTCCACCTCTGCCCTATCGATATATCCATCTGAAATAATTTTACTTAGACGGCCATCGAGTGTAAGGCCCGTTGATTGTTGGTTGTTGTTTGTTGATTGTTGATTGAGTATTCCTGTCCCAAAAGAGGCGGTACTTTTCCATGTATTGAAGGAGCCAACAGTGCCGGAAAGCTCTGCATAAGGATTTGCATTTAGCTTGCTAGCGTTAAGGTTAATAGTAGCTCCAAAAGCGCCAGCTCCATTGGTCGAAGTGCCAACTCCCCGTTGTATCTGGATATCGTTAGTAGAAGATGCAAAATCTGGCAAGTCCACCCAAAAAACACCTTGCGACTCTGCATCATTCAGCGGTATACCGTTGATGGTCACATTAATGCGGGTTGGATCCGTGCCCCTGATTCGCATCCCTGTATAACCAATACCTGCTCCTGCATCAGAATTGACAACGACAGATGGCGTGGACTCTAAGAGGAATGGAATGTCCTGTCCAAGGTTTCGTCGTTTGATTTGCTCTTTATCAATGTTTGAATAAGTAAATGGGGATTTGTCCCCTGCTCTGGTGGCTTTCACAATGATGGCATCCATCATCCCTTTCTCTTCAGCCAATTCAAAATCAAGGCTTACCGTTTTTTCGTTTTCTTCGATGCTGATTGACTTAATACTTTTCTCAAATCCAACATAACTCACCTCCACCAGATAAATTCCTTTCGGCAATTCTTGAAATTCATACCTTCCTTCCGCATTGGTAAAAGTGCCTTGAATACGCGGTGAAATCAATACACTTGCCCCTTGCAATGGTGTCCCTTCCTGATCTACAACTGAACCTATGAGCAAAGACTGCGAAAAAACAAACGTTGCCAATAGCATAGCAAGCGCTGTAAAACATACCTTTTTCATCTTAAATCACATTTGCGCCAAGCCAATGGGAACGGCCAAGCATTAAAAAAAACCAAACTTGAATTAAATGAATGCTGCTTAAGGAAGGCGAGCACACATTTCCCTACCTGGCATTACCCGGGCAGGTTCGATGGGTATAATCTCAGCCGAATTAAGTTTTGAGTTATTGAGTGCTGTACTCAAAACTCAATAACTCTAATACTCAAAACTTATCCCGGCACCCCAAATGAGATGTGCGGCAAAGGTATATTAACTGGAAAGGAAAACACAACGACAGCCTATCCGAAAATGGTTGACAGTTTTTGAAAAAGCTCTGGATCAACAGCTTTGAAGCGATCGGGGAACACAAAATAATGGGCAACTGCAACAGCGATGGTATCGAGTTCAGAAAGGCCTATCCATTTTTCAACCGCAGCTTTTGGGAAATTACTGATCACTTGCAGCTTCAGCCAAATATTTTCATCCAACTCAGGCATTTCCACTTCTGGGTGGCATCGCATGAACGCCCGTGTATACTCATATAAGCCGATATGGAAGAACTTGGTCGGCTGTGCAAAGCCTGCCATCAATTGTTCAGCAGAAAACATGATGACCTTGTCTTCTTCAAATATTTCACAGGCATGCCATTGCTGGTACTGTGGAGATGGAAATGGGTGCGGGTAAATAATGATATGCTCAAATTTGTTTAACAAAAAGTCATCATGGTGAAAGGTCAACTGTATAACCGAAGCAGCTACGACTGCCTGCACGTCCAGCGGTACACTCTCCATTCCTTTCGGCATAAATTCATTGGCTTTCAGATAGAGTGCAACACGGTTGCAAAATTTGGTTTTATGTTCCGGGGATAATTTTTTGAAAAAAGAAAACCGGGCTGCAAACATTTTAACCAGCCCATCCGGTAATTTGGGCGGCCTGCGCTGGTACCACCACCAATCAATTTGTGGGGACAGCATGTACAAAATCGCCATGATGACCACATTGGGCACAATATACCAGGAGTAGTTTGCATCTATTTCCAAAGTCATATAGGTGAATATGACCATCAAAATGAAAAAAGGTGCTATGAGGATTCTTGAAAGCATTCTTAATTAACAAATAATATACTCCGAATCCCCAGGTTCGGAAGAAAGCTACCAATTTAATTAGCGAATCTGGGGATTCGCTATATGGGGTTAGTTTTGAGCCAGTCGATTTACGCCGGCATAATAGATCAAGTGCCAGTCGCCGCTGATGATGGCGAATCGGCGCACCATTCCGAATTGGCCATTTTTATGGACAATTCGCTCCACGACCATTTCATCTGTTACCGGAATTAGCTCACGCCTATAATCGCTCATTTCAAAATCAATAGGTTGCATCATGCTCCACTCTTCTTTTTGCCACCTGAATGTGCCGGCATCTATTGTCTCCCTATCTGTGTTATTTGGCAACCCCTGCAACGGGAAAGTAATATGTTCCATTTGAAAAATGCTATCCGCATGGAATTGCTGGTAAAAAGGCAGAAACCCCTCTGGCAATGCAGCACTTCCTGTATCAGTATTTGAAGGCTGCTCTTGCGAGGCGTTATTGCAGGCAAAAATGATTGGGAATAAAAAAAGGAAAATGTATTTCATGAAAATCTTTGAACTTGATTGAGCCAAATGAATGAACAAAAATAACAAGTTTGATAAAAACAAGGGGCTTCAACGATAACGCCGAAGCCCCTTGTCAGTTACTATTTTGAATCAAGCTGTGCTTTATTCAACAACCAACTTTTTGTACAAAATATGATCTCCAGATTTAACCTGGAATAGATACATGCCTGCTGCCAGTCCATCAAATGCAAATTCACGAGTTAAATTGCCAGAACGGAAATCAACTTCGGTTTGCATAATGACTTGGCCAAGAAGGTTTGTAAAAGATACCTGTAAGTCACCCTTCGCTTCCCCATTCAGCACCAATGTAAAGTGGCCATTATTTGGGTTAGGGAAAATATTGAATTCATTGATACCAGGTATCTCGCCAACCGATGTAATGATAACTGTTAGCGTTTGTGTGTTCACAGCAAAGCCACAGTCATTATAGGCTGTCAGTGTCACGTCATATTCGCCGCTGGCAGTGTATGTATGAACAGGGTTTTCTTCCGTGCTATTATTTGAATCTCCAAAATCCCATTCATAAGAAGTGCCATTTGTTGTGGTATTGGTAAATGTGACCGTCCCCATATTATCATTAGCCGTGAAACTTGGTATTGGCGTTGTCTGAACCAGAATGAAATCTTCGTTGGTCAGCGTATCACTTCCAAGGGCATTGTGCGCAATCAAAATTACATCAAAAAGCCCTTCTGAAATATAAGTCACTGTTGGTTCCTTCTCTGTGGATGTTGCTGGATCACCACCTTCAAAGAACCATTCGTATGATTCGGCATTTTCAGAAGAAAGGTTAACGAACTCTACAACGAATGGGAGGCAACCTTCAGTTTCAATGGCATCGAAAGAGGCAATCGGACCTTCTGTAGCGATTACAATATTTTGTGTGATTACGACATCACCACAGTCGTTTGACGCAGTCATTGTCACCGTATAGATTCCATCTTCTTCATAGGTATGAATTGGATTTTCTTCGTTTGACGGATCAGAACTATCACCAAAGTCCCATGTAACAGTATTGGTTTCCGTAGACACATTTGTGAAATTGACTTCAAGCCCATTGATAACATAATCAAAATCAGGAGTCGGCAAAGGATTGACAATAATAAACCCTGTCATCGTTTGCGTATCATCTCCAGCGACATTCGACACGGTCAGAATTACATCATATGTTCCTGCTGTGTTATAAACCACTACTGGATTTTCTTCATTGGAGGTAGCTGGTGTACCGCCCGGAAATTCCCATTCAAAAGATGCCGCATTCTCTGTGGATTCGTTAGTGAACTGTACTTCGAAAGGCTCACAACCTGTAGTCTGAGCGGCACTAAAACTTGCAGTTGGCGGTGTTACGATAGTTATTTGGCCATTAATGGTTTTAGAACCACAATCATTCGTCACAGTCAATGTCACTTCATAAGTTCCGTCTTCATCGTAAGTGTGGGTCGGGTTTTCTTCGTTGCTGCTGTTATTGTCCCCGAAATCCCACTCGTAAGTCATGTTGCCAGAGTTTGGCGGATTGGTAGTCGTATTTGTAAATGCTACAGTAAATTCGTTCACATCAGCAGTAAAACTGGTTCCAGGGACTGCGCCAACTACAACGTAATCTACCATAGTAGTCGTGTCGCTTCCAGCGGAGTTGGATGCAATCAAAGTCACATCGTAGGTGCCTGCTGAATTATAGGTTACAGTTGGATTTTCCTCAGTAGAAGTTGCAGGATTGCCTCCAGGGAAATCCCACATGAAGTTAGTAGCATTTGCCGAAGACGAGTTAGTGAACGCTACTGTGAACGGCGCACATCCAACATTCTCATTAGCTGAGAATCCAGATGATGGAACAGACACTACCACAACAGTTTCAGTGTAAGTAGTTGATCCACATTGATTGGTCGCTGTCAAAACAACTTCATACGTTCCATCTTCATCATAAGTATGAGAGGGGTCAGCTTCTGTACTAGAATTGTTGTCACCAAAATCCCAACTATAGCTGGTAGCGCCAGAAGAGCTGTTAGTGAAATCAACGGTCAGCAAGTTTTGGGCGCTGGTATATTCTGCTGTTGGAACTGTGATAACAGTGATATAGCTATTTTGTGTAACAGTATTTTCACCCAATGAATTGGTTGCTGTAAGCGTAACATTATAAGTACCTACATTGTCATAAACAACGGTTGGGTTTTGCTCAGTTGAACTGGAAGGATTTCCGCCAGGGAACTCCCACTCCCAGCCAGTCGTATTGAACGAAGACTCATCCATGAACTCGACCGTAAAAGAGGCACAGCCCACCGTTTCATTCGCTGAAAAACCAGCCAGTGGGAAAGAAGTTACTATCACATCCATCGTTGTGGTATCCGAACCACAATCATTGGTAGCAATCAATGTCACTTCATAAGTTCCATCATCATCGTATTCATGGACGGGGTCTATTTCTGTGCTTGATTCTCCATCGCCAAAATCCCAGCTATAACTCGTTCCGCCAACAGTTGTATTCGTGAAAGTAGCGACGAATACATTTGTGGCAACAGTGTAACTTGGATCAGGAACTGTATTAGCCACAACAAATTCAGGCATTGTAATCGTGTCGCTTCCTGCTGAATTTGATACAATCAATGTTACATCATAGGTGCCACCGTTATTATAAACCACCGTTGGGTTTTCATCGGTAGAACTTGATGGATCACCACCAGGGAAATCCCATAGATAGTTGGTAGCATTTACGGAGGACTGATTGGAAAACTGAACGGTGAGCGGCACACAACCAGAAGCATTATTAGCAGAAAAACCAGCAGAAGGAACAGACACGACAACTACTGTTTCAGTTGTTGTTACGGATCCACAATCGTTGGTAGCAGTCAATTCTACCTCGTAAGTTCCATCATCATCATAGGTATGTGAAGGATTTTCTTCAGTACTTGATTCTCCATCTCCAAAATCCCAACTATAGCTGGTGGCATTGGAAGAAGTATTGTTGAAATTAACCGTCAATTCTACAGAGGTACTCGTATAATCCGCTACCGGAACTGTATTAACTACTATATAATCTGTAAATGTTACAGAGTTACTTCCAGCAGAATTATATACCGTTAATGTTACAGTATATGTTCCTGGATCGTTGTAAACCACCGTCGGATTTTCATCAATGGACGTAGCCGGGTCGCCACCAGGAAAATCCCAATCAAAATCAACTGCATTTGCAGAAGACTGATTACTGAATTCTACTGTAAGAGGAGCACAGCCAGTAGTTACGTTGGCAGAAAAATTAGCAACTGGAGCAGTCACAATCACTACTGTTTGGGTAGTCGTTTGTGGTCCGCAATCATTAGTCGCAGTAAGAATTACTTCATAAATACCATCTTCATCATAAGTATGCATGGGGTTAACTTCTGTACTTGACTCCCCATCTCCAAAATCCCAACTATAGCTAGTTGCATTAGTGGATGTATTTGTAAAATCAACATTCAACCCATTCACATTACTTGTGAAACTTGGGACCGACAATAAATTAATGGTAATATAATCTTGTAAAGTTATAGTATCGGAACCTGCGCTATTCGACACAATCAAAGTCACATCATAAGTACCGGGAGTATTATAAACCACGGTTGGTTCTTCATCTGTGGAGGAAGTAGGATCACCTCCCGGGAAATCCCAAAGGAAAGAATTAGCGTTGGAAGATGACAGGTTTTCATAAGTGACAGAAAAGGGTGGGCAACCTGCCGTAACCGGAGCAGAAAAACCTGCACTCGGAGGCGTTTCAATGGTTATTTCATGCATCACTGAAGTTGTTCCACAATCATTGGTCACTTCCAGTGTCACATTAAAAATTCCATCAGTTGCATAAATATGTGTAGGATTTTCTTGTGTGGAAGTGTCCCCATCATCAAAATCCCATAGATAAGTCGGCGTACCAATTCCCATTGAATTATCAGTCTCGTTGACAAATGTTACAGTATCGCCATTCACCGCAGCAGAGAATCCTGGAACTGCAGTCGTACCCACTGTAATATAATTGGAAACTGTTTTTGAGTCATCGCCTGCCGGATTAGATACAGTCAGTTTTACATTATAGGTACCTGGATTAGAAAAGGTCACAGTTGGATTTTGATCTGCAGATGTGGCAGGGTCTCCATCTTCAAATTCCCATGCCCAGACTAAAACATTCGGTGAACTAGCATCAGTAAATTCAACCTGAAGTGGGGCGCAACCAATTGTAGGATTTGCTACGAAATTTGCGGTAGGCGCTACAAATACTGGGATTGTCAATGTAAATTCACTACTGCCACAATCATTGAACGCAGTTAGTTTCACATCATAAAAGCCGTCCAGTCCATAGGCATGTACAGGATTTTCTTCAGTTGATGTATTTCCATCGCCAAATTCCCATAAATAGCTATCGGCATTCAAGGTATTATTATCAAAAACTACCGTCAACCCAAACTGATCAAAACTATATGCCGGTAGCGGCACATCATCCACTTCAATATAACTATTGAAGGTAATGGAATTTGAACCCGCTGTATTGGTCACAGTTAAAGTGACATCATACACTCCAGGCACGTTATAAGTAACAAGTGGGTGCTGGTTAGAGGAAACAGAAGGAGTACCCCCAGAGAAAGTCCAACTCCAGGCAATTGGGCCATTGGAACTTAAATCAGTGAATTGCACAGTCATCGGAGCGCAACCTTGGGTAATGTCAGCTGTAAAATTGGCAACTGGAGGAAATGAACCTGGACACCCTCCTAAACAATTCCTTGTTGGATAATAACTATTGATTTGGTTTTTAGACTGGTTAGACCATGTATTCGTATTATTAACAGAAGGTGACATGATTGTACCGCTCCCCGGAGCATCATGTGTCGCACTAAAGTTATGCCCCAACTCATGTGCCCAAAGAACCCTTAGAAAATTTGCATTGGATGAAAAATCCTGTAAACAATGGTAGCGCAGGTTATTACAAATGGCATTAAGATATGCTATTCCAATTGTTCCACCGTTGAAATTCCTATTTGTCCAAAGACCTGCTACATCGTATGGAAATGCAAAGCCACCACTGTTTCCCCACGAACGAAAACTTCCTAAAAGTGTTCCCGCTTCTGTCGAATTAGTCCATGGATCTTGGGACTGAGAGGTCACTGTAAAAAACTCTGATATGGTGAAATTCAATTCATCATTGAATTCATCGTCATAATTAGTTTGGACATTCGCTAATACACCCGTTTCATGTGCCTCTACAAGAGCTGCAGAGCCATATTTTTGAAACATAAGCCAATCGGAAGCAATGGCTATTTCCACCTCAATACAAGCTAATTTTAAGCTTTCACTTTCGTGATCATGATCATGATCATGATCGTTTATATCTTCTTGAATAAATTTCTGTGATTGCTGAGCCAATTCAATTGCTCCACACTTTGCATCTGGGCGAGGCTGCACATCAGATGCTGCATAAACCACAAACAAGTCTTTTGGCTGGTCAGCCATAAAATACCAAAGTGGTTCTATGAAATAGATTTCTCCATCTTTCTTCACAAAGCCATACAAGTAGTTTTCGTCAATTGTCAAAGAAACCGAACCTCCTCCTGGAGCTTCCAAGCTCCCTCTATAATTGAGGTTCTCCTTTGTAGGCAAAGTTTTTATTCCATCGTCTGTCAAAGTTCGATGTATATAACCTTGCTTTCGTACATCCTTGGGGTACATTGAAATATCCCAATCATAAGCATTACCTAAATGGATGTTAAATTCCATGGAATTGCCTGCCTTCTTTACATAATCATTCATGGCCGACACATCTATCTGAAAGACATCATATTCCTTGAATTGATACTGTAACTCGGCGGAGTTGTCAAAATTGTTTTTGAGCACTGATCCTTTGAAGGAAGGGTTTTGTGCAAAAAGAAGAGTAGACGCAAAAACTAATAATAGAGTTGTAAAATTACGGGTCATGTGTGAACGTGGTTTATTTAGAACAAATAGTCCAAACTATTTTAAAAAACAATCAAACCAAATAATACTAATCTTTGATTTGAGGATCAAAAATAGTGCAGGATCGCAATTTAATATCATGAATGACCAATAATTTAAATTTCGAGTCATCCATGAAGAGTATTTCAACTGTTAAGTTTTCAATGCTTTATAGTGTAGAATAAGACGAATAATATCAAAGGCAAGGGGGCAACACGAATAAAATACTTAATATATACTCAAAACGAAGTGGTTTGGGAATTTGATTTCCTACAAACCAATGGTTTTGAGGATATGCCGATGGAGAAATGGTTTAATTTTTCCCAAGCCATTTCGGAATCGGTATAATTAGTGCTCGGCCTGGCGGTTAGGGCCACAAAAATAGAATTTGAATTCCATGTATTATAAAATACTTGTCGATGCATATTCAATTTCCTGTCATATATCCGACCCACTATGATGTTCAAGGCCTAAAAATTACTTCCAACTATAAAAAAAGTCGAAAACAAACAAAAAACGCATAACGAATGCGAGTCAAAAAGTTACATCAGTTTTATGCAATCCAGTTTACATTTGGCTGAATCTCAATCAATAAAAACAGCTATTGGGGTTAAATCTACAATTTACCTCCCTCTAACTGAGCAGGTTATTGTTGGAAAACTGTTTTCTAATTTTATCTTTGACCCAATTGTTCACAGGAGTTATACAGTCCTCTAATTATTTTTAGACAAATTGTACTATGAACCCGAATAAGCACTATTCGCTCCTGTCCCTCCTATTAATTACTTTCATTTCATGTCAGCGGCCTTTTTTGGTTGATGATGACAATTCACCGTCAGTCAACTCTGAATGGCAAATGGTTGATTTTCAGTCTGAGCGGCCTATCCTTGGCCTCCATACTACCCCATTCGAATGGTATGCCATTTCTGAAAATCAGTTTGCACGATTTGACAGCGAGAACAAATTGCTTGACAAACGCCCCCTTTTGTCCAATAATGGGGTCAATGGCATCCCCGTCATGTCCGATAATACTTTTTTTCGGTTAACCATCAATAATGATGCAAGCCAACAAGCCGAATTTCACCTGACCCGAAATCCATCGGAAGTCTTCAAAATCAATGTCGACAGCCTAATCGGACCCAATCACAGTTTTAATGAGGTCGACATCTTTGCCCGGCAGTTGGGCGCATTTAGTCCTGATGGCACCTTGTTTATGCTTCCCACGATTGTCCTTCCCGATAGGCATTATGTTTTTCTGATATTTGAAATAAAGCACAACACTGCACACTCGTCATTTGCTTCCATTGAAATAAAAGAAAGAGTGGAAATTGAGGCTTTGGGAGCAGAGGTAGCCAAACTGAATAACATTCGGTTTTTGGAAAACAACTTTTATGTGACGTCGAGAGAGGGGGCCTGGCGAATTACTCCGTCAGGTGAAGTGGAAAAGATCTTCTACCAATGGATGCTCGATTGTTTTTCATGGGAAGGAAGCCTCTATGCCACTGGCACCAACAGCTTTGACCTACACAGGAGTAGTGACAATGGCCACACTTGGGTTCGCCTCAACCAGAATTCAGACCTTAAATATGCAGAAACGGTTGGCGATTATATATTCACACATCTGGTACTTGGACACCGCTATAATGTTATGATCGGAGACGATTTTATACAATCTAAAGAATTCAGCTACCCTCTTCAAAGCCCAGCGGCTACTGATGTTTCTTATTATGGCATAGGTGAGCTAAACGGCAATTATTATTTCTCAATGGATAGGGAAATTTTCTTTACAAACGATGTCGCCATTGATTGACAATTATTTAATCGTTGTCATTATGGCAGTTGTTTTTATTGAATTTTGCCATAATGGCAGTAATTGTTTATATTTTCCTGTCTTTTTTTCTTGAAAAATTGAATGGAACACGGATTGATCAGACCTAATCGAAGTTTTGATTTTTAAATTTTAACCAAAAAATAGATTGTTATGAGTTTGATTAAATTTTTTCCAGCGCCAGTTTCAAGAAAACAAGTAAATGTTTTTGACGACCTTTTCAACAACCTTTTCAGGGATGACTTCCCTGTTTCTTTTCAAAATGGGTTGGTACAAAAAAGTCCTGCCGTAAACATTGTAGAATTGGAGGACAGCTACCGAATTGAGGTTGCAGCTCCAGGCTTGACAAAAGCAAATTTTGACCTTAAAGTGGATCAGGAGACACTGACCATTTCTGCAAAAAAAGAAGCGGAACAAGAAGGCAAAGGCGAAAAATATACTCGCAGGGAATTCAGCTACTATGAATTCACACGCAACTTCCACTTGCCAGAATCAGTGGATACCAATACCATTAAAGCAAGTTATGACAACGGTATCCTGAATGTGGCTATGCCAAAAAAAGAAGAAGCGAAACCTGCTCCGGTAAAGAAAATTGAGATTAAGTAAACGTTGTTTCATGAGAACAGGAAGAAATTGAAGATAATCCGTTTGGATTTTTTCTAAAAAAATTCTTCTGTAAATAGTTGACATTCAGGCCTGTCGGAATTTTGTGTCCGGCGGGCCTGATTTTTTTTTATACAGCCATGAACATTACAGGTTTTATCCACCTATATATGATCGTCGGAGACATTGAACCGACTAACTTCCCGAAGACCGAAAGAAAATTAAGATTTTAATAGGGTTTTAGGTGTTTATTCATGGGGTCAAGACTTAGTCTTGACCTCTTTTTTTGATACATTCTGAGTTGGAAAACATCGGCGAGTAAAACGAATTTGCAAATCTTCAGCAGGAAGCTATCAGGGATCAAAAGATAGAAATCAGGATTAAGTTTACTTATCCGCCAATTCCATCCACCTCATTTCTTTTTCTTCCGTCTTCGCTTCCACCTCTTTTAATTCTTTGGAAAGTTTTTCAATATCTTCTACAGAAATGCCCGATTCAGCAAATGCTGCGTGGATTTCCTGCTTCCTATTTTCGAGAGCCTCTATATCTCGCTCCAATCGTTTGAGTTCATTTTTTTCTTTATTGGTAAGGCCGGAACCAGTCCGAATTTGAGGTTCAGTGGATTTTTCCTGTTTAGGCTTTTCTTGTTCCCGTTCCTGGCGCTCCTTTTCTTTTTGCATAGCTCTGTACTCCATGTGGCGGCCATTGAAGTCTTTGATTTTCCCTTCACCTTCAAATACAAAAAGATGATCACAGATTTTATCCAGCAAAAAACGATCGTGGGAAACAATCAACACACAGCCAGGAAATTCAAGCAACCATTCTTCCAGGATGTTGAGCGTGATTACATCCAGGTCATTGGTTGGCTCATCCAGAATCAGGAAGTTGGGGTTATTCATTAAAATGGAAAGAAGATATAACCTCCTACGCTCTCCCCCGCTTAATTGTGAAATGAAAACCTGCTGTTGTTCACGGCTAAAAAGGAAACGTTCCAACAATTGTTCAGCTGTCAATTTCCGGCCTTTGTCCATTGGGATATATTCTGCAATGGAAGTGATATAATCCAATACTCGTTGATCTGTTTGAAGGTTGATCCCATCTTGTGAATAGTAGCCGAAAACGACCGTTTCGCCCTGCACCACCTTTCCGGTATCAGGCCGTTCTTCACCGGTGAGCATCCGTAGGAAAGTGGATTTTCCAACACCATTTTTACCAACAATGCCCACCCGCTCACCTTTTTTGAACTTGTAGTGAAAATCATTGATGATCTTCAGTTTGCCGTAAGCTTTACTGATATAATGCAACTCCAATATCTTGCTACCAAGGCGTTGCCCTTTCACCTCAATTTGGATTTCGTCTTTGACGATTTGCCTGTGAGCCTGCTCTTTTATACCATAAAATCTGTCTTGCCTCGCACTAGATTTGGTAGTACGAGCCTGAGGCATCCGCCGCATCCACTCGAGTTCCTTCCTGTAAAGCTTTTTGGTTTTGTCTAGCACTACCGTATCGTTCTCGGTCCGCAACGCCTTCTTTTCTAAAAAATCGGAATAACCACCCGTATATCTGAACAACTGCCCGCGGTCGAGCTCCAAAATTTGATTACAAATATTTTGTAGGAAATAGCGATCGTGCGTCACCATGAACAAGGTGATATTTTGTTGGGAAAGGTAAGATTCCAACCATTCGATCATGTCCATGTCGAGATGGTTAGTTGGCTCATCCAGAATGAGGAATTCTGGTTCTTCAATGAGCAGTTTGCAGAGCGCCAAACGCTTCTTTTGACCTCCAGACATAGTAGCCACAGATTGCTCGAGGTCAGTAATATTGAATTTAAAAAGTATCTCTTTCGCCTTTGCTTCAAAATCCCATGCTTTCAGGTCGTCCATTCTTGAAAGAACAGCCTGCATTTCCTTAACATCATTGGGATGAAGCATAGCTCGTTCGTATCGCTTCACTACCTGTACCACCTCCATATCGCTATCAAAAATAGCTTCCAGCGCATTGTGTTTCTCATAAAATTCCGGCTCTTGTTGAAGAAACCCAATCTTTATATCCTTCCTGAAAAGTACATTGCTGGTCGCCCCTTCACTCGGCTCAATGCCTGCGATGACTTTCATCAAAGTTGTTTTCCCGCTACCATTTTTAGCTATGAGCGCAACTTTCTCCCCTTTGTTGATTTGGAGAGAAACTTCATCAAAAAGCACCTTTTCGCCATAGCTACGGGAAACATTTTCGAGAGTCAGGTAATTCACAGATAATTTGAGATTTAGGGATGGAAGTTAATTTTTCAGGGCGCAAATGTAGGGGTGTTTTTAGAAAGGCATTTAGGTCTTTTTTTATGAAATTTTGTTTTATTTATTTTTTATTGAAACAATTTGTTTTAATAAGTATAATATCTTAATTTTGAGCATGTGAAAAACATTGAATACCGCTAACCCTGTCTTTCTTTTACCCATTTTGCGAATACTCTAAACGCTGTCTGCCAAATTCGATTTTGGTAAGCTTTAGACTTCGGCTATAACTAAGTTGTAATATGAAAAATTTTAATCTAAAAAACCGGTTTATCCTTAAGCTTTGGAAACTTCATTTAATGGTGGAAGGGTATTCTGAAAAGCTGATCTTCGGCGTGGTAGTAGTTTCGATGATATGCCTTGCCGTTATATTGCTCTCTTGTAAATAAAATACAACGCGGCTGCTGAATGTATTTTCAGCAGCCGCGTTAAAAAAGTTTATCAAAAATTCGGTGACTTATTTAACCACCAACATATCATGCATAATATTTAATGTCTCTTTCAAATAAACGTCTTTCTTCACGCCTTTGATCCATTCTTCATTTCTGGCTTTTTTGCCCTCATCTCCTTCGATCTCTGGCACATCAATTTCAAGGTTACTTACATTTGAAACGACCTCAGATTTAAATAACTTTTCAAATTCTTCGGCCTGAGCCTTCCAAGCCTTGTCTTCTGCTTGATAAGCCTCTAAGTTCAAAAGATGATTTGAATTATCCCTTTGTTCTTTAACCAATTTAGCCCTGTTGTATACTGCCTTGAAAACATCATCATTCCTTACACGGGAAGCACTGCGCTCTCTGATTTGGGGCAAAGAATTGAGCGAATATACATTTTGACTGTACTCAACTGGTTCAATTTGCGTCCATTGCATAGGGAAATCTTCCTCTTTTTCTCCTGTATCGATGTACAACCAAGTATCAGGCAATACAATATCAGGAGTCACTCCTTTCAACTGAGTAGAGCCACCGTTTACGCGGAAGAATTTCTGGACTGTAAGCTTCACATTTCCAAGTGGCTTTAGCTCAGGATTGCCACGAACTACAGCATCCAAATCGAAGAAACGCTGTACCGTTCCTTTCCCAAAAGTAGAGTTGCCGGTACCCACGATTATTGCCCTTCCATAATCCTGCAATGCTGCTGCAAGAATTTCCGAGGCTGAAGCGCTGAATTGATTGACCATCACGATAAGCGGTCCATTATATTTAACGCTTGGATCTTCATCTACCAATACTTCTGGGTTGCGACTGCGAGATTTCACCTGTACCATTGGGCCTTCTTCTACAAAGAAACCGCTCATAGTTACCACATCTCTCAATGATCCTCCTCCATTATTACGAAGATCGAGGATAATCCCATCTACACCGACTTGTTTTAATTTTTCAATTTCAATTTCAACATCTTTTGCACAACGACGGCCATTTCTATTCTGGAAATCTGCATAAAATTTCGGAAGTCTTAGATAGCCTACCTTTTCATTTTCATCTGTCTCGATGATAAGGGACTTGGCAAAAGTCTCAGAGGTTATGACTACATCGCGAACGATACTGATTTCTTCATTTCCCCCCTCAGCTTTTTTCACATAGAGACGCACTTTGGTGTCTGGAGCCCCTCGTATCAGCTGAACGACATCATTGATAACCATTCCGGTAATGTCTGTCCATTCATCACTATCGCCCTGAGCAACTTTCACGATGCGGTCGTTCTCCTTAAGGGCTCCGTCTTTCCAAGCTGGCCCACCGACAATGATTTCTGACACTTTAGTGTATTCACCATCCGTTTGCAATCTTGCTCCGATTCCTTCAAATCGCCCTGACATGCCAATATCAAAATTTTGCTTATCGATTGGTTCGTAGTATTCGGTATGTGGATCGAAAATATTTGTGAATGCATTGAGGTACATGCTCACATGGTCACTTCGCTTACGTTTGCCGAGCCGGTTATACCAATTGTCAAACAATTTAATCACTTCTTCACGGGCATCTTCTTCCAGTTCCGCTTCCGTTTTATCTTTGTAATCTTCATCGCCTTCTTCCTTGCTGATCAATTTATCAGAATAACGGGTCATCGTTTCCCATTTGAGTGATTGCTCCCAGTATTTGCGGAGCTCAACATCATCTTTGGCAAATGGCTTTTTATCTGCGCTGGTTTCTATGGTTTCATTTCCATCAAAAGTGAATGGCTTAGCCAAAATTTCTTTGTACCAGCTTTCAGTCTTATCAATGCCAGCTTCTTGCAACTGAATAGCTAAATCGAGAAAAGTATAAGTGCCTTGCTGGGCTTCATTATCCAATTCTGAGCGATATTTAACCAACTGGTCAATATCACTTTGGGTGAGCCAGCGACGTCCGCCATCTAATCTATCAATAAAAAGGTCATAGACTTTTTCAGATAGCTGATCATCTATATCCAATGGATGGTAATGGTAATAATTAATATCGGTGAGGATCGATTCCATCAGTGCCGCTTCTTTGTGTGCATTGTCAAATGGTGGGTAAAACGCAAAGAATAATGCGACCGCAACTGCCAGAGATAGCAAAATGCCTCTGTTTTTCATAATTACTTTTTTTATTGTTTTATACTTATTTGACTGTTGAGCAATCATAGTCGAAATTCAAGATGGATACAAGAATCTGGATAAGGCATAAAGATAGAGAATTCATGCTTTCAATTCATATGCCTTTTACTCCATTCAAACTTTCGACACCTAATATACTCCCAATGGCCGAAATATGTTTGATACAATCTCAACAGCAAAGAACATTTAACTGTTTTTAACGTCCTTCTATTTTATACCAAAGCGGCATGAAATGGGATCAGTTAAATGAAGTTATTTTTTGAACATGTCATTCAAAACCCAGTTCTGAACACTTGACTTATAGACGCAATTTTACCAAAAGGATTGCATAAGGGAGGAATTTGATTTGAAATACACCATTTTTGAGCCAAACTTCGAGGTTCGTTTATCGAAAAACCAAAAACAATTTCGCCGTTATATCTGAAGATACATGAATAAAAAAAAGATTATTAATGACCCGGTTTATGGGTTTGTGAGCATACCTTATGATATATTGTTCGACTTGATCGAACATCCTTATTTCCAAAGGCTACGACGCATTAAACAAGTAAGTCTGACCCATTATGTGTATCCAGGAGCCCTGCACACCCGTTTTCATCATGCTATTGGCGCTCTTCATCTGATGGGACAGGCTATCGAAGTGCTCCGTTCAAAAGGAACAGAAATTTCAGATGAAGAAGCCAAAGCCGCTTCTGTTGCCATTCTATTGCACGATATTGGGCATGGTCCATTTTCCCACACATTGGAGCATACATTGGTAAATGTACAGCATGAAGAAATTTCCCTTCTTTTCATGGAGCGTCTAAATGATGCCTTCAATGGTCAACTCAGCCTGGCCATTTCTATTTTCAAGAATCAGTATGAAAAAAAATTCCTGCACCAGCTCATCTCGGGCCAACTAGACATGGACCGAATGGACTACCTCAACCGAGATAGTTTCTTTACGGGTGTTCATGAAGGTGTAATTGGTTATGACCGGATCATCAAAATGTTGGCTGTTCATGATGGACAATTGGTTGTCGAAGAAAAAGGCATTTATTCTATTGAGAAATTCTTGATAGCCCGCAGGCTCATGTACTGGCAGGTGTATTTGCATAAAACCGTGCTAGTAGCAGAACAAATGCTGATCAAAACATTGGAACGTGCTAAACAACTTGCATCATCTGGCATAAAAATAAACGTACCTAAAAGCCTTGCTTTTTTTCTTTACCAAGGTTTTTCACAAGAAGACTTTGCCAACAATAAAGACCTACTCGACCATTTTGCGAAGCTAGATGATTATGACATTTTTAGTTCGCTAAAAATATTCATGGAGCACGAGGATCCCGTTCTTTCCTATTTATCCAAAAGTATTGTTGATAGGAGGTTGTTCCGTATCGAAATGAGGAATGAACCATTCGAGGAAAACTATATAGCACAGGTAAAAAAACAGGTGCTTGAAAGAGGGATTTTACAAGAGAAGCATATTGAATATTTCGTATTTGGAGGTACAGAAACCAATCATGCTTATAGTACCTCTAAAGATGAGATTAGTATTCTATTTAAAAACGGAACAGTCCTGCCCATGTCGCAAATTTCGGATTTTGGTATCCAGACAAGGATCGTGAAGAAGTATTATTTGTGCTATCCGAAGTGAGGGGCGAGGGGCGAGGCCTCAGGTTTCAGATGCGAGGCATATAGTACCTGACACCTGAATCCTGAAACCTGACTCCTGAAACCTGACTCCTGAATCCTGAATCCTGAACCCTGACTCCTGACTCCTGAAACCTGAAACCTGACTCCTGACCCCTGAAAATCACACCTTTTCTAAAATCAAAGCCGAAGCTCCTCCCCCTCCGTTACAAATAGCAGCAAGGCCGTACTTTCCATCATTCTGATGTAGTACATTGTTAAGTGTGGTTACGATTCGGGCGCCAGAAGCACCAAGTGGATGGCCAAGAGAAACAGCCCCTCCGAGCACATTCGTCTTAGCATGGTCGGCTTCCATTATTTTTTCAAATGCAAGGGCAACTACCGAAAACGCTTCATTTACTTCATAAAAATCAATATCGGCAGCGGTGAGGCCTGCTCTTTTTAATGCTTTTGGAGCAGCTATCGTTGGTGTGGTTGTGAACCATGCAGGTTCTTGTTCCGCATCTGCAAAGGATACAATTCTTGCCAATGGCTTCAGGTTCAGTTCTTTCAGTTTTTGCTCACTCACCAAGACTAGTGCTGAAGCACCATCGTTGATGGTAGAGGCGTTCGCTGCAGTCACAGTTCCTTCTTTCGAAAATACGGCACGCAAGGAAGGTATTTTGTCAAATCGGACATTTTTGTATTCTTCATCTTGGCTCATTATAATAGGATCGCCTTTGCGTTGCGGAATTTCAACAGGCACGATCTCAGGAGCGATCAATCCCCCTTCTGTAGCAGCAGCTGCCCTTTTATAACTATCAATAGCAAAGGCATCCTGTTCTTCTCGGCTTATGTTATACTTGTCGGCTGTCCTATCGGCAAAAACGCCCATTGCACATTGGTCGTATACATCTTTTAATCCATCCTGATAGAGCCCATCTACGAATTCTGCATTTCCATATTTATAGCCCCAGCGAGCTTTAGGTACATAAAAAGGAATCGCCGACATATTTTCCATTCCACCTGCGACAACTATATCATTATGGCCAAGCATGATGGCTTGCGCTCCGAACATGATAGATTTCATGCCAGATGCACATACTTTATTGACGGTCGTGCAGGAAACATTCGGAGGAAGGCCAGCACCTAATGCCGCCTGCCTTGCGGGTGCCTGACCCAAATTGGCTGAAACGACATTTCCCATAAAAACTTCATCCACCTGACTTGCCTCTACATTGGCTTTTTCAAGTGCGCCTTTAATGGCAATAGATCCCAATTTTGTGGCGGAGATATTAGCCAACGAACCACCAAAACTACCGATTGGTGTGCGTACTGCGGAAACAACATAAACTGCTTGCATGTAAAATATTTTTAGGTCACCAAAAATAGACTGTCGCCTATGGTGATGGTTTTGAATTTTATATTAGCTATTTTCAACATTTCTTACCAAAAAGCCACTCCTGACTTTTGGCTCTACCCAAGTGGACTTTGGTGGCAATACTCCACCAGCATCTGAAACAGCAAGAAAATCCTCAATACTAACTGGGTAAAGGCAAAATGCAAAACGCTCTTCACCGTTCAAAGTTTTCTCCTTCAGCTTTGCCATAGTTTTTCCCCCATTTACATACTTCACGCGCAGGTCAGTCCTTACATCCACGATATCGAGAATTTCTTTGAGCACTTTTTCATTAAATAAGTTGACATCTAATATCACCGGTTCATTTTCGTAAGCCTTCAAAACCTCCTGCCGCCAGGTCAACCGATACCATTCATTTTCCAGAAAAAGCGTCAACTCGTGTTTTTTTCTAGGCTTCTGGGCGTATGCTAATAATTCAATCTCAAATATTTGAGAAAGTTGGGCCATAAAAGAAGCTGGAGAGACATTGTTCATCCCTTCAATTATCCTATTATAGTCATAAATTTCTATTTCAGAAATCGGAAACAACGAACAGGGCAGCCATCGATATAGATTTTCCGAATTATTTTCTCCAAACCTCTTGTACATCAATGCAGAAGAAGATGTACGGTGATGGCCATCAGAAATGTAGGATACAGGAACATGTTCAGCAAATAGCTCTTGTAATGCTGCAATCACACTACTGTCCTTTATTTCCCAAAAATGATGAACCTCATTCAAAGTTTCAAAAACAGCTTCAATAAAAGGTTCATTTTCTGCTATGAATTTTTGTAAAATTGTTTCAATCGCTTCTTCAGGGCGATAGGCCAGCATGACTGGCTTAACCTGTGCTCCTCGCTTCATGAGCCCCTGTATCTGCTCTTGCTCCGACGAAGCCAATGTCTTTTCGTGCCGCTTAACTCGTCCCTCTAAATATTCTTTAATATCAACACAGGCTATCAAGCCAGTATAGGTACGTCCCCTACCAGTGATGCGGCAAATAAACATGGCATCTTGAGAGATCGTATCATAAAATCCACTTGCCACATAATCGTTATACCGTTCTTTTACTGATGAAAAAAAATGGTCAGCAGAGGATATAAGCCCCATGTCAGGGAAGCTAGCCTGGAAGGGATGTATTTGCATTGATTAAGTGGGAAATCAAAATTAAAATGATAATGAAAATTAAAATTAAAACGCCTTAACTCATTCACCTGTAAACCATCACAAAGGAATCAGCTCTGATGTTTCTTATTTTCATTCTGATTTACATTTCAATTTGATTAGGTTCTTAAACTCTATTAGGTAGGCGCAAAATAAAAGAAAGGAAATGGAATTGCCAAGCAACAATTCGCTACTTAAAAGGAGGATGTATTGATCTCTACCAAGAAAAAAGAGAAAAAGAACGGCGGAAGAATGCGACACGATCTAATAAGCTACTGGAAGTAGCATCATGGTAGGCCTCTTCTAATTCATTACGCAGGACTATCCCTACCAAATCCCCTTCATCGTCGGTGACAGGAAGCAATTCAAAAACATTGGTATCAAATATTTCCTTTGCATCTTCCAAAGTATTTTTAATATTCAGCTTAACCATTTCTTTGGAGATGAGGTCTTTAGCAGTGAGATTGTACTGACGGCCTGTTTGGTATTGCCTCATAAATTCATCCCTGAGAATAATACCAACAAATTGAAGTCCTTCCACCACAGGTAGAAAACGATTAGGGAAACGGCTGAACACCTCCAAGATAGTTTGGGCATTCGCTACCGATTCGATTATCGTACAATTAGTCGTTAATACAGAAGCAACTGAAGTTGTTTTCTTCATCACGTTTTGAGTGTTTTGATCGTTCTTGACGCAGGGTACAATTGGTGCTTTCTGCTAAATTTATTCAGGGGATTACTAGCTGCCAGTTTGGATTGACCTGGCTTGAAAACAAAAGAGGAAGAGTATTCAATAGAAGTAAAAAGAGCAAAACCAATACCAATTTGCGTTGTATGAAAAATTGATTAGCGGTAAAATCTAAACAGCCCTTCAAAACGTTTACGATTCAGCACCGATTCAATTTAACTTTACACTGATCGATTCCTTTAGTTACCCTTACCATTTTTAATCGTCTGGATAAAGGATTTCATTTCATAACCCACAATTCATTACCACAAATCATTATGACTGCTGAACTGACCTTAGCTGAAAAGGATTTGCAGAAAAAAGGATTCCTCGACATAGAAGTGGATCCTATGCTCGACCTTGTAGCAGAAATTGAAAAGCTAAAAAAGGAAAAGAACGCCATCCTGTTGGCTCATTATTATCAAGAATCAGAAATACAGGATGTGGCAGATTACATCGGAGACAGTCTTGGCCTCTCTCAGATGGCCGCCAAAACGGAAGCAGACCTGATCGTTTTCGCTGGTGTACACTTTATGGCTGAAACTGCTAAAATGCTGAGTCCCAACAAGAAAGTATTACTGCCCGATCTTAAAGCTGGCTGTTCTTTGGCCGACGCATGTCCAGCTCCTGTTTTCAGAAAATTTAAGGAAAAGTATCCCGATCATGTCGTGGTGAGCTATGTGAATACCACCGCAGAAATGAAGACTTTGACCGACATCTGCTGTACTTCTACCAATGCGGTACAGATCATAGAAAGCATTCCCATGGACCAACCAATCATTTTTGCGCCAGACATTAATTTGGGGAGATATTTGGTGAAAAAGACAGGGCGGGACATGGTGCTGTGGAATGGCGCCTGCATGGTGCATGAAATTTTTTCACATGAAAAAATAACCAAGCTGATGCTCCGCCACCCAAATGCCAAACTGATTGCCCACCCAGAATGCGAATCTCATATTTTGGAAAAGGCTCACTTTGTTGGTTCGACAACTGGCCTTTTGAATTTTACTATAAATGATGAGGCCAGCGAATTTATCGTCGCTACAGAATCGGGCATTTTGCACCAAATGGAAAAGCGCTCACCACACAAAACATTCATTCCTGCTCCGCCAAATAATACATGTGCCTGCAACGACTGTCCGCACATGAAGCTCAACACCATGGAGAAACTCTATCTCTGTATGAAGTATGAACAACCAGAGGTTATTTTACCAGAATGGGTAATAAAAGAGGGCGTAAAAAGTATAGATAGAATGTTGGAGATTTCAGCGAAGGCGGGACTTTGATTAAAGACTAATTACAAATGCTGAATGGCGAATTCGCCATTCAGCATTTGTAATTAGTCGCTACAATGTGTTCACTTTTTCCCAAAAGCAATTTTCAGCACATCTTCCATTCTATTTACATAATGGAAAGTGAGGCCGGATAGGAAGTCCTGATTGATTTCTTCCACATTTTTCTGGTTCTGGTCACAAAGAATAATCTCTTTGATTCCAGCCCTTTTAGCTGCAAGAATTTTCTCCTTGATACCGCCCACCGGTAATACTTTACCTCGGAGGGTAATCTCCCCACTCATTGCGAGAAACGGCTTTATCCTTTTTCTTGTGAGCACAGAAGTAAGTGCTGTCAGCATGGTGATCCCTGCTGATGGACCATCCTTTGGAATGGCACCTTCTGGTACGTGGATGTGAATGTCTTTTTCTTCGAACAACTTTTCGTCAACGCCTAATTTCTTGGCGTTTGCCTTAATAAATGTCAACGCAGTAGAAGCCGATTCTTTCATCACTGAGCCAAGGTTTCCTGTCATTTTGAGGCCGCCCTTGCCTTTATTCAGGCTGGTTTCTACAAAAAGTATTTCGCCACCGACCCTTGTCCATGCAAGACCAATACACACGCCCGCAGGCTGTTTTTCTTTGTAAACATCATTGGCATATTTCGCCGGCCCCAACATTTCTATTAATTGTTCGGGCTTTACATTTTTATCGTATTCCTCCTCCATAGCAACAAACTTTGCTACAGAGCGCATTACTCCTGCTATTTGACGGCTAAGACTACGAACACCCGATTCACGTGTATATTCTTGTATGAGTTTTTTCAGCAAGGTTTTATTCAGTGAAACTTGAGAAGCCTTAAGGCCATGCTCTTTGCGTTGTTCTGGTATGAGATGACGACGTGCTATTTCTGTTTTTTCTTCGAGTGAATAGCCATTTATGTATATGACCTCCATTCGATCAAGCAAAGCTGGTTGAATAGAGTTGAGGGAGTTGGCCGTAGCGATAAACATGACTTTCGACAAGTCATATTCCAACTCGAGATAGTTATCGTAAAAAGTGGAATTCTGCTCGGGGTCGAGCACCTCCAACAAAGCGGACGAAGGGTCTCCTCGGAAGCTTTTTCCAACTTTATCTATTTCATCCAAAATAAAAACAGGGTTATTCGATCCTGCTTTTTTAATCGATTGGACGATACGACCCGGCATGGCGCCGATATATGTTTTACGGTGTCCCCGCACCTCCGATTCATCATGCAAGCCACCCAATGACATGCGGATAAATTTCCGCTGAATAGCCGTGGCAATTGACTTTCCAAGCGAAGTTTTTCCAACACCAGGAGGGCCAACCAGCAACAAAATAGGCGCTTTCATATCACCTTTTAGCTTGAGTACCGCCAAATGCTGAATAATTCTTTCTTTGACTTTTTCTAAACCATAGTGATCTTTATCCAGCACTTTCCTTACTTGCCTAAGGTCAAAATTATCTTCTGTATATTCCTCCCAAGGCAACTCAAGCAATAGTTCCAGATAATTCATCTGTATCGCATATTCCGCCACTTGAGGATTCATGCGCTTGAGTTTGTTCACTTCTTTGTCAAAAGTACTTTTGGCTGTTTTCGGCCAAGCTTTGGATTTTGACCTTTCCACTAGCTTCCTCAATTCTTCTTCCTGAGGATTTTGGCCAAGCTCCTCTTGTATGGTTTTCAATTGCTGGCTCAGGTAATAGTCACGCTGCTGTTTTTCAATATCAGTCCGCACTTTGCTTTCAATACGATCCTTGATCTCCAACAACTGCAACTCCGTGTCCATTTGCTCCAGTAGCGACTGCGCTTTTGTATTGATGTCGTCTTGTTCCAGCAATGCTTGCTTGGCCGCCAATTTTGCTCCAAGGTTGGAGGCGATAAAATTGATGAGGAAACCTGGGTTGTGGATATTGCGGATCATCACTACTGCCTCGGATGGAATCTGTGGAGATAATTGGATAATTTGCTTGGCCTTATCAGTAATAGTAGCAATTACTGCTTCGAATTCCAGTTTGTCAGTCGGCATTACGTAAGTCAACGGTTCTACTGTCCCCTGCATAAATGGAGTTTCAGAAACCATTTTCACCAAACGGAATCGCTTTCGCCCTTGCAAGATAGCTGTTGTCGTGCCATCGGGCATCCGGATCAATTTAATGATACGAGCCAATGTGCCCACACGAAAAAGATCTTCCTCTGATGGGCTTTCCACTTTTGAATCTCGTTGGGAAAGTACTGCGACAAAACGATGTTGGTCATAAGCTTTTTGAATAGCACGAATAGATTTATCGCGACCAACAGTTATGGGGATAACTACGCCAGGAAATAGAACTGTATTTTTGAGCGCCAAGACAGGAAGAATTTCTGGATAGGCATCCTGAATATTCTGTTCGTCTTCCTCTTCAACAGTAATAAGGGGCATAAATTCGCCTTCTTCATCAAATCCCTCAGGCGCAAAAATTTCTTCAAATAAAGGCATAAAAATATTTAAGTTCAATAGTTGGCATCTATCGTTTGGATGTCCAACATGCTTTGATTCTAAATGTACTATGGTGATGTCTGTTAGTAAGCTAAAAAAACGATTGGGAGGTGTATCAAATGAAAATCAAGGAAGGAATAAATTTCCTACTCGACGACTCCTTACGTTTGATACAAAGCCAACGATTTTTTCTAACCTAACAGATATTGCCAAAGAACTCATTTCAATGATGCCCAATTTCGACAAAATGACATAAAAAGGGCGGTTTGTATAGCCTCCGCTGGAGGTCAACATTTATGCCATCAGGCATATAGTTGTAATTCTGCAAATATTGGCACAAAATAACTAAAAAGACAGTCTTTATGGCGGATTTATGGTGTTATTGCGTCAAAAAGGCAGTTAACTCATTATCAGATAAACCAGATTCAAAACAATAGTGAAAACAGGCAGGAACAACACCAAGGCCTTCAATCCACCCAAAGGCACCAGATGCCCTTCTTCATTAATGATCGGGACGTTTGGCACGGCATCATAGACCAAATTGTAATGCGGCTTGTAGCGATCGAACAAAATGATTTCCGTCTCTTCATCTTCTACTTTGTTGGTTTCATGTGTACGGCAGTTTGCCAAATATTTTATACCATCATGCTCAAACTCAAAGCTATACCTAAATTCAGGCATCACAGTCCCACCCTTCCTGATACTCTCGCCTGTCAAATATTTATTCACCAATTTACCCCTGGTAAAATCTCCAATTTTTAATAATCGGATAAATCGAAGATTTCTCTTCAAAGGCAACAATAGCAACAGCAATCCAAAAACGGGAATGATCAAAAACCAATCTGCTTTTGATGAAAATTCATTTCGGCGCAAGCCAATAATAAAATTATGATCCGGATTGGCAGCATCATACCTGATATAGACAATCTGGCCATTATCAAATTTTTTCCCCACAGAATAGCTTTCACCCAAATGTCGCTGGCCTTCCACTGATACCGAATGTCTGTACTTCCAAACTCGAAGACCATCTTCGATGGCATTCGTGGTATCAGCAGCCAAAACAACCCCGGCTTTGTCCACCCAATCAATTTGCCTTTCTTCAAAAAGCAACCTTGCCTCAGAATGTACAGCGATAGTCCAAAAGAATACTGAGCCAGCCGCAAATAACAACCAACCCACCTGACTCGCCATATCACCGAACAGCATAATAGCTTGTGTAACCAAGTTGACCTGCCGTGGTGGCAACTCTTTTAAAAACCTGTCAGGTATTTGTTCTGCTTGTGGGTTCATACATTTGCGACTGGATAGAGAATGTGTACTCTTTATGACTTATGGCATTGTCTCCAATCCATGCCAAAGGTATATTTGCCTTGATTAAATGCAAAACACAACTACCAAAACAAAACAACCGAATTTCCAGTAATGAAAACCCAACTCTTAACCTTCGCCTTATTATCCCTAACTTTTTTTACCGCTAATTCCCAAATCATAAGAGGAACAGTGACGGACGCAGATAACGGAAGTGGACTTGTTGGCGCAAGTATTACTGTCGTGAACGCCGATCCGCAAATTGGATCAGTAACAGATTCAAATGGTCATTTCTGTCTCGAAGGATTAGCCATCGGCAGGCATCAGATTCAAATTAGTTTTATCGGTTACGAAACATTGATTATCAACGAACTACTTGTTGAGTCTGGAAAAGAGCTTATTCAAAATATTCAGTTAAAAGAAAACCCTGCGGCATTGGAAACCGTGGTTATCAGAGCAACAGGTGAAATCCAACCAAGCCCACTCAGCAACTATCCTTTGAAAGTGGAAGAGCAATTTCGCTACCCCACTACTTATTTCGATCCTGCAAGACTTGCCATGTCATTGCCAGGTGTGGCTGGAGTCGATGATCAGGGAAATACGATTTCAGTTAGAGGAAATTCACCCACTGCCATGCGATGGCGGTTGGAGGGGGTGGACATCGTCAATCCCAACCATACGGCCAATGCTGGCACTTTCAGCGACCGGCCAACAGCTACGGGCGGAGGCATTAGCATTTTGAGTTCACAATTGCTCGGTACCTCACATTTTCTGACAGGTGCTTTTCCAGCTGGGTATGGCAATTCCGTTGGTGGCTTGATGGATATGCGCCTGCGCAATGGTAACGACCAAAAACATGAATTCACAGCACAAGCAGGAGTGATTGGGCTGGAGGCTGCCGCAGAAGGGCCTATTAGAAGTCAAAAGTTAAAAGTAAAAAGTAAAAAGGATGGAACTGAAGAGAATAAGTCAATCGGCGGCTTTGGAGCAGGTTCCTCCTATCTGGTGAATTACCGGTATTCTTTCGTAGGGCTGCTTACTGGAATAGGAGTCGATTTTGGAAATGAGGAAATCAGTTTCCAAGACCTTTCCTTTCACCTCAATTTCCCAGTAGTAAAAAGTGGGAAAATAGGACTTTTCGGGATAGGCGGAGTGAGCAGGAATGATTTCAATTCACCTGAAAACGTGGCTGATATAGAGGAAGACAAAGATCGTTTTGATATTGATTTCAAATCAAAAATGGGTGCAATTGGACTTACTTATACACAACCTTTAGGGAAACAAGTAAAGATAAATATTGTAACCGCAGTTTCTGGATTGGAGCATGAACGCAGTTCCGATCTTATTGTCAATTCACCACCGAGGCCTAAGTTTAGCGAGGATGACATCAATGAAAACAAAATTGCCTTATCAGGAAATATCTCTTACAAAAAGAACGCAAGGAATGAATGGGAATTTGGGTTATTGGCCATTCGAGAACGGTCAGGATTCTATACTTTATTCACCAATAATTTTGGAAGCAATGAATTTGGAGGAGAAGTTTCGGATTGGCTCATGCAGACATATCTAACAAGGCACGTACATATACTACCTAAATTAAAATTGACCGCAGGCCTGCATTGGAACCATTTCCGTTATACGTTCAATCACTCTTCCATGGAGCCCCGAGCATCATTGACCTATAACTTTAATGGCCGACAAAAAGCAAGCATCGCGTACTCCTCGCAGGGACAAATTCAGCAACCGCAAACCTACCTTTCTCATTTAGTTCCAAAAGGGGGAATCGGCCACACTAAATCGCATCAATTTGTCGCATCGTATCAGCATGTTTTCACCAACAACCTTTTGCTGAAAGCGGAAATATATAATCAAAAATTATTCGATGTGCCCGTGTCGGCAAGGACGGGAAGCACCTATTCTATATTGAACAGTGTAGAGACTTACAGAACATTGAAAGACACCCTGACCGATACTGGAAAAGGCCATAATTACGGGCTGGAAGTATTTGTTGAAATGCCCATTCTGACGAATGCTTTTTTTCGTTTGAGTTCCTCTGTTTACCGTTCGCTTTACACAGCTAATGATGGCGTAGAACGGCCTACCCGATTTGATGGTCGTTATTTGTTCAATGGAACAACGGGCAGAGAATGGACTCGAATAAAAGAAGGCAAAACAATCATCTGGGGAGCGAGTGCCCGCTTGACATGGTATGGCGGTTTTCGTCAAACACCAATTGATGTCACTGCTTCATCCATTTATGGTTATACAATTTATGATGAGGAAAATGCCAACTCAATCAAACTGAAAGATTATTATCGAGCTGATCTTCGGTTCTATTGGAAAATAAATAAACCCAATCACAGCAGCACCCTGTCGTTTGACATTCAAAATGTGACTAATCGAAAGAATGAAGCTTATCAATATTTTGATAATTTCCTACAAAGAGTGGTGACGAAAAAACAGTTGGGACTGATACCATTTGTGAATTATCGGGTGGAGTTTTGATGAGAGCCTTGTATGTTGCAAACTTGCAAGAACAAGTCGTTGGCTGATGCTGACAAAGTAATAAAAACGATTCCACACGAACAGAAAAAAGCTGTTAGCACTTGAAGTGCTAACAGCTTTTTTCTTTGCCACAAACCACCAAGATATATTGACGATCTAATGACAAACAGCCAATTTCTTGGGTTGAAATTTATTTTCACCAGCCACCCTTCGCCTAATTTCCTGATAAATCAACCTTTTTTCTTTTCTTGTGTGCCAAACGATTGTATCGATTGCAAAGCGTTGAATTTCAAATCCAGCATTAAATCGATCAACTATGGCAAACTACGCCGCTATTTTAAAGTGGCTTTCCATTCTGTTGTTTTTCTCCTCTTATTGTTTTGCGCAGCAAAACGAAACAATCGTATTGGATCTATCTGAAGGGCTGCTTAGACAAGAATTATATTTCTCCGACGATACGCACACCATTTCATTGATTGGCCTTGAAAAAGATCAATTATATACCATTATCTCGGCAGGTGGTAAGGATTGCAAACCACAAATACAGTACGCAGGGCAGGTTTTCGAAAAGGAAGTAACATTTACAGCGTCAAGTGATAAAGAGGCATTTACCATTATAAGAGCCAACGGCGCATGTAATCAGTCTTTTTGGTTATCTATTTTCCTAAATGATGATCGCCCAAGAACCACTCCTCCCTTGCAAAAAATGGCCAATATTGAAGTCGAAGGTGATGTCCTCGTACAATCCTTAATACAGGATGTTTTTATTGGAGGTGACTGCTTTTCTGTTGCCAATGCGAAGGCCATTGGCGACTCAGATGGCAGAGGTACTTTCACCAATGGGAGCTCCTCTATTGGAATAGAAACAGGTGTAATTCTATGCACCGGGGAAATTGGCTTGGCCTCTGGGCCAAATAATCAACCTAATGCAAGTGACAATCTCATTTGGCCCGATGGCGATCCAGACCTGATTGCACTTTCAGGTGGAGGTGATGTACGCGATGTGCAAGGGATTGCTTTTGACTTTATTCCAACTGTTGAAAACGTTGGATTTACCTATGTTTTTGCATCAGAAGAATATTGTGAATGGGTCGGTTCTGTCTACAATGATGTATTTGGTTTTTTTATCAGTGGCCCCGGAATTAATGGAGGTTTCACTTTCCAGGGAGAGAATATTGCCATCATTCCCGGGTCTGGCATCAACGTAGCAATCAACAATGTGAACCACATTGACAATACAGCTTATTTTTCTCCCAATTGGGGAAATGGGAATAACAGCTGTGGAGGCACTACCAATATGAACGATATCCAGTTTGATGGCTGGACGTCCGTGCTTACCGCAATGGCCACCGTCGTTCCTTGTGAGACCTACCATATCCGATTAGTCGTTGGAGATGTGGGAGACCCTTGGTACGATTCGGCAGTATTCTTCAAGGCCAATAGTTTTTCGGCTGGCAGCCCCGTTGAAGTTGAAGCTTTTTCGGCTGTCACTGATACCAACCTCGTTTATGAATCCTGCAACGATGGCATTATTCGCTTTATCCGAACAGGCGATTTGAGCTTGCCACAAACTGTTCATTGGACAGTGGACTCAACCAGCACTGCAACAGCTGGAATCGACTACGACATTTTTCCAGATTCGATCACTTTTTTAGCTGGCCAGGACACTCTTTTTCTTTATCTAAATGTATTAAATGATTCGCTGGATGAAGGAGTTGAAACCATTTTGTTAAACATTGACAACACTTGTTCCTGCGACCTTTCAAGCTTAATCATAGAGATCGACGATCCACCCATCATAGAAGCCATTATTGATGATTTAGAAATATGCGAAGGTGATTCAGTAATTTTATCACCACTTGTTACTTCCTTTTTGAATATAGGGAATTTCGCTTGGAACACTGGTGATTCTACTGCTACTATCTCTGTTGCTCCTAATACCACCACAAATTTTGAGGTGACCGTTTCAGATGAATGTGGCACAACAACCACTGATTCGGCTGCGGTAAATGTCATTCCGATGAAGGATGCGACGCTCACCGGAGGTGGCGTCCTTTGTGCCGATGCGATGGACACCATCCAACTGTCCATTGAGTTTACGGACAGCGCACCCTGGACTTTTGTGTATTCGTTGGATGGGACACAACAAACGGCTATTACAACCTCTGAAAATCCATTTATTATAGAAGTCAGCGAGCCCGGTTTATTCGTATTGGACAGCATTCGATATGATGGATGTTATGGTGTGGCTACAGGTATTTCAATGGTGACCGAAACGGAGGTTGTTTTATCAGCCATTACCACAATGGACACCTGCGGCTTGCAGAATGGCAGCATCGATATTTCACCTTCAGGTGGAACAACTCCTTACCATTTCAGTTGGAGCAATACTGACACCTTGGAAGACTTGCAAAATATTTCAGCTGGGGAATATAGTGTGACAGTTACTGATTTGAATAATTGTACTGCTGAATGGACTGCGACCATCGAAAATGAAAATCCTCCTTTTTTTATCAATCCTGATATTATTCCAAATACAAGTTGTCTCCCATTATCACCAAATGGCGGAATTTCGATAGATATATCACCTCCAGTTCCACCAGGTAGTTTGGGTGATTATACGGTCATTTGGTCAAATGGTGAAACGAGCCAAACTTTAACCAACCTGTCTCCAGGCAATTATGAAATTACAGTTAGCACTGGAGGAGAATGTTATCTAACCAATAGCTTCGAAATCCCTGATATATCAGGCCCAATCATGTTGGCAGGTACTGCAACTGATATTCTGTGTTATGGTGAAAATACTGGTTCCATTGAGTTGACTGCAAGTGATGGGCTTGCACCTTATTCTTTTATTTGGACACCCAATGTACCGAGCAATGCAGAAGACCCAACCGATCTGTTTGCTGGCCAATATGAAGTAACTGCGACCGATGCCAATGGCTGCACGGCATCTTTAAACTTTTTGCTATCGCAACCTGCTGATTTAGTACAAATAAATTGCACACAAATTTCAAGTGAAAGCACCCTTGGTGCAAATGACGGATTGGCCACTGTGGACATTTCCGGAGGGACAGCGCCTTATCAAATTGCCTGGCCTGGAGGAAGCCAGAATGGTGTCGGGGCTGGTATTTTCGACATCAATAATTTAGGTGGCGGTGATTATGAGGTAAACGTTGTAGACGCCAATGGCTGTGAAACCACCTGTAATTTGAATATCGATGTTTGTCTCACAAATGTGGGCACTATGAATGAAGCTCCGATTTCATTGTGCGGAGCAGGTTGCTTGACTGCTGAGTACAATGTTATTGGCCAATATCTCGAAATAGATGATGTATTGGAATTTATATTGCACAGTGGAACAGCAGATGTTATTATTAGCGAAATAGGGCGTAATGATATGCCCACCTTTTGCTTTGATCCGGCAACCATGCAGTTTGGTGTCACTTACTATATTTCGGCTGCCGCCGGAAATAATGACGGAAATGGACATGTAGACTTGAACGATGAATGTACCCGCGTAAGCATCGGGACACCCATTACATTTTATGAGCAACCAGTGGCAAGCATAAATCTGCCAGAGATGTTAAGCTGTGCTGTAACGGAAGTTGACTTAAATGGTAGCTCGACTATGCCCGGCAGCAGTTTTAACTGGTTTACCTCCAATGGGGTTTTATCGAGTAATCCTGATTCGCAAAATAGTTCAGCTACTGCTGCTGGTACATATACCTTGGTAGTAGAATCACCAAATAGTGCTTGTGCCGACACCATTTCCACGGAAGTGATAGATATTACTTCGACCATTGTAGCAACCATTTTGACTTCGCCAACAGAGGTTTTGGATTGCACCGTTACTTTCATTACGCTTTATGGTTCAGGCTCAGGTGCTGTAAATTTGGATTTGCTTTGGACCAGCTCTAACGGATTGGTTGACACATCGCCCGAAATCAATATTAGCGAAGGCGGCACTTATCAACTTATAGCTACCGATCCTTTATCTGGTTGCGCCGACACCACACAGATCACTATCACAGAGGACGATGATTTTCCTCCTCTTTTTGCTGATGCACCACCAATACTCAACTGCATAAATACGGAAGTTGAAATCAATGGTGGTTCCCCAATTACAGGTGTTGATTTCAACTGGGCAACCATCAACAACGGAGACACCACGCTCATCGGCAATAGCTCCAGCACCACCGTGACACAACCAGGACTTTATTGGTTATTTGGCACCGCCAATAATGGATGTAACAATGCAATTTCGGTAACTGTTGATGGTGATTTTACAGTGCCTTTGGCAAATGCAGGTGAAGATTTGAGTATAGGCTGTGATCAGGAACCCGTTATATTAACAGGTAATAGCAACTACACAGATGTGCTTTATAATTGGTCTTCGGGCGATCCCAACATTATAATTACAAATCCTGCAAGTCCTGTCATTTTAGCCAGTGAAGCAGGATTATACGCTTTGACGGTTACTTTACTTAGCAGTGGCTGCACAGCAATGGATGAGATAACAGTTGGTTTATTGGAACCTGTAACTCCGGGGATACTGGATTTGCAAGAACCAACCTGTCATGGAGCAACAGATGGGACAATCTCAGTGTCGGTTGATCCCGAAAGCGGCCCTTATGAATTCAGCATTAATGATATTTCCAACGGATCATCCAATGATTTTTTTTTGCTTGGAGCCGGATCCTATTTTATGGAAGTGACCAATAGTTTTGGCTGTAAATGGAGCACCCAAGTTTTCTTGACAGACCCTCCGCCCCTATTCGTTGAATTGGGTCCAGACCTTGAGATTGATTTGGGTGACGAGGTGACAATTCATGCCCTGTACCCAATCCCCGACTCACAACTGGACACCATTATTTGGCAGCCAGATGAATGGCTACTTTGTCCCGAAATGGTTTGTGATGTGCAACAAATTACGCCTACCGAAGGAATGGATATAACGGCAACTATCATCGATACCAACGGATGTGAAGCCAGTGACCAACTGCAATTATTGGTGCGGAAAGAACGCCATGTCTATATCCCCAATGCCTTCTCGCCCAATACGGATGGCATCAATGACCAGTTCACGGTCTATTCCAACGATGCTGTAATTAGGGTCAAGCAATTGCTCATTTTTAGCCGCTGGGGAGAATTGGTTTTTGAACGCTACAACTTCCCTCCAAACGATCCCATTTATGGATGGGATGGCAAGCATCGGGGAAAAAATGTCAATCCTGGTGTATTCGCCTGGTTCGCCGTTATTGAATTCATTGATGGTGAAGAGGTATTGTATGAGGGAGATGTGATGGTGGTGAGGTAAATGATTTTATAGTTTAACTTTTTAGAATTTGATATAAATAATGGTTGAAATTCTAAATGAATTCATTTAGAATTTCCATTTTTTTGGCTTACTTTGTGCAACTTATTATATAAGACTTTTATTTTAACCCCCAATATTTTTCTCATCCTGTTTCCTAGTTTTTTCCAAATTCCGATTTTACGATTAATTAGTGCTAATTAAAACGCATATCAGATGTCAATGATATTTGTTTTAGTTAGATATGTTGATAACCAAGTAAATTAGAATCTCATGAAATGCAGTTTTACCAAGCGTGTTTTACTTAACACGATTACGCTATTCATATTTATTGCTTAGGCAATTTCCAGATGTCAGGCCAAACCTGCACCGCACCGAGCCAATGTATTGCTACACCAGGATTCCCAGATGCGCCTGTCTCTCACGTTTGCTTACCTGGTTTTATAGCTAGTCCAGTTTTTACAGAAACATTTGACGGTGGTTTTGGAGTATTTTCTGAAGACCCGGTTCCCGTCGGGGCTAACGACCTTACAGTAAGCACCGCTGGAGATACACCTTCAGCCGGTACCGGACCTGAAACTACAGCTGGTTGCAATGGTGGCAACAACGATGGAGAATTTATTATTCTTGAAGGGTCATTTACCCTATCTGGAGAAGTCCACTGTATGTCAGCCAATATTCCTATCCCTCCTCTTGATGCTAATAATACATCCTACACAATGTCATTTTGGTATCATATGTTTGGGGACAATATTGGAGAATTGGAAATATTTATTAATGGAGGTAGTGCCTTTTCTGTAACTGGTCAGCAACAAACTCAGAATTGTCAACCTTGGTTACAAGGCAGTATTGATCTAACAGCAGTGGCCGGGACTTCCCCTACTGTTCAGATATGTATGAGTGAAGGCAATGGTGCAATTTCCACATTTGAATCTGACATTTCTATAGATCATATTCAAGTGTTTGGTTGTGGGTCTGCACCTATGTGCGATATTGCCATCACAGGGGTAAACTCTACTCCTGAGACCTGTGATATGGGTAACGATGGGTCTATTACCATTACTGCAACGAGCTCTAATCCCCCTATCAGCTACGCTATCTCAGGACCAGTAAATACAAGCAATGGAACAGGAGTTTTCAATGGCCTTCCTCCAGGCAGTTACGACATTACTGTGACTGATGCGTTTGGTGGCACCTGTGAAGCAACGGATACCGAAATGGTGATTGCCGGTATGAGCTTATGCCCTACAGTCAGTCGCACCGATCCAACAATTTTTGACCCTTGCTCATGTGGTGACCCTCTGAACTATGTGGACGGCATGGGCGATGTGTCCTACTTCCACGATTTTGTGCTGGTAACATCTGCTCCTGGTGAAACCTGGGAATTTACTGCAGTAGCAGGAGCCTTCCACGATGATGGCACGACACCTGTAACTCCCGGAACGGTTTTACCTGAAACTCCTCCTGGCTCTGGCATGTACCGCCTTGATTTGTTCCATGCACCTGGTGTTGGTTTCACTTGTACGGTTGACCGTACAGCTGGCGGGCCTCCGTTCCCATTGATGACTGGTGGCACATGCAGTGCCTGTGCGCAAGTCCCTACCCTCGGCCAATGGGGCTTGATCATATTGGGACTGCTCATCCTTACCTTCGGTGTGGTTGTACTGCGCAGCCGTGAAATGGCGATTGCTGGCTATTCATCTGTTGAAACATCAAAGTTCAGCCGCTTGCCATTCGACAAGGCTCTGTTCGGAAAAGCTTTGATCGCAGTAATGCTGGGATTGGCTGCAACATTCGCCGTAGCAGTTACAGCATTCGGTTACGAAATGACCGCAGCCGATGTGCCGGGCAGCTTGGTCGCTGGGCCTATGTTGGCTTACCTGCTGCATTTGTTTGCAAACAAGAAGAAGTAATAAAGCTATTTAGCAAGTGAAAAATCCTGTTGGCAATAAAATGTCAACAGGATTTTTTTATTATTGAATCTGATGGAGAAATTCTCCGTACTACTTTACCAAAGTAAATATTATCTATAGCAACCTCTAATGTCAGGAAAAAAGAAAAAATCCCGTAAAAAGAAAGCCGCTAGCCAACCGGCCTTGTCTGACAGATTAAAATCGTGGTGGCAGGATCAAAGTGTTGCATTGCGCTTTTTGGGATTGTTCGCATTGCTGATAGGGCTGTTTTATACATTCTATTTTTCCAACTTCAATGTCGCAAATATTCATCCTCATATTTTAAGTGCGCAAGCAAAAGCAGGTGCATTTTTGCTCCAGCTTATGGGACAATCCGTTATGGCAGAGGATCAATATATCTCTGGCAGTGAATTTTCTATGAGTGTATCTGGCGGCTGTGATGGACTGGAAGTGACAGCCCTCCTGATTGCAGGCATTTTGGCATTTCCTTCCACCTGGCGGGAAAAAGGCAGGGGCCTGCTATTTGGGCTTGCAATTTTGACTGTATTGAATATTTTAAGGCTTCCTGCTTTATATTTTGCTGGGGCAAAAGGCTCTACCGAATTGTTTGATTTATTGCATGTGCAAGGTGGCTTTGTCATTTTCATCAGCATCACCATGCTTATCTGGGGCTATTGGGTGATCAAGGTTTTGAATCAGCGGAAAATGGTGAATGATGAATGATGTAAATCAGGGTTTAACGGCGCATGGCGCCAATCCCCTTGGTAAAAAGAATAATAAACAGATAAGCGGCGCATAGCGGCGCCCCTCTTGTTATATAGCCTTGATTGACCAAGGGGAGCGTCGCTATGCGCCGCGATATGTCTCATTTTGCGGAGCTACCAAGGGAAAAAGTCGCTCTGCGCCTTCAACCTCTGATTCGCCTTAAACGAAGAACTAATTCCTTATGCTCAATCCAAAACTTTTACTCAAGTACTTTGGCATTTTCTGGATTGCTTTTATTGTGTTCCAATTGCTTGTTTCTTCCTCATTTGTAAGTAGCGGGCTTGCCTCTTTGAATGCCACCATTTTTGGAAATACTTCACAGGCATTTTTATCAGAAATAAAGCTGAACGCAAAATCTGTGACAGATGCAGGCGAAATAAATTTCTCATTCTACAGTCAGGCTCATGCAGATCAATTGATCAAAAAAATTCAAAAAACCGGAAAGGCTGGCAATGCATCTGTACCAAAATATGAATATGCATTTAACCCAAAATATCATATTAATACCGCATTGGCATTTTTGATTGCTTTATTCCTTGCAACTCCGCTTGCGTGGAAGAGACGATGCCTGTTGGCTGGGCTCGGTGTTATAGGTTTTTACCTATTTAGTTCTTTTAGGGTTTCTTCCCGGTTCAAATATGAAATATCAAAATTGAATATTGGGCTATACGAATACGATCCAAATTCGTTTTTCAATTTACACAAGCTCAACAATTTACTCAATTCGCTCGGATTGATTTTTATAGTAATCATTTTGATTTGGGTACTGCTCGTTTTTAATAAACGGAATATCACGCAAATGAAATCTTTTCTTTCGTAAGACAATTTATGTTTTTATTAAATACATAAATCAATGTTTTTTAGACTAAAATGACAACATTGGCCTGTTTTATGCTTGTAAATCTATAATCCTCTTTCCTGTCATTATTTCCTTTTTTAAAGACAAAACAAGATACTTATCCCGCCAGCTATTTGTTGCTGAGCCAAAAGGTATCATTCTAAAACCAGATCAATATGACAGCGACTGTCCAGCGTACATGGAGGAATTTATTCGTCAAGCCATTCCTTGCCATTCTATTAATATCCTTTCAAATTTCTCTTTTTTCCCAAATCAACTCTCCAAACTTGTTTTCCGATGCCAATGGAAAAGGCACTGTTAATTTGGCAACATCAGGAGGAGAAAAAATGGGTAGCCTGACAATTGACCTCGGCCCCAGTGTTTTGGATCAGGGGATCGGATGTGCCGATAATGGCCTCAATTTCACCTACTACAGCGAGCAAGTTAGAACCTTCATACTGTCCGGCCCCGATGCAGTTGAATTTACACAAGTCAGTTTGATTGTACACGGAGCGACTGCTCCACAGGGCCACCTCCAGGCTTTCATATATACCAATGCCAATGGGCCATTTCCTTTAGGCGCTATTACTTTAAATGAGATTGCCTCTTCAGCTATTGTCAATAACACGATGGTCGGTACAAATCCATTAGATATTCCACTATCTCCAACTGGAGTAGCCATGCCTGGAGACGAAGTAGTTGTAAAGATCGTCACCCCTGGCAATATTGATGTGGCATTCAGGCTCGGTTATGGCGTTGATGAAGGGGAAACAACTTGGGTGTTTGCACCAGAATGCAGCCTCAACGATTATATCCCTTTTGACAACAATGGCTATTCCGGCGACCTCATGCTGTCACTCCAAGCCAATGAAGCGCCTGAGATCAGTCAGACTGACTACGATGGAGACGGGACACCCGACATCACTGACCCATGTGCTTGTGGCGATCCGCTCAATATCATTGACGGTGGCGGCAATATCACCCATTTCCATGATTTTGTGTTGGTCACCTCCAATCCTGGGGAGACGTGGCGAATAACTGCACTCAACAGCGGAGCTATTTTCGATGCCGGCTTGGTGGCCATTCCATTAAATACAATTTTACCCGAAATATCACCGGGCGTTTATCGCCTTGACCTTTATCACCCAACTGGCGTGGGATTCAATGTCACGGTTGACCGCACTGCGGGAGGGTTTCCCTTCCCTTTAGCTACTGGCGGAACATGTGATGCAGCCATTTGCGGAGCGCAGGCCATTCCAACCATGGGCGAGTGGGGTTTGATTATTTTAGCATTGCTGCTGCTTACTTTTTCAACTGTTTTCATGATGAAAAGAGAGCATGTATTGGCTGGAGCTGAATCCATTTCTTTCAATCTTTCTTCCATCCCATTCGATAAGGTTGCTTTTGGTAAAATGCTCGGCGTTGTCATGGCAGGATTGGCAATCATATTTTCTACAGCGGTCTTTGGCTTTGGATATGAAATGACGGCTGCTGATGTGCCGGGTAATTTGATTGCTGGGCCGATTGCTGCTTATTTGCTACATCTAGTAGTTTTTTCCAACAAAAAATGATAGCATAGAAATTTGCAATATTAAAAATGGGCGTCCACAATCTAAAGTGGACGCCCATTTTGGTTTTTCAATAGACTTTGGCTTATTTTGTGCTTTCGTAAGGGTTGAAAACAAAATTTAATTGTTTTTTACTCACCTTTTCGGATTCCTTTCCCTTAAATCGACTTCCAATTTCTAAGATATTAGCTTTCTATTACAATAGGATTTATTGCTGGCCGCCATTTGGTCAGGCTTAAATAACCATCATTTTAAACTATCATCATCTCATGAAAATTTCAGTAAAAGAATTTTGCAAGTATATTTTACACGGGGCATTCTTTGCTACATTCCTCTTTAGCATTTGCTTATCCCCAGCAACAATAAACGCCCAGAATTCTAATAGCCCTTTGCTTGATCCCAACGGAAATCAAGCTGTGAACGGTCAGTTTTTGGAAGATGAAAATGCCAAAACAATCGTCATCGAACAACTATTGAATAAAAAACCTGGGGACTCAAAAAAAGAAGAAGCAGCACAAAAAAGTGGCTGTACTCCTGCCTTTTACGATGGCTTTGAATCGGGCAGCTATCTGCCAACATGGACAGTCGGAGATGGTTCCAATATTAAAAACGTAAACACCACAGATCCTGCTGTTGGAACGTATTCATTGGCCATCACAGGAGCATTTGGCCGGCATTTTAAAGGTTTAGCTGGTATATTTCCTGCAGCCCAGCCATCGGAAATGTCTTGGTGGCTAAAGCCTACCAGTGCTGGTCACCATCACAACTATGTTGTCGTAGGGGATGCCAATATCAGCTCAAACGCTGGGATTTTGTTCATGTACTACAACGTAACAGGTGGTGGGTTCTTGTTTTATGTAAATGGCTCGAACAATATTGTTGTTCCTGTCAATATTGGCCCTTGGTATTTTATAGAAATAAAAGACATAGACTGGACCAATAAACATTTTGACATTTACATTGATGGCAATCTGATTCAATCTGACTTTCCTTTCCGTTCACAGGCTTCTACTGACATCGCACAAGTACATCTTTACAATTTCTCATCTGGTTCTACCGGTAATTGGGATGACATAAACATTGGATGTAGTGCTATGCAGATCGTCCCCACCATCAGCCAAACCGACGAAGACGGCGATGGCACGCCTGACATCACAGACCCCTGTGCCTGTGGCGACCCGCTCAATATCATCGATGGCGGTGGCAACATTACCCATTTCCATGACTTTGTGCTGGTAAATTCTGGCCCTGGTGAAACCTGGCAGATAACTGCCCTCAACAGCGGCGCTATTTTCGATGCCGGATTGGTTGCTATTCCTTTGAATACTGTGCTGCCTGAAATATCTCCTGGCGTTTACAAATTAGACCTGTACCATCCATCCGGCGTGGGCTTCAACGTAACTGTTGACAGAACTGCTGGTGGTGGCCCTTTCCCATTAGTGACCGGTGGCACCTGTAACGCAGCCATATGTGGCTCGCAAGCCATCCCGACCATGGGCGAATGGGGACTGATCATATTGGCCCTATTACTGTTGACCTTTGCCACCGTATTCATGATGGGCAGAAAGACTGCCGTGGCAGGTTTCGGGACTGTTTCCAGCAACGGCGCTGGCATCCCTTTTAACAAAGCTGCTTTTGGTAAAATGCTGGCAATCGTCATGGTTGTGCTGGCTGCTGTTTTTGCTACGGCAGTTGGCGTGTTCGGTTACGAAATGACTACAGCTGATCTCCCTGGCAGTTTGATCGCTGGACCGATAGCGGCTTATTTGCTGCACATGCTTATTCCTCAAAAGAAAGAAAGCTGATTCAGCAACATTTTTTGAGAAATGGCATATGAATAAGGGCAAAACCTGTGACGGGTTTCGCCCTTATTTTTTTGAAAATCCATAGTTTTGGAACCGGAATAGTTCACCACAATAGCATGTCGAAGAAGAAAAAAGCAGTTAAAACAAATCCGAGCGACCGCAAGTCGATCCTGAAATTCTGGTTGGCCTTTGCTGGTATCATGTTGCTGTTTTATGTGGTTGCTATCCAGCCATTCTACATCCACAATATCCAGGAACCGGTCGGGGTGTTTTTTGCCCATCTCAGCAGCGGGGTACTCAACCTGCTGGGACAAGGCACTACTGCCAACGGCATGGCTGTTTCCTCTGACGATTATTCCCTGCTGATACAAAAAGGCTGCGATGCCATTGCGCCGATCATGTTGGTGGTGACAGGCGTTTTATTATTCCCAGCTGATAGGCGTAAAAAAATGGTAGGCATTGGAATCGGTATCTTATCGCTACTTCTACTCAACCTTTTTAGAATCATTACCCTCTATTTTGTAGGCGTGCATGCTCCCGATTATTTTGAATTCATGCATGTGGAGTTTTGGCAGGTGGTATTTATAGGGCTGGCCATTCTTTACTTTTTCTATTGGCTAAGTTGGGTGACGAGGATTACTGAATAATGACGAATGATGAGTGATTAATGACTAATGGTGAGTTTTGTCGGAAGAGCTCCTTTAGTGAATCTTTAAAAATACAAATTGAATGTTTAATGCCTAAGTTTCCAAAAATTGTTCGGTTTATATTGACTTTTTTGGTAGTTTACCTGCTACTGGTTTTACTGGCTGGAGTAAGCGGATTCAGGCATCATTTCACAAAATCTTTTGCTAGTTGGGCATCCGAAACCTATTCTGATTTTATCCCTAATGCTGAGGTCAGTTTTCAGGCTGTCGAAGGGATGGGAGAATACGACTTGGTGATTACCTATATGAACACCAAGACCAAAGAAGCTAAGATGGAGGAAGCCCGACTGGCAGGGCTGACTACTGCCAACTTGGACGTGAGCTCTTCCCAGTTCAGCGTGTGGGATTATTTTCTCTTACAGTATATTGTGTTGATTGCATTGGTGGCCGCATCGCCTATTACTTGGAAGCGAAAAGGGCTTTCGTTCCTGATCGGAGGCATTGTGCTGACGGCATTCACTTTCCACCGTTTTCATTGCACTTTAAAGTATTATGCTAAAATATCACCCGTCCTCGAACCACAAGGGCTTTCTAGTTTTGAGGAAAAATATATCAACAGCATTTTCAATATGCAGAGCATTGAATTTATTTTTATTTTCACATTCATCATTTGGGCGCTCTCGACTGTTAGAAAAAAGGATATTGAGGTATTGAGGTAATGCGGTTTGAGGTTTGAGGTTTGAGGTTTGAGGTTTGAGGTTTGAGGTTTGAGGTTAAAAAAAAACAAGGTTTTCAATTATATGCTGAAATTCCAACTTGCTACGCTCGACAATTTTAACACCTGGCATCGTTTCAGGTCAGAGCTGTATGTCGATCTCGACCCGGCTCACAGCGAAACAGAGATTAAACGTATGATCGATGACCCAAACCTTTTCTCCTATTTGGTTTTCTTGGATGATATTCCTAAACCCGTTGGCATGGTAGAGATGTCGCTTCGCAATATCGTGGACGGATGCATCAGCTCGCCTGTCGCCTATATTGACGGACTTTATGTTATTGAAAAATACCAGGGCCGGGGATTCGGAAAGGAACTGATTCAGTTCATCAAAAATTGGGCACGGGAGCAAGGCTGCACAGAACTTGGCGTAGATACGGAACCAGAAAATGAACGGGCACAAAAGTTCTACCTGAGGGAGGGATTTGAAGAGACGTTTAGGATCGTGCAGTTCAGGATGGGGCTGTAAATAAAAACAGCACTACCCCAACCGGGATAGTGCTGCCGCCTAATTATTAAATCAAAATCACCCAATTATTTTCAAGCTACAGCTGCCACTGCTTCATCAATCACCTCTTGCGTCAAGGTCGTTGGGCAGATGTGTTCCGTTTTAGGTACGTTGCTTTCCTCTATCGCCCGCCAGCCTTTCTTGATGTCCACCAGATTACGATAGCCCCTTGCCTGTAAAATGGAGGCGGTAATCATGGAACGATAACCACCCAAACAGTGCAGGTAATATTTTTCATTTTTATCCATGCGACCCATGTTTTTATTGATGTAATCTAATGGGAAATTGGTCGCTCCGACCACGTGCTGCGACAGGTATTCTGTCGGTTTGCGCACATCGGCCACTACACCATCCAATCCATTTTTTATGCGATCGGACAGATCATCGGCAGTAATGGATTGGATGCTATCGGTTTCGCTACCAGCAGCCTTCCAAGCTGCCAAGCCTCCTTCCAGATAGCCAAGTGTATTGTCGTATCCGACCCTTGCCAATCTTGTTACCACTTCCTCTTCCCTACCCTCCGGTGCAATGATGACGATGGGCTGCTTGATGTCCGTAATCAATGCGCCAACCCAAGGTGCAAATGAACCATCAATACCAATGAAAATGGAATTCGGGATGTGTTCTTTTGCAAAATCCTCTTCATTCCTCGTGTCGAGCATCAACGCTTCTTCCGTTTCTACCAATTCTTCAAAACGTGCTGGCGTCAGCGCCACACTTCCTTTCTCAAGTACTTTATCGAAACTCTCATATCCAGCCTTGTTCATCATGGCGTTTTTAGCAAAATACTGTGGCGGCGCAGTCAGCCCGCTGGTGACTTCATTTACAAACTCCTCTTTCGTCATATCCGCACGCAGGGCATAGTTCAGCTTTTTCTGGTCGCCGAGATAGCCCCAGGTTTCACTGCTCAAATTTTTGCCGCAGGCAGAACCAGCACCGTGGCCAGGGTATACGATCACATCATCGGATAGAGGTATGATTTTTTCTCGCAAGCTGTCAAAAAGGAATCCAGCCAAATCTTCCCTTGTAATCTTTCCTTGCTTGATGGCCAAATCTGGTCGCCCCACATCACCCAAGAAAAGCGTATCGCCAGTAAAGATGGCATAATCCTCACCCTCTTCATTTCGCAGCAAATAGGTTGTGCTTTCCATTGTATGTCCGGGCGTATGGAGCACCTTAAAGGTAAGCTTACCCACTTTCAGTTCTTCGCCATCTTTTGCAGAATGGATGTCATAAGTCGTTTCAGCATTCGGGCCGTACACGATCGTAGCCCCTGTTTTTTTGGCCAAATCAATATGACCTGACACAAAATCAGCATGGAAGTGTGTTTCAAAAATGTATTTCAATTTAGCACCTTCGGCTTCCAGTTTTTCTAAATATGGCTGTGTTTCACGAAGTGGATCAATGATGACTGCCTCGCCTTCGCTTTCGATATAATAAGCTGCCTCAGCCAGGCATCCGGTATAAATTTGTTCGACTTTCATTTTTACTGATTTTATTTAATTGATAGTGCAAAGAAACGGGTTATCCTGCCCCGACTCAGTGATGCGGATCACAGGGCGGAAATTTATTGGCCACTTTTTCAGCTTAGTATAAAATCCGCAGCCATCTGTGCATGCAATCCTGTGGTCGCCATCATCGGCAAATCGAAATCTGTTTGCTCGATGAGCAAGGGCAGTTCGGTACATCCTAAAATGATTCCTTCCGCCCCTTTGTTTTTCAGAAATCCCATTTGTTTCAAATAAAAAGACTTGGCCTCTTCCGAAAAATGACCTTGGGTCAGTTCATTGGAAATGTAATGGTGCGACTGGTCGATGTATTCTTCATCCGGGACAATTGTCTCGATGCCAAAATGATCCAGGAGATACGACTGGATAAATCCTCCCGTCATGGTAGGTCGGTTGCCGAGCAGGCCAAGTTTCTTGATCCCCTGACGCTGAGCTTCCCTCCCTGTCGCTTCGGCGATATGCAGGATGGGAATGCCGATCTGCGGCGACACAAATGGGAAAACCATATGCGGTGTATTGGCACAAATGACGATGGCCTCTGCCCCCGCTTTTTCCAACAGCCTTGCCACACGCAGGTATTCCTGGTTAATTTTTTCCTTGTCACCAGAGCGCATCAATTCAATATTGAGGCTGTAGAGTATCAGGTGGGGGTTGCCTTGAGTGCCTATTTTTTCACCAACCAATTCATTTATCAATCGGTAGTAATCAATGGTGGAGTGCCAGGATGTGCCTCCTATCATACCCAAAGTTTTCATGGTATTGTATTTACTGTTGTTAAGCAGTCAGATTGCACAAATTCACAGGTTCTTTGTCATCCGCCGGTAGGCGGATCTGCACTATCCCACTCTCACTATGTTGCGGATTCCGCCTCCGGCGGAATGACAAAAATTACAAAAGAATCACTTGATTGTGCATTATGTTATGCACACTTGCGCAACTTCATTATTAAAATTTCAAAAAAAAGGGCTATTCAAAATAGCCCCGTATCAAATAAAAATCGAACAATATTTTTCTCAAAAAAGAAGCAACAAGGCACATAATGAATGTGCCTTGTTGCTGAGTCATTTATTATAATTCGGTAATCTGTTCCACAAATTCGCTGCGCTTAAGCGACGTTTCTATCAGCGCCTTGAAGCCGCCTCGGATATTCACGATTTTTTCAAAACCCCTTGATTTCAAGATCGAACTGGCGATAACAGAACGGTAGCCACCGGCACAGTGCAGGTAGTATTTTTTGTTCCTGTCAAGCTGGCTCATATTCTTGTTGATGAAATCGAGCGGAAAGTTTTCAGCGCCAATGATGTGTTCGGCGTCGTATTCACTGTTGCGGCGCACGTCGAGGAGGTTCATGTCCTTGTTGAAAATCTTGGCCAAATTTTCAGCTGTGATTTCTTCCAAAGTATCCACTTCTTCCCCAGCTTTTTTCCAAGCATCAAATCCGCCATCCAGGTAGCCGATAGGATTGTCGTAGCCAACCCTGGAGAGGCGTGTCACTACCTCATCTTCACGGCCAGGTTCGCAAACAAACAAAATGGGCTGCTTGAGGTCGGTCACCAATGCGCCTACCCACATGGCAAAGTTGTCGTCAATGCCTATGAAAACTGAACCAGGCAAAAACCCTTTCGCAAAAACATCCTGATGGCGGGTGTCGATCACAAGTGCCTCCTCGCCTTCCCAGGCAGCCTTGAAGGCGCGCACGCCTAAAGCCTGCGTTCCCCGTTCCCTCACCTCGTCGATGCTCTCGTATCCCATCTTGTTCATCATGGCGTTTTTAGGGAAATACTGAGGCGGGTCAACGAGTCCGGTCGTCACTTCTTTCACAAACTCCTCTTTGGTCATATCTGCACGCAGTGCGTAATTCAGTTTTTTCTGGTCGCCGAGGTAGCCCCAGGTTTCTTTGCTCATTTTTTTGCCGCAGGCAGAACCGGCACCGTGGTTAGGGTACACGATAAGGTTGTCGTCCAAAGGCATGATGCGGTTGCGGAGGCTATCGAACAGCATTCCCGCCAAGTCCTCACGAGTAATTTCGCCCTGCTTGATAGCTAAATCTGGACGACCCACATCGCCAAGGAACAACGCATCGCCAGTGAATATGGCGTAGTCTTTCCCGTTTTCGTCACGCAATAGGTAAGTGGAACTTTCCAAGGTGTGGCCAGGCGTGTGCAGCACCTTAATGGTCACATTTCCTACTTTCAAAATTTCATTGTCTTTGGCAATATGCGCATCAAAATTTGGATGTGCTGTCGGACCATAAACGATGGTAGCTCCAGTCTTCTTCGCCAGGTCTAAATGGCCAGAAACGAAGTCGGCGTGGAAATGGGTTTCGAGCACGTATTTGATTTTTGCGCCGTCGGCCTCAGCTCTTTCGAGATAAGGTTCTGTTTCGCGGAGCGGGTCAATGACCACTGCTTCTCCATTGCTTTCGATATAATAAGCGGCTTCCGCCAAGCACCCAGTATAGATTTGTTCTACCTTCATGATTGTAAGTTTTTAAATTTTTAAAAATGAGGAATGGGGTTTTTGGAGAAATGGAAGGGAGGTTTTCCCTCCTTTATGGGCATTTATTACTGCACATAATCATTGAGTTTTTTGTCTCGTTGTTGTTTGAAAATTACTGTCCAAAGGTAGGCAGGATCAGAGTGCAGACTTTGTGAGGCAGATCACAATTTAGGGTGAGATATGTCAGTTGGCGGGGTGATAAAAGTCATTGAATCAGGTGTTTACAAAAAAAGAAAATAGACGCTATCGATCCAGATTTACTAAATATTTGAAATTTAGTAAATCTTACATCCTTCATCCAACATTGCTCTGCAAAACAAAGTGCTGGTGGTTTTCTGAGCCAGACAGATCAATACTGTCCACTGCCTCTTGCACGCTCATGAAGAAATTTTGCTCACCAATTTTTTCAATCAAATGGCCTTTCACCATAGCATCCCGCACGGGGCCTTTCACGCCAGTGAAAAGTACATTAAGCCCGACAGCCTTTAAATCGGTGATCATGTCCGCTACTGCATGCACGGCACTGCTGTCCATGTTGTTGATGCTATCGGCATTAATGATCACAGCCTTTAAAGCCTTGCTTTTTACCGAAATCATTTCTTCTATTTTATCCCGAAAAAAATTGATGTTGGCAAAATAAAGCTGTGCATCGAACCGGACTATGAGCAGGTCTTCCCGGTCTTCCAATTTTTCAAACCGGTTGATATTTCTGTAAAAGTGCGTGCCGGGCACCTTGCCCAGTACGGCCATGTGAGGGCGTGTAGTCCTGAAGATGATCATTGCCAGCGAGAGTACCACGCCTATGCCGATACCTTGCTCTATCCCCAGCGTCAGTGTTGCCACAAACGTAACTATCAGCATCCAAAAATCGGAGCGGTTGGCATGCCACAGGTGGCGGACTTCTTTTACATCTATCAATCCAAAAACGGCAACCATAATGACCGACGCCAAAATGGCTTTTGGTAAAAAATAAAACAAAGGGGTGAGGAAAAGGAGCGTGAGTACGATCAACGCTGCACTGATGATGGAAGCCATGCCTGTTTTTGCTCCTGCCTGGTCATTGACTGCCGTGCGGGAGAACCCACCCGTGACGGGGTAGGATTGCAGAAAAGCCCCGCCAATATTGGCAGCACCGAGGGCTATCAGCTCTTGGTTGGAGTCGATTTTGTAGTTTTTGTGTTTGGCCTGGATGGCTTTGGCTACGGCAATGCTTTCCATAAAACTGACCAGTGAAATGGCCAATGCCACCGGTATCAGCGCCTCCATGGTGGCCATGTTAAACGAAGGAATACCCAGCGAAGGCAAGCCACCGGGCACTTCCCCAACTATCTTCACGCCCTGCTCCACCAGCCCAAGTCCCCAGACAGCCAGAATGCCAAACACCACTGCCAGCAATGGCCCGGGGATCGATTTATTCCATTTTTTTGCGCCAATTATTAAAAATATGCCAGCTAATCCGATGGCAAATGTTGCCCAGTTGGTGTCGCCTATTTTTTCGGCGGCCTGAATCAAAATCTCATGTATGTGGTGGCTGCCTTCTATTTTCACGCCCAAAAGGTGCTTCAATTGGCTCAGACCAATAATAAGCGCCGCCGCAGAAGTGAACCCACTGATGACAGGGTGAGAAAGGAAATTTACCAAAAAACCTAACCGGAAAACGCCCAGTAAAAATTGGATGACACCCACAAAAAGCGCAAGTGCTATGGCCAATGCAATATACGTCTCCGTCCCTCCTTCTGCCAAGGTGCCAATGCCAGCGGCAGTAAGGAGTGAGACCATCGCCACCGGCCCAACGGCCAACTGGCGGGAGGTGCCGAGCAATGCATATATGATGAGCGGAATGGTGGAAGCATACAGCCCATAAATTGGTGGCAATCCAGCAATCATGGCGTAGGCCATACCCTGAGGGATAAGCATCACCCCAACAGTAAGCCCGGCCGAGAGGTCACCTTTCAGTTCTTGTTTTCCGTATTTCGACAACCAATCTGTGGCTGGTATTATTTGTTTGAAATTCATTTTGAAATTTATTGAAAGGAGATTGCAAGGCTTATTATGTGGTTTTCTTCTTTGTGTCTCTTTGCGCTTTCTTCGTGAAACTTTGTGGTAAAACCTTCGCCACGAATGCTATTCCACAGAGAGACACGAAGGAACCACAAAGGATTTTCAGTCTTCAGTTTGACCCAGAAGCCCATTAATCCAGCACTGTCACTTCATTCCTGCCCAATTTTACATCGCCCATGTTTTCCAGTTTCTTTAGAAGTCGTGAAACTGCCTCACGAGAGGCATTCAGGTCGGTGGCTATTTCTTGGTGAGTGGCTTTGATAACTGCTGAACCAGTTGACTCTTTACGAGACATAAGGTATTTCATCAACCGCGCATCCATGCCCTCAAAAGCTACACTGTCAAGTACTTTCACCAGTTCGAGCATTTTATTGTCGTACGTCAGCATGACAAAATTTTTCCAACTCTGGTATTTCGTCATCCAATTATCCACGTACCGAATGGGGATGCCAATGAACGAGGTATCTTCCATCGCCTCGGTACGGATGGCGCTTTTCTTGTTCATCATACAGCAGGTGAAAGACATGGAGCAGGTTTCACCAGCCCCCAGGAAATAGAGCAGCATTTCCCGTCCTTCATTTTCATCTTCACGGGTCACCTTGAGGCTACCTTTCACGATCAGCGGCACCATCTTGATGTAGCTCCCAAAGTCCATAACTATTTCACCTGCTCGGAAATGCATCAGTCTGCCAACTTCTGCTATTTCTTCCTGCAATCCACGTTCGGCAATCTGGGGAAAATGTTTGTGAAGAATTTCTTTAATTTCTGCTGATTCGGTAATCATGATTGATGTTGGTTTGCGGTTTGCGGTTCAATCGGAAAATTAATAATATAGCTTTTATTCACTATATCAACCTTCTTAAACCGCCTCTCTAATTACCTTCGTCAAAGCTTGTGCGGACTGCATGCCCGACTGACGCCATTTTGTTTCTCCTTTTTTAAACAGAATAAATGTGGGAACACCACGGATTCCCAATTTTCCGGCAATGGTGGGATTTTTATCCACGTCAATTTTTACGATGGAAGCCTCCTCACCCATTTCGGCAGCTACTTCTTTAAGGATTGGCCCCATTGCTTTGCAAGGTCCACACCATTCGGCAGAGAAATCTACAAGCACAGGCTTTTCGCCATTTATCAGGTCTGTGAAAGATACTTTCTTATTCATTTAAATTCATTTTTAGTTTAAATCTGGTGCAAAGTTAAGCGGCCTCAAACCGAGGTTCAGTGATGCGCATCACAGTACCTTACGCACCCTTTTTTGATCTTTGCAATTGAATCAAACTATCGAAAAATCATGTCCATCGCCCTGTCTACAGAAAAGAGCATTTTGTCAAAATCTCTTTGGCAAATTGTCCATCAACTTGAGTTAGAAAGAAACCTATCTCCAGCACAAATGGCCCGAATCCTAAAGGACGCTCATGTGCAGCCTAAAGATCTGCTACCTTGGGCTGTATATGACCATCCTGTGCAGGATAGTTATGGCCGTAAAATGGTATTCAAGGGTGAGCACTTTGAAATTATGGCGATGTCGTGGCGGCCAGGTGATTTTTCAGCCATCCACGATCACGGCCATACGCAATGGGGTGCTGTACAGATTTTTGGCCCGGGCGAACATGCTACATTTAGAGTGAAAGACAACCAACTCACTACACTGTCTCGCTGGCAGGTGACACCGGGCGATGTCATTGGCGTTGGACATTCATTGATCCACCAAATGGGCAATCCCACTACCGATGTTTTTTTTCAGAGCCTTCATGTGTATGGAGATGTAATTAACCAAAAAAGTGTAACCAGTGATGCCCGTCTATTTGATCTGAGGAACAATACCATTCAGCGAGTAGATGGCGGTGTGTTCTATGCGCTACCCAATGACGCAATAAAAACGACGGAACCAGGGCCAATAGCCGACCCTCCTACACGCTTGAGAAACTTGGTGGAACTGATAAGGCGTTTGAGAAAAATAGAGAATATTTGTAAACGGAAAAATTTGCAATTATTAAATTTGGAAAATGAATTTTTCTCTAAAAAGCAAGGTCATATATTAGAAGAATATCTTCGCAAATTACAACATCAACACAATTCTATTTCCTGGAAAACGCTTAAACACGAAGTAAAAGAAGCAGCTGCATTGCAGCAAGATATTTTTAAGAGCGAAAGAATTCAGGAAGGTTTTTTTGACTTTCAAAAACTATCTGACAAGATAGAATTATTGAATCCCGTTTCCGAAATGCAAACATTAGCTTTCTAACAGTCTGGGATAGAAGTTTCATACTGTAGGGGTATCTGATAATGTATTTACAGGCTTTATCGAATGCCCCTTAATAGTAGTCTGATTTTTACCGGAAAGAACCATAGCAAACGCAAGTCTAATTTGTACCCAACCTAAATATACCGCTCCCTTTTTTGCAAATTCAACAACGCCCCCAGCAAAAACACCACTGTCCCCACACTCAAAAAAATGCGGTTCTTCCAAACGATTTCTTGCCAGGCCAACTGATTGAATTGCCGCGGTGGATCGTAAGGGTTCAAGAAAATATCCCAGAAGGTTCTTTCCAAAATTTCGCTAAATATGGACAAAGCAAAACCAATTATTACCATTACAACAGCAGTGGCATTACCACTTTTGATCCGGGTGGAGAAGAAAAATGCCAAGCTACCAATAAAACAGACAGGAAACAGTAATTGAGAAGCTACCGATAGGGGGTTGACAGGGTACAATAAATATGAACCGATCATGGCAAAAACAACCATCAATACAAAAACCTGGACAAAGATCAGGGCAATGCGAATGAGCCAGACTTTGTAACGGTAATCTGGAATACCGAAGAGGATTTCCAGCATGCGAGCATCATCATCCCGCTGAATACCAAACACCATTGGGTAAAATATCAATAGGAGTGCTGGAAAAAGAGACAACTCGTAGATGAAGCTGATGTCGATCTCCACATTGTCCAGCACACTGACGACCATTACAAAGAAATAGAAGGCCAGGGCGGCCAATAAAAACCACACAAAACGACCAGCGAAAATAATTTTCAGGTTGTACTGGATTAGTCGGCTTGTGAGTATGATTGTATTCCGCATCAGATTTGGATATTTTTCAACAAACACAAATAGGCATCTTCTAATATCGGCTCGGCAAGAACAGCCTGATCGGTCGGTTGTTGGCGAGCGATGCAACGAACTCTAATCTGATCGCCTTCCCGCATATGGTTGACCACAACGTGTTTCTTTTCAGCCTGATCAAATTCGCCAGCAGGAATGAGGTATTCCCAAACCAGACCTTCCGCCAGTTTGAGCATGTCTTGTGGTGATCCTTCGTATTTAACTTCTCCTTTGTCGAGTACCGCCAATTGGTTGCATGAGCTGGCGATGTCTTCGATAATATGGGTAGAAAACAAAACGATTCTTTCTCTGCTCAACTGTACCAGCATATTTCGGAAGCGGATACGTTCTCGGGGATCCAATCCGGCCGTCGGTTCATCGACCACCAGTATGCGTGGAAGGTGCAACAGGATTTGAGCGATTCCAATACGCTGTTTCATTCCTCCAGAAAATGATCCGATTTTCTCGTCTTTGTGATCCAGCATATTGACTGCGCTTAAAACGTATATAAGGCGTTCTTTCCTTTCTTCATTATCCTGAATTCCTTTCAAGATAGCCTGGTAATCAAGATACGCCCAGGATGTCATATGCTCATAGCTACCAAATGCCTGGGGTAAATATCCAATAAGCCCTTGGAGCTCTTCTCGTTGTTCCTGAGTATCGATGCCATTGATCCAAATTTTGCCATAACTCTGGTCGAAGATCCCGCTGATAACCCGCATCAGAGTAGATTTACCTGCGCCATTTGGCCCCAAAAGCCCATACATCCCGGTACCGATATCCAACGAGACACCATTGAGTGCCCGGAATGAAACCTTGCGTTTGCCTATCAAAGGGATCTGCAAAATCAGTCGGTAATACATTCGCCGGAGGCGTCCTTTTATACGTTCTATTTTCAATTGCTTTCTATGGAAATATCCAGAGGATCGGTAAACAATCAAGGCGAGATACCAGAAGATCGCCAAAAAAAGCGTGAAGCCCGTTGCCTCCCATTTGGTATTCATAATAAATAGCAATACTAATGGACTAAACCAGTACAACAGGCCACCGAAAATGCTGCCTATTTTTTTTAATAGCCTATTTTGAATTTTGACTACCGCTCGGCCGAATGGTATCCAAATTTCCAGTAACAAGAAATAAATACCTATTGACATTATCAATATCCAAAATCCATTATTCAAATAGGAAAACGCAAACCAACTTAAAAAACCCAGAAGAGGTACCTGCCAGATAAATTCACCCAGCAATGACTTCCACCTTGTACCTTTTTGATTTGTATGTAAGTCCGCCAGGTTTTTGCTGCCAGACCATTCACGTGAAAAGCGGCCAGGCCGGCCATAAACCTTTACCAGGTTCTGTATACTAATGTTTAACTCATCATCTATTGGGATAACTTCTGCACTAGCCCTTCTTAGGCTCGTTTGAATAAAATAAGTAATTGCGGGTAAAAGGAAAAGCAGTAGAAGGCCATCAGCCAGTTGCCATAAGATAGCTGATACTTTAAAATAGACCAGCAGTCCTCCAGCAAACAACAGCCCCAAGTTCAATGCCTTTACCCAAAAGGGGAGCGACCGAAACCAATTAATTGTATTTTCCAATCCCATATAGACGGTTGGAATTACGATCAGCGTAAGCAATGTACCAAGTGCTAGCCCCCCGATGACTGTAATAGCAAAAGGAGAACCGATCACACTGACATATTCAGCCGTTCCCAGAGCCAACGGAAACATGGCGATAATGGTCGTAACAGCGGTAATCATAATTGGCCGCATGCGGTGAAGGCCTGCTGTCATAAGGGCCCGTGTTTTCCGATAGCCCTTCCGCCGAAGGGCATTCACATAATCGATCAGAATGATCCCATTATTGACAATTACTCCCAATAAAATCAAAAAACCTGTTAGCGTATTAGCATTGAATAAACTATTGCCGGTAATAGTTAATGCCAATAATGCCCCAGTAGCTGCGAGAGGGATAGAGAAGACCAATACAAATGGTGCGGTCAGAGATTCAAAGGAGGAGGCCAAAATGATGAAAATCAGAAGAATCGCCGCTCCGGCAATGGCTTTAAAATCTTTTATTTGATCCTCCGCTGCCACTAATTCAATTGCAATGCCTGGTGGTAATGGATAAGCAGCAATCAGCGCTTTGACTTTTTCATCATGGGCATCAAGAATTTCTTTGGATTGCATGGCTTGCTCTGAACGACTAAAAGTAATTTCAATTTGCTTTTGCTGATTGATGCGACGAATATCATCGTAACCCTGACCAGTACGGATATCGGAGAAAGAAGACAACTCGTGCCGTCCGCCTTGCTGGTCAGTTACTTCCACTTTTCTAAGATCAGACATGGTCTTAGCTTGAAATCCCACCTGCTGATCGTCGCTCTCTCGGATAATGATATTGTATTCTTCGTCGGCATATTGAAATTTGGCAGAAGCTGGTACGTCTTGTCCAAAATCCCTTAATGCAATCGCTATGTTCTCCATCGTAACGCCCTTTCTGGCCATGTCCAGCGGGTCGAAGCCTAAGTTTACTTCTGGGCGGTTACCTCTCGTGCTCAAGCTTGCATTTCTCGTATCATCCAGATTTTGAATGTAGTAAAGCAGGTCTTGTGAGACCCTTTGCAGAAGTGGGTAGTCTTCCCCTTTCACGATAATTTTTTCCCGGTTATCACCAAAGCCCATCAACATACCCAATTCATCCATGCCCCCCATACCACCTCCTGAACCTTCACCTGAACCTTGTTGGGTCAGGCTGATCTGGGCACCACCACCAATCCTTCCGACAAGTTCTTCGATCTGTGATTTAATATCATTAAAAGTCCGGTCATCAATTTCTTCAAAATCTTCTTTTAACTTGATACTTATTACTGCATCTTCTTCTTGAATACGACTACTGACATCTTGCTTTTCACTGATTTCCTCAATTTTGGATTCTACCTCACGTACGACCTTGTCTGTGTTTTCAAGGGTACTACCTTTTGCCATCGTGACAAATACATCGACCTGGTCAGTCTCCACCTCCTCCAATGAATTAATACTAATAGCCAGGATAGAAAAAGTAGTGATGAAAAACAGGAGCAGACTTCCGATGATAACCCGTGCGGGGTTGCGCAGGCTACTTTTCAATAAAACGAGATACAGTCTTTCGGCTAGGGTCCTTTCTTGAGATTGGCCGAATGAGGTTTTTTTCTTTTTTGAATATAAATTCAACACAATGGATGCCAGTACAGGAATCAGCAACAGCGCCACAAACAAGGATACCATCAGCGTAGAAATGATGGATACACCAATGTTTTTGCCAATGAGTTCGATCAGGTAATTACCAAAAAACAGGAAAGGAACAAATACCGTTGCCGTAGTCAAGGTTGCTGCAATAATGGCTTTGGCTACTCCACTTACACCATTGGCGACAGCATCATTGATACTGGCACCGCCAGAAACCAGGCGATAAATATTTTCCAAAACAACAATACTATTGTCCAGCAACATACCTACGGCAAGTGCCATACCGACCAAGGTCAAACTGTTAATACTGATCTCAGCTCCGTAAAAAAAATTGAAGGCAGCAAAAATCGATATGGGAATCGAAACTGCTATAATCGTAATCAGTCGGGGGTCTTTGAGAAAAACCCACAATACTAAAATCGCCAATAGGCCACCAATAAGTGCCAGGTCGATAATCTGCTGTATGTTGTCTTCCATACGGTCAGCAAGATTATTCTGAACGACGATCTGAACATCTTTAGCTGCTAACTCTTCATTCAACTGATCAATCAACTCCAGACATCGATGCGAGAGGTCAATGATATTGACCTGAGATGCCTTGGTTGCGGTCATCGAAATGGCATCTTTACCATTGACACGGCTGATCGTCGTTTCTTCCTCTACTCCAAATGATATTTTAGCTACATCCCGGAGCAGCACTGGTCCAGGCGCCATGACAATGTTTTCAATTTCTGTTATATCAGTATATTCCGAAGCTGTGCGGATAAAATAGCGGCGGTCGCCTTCGTACACAAAACCAGCCAATGTTCGGCTACCAGAGTTTTGCGTCAAGCGAGAGCGTACACTTTCAGGGGTGATATTATGTGGTTTGCATGCTTGTTTATCGAGGAGGATTTCCAAGTTTTTTTGACGTCCGCCAAATATATTGATTGAGGCAATCCCATCTAGGTTTTCAAATGCCGTTCGGATTTCCTGTTCCGTTACATTACGTAACCGATCAGTACCTCCACTCCCCCTAATCTGCAACTCCAGAAATTGGTTGGTTAATTGTTGGAGGTCGATCTTCGCCACCATTACAAACATATCCTGTGGCAGCTCCCTCTTAACCGCATCGATCTTTTGTTGTAGTTTTAAAAAGACATATTTGAACCGCACATCTTTTTTAAAACTGATCTGTATGAAAGCCTGATTTCCACTAATCCTAGTATCTATTTTCTCGACACCTTCCAACGTTCCAATTGCGCCTTCCACAGGAATAACACCTTGCTGCTCCAAATATTGAGGGCTCACCTGTGTAGCCGAGGCCACTTGCACAAACAGCATCGGCAGTTCGGCATTAGGCAGCAATTCCACCTGAAGTTGCTTATAGGAGATATACCCCAACAGGGTTAGCCCTATGAATAACATGCAAATGGTTACTTTCCTATGGATGAGGAATTTCATTCAGGTCTCAGCTTTTTGTTTCCAAAATCAATTGCCGCATATACACAAGGGATCACAACCAGTGTCAGTAAGGTTGAGGTTACCAAGCCACCGATCACGGCCCAGGCCATGGGAGCCCGCAAAGATGCACTCTCTCCAAAGCCGAACGTCAGTGGTAACAGCGCCAGTACCGTCGTCAGACTTGTCATCAGGATCGGCCGAATACGTTGCTGGCCAGCCATAGCGATAGCATCGTCACGATCGAGCCCTCCGCGTCTTAGCTGATTGATGCGATCCAAAAGAATGATGGCATCGTTAACTGCAATTCCCACCAGCATAATGACTCCAATTATTGCCATTATATTCAATGGTGTACCAAGCCAGTAAAAAGTGGCTATCGTCCCAACTACAGCCAATGGAATAGTCAGCAGTATGGTAAATGGATGTATTAAGGATTCAAATTGCGAAGCCATTACCATGTATACCAGTACAATTGAAAGAATCAATGAAAAAGACAGGCTTTGAAGCGATTGCTGTCGACGAGCCTCATCGCCCACAACTGTTATCCTGTAATTCGATGGCAAGTCGATTTTTTCAATTCTATCACGTATCTGATTGGCAACAAATTCCAATGGAGTTTCCTTAGCGGTTTGAGCATATACTTTACCTATGCGACTTTGATTTCGGCGATGTATTTCCCGAGGTGCAGCGGAACGTTTCAAGGTAGCTATCTCATGCAATCGATACACCTTGTCGCCCCCTTTGATAGTCATATTTTCAAATTCTTTCAGACCTTGTTCAGGCATATGAAGGACAATATCCACCATGTCACCAGCGTGTTCCAATTTGCCAGCATCCTTGCCTTTTAATTGATCCTGAATCTGGGCGATCACATTATTCATATCAAGATTATAAAGGCCAAGTCTGAAACGGTCAAAAAGGACTTCTACCTCTGGCGCACCCTGTTCGATTGAAGTCCGAAGGTTCAACAATTCTGGGATGTCTGCGATTTCGTTCCGAACGCTTTGGGTTAGTTCTTCGATAGTTTCGAGATTATCCCCTTTTATTTCCACTACAAGTGGTGATTCATCTGTTCTCAGAATACTATTCAGGGAGGAGACTTCTGGAGAAAAGGAAAACTTAACACCAGAGATGCCGCTGGTCATCTGATCTAAAGCGGCAATCACTTTCTGGGTTCCGAGCCGTGTACTGTCCACAAGGGCGACTTCTACGGTTGCAGTATGATCTCCCTGAAATACTGTTGACTGACCTTCTTCAAGTCCTGATTTTGGACCAATGTGGCTGTAAGTAAATTTAAGATCGTCCTTAAGTGTTTCCATTATAATATCTTCCACATTACTCACAGTGGAAGCTGTTCTTTCTAAAACAGTACCCTCCTGCATTTGAACCTCCATCTGGAATTTCCTGGTGGTCGCACTGGGCATGAATTCAGTACCGATAGAGGGATATACATAATAGGCTCCCGCCACTAGCAGCGCTGCAAGAAAAATAACGCCCCACCTGAACTTCAATACTCCCTTGAGAAACCGACCATACCCTCCAATTTGAACCGACCTTATTTTCGTTGGTGGTTTTCGTTTTCTGTAAATACGATGATACAGCATGGGAATAACCAGAATAGCCACAAAGAGAGAAGACAATAGAGAAAAAGCGACTGTCCAAGCTTGATCCTTAAATAATTCTCCTGCCGCATCTTGCAAGTAAATAACTGGAAGAAAGACGATGATGGTTGTCAGTGTCGAAGCTGTAATAGCACCACCCACTTCAGCTGTACCTTTAACAACGGCAGATTTGACGTCTTCGCCCGACTCGTGATTTCGAAAAATATTTTCCAGAACGACGATGGCATTATCGACCAACATTCCAGCCCCCAAAGCCAGTCCGCCAAGGGTCATGATATTGATGGTCAATCCATTGAAATACATGAGCGCAAAAGTGGCAATGATGGAAATCGGAATGGAAACACTGATGATCAGGGTCGTCCCGAAACGATGTAAAAAGAAGAACAGGACGACAACCGCAAGTATAATTCCCATCAGCGCAGTTTCTTGTACCTCATCCACGGCTTGTTGAATGAATGTGCCCTGATTAGAAATAACCTCGAATTGATACCCTGGAAGCGCACTCTTGACAACCTTTAAAGATTCCGTAATTTCATCTACAGCTTTGATGGTATTAAACCGATTCTCTTTATAAATGGACATACCGATACAGCGCCGACCATTTATTCGTACAATATTTTGGGGGTCTTTTTTTGTAAAAGTGGTTTCTGCAACATCCCTCAAATAAATGGGTGCCCTATTTGAACTGGAGGTATTATCACCTTGACTAATATTTCCAGTGGCCGGCATGGTTTGTTGCCCGCTTTCTTTATAACCAATAATGAGGTTATCAAAATCAGCTTCCGTTTCCAGCATCCCGACTCCTTTGACGGTATATTGCAGCCCAAGTTCTTCTACGGTGCCGCCGGATACATTCTGATTAAAGCTCATGATTTTTTGAGCGATGTCGTCAGGGGTCAATTGAAAAGCCTCCAGTTTATGGGGGGCTGGTTCTATCAAAACTTCCTGCTCCTGCTGACCAGAAAGCGTTACCTGAGCCACCCCTTCCAATCTGATCATTTCATTGCTAACATAGTTTTCAGCAACTTTCCGCAGTTCATTCAGGTCGTTTATCGTTTCATGGCTGATACCAATCAGCATGACTGGTGCGCTGTTTGGGTCATACTGAGTAACGCTAAGCCGCTCAAGATCTCCACCCTGATTGAAGTCGTTCAGGGCTTTTTGCAGATCAAGAAAAGCTTCATCCATGTCTTTTTCCCAGCTGTATTCTACCGTTAAATGAGCAGATCCGATCCGGGTAACCGAAGACACCTGCGTGACGCCCTGCTGCCGCATGCTCAGAGCCTCGATTTGTTCCACGTATTGTTTCTCGATTTCTTCTGGGGCTTTTTCCCCAGCTGCTATTTCGACAAAAAGCCTTGGAGAGTTAAGGTCTGGGAACAGATCGACACCTAACCTCGAATAGGAAATATAGCCCAAAATGCAAATGCCGAAAATGGCCATTAAGATGGTGACGGGATAATCAACTGCAAATTGTATGAGTTTTTTCATCGCAATATTTTCACTTTGGACTTGTTGCGCAGGGTTTCGAATCCTTTCACGACGAGACGTTCATTTTCTTCCAGTCCACTAATTACTTCAATCATATCTTCGTTTTCCAGGCCTGTTTCAATAATCCGTTCGAACGCGGTATTTTCTTGCACCACAAAAACCCGTTTGCCTCTTTGGTCAGAAATGATGACTTCTTTGGGAATCACGAGGATATTATCCTTTTGGCTTACCTTGATGAATGTCTTGACAAACATCCCCGGACGAATGAGCAAATTCGGATTGTTAAAACGGACTTTGGCCAGATAGGTCCTGGTATTCACATCAATAGCTGGCGACAATTCAGTGATCGCTCCCGACAAGGTATCATTAGGAAGACTGTAGTTGGTAAGCTGAACTTTCTGGCCTGTCTTTATTTCCATCATCGTATTCTCTGGCAGGTTGACATCTACATACATCCGCGAATAATCCATAATAGTAGCGAGTGGATCTCCCTGATTAATTCTGCTGTTGGGTGTGTAGTTCGACATCTTCACAATAACACCAGAAATTGGGATGGGTACTTTCAACTTGTCCAGCCGAATCTCTGCGTTTTCGAGGTCGTCTTGTGCTCTTAGAAGCTGCAATTCAGCATTTCGCAATTCCCGTAAGGTAACCCCTCCCTTTTCATAGACCGACTTTTGCTTTTGATATTCCTGCTCTGCAAGCTCAAGGTTCATTTTAGTTGTCTCCAAAGCAATGCTATTTTCATATTCCCTGTCTTCAATCTCCACAAAAGCCTGCCCTGCTTTCACTCGGTCACCCAATTGATACGGACGGTTATAAGAAGGGTGGTTTTTTAATTTGTAAAGCCCGCCAATTTGCGCACTCAAGTCAATGGCTTTTTCAGCTGTGGCGTTTCCTGTTGCTGTGGCATGACGGGATATAGAACCAGGTTTTATTTGCAAAACTGAAACTGGAGCGGCAATGTCTACGGAAGGGCTTTCCTCTTCTGCCTCGTCACAAGAACATAGGCCAGACAGCGCCAATAAAAGGAGATAGAAATAGAGTTTATTTTTCACGATTCTTGTTTAAAGGTTATTGATTAGATGGGAGTACCATGGAAACAGGCTCTTGTTTTTCCCAATCAAATAATGTGAGTATTTTAAGGTCTAGCAATTGAGATTTGTAATTGATCAATGCCAAAGCATAGTCAATCTTCTTACCCGACAGCTGAGTCTGGAATTGATTCAAATCTATTCCAGACAGGTCACCGTTGACATATCTTTCAACATTGATCTCATAGGTCCTTTCAGCATTTTCCACACTTTTACGAGCAATCTCTATTCGGGGCATTTGCGCCTGAACACTGCGATAAGACCGACGAATATCCATTTGAATTTGTTTGCGCTCTTCACTAAGGTCGAGGCGTTGCGATTTTAGGGTAACTTTTTGGGCATCCAATCGAGCCTCTCGCTCCCCCCAATCGTAAAGCGGGATGTTAACAGTCAAGCCCACGCTCGGGTTGTTTGTGGGCATACCATAGACTTGGCTAAAGTTTTCGTTATCACCAAAAATACCCAACGTAAGTTGCAAATCAGCCCTAAATTCATTCTGCGACTTTGTCCGTTCTAAATCGAAAAATGATTTTTCAATTTCGATCTCCCTCTGCCTAAGTTCCATACGCGACTCCAAGGCAAGGTCAATGGCTTTTTCAAGATCGATTACTACGGGTTTGGCTTCCAGGTCTGTAATCAATTGAATTTCTTCATCCAGGTTCATTCCGACCTCTCTTTTGAAAGTTTCTTCAGAATTGGCTAAAGACAGTTCATTATCCTGAACAGAAAGCTGGGCATTGGCAAAGTTGAGTTCGGCCTGATACAGCTCTTCTCGGGCAAGCAGTCCAGCTTCCACTTTGTTTTTGACTATATCGAAATTTTTGGTGGTATTGGTTAATTCTTCTCGTGCGATATCGAGGTTTAATTGAGCAAGATAAACATCGAAGAACTGGCCGGTTATGGTTTTTTCTAGTGCAAGTCGCTGAATCGCATATTGAAGGCTGGCATTCTCGTAGTTCAGCTCCAACTCATCCAGCGCCATTTTTCGGCGGTTATAGGTGAAGATTGGTTGATTATAGGCTAGGTATAGGTTGTTGTAAAAAGCTTTATTTGAATTTTCCCCAAAGTTTGCAATTTCAGTTTCGTTACTGCGCCAACTGAGTCTATTAATTAGTGCCAACGTACCATCTGTAGCTAAAATGGGTTGATCTACCTGCAGTGTTCCAGATGAATATCGTTCCGTGTTCGTAAACCACTGGGAAAACTGATTGTCAAAGCTCCGAGTTCGGCTGAAACCAAAAGGATCAAGATTCAGAGAAAATCGGGATTTCAAAGAAGCCCGTTCTGCCGTTAGGCTGTACTGGTATTGTTCAATATTGAATAAAGAGCGCTGAATAGATGGGCTGCCTTTTTCTGCGATATCCAGGGCTGCATCAAGTGTCAACACAGTTTGTGCTGCTACCTGGGAGTGGATCATGCCCCAAAACAACAGCGCTTTTGCAACGCAAACAAGGACATATATTTTAGTATTTTTCATAATCATACTTTTATCAAAAGTAAATACTGCTGCGAACCATCAGATCTACTGAAATCCGAATTACTGCTTGTTGCGAATTTGGAGACCACTGTACATAAAATTAACGCAAGTTGTATTATAGTTGATAAAAGGTTTTAACATGTTGATGACAGTTGATATTAATTGCGAATCAACCTTTTATAAACTTTTTATCAACCATATAAAACTTGATTTTAAGCATATCGCAACTTGAATTAATCAGTCCATTCGTACCAGTTTCACTGCATCTGCAAAAACAGCCCGCAGTCTGGTTTCATTAGTCAATGAGATCGTGATGGTATCAGCTGCAAATTCATAATCTCCAAGAGAAGTCCAGCCACCAGGTGTTTCTTTATCGAGTTCGATGGTCGGCTCATCTATCCCATTCTCATGAGGAATCTTGAAATGATAGCTTCCTTTTTGATCACGCCACCAATTAAAGGAATCGTCTTTATATACATGGTAATAAACATCGTAGCGGCCTGGCTCCGTAATCGGAATCCTCCATTTAGCTTCTTTCGAACCATCTCCCGCTTTGATATAAAATGCAGACCGGACAAATTCACCAAAAAACTCGTCATCGGTAGTCGCAGTCCAGTTTAAAGGAGGTCTCCAAACCTTGGTTCCTTTATATTTGAAATCTTCTTCGTCAGTAGTTTGAAGCCATTTGCGGAGACGGCTCATTTCCTCGAAATGGGAAAACTCAAAATCTGGATTTTCATTATCCACAATGATTTCCCGGCCATTGTCAATAATCGTAATTGGCTGACTCACTTCTTCTACTTGCTCCCGAGCATTTGTTACCCGTGTTTTATTAATTTGCTCGAAAACATATTCTATCTGGTTGGGCAAATTGCCAGAAGCCAGGGTGTTGAATTGAATGCCACTGGGTTCTTCGACTGATAGATAAAAGGCCTCCTTGGTTTGGCCAGGTTCCAAATAGATGAGCTTTTCCATTGGCTCCTCCATTCGGATCGTCGATCGGATCACACCTTCTGCGGTACCGAGATTAGAAACTTTAAACCGGATTCTGATCAATTCCCTGTTGCCGGCCAGCACTTTTTCAGCAATTGGAGTACTGATCAGATAGCGCGGCAAATCGGTCTCATTGAACCACTTATCCATGTATTGGGAAAGGCCTACTCCAAATTCAGCTTGGAGTTGAACATCCAGATCTGTCAGTTTAACATTTTTGAACCGATTATCTTCCAGCATCCCGATGATATGCTCCCGAAACTTTGAAGAGCCAGCCTTCGCTTGAAGCATCGAGAAAAGCATTTCCCCTTTTAGGTCAATAACATTGTCAATTAAAGGCTGATTCTCTTTCAGCACCAAGACGTCCGAAAAGGACTTTTCCTGCAAGATCATATTGGCCAGTTCGTTCTGGGTGCTTCCGCTTGATCGGCGAACCCAGTCTGGCCCTGAACTATTGTCATTTCTAAGATAGGATTCAAAGACCCGATTCAATACAGGCCATTCTTTAGAATCCAGGTTATTACACATCTCGTAGAACTGTGAAAACTGGTAATAAGGGTTGATCGATTCATCAACCACCGTCTTATCGCCTTCGGAGGAAGTGTTTATGTTTTTGAAGCGGAAAAACTGATCCAGAAAACTATTAAACACTTCCAACTGCAATTCTTCAGGGGTGGAATTACGGTTTCGTCCCCACCTTTTCCTGCGCTTAACTGATCCATCAAAATCAAACCGTCTTGAATGCATACCTCGTTCTGGCAAATAGACAATACTTGGCTGGTTGGTCTGATGAACAGAAGTCCAAATTCGATCATAAGATTTGAATTGACCCGGCACTTCTACAATGGCAAATTCCTGAAAGGGATATTTAAGGCCAGATTGGCGTTCAAAATCTCCTAACCGCTCCCTTATTATAGATTCCATCGTATCCCTGATATCTGGAATGGCTGTTTTAAAATAGTCATGCCCTTCGATATAATACACGGACAGCTCCAGGCTGTCCACTACAAGACTTTGTGTTTTATACCTCCCTATCGAAATAGATATTTGAGGCAGCGCCATGTCGGATTTAAAAACGTAAGAATCTTCTCCTATTTGCTGAACTTCACCTTGTGACACAGGACTAAGTCCCGGCAATGTTTTTACACGCAACTGGTAATTGATAAAATCCTTTCTATACCAGTGAGGGGAGGTATCGCTATACCCTACTCCTGCCTGTGGATACCATTGAGCTTCAGGTGTCAACAACAGAAACTCTGGGTGAACGAAAGCATATCGGCGACCGAAATCGATAATTGGGTTGTCCGGTTTTTTGTATTTCGTTTTGTAGTCAATGTCAGGGTAACAGGCATTTTCATCAATAGTCCCAGTATATTGAATGGTCAGATCAAGAGTGGTTCCTGCTGGTAGCAGTGTATCTGTTTGAATAAATAATAGATGCAATTGCCGATCAAAAGTCAACGGCTTATTCCCAACTGTTACTGAATTTACTTTCAAGCCGGGGTTTAGGGTAAATACAAATTCCTGAGCGGCTTCTTCTGTCTGACCAGTGATGCGGGAGATGGCGGTGAAACGGTCTTCTGATTGTTCCAATTGAATATCGTGATCTTCTATATCGATTCGGGCATGCGTAAGAAATTTATTATTGAGTTCAATCATTTGCTGCGGCAACGCAATACTTTGCTGGAAGCGATCCAGATGTTGTTTTCCCAAGAATAAGCCAACTGCTATAAAAACCATGGCCAAAAACAACGACAACTTATTCCCCCATTTCGATTGTCGCAGGCGATTCAAATTAAAGATGGAGAAAAAGATAAAACCAAATCCCAGGCAAGCATACATTGATCGCAGGGTCAGGATGGATTGCCAATCAGTGAATCCTACCAGTTCTGAATGGAACAATGGCTGGTAGAAAGCCATGTAATCAAAAAGGTAATTGTATGATCCTTTTATATAAATCAGATTAGACATGATGCAACCCAGCAGTATCACAAATGTCAGTGCCTGATTACGGACGATGCTCATTAACAGTGTCGACAAACCTATTATAAATACCAGGGTAGGCAATGAAATCAACAAGGGATAATATAAATAGGCTTGCCAATCTACGGAGGTGTTTTCAGCCAGCAAGTTGAAAATCAATCCCATTATCAATGCCACTATATTGATGAGCAAAAATATTGAAAGAATACTCCATGCTTTTCCAAGCATATAGGTAGCGTTACTCATGGAGCGAACATAGAATACCTCCGCCGTGTCCTGTTTGCGTTCTCGCTTGATGAATTCCGAGGATAAAAAGACCGCTATAATGGCCTGAGCAATATTTAGCAGGAACAGGTTCATATAAGGCATATTGGCTGGAACCGCCCGGTATGCCCACAACATGTCACCTACAGGAGAAATCTCTCCCATGTTGAATGCAAATAAAAACACGAGAGAAAGTCCAGAAAAAATACGAAAAAACCAGCTTCGCAGCAGGATGGTTCGTTCATATTTTGCTATGGATCTGAAGGTGAAAAGCATGTGTCCTTTTAATAGGTTTTCCTTTTTTTAGAATAAGTTTGAATCAATAAAATCAAAATTTAAATTAGTGCCTGTAAAGCATTGACACGGAGTGCAATCGACATTGGTTCATTTCGTTTTTTTTCATTTTGATTTTAATTTTTATTCTTCAACGTATGCTCCACAAAATACACATATGCATGCTCCAAATTAGGCAGGATAGCTTCGGCCTGATACCCTTTCACTTCATCGCCGACAACGGTAACTTTCCAACCATCCTTCATCATAACGGTGGCCACAACATGGAATTTTTGGTTTACCTCAATGTACTCTTTTTCCGTTACGTAAATAGTCCAGACATGACCTTGTGCCATGCGAATCAATTCCTCCGGTGATCCTGTAAAAGCCACTTGCCCACGGTTCAGCAGGGCCATGTGTTCACAGGTGCTGGAGATGTCCGCAACAATATGGGTAGAAAGAATTATAATGACTTCTCTGGAACTCAGGCGAGCCAGCAGGTTACGAAAACGGATACGTTCTTCGGGATCCAGTCCAGTTGTGGGTTCGTCCACTATGATGATATTTGGATCGTTGATTAGCGCCTGGGCAATACCCAAACGTCGTTTCATTCCTCCTGATAATTTACCTGCCTTTCGGCTCCGCACATCAAAGAGACCAACTTCCTCCAGCAGGTTATCAACCGCCTGTTGCCGCTTCCTACTATTACCCATGCCTGCCAGGCGGGCTGCATAATCCAAAAATTCGTGGGTAGTCAAGTTGGAGAAGAAACTAAAGTCCTGCGGTAAGTACCCAAGCATACCCCTGACATAGCCACGGTTTTCTGCTGCATTTTTACCGTTAACCAGTACAGTGCCGCTGCTGGGCTTCATTAATGTTACGAGGATACGCATCAAACTGGACTTGCCTGCGCCATTTGGCCCTAAGAGGCCAAACATGCCTTCCTTTATTTCCAGGTTGACATCTTTTAAAGCTTGATTGCCATTAGGATATACTTTGTTGAGACCCTGTATGGAGATATTCATTGAAAGTTGGTAATTCTATTTTCTTTTCAAATGACGCTTTTAAATTTGATTACGTTACAGACTCAATAGCGTGAGCTGCAAGTTTAATGGTACTCATGCTCTCAGCAAACCAAATTCGACGTCAAGATAAAATTAGATATGGGCTTCGAAGATAAATTGATATGGTTTTCGATCAACCTTCCCTTGAGTTCGACGGAGAGGAAATTGAAGTAGCGGGCTTATTGGATAATGCTATTTTAGAAATCCGGTTAGAAAGAATAAAAAAGGAAAGAAACCATGAAGAGAAAACCAAAAAGAAGGAAAAGGCCTGACAAGAAAAAGCCACCCTCGGATGTTGGAACACTTCATTTGTTCAGCATTGAAATCACGGACGACGACGAATTCCACCCGCATGGTTTTGAGATTACGGACGAGATCGCCGATGCCGTCGACAAATACCGAGAGGTATGCAACGACAACCCGAAGCAGACGGTGAAAGAATTGCCCGCAGTCATAAAGCAGTTTCCGCAAGTGCCGCAGTTGTGCAACCATTTGTTCGTTGCCCTCAAGCGTCTGAACCATTATGATGAAGCCTATTTGGTGAACGATAATGCTATGAGGGATTTCCCTGATTACATTTATGCCATTATGAACAAGACCATCCAACACTGGGAAGTGGACGAACTGGACGAAGTCGAAAAAGTACTCGGCGGCATGCCCCTGACCATCAATCGCAGTTTCCCCAAACGGAAAATGTTCCACGTTTCCGAAGTGTTTGCTTATGAAAGTTTTTTAATCCGTTTTGGTTGTCGAAGGGCAACCCGGAGGGCGCTGAGTCCCATTACAAGCTTTTGGCAGAGCTTGCTCCTGGGCATCCTATGTTGCCGGAATTGAAAAAACAGATTGAGTTGCATTCGCTGAAAGGGATGTTTGGGGATATGATGAAATTTTTGAACAGGTCGAAGGGAAGGCGGAAGAAGTAAATGGGAATTATTGCAAATTTCCCACCTTTGTGTAATAAAACATACCTTATGAAAAAAGACCCCACCCAGCCCACTCCTCAGCTCTTTGCCGACGTCCGGCAACTAATCGAGCAAACCCAGCAGGCCGTCAGCCAGACGGTGAATGCGGGACTGACCTTGCTTTACTGGAATATCGGAAAACGCATCAATGAAGAAATCTTGCAAAACCAACGGGCAGAATACGGTGAAATGATTTTGCCGACACTGTCGGCAAAATTGGTAGAAGAATATGGTAATGGCTATTCTAAGAGGAATCTAAAGCGAATGGTTGATTTCGCCAGCACATTTCCTGAATTCGAAATTTTTGCGACACTGTCGCAACGATTGACCTGGTCGCATTTCATTGAAATCATTCCACTCAAATCCGAAATGGAACGGGACTTTTACGCCCACCTATGCCGCATAGAAAACTGGTCGGTCCGCACCCTGCGGGAAAAAATCCGCTCCATGCTTTTTGAACGGACAGCCATTTCCCAAAAACCAGCGGAATTGGCCAAACTGGAATTGCAAGCCCTCAAAGAAGAAGACCACCTCAGCCCCGATCTGGTATTCAAAGACCCATATGTGCTGGACTTTTTGGGACTGAAAGATACCTTTTTGGAAAAAGACCTTGAACAGGCCATCCTGCAAAAAATAGAACAATTCCTGTTGGAATTGGGCCATGGCTTCGCCTTTCTGGAGCGGCAAAAAAGAATGGTCATCGACGGCAAGGACTATTCTCTTGATTTGTTATTTTACCACCGCAAGTTGAAACGGCTAGTTGCCCTTGATCTGAAAATTGGGAAATTTGAGGCAGGTTACAAAGGGCAAATGGAACTGTACCTGCGCTGGCTGGAAAAACACGAAACGGAAGATGACGAAAAACAGCCTATTGGCCTGATCCTCTGTGCCGAGGGCAACGATGAGCAAATCGAGTTGCTGCAACTGGATGAAACCCAAGTGAAGGTCGGCAGGTACATCACAGAGTATTTGCCCAAAGATTTATTGAAACGGAAATTGCACCAGTTCTTCATTGCCTCACGCAAACAAATCGAAAACAGATAACCATAAATAGTTCTTTTCGTAAAAAAGCTGATAAATATAACCATTTAGTAAATTAATTTGTTACAAATTTGACTATCTTGTCGAAAAATATTTATTTTGTAACAACTTTCACAACCAGGTCACTTTCATTATGTCTGCCGAAACAATGCATTCAACCACAGGCCAGAACATCAAAAAATTTAGAGAAAGAATCGGCTTTTCCCAAGATTCCATCGCCGATTATTTAGGAATAAAAAGAGAGTTGATTAGCTACTATGAAAATGGAAAACGGGAAATCCCTATACAGCATTTAAATAAACTAACTGACCTCTTCGGTATTGAGTTAATTGACCTTTTGGAAGAAGTAGCAATAGCCCAACAGGCTAATTTCGCATTCGCTTTTCGTGCCGATTCAATACAAAGCAATGATTTTGAGGCCATTGCTTCCTTCAAGAAAATAGTGAAGAATTATGTAAAAATGAAATCGTTGCTTCACACAAAAGATGACAGAGATGGCCGTTAATTTCCAGAAAATAAATATGGAACAAAAGGCAAGAGAATGCCGCAACAATTGGGCATTGACACCTTCTGAACCTATTAGACTAAAAAGCTTGCTGTTACAATTGGGCGTAAACAGCGTATTCAGACCGCTGAACAGTGACCAAGTCTCTGGGATGTGCATTAAAATAATGGACAATCTATGCCCCATGCGATTCATGCTCATTAATAGCAGCCAGACATTAGGAAGACAGCATTTTACCATTTGCCACGAACTTTATCACCTTTTTGTCCAATCGGATTTTTCATCCATGGTTTGCAAGGCAGGTACTTTCAATCGTAAAGACATCCATGAATACCAGGCGGATTTATTTGCGTCTTATTTTTTGTTGCCAGAAGAAGGCATCCTGAAAGTTATTCCTAGTCATGAAAAAATCGGAAAAAATAAGATTACACTACCGACCATATTGAGGATTGAACAATATTTTTCCTGCTCACGTATGGCACTACTTATTAGACTAAAAGATATTGGATTAATTGATGAAGTACATTTGGAAAAGTTCAAAAATAATGTCATTAAAAGTGCAAGGGAATGGGGGCATACCACCAGCTTGTACAGGCCAGGCAATGAAAATCTTTTTTTAGGGAATTATGGTGAACTTGCAAAATCGCTTTTCGACAATGAACAAATTTCAGAAGGACATTATTCGTCCCTGATGTATGATATTGGAATTGATATTTTTGAGACCGAAGAAGGCTTGAATCATGAAAGCGAAAACCATTTTACTTGATGCAGACGTCATCATACATTTTATGAAGGCAAGTGAGCAATTGGCTTTGCCCAAAATATTCCCAAAAAACAAGTTGATGATGCTTGACGTGGTTTATAATGAGTTGTCAAAACACAGATCGAAAAAACAACAAATTGACAATTTAGTCAACTTCAAATTGATTGAATTAATTGACCTACCATCTTCAAACTTATCTCTTTTAAAAGAATATGCTAGCCTCCTGAAAAGTGGAAAAGGAGACGGGGAAAGTGCTTGTCTTGCCTATGTAAGGTTCAATGAAAATATTTTAGCCAGTTCCAACCTTAAAGACATCCATACTTATTGCCAAACACATTCAATTATTTATTTAACCACAATGGACTTCCTATGTGAAGCTCTTAGCAATGGTCTTTTTGATGAATCAAGATGTGATAATTTTATTACTACCGTAAAATCAAAAGGCAGTAAATTACCAGTAAATAAAATGAGTGAATATACTTGCATTGAGAAAAAATTGGATTAACACTATTCTATTTACAATGAGCCAAACCGCATCCATCGTACAAAAAGTCTGGTCATTTTGTGACGTCCTCCGGGACGATGGCGTAGGCTATGGTGATTACCTGGAAACTCAACCTACCTGATCCTGATGTTTTGGCAGAAGAGATTATAGAGAATTTGGAGGCGGGGTTAGAAAGTTTTCGAGGGGTGTTGACGGAGTTGGATGTGAATCCATTGCAAATGACACCTTTCATATTACATGTGTCTTAATGAAAGACAGATACCCCTTTGCCCCCTGTTCCTTTCGCCACATTCGCACTGATTTGATCAATCGGTTCAGGCACATCATATAGAAAGCTGAAAGGTTTGGAATGGGAATACCGGTAGGCATATACTCTGTGCTGTTGATACATGGGGCATCAGCTTCCAATTCTTCTCTTTCGTCAATGATATTGAGCAATTCATCTATCAGCGCCTGCTTGCGTTCAGAGGAAGTTTCGGGTTCTTCTAATTTTTTACCTTGACTCTTTTTTCTAAAATATTCTTTCAATTTGTCATAGACAAACTCAACATCTTTATCATTTAAAGCTGGAAATTCATCCCACAATTGCAATACCGCTGATTCAATAGCATGCATAAATGGTTGAAAATAAAAAGGTGGCTCTTTCATGATTGTATTTTTTGGCAACTTACTTCCCGATACAAAAAGTAACTTAACTTGATAATCAATGAGTTATGAGGTTTGGGCAACAAATAGGCAACAAAATCTGTAAAATTGGTGGCAAATAAGAGAAAATGCCTTTGTTTTATTAGAACCTATCTACGAGCAAATATAAGCCTTTTTTCTTTGTTTTAGCTCTCAAATTGAGTTCTTGATACTTTGGTAGTTCGGAGCAATAAAGTTTATCATAAGGCTTTGCAAAGCCGTTCTTGACCATTATTTCGTTTAAGGTTTTGCCGTTAGGCAATACCACATAAGCCAAAGTTCTGCCGTATGGGTCTTGCTCGTTGCCTACTTCTTGAATTAATGTAATCCGCTTTCCAATTTTTGCTCTTTTTCTCAAAAACTCATAAGACTGGTGTGCAAGCTCCATCAAGAAACGTCCTGATAAATGGGTTTCTCTTTCGTCCTGCTTTAGTTTTTTGCAAGGGGTCAACTCTGGTGCATCAATGCCATAAAAACGTATTTCTTCCTCTTTATTTGAGATTATATTCTTTGCGATTATACCGTCACCATCTACAACTTTTACTATTTCGTAGTTGGTTTTGATTATGGTCTGACTCTTTACATCTAATTGCTTCATATTGCACTATATAAGTAATTGATAAACAGTTGATTATGTTGTAAATTTACAATAATTTTTAACATTTAATACATAATATTATGGCAAGGCAGAAAGGTCCTCTAAAATATGTCGGTACTCTTGGCGACATCAGACATTTTAAAATCAAGGGAAATCAAGGTTATTTTGCTGGACTAACTGGTGGTCCAACAGCTGACCAAATTGCAACAGATCCTGCTTTCAAAAGAACTCGAGAAAATATGAACGAGTTTGGGGGAAGTGCAACAGCTGGAAAATCTTTAAGAACAAGTATTGCAGGCTTAATACGAAACAATGGTGACAGTCAAGTTACTGGACGTATTACAGCTGTAATGAAAAAAATCAACTTAGAAGATGGTTCAGAAGCCAGAGGAAAGCGTTCTATTTTGGTAACAGTTGCTCCTCAATATTTAGATGGTTTCGAGTTTAACAAATTCACTTCTTTTAATGGTGCTTTTAATGCTCCTTACACGATAACTCCATCAGCAGGTAGAGATAGTTCAACTTTGGATATTCCTTCGTTTAATCCTTTGGATAGAATGTATGTTCCAGCAGGTGCAACACATTTTAAAATCATCAATGCGATTTCGGTTTTGTCTGATTTTGAATATAACAGCACTACTGGTATTTATGAGCCAAAGGACGGTACGACAAACGGCTTAACAGATGTGCAAGATTCAGGCTATTTACCTGTAAACGCTGCATCTGGTTTGATAAGTGTTGTAAGTACGTTGCCCGGTTCTCCTACAATTTCTGCGGATGTGTCGGTTGTTAATGTGTTGGCGGTAGAATTTTATCAGGAAGTGAACTCAAACTACTACTTATTTTCGCAAGGAAATGCAATGAAAGTAGCCAAGATATTCTAATTCTTCATCAGTGAATTAGACGATTTCGGAAAATCGGGAAAGCCTGCTCTAATCGAGTGGGCTTTTTTCGTTTGCACCTTTTTTCCTATAATGGCGAAATATGGTTTAAATATATGTACCTAAACCATAAGACAACCATAGGAAAGGAATTTTACCTCCTTTTGATGTAACGGTAAAAAATAGCCCTCTTTGCATCATTAATAAGGAGCAAAGTTTCTTTGTATTTTTTCTCTTGCTGTTCTAAAATTTCCAATGCTTTTACTGACTTGTTGAAGCCTTTTAAATCGTTTTTGGCTTGCTCTAATCCGTTATTTATAGCTTGTTTGCAATCGCCAATGGTAATGAATGGGATAACCGAACCTTTTAAAAAATATTCAAATGATTTTGCCTTCCATAAGCCGAAACAAAGCGAGTAAAAAAACTGCTTATCTTCTTCGCTTTTGGCGGTAAGTACAAAGCAATTCGGGCAAGGCTCGGAAAGTGGTTTTCCGCTGTTGTTTCCTTTGCATAGGATGTAAAAATGTGGCTCGTTTATTTGAGCTTTTGGGCTGTACGTTTTAAGTGAGAATTTTGCCATTTTGAGATGATTTTGTTTGCTTCCGAAATCCCCTCTGACAAAAAATTTTTTGACAAAGAAAAAAACGAAAAAAAAAGAAAGCCATCTCATCAGGTGGTGGAGATTGGACAAGCAAGTTTTTTTGAAAAAATACTACCCGATAGGGTGGAGATTTTTTTAAAAACCCGTAGGGCTTGAACTTGAAGGGCCAATTGTAGCCACCTATTTTTGCTTCCTTTTTTATTCTTTTTGTTAAAACATCTCTTTAAACTCTAATCTTAATTGAAACTTCTTCTTTTCAATTCCAATGGGGTAAACACTTCCAGAAAAAAATAAACTATACCTTATTTGTGCGGTGGCTTGTGTGTGGCAAGTGTGGTGACTGAACGGAATGGAACGATTGCTTGGGTATGGAATGGAGGAATACTGTATGCTTTTGCAGGGTTGCAAACTTTGCAATCTTTACATTACTGCAAAGTTTATTGGGTTGGGGAAAGCATACGGATTGCGTAATGGAATAGTGCGATGGGTATCGTGGAATGGAGAGAAGGCACTACTCTTGCTGGCAAATTAGGCTGTAGTGGGTGCTATGTAGAGAAACGGAATAGTACCTACTAAAAGCCGATACTAAACTTCATAGTTTATTTTTTTTCTGACCGCTGAAAGGGTGGTGGGGAATTGGGTTTTTGGGTGGGTGCGGCTGGTTAAAACACGGCTCTGGACTGATAAGGACAGCTATGGTGCTGGATACTTAACATAATGTTATTATAGGACTGACTGTGCGGTTGGATGCTTGCATAAGCAGGGGAAAAGGCAGTACTATAATGCCACATTATGTTAATGTAGCTTCCGACATTTTTAATACTGGCATAAGCGAAATGGTGGTGGTGGTTGGAATGTAGCGGCTTTTTGTTTGGGCTGTGGAGGGTTGGCAACAGCTCTTTGCTTTTTTAGTTTTTACCTATAAAAAATAAATGCTTTAAACAAAAAAGCAATGTGCTGTATAGCGTTGGGAACAGACCACACAAAAAGTATGACAGTTTAAAAATGGCGGCAGTACCATAGTATGCACTGAAGCGTTGGCATAGTGCGGTTGGCAGTGCATAAGCCGTGTTTTGTGCGGTGGCTGGGTGGGTCTTAATAAATTCGTGGCTTTGCCACACCTATTAAAAAGGCGGCAAAGGTACTAAAATCTCGGTAAAAAACGTTATCTTTGTGGTATAGTATTTTAAACAATGAGTCAATTTGATTACATAAAGGAGATAGCGAAATCAGGTCTTGAAAATGACCAGGAAAGGCTATTGTCTGTATTGAACGAACTCATTGAGCACTCAAAGAAAACTAAAAAATTGAATTTTGCAATTCAATTACAATCTATACTCAAGGATTCGTTAAGACATCAAAAAACTAATGGGTTAACAAAAGTTGGCTCTGATGCCTATTTACAAAGAGCAGAAGATAAGGAAATATCTGAACTCATACTTGAAAAAATAACATCAGATTACACTCTTGAAAATATTGTCGCTGAAAGTACTGTAAAGGATGAACTGAAATATTTCATTGAAGAACACCATAAGATTGATGTACTAAGAAGGTTTGATTTACCAGTAGCAAATAAAGTTTTAATGCACGGACCATCTGGTTGCGGAAAAACTCTTGCTTCTTATGTACTTGCTGGAGAGTTGGATAAAATGATGGTTGTGATTAACCTTGGGGCAATAGTTTCATCAAAACTTGGAGAAACGAGTAAGAATCTATCTAAGATATTTAAAAAAGCAGCTATTGAGGATTGCATTATTTTCTTGGATGAATTTGATAGTCTTGGGAAAGTAAGAGATTATAGTCAAGATCACGGAGAGATGAAAAGAGTTGTTAATACTATACTTCAACTTTTTGACTACCTACCACAAAGTAGTATTGTGATTGCTGCAACAAATCAAAAAGAAATGCTTGATGATGCACTTCTAAGAAGATTTGATAATATCATTGAATTTTCATTGCCAAATGAAAATGAAATAAAAGAGTTAGTTAGTTTAACTCTTAAAAATGGCCAATTTACCTTTGACAACAAAACAAGGGCTAACAAAATAATAAGGGATAGTAAAGGGCTTTCCTATTACAGTATTCAAAAGACTTTAATCACTGCAATAAAAAGAAGTTTGTTTGCACAAAATGATATTGAAACTAAGTTGTCGAGTAAGATTGATACATCCATTTGGAAGCAATTAATAGATGCCGAAAAAAAAGCATTGGTATCTTAATTACTTAGCTCTAAATCTCCTTCTAAATCTATATTTTCAAGAATTTCAATATTGTTAGATGCAATTAATCCATCATACAATCTATTATTATTCACTTTAAAATTTTCTTCAAACCGAATAACTAATGAGAAAGGAAAAGATGATGGATAATCTTCAGGTATTCCTCCAATAATTTGCTCTGATAACTTGCACTGTACTGCTAAGTTAAGAGTTTGATTTTCTGAAATCAAATGAGTTAAATCAATAGTGAAATTCATTTTTTGACTATTTGAATATGGAATAGGTTTAGATACGTGCCTGCCACTTTGAGACCAACCTATATTTGATCTTAATGTTGAATCGTTATCTTTCTTTTTTGAATTAATTTGGTCAACAGTATGATTCTTAAAAAAACCGAAAGCTAAATGAACAGGGTTATATGATAGCTGATTGTTTTTTATAGGTTCAAAACTAAAGCAAATTGTGCCTGTTATCTTAATTATACTTTTAACCCTACCAATAGCTTCATTAATTAAGTAATCAGGAAATGTTATTGGATAAAGTTTAGTCTCACCATTTTTGATAGTGTCCTCCAAAATAAGAGTTGGACTACTATCTTCAGAAAACAAAGTTTTTTCTATATCTACAAAACCATTACCTGCTGTTGCTTTTAACAAATGGGATACATCCTTAGGGAAACGAATCGTATTAAATGATGCCCCATTTATTATTAATGCCTTTATAGTTTGAATATGCAAAGTGGGATATTCTTTTATCAATTTAGCTGCCAGATTAGCAACTAAAGGAGCTGATAAGCTTGTGCCTGTATCACGAGTAAAACCAATTTCAGGACGAGCTGAAAGCACGTCCATAGCAGAATCCTCAGCCCAATCCAAAAGAGAATCATTATAGTATCCAACATCACCACCGCATTCAATAACATCTGGCTTGAAATAATTCTTATTGGTTTTATTTTTGGGATAAATTGACTTTAAGTCAATATGACTTTTACGAGTATATAAAGTTGGGTATTCTCTACCTTTTGAAATACCATAGAAAATGTCATTATTCAAATTTTCAGCAGCCGCACCAACTACTAAATTATTTAAGCTGTCAGCAGGAGTACAAAGATTGGTATGTGGTGAATTAAAATATTTCAAGTCGTAATCTGTATTTTCATCAATACAAGCATTATTATTCGCTGTACATATTACAATCAATGAATTTGTACGGTGAGAAAATTTATCTAATTCATAGGTGTAATTAGAAAATGGCTCATTTGTTGATTTGAATTTGGAATAGCAGGTTGTTAATACAAAAAGACTAAGGTTAGGGTATTTGCCTTTTGCTTCATATAGGAGTTTAATTAGATTCTCCTCTGATAAATAACCACTTCCTGTTTCTGATATTTTAATAGACAAAAGCTTTGCATCCGCATTAACAGTGCCTGAAAATTTGTTAAGATGATTCATTCTACCCAAAGCGGCTAATGCCGCAACTGCCGTACCGTGACCATTACTATTATGCCCGCCAGCTATATCAATTAAAGGATTACCAATTAGACTGAATGTATCATCTTGAATTGTAATAGATTGTAGAGGAGACTGCATACTTATGCCTGTGTCAATCACACCTATAAGCGGTAAAATATCATCTGAATTGGCAATTGTGAAACCGTAGTCTCTTGAAACAACATTAAAAGTTGAAGGTGAAACAACAGATGAGAGAGAACAAGTTATACTTTTTATTATATCAAAATTGTTTGCTACTTTTTTAATATCATCTACAGATGCGTTATGTACCTCTAATTTGTTGCTTTCGGGATTGTAAATACTCTGAACACCAATACTATTTAAATAGTCAATCAAACTATTAGTAAGGTTGCTTTGCAATTCATAGTCGAGTGGTAATTCAAACAATGCTAACTGAATGACACTGCCTATTTCAGCAAATCTGAATTTGATAATATCTCTTGAAGTTAATAGCTTAAATGCTCTTACGTATACTATATATTTTGAAAATGTAGCATCTGGATTGATTCCTGAGCCAAATTCTATAAATGATTTAACATTAGACAAAAATGATTTAAACAGTTCTTGGTCTATAATTGCAAATAGCCCTGTTCTTCCGAAATTTGAAAATGAAGCAGCTTCAAGACCAAAAGTCTTATAGTAATCATTGGCATAATCTTTAATTATAAACTGGTCGACAAATTGGAGTTCTATGTAATCAATATCAGCAGGAATTTCTATTTCTTTATTCCTGTTCTCATATTTAAATGATAAGTCTGAACTATATCTTAAAGTTGATTGGCGAAGGCTTTCAGCCATATAAGTATAATTAGGAGTAATTTCCTCCTCATCTTCATCATTTGAAGTAGGAAATCCATAATTAAATTTAACAGTCCCTACTTCTTTTAGTTGCTTATCTCCTAATAATCTTAAATGATTTCTTTTAGCCATATACTACTGTGATATTGATAACATAAACATTGAAAAGGCTAAAAAGCCCATAAAACCAAGAATAGCCCACCAACTGAATGGTCTTGTGTAATTGGGTGAAAACATCATAGACAGCATACAACTGAACGAAAACCGAAGGTTTCGTTCTAATCTTTGCAAAGGTGTATGTCTGCTTTTGCGTTTTACCATTTGTTTTTCTTTTTGTATTTATATGGATGTCTGATTCTATCGTGTAGATAAAGCCCCAAAATCCATATCGGAATAAATAAAAGTATTTCGTACCATTCCATATTTAAAACTCTATTGCAAAACCTGCTTTATTAAACTCATTATATATTCTAAATCCTTGTCGTTTTCTATTTGGATTTGATAATCACCATTTCCTCTATGCCCAATATTTGAAACATCTTTTACTAAACCTTTTGGATCATCAAGAGTTCCTATTTTAGCATTAATGAATATTTTCAATGACTTCTTTTGAATTTCAATGTCTGAAATGTTTGAGCCTTTCTTAAACGCTATGTAATACTTCTGTGGTAATATTTCTATACTATCTGTAAGGTTGAGTATTGAAGATTTAAACTTATCGTATAACTCTATAATGTAATCCGAACCATTGCTGAAATGGTCTTCTTCTGTGTAAACTTTGATGTTCTCTTTTACTTCTTTTAGACTATCGCTATTCTCCAACAATGGTTTGATACTTGGAGCACCACTACTTTTCTTAATTGTATTGATACTAATAGTATTATTTTCAAATTGCTTAATTTCCCATAACTCAATACCAAAGTCCTTGAAATCGCTTGCAGATATTTGGTTATCGGTAAAACTTGGAGAAACAAAAGCGACTCTTGATTGTGACCAGTCAACATCCTTACTATGTAAAATATCTTTTAAGGTTTCATTGTATGTCAAGATAAACTCTGCCTTATTCTGGAGCATTAAATTTAAGTAGGTTAATCCTTGGTCAACCACACTGTAATTTTTATCTCTCTTGTATTCAATAATAATAAAGGCATTAGATTGCTTATCATAAGCAAGCGTATCTATACGCTTGTTTTTGATTGTAAATTCAGATTTGACAAACAACAAACCCATAATGTTTTGAAGGTTGCTTTCAAAAATTGATTGTATTTCACGTTCAAGCTTAAAGGGCTTTTCTTTAACTTGTACTAACTTATTTCCTGCGGTGTTATATATAATCATAGGCTATTCAATGACCTTTCAAAATCATCACATAATTGGTTTAAAATATCTTTTGTTTCACGTACAAAGAAATCCCCTAAGTCTTTGTTCTTGATGGTGTATTTCCTGTACAGCTTTGTGAAATCTAAATAAATTTCATCTTGAGAAAAGGCAGAGCCTTCATCTTTAATTTTAGCAATTAATCTTTGGCCGTTATCATCTGTTTTGATGAAATCAAAAAAAGATGATATTTTCTTTTCAAACTCTGCGATAAGTTCTTCAATCGCTTCTTCTTCCTGGTTACGTTTCTCTATTACTTTGAGAATATTGTATTTGTATTTATTTGGTTGGTCTGTACCTGTTGGAGATGGATTTTTAGGCTTATTCCCTTTATCTTTTGGCTCTATCGGTGCGATTATACCAATTCTATTGTCAAAGTAAATTTCAACATCATCTATAACCTCAGATTGCTTATTGATTTGGTTATAAAGCATATTGTATTTACGCCAAAACTCTATAAATAGACTTTCGATAAATTTAGGATCTAAGTCTATTACAAACTCAATTAAATTAAGGATTTTAAAGTACTGTAAGACTTCATCTTTAATTTTCTTAGCATCTGCCTTTGAGCCTTTAATAAACGCATCTAAAGCATCCTCAATGCCTATTATAAGATTAATATCAGGATTTGAAGTATGGTAGCTTTTAAATGCAGGGAAATGAGTTTTGAAAATACTATTGGTAGAAAGTGTTTTTAATAATTCTATCAGTTTTTCTTCATCCCCTAATGGGTCAAAATCAGATACTACTACATTACTGAAATGCTCAAATGCTACTTTGATGTTTTTTACATTGACATTCTTATATGAGAAATCAACTATTTTACAATCGTTCTTGTACTTGGCTGTTCTGTTTACTCTTGAAATAGTTTGAATAGCATTAATACCTCTTATCTCTTTGTCTAAGAATAATGTATGGAGTTTTTGTTCATCAAAACCTGTTTGCAGTTTGTCAACTACTATGATGATACCGTTTTTGTCCTTTTTCTGAAAATTTTGAAGTACTGTTTTTTCATTTAAGCCATCATTCAAACTACTGCAACTTTTATGCTCTTGACTATCTGAATAAACGATATAAACTGGAGCTTCTGCAAATCGTTCATATTTCTTATCCTTTACTAACTCCTTGTAGTACTTGTCTATAAAACCTTTGTACTTGATAGCTGCTGGAATTGAAGATGCTGAAAGCATTGCTTTTGCTGTTCCTCTAATATTGTGGTAAACACTACTCACTAAACGTTCTGCAACAAACTTTGAAATGGCTTCAATACGCTGTGTATTTAGGTATATTTTCTTTTTACGAATGGCATATTTTTTTCCTTCTTCATCAATCCCGGTATCTGTGTTGTCTGGAATTTCATCATAGCCAAAATCATTTTCAAAACCTTCTAATTCATTTTCAGGAATCTCAAAATACATTTTAGCTGAAACAGGCACTATCCCTTTTATTGGGTTTAGAATATAGCCATCTTCAATAGCTTCACGCATTGTATAGCTATCAAAAGGAATCCAGATTTTTTCTGCTTCTGCATACTTATTGAACTCTCCGAACCTTGCTAAAGTGTGGTCGCTTGGTGTGGCAGTAAAACCGACTATTAGGTTTTTCTTGGTTTGGTTGGTTTGATACTCCTTGCTCTTATCAAAACTACTTTGTAGTTCGTCAAAAACGCTTATCATTTCTTCGTGTTGAGTACCGCTGTTGCTTCTATGGATTTCATCTATCAGAAATGCAATACGAAGTTTTGCCAGTTTCTTTACTGCGGTTTCATCTAAGATATTATCTACTGCTGAGAACTTTTGAAGATTGACTACTACTATTCTTTTATCGCTGCTTAAAGCATCAATGAAACTTTTACGGTCGTTGGCTTCTATGAACATTCCTTTTTGGATATTCATATTGTGCATTTTAGAATCTAACTGGTCACGAAGCTGTAATCTATCAACTACCAACATCACTTTATCATAGATATACTCTCCGTCTTTTCTAAGGTCTTTTAGTTGTAAGGCAGTCCAACCAATAATATTACTTTTCCCAAAACCAGCTGCGTATTGAAGTAGTAAGGAATAGACTGTTTTGTTGTTTTGATATTTAAGTCTTTTATTTATTAACTCTTGGGTTTGAGAATCTCCCAATCCTTTTGCCTTTAACTCTTTTTCTAACTTCTTGATGAAATAGTCAGGGTCATTCTCGTGGATTAAAAACTCCTCAATCTTGGCTAATACTTTATCTGTACCAAACTTTTGCTTTGGTCTTGGGCTGATTAAACGACCATCATTGTGCTTATATTCTTTGGTTTTGCTTCCTTCTTTTTTGATTAGATCCCTTTCAATGAAATTGTAGTAAAGAATCTCTTTTTCAATCATCTTTTTATCATACAGAGCCTTGAATACTTCCTCAAAACGTTCTGTTTTCGATGCTTCTTTATTTATAAGTGGGTAGGTCTTGAACTCTTTTATAAACTTCTTTTCGTATTGCTCAAAATCATAGCTACCGTTGGTTACTCCTGTTTTGATGTCATCAAATAATGTAGAGATGTTGCGTATTACAAAAGTTTCTGAAATATCTGTTGCTGTGATGTGGATTGCTTTTTCAAATACCTTTAAAAAGTTTTTTCTAATGGTTTGAGATAAGTCGTTTTGGTCTGCTATTACTAAATACTCTTGTACTGCATTTAGATAGTCTTTAGATACTTTCTTCCGACCGTTTTTAACTGCTGTTTGGTTTGTCCAGTTACTTTTAAGTTCGCTATACCCTAAGTAAATACCATTTAGAAAAAAGGAAAGGTCAGGACGAAAGGAAAAACGCTGCTTACCCTCATATTTAAAGGTATAGGGCAATTCTTGAACTACAGAAAATACATTTTGAGCAAATAGTTTATCTTCTTCCATTTCGCTACCGCTTGGGTAGAAAAGATGCAATTTTACACCTTCAAATGTTACTGATTTATTTGTATTGATAAAGATTGCCATATTCATAGATGATTTTATTTTTTCATCTAAGAAGTCTGTAAATGCTTCTAATAAGGCTTTTTCAGAATCAAACTTTTTGAGTAGCTTTTTGTAGTTGGCTTTATTTAATGAGGATTCCGAAATGAATTGTTTCAAATCCTCCATAACAAAGAAGTTGGAAGAAACCGTATTTGCCTTTGCTTCTTTGTACTGAAGACCGTCAGGTCTTTCACAAAAGAAGTTGATTAAGTATTTATCTTGTAAGTCTAATTCTTTCATTCTACTACTTTTATTTTACCTGTAACCACATCATTAATTAATGTTTTGCGTAGCTCTTTTAAGGTGGTTATTTGGTTTTGGATATTTCCAACTATCTTGTCAATGGTTTGGGTTTTGTGGTCTAAATAGGTAACTATATCAGATTGCTCACTTAATTTTTTAGGCAGATAAACCTCAAAATCGTTTATCTTTTCCATTTTTAAATTGATACGGGTAAAACCTTTTCCTTCAATTATTAAAATTTGTCTGTAATAGTCTGAAAGCAAAAGATAATTTAGGAAATATGGGTTGCAATTTTTCTGTTTAATTCTAAAGCCTTTACAAAAACTGTTTAGATAAGTATCATCAATATTCTCAGCTAATACTGCGGATTTGCCAATATCTTCATACCCTTCTGAACTCATTAAAAAGAAAATATCACCCTCTTTTACTTTGTTCTGTTTTTCTCCATCAAAAACCACAACAGTACCTAAATGGTCTTTCTTTAAATAAGTGTTATTGGCAATGTTTGTAAATGGTATAAATCCTTTGTTATTAGGGTTGGCGTCTTGATTAAAGTCATCACCACTTTTACCTGACAAACCACTATAAAGAAAGCCTACATCTTTAAGCCTTTTTTTGGACCAAGTTAATGGAGTATTGAAGCCTAAATCATTTTCCTGAAACTTTGCGGTTTTATCTAAACCTTTTGTTACCGTTTCATTAATGATGCTTTTTCGTAGCTCCTTGTAGTACCCAATTTTCTTTTCTAAAAGATTTGCTTTTTTATCTATGGCTTGGGTTTTGGTATCAAGGTATTGGGCTATTGCGGTTTGTTCCTGATTCGTTGGGAAAAATATGTTTAACTTATTTAATAACCCCTGAGTAATACTGTAAACCTTAATGCCTGCAACATTGCTTCTAAATTGACTTCTGTAGCTAACACTGTCTAATAAATATGCAATGAATCTCGGGTTAATTTTACGTTTTGGTTTTGCTGCGATTGTGTGATAACCTGCAAACACTTTGATGTCGCTATTTAAATAAGTAAAGTTCCCTGAACCTTCAATATCTTCAGAGGTATCAGCAAAAATAAAGTCACCCTTTTTTAACAAAGACCTTTTGGATGTAGTTAGATATTCTTCTTCAACACATTTCAATATGTGTACTTGTGGATTTACTTCAAAGCCATATTTTGAATGAATTTCTCCGTAATTAACGCAAGGAACACCAACATCTAAAAGATTCTTTTTCGTTATTGATAACCCAGTCCCGAAAGAAAATACGTTTTTCAATCTTTTAAGCTCCCAATGATTCGGTAATGCCTCCAACCATTCAATCCCACTATCCTTATATGAATCATACTTTATCATAAGCCCAATTCATTTTCAAGGTTAGCCAATTCATTTTCCAAACTAACTATTTCAGCCTGTACATCTGTTACCGTTCTTAGTTTTTCGGGAACATAAAACACTTTATTAAAATTGAGTTCTACACCTATTACATTATCTACATACTCAAAAGGACGAGTAATGTATTTAGCCATAAAATCGGCAATGGTTTGTTGGTTTACTGCATCATCTGGACTGTATGGGATAATCTCATAATCTTTCTGTAAATCTTTAGTAAGCACCACCGTAATTACAATACTGGCATCTTTTGTTTTGGTCGCTTTTTTGAAAGCTGATTTGATGACAATTTTACCGCAACCTAATTCGGTTTGTTCTCCTTTTACTTCTTCAATTATGGTTTCCTTGTCTTGGTCGTACCAGTAGGTTGCTTTTTTGGTAAATACCTTTACATCTTGTTCTTTGTAGTCAATTGCGTTGATAGTTGGTTTAATATCATCATTGAAATAATCTTGTAATGATTTATGTTTTGATTTATCAAAAGAGGTGATTTCAAATGCTGTATGTGTAGTTGTTTCGTTGTCTGTTTTAACCTCAATTTTAGTAGGAACTAACTTGATGCTTTTTTCTTCTACTGTTTCGCCTGCTCGATTAACTTTGGTTGGCATTTCGAGATACTTACCATTTTCATCTACATTGGTAAGCATAATGCTTTGTTTGTTGTAGTAGAAGTGCCATTTATCAAAAACCTGAGAAAAGGCATTGTCTTTGAACTCGGTAAATGCCTTAACAATTTCAACTCTATTGTCCAGGTTCATTTGTTTACGCTTTTTACCCTTGCTCTTTTTAAGAGGCTCGTGTAAATCACTGGCATTGATAAGGATAACTTTGTCTTTTCGGTCTGCTGGTTTGTTTTTATTGAACACCCATAAATAGGTATAGATACCTGTATTGAAAAATTCATCCGTAGGCATTTGAATAATAGCTTCAACCCAATCGTTTTCAAAAAAGTGTTTACGGATGTTGCTTTCTCCGCTACCTGCATCACCACTAAAAAGGGTTGAGCCGTTGTGAACAACAACTGCAAAACCGTCTTCATTTAGTTTGTATAAAATATGCTGCGTAAAAAGAAATTGCCCATCAGAAATAGAAGGCAAAGCGATAAATCTTTCTGTACTGTCGTTTTTTACGTCTTTTTCATAACCTTTCCAATCCACACCATAAGGCGGATTTGCAACCGCTATATTGAAAAACTTATCGTAGAATTTACCAATTTCAGTAATGGTATTTCCGTACTCGATATAGGTATCTTTTCTGAATCTACTTTCTATCTTAGCCAAAGCAAATAATGTATCGTTCCATTCTTGCCCATAGGTTGCCGTTGGTCTTGAAGGTAAATCCGATTTGATTTTATCTTCTACTCCAAAAAGTAAGTTTCCGCCCCCACAAGTTGGATCATATATGGTCAAGAATTTGCCATTGTCTTCAAACTTGGTAACGATTAATTCTGTAATCAAAGAAATAATATCATCAGGTGTATATTGCTCTCCAGCTGTTTCTGCTGAAATATCTGCCCATTTTCTTTTGATGTGTTCTTCAAGTGTGGTTATCTCGGAGTTATCAAAAGGCGTTAAATCTATTTCGCTCCAAACCTTAACGGTTTCAAATAAGATACGCTTCTTTTTAAGCTGTCCGCTAATGCCTGAAATGTCTAAGAACTTTTCTTCTTCCGTTCCTTTATCTACACCCAATAAATATTTGGTTTCTGGGTCGAATGATTTTAAATAACTGTGAAAATCAACATCAAAGGTTTTATCGTTTTTGCAGATGTCTTTTAAAGACTTGTTTTTACGAATCACATAATCATTATAGCCCAAGCCCTCTAATTGGAACATTTCTACAAAGTCCTCAATATTGTCTCTGCCAATTTCTTCTTCTAATCTTTTGGCTTCTCTTATTAATCTACTTTCAACCATTAAAAGGGCAAAGTAGGGCATCATATATTTTGGAAAATCACTTTGCTTAATACCTGCACCAATTAATAAATCGGCTGTTTTCCAAACGTCTGATTCGTGTTTTAATATGTTTATGCTCATTGTCCTTTATTGTTGATTAAAATCGTTGAAAACGATTTGTATTGCTTGTTTACCTAATTTCTCTTCCTTTATGATTAGCCTAATTTTGTCAGCTAACCAAAGCGTTTGTAATTCATCTTCTTGCACTTTAAAAAACTTACTTAATGTTGTAAGGTGCTTTCTGTTGATTGGTTTTTCGCTATTTTCGACTTTGCTTATAAATGCTCCGTCAACTTCTATTACTGCACCAACTTCTCTTTGCATTAAGTTTTTTTCATCTCTTAACTGCCGAAGTTTATCGCCTAAAGTGTTGGTATGAAATACTTGCTTTGTCATAATGAAAATTAAACCATTGTTAGACTTGTCCTAAATAGGACAAATATACTTAGTTTATATCAATTGTTTTCATCATTATAGTACTTTTCGATAATGCCCTGTCTTTGGCTTCTCTAAAAGCATTGGCACAGAGTTGTTCAGAAAATCATCCACCGACCTTTCGGATAAGCCTAACTTTTTGCCAATGGCAACTGCTTCTTTGCGTTGAAACTCTTGTGGCAACTGTTCTAACAACTGTTTTTTGTTGTTTGGCATCTTGTACAGAATTGGGTCTTTGTTTTCTTCCAGATTGTTGAACATTAAAAGACTGTGTTGCAAATAGACATCTGAAAGCATCAAAGATGCTTGAAAATCATCATCTGTGCAGGTAACATCTTTTGAGCAATCGCCATTTTCAAACTTCCGTAAGGAAGTGAAAATCATACAAAATCGGTATAGAATTAAACCTAATCTATATACAATACTTGCTGCATCTTCGCCAGTAAAAATCACAACATTTTGGAGCTTGCCTATAAAAACTTGGTTGAGTATATTCCATTGGTTCGGTGTTAAAAATACTTCGGTTGGGTACTGGTTTAGAAAATCAACAATCTTCTGCACTTCGATTGATAATGTTTCAAAGTGGTCGTTGTAAACTATTCCGCCTGGTCTTGGTGATGGGTCTTGCCAAACGATTTCATTTTTGAACGCATAGAATAGAAAACGGCTAAACAAACCATCTTCTGCCGAAGCGATTAGCTTAGGCACTTGGGCTGGTGTGCCTGACAAGGCCACCGCCAATTGTGGGTGTTTTATCTCTAAAAGTTCTCGGTTGGTTTTTCTTGCTGCTGATATTTTTTCGTGATGAAAAGCTGCTCTCATAATGTGAGAGTAGTTGCCCCAGTCTTGCTTATTTGCTCCACTCATTGCATCTGCTTCTGTTTCGCAAATAATGCCTTTGCCATCATTGTCTTGAAGTATTTGCATCATCATTGCCTGACTGCAATCCGCAGGAATGAATAATAATTTGAAAACAGGCTCTTTTGGTTTTTCTGGAATAGGTTCGTCTTTTTTCCTTTTGCTCAATTGGGCTTTGTATTCTATCATTTCATTTTCGTGTTGGTCTTTGGCTTGCTTGCTACCTTCCACCATTCTTTCGTGAATTTTATCTCCTAATCTTTTGGCATTTTTCAAAACCCCTTTACCACTTGCAGCTGGAGCAATGATGAACGAAAACAAATGTGGATACACTCTTTCTTGATGATATACGCCTTGAACATCAGGTAAACAACCACTAATAATACATAAGGCACTGGTTAAGAATACATCTCTTTTACGTGGGTCATTTTCAAATGCTCTTGCACCTTCTCGAAGCAAATCAGGCATCAAATTGATGGCTTCTACTGGAATGGTAGGCGTTGTTTTGAGGTAATCTTCTGTGGTGTCGTTTGTGATTTCCTTTTTTTGCGAACCTGCAAGGTTTGCAAACTTGCCAAACTCTGCGGCATTGTGCTGATAGGCACTTTCTATTGATTTGCGTATTTCGGTTTGGTTTTCGTGGTAGAAGTTTGATGTAATCAAATGTTCTGCCTCTGTGTATGGAATACCTCTGCGATTGCAGTTACAAGCTAATTGATATAAGTAGTTGTTTCGGTTGCCATTATTGTAGGTCATAATGTTGTTAGTGAAACTAACACATTCATCAAATATGGTGTTGAACGAATTTTGAGCTTGCTCGAAAAGAGGTTCGCTTAAAGGAGCTTGCTCCTGCAAAGCAATTTCAAAAGTGCTTGCACTTTCATTTAAAAAGGCGTTTGGGTCGTCAGACACAAAACAAAGCCTTGTAATGTCTTTGCATTTTGGGTCGGCTTCAATACCTATTTCTTTTTCATAATAGGATTGCACTTGCTTATAGGCTTGCTCGTGGGTTTCTTGGTCTGTATTTACTTTAACAAAGATTTTTAACCCATCACCACTTGGGCTTGTGAAACAAGCATAAGTGAAAGGTATTTTGACCGCAAGGTCAAAAGCCTGTTGCAATTCTTCGGGTGTGAGTTTATCGAAATCAAGATGAACGCAACCGCTGTAAGCGGTGAGTAAATCTTTTTTTCTGCCGTCTTTAAAAGTAGCTGAAGGCGTAAACGCCAAAAGCTCTTTTTTGAGTTGGTCGGCTCGTTCGAGTTTACCCATACCCTTAGCCATACGTATCGTATTTATGCTATCGTGGTAAGTGCCTGTTTTGATATTAGAAATGATTGAGGAAAGTGAAACGTCCTCAACAGGAATATTGAAATTTTTATAAGTCGTTATTGTTGTCATCAGTGGAAATTTTAAGGTTATTGATATTATTTGCAGGAATGGTGCTTTTATGGAGTAGATCCATAATGTCGGAAAGTCGGTAGTAGATTTTATTGCCTACTTGTGAATAGGTAACTATCTTTTCGGTACGCCAATAAGCTGCGGTACGCTTGCTTATGTTCATTACCTGTAAAAACTCCTGATTGTCGTACCAGATTTGGTCGGGTTCGGTTCTTTGCTTTTGTTTTAAAGTCAAAGAAATTTCAGCTAAACGCTGTTTGATGTCTTGAACATCTTCTTCGGAAAATCTATAAAAGCCCATAATTATTTACGTTTGTTTCTGATTAAATAATTAGCTGCTGCCGTTTCGATGTCCTCCGAAGTTTCCTGCTTATTACGCATTAACCATTCGTCTATTTCTTGTCGGTTGAAATAGAGTTTCTTTCCCTGTGGGCAAAAATGTGGGATTTGCTTTTGAGAGGTTAGCTTGTAGAGATGTGATGCACTGATGTCAAGATACTTGCAGGCATCATTAAAATTGAGTACTTCTTTTTGAAGTAGGTTTTGCTCGTCAATTTTTAGTTCTAATTGACTTAGCTTTTCGAGAATTTGATTTACTTCCATCATTTAATATTTTTATGATTACGGAAGCAAAACAAGGCACTATATGGGTGCTATGGTAGTTGCATAGGGTTGTGCAACCCTATGTTATTGTGTTTATTATCAATTAGTTATGTCGTTTATTTTTCTTTATCTTTTTTTGCTCGTTGCATTAAATGGATGAATTTTTCGTGCCAAAAATCAACTGCGTTGAAGTCTGGAACATCAAAAGCGTTCTTGATAGAGTTGGCACTAACATCTTCTTTTTGCTTGGATGAAAAGCTCTCTGCTATGAAGTTAAAAATGTCGGTTTTGTGTTTGGCTTCTATAATGCCTTCATCATATAATGCTCTGAATAAATAGGCTATTTCTTTAACTGTTAGATTAGTTTTTAGCTTGTTTTTCGGCTCTTGTTGGGCTTGAATAGAGAAGTCGGCAAATGAACCCATATAGCCTTTTTTGAAGTCTTGCAGGGCTTGTTCTGTGGCTTCTTGGAATAGGTGGAAATGTTTCTCATACCATTTGAATACGTGACCGAAATACTTTTCGTAAAAATCGCCCATTGTAGTATATGGTTTGGGTTCTACGTTGGGATACCAGTATTGCTTCCAAAACAATTCTTTCATTGTTTCCTTGCGAAGCTGTGGTGTATGGGTTTTAAATTGGCTCAAAGAAATGGTAAGCCATTTGTTGATTTCATTATTATTCAAGGGTTTTGAACGAGTGTAAATGGTTTGCATAAACTCACTCATTAATGGTCCGACCATAAAACGGTTGAAATAGTCAGGGTCAAATTTGTATTGCTCCCAGAGATCATCACAATTACGTTTATAACTGTCTGCCTCCATAATTACTCGAAGTTCTAATTCTTCAACTAAATAAACTTCTCTTTCGTGTTCGATTATTTGCTCCATATCCGAATGTTTTTATAATTTGATTTTGATTTTGTTGGCAGCTTCCACCTTTTTCTCGTTGATAACCTTTGCGTATATCTCGGTAGTAGATAGGTTTTTATGCCCTAATAATTTTGAAACGGTGTAAATGTCTGTGCCTAAAGTCAACTGAAGCGTAGCGTAAGTATGACGAGCACAGTGGAATGTGATGTGCTTATTGATGCCTGCATCAATTAACCAATCCTTTAAGTAGGTTTTGTTCCAGTTGCCATATTTAAGCCCTGAAAAAACCTTGTCTTTTGGTTCTTTCTGTTCGCCTAATAATTCCCTTGCTTCTTCGGCAATGGGTAAGGTTTCTGCTCCGTTGGTTTTTTGCTGACGAAAACGAATGAAGTAGCCTAAATTATCAGAGTGCTGAATTTCTGACCATTTTAGTTTCTCAATATCTGACCATCTTAATCCAGTTAGACAAGAAAAAATGAACATACGCTTTAGCGTTTCATTACGGCAATGGGTGTTGGCTAACTTTTGTAATTCTTCAAGCGTTAAAAATTCACGTTCTACATCATCCTGTGGAAAGGGTTCTACTTGCTCCGCAGGATTGAATTTAATTAAGCCTTCCTTTAATGCCTGTTTTAGTGCAGCTCTCAATTTATTGAAGTAGCTGTACTTGGTATTGAGTGAAATGCCGTCACCTGTTTTGGTTTTGGCTTTGGTGTCCAGGTAATCCTTAAAGCCTTCAACCCATTCTTTATCTAATCGCTCAAAGGTTACATCTTTAGGGTTGTATGCTTTTATTAGAATACGGACTGCATTCCAATTGCCATAATTGCCCAAACTGGCTTTCTTTTTTTCGGTGAGTGCATCAAAAAACTCAAAGAAACTCCCTTTCAGTTTCTCTTTATCTCGGAAACCGTAAATGCTGTTTTGAACTTCTAAATGTCTTTTGCTTCGGATGCTCTCCGCCAATTCAAGGATTTTTTTGTTCTCAGCTTTTTGGGCTTTTGTCAAACTTCCTTTTTCGGGTTCAGGCGTGAGGTATAAACCTAAATGCTCATACTCTCGCTTTCCTTTCTCATAGTAGTCAAGGTAGAGAGTAATCTTGTTACCCTTTTTGCGTTGTCTTAATGTTATTTTCATTGCTCATCAGTTAAAAAGATTATCAATTTCGGAACGTGGTATAATTGTTCTTCTGCCCAGCTTACCTGCTTTTATTTCTTCTCTTTGAATCATTCGTTGAATTGTCCATCTGCTTGCACCTAATAAAATGGCAGCTTCTTGAACGCTTAAAAACTCCTTATCTCTAAGATTGATAAAATTGCCTGTTTGAATTGGCAGGCTTTGCAGACTTTGCAAGTTTTCGGAATTTGCAGAAGTAACGGATTTGATTTGCTCCTTTAGAGTAGCTTGTACTTTTTCCTCTCGCTTGATTTGCTTGTAGTGTCGGGAATTACAAGTTTTTGAGCAATACCGTGTTGTTGTGGTTTGAGCAACAAATGCCTGACCACAATATTGACAGAATTTCGGAATTTTAATATTACTACTCATTTGGTGCTTATTAGTGCCTGATGTTGCTCGGTGGTGCTGATTGGTGCATCATTTCACCAGTACCTACTAATTTGTGCCTTTGGGCAACAAATTTGTTGTTTGAGCAACAACTGGGCAACAAAAATAAGCAATAAAGTGCAATTGGGCAACAAATAAGGGAAGAAAGTGAACCTATAAACCTAACAATAGTAGGCAGTTAGCAAATAAGAGAAGGATAACTACTTTCCGATACAAAACCGCCCAAAAATATTCCCCAACAACTCCTCTACTCCGACTTCTCCAGTGATCTCACCGAGATGACCCAGCGCCCGGCGGATGTCCATGGCAACAAAATCGGAGGTGATACCGGAGTCCATTGCAGTCAGTACATCCAGCAGACTATCATGTGCTTTTTGCAGGGCTTCGAGGTGGCGGGCATTGGTGACGATGGGACTTTCCAGATTTATTTTTTCGGAAATGGCAAGTTCGTAGAGTTTGTCTTTGAGATAGGGGATGTTCATGCCATTCTTGGCGGACAGGGTGATCAAGTTTTGAGTATTGAGTTTTGAGTTTTGGGTTGGCCGTTCGTTAAAAAAATAATCTGGGATTTCTGGGTCGATTGGGTCGGCGAGCCATTCAGATTTGAAATAAGGATTGGTGTCCATTTTATTGCAAACGACAAGTAGTGGCATATCATCCCGTTGGAGCTTTTCGACATCGCTGAGCACCTCTTCAATTTTCATTTCTCCCACATCGAACAAGTAAACGAGCAAGGTAGCTTGGCTTACTTTTTCCATCGTTTTTTCTACGCCGATGGCTTCTATGGTGTCGGTGGCCTCACGGATACCCGCTGTATCAATAAGGCGGAATTCTATGCCATTGATATTGAGCACTTCTTCAATGGTATCCCTCGTAGTGCCTGCTATTTCACTGACAATGGCTCGGTCTTCATTCAGCAACGCATTTAACAAGGTGGATTTGCCAGCATTGGGCCGGCCTGCAATAACAGTCGGCACACCAAGCTTTAAAACATTTCCCAACTTAAAAGACTGGATGAGGGATTGGATGAAGGATTGAATTTTTTGGACCGTTTTTTTTAATTCATCTCTATTCGCAAATTCAACATCTTCCTCGGCGAAATCGAGTTCGAGTTCGATGAGGCTGGCGAAGTCGAGGAGTTCCTGCCGCAGCTTTTGGATTTCATTGCTGAAGCCGCCCCGCATCTGTCGCATGGCCACGGCATGGCCACTCTCAGAAGAAGAAGCAATGAGATCGGCAACGGCCTCTGCCTGTGAGAGGTCCATTTTGCCATTCAAAAATGCCCGCATTGTGAATTCACCGGGCTGCGCCAATCGTGCGCCTTTATTGATAAATAATTCCAGTATTTGATTTAAAATAAATGGTGAACCGTGACAGGAGACTTCAGCGATGTTTTCGCCTGTATATGAGTTGGGAGCTTTAAAAATAGAGACCAACACCTCGTCCAGTATTTTCCCATTATCATTTTTAATTGTACCAAAATGAAGAGTGTGGCTATCTTGCTTTGTCAGATCCTTCCCACCAAATACTTGCTGTACGATCGACAATGCATCCAATCCCGACAAACGGATTACGCCGATGGCTCCGACCCCTGGGGGAGTGGCCAATGCAACAATTGTATCGGAAAGGTCGTGTTTGGTGTAATTCATGGTTTAAAGTAAAAAGTAAAAAGGCAAAAGTAAAAAGTATAAATTGGGAAATTAGAATTTATGAAATTGGGAAATTGGCATTCATACATGACATTTGCTCAAGCCTTAACAATGAAACAATGTGACCGTGAAACTATATAACTATGCTCAAACTCATCGGCATTCCCTTCGACGCCCATTCCAGCTTCCTGCAAGGCCCAGCGCTTGCTCCAGACCGTATCCGCCAAACGCTACACAATGGCGCCGGCAACTACTGGACTGAAAACACTTTCAATCCCATCGAAAACCCTGCATTTGTTGATATTGGCAACCTCGTCTTTGAAGATTATTTTGACATAAAAGATAAGATGGCCGAAGTGCTGGCCGATGGCTCTAAAACTTTGACGCTCGGCGGCGACCATTCCATTACCTACCCAATCATACAAGCGTTCAGTCAGGTTTATGATGATTTTGAAATACTTCAAATAGATGCGCACGGCGATTTGTATGATGAATTTGAGGGAAACAAATATTCGCATGCCTGTCCGTTTGCCCGTATTATGGAAGAAAAATTGGTCAGCAAATTGACGCAAGTGGGCATTCGAACTTACAACCCTCACCAACGAAAACAAATCGTCCGTTTTGGAGTTGAGGTGGTTGAAGCAAAAGATTATGATACCAAAATCGGTTCTTTGAAATTTGAAAAACCGCTTTATATTTCACTTGACTTAGATGGTCTCGATCCTGCTTTTGCACCCGGTGTTTCTCACCACGAAGCTGGCGGCTTGACGTCCAGGGAAGTCATTCGGCTGATTCAGCAAATAGATGTGCCGATTATTGGTGCTGACATTGTGGAATACAATCCGCACCGTGATCTTTCTGACATGACTGCTGCACTTGCTGCAAAACTGTTGAAAGAGATTGCGGAAAAGATGATTGCTGGAAATTAGGTATTGGGTATTATGGTATTGGCTTCTTACTTCGTAACTTCGGTAATCGCATTTTTAAATGAAAATGAAAACTCCTAACTCAATAACTCAATAACTCAAATCTACCACCTTGGCTGCCATAGACATACGCACCACACAAAATGTAACCATTGAATATGAACTTGCTTCCCTCCGCGAGCGGTTTTTCAGTTTCTTTATTGACTTGCTTATCTTTTTCACCATCTACTTCATATTGGTTTTATTTTTTGCCACAATTTTTGGCGATTTCATTACTGACTGGGGCTTTCGCTTTTTAGGGCTGATGCAAGTTGCAGGCCTGTTGTTTTATCATTTCATTTCTGAGTTATTTATGAGTGGGCAATCATGGGGGAAAAAAGCCTCTAACCTAAAAGTAGTGAGGCTCGATGGCCGTGAGCCCGGCCCAAGCGACTACCTGATGCGGAGCTTGTTTTTAGTGGTAGACTTTATTTTTTCTGCTGGTGTACTTGGAGGCATCCTGATCACTTCGACATTCAGAGCACAGCGATTGGGCGACCTTGCTGCCAATACTGCTGTCATTAGAGTGAAAAGCAAATTGCATTTTCAGCTGGACGACATTTTGAAAATACAATCTATTGATGATTATGAGCCTAAATATCCAGACGTAATCCAACTGAATGAACAGGATATGCTTTTAATTAAAAACACGCTGACACGATATACTTCTTGGAGCAATCCAGCTCATGCATTTGCAATTAAAGAAGCTGTAAAAGTAGTCGCTGGCCAACTCGATATTGAACCTCCACAAAAGAACCAGACCGATTTTTTGAAAACCCTCATTAGGGACTATATTGTTTTGACAAGGTGAGGTATACAGATGGTTCGTGGGAAATCAAATTTCCAAACCACTTCGTTTTGAGTATAATTATAGCTTCACCAATTCGTTTTGACAATAGAGACGTAATAGTTGAACCCACAACTTGAATTTATTTAGCTATGAAAAAATTATTATTCTACTCCTTATTATTACTAACCGTGCATTTGTCCGCACAAGAGGTTACCGTTTCTGAAGAGGTGTTAGTACGTGAGAATCGCTCTTATCATATGCTTGACGACCAGCGGGGCAATGTCCTTTTATTTCACGACCGAGATACAAAGTTTGAAGTGGAGGGCTATGATGAACGCTTGCACAAACAGTGGGAGAAGGAAATAGAGCTCGATAAAAAGCAACCGGAGATAGTTGATGTAACTTCAATTGGCGGGGATTTTTGTGTCATTTATACCTTCCGGCAAAAACAGAAAATGGTATTGAAGGCACATCGGTACAACCCCGGTGCAAACCTTATCGATTCGGTTACTATCAAAAACCTTGGTGGCTTTTTTTTTAAACCAACGATGGAAACAACTTATTCTGAAGACAATAAAGTTGCTTTGATTTGGAGCATCGAAAATCAGAATGAGATCAATGCCGTGGCTTTTCATATGGGCCGCATGAAACTATTATGGGAGCGCAAATTTATTATTGAAGATTTTCTTTTCTCAAGGGACTTTCAGCAAATAATGGTAAATAATGATGGGCACATGTTTTTCATTTTGAAGAAAGAAAACCGTAGGTCCCGGCAGTCCGAACATTATATTGAATTATTTGAATGCTCAGGAGGAGAAGACACTCCAATCCGAAGATTCACCGTCGGTATGCAAAATCGTTTGACTTTTGATGTTTTTTTTACTTTCGATAATTTAAACAAATCAATAGTAGCAGGGGGCATGTATAGTGAAGATCACACTGCAAAAACAGAGGGCTTGTTTTACTTAAATATTTCCCATTTAAATACAAATGACCAAGTCCTGATCTTTCATCCGTTTGAAGAAGACTTTGTCAAAGTGCTGTTAGAAAAGGATAAATCAAAGAGTAGCCTTTCAGATGTAAAAGTTCAAGAAGTAGTATTGAGGCGTGATGGAGGTATTTTATTAATCTGTGAAATGGCAAAGGATTTTTCCCGTGGTGGTGCCAGTACAGCCTACTATGCACGTTCTGGTGTGCGCCCGATTATTGATTATTATTATGACGACATTTTTCTGTTTTCTATTCACCCCGATGGAAAAATGCACTGGAAAAACATCCTCCATAAAAAACAATATTCCCAAGACGATGGCGCTGTATATTCTTCGTATTTTTTAGCAAAAACACCTTCTTCGCTGAGGATTATTTTTAATGATGAAATCAAACAGGACAACACCGTGAGCGAATATGTGATCCGTGGAAATGGCGAATATGACAGAAATGCGGTGATGAACACCGAGCGCAAAGACCTGTCTATCAGATTTCAAGATGGCATCCAAGTCTCTTCTGATACTTTCGTAGCGCCCAGTGAACGGCGACATAGGGTGAAATTGGTGAAGGTGAAATATGAATAGGCTTAAAAATCCATCCCTATACTAAAATATAATCTCGGATCCTGCACCTGCCTTGTTTCGATGCCCCAGGCATAATCGAGCCGGACAAAATAACCGAACAATAAAGTGCGTATACCAAAACCATATCCCATCACGATGGGGTCACGGAAATAATTCACTTCAATCGTCACATTGTTGTTATTGTCACGCCAAGTATTTAGCGGGCTTGATTCGCTAAATGGATCGGATCCTTCCCACGCAGTACCTGCATCAAAGAAGCCAATCATTTGGAAATTGCGGACAAAGTTTGAAGAAGAGCGAGGGAATAAATACCTGAATACTGGAGTACGGAATTCGGCATTGAATACTGCATAGGAATTACCATTCCGCACATTCATTTTAAATCCACGGGCATTCGTTGCAAGGGAACGGTACACAAAGTCATCGCTGGTAGGGAGCGGAATTTGATCATCGAATGACGGGATCAACCAATTGTCGGTGCCGCCGAGCATGTAGAGGATTTTTTCTTGGCCAAAGGAAGTAGCGCCGGCTATTCGTCCAGCCAGTACTGACCATTTAAGCACCCGCTGATAATGCCGTGCATCAAGGCCAAGCACAGTCATAAAGCCCTCGTTCGCCTTGAATCTTGCATTTTCCCGAATGTCAATTTCAAAGCCTTTTACTATTTCGGCAAAGACTTTATATCGAGTACCATTTTTAATATTCAGAGAAATGTCGAGTGTATTATCAAACACATATTCACCACGTAAACCAAACCGTTGTGTGCGTTCAGTTGGTGCTTCAAGTGTTTGCTGGCGGGTTGATAGCCATACTTTTTTATCGAATCTTAAGGTCGCAGAACCTCTTATGCTTGTATATATATCCAATGGATAGCGCACTTGGTATTGCCCCAAAAAGGTGGTGTTATCATACTTGAACTGATTGACAGTTGAGCCGGGTGGCGGTGGAATCCCAAGCATTTGAGCAAATCTCAAGGGGTCTTCCGTAAAACGCAATCTGCGACGATACACAGCATAACGCTTGTCCAATCTTTTCTTTTTGTCATAGAAATATGAAAAATACTCTGCGCCATTGAAAGAAGTGGGTACACGGATGCCCCCTTCAAATTCGTAATCCTCGAATAAGTCCTTGAAATTAGCTTTTAGCAAAATGCCTGGCGGTGGATAGCCAAAGTCTTGTGGCACACCTGCGAAAGTATTCAAACCATCAAATAAAAGGCCGTTGTCAAGCTGGGTAGTAACGAAATCAGTACGGAACTTCAAACGATATGGGATGATGCGACTGGACCTAAAGTCGTGAACTTTTTTGGTTGCCGATTCTTCTTCCACAGTTTTGTAAACGATGGGCTGTTGCGTTTCCTTAACGGATTCAACTTTCTCATCATCATTTTTTTGAACCACCGGCACTTCGTCATCATCGAATTCACTTTGGAATAAATAATTGTCAATATCAATCGCACCCGTATCCTGTTTTTCTTGTGGCACTTCCGAAACATCTATTGAAGTATTGCCTGATTCTTCGAGTTTTGTGTTAGGTTGAATTTCTTTCTCATCCAAAACAGGCGTTTTCAAAATCCTTACTTTTTGCCCCTGATAGCCTGTAAATGCTGGATTCACCGTCTTTTTCGCCTCCATTTCCCCTACATATAAACCCCATGTTCCATCTCTAAATACCATTTGAACAAAACGGCCATTCCTACGAGCTTTATGCTGTTCCAAAATATTGCGGTCAAAATTGGTTGCAAAATGATTGATTGCTCTTTTTTTCCAAATAGTATCAAGGGTAATTGTAGCGATCTTAGAATAAGCCACACTGTCCAGTTTTTCTTCAACTTCTATCTCTGTATTTAACCGCATCTCAGTGCCATCATCAAAGGTGATCACATTTTCATAGTGATGGATATAACCCTCGAGATAGCCATTCTTCCGATTAAAAACGCCTGTTTCATCTGTCAGGAATGAAAACCATGTTGAGTCAATACCCAGTGGTTGCCGTTCATTAGCGTGTGGCGTGTTGGTAATCTGCACCAACTCCCCGCTCGACTTAAATCCTATAGAGTCAAGGTTTAGGTAAAAAATATCAAAATTAGTGATCGGTAAAACTGAATCCAGTGCGGAAACTATGTTCAGCGAATCAGGACGGTTAGAGGCAAACAACACCCCTCTGCTTCCATCGACATTTACAAAGCTGGCATCAAGATCATCCCAAAAATCGGTAGTCAGTCGTTGTGTCTGGCGAGTTTGGGAATAATAAAGGAAGAGATCAGACTGCCCTCTTACTGCAGCTGTAAAAATGAAGTCATTCACATTTACATAGTCAATACTGTAGATGCGCTGGAATTGGGTGGACATTTCTTCTGTCACCTCATCTTTGGTTTCAACATTATATTTTTTGAGATAAACAAGATCCCGGTTCTCGTACACAATACCAAGTTCAAAATTGTTGGGATTCCATGACAGCAGGGGGTAATTATAATCTGTAGCTTGGATTGCATTTCGAAAGCCTCCTTTATGAACCAACGTGCGATCACCGGTGGCTATGTCTTGAATGTAAACCCGATTCCTCCCAATTTCATTAATGACAAATGCCACCTTTGTTCCGTCCGGGCTTATTTTCAATTGTGTTAATGGCGAGTTTCTTTTGTTTTTCACCTGGATTTCACCTTCCAGTTCGTTGGTGGGCTGTAAGACCCCAGCTTCATTACCATACCGTTGTCGGAAAAAAGTGTCCCAACTTTGAGTTGTTTTATAATAGGTACTACCTAATACATAGAGAAATCCGCTTTCCACACTTCTATTAATTCTTGTGAGATAAAGCAAATTGGCGACTGTGCCATATCCATAATGTTGACTGATAAAATGCCAGAGCGAGTGCCCTGCCAATTTGGGATGCTCATCTGCCATTTCTTCAAAATCTTCGTATTTCCCTGATTGAAATATGTCTCGGAGTTCATTATCGTATTCAGTATTCCATTCTTCCCCAACAAACGAAATCAAACCTTCTTTGAACCATATCGGCAAATTCATCATCACTGCATTCTGCACGATCTCTTGCAAATTAGAACCAAACAACATAGCGTTTAAATAAACAGAAGCGATTCCTTCCCTGATCTGGCGGCGTAAGTCATTGTGGTCGCCATTGAAATAAACAAACATCTTATTGCCAACAATTTTGGTTTGGCCGCCTGTATTCATAAATGCTTCTTCGCTTCCAATATTACTCTGCTTTAGATCAGTCAAGTCATTATAAACTATGATCTCTATCTTGTCATTCATGCGGTGCTCAAGAATACCCTGTATTTCATAAAAATCGTATTCTGCCATTTGCACAACCGACTGACCAATCAATCTTCCTTCCCCATACCAATAAGTGATAAAATTTCTGCTTTCGTATTGTGACCATTCTTTGAATTGGTCATGGTACTGCACCCTATTTTTTCCAAATTCAGTTTGGGTAGTTTGGCCAAAAGAGACATTGGCGAGAAAGCAGATAAGAGAAATAGTATAAAAAATGCGCATGTCGAGAATGATAAGGGTTGAAATAAGATAACAGTTCGAACTAATTTCTATAAACCGTAATACGGCCATTGAGGTTTAGCGGAGATGACGCTTTATCAAAACGACTTTCTGGAAAGGGTATTTCAATAAAAACAACTGAAAAAATCGAACCACCATTTTCGTATGCATAGTGACAGTATTTATTCTACATAATGTGTCAGCATACAATTTACCCAAACTGCCATTTCAATCACCGCTCTGCATTCCTAAAAATACTACCTTCGCAGCCAATTGTTCAACATTAGCAAGAAGAAAGTCGGGCAAGCGATATTGCATTATTGCAATAATCGGTATAAGTCAGAACAAAACACTTGTAATTCATTCTATCACTTCGTCAAACGTAATATGAATTTAGCAATATTTACTTTTAATCCCTTTCAGGAAAATACTTATATCCTATACGATGATACCAAAGAATGTGTCATTATTGATCCTGGATGTTTTGAAAATGCGGAAAAATTAGAACTGGATAATTTTATCAGCGCCAACAACTTGAAGCCTGTTCGCCTAATCAATACCCATTGTCATATTGATCATGTTTTTGGCAACAGGTTCGTGAGTGAGCGCTATAATATAGAGTTGGAAATCCACAAGGGCGAATTGCCTGTTCTGGAGGCAGTGCCAAGAGTCAGCGAGTTCTATGGTATCCCATTCCCAGAACCTTCGCCAATGCCTGGGAGCTTTATCGAAGAAGGTGATATTATTTCATTTGGAGACACTAAGCTGGAGACGCTTTTCACTCCTGGGCATTCTCCTGCAAGTATTTCATTTTATTGCAAAGAAGCCAAAATATTGATTGCCGGTGATGTACTGTTCCGAGAAGGTATTGGCAGAACAGACTTGCCGGGAGGGGATTTTGATACCCTTATAGCCAGTATCAAAGAAAAGTTTTTTCCGCTCGGAGATGACATAAAAGTTTATTCCGGGCATGGCCCAGAAACAACTATTGGCTGGGAAAAAGACAATAATCCATTTCTATAAAAAAGAAAAAACCATCCCGGTTTAACATCGGAATGGCGTTTATTGAACTTATGATATTGCTTTTTATCAATGAATAATAATTGATTTTGAAAATCAACCAAGATTCATCGTACGTATATTTTATTCTCTGTGTCTTACTTTTAATCCGCCGTAGTTCAGGTTGGCTTTTATAGTACTTCTAGCACCCGTTGTTCCAACATGCCCTTTCACTTCATGTGAAGTTCCTTTATCTTTCTCAAACGTTACATTCATCTCGGTTGGATAGCCAATCATAGAATAATTTGTCGTTCCGTCAAGCACATAGCTTGCACCCGGCTCAACAAAAATCTTGAAGTCAGAGTACTTACCATTTAATACAACTCCAGAAAATCCTTTTGCCAGATCATCGACCCTTAATCCTCCATATTCAAGATTGAAATCGCCACTCTCACTCAATCGGTTCACTTTATAATCTGTATATCTTGAAACTGCTACTACTGTCTGAGCATCGCCAATTTCAACATTGCCATAACGGCTTTCGCAATTGAAACGATTGATCTTTGCCAGGTTGAAATGGTCATACTTAGAAGCTGCATTTACAGAAGCTCCTTTTTCAATATTCAATTTTGAGTATTTAGTTTCAAAATTCACATCCTGCACATCATTGAGGTTCAGTTTGCTATAAGAAACATCAGCAGCAACATTGCGGGCTTTCACAACAGTACCATTGCCATAACCAAGTGAAACGTTCAGGTCTCCCCCAACTCCGTCGAGCTGAAAATTTCCATATTTGACAATAACATTGGCCTTTCCTGTGATAGCTTCGACATTTGAGTCACCATACTTGTTGCTCAATACCAGGTTACAACTTGCTGGCATATAAACATTATAGTTGACCTGAAATTCAGTTTTGGTACTTCCCCCCCACCAGCTTTTATTGGTCTCAATGGAAGTTTCAGCTTTTACGAAACTATCATCATTGCTAAAGTCAATCTGGATGCGGTTAAATACTTCCTGAGCTGTAGATTCGCTCCGTGCATCTACGACTATGGTCACATCAATTTTCACACGGTCACGCTCCCAAGTATGTACATCCACTTTGCCATATTTATTGGAAAGGTCTACAGTCCCTGTAGCGTTGATTGGAAATTCTTTTTTGACCGTTTTGGTAAATTCCTGAACATCTTGTTGTTCAGATTGAACAGTTTGATCCGGCGCTGGCTGTTGTTGTACCGGGTCAGATGCAATGCCCAAATTCGGGGCTATCATCATTCCAAGGACAAATGTGCCAAGGCAAGCCAACTGTCTTGTTGGGCGGTTTTTAAATGCTAACTTCATTATCTTCAGTTTTTAAATTTGTTTGTCCGGTTGTCTGAACCTTCTCGAGCACCTGCTCTAATATTTCAATTTTTGTTTGATAATTGTTGATCATGGCTTGTACCACCTGATTCTCTGCACCGTTTGGAGCTTTCTCAAGTTCCTGCTGTAGTTCATTGTAAATAGCGTCCAATTCCTGGAAATCAGCTCGAACAAAATCGTCTTGTTTGTAGCTTACCAGCTGTGCCATTTTTTCTTGAATCTGATCGTTGAAAAAACGTTCCATTTCAGCATGTTCTGGAGAAATATCTGCCAATGATTTGGCTTCGGCAGAGGAAGCGCCCATTTTAAAGCCTATAACACACGCAACCACAACTAATATTGCAACTGCTGCTACGGCACTTAGTCGACGCATCCACACATATTTGGGTTGGCCCTTCCTGTCCAACTTGCGGTCAATATTCGCCCAAACTTTGAGGCTAGGCACCTCTGTGTCAAACGAAGACCTGTTTTCGCGAATAAATTTTTCTAAATAATCCATCTTCAGTTTTATAAAAAAGGATTGAAGGAGAAAAGATGTTGAGGATTTTATATCCCTTGCCCCCTATCTGCTCTACTCATTCAATCAGTAGTTTTTGTCCTTCTAGTAAATCCCTGAGTTTTTTCTTTGCCCTGCTGAACTGGGATTTTGACGTCGCTTCTGTTATTCCTAATATTTGTCCTATTTCCTGATGATCGTACCCTTCAAAAAGATACAGACTAAATACTACTCGGTAACCATCAGGTAATTTGCTTATAGCTGAATTGACAGCATCTACATTTAAAACAATACTTTCAATTGGTATATCCTGAGCAACTTGCTGATACCTGTCATCCAAACTTTCAATCTGCAGCCGTCTTTTTTTCAAAAAATTGATACAGTTGTTAACCACTATCCGCTTGATCCAAGCACCTATGGAAGACTCATAACGGAAACTGTTCATTTTGGTAAAAACATCAACGAAGGATTGTTGGAGCAAATCCTCTGCATCAAGGTCATCATTAACCATACGAAGGCAGATATTGTACATGGCCTGAGAGTAAAGCCGATACAACTCAAATTGCGCTTTGCGATCCCCCCGCATGCATTTTTCAACGATTTCCCTGTGGGTGCTTCCGTAGTCCAAATCCTGTTGTGTTTTTCGTTAATAATTGACAGCAATTGTAAAAAAGGGTTGCACAAGGTGCATAACCCAGCAAATTTAGTTACCGTCCGTTAAGTGTTGGCATAGAGATAACCATAAATCCTGGTGTTTTAGTCTAATTAGGGAATTAAAAAAGCGGAACAAATCGACTGTCCCGCTTTTAAGCTATCTTGAGAAACCTCGCAGCAATAAACTGGCGGGTTTTATTTCTGTAATAATTACATATTCATTTTGGATTTCACTAAGTCAGTGACATCTGAAGACTCATCGGCATATAAAATTACCCCAGCTTGTGTATCAAAAATATATTGAAATTCACCTTCTGTGGCTACAGCCTTAATTGCAGTATTCACCTTTTCCAAAATAGGCGCCATTCCTTCTTGCTGTTTTTCCGCCAATTGTTGCTCCATTTTGGCACCCATCGCATATATTTCATCTTGCATCTTCTGCAATTCAGCCATCACAATTTCTTCTTCCTTAGGAGTCATTTCTCCTCGTTGTTTTTTCTGAACTGCTTCCTGCTCTTTTTTCTTGAACTTGGCAACTTCAGTTTCACCTTGCTTTTTCAATTGGGTTTGTAATGCTTCTAATGAGGATTGCAACGATTTCATTTCTGGCAATTCGCTGACCAATAAAGCAGAATTTACATATCCAAATTTCTGTGCCTGCACCACATCTGTAATCATAAGAAATGCAGCAAGTAAGATTCCTGATTTTAAAAATACTTTCTTCATAGTTTAATCAAATTTTGTTCATTAAAACCCTGCTATACGAAGTTGTTTGACAGGGCTATTCGTAAAAAAGTGCGCAAAAGTAATTAAATGGTTGGTTTATGAGGTTGATCGAAGAATTTCTATCTCAATTCACTTTTGACAGCAAAAGAAATCCAGTTTTAGTTTTTCCTGATCCTATCAACCACGTCGTTGGTTTTGTCATATTCTGGGTTGGCGAATATCATTCCTGCCGAACCACTTTTGTCAAAAATGAAATCGTATCCACGATCTCCAGCATAATCTTCAATTGCACCGTAGACTCTATCCTGGATAGGCTGTACAAGTTCTTTGCGTTTTTCAAAAAGCAAACCATCTGGGCCGAAGCGTTCTTTTTGCATTACACGAACCTTCTTTTCCATTTCCATGATTTCCTCTTCTTTTTGAAGCCTGGCTTCGTCACTAAGAAGCACCTGTTCAGCCTGATAGCGATTGTACTCACCTTTGATTTTGTCATACTCATTGGAAATCTCTGTTCTCCATCGAGCAGCCAATTCATCGAGTTCAGTTTGGGCTTGCTGATATTGATCAATACTTTCAAGAATTGCTTCAACATCTACATAAGCAATGCGCTGAGCCTGAGAAGTGAATACAAAGCCGACAGAAAGGAGGAGTACGAATAATGTGTTCTTTACCATGATTTTAGATTTTTATTATTTGATTGTGAATGGAAATCTGCAAATCCAACAGCTATAATTAAAAGCAAGAAAACTGATTTCTCAAATCATTTTTTATTATCGCCGCCAAAATTAACCATTCTTCTTCCATTCATTAGTTAAGACAAACTTTCAATATCAATGTTACAGTATTGATTCTTTAAGCCTTTCTTAAACATTTAGCCAAAAGACTACCAATGAGGGAATTAGCCATACGTCCGAAACCACAAACAAGTCTGTTTTAACGATCAATTAACGGCATATAAACAAGGTTTAACATCTTTTCTAATCTGCTATACTATCCACTTCTGCCGCCGGTCGTCGGTTGTTGTCTCGAAGATTGAGGCTTAGCAACAGCAGGCTTTGCCTTCGGATCGAATTTGACTTCAGCATCAACTTCCCAATTTGCCCGAACCTCCTCCAATGTGGCTCGATGGACTCTTTCAGGCTGGCGTTTTAAATCGTAATCTCCTGTTGTCCAGCGGCCATTCTTATCTAAATCTTCAATTATTTCAATACTGTAAACATCGGGTGTTATATAAACCAATCTTGTTTCAAATGTTGAATCTCCGCTCACTTTGAAATCTTTGAACAATTCTCCTCCTTTTTTCAGCAAGCGAATTACATAGTTTGTGTCAGGTAAAAGATCATTCACTTTCAAAGTCAGAGTACCATAGTCTTTTACCAAACCAGACTTCCATTTCATTCTTAGCGTATCCTCATTTACCAACCCAAAAATATCAGTGAGCCCGCCTGGCCAAACTTCCAAATCGTAACGCAAATCTTCTTGCCAGGCTGCTTTTATCATTACCTTTCTTTTTTGCAATGCATCAACCTCATAAGAAGCGGGCACGGTGATTTTCAAAGAATCTTCCCACAGTCGGATCAGTGATTTATCAATCCTATTGATAGGATGGTTAAATGTCCATTCAAATGATGACTCTGGAGCTAAAACGGGTAATTTACCGGGGCTCTTTCCAGCAGGCTTTAATTTCGCACCTTCATAAAACTTTTCCTTCAGTCCAACTTCAACTTCAATGGTATCAATTAATGTGTCATACTGCACATAAACATTGAAAGGCAAATCATTTTCAGAAGCATACCAAAATCGTAAAGTATCCTGCTCTTTTTCCAAAAAGGTGAATTGACCAAGCGTATCAAAATTTACTATAGCATCATAGGGTTCTCTGCTAAAAGCCAAATGTACTTTACCATAATTGCCTGCATCGCTATCCCGTAAATAAAGTTTTTCCTCGGATTCGAACAATCTCAGTGTGAGAGCCATGTTTTTTGGTGATTCAAAACGCTTCGTTTCCAACTTAACCGAATCGAGTCCTGAACTATCAATCAAAATACTGTCTGCTAATTGGAGTGTAGTGTCAACTACAGCTTTTTTTATTCCGGTCATAACAATTGCAGAATCAAGAAAAGCAACTTTTTCCGCTTGATTATCAAAACGATAGTTGAGATTCTGGTCAACTAATGCAACCGCCTTAAACTTCCCTGCTTTCATATTGCTAACCTTAAAATTTCCTGCCTCATTGGTTCGGGCAAAATAAAAGGGCCGATCAGTTCTAAATACAGAATCAGCTAAATTTTCATAAAGCATAAATAGAACATCCTTTACCGGTTCCGCTGTGTAAGCATCTATCACCTGGCCTTCTACCGAAAGAGAATCAATAAAATTGCCCGTAGAAAACACAAAAACAATTGGCGCTGCATTCCCCTCGGTAAGGTCTCGTATGGCTTCACCAAAATTAATGACATAGGTAGCGCTGTCGCGCAAAACTTCCCGATCATCAAATTTCAGTACTATCGTTTTTTTCTTTCTCTCAATGACAGGGCGGAATTCTAACGGAGGAGAAACAACAACTTGATTGAAGGCATCTTTCAACTCAACCCATTCATCGAAGGCAAGTACAATATCCTGTTTTTCAAACAGGGTCTGCATATTCCGAGTTGAAGCAAGCAGATCCAATATAGGGGGGGCTTCATCTTTTAATCCACCTGTTGGTGCTATTGGATTTGCGCAGCTAGAAAGATAACAATAAGCAACAACGAAGAGCAATATGGCAAGTGTTCTCATACATTGAGAAAATACAATCGCAGAGCACGTTCGGTCAAGTGAGTTGATATGTTGAGCATTGTTTTTCATTGCCATAAAATGCTGGAAAAGGCCGCAAAAATGCTGCATTTGCAAGAATTTAACAATGCAATGTTCATTGTCCCCGCATAGACACATTACGTGGGTGGAAATTCAAAACTGTTTCTTTCAAATAATCTGTATCGAGATGAGTATACAATTCTGTTGTGGTGATGGATTCATGACCGAGCATATCCTGTACTGCTTTCAAGTCCGCACCGCCTTCAATCAAATGTGTGGCAAAGGAATGACGGAAAGTATGTGGGCTCACATTTTTTTCGATGTCAGCCAGTTTTACTAAGTCTTTTATGATGTAAAAAACCATGATCCGACTCAGCTTACCCCCCCGTCTATTTAGGAATAAAATATTTTCATTCCCTTTCTTTATTTTTAAATGCCGCCGTACCCCTTCTATATAAAAGCCGATATGTTTGATAGCCTCTTCGCCAATAGGCACCAATCTTTCTTTGTCTCCTTTTCCAACAACTTTAATAAAACCAATATCTAAATAAAGATTGGTGATTCGGAGATTAATGAGTTCAGTAACTCGTAGACCACAGGCGTAAAGCGTTTCGAGCATGGCCCTATTCCGAACGCCGTGCGGCTCACTATGGTCAATGGCTGCCAACATTTGTTGAATTTCATCGTAAGAAAGCACTTCAGGAATTTTCAAACTCAAACGAGGAGTTTCGAGGAGTTCAGTTGGATCTCCCGTGATAATATCTTCCAGGAGCAGGTATTTGTAAAAAGCCTTAATACCTGATATAAGTCTCGCTTGGGAACGGACTTCAAGCCCCAGTTCGTTGATCCATTTTATAAAATCCTGTAAAAGGTCAAGCGTAACTGCATCAGGTGAGGTCTTTATTTCAAATATTTCAAAATACTGAACCAGTTTGCCAATGTCTCGCATATACGCTTCAATCGTATTCGCCGACATAGACCGCTCCAATTGGAGATATGCTTTGAAACCGTTCAAATAGGATTGCCACATGGAGCAAATGTAGGCCTGATGAAAGCCCTGTGGACAAATATTTCAATATTTCTAAGTATTCACCTTTGAAAATCTTGATTATCCGTTCGATCAGTGTTCCATCCCGTTTATCTTTGCGCCCTTTTTAAATTTCAGGAAAATGACAATATCCCTTAATTGGTTAAAAAATTATATCGACACCGACCTTCCTCCAAACGAAATCGGTGACCTCTTGACCAGCCTTGGCCTCGAAGTAGAAGGCATGGAAGAAGTGGAATCTATTAAAGGCGGGCTGGAAGGTATTGTGGTGGGCCAAGTGACCGAATGTGCCAAACACCCCAATGCTGACAAACTTAGCCTGACCAAAGTTGACATTGGAAATGGAGAACCATTGAGCATTGTTTGTGGTGCTCCAAATGTGGCCGCCGGCCAAAAAGTATTGGTAGCCACTATAGGCACCATGCTTTACCCTTCAGAAGGCGATCCTTTTAAAATAAAAAAAGGAAAAATCAGAGGTGAAGTATCAGAAGGAATGATCTGCGCCGAAGATGAACTCGGCCTTGGAAATGACCATTCTGGTATAATTGTACTCCCCACCGAAACAGCCATTGGAACAACTGGCCGCGATTTCTACAAAATTGAAAACGATGTTATCTATGAAATTGGCCTTACCCCAAACCGTTCTGATGCGACCTGCCATCTAGGTGTTGCCAAAGATTTAGCAGCAGCTCTCAAAATCCAACTTGGCGGAGACGGAGAGGTTACCCCTCCAAGTCTTCCTTCGGAAAGTAAGATATTCCAACCTAAGCCCGACAATAAAATTGATGTTGTTGTCGAAAACACAGAAGCATGCCCTCGCTTCACGGGTGTAGTTATTAAAAATTTGAAAATCGGAGAATCCCCAGACTGGTTGAGAAATCGCCTGCAATCTATTGGAGTGAAATCGATCAGCAATGTGGTAGATATTACCAATTTTATCCTACATGAGTTAGGGCAACCACTCCACGCTTACGATTTAGAAAAAATCGGTGGACAAAAAATCATCGTTAAAACTTTGCCAGAAGGCACAAAATATATTGGGCTGGATGAACGTGAGTTTAGCCTGAGCGATAAAGATTTGATCATTTGTGATGGCAATTCTAAAGGGATGTGTATTGGTGGTGTTTTTGGAAGTCTCAATTCTGGCGTAGCCGATGGCACGACAAGCATTTTCCTCGAAAGCGCACACTTTAATGCACAGTGGATACGTCGCTCCAGTACCCGCCACGACCTCCGCACCGACGCTGCAAAAGTTTTTGAAAAAGGCAGTGACCCGAATTTATGCGTGTTTGCACTCAAGCGTGCTGCTGCATTAATGGTGGAACTTGCTGGAGGAGAAATCGCCTCTGAAATAGTTGATATTTATCCAAATCCAATTGAACCAGCGAAGATTGATGTTCAGTATGATTACGTGAACAAGCTTATTGGAACGACTATCTCAGCTAAAGAAATAAACGATATTCTTGCCGCACTAGGGATGGAAATCCTTGCACAGTCTGATACTAGTTTCACAGTTTCTGTGCCCACCAATAAAGCAGATGTTACCCGTCCAGCTGATGTCGTGGAAGAGATCCTCCGTGTTTATGGATTGGACAATGTGCCTGTGCCCAATCAAATGCGCAGTGCTATGATTGAAAGGCATTATCCTGATAATAACCAGATTACCAGCGCCATCAGCGAATTCCTCGCTGCCAATGGATTCAATGAATCTATGTCGTTGTCGCTTTCCGAATCAAAGTATTACAAAGACATTTTACCTATTAGTGAGGATGAATTGGTTTGGGTGAATAACACTTCCAATGTTCATCTTGACATTATGCGGCCGACCATGTTATTCAGTGGTTTGGAAGCAATTTTGCATAATCAAAACCGTCAACAGCCAGACTTAAAGTTGTTTGAATTTGGTAAAACCTACCGTAAAAAGGGGGCAGGGGGCAGGAGTCAGGGGTCAGAAGTCAGGGGGCAGGGGGCAGGGGTGGATGTACGGCAAATGTTTGATGAGCAAGAGCATTTGACATTGTTCCTTTCTGGACAGCGTTGGGAAGAAAGTTGGAAAAACGGCAATAATGCCAATGCCGATTATTATACCCTAAAATCATTTGTGGAAAATGTACTTGCGAGATTAGGTGTATCAGGATTCCAGCAAACTGCTGAACAAGGCGGTGTTTTTGCATTTTCCATGAACTATCACCGTGGACCGAAAAGTCTGGTTCGTTTCGGAAAAATACAACCAAAAATCTGCAAAAAATTAGGGATCAAAAGCAGTGTGTTTTATGCTGATTTTGATTGGAGCGCTTTGAAGAAAGCTGCCAAAAAGAGCAGTGTTACTTTGACTGAATTAAACAAGTACCCAACGATGAGGCGAGACCTCGCACTCGTAATTGGAAATTCAGTCAAATTTAGCGACCTTGCAGCACTTGCCGGAAAAGTTGGTAAGAAGCTGATAAAAGATATAAATTTGTTCGACGTTTACGAAGATGAGGAAAAGTTGGGTAAGGATAAAAAATCCTACGCTATCAGCTTCACTTTCGAGAATCCCGAAAGGACTTTGAACGAAAAAGAGGTGGACAAAGTGATGAACGAATTGATAAGGACATACGAAGAGAAAATGGGGGCGCTCATCCGGCGCTAAACTAAACACCATTCATCAATCAGGTATCATTGATTTGACAGAACAAGTCCTAAATATTGAAAAAAAGATACAGCTGCTGATCGAAGAATTAAATACGCTTCGCAGTAGCAATTCTTCTTTAAAGGAAGAAAATAAAGAGCTTAAAGCCGGCATGGTTGAACAAAATGACCGAATCGGCGAATTGACACAAAGATTATCTAATACGCAGCAGGCATTGGCCGGGCAGCGTGGGAACAACGAAACGGAAAGTTCCCAAATGTTGAGGAAGCAGATTGACCAATACATTTCCGAAATCGATAAATGTATTGAGTGGCTGAAAAATGCATAGTAAATAAAAATTAAAATAAAAATTAAAATAAAACCGATACAACGCCTTAATAGCTGATGCATCATTCATTTTGATTTTGATTTTGATTTTGATTTCAATTAGGGTATGGAAGAACAAGACAGCTTACAACTGACAGTAACTATAGCAGGTAGACCATATCCCCTGAAGATAAAAGTGAGTGACGAACCCGTCATTAGAAGGATCGTCAAAGAAGTCAATGAAAAAGTAAACCGATTTCAATTGACCTATCCCAACCGTGAAAAACAAGACTGCCTAGCAATGGCATTATTGGCATATGCGGTTGATCTTCATAAAGCATCATCCAGCAATTCATCTACAGCTCCACCTGAACTTTCCGAAAAACTGGCCCACCTAGAGTCGCTTCTCGATGGAGCGCTCGCTTGACTTTTACTGTTGTAAATAAATAAGAATGGTTAATTGGTTAAATGGTTAATCGGGTAAATGACCAATGACGCACTGCCGTCAAATCGTCATTCCGCTACACCATCATATCGTTTTCCATCAAACCTTCAAATATCATGGAAATAGGAGTATTTGCAATCGTAGGGATTGTAGTTGGAGCCATAATAGGTTTCTTTATTGGTAGGGCAGCACTGGCTAAAAAGCGCCAGTCTATGATTGACGAGATGAACGCCAAAGCCGACGAGGAAATCAAGAAAGCTCAGAACACTGCAAAAAATATCGTTGAAAAAGCAGAGGCCAAGAACGAAAACATCAAGCAGCGGAAAATCCAGGAAGCAAAGGACAGGTTCAACAGTATGCGGTCTAAATTCGATTCTGAAAAGGCCGAAAAAATGGTAGCCGTAAAGGATCGGGAAATTGAGGTCAGAGAGCAAGAAAAAGAACTACAGTCTAAATTGGACAAGTTCAAAAATGAAATAAAACAACAGGATGAAAGGGTAGCAGACTTGGATCAACGGGAAGCTGAAATAAAAGGTATCCGAGAAAACCTTGACAAACAGCTCAAGGTCGTTCAACGCAAAAAAGAAGAACTCGCAGCTGCCAATGATGAACGCATCAAAGCTCTGGAAAACATTTCAAAGCTTTCAGAAGCACAGGCAAAAGAGCAATTATTGCTCGCTATAAAACAAAAAGCGGAAACCGAAGCAATGGCTTTGGTCAAAGACACCGTAACCCAAGCGAAAGCTGACGCAGGAAAAGAAGCTAAAAAAATCATCATCCAAACGATTCAGCGGATGGCTTCTGAATACACAATTGAAAATACTGTTTCTGTATTCCAATTGGAAAGCGACGATATGAAAGGCCAGATCATTGGTCGGGAAGGCCGAAACATCCGTGCCCTCGAAGCGGCCACTGGTGCTGAGATAGTTGTAGATGATACTCCAGAAGCAATTGTGATTTCCAGTTTCGATCCTATCCGGAGGGAAATTGCCCGACTTTCATTGAAAAAACTCGTGGCCGACGGACGTATCCATCCAGCAAGAATTGAAGAAGTAGTTGCTAAGACACGCAAACAACTCGATGAACAGATTGTCGAAATTGGAGAACGTACCGTTATCGAATTGGGCATTCACGGCTTGAACGCCTATTTGGTCAAAATGGTGGGTCGGATGCGTTTCCGTTCATCTTATGGCCAGAATCTACTCAAACACTCCATCGAAACAGCTAACTTATGTGCTATCATGGCAGCCGAATTAGGGCTTAGCCCGAAGCAAGCTAAGTTGGCTAAACGTGCCGGCCTCTTACACGATATTGGAAAAGTAGCAGAAGAAGAAACAGAACTTAGCCACGCAATTCTCGGCATGCAGATCTGTGAGAAAAACGGTGAGAACAGTATCATTTGCAATGCAGTAGGTGCACACCACGATGAGGTAGAAATGACCAGTATTATCTCTCCATTGGTACAAGCTTGCGATGCTATTTCAGGTGCTCGCCCAGGTGCTCGTCGGGAAATCCTAGAAAGCTACCTCAAGCGAATCGGCGAATTGGAAGAGTTGGCGATGGGGCACGACGGAGTACAGAAGGCCTTTGCTATGCAAGCTGGCCGTGAACTCCGTGTGATTGTAGAATCCGAGAAAGTAAGTGATCAATATGCGGACGATCTCGCATTTATGATTTCGCAAAAAATACAAGATGAAATGCAGTACCCCGGTCAGATTAAAGTGACAGTGATCCGGGAAAAACGTGCGATCCAGTTTGCACGATAAATAATGAATAATAGACAACGTTACCGTTGTTCCTAAATAAAGCCGCTATCCAAATTTGATTTGGATAGCGGCTTTTTAGTTATAAACTGGTTTTGTTTTGTTTGCACAGGAGAATGTATGATGCATTTTATTCTTGGCAAAATGACCTCACTTGCCTTTACCCAAGGGGTCATGACCCCTTGGGTTGATGAATTTTAGGCAAGTTCATTAGATCACCCTCTACCTTATTTTTTATGAAAAACCTGTACTCCGATTTGCCTGTACTTTGATGCAACTACGATCAAGTAATTGCCGGAATAAACACTTGCTGGCCAAACCAGTTGCTCTATGTTTTGGCCAGCGCTCATAAATTTATCCTCGATAAACGAATAGAGAAACTTGCCATCTAATGTATACAGGTGGACGGATGCTTTTTCCAATTTTGGGAAATGAAAATAAAGTGTCGCTTCATCGATTATTGGATTTGGAAAAATAAAAGTTTCCTCAATTGGTACTTCCACCTCCACCGAATCCATTTCTTCTTCTTCAATAATAACTTCGTTTTCATCAGCAAGGAAGCGCATCAAGGTAAAGTCAGATCGGTACCACTGTTCAAAAACATAACCACCAGTCAATATTTTTTTGTTAGGAAGGAGAGTGGCACAAAGTGTACTCTCCGTTTTGTCCGTTCTTATATCGGCCACAGCGATCCCATCGCCGTCAAATGTTTCGTCCAAAATGCCATCTTGAGTGAGCCTTAGAACTGTTGATTTTGCTGGAGAATAATAAGTTTCATTGGGTTCTGTAAGTCCACCAACCGCTACAACTTTTCCACTGGGTAACATTATTATTTTTTCTATTTTCCTTTTTGCATTGCCTGCCTGAACGGTCGCAATTCCGTTTTCACCAAATGAAAGGTCAATATCCCCGTTGGGGTGGTACCTCGCTATTTTAGTAACATAATCTGGATTTCCTGCTATCAGAAATTTGCCGTCAGGCAGAACCGCAAGGCTTGCGGTTCGGAATCCTGGATCAGCAACGCCGGCAGTCCCGAAAGATGTATCAGTAGAGCCATCTTCATTGAGCCTTGTAATGCGATGACCTCCCACTATAAATTTTCCATCAGGCAAAAGTGAAATCGCATAAATAAAATTGTGGTCGTCCAGGTCATAGGTAACTTCTACATAACCATTACTGCCAAATGTACTATCAGGCATCCCTGTTGCATGGTATCTTTTTATGAAGCCTGACCAACCTGAATTGTATCCACTTCCTGCGAAAACATATTTTCCGTCAGGCTGTATTAAAGCTGCAATTGGAGTAGATTGCGCAAACTCTTGACCGATTTCCAGATAATCAAAAAACTGAGGGTAAAAACTTTCATCATAAGTCCCATCTGAATTAAAACGTATAACCCAAGCAGTTGGGTCATATCCTCCATAATCAATGCCACTGCCAAATACTATGATTTTTCCATCCTCTTGAATAGCGGGTGCACCCAATTTATTGTAATCGAAAGGTGGTTCGTATATTGCTTTTCCTTCCTCTCCGAAAGACTCATCCAGCGAACCATCATCGTTTAATTTTGCGAGAACCAGCGTTCCCCCAGAGAAGCCCGCCATTAATACTTGACCATTTGGCAGCACATCGAGATAATGAACGGAATTTCTATAGCTCTGATGAAAACCATAGGTCGTATATATGATACCGTTTTGACCAAAAGTATTATCAAATGAACTTTGGGAAATTAGCGCAGTGGAGAAGAGTAAACAGGCGAATAATAGTGTTTTTTTCATCTCAGGGCTTTTAAAAAAGTTTGATGTTGTTCTCAAAATAGGCTATAAGGATTAGCCATCATAATAGAATTGCGAGCAAACAACAGGTATGTCATATAAAGGCGAAAATAACCTCTACCTTTCTATCTTTGCAGCGTTTTCCAGTACAATCATTACATTTAATATAGTAAGCCATGCGGCCGTTGACCAAAATCACAGATCCAATTTTTGAGAAAAAGAACAACACGGGGATCGAGCGATTCATTTTAAAATATATCAAGGATGAACGAGACCTGCCTTTTTCATTTCTTTGCTTCAAAATAATGCTGACCGTTATTCCACTGGCCGTAGGTCTTTATTTTGTGGAGGGTATTGCATGGTGGGTCATGGGTGGGCTTTTCCTTTTTCTGCAATTATATTTTATGGGGCCATTTATTCTTATGCTCCACAACACCAGCCACAATCCTTTTTTCAAAATAGAATACAAGACTGGTAACCGTCTAATTCCCTGGGCTTTATGTCCATTCATGGGGCAGTCGCCAGATACCTATTTCAGCCATCACATCGGCATGCACCATGCGGAGAACAATATGGAACACGATGACAGCTCTACCCTGCCCTATCAGCGGGACAGCTTTGCTGATTTCATGAAATATTTTGGCACCTTTCTTTTCGTCGGAATTTTCAATCTGGTTAAGTACCATCGCTTTCGGAATAAACCACAGTTTGTCAAAAAAGCTTTGGTAGGTGAAATAACCCTTATTACAGTTGCCATTGTCTTGATGCTCATCAATTGGCAAACAACCCTTTTGGTATTTGTAGCCCCCTTGGTGCTTGTGCGATTCCTAATGATGTCGGGCAACTGGGCGCAACATGCTTTTATTGACCCCGCTGCTCCATCCGACAACTATAAAAACAGTATCACCTGCATCAATGTAGCTTATAACCATCAGTGCTTCAACGATGGCTACCATATTGGCCACCACCTTCGCCCCCGACTTCATTGGACAGAAATGCCTATTGATTTCCAAAAGAACGCTTCAAAATATGCCGAGAACAGAGCCCTTGTATTTGAGGGTCTTGACTATCACATGATTTGGGGCATGCTCATGTTTAAGAAATACAGAAAGCTGGCTTCCCACGTTGTGAATATTGACGGGATGTACCAATCACAGGATGAAATCGTGGAAACGATTAAGGAGCGGGTACAGCAGTTTTGAGACTGAAGTGAGCTATTCAGTTTACCTACCATCGCTAGTTCCTCCACTCTTTTTTTCAAAAAAGTTCCTGTCTTAGGTTTCCATTTATTTAATATTTTTAATTTTCAATAATTATTGAAAATTAAAAATATTGCTATTACCTTTGCTATAAATTACTTCAATAGCAAGTATGAATTACAACCTAACAGCATATTTTCTTTATGGCCTTTTTACCATCTATACGATTGTTTATGTTGGAAAAGTGCTGCATAAAAATGGTCGTTATTTTGTCTTGGAAGCAATTAAAGATGAGGCCATTGGAGATTTTATTAATAATGGTTTACTCGTAGGGTACTATTTGGTAAACATCGGATTTGTGCTCCTTACAATCAACCAATGGGAAGTTATAAGCACTGGAATCCAGCTTATTGAACAGCTGAGTATAAAGTCAGGGTCGATATTCTTGCTGTTAGGCATTCTGCACCACTGCAACATTCTTGTGCTGAAAACTTATTCCGGCTTCAACAGAGCCAATGCTGAAATTCGAAAATAATCCATCTTAGGCCATGGTGCGATCAGCGCTATGCTTAATTATAAATCAATAATCATGGATAACACCAATTTAATTCTCACAGGTTACTTTATCTATCTCCCCATTGCTTTGGCCCTAACTTTTTATGTTTCCAAAACACTTTTTAAAAGCGGCAAATTTTACATGTTGGACATTTTTCATGGAGAAGAAAGCATTGCTGCCGCAACAAATAAGCTTTTTGAAGTTGGGTTTTACCTGTTGAATGTTGGGTTTGCGCTTTACACTATAAAAATGGGAAGTGTCTTGCACACACAAGGGTTGGTGGAGAATCTAAGTGTAAAGATCGGCGGCTTCGCTATTTACTTGGGAATCGTGCTATTCTTAAATCTTTACCTGTTTTTACGTGGCAGGAAACATGCTAAAAGGAAACTGGCAACTGCTTGAGTTTCTTAAAATGAAAAAGGACGCTTTTCAGAAAAGCGTCCTTTTTCATTTTAAGAAAAGTTGCTCTGAATCACTTGATTTCCAACAACTCTACATCAAAGATCAAAGTTGCACCTGGACCAATATTTTGGCCAGAACCTTGATTGCCATAGGCAAGGTTGGCTGGAATATAGAATTGGTATTTTGCGCCTGTTTTCATTAGCTGCAAGCCTTCCGTCCAGCCTTTGATTACCTGATTCAATCCAAATTCTGCTGGTGCTCCACGCTTGATAGAACTATCAAAGACGGTCCCGTCGATGAGGCGACCTTCGTAGTGTACAGAAACTTTGTCAGTAGCTGTAGGCGATTTTCCTGAACCTTTTTCCAGCACTTTATACATCAAACCACTTCCAGTTGATTGTACGCCTTCTTCTTTGGCTTTTTCTTCCATGAATGCTGCTCCTTCTGCAGCGTTTGCCTCAGCATCTAAAGCTGCTTTTTTCGCTTGAGCTTCTTGTGCGATAACTCCAAAACGCTGCATCAAAGATTGTGTTTGAGCCTCATCCAATAAGCTGGCGCCTTCTTCAAAATTATCTTTAATTCCACGCACAAGTGCCTCATCGCTCAATTCCATTCCAATTGATTTCAGCTGCACAAAATAGGTACCTCCAATGGCGTAGGACAATGAATCCAAATTAACATCAATAGCAGTAGAATCTGTTGCCATTTGTGTTTTCCTGAATTCATTCTGAATTTGAGCAGTAATCTCCGGTGCATTTTCTTCTGTAACATAGGAAGTTCCTCCCTTGCAATCCAAATATCCTTTGCTCACCTCTTCCCCACTTAATTGGAGGGGACCACCTTTCATTGATTTGCTAAAGCTCGCTCCGACCGCATAACACATGCTGTCCAACTCGGTAGCCAACAGGCCGTCGTCATCGCCTGTTACCCCACCCTCTCCGCATGAAAAGCAGGCAAACATTAATATAGCTGATAGAAAAAATAATAGGTCTTTCATGTTTAAAAAAGTTGTCTGAATGATTGTTTGTTAAAAAAAGAGGCGGAAAGCTATGAATAATTTGGGGTTGCCCAATAATTTAAGAAGCGACGCTTTTTGTAAAACATCGCTTTTAGGAACGAGGCAATAATAACACGCACATCTTTACTCGTCCTTTTTGCCTCTAAATGGTTTTAAAAATAAGTCCGTAGCTGGGCTATGCACTGATTTTTAAAACCATTTAGAAACAAAAATTACTTTGTAAATCTTGTGTGTTTTATTAATCCCTCGTTCCTCATTTATTTACATTGAAAAATAAAGGCAGATTTAGGGCGCTTTTTCAACCCATTAAGCTTCCAGATTCCAATCAAGATTCCCCTGTCCGAGAGCATCCAGTTTTTCCTTAAGGTTTTTGTTAATGATAGCTTTCTCTTCCGTAATTTTTGCTTTTACAGCGTGCGTACCCACCTCGGTATTATGCTTGAGTTTATGTTTTACTTCATTTGTGAGGAAGGTGGTTTTTTCCAAATTCGCCATTTCATAAACATGCTCATACTCATGTAAGACATAATCGTATGGACTACGATAAGAAATCAGTTTGACGAATATTGGAGCGGTTTCGATGGCGATGAACAACAGCATGATAAAAATACTGGCATATAGTATTGCATCACTTTTCGCAGACAGGCGTGAAAGTGCATCCATTCGGGCAGCCATGCCTCCGTATGCTGTCCTTTCCAGGTTTGCAATATCTATGGTGGCAGCTGTTTCAAGGTCTTGAATTGATTTTTCTTTAGTTTCAATCAATGGCTGGTTGGTGGCCAAAAGCGCTTGCAACTCTGATTCTGCTTTATCGGCGTCTGCTTTTTTCGCTCTGTATATAGGGCCCATATTTCTGTAACCGGAGCCGCCTGTGCCATCCGCTTCCTGCAAAGCCTGCTGTGCGAGATTGTCCCGAACTGCTGTTTTTTCAGTAATTTCAGCTTTCAAGCCATCTATTTCATTTTTCAATATTTCAATATCTGACAGGTATCGAACCTTCACCAAATCTTCCTGGTTTTTGAAAACCTCCTGCTCCATTTGAACCAACTCGGCGTTGATTTCTTTTTCAAAAATCTTCAGCTCCAGTGGTTTTGAAATAACCAATGCAAGCAAAACTGCAAGTGCTAATCTTGGTGCTGCGACCAGCCAATCTCTCCACCATTTGCCATAGCTCTTCATGCTCATAACAATATATCGATCGAGGTTGAAAATCATCAAGCCCCACACCAATCCAAAAATGATAGCAAAGAAGTAGGAATCAAAAACAGTGAACAAAGCGTATCCAGACGAGAAAAAGGCTAATACGCCGGTAAAGAAAACCGTTGCCCCAATCCCAAGGTATTTGTTTTCGTCGGTAGGGCATTTTTCCAAAATAGTGTGATCAACTCCTGAACAGAATAGAAAGAATTTTTTAAGTCGGGTCATGATAGCTTATGTTTGAAAAAAACGGAAGTTGCTAATTTGCTGTTTGAAATAAGTTGGTTATCGAATTTGACAACCCTAATCGGTTACTAGTCTTTCCGCTTTCGGGTGAAACAGGTTTTCAAAACGGTTCGAAGATCGGATAAATTATTTTTCCCAAGAATTAAAAATAGATAAAGCTTACAAATGGCTGGATAAGCATCTTCAATAATTCTGAATTATTGCAGGTGCAACCAGTTCAATTTTTCTCCCTACCTTTAATCTTCTATATCCTTTGAATCAGTACCTTTCAGGCTTCTAATTGACACAAGTTGCGATATACTTAAGTCAAAGTTATAAGTGGTTGATAATACGTTTATAAAAGGTTGATTCAGGATCAACATCAACCATCATCAACCTTTTAAAACCTCTTATCAACTTTAACGCAACTTGGGTTAATTAATATAAAAAAGGCTTTCAAGCAGATGATTATAAGAAACACCTTCACCTTGGCTCTTTTGTTTTCGTTCCTCCCATTTTTTTCCTTTTCCCAAAAACCTGTTCCTGCTTTGCCAGTCGGACATGCAGGGCAGATAACAGGCCTCGATTTTTCTCCAGACGGAAAATTTGCGGTTTCGTGTGCAGAAGATGGCAATGTAAAATTATGGGAATTGTCTAGTGGCCGATTGTTGCACACCTGGTATCCTTCAGAAGGAGAAATTGAATTCCGTCCGGCTACTTCCGTTGCGTTTTCAAAAGATGGCGAAGAAATCCTTGCGGGAAGCTTTGGTAACCCCTTGCTTATTTGGGACAATTTCAAATCAGGAGAAAAAAATACCAGGGAATTCATTGATCCTAATTCGAACTCACGAAATTCCGTCATGGACTTCGGCATTTCCAAAAATGGCCAGGAAGTCATTTCCCTTACCAGCGATAACAAACTCACTATTTGGAATATCAAAAGCGCTACATCTGTAAGGGCCTTTTCTACAGAAAATGAAAAAATGACTTCGGTCTGCCTTACCCCAGATACCAAAACAGCCTACACAGGTACCCGCAAAGGAAAGATCATCAAATGGTCAACCAGGTCGGGTGAACAACTCGACAATATTGATATGCACACACGGGACGTTAATTCGTTGAGTGTATCGCCTAATGGCAAAATGGTACTTTCCGGTTCAAAGGATTATACGTTGAAACTTTGGGACATCTCAAACAAAAAAATTCTCCAGTCATTTAACAATGCATATTCCCCTGGTCACTCTTCTGCTTTTTCCAATGATAGTAAATATTTCGCCTTTGGAAACAACGACCACTCTGTCATTGTATGGGACATCGAAAACGGAAAAGCTGTTGATACCTTGAGAAAACACTCCCGAAGCATTACAGAAGTACGGTTCTCTCCCGATGATAAATTTTTATTGTCGGGCTCCATGGACAAATCTGTTATCCTTTGGACATTGGAGACAGGCGAAGCGGTACACGAGCTCACTGGCTCATCAAGTATAATCAAAGAAATTGCCTTCTCACCTGATAAAGAAACCGCCCTGATGGTGGAGGAATTTGAAAACGACATTGTGCTTTGGGATGCAAATACAGGAGCCATCAAACAATTGTTAACCGGTCATGAAAATAGCGTTTCCACAGCGGCCTTTTCTCCTCAAGGAGATTTCCTGCTTTCAGGGTCTGACGATAAAACCCTTGCAAAATGGGATGCAAAAACAGGCCAAAGAATAGCCTCCGTATCCGTTTCTGGAATCATATCACAAATTGCTATTTCGCCGGATGAAAAAACGGCCATGACAACTACTGACAATGATACCAAGGTCTCCATTTGGAATTTGGACCTTATGAAGGTGGTCAAAACAATAAATGACCATTCAAAAAAAGTAACGTCTTTGTCATTTACGTCAGGTGGCCAGCTGGCTATGACAGGCTCGAATGATGGTGCAGTGAAAATGTATACCACCAGAAACTGGGCACCAACCAAAAATATTCTCAGCCAATTGAAACGACTTACGCCAGTTGCATTTGCACCCAATAGCAAACATTTCCTCTCTATTTCTTGCCAACATTCTACCATTGAACTATGGGATGCTGAAGAAAAGAAAATTATTAAAGACTATGATTTAAAATACGACTCAGACAATCCAACTGATAAGGTTTATTGCGGGTCGCCAACCAAAGCAGTTTTTTCACCAGATGGAAGTAAATTCTTACTTACTTCTGGAAATAATATACTGCTTTGGCATATTGACAAAAAGGCGCCTATTTTCCTAAAGGGACACCAGAGTTTGGTAAAGACCGTCGCTTTTACTCCAAACGGTAGAACTATTGTGTCTGGTGGTTACGATGGTTCATTACGGTTTTGGGATGCCAACGATGGTAATTTAGTTTCAACGGTCAGTTACATAAATAATGAAGACTGGGTTGCCGTCACTCAATCAGGCTTGTTTGATGCATCTCCAAAAGCAATGGATCAGATGTATTTCGTGCAGGGTGTGGATATAATTGAACTTGCCCAATTGAAAGATCGCTACCATGAGCCAGACCTCATGCCCATTTCTCTCGGCAAAAAAAATGGCGTTTTACGAGACGTTGGTAGTCTGAGCGAGTTAGCATTGCCACCTGATATCACAGAAGCTACTATTGCAGATAACAAGCTGGATGTCACCCTTAATAAACGGACTGGCGGCATCGGCAGGGTCAACTTATTTATTAATGGCTCCATTGTAGAGCAGGATATTTGTGGTGGGAAATCGAGTTGCCCGCCCATTGATTTAACGAAATACCAGGCTCATTTTTTTGGTAAAAAAGAAGAGAAGGCAAATAATGTCGTTTCAGTAGTGGCCTACAATGAAGAAGGCTGGCTTAAAAGCGAGCCGTACGAAATTTACCCATACAGGGCCAGCGCACGTGGAGAGGCCTCCACCAATAATGGGCCAGGCCTTGGCCTCAACATTACTTTTAGTGAAAATATAAACCCAAGTGTCCACGCCATCATTATTGGAATTTCTGAGTATAGCGGAGAAAGTATCGACCTTGGATTTCCTGCAAAGGATGCTCAAGCAATGGCCACCGCCATTGAAAATATCACTAAAGAGTATTTTGAAGGGAGGGTAAATATCCATCTGCTCACGACAGATGCAACCGATCAAAATCTACAACCTACAAAACCCAAGATTAGGGCTGCATTTGAAACTGTACAAAAATCGGCTAAAGCAGAGGATGTATTCATGCTATTTATGGCGGGGCATGGAAAAACCTATAGTAATAATGCCGTCTCAGATTTCTACTACCTCACCATGAGCTGCGGTGACATGAAATTGGATGCCGAAGATGTGCGCAACGAATGGTGTATAGCGACCGACACACTAACAGAATGGATTTCGCATATTCCTGCAAAAAAACGGGTGGTCATTTTCGATGCTTGTCACTCTGGAAAAGCTGCCGAGAATCTCATGTCGAGAGACCTGACTACTTCACAAAAAAAGGAAATGGAACGACTAAAAGACCGAAATGGGATGTTTGTGTTAGCATCCAGTGAGAGCAGCCAGCGCAGTTGGGAGGATTCAAAATTGCAACAAGGACTGCTCACTTACAGCCTACTCCACGGTCTCAAAACAAAAGACGGTATTCAGCCTAATGGCGCTGTGGATGTGCTCCAATTGTTTCAATTTTCCCGAGACTATGTTCCACAAATGGCCAAAGGCATTGACCAGGATCAAACACCAGTTCTCACTATTCCATCTGGCGATGCTTCCAGCTTTTCGATCGGCTGGGTAAACGACCCCGCCGGCATTCCGCTGGGCACTAAAAATGAATTCTTGAGCCAGAGCATGTTCCTCGACAAATCCCAGATGAACGATCACCTCCAACTGTCCAACCTGCTCGACGAGCATTTTGCAGAAGATCCCGTGGAAGGTAAGTTGGGTAAAATGATTTTTGTGAATGCACGGCAAATGCATGAGGCCCATGCTATTCGAGGGTTGTATGAAGTGAAAAACGGAATGATCAATTTGGATGGCCGCATTTTCCAGAAAGGAAAAGAAATCACCAGTTTTAAAGTGGAAAATATTCCAGTAAATAATCATCGCCTATTGGTGAAGGAGATAGTGCGGAAGGTAAATGAGAAATTGTGAGTTCGATCTAAATTCTCCAAAATCAAAATATTAAATATTAAATAATATCAAATTCTAAGAAAATGGAAGAAAAAAACAGAGACTTAATGAATTCCTTTATGGAAGAAGTATTAAATAAGAAAAATTTAAACCTAATTGACGAGATTGTTTCGGAAGATTTCATTGAGCATATACCATTCCCAGGACAGGGACCAGGAAGGGCAGGATTAAAACATGCCGTTAATTCTATGCATACTGGATTTCCTGATTTGGATTGGACCGTGAATGAACAAATCGCTGAAGGCGAGAAGATCGTAACCCGTTTTACCTGGACAGGCACACATAAAGGCGAGTTCATGGGCATCCCTCCAACCAATAAAAAAGTCGAGGTTTGGGGCATTGTCATTGACGTGGTAAAAAATGGACTTTTCTCCGAGAGCCGGATTATCATGGACAGTGTCGGTTTACTTCAACAACTTGGAGTCATGCCCTAAGAGACTGTTTTAGGGAATATTTGGACAATAATTTTACATAAAACAAGAGAATTAGTTAAATCAACAATAAAACATGTTCTTGATAGTATGCAGCTTGCAACTCCACTGAAACGATAATGGATAAAATTTTGAAAATACTAATTGGCCTTACAGTCCTTATTCCTATCGCATTAATTTTATTAGTAAGATTTACAGATGGAACAATAAGCGACGGAGATGAAATAATTCTCGGATATGATGAGTCCAAAAGCAAGTTCCAATTTTTTGAAAAAAAGACCTACGAAATTGATGGAACGGACGGCCCTTATATAATAGACAATAAAATTATTCGTGTTGACAAAAACAATAAAATAACAATTCATGAAAACAATACGGATTCGATTGAGGTGTTGGTGAATGGGAGGAAACAGGATAAGTTTTATGTGCGTCTGAAAAATGACATTAAAGTCTCGAATGATAAATACGTACTGCCTGAAAAAATTATTGCCATTTCTGACATCGAAGGCAACTTCGAAGGGCTAAGTGGTTTTTTAGAAAAAAACAGTGTAATTGATAATAACTTTAAATGGATATTTGGTGACGGACACTTAGTATTATTGGGAGATTTTATTGACAGAGGAAACAATGTTATTCCAACGTTATGGTTAATTTATAAGCTTGAAGCAGAAGCAGAAAAACACGGAGGCAAAGTTCATTTTATTCTTGGCAATCACGAAATAATGAACATTCAGGGAGACTGGCGCTATGCAAAAAGCAGGTATAAAAAAATTGCCCAAGAAATAGGAGGTCATAAAAATACTGAAAAAAACTATCGTGTCATTTATTCGAAAAATTCACACTTAGGAAAATGGCTGAGAAGCAAAAATATAATTGAAAAAATCGGCCAATACATTTTTGTTCATGGTGGACTTTCTCCCGAATTACTTGAGCTTGATTTTGACATCTCCGGCATGAATACGATACTTAGAAAAAATATAGACTTAAATTCCAAAGCAGATAAAAAAGTGAATTTTCTAATGGGATCACATAGCCCTTTTTGGTATCGAGGCTTGGTTCATAATTATGAGTATTATAATAAAATTGAAGAGGATCAGCTTGACAATATTTTAAGAAAATATAATTCCAATCAAATAATTATCGGCCACTCCATAGTAGAAAATATCTCAACGGACTTCAATGGAAAAGTAATTAGAATTGATGTCAAACATGGAAAAGAAAAATTTAGTGGAAAAACGAAAGGGCTATTGATTGAAAACAATAAATCATTTGCAATAAACGACTTAGGTCAAAAAAGGGAATTATAAAAACGTATTGTTAGAATAAATAAGGAGTCGTGGCGGGATTTGATGAGATGATATTTTTTAAAACAGCCTCTATGCAATATATTTTCAAGAATTATTTTCAGGACAGCTGAATACCCTATTTTTACGCCAACATGGTCTCAACTTCTTCCATAGCCAAAATCGTATCTCAGCATGAACTCTTTCGAGGATTTTCGGATGAGTTGGTTGGGCTTGTCATAGGCCAAAGCAAAATCAAACATTTGCAACCCGGCGAAGTCCTCATCCATCCTGGTAAACCGAACAATACTCTTTTTCTGTTGATTGACGGGGAACTCAGGGTCGTGCTGGAAAAAGACGGCACACAGGTTTCCATCCCCATCCATCCTGGCGAGTGTCTTGGCGATATGTCCTTAGTGATGGGCAGTCCCACTTCGGCCATGGCTGTTTGCTACACAGCGAGTCGGGTCTTGGTCATTTCTGAAGAGGTGTTTTGGAGCCACCTTGCGGTGAGTCGCCAAGGTGTGAAAAACCTAATGGGAATAATGGCTCAACGCCTGCACCGTAACAACCAGGCATTGATTAAGGAAATCGAGGAGCAAATCAAATACAAACAACTGGAAAAAGATCTCGAAACCGCAGGGAAAATTCAGGCGAACATCGTCCCTGACGGTGCCAATCTATTTCCCAATCGTCCTGAAATTGAAGTCTACGCCCTCATGAAGCAAGCTCGTGAAGTAGGGGGCGATTTTTATGATGCATTGGCCCTTGACCGAGATCATATTTATTTTGCAATTGGGGATGCTACGGGGAAAGGAATGCCAGCAGCTCTATTCATGATGCGTACATTTACCTCACTGCGGTTCTTGGTCAGCAATTATCCACAATTCGTAGATGTAGCTCCCACCCTTAATAATATACTAGCGAAAAAAAACGATGACATGATGTTCGTCAGTCTTTGGGCAGGCATTCTCAATGTCAAAACTGGCGTTCTGCAATACGTCAATGGAGGGCACAACCCGCCGTTCGTTGCCTTGGGAGGTGATGATTTTCAAATGTTGAGCTTGCCAGACGGGCCGATAGTTGGCGTGGTGGACGAGGCACGGTTTGAAGTGGCTACACTGAAAATGAAACCTGGTGACATTATTTTCCTGTACACCGATGGACTGCCAGAAGCCAATAACCCTAATCACATTGCCTTCGAAACCGACCGCATTCAAAAATCATTGAACAGTATCGACCAACCTACCATGCAATCCCTGGTGCATGGAATGGAAGCCAGTGTGGAAACTTTTGTCAATAATGCCCCTACCCACGACGATATGACCATGCTGGCTTTTCGTTATTTGGGGAATGGAAGTGGATAAGATGGTTCAAACTGAGGGGCTGTTTTTCTACCACCTAATAAGTAATATTTTATGAATTGGACGAGAAATCAAATCTGTATTCTATAAACCACAAAAGGAATAAGTCCATTTTGTAAATCATCCTCAATCTTCTTAGAAACATAATCATAATACCTATCCAACACATTGAATCGGTTGGTAATATTCTGAATATCCAAATGAAAGGAATGTGTCTGTTTTAATGTATTTATCCTGTAAGAAATGCCAATATCGAATCTAATATAATCAGGCAACCTCAGTGTATAATTGCTATTTTCTTTTAACACTTGATAACCCACCGTTTGAGATGCTTCCACATCAACAGGCGTATCCCTTCTCCCGCCATAATATGTAAATTTACCATTCAGCCCTAAGATGTTTTTCCCCTTAGCCCCAACTTTCCATTCTTTCCCTCCCAATAAATTAAAAATATAATTATTCGCATTAATGGTATGGTATTTTTCCCCACTTGCAGTCGTGTACTTTGAATCAAATAATGAACCAGTACATAAAAAATAATGGCCGTTTGAAAATGATTTTTCCAAAGTAAAATCAACACCGTAATTTTCTCCTTTCCCTTGACTCACCAGATTACTTATTCCAAAATTATTATCTGAAATAATATCGAATACATCCTGAGCATTTAATACAGAGAATCCACTGTTCGGATTATCTGAAACAGGAATATTTAAAAGGTATTGATAATATGGTTCAATTTTAAGTTTTATTTCATTTGTAAAAATACGGTCATATCCAAAAACAAAGTGCAATGCTTTTGGCATTGACAAATTCAGATTAGGACTCGACACTGTTCCATCGGGCTCAGTACGTTCAATAAAATAGGTAGAAACATGCTCGGGTTTTCCATGAAGGCCAACCGAAAGAGCAAAAACCTGCTCAGGTTTCGCCTGCCATTTGATCGACATTCTCGGATCAATAGCGTATGTTTTATTTAATACAAGGTAAGAGAAATTAAGACCAGAATTAATTTCCCAATTATTATTAATTCTTTTTTTCCATTGAAAAAATGATTGTATAAATTGGGTATCCCCCTTATTGTTAAAAAAACTTTCATAATTGAATAACCCCCTTATAGTTAAGTAATCGTATGAATATTTTTTTTGACTAATCGAGAATCCTGTCCTTATTTTATTTTTTGCATTTATTTTATGGTGATAAGAAAAATACGCAGACAAATTGTAATTATTAAAATCAGATTCGTCAACAGTAGTATCGCCTGCAGGTAAGGTATTCAATAATAAATTTGTCAGATCATAATAGCTATAAGCAGTACCTGCTATTGAAGATTTGATATAAGAATTGTCATTCAAAAGATAGCGATGAGTCACACCTACAATTCCAACTTTTTCTTTTTTAAAGAAATCTGTAGCATCATCAAATGAAACCCATTGGAGGCTGTCCCTGCTTGCTATAGTTTCAGAGTGATTCCATCCACCTAAACCAAAAATGGAAAAATTGCCAGAATTTTCTGTCGGGATATTTAATTTAAAAGAGAGATCACGATAGGCGGGAATTTCCTTTCCCAATGACGGTAAAAAATTCCTAATGAGCTGAATAGTTGAATACCTGAAATTAATTAAATAACTGGCTTTTTCACCTTTCTTAAAATAGCCTTCTGTCGAAGATTCAATTCCCAAATTGCCAACAGCAATACTGTGCTCCCGTTTATCTGAATTGCCATTTCTCAGCCGCAAATCAAAAACGCCACTGAGCGCATTGCCATATTCAGCAGGAAATGCGCCAGTATAAAAATCGGAATTGGTCAATGTGCTGGAGCTCAGCATACTGACTGCCCCTCCCCCATTTCCCATGCCTGCAAAGTGATTGGGGTTCGGAATTTCAACCCCCTCCAAACGCCAAAGAAGCCCTCGAGTGGAGTTGCCACGAATAATAATTTCATTGGACAGATCGTCACCACCACTTGATACACCGGCAAAGGATTGAACCATACGAGCTGGGTCAGAAATGGCTGCGGCATAGCGGTGCGTTTCCTCTACCGAAAATGACCGGGCACTGGTCGAGGCCATATCATTAAGAGGTGCTGCATGTTTGGGCTGATCTAAAATAACTATTTCCTTAAATGCAACAGCTGACTCACGTAATTCGATATTCAGAAAGGTCTCTTTCCCTGCTGAATTTAATATTTGTTTGGCATGACGTGACTCGTAGCCTAAATACTGGATCTTAAAATCGTACCGACCGAGCGGTAATTTACCAATTTCAAAATACCCTTTATCATCGGAAACAGTACCGATGACTGGATCCGAATCGACGATGAATACACTGGCGCCAATCAGTGGAATTTTTGTATCGCTATCCAGGACTCGGCCTCTAATGGAGCGCCCCATCAGCTGAGCATATTTCAAAACTATATGTTGCCCAATTAATTCAATCTCAATATTTAATGGAGATAATAGTAATTCCAAACCGTCATCTAAAGCCCCTGTAAATTCAATATTTACAGGTTTAGTCAAGTCCATTTTACCGTGAGAAAAATAAACCGGATAGCGGGATTCAATATCTTTTAAAATAAATTTGACGGGCTGATTTTCGTAAAATAAGCTGACGGGCGTTTTCAATATATTTTGAGCATCCACCAAGAAACACAAACCGCAAAAAAGAAATACGAATACCAAGCGGTAGGCAAGGTGCATTTTACTTTGTTGACAATGTCCAATCAAGTTCATATATGATTCCTTTCCAATAATAGGTGTGCTTCAATAAACTGGGCAAAGGTATCAAGTTCGATGGTGTGTAGAACAAATTGCACAAATTCGTAAGTTCTTTTTCATCTGCCGCAGGTGGGATCTGCATTATCCTGATTTGCTGTCCTTAGAGGCTGTTTAATGTCGCCTCCTTTGTCCTGAAAACTCCATGGCTTCTCCTTTTCCAAAACCATAACTAAAGCCAAAAATCACGAAGCGGCCACGCATATTCCAGCTGTATAGGTAGAAATTAGCCTGTGTCGTTTCGCTTTCCTCAATGCGGGAAGCAAATACGTCCCTAACACTAAAATTGAAAACTCCTCTCCCCTTCAATATTTTTTTACGTAGCCCGAGGTCGGCAAACAAATTTTTGGAAACTTCGCCTTGCACGGTCCTATATTTTGATTGGAAGTGTCCTGTGACTTCAAAATCTATATCCGCAGGCAATTTCAATTTAGTGGTCATTTTGGACGACCAGCGATCAGCAGAAAAATCAAAAGAAGTCGCTTCCAACGAGCCTTCCCGCTTGAAATAATTATAATTGAAATCTCCATTTATGGTAAACCATTTAGTTGCGGTGTATTTGCCATTTAGCTCAATACCTGTCGCCCGGTTTGTACCAATATTTAAAGGAATCACTGTGCTGATATTATTCTCAAAAGTGGACACGCGCTCCACAACGTCATTGGTATAGCGATAAAAAACGCTGAAGTTCAAAGAGGTTTTCCCAAAAATATAAATGCTCGACACTTCATAAGAATCAGTGAACTCTGGCAGCAAATCCGGATTTCCAGTGCGAATACTGAAATTGTTCCGGACATTGAAAAACGGATTCAAATCCCACAATCTTGGACGGAAAATACGCCTGGAAAAACCAGCCTGTAAGGAAAACTTTTCGTTGAGTTTATAAGATGTATGAACAGTTGGAAAAAAATTAGAAAAGTTCCGATCGTTTGTCTCGCCAGTATTGACAAGGAAAGTTTCCAAATCAGTGTTTTCTACTCGTAGCCCTAATTTCAGTCCCCACCTTTCATCTTCATAAGCTCCTGTTCCATATACCCCCAACACTTTTTGATTGTACTCAAATATGTTGGTCAAATCATCATTTTGCATCCATTCACCGCCAATCAAATCATTCACAGCATAGTCATTGCTCACATCATTCAAGACGTATTGAGCGCCCGTTTCTATCGTCCATTTTTCAGCGAACGACTTGGTATAGTCAAGGTTGAAAGTATATTTCGCCTCTTTAAAATTAGTCCGTGTTTGTTGATTGTTGGTGGCATCGTCACCATTGATATTCTCATTCTCAAATTCTGAAGACTGGTCTTTTCCAAAGAAATTGCCCAAAGCACTAAACAATAAGGCATGCTCTTCATCGTCTGGAAATTCCTTTTTGTACTGTAATTCATATTGGTATTTCGGGTTGGTCGCCTCCGTCGTTTCTGTCCGATACCACTCTGATACCACCGTCCCAGTTTCGTCGGGAATGCTAAAATCGGTGCGGGACGGCTGGTCTTCCACCTCGTAAGCAAAGTTTCCTGATAGTGTCAGAACGTTATATTTATTGATGTGATAATCTGTACCCAATATGAAATTATAAAAAAACTCATTTCTGTATTCCGTGCCTTCGCTTAGAATGGAAGTGTTGTTGATTAAGTCCCAGTTGATATTTTTTTTGTCCCTCGGCAACTCCCGGTACCCTGCCCCCAACTGGCTAAAAAGGTTGAACTTTTCAGTACGTCGATTCAAGCTCAAACCCACACTGTGATTGTGTGGCGTACCTGTGTTCAAGCTGACCGATCCATTGATGCCTTTTCGTTCTTCTTTTTTAATCACAATATTGATGATACCAGAAGTGCCTTCAGCATCATATTTGGCGGATGGATTGGTAATCACCTCAATCTTGTCTATCATGTCGGCCGTGATAGTACCCAGCGCATTCCCGCTCTCGCTGGCTATCACGGAAGGCTTGCCATTGATGAGGATTTGCACGCCAGTGCTGCCCCGTAAAGAAATCTCACCTTCGATATTCACATTTACAGAAGGTACATTATTGAGTACTTCTAAAGCGCTGGCGCCGGTACTGCTCAGGTCTTTTCCGACATTAAACACCCGCTTGTCCAATTTGAATTCTGTTGTTGATTTTTCCCCACGCACAATCACCTCATCCAGCATTTCGCTATCTTCAGACAGGACTATAGTTCCGAGATTTGCAATTCCATTGACTATCGGGATTTCATCGATTGTTTTGGTTGCAAACCCAATAAAACTGATTTCCACATAAAAATCAGGTGAATCAACCTGAATATTGAAAGTGCCGTCCATCTCAGTAGTCGCTCCCGTGATAGCTTGTTGTGTATTTTTATCGGCAACCATCACGGTAGCAAATCCAACGGGTTGTTGGCTCTTGCTTTCTACTACTATACCACTGATTTCAATATTGCTTTTTTGGGAGAAAAGAGCAGTAGGAGCGATGATACAGCCAATTATAAATAAGAAAGTAAAGGACCTGACCTTCATGATAAATGATTTAATGCTGCAAAAAAGCAGTATTTCTTCTACTTCTGAAAATGGATTCAATGAACAGCACAACTTACCCTCTGAACAATAGAGATTCCTGTTGATTCTTGAATTAATGCTGTTGACAGGGTGGTATTTGCTGTTGACCAGATAACTTTATGCCATCCTGCTCAGATACATTAAATTTGGGGCATGGCTAAAGTTTTAGGAACGACATGGAATTCATCAAAAGAGATCATTTTCCAAATAGTACTTCACCTTTTGGTGTTCGTTTTTTATTCTTCTTGCTAAGAGCATCCTCATTCAGATGCTCAAAAAATGGTCTATTTTATTTGTTATGCGTCTGCCGTACTCTTCGTCAATTTATAAAATAGGTAAAACACTTCTGAGTGCATGACAAAAATGAAATTATCAGTTGAATTAAGCAGTTTCACCCCCCTACCCCCCTCAAGGGGGGACTTTAACGATGGGTTGTCCCTCCTTGAGGGCGGGGGGTGATTTATGCATGCATAATTTATCAACACATTTTTTTGTCCTGTACATAGAAAACACTTTTAATATGAAAAAAATAAAAAAGGAGGACATCAAGCAGGAGGTTTTCGACCTCTATGACGACTATGCCCACAACCGTCTTGACAGGAGGGCGTTTATGGAAAAAATATCCGCATTTGCTGTCGGGGGACTTACTGTCCCTGCCATGCTGGGTTTTATCATGCCAGATTATAAGAATACTCTTCAGACCCAACCTGACGACCCGAGGCTGACTTCTGAGTACATAGAGTACCAATCACCAAAAGGCGGTGGCAAAATCAAAGGCTTACTCTCACGTCCTAAAGGAATTCAAGGAAAATTACCTGGCATCATAGTCGTGCATGAGAACAGGGGACTCAATCCTCACATAGAGGATGTGGCACGCCGTGCCGCATTCGATGGATTCATATCACTCGCTCCGGACGCCTTGACCCCGCTTGGTGGCTATCCTGGCACTGATGACGAGGGCCGAGAACTGCAACGACAAAGAGATAAGAAGGAGATGTTGCAGGATTTTATCGCTGCCTTTGAATTCCTAAAAATACACCCTGAATGTAATGGCAAAATTGGAGTTGTCGGTTTTTGCTTTGGAGGCTGGGTATCCAATATGATGTCAGTACGAGTTCCTGATTTATTGGCAGCTGTACCCTTTTATGGTGGTCAGCCTGCCGCAGAAGATGTTCCCAATATTAATGCTCCGCTCTTACTGCATTTTGCTGGAAATGATAAGAGGGTAAACGAAGGTTGGCCTGCCTATGCTGCTGCCTTACAGGAAAACAACAAAGAATATAGTGCTCATCTTTATCCAAATGTAAATCACGGCTTTCACAACGACTCTACTCCCCGTTATGATTATGATGCTGCGCGCCTTGCGTGGGAGCGAACAATTGATTTTTTCAAGGAAAAATTGAAATGAGGACAGGGCAGCGTTACTGTCAATTTTAAATAACGATAACCAAACCTTCTTATAAGTTTCATCCAATTGGCTTAATTTTTAAGAATGCGAATTATGGGTTTGGGGTTGTCAATTTCTGAAAGATTGACAACTCTAAATTCCTAATTTCTGGTCATCTTTATTCCTTTTCCAGCCTATTTCCAACTACCCTTTTTTTAAATTATTCAAAATTTTAATAAATAATCTTCGCTTCAAAGTCACATTTTGCCCAGCAAACAAAGGGTATTCGTCGAAGCAAGCTACCTGTTTATCCATAATTCCTTGCAAAATATAGTACTATGTATTGCATAGTACCTTGCCATGTTATATATTTGCCCCATCAATTGATGAGAAGCCAAAATAAAAGGGACCTGAAGTCAGGGGCAAAAAACTAAGAAACTGACTCCAGATTCTTCTACTCAGGCCTCTCCGAAGAACCTTCACCATTTTATTAATCAATGAAAGTTCAAAACCTTTTGGAAAATACTAAACAACAGATGCGGAAAGGAATTCTGGAGCTTTGCATCATGTCCATTATTTCGGACGAGGGCGAAGCTTACCCCAGCGACATTATCACACGGCTCGAAGAGTCGCAGTTGATCGTCGTGCAAGGTACCATGTATCCTTTATTAGCACGACTCAAAGGTGCCGGCTTGCTGGATTACACCTGGAAGGAGTCGGACGCAGGGCCACCGCGAAAGTACTATGCCCTGACAGACGTGGGCCATGAGTTTTTGGGAGGCCTTATAAGCACCTGGGGACAATTGGTCGAAGCCGTCACACATTCCACTAAAAATTTGAAAGCTAACAAGTAACAAGAAATGAATAAAATATCCAACATCAACCTTGGGGGCTTCCCATTCACGATAGATGAAGATGCATTTCAGCACCTTGACAGGTACCTGAAAACCATCCACAAGCATTTCCGCAAATCGGAAGGCTACGAGGAAATCACCACCGATATTGAAACCCGTATGGCAGAATTGTTCCAGGAAAAGCTGGAAAATCGCCCGATTGTTATTTTATCCGACGTTAAAAATGTTATTGCCATAATGGGTACACCTGAAGACTTTGGTGCAGCCGATCCATTTATGGATGATGCACCGAAGTCATCCAGGAATTGGAAATTAAAAACAGGAAAACGCCTGTTCCGCAACCCTGAGCAGGAAGCATTGGCTGGCGTGTGTTCAGGAATTGCAGCGTATTTTGGCATCCAAGATCCTCTCTGGATAAGAATTGCATTTATACTGTTTGCACTTACTGGCGGGTTTGCTGTAGTGGTGTACATAATCCTTTGGGCTGTGCTGCCTAAAGCTGAATCGCCGAGTGAACGGCTTGCCATGCGTGGTGAGGCTGCCAATGTAGAGAACATCAGTAAAATAATAGAAGAAGAGCTGGAACATGTTTCCAAAAAAGTAACAGCCCTCGGGGAGGAGTTGAAATCAGAGTTTGACTCAAAAAAAAAAGTTTCGGCAAGACGTATGAGTCCTATGGAGAAGGTAAATCGTCCTCTATCGGGAATAATATCCGTTCAGCCGCTTCCGAAGGGGTTCATGTTTTAGGGTCAATCATAAAAGGCATCTTCAGCCTGATCGGCAAATTGTTCAGCATTGCCGGAAAAATATTGAGACCTGCCCTTAATATCGTTGGTATTCTTCTCATTGCATTTTTAGTGGTCATTTGGATATCCTGTATGGTTGCCCTTTTCATCGGCCTGCCGCTTACAGGGTTCATTTATCCAGAATCATCCGCTACTTCTGCACTTGGCAGTTTTAATATATTGATGGTTATTGGGATTCCCCTCCTTACATTGATCATGTTGATCATGCGATTATTCCTCCGGTCCAATTTCCGCCCGAAATGGCAATTTGGACTTTGGGCATTCTGGCTTATTAATGTGATTTGCATTGCAATCATAGGCGTATCTACAGCCAAAGATTTTTCTCATAAAAGCGATGCGAACATCGGATCGACCATGTACAACTTGGAGCCCGATACCCTTTTCATAGAAATGGAGAATTCACCATTTGAAGACACTTGGTTCCGCATTGGAGATGAACTCATTTTCTCCGACGACCAGCTTGTTTCCAGCAACATCCATCTCTATTTCCGGAAATCAGATTCCAATAAATTGGAAATTGAACAAAAGAATTACGCACGGGGAAGCAGCATGTCCGAGTCGCAGGAGCTGGCTGAAATGATTGAATACAATTACCAACTCGATGGCAACACGCTGAAATTGCCTTCTTATTTTGTTGTGAAAAATGGAGAAAAATGGAGGACGCAGAATGTACGCATTTACATCAAAATACCTGAGGGCAAATATGTGATCCGGAATAGAGATGTAAGAAGGAGCACCCAAAGTATTGATTATGACGACAGTTATAAATTCCCATACTATGGCTATAACGATATTTGGCAAATGGGTCCAAATGGGATGGTTGCTCCAGAATATATTTCTGAATACAAGAAAGAATTTCCTTTCGATAAATTCTCGAAAATTAGGGTAGAGGGAAAAATTAAGCTTCATCTGAAACAGGGTAAAAACTATCACATTGAAATGCTACGAGGAGCTGATTATTATGATGAGATACAGGTTAATCAGGCTGACGATAGGCTCAACATCTCTACCAAAGCTGATCCAAATGAGGTCATCATGCTCAGCATCACATTGCCAAATTTAGAAGAAGTGTGGGCCATCAATTCAGATGACATAGAGATCAGGGATTTTGAGCAAGAAAATTTGCACATCGTCAATGAAGGTGAATCCCAAATAAAGGTATTTGGCGATATTGAGAATATGGACATCCATTTAACTGGCGACAATTCACTGGATATTAGAGGTGAAGGAAACACTTTGACCGCCGTACTCAGCGACGATGCTAAGCTGGATGCTGAGCATTTTACAGTACAAAATGCCAACATAGAACTGGCCAGTGAGAGCTGGGCTAAAGTATCTGCGACAGATACACTTTGGCAGAAAGTTATAGACAGTGAACTCATTTCAAGGAGAAATCCTGTGGTGATAGATAACAATTAAATAGAAGAGATAAGCGGTTTCTGGTTTGTAGAATAGTAAAGTGCCCTGCATACCGGAAGCCGCTTTCTTCTTTCCAAACTCTTCTTTCTACATGAAAACAGTCATGCTACTTTTTCTACTTATTCCATTTTTCTCACTCGATCAAAAAACTGATCCGGCTCCTGACATGATGCTTTATGATGAGATCGCCGAGATGGACAAACAAGTGTTTGAAGCTGTTAATAATTGCGACATTGAAAATCTAAAGTCCTACTTTTCTCAGGATCTCGAATTTTTCCACGACAAAGGGGGATTGACCAATTTCGATGAATGCATCCGCTCTATTCAGGATATGTGTGCAAGTGGAAGAAATGTAAGACGGGAACTTGTAACAGGAACAATGAAGGTTTATCCAATACCGGATTATGGGGCAATTCAGGAAGCCAGCCATCATTTTTACGCCACTGAAATTGGGGCGGAAGAAAAAAGAACAGGCACGTTCAAGTTTGTACACATCTGGAAAAAAGAAGATGACAATTGGAAGCTGACACGGGTAGTCAGTTATGGTCATTAAGGGAAGACAAAACTATCCAAACCAACTTAACAAAACATGTATTTTCGAAAAAAACCATCCAGGAGAAATGCTCCTATTTCTCTATTCTGGATAATTATTTCTATTGCATTTTTGGTGTCTGCAACCACTTTCGCACAAGTGACACCATCAAGTTTCATCCAATTGGGGAACTCCGCTTTTGAGAATGCTACCGCTAATGGAGATATACCAGGCGGCATTCTTGCCATCGTCACTTCTGATTCCGTTTTATGGCTAAAAGGCTATGGTGTTTCTGACATTGATTCTCGTGATTCCATCAATCCAAAGACTTCAAAGTTTCAACTAGGCTCAGTAGGCAAAGTGTTTACAGCTATTGCCGTTCTTCAACTTACAGATAAAGGGGTGCTATCATTGGATGAAGACATTAACAAATACTTGACGGGCTGGCAAATCACTAATCCTTTTGACACAAAAATCACCCTTCGACATTTGTTAACTCACAGCGCTGGGTTGGATGAGAAGATAACTGGATATATGGCAAGAAGTGCCACTGATGTTCAGTCTTTGGAGACATATTTATCGCACAACTTGCCTGCTATCAGCTACCAACCTGGCACCCAAATAAATTACTCTAATTATGGATATGGTCTGTCAGGTTTAGCAGTTCTAAATGGCACTGGAATACCATTTGAAAATTTTGTTGAGGCAAATATCATTTCCCCTCTGGAAATGAATTCTACAACTTATACACTGCCAGAGCAAGGCGACTTATCGGTTAAAGGGTATAAAAAAGTTGACGGAGATTTTGTTGAACAATCCTCCTATCCCAGGCATAATACTCCAGCTGGGAGCATCCTCTCAACAGGGAGCGATATGGCCAAATTCTTACAATGGTTGCTCCGCCAAGACAGCTTGCTGAGCGACGAGGGTTTCTCCTATTTATTCGAACGCCAATTCAGCCCTCACCCGAAACTGACAGGGTATTCTCTTGGATTTGAAGAACAGAATTTTGGAGAAAAGAAAGTGTTTTCAAAAGTCGGAAGTGTACCCGGGTTTCACTCCAGCATCATGGTATTTCCAAATGATGATATTGCCATATTAGCTGCTATAAATGCCAACCCATCTCAGACTTTGGACTCATTATATTTTCCGTTGATTTCCTTATTTCACCATCAAAACCAAACTTCTGACACTATTCATTTCCAAATCGAAAACCCAGAAAAGTATGCTGGAGTGTTCAGGAACAATCGACATAATAAAGAGGGTGTGGAAGAGCTATTTCAACTTTACCAAAGCCCTATTGAAATCAAGTTAAAAGACAATAACCTACAGATGGTATGGAACGGGTGGCTTTTTGAGTGCCAAGCTGAAAACGATTCATTGTTTTCTTTAAATTCCGAGCCTCCTTCTTATTTGGTTTTCTCAGATTTCATAGATGGTAAACCCCAAACTTTCAGCACAAACGTAGAAACCAATGGCTTGGCACTGCCCGTCACTTATAGCCGATTAAAATGGTATGAAAAGCCTCGCTTTATTAATGATGAATTCCCAGTCGCCATATATCCCATAATTGGGGCCTATCTGCTCATTCCCATTTTCTGGGGGATGATCTGGATCATCAATAAGGTTCGATCGAAAAAAATAGTTATCCAATATTTACCTAACTCAGCACATATACTTGCGCTGAGTTATGCCTTGCTAACAGTATGGCACCTGACAGGGTTTTTATTCCCATTGGCGAAAAGGAGGGAAGAACTGCTATTCGGGTTTCCAGCTGATCTTGAAATATTCCAGTTCGTTCATTGGGCTATGGTATGCTTGTCTATTCCTATACTATTTCAAGCAGTAAGGATTTGGACAAAAAAAGAAGGATGGACCGGTATCCGATTGTATTATTCCCTTTTTGCAATTGCAACAATTGCTATGGGGGCTTTTATGTATCGTTGGCATTTTTTATTTCTCCAATAAATCCAAATTCAAGATATTGTAACCAGTTTTGAACCCTTCCCGTCAAAGCACGTGGAAGCGGCTTTCAGGACTTCCAACACTCTCAAACATGGAAAAAGACATCCGACTTATCAATGCGACATTGCAAGGCAGTACAACTGCTTTCAAGTCTTTGGTAGAACAATATCAGGATTACGTTTTTTCTGTAACTTTAAAGGTGTTGAAAAACCGGGAGGAGGCAGAAGAGGCTGCACAGGATACTTTCGTAAAAGCTTACAGAGCCTTGGCCAATTTTGAACAAAGGTCGAAATTTGGCACTTGGTTATATCAAATTGCCTGGCGAACCGCTATTGATCGGTATCGGTCTAAATCAAAAACCAACATTTCGCTAGATGATGACCAGTCTTATTTACAAATCAGCGACAGTAGCCCTTCGCCGGCAAAATTGGTACATCAGACAAACACAAAGAAATTGATAAATAATGCGCTGGACCAGATGAAGCCAGAAGATGCTACCCTGCTAACTTTGTATTATTTAAACGAACAATCGGTCAGAGAAATAGCAGAGATTACTGGTCTGACGGAGAGCAACATAAAAGTAAAGCTTTTTCGTCTGCGCGATGTTTTGAAAAACATATTGACCAAAAACCTAAAGGAAGAAGTAAAAAATTTGATGTGAATTGGTGAATATTGGTTTCTTTAAACTACAATCCACTAAGACACATTACCGCAAATCGCAGAACCCATGCAAGAATTACTCTGGAAATATGCTGAAGGCAATTGCAGCCAAGCCGAAAAGGCAAAAGTTGAAAGACTCGTAGCCAATGATGCGAATTTGCAATTCGAGCTGGAAAGCATTCTTGAAGTCCAAACGCATTTGACAAGCATGGAAGCGCATTCTCCGTCTATACGATTTACGCAAAATGTGATGGATCAAATACCAGAAGGTTATTTCACCATTGCGGAAGAGCCATTGATCAAACCAATTTGGATGAAGGTTTTCATTGGCCTGATTGCAGCCAGCTTTGCGGCAATTCTTTTTATTCCAAAATCATCTACAGCAGCTTCCAGTAAGCTACCTTACCAAGAAAGTTTTACTCAATTCATTAATAGCTTTGTGGCTGGATTGCCAAGCATGACGGTGCAGTTTTCAGCAATGGTTATACTATCATTAGCACTATTGCTTGTTATAGATAAAATGATGTTGAAGCGAGTCCGTGGATTTCTATTGGTATAGAACTAAACCTCAAACAACAGTCTTTCCCCTTTTTTGTCTTCGAAGAAAACGCCATCGCTATAGGCCACGTGGCCACTTACGATTGTAGTATCCACTTGTCCTTTAAATGTATGCCCTTCAAAAGGTGACCATTTGCATTTATAATGGATATTGTCTTTTTCCACTTGCCATACTTTATTCAAATCAACAATAACCAAATCGGCCCAGGCTCCTTCATCGAGAAAGCCACGGCCATCAATTCGAAAGCACTCAGCAGGTGCATGGCACATTTTCTCTACAATTCTTTCAAGGCTGATTTTTCCTTGTTGGTAAAATTCCAACATCACATTTAATGAATGCTGCACCAATGGAACTCCGGAAGGGGCTTTGAAATAACTATTTTGCTTTTCATCCCATGTATGGGGAGCATGGTCGGTTGCGATAATATCCAAACGGTCATCCAGCAAAGCTGGGAAAAGAGCTTGCTGATGAGAAGCATCTTTCACGGCGGGGTTACATTTTACTTGAGTTCCTTTTGTTTTGTAATCATTGCTATTGAAATACAAATGATGTACACATACTTCTGATGTAATTCGCTTCTCTTTCAAAGGAATATCATTTCTGAAAAGATCCAATTCATCTTTGGTAGAAATATGAAGAATATGCAAACGGGTATTATATTTTTTGGCAAGCTCTACCGCCATAGCAGAGGATTTCAAGCAACCTGCAGCACTTCGAATTTCAGGGTGGCATTCTATCGGAATATCATCACCATATTTTTCACGATAAATAGCCTCATTGCCCCTTACTGTCGCCTCGTCTTCACAATGTGTGGCAATGAGCATTGGGCATTTTGAAAAAATTCTTTCGAGGGTCGTTTTATTATCTACTAACATATTACCTGTGCTGGACCCCATAAAAATCTTTATGCCGCACACATTTCTTGGATTGGTTTTCAGTACCTCCTCGATGTTATCATTCGAAGCTCCCATAAAAAAGGAGTAATTGGCCAAAGACTTGGAGGCCGCTATCCGAAATTTATCTTCCAATAATTCTTGTGTGAGGGCTGGCGGTTTAGTGTTGGGCATTTCCATAAAGGAAGTCACACCTCCCGCTACAGCAGCACGAGGCTCCGTGTATAAATCTGATTTATGCGTAAGTCCAGGCTCCCGAAAATGAACTTGATCATCGATTATACCTGGAATTATATGTTTTCCAGTGCAATCAATTTCTTGGTCTGCTTTCAGGTTGATGATATTGGCGATCAATTCTATTCGTCCATTTTCGATATAAATGTCACCAGGTTTTATACTGCCTCTATTGACAATAAAACCGTTTTTCAAAAGTATGCTTTTCATGTGTTTCGCTTTTCGGCGAAGGTAGGAAGAAAGTTGGATTGAAGTCAAAAACAAAAAGCTTGGCACTATTTTATTAAGAAGATGTATTACAACAAGAATCGATTTGGATTAATTGACCGATTTTTTGCGTGTCATTGAAAGTTCGTGCTGTGAAAGCTCTTGAAATACAAATCTATCTTAAGACAGATTTGAAATGAAAACAAATAACTTTGTGACATATTAATCCAAGTGCGAAACTGAAAATTTAAAATTTATTCAAATAATATCCCCTTTCAAATAATAAAATAACCAAACGTATAAAACTCTGAAAGATACAAGCAAAATGATTTAAAATAAATTCACAATAAACTGAAAAACAATCATTTAAGTTTAATTCATATATAAGACAATTATTGTCTTTTTTTAATTGCCCCTCTTGACTTCCAATATGATTACAGCTAATTTTGTGACACGTTTTCGATAATTCCTCCTCGAAACATCCTCCTTTTCAAAATTCCTCAACATCAAGATTCCCCGTTCGGATTTCCCCCCATTTGTATTTTCAAATAAACTAAACCGCGCTTTGTATTCTATTATTTAATTGCTTGTTTTCAAGGGATTGATATTAATCAAGCTACGACTTCGTACAAAGCATTTTTATAAAATCAAGGGACAAATATTTTGACAAACACTACACACTTTTGACTTTTTAAGAACCAATTTTCCTTAACCCTTAAAACCAAAAACATATTTTTTAAAACACCACACCTATTATTTTTTTTAATCTATGGTTAGAAAATCCATAGGCAAAAACTTTGAACATTTTTTAGCCCCAATTAACCAAAAATATAGGGCTACCATTAAAACGCGCTCAACCCCACTCCCTCGTTGTTCCCCCTGTAAAATGCTTTTAATAAAATAAAGGCATCCCCTATCAAAATACAAAAACTAAGAACATGCGACACGTCCTACTCACTGGCATTTTAGGGTTGTTTTGTTTTCAGGCTATTTCAAAAACAATTTTAGTTAAACCATCTGGCAATAAAGGCGATGGTTCTACTTGGGCAACTGCCGTGACAGATTTGTCGAAAGCACTTGAAGTGGCAAAGGCTGGTGATGAAGTATGGGTAGCTGTAGGAACTTATTATCCTACGGAAAGCGATAACCGTTCTGCTTTTTTTAAAGTCCAACCCGGAGTGAAGGTATATGGTGGGTTTCTTGGAGATGAAACTTCAATACATCAACGAAATACAGGAAAACATAAGACTGTTTTGAGTGGAGATATTGGTTCGAAAAATATTAATATTGACAACTCTTATACAGTGATTGCATTCCTTGCCGCTAATGACCAAAACGTATTAAATGGATTTATCATTAGCGGAGGATATGCTGATGGGTCTGGCCCTTCTTCCGACCCCGAAAGATGCGGAGGTGGATTATATTTAAAAATCATTTCAAGCAATAAAGTAGCCACGCCTATAATTCAAGATTGCATTTTCAAAAACAACTATGCAAGGGATGGCGGTGGCGTATATGTATTTGGCAGAAAAGGAAATTGCATGCCTCAATTTAAAGATTGTCAGTTCCTAAATAACCAAGCGCAGCTTGATGGCGGAGCGATCTTTAATGATGGCAGAAATAAAGGAAAAGCAAACCCACATTTTTCTAATTGCATTTTTGAAGGTAATAAAGGAAACTATGGTGGCGCCATGTGCAACTATGGAGGTAGAGGTGAAAGCAGTCCTCAAATATTCGACTGCATATTTCGCAACAATGAAGCCTTCTTACGTGGTGGTGCTATTTTCAACATGGATATTGAAGGGAAGACTCACCCTTTGGTAAACAACTGTCAGTTTGTGGATAATAAAGCGGTGGCGGGAAAAGGCATGTACACTTTTAACAGATATGAAGACAAAGAAGAAGGCACGGTGAGTACATCAAATATATCGAACTAAGAATTCAGACAATATTTTTAAGACAAAATACTATGAGCTAACAAATTTGAGAGAGCGTGTGTCTTTTATAAAAAGGTTGGCGGCCTCGGATTCTTTTTCTTGCCGCCAGCTTTCTTTCTCAAAACCATGAACCAAATTTGACATTGAATCCCCGCCAATCCCAAAACCTAAAGATCTATTTATAGCCATGGGAAATAGTTTGGAACTGGACTGGGGATATTGTTTGGCTTGCCACCAATATCCCCATGTACCAGCTTTTATTTTGAAAATTCAGACATCCCATCTATATCTTAAAAAATTGGCACTCCTCATACTTTGAAACACTGAAAAGGGTGTCCATATAAACGCAAAATTGAATGACAGCTCTACCCTTGTCTTAGGATTTTAACTTTCATGAGAACACTTTTAATAAACGGGTTTTAATATACTGATTAAGTAGAGCTAACATCACACATTATCGTAGGAAGATACGTGATGTTTGATTCTCGCAGGTCTCCTTCCCAGTTTTCTGGGGGGAGACCTATTTTTTTTAAGAATAATCCAAATAAAAATGGCCAAGCTTCTTCAGCTTGGCCATTTCTGTATTCAATAATTGTTGCAACTTCCTACAGTCCCCTCACCACTCGCTTTGTAACTTCCTGGCCGTCGATGATCATTTTCACCAGGTACACTCCTTCAGGGAAAGTGGTCATGTCCAAAACATGCTTGCCAGAATTGACTTGAGCCGACAGGTTGCGGTAGGCAATCTGTCCGAGCACATCGTATACCTGTACGCTCATTTCCTTCACCGGCACGTTGACCAACTCAATGGTCACCAAACCACTAGACGGATTGGGGTAGAGCTGTATTCGACTAAAGAGGTCAGATTCGAATGTGTTGACAACGTTTTGTATGGTATAGGCACTGGACGAAACGCAGCCGTTGCCATCTGTCACAAACAGTTGGTATGTGCCAGCCGGTAGGCCGCCTATGTCCTCGGTGTCTCCTAACACGTTCCCATCAAGATCCGTCCATTGGTAGGTGTAAGGTGTAATGCCGCCACTGACCATTACGTCCACAGAGCCATCGCCGTTGCCCCCCATTTCGTTAATGATGTTAACCAAAGTAGTGGCCAATTGGGTGGGTTCTTCTACCTCAACAGTGCCAACTTCCTGGCAGCCTGCCAGATCAGTAACGGTTACGGTATAAATTCCGGGGCCAAGGTCACCGACAGCAGCATCTGAACCACCATTGCTCCACTGATAGGTGTAGCCGGGAATGCCACCATCCACATTGGCAACAGCAGAACCATCTTCTTCGCCAAAGCAAGATACATCTTCCTCTTCTGGAGTTATTTCCATAACATCCGATACTTCGACCGTAAAGCTGCACGTGGCAGAATTGCCAGAAGCATCTGTGGCTTCAAAAGCCTGCATAGTCACTTCCCCTTCTGGGAATTCAGAACCACTCGGTAGTCCGCCTGTCTGCACAATGGTCAGATCTCCCGGGCAGTTGTCATCCCCTTCTACCTGAAACTCAGCCACCGGATCGCAATAAGCTACCACTATGTCGGCAGGACAGTTTATTGTAGGTGGAATATTATCTTGAACAGCAATCTCTACCGTCCCTGTTTCTTCGCATCCACCCTGGTCAGTGACTGTAACGGTGTAAGTGCCAGGCCCAAGGCCAGTGATCGAAACACCTGTACTGTCGTTGCTCCACTCGTATGTATAGCCGGGAATCCCGCCATTTACATCTACTATTGCAGTACCGTCGTCTTCACCAAAACATGCAGCGTCGGTAGAGCTAGGCGTTACCGTCATCACTTCTGATACCTCGACCGTGAAACTGCATGTTGCTGTATTGCCGGAAGCATCAGTCGCCTCAAATACCTGTGTCGTTTCACCCTCCGGAAATTCAGACCCGCTCGGCAGGCCACTTGTCTGCATAAAGGTCAGATCTCCCGGGCAGTTGTCATCTCCTTCCATCTGAAACTCAGCCACCGGATCGCAATAAGCTACCACTATGTCGGCAGGACAGTTTATTGTAGGTGGGATATTATCTTGAATTGCAATCTCTACCGTCCCTGTTTCTTCGCACCCTCCCTGGTCAGTGACCGTAACGGTGTAAGTGCCAGGCCCAAGGCCTGTGATCGAAACACCTGTACTATCGTTGCTCCACTCGTATATATAGCCGGGAATCCCGCCATTTACATCTACTATTGCAGTACCGTCGTCTTCACCAAAACATGCAGCGTCGGTAGAGCTAGGCGTTACCGTCATCACTTCTGATACCTCGACCGTGAAACTGCATGTGGCTGTATTGCCGGAAGCATCTGTCGCCACAAATGCCTGTGTCGTTTCACCCTCTGGAAATTCAGACCCGCTCGGCAGGCCGTTTGTCTGGCTGATCGTCAGGTCGGCTGCACAATTGTCAGCAGCTTCGACTTGAAACTCAGCAACCGGGTCGCAATAGGCCACGACCATGTTAGTCGGACATGTTACGATCGGTGCTATATTATCTTCTACTGTGACCGTAGCAGTTGCCATATCGGTATTCCCGCCAACATCGATGATGGTCAAAACAATCGTGTTATCGCCGACATTGCTACAGTCAAAATTGGCGATGTCTACTGCCATATCGGTAATGCCGCAGTTATCTGTGCTGCCATTGTCAATATCGTCAGCAGAGATAGAAGCAGTTCCGTCTGCACCTAATTCAATAGTTAAATTTCCAGCACTCGCTACCGGCGGGATGTTGTCACTTGTAATATCAGTTTCAATTTCCAGCTGGGTTTCTGTAGTACATCCATTATCGTCGGTAATGGAAATCGTATAGATCCCGGCAGCCATGCCTGTAGCTGTCGAGTCCGTTTGCCCATTCGACCACTCATAAGTATATCCGGGCGTCCCGCCCTGAGGTGTCACGGTCGCTGTGCCATTGTTGTCCCCGCAATCTGTTGGGATAAGCTCCGTTACATCCAAAACCAGCTCGGCAGGTTCGGATATGGTCACCTGTGCAATTGCAGGACAGTCCGTCGAATCCGTAACTATGATATCGTATACTCCAGCAGAGAGATTGCCAACAGTCGCTGTAGTTTGTCCATCTGACCATTCATAGGTAAAAGGGGCCAAACCATTTGAAGGAATCACCGCTGCCTGACCATCGCTTCCTCCGAAACAAGTAACATCAATTGAAGCTACCTCTATTGTCATTATACAGCCAAACCCTTCCACGGTAACAGTTTGGGTTTCGGTACAGCCATTGTTATCTGTGACAACGACCGTATAATCCCCTGGAGCCAGGTTGTTAATGGAAGATGAGGTGCTGCCATTTGACCACTCATAGGTATATGGTGACGTACCTCCTGTTGGGCTGGCTGACGCAGTTCCATCATTGATATTGGGCATTGTCAAATCGGTAGATATAGCATTTGCACTTAGCACCAATGGTTGAACAATAGTGACCGAGGTTGCTACCTCACATCCATTTGCATCTGTGGCCGTGACTGTGTAGGTGCCAGCAGCAAGGTCTGTGGCTTGTTGCATGGTACTGCCGTTTGACCATAGATAGGTATAGGGCTCCATTGCATTGTCGAGGGTCACTTCCGCTGTACCATCATCCGCCCCATTACAACTCACGTCTTCATTTTCAATAACCGCACTAATAAAGCAATCTGGCTGGTTCACTGTGACCGTCTGGATCGATTCGCAATCGTTCGCATCGGTCACTGTGACCGTGTAATTTCCAGGCGGAAGGTCTGTGATCGTACTGGTAGTCTCACCATTACTCCAGTCATAGCTGTAACCTGGTGTACCGCCTGAAGGGTTTGCACTTGCAGTACCGTCATTTGCGCCAGCATTAGATTCAGGGGTTGCAGATGCATTGGCAACGAGAGGAGCACTGGGTTGGACAATAAGGACAGAAGCAATAGCGCTACAGTTACCGGCACTGGTGATAGTCACCGTGTAAATACCTCCGCTAAAGCCAGTAGCAGCAGATGTGGTTTGGCCATCTGACCAGGCGTAAGTATATGTACCACCTCCACCGAAACCGATAGCAGAGGCTGAACCGTCATCTGCCCCAAAGCAGGTTACACTCTCCCTGGAGGTAATCACAGCAAAAAGTTGGGGATATTCTTGAACACTTGTGGTGGCGGTGTTGGTGCAGCCATTGGTGTCATTAGTCACCGTAAGGGTATAGGTACCGACCGAACTGACCGTTGGTGTCAAAGTAGTCGCGTCAGCAACTATGTTCCCATTGGCTGTTGTCCATTGATAGCTGAAATTGTTCCCAAAAGAAGAACCAGCACCGTTCAGGAGTACAGTCGGTGAGTTACAGTTGAAATGTACCACACTGGTGGCACTAGCTTGCGGGGCTTCTATATCCTCAATCACCTCTGCTTCTGCTGTTCCTGTACAGCCATTATTATCTGTAACAGTGAGCGTATATACTCCTATTTCTGATACTGTTGGGTTTTGAACATTGTAAGTTGCGCCGCCCGGCCCTTCCCATGAATAAGTGACATCAGGGTCTGTTGAATTTCCACTTAAAACAACAGAATCGTTAATGCAATCGACTGTACCGCCAATCGCCGTTGTCACGACCCCCTCCAACGACTCAATGACTTCTGTTGTTGCTGATTCGGTACATCCGTTTTCACCTGTGACCACCAATGTATAGGTTCCTATTTCGTTAACTGCCGGGGTTTCTTCAAACGAACTGAATCCATTCGGCCCAGACCATTCATATGTCACATTTGACGTAGTCGAACTCCCCATCAGGATGCCCGAACTGGATAGGCAAGGCAAAGTGTCTCCAACAGCTAATACTCCCTCTGGGGGCAGAACGTCAGCTATAACCTCAATCGTGTTGAAGTCCGTACAAGTGTCTCCGGCAATTGTGCTTGTGGTAGCGAGGGTGTAAAGTCCGGGTTCGGTAACTACCGTTATCGAATCCGTATCTATGGTGTCGCCCGCAGAATCGGTCCAGATGTACTTCATGTCGGCACCACCCAGTGACAAACTGCCATCAAGGGTCACGCTTGTCTTATTACAGGTCAGCGTATCCTCTATATCGATGAGCGTTTCCAGCGGTACCACCACCAGATTGAACCGGATGGTACTGTCGCATCCTTCCACATTGGAGTATGTTTTCTCATAAACGTTTGTCTCGCAAATCATCTCCCCTTCAAAGTCCACGCAGTCTCCTTCGCAGATTGTCGCAGACCTGTCCTCCAAAGAGCCGTTCCTTCCAATCAGGGTCAGTTCGACAATGCTGTCGCACCCCTGGAAGGACTCGAATGTATAGGTAAATGTACCCGCAGAAGTGATGATAGAGCCATCAGGAGCCGGATAAGTCCCTGGCGGGAAACAAATGGTGTCAGAGGGCAAAACTACTTTGGGCAAAGTGTTGACAACTTCAACAGTTAAACAGGATGGATTGTAATTAACAACACAGGGCCAGGTCATTGTACAACAAAGTTGAAAAGTCCCAACTTCATTAAATGTCATATTGAGTGTGGTCGTGATAGGAATAACACTTTCTATTTCAGTACCATCTAGCGTCCATAAATACTCATATTCGGGGTGGTCTTCAGCAACAAAAGTTTCAGTGGTGCCTTGACAGATCAAAGTTGGGCCGACAATATCGGGGCCTGTAGCATTGGGGTGTGAAATTTGTGAATCGGGGTGGAACTCGACAGTGACCCCTTGTGCATTCGACACGTTGTTTACAAATAAGTAATAAACGACGCCCTCTTCCATAACATAGCCGGGCTGGAACTGCGTAGCATTAGGGTATCCCCAATAGCCAGGGTCGCCCATTCCGGTAGGGTCTTGTAATTGTAAGGGGTCTGGAGCCTGGTTTTCACACACCACCTCGATCCCGCCTTCTCCAAATTCTCCAGTGCCACAGGGGCATCCACCTTTAAAAAGCACAAAATCGTAGTTGGTGTTGGTGTTCGGATCGGCATAGATGATGAATTCAAGAGTGGAAGCAACAGTACATTCAAACTGGAACCAGAATGGCCTAGCCTCTCCATTCGAACAGGAGCAGTCCGCTACAGGATCAAAAGCACCGGGGGGATATGTATTGGGGAAAGAGATGACATCCCCAGCTTCTACTTGAAGAGCTGTACAGCAATCAACTACACCAGGTTCTTGAGCATATCCAATTATTGGAATCATCAAAACCAGGAAAACGATATGGTAAAATTTCTGCATAGTGCTTTCTGAAATTATATGGGTTGAAAAATGTATTGACAAAATATTGGGTGCCGAGCTGGATTGTTTTTATTGTTCAACAAAGCTAGTTCTATTTATGGAACAGTTCATTGCGACGATTTCGTGAAAATTACCGTTCGGCAGGAAGAAACATAGGGTCGGTTTTTACAAAAAAATTAGCGCTGGTCAAATTTAATCTTTTGTCGCCTATCATACTACTTTCAATTAGGCGGATTAATCCAATTGCAAAAAAATAGACAATTGACAATGTATTGAAACATTCCACTCAATGCTTTTCAAGTAATCTTTTAGTGCTAAACTAATCCAAAAAATAAATGGCTAAGCTGCTTCAGCTTAGCCATTTATTTTTCATCCAGACTCTTTACCTAGTTCAGCCCCCTCACCACTCTTTTTGTAATTTCTTGCCCGTCAACGGTCATTTTCACCAAGTACATTCCTTCTGGGAAACTTGTCATGTCCAAAACATGCTTGCTAGAAGTAACCTTGGCTTCTGAGTTACGGTAGGCTATTTTTCCGAGCACATCGTACACCTGCACCTCTATTTCATTTACGGGGACATTCAACAGTTCTATAGTTACCAAACCGGTGGAAGGGTTAGGATAGAGAAGAATTCTGCTAAAAAGAGAAGGGTCGAACGTACTAGTCGTGTTCTGGATAGTATAAGCACTGGACGAAACGCAGCCGTTATCGTCTGTGACGAACAGTTGGTACGTGCCCGCAGGAAGGCCACTGATATCTTCCATGTCTCCCAACACGTTTCCGTCTAAGTCGGTCCACTCGAATAAATATGGCATAGTCCCTCCATTGACCGTTACGTCCACAGAGCCATCACCGTTGCCATTCATCTCGTTTATGATATTGACCAAAGTAGTAGCCAATAGGGTGGGTTCTTCCACCTCAACAGTTCCAACTTCCTCACATCCAGCCTGATCTGTAACTGTTACAGTATAGGTGCCCGGACCAAGTTCATCGATCGATACGCCAGTGCTGTCATTGCTCCATTCATAAGTATAGCCTGGAATCCCACCACTCACTTCTACCGTTGCGGTACCATCACTTTCTCCGAAGCACGAGACATCGTTAGCCGTTGGTGTTGCTGTCATAACTTCCGAAACCTCGACCGTAAAACTGCAAGTGGCTGCATTGCCAAAAGCATCGGTCGCTTCGAATGTCTGCATGGTTGTTTCCCCTTCGGGAAATTCAGAACCACTCGGCAGACCACTTGTTTGATTGATGGTCAAATCGCCCGCACAGTTGTCAGCACCTTCTATCTGGAATTCAGCAATAGGGTCGCAATAAGCCACAACCATATTATCAGGGCAAGTGATCGTTGGTGGGATATTATCCTCAACAGTAATGATTGCATCAGACATATCTGTATTTCCGCCAACATCTGTAATAGTCAGGGTAACTGTGTTATCGCCAATATTGCTACAATCAAAATCCGACAAGTTGATTTCCATATTCGTTATGCCACAATTGTCGGAGCTGCCATTATCTACGTCAGCAGCTGTGATCGAAGCATTTCCACTTGCATCCAATTCGATGGTCAAATTTCCAGCAACAGCCACAGGTGGTATATTGTCACTTGTAATATCTGTTTCGATTTCCAATTCTGTATCAGTGGTGCAACCATGGTCATCGGTGATGGTTACAGAATATGTTCCTGCTGCTAAATTTACAGCAGTTGAATCGGTCTGCCCGTTTGACCACTCATAGGTATAGCCTGGTGTTCCTCCGTCGGGCGTTACGGTTGCTGTACCGTTATCGACTCCACAATCGGCAGTAGATATATCTGATATTTCCAAGACCAATTCAGTAGGCTCTGAAATGGTTATCTGTGCAGTTGCTGGACAATTGGCATCATCAGTGACAAGGACATCATAAGTACCTGCAGTAAGGTTACCAACAGTAGCAGTCATTTCGCCATTTGACCATTCATAGGTGAAAGGTGAAAGGCCATTTGAAGGCAGTACGGTGGCCTGTCCGTCGTTTCCTCCAAAACAAGTGACATCAAAAGAAGTCAAGTCAAGGGTCATAACACAACCAAAACCTTCAACAGTAACGGTTTGGGACTGGGTACAACCATTCTCGTCAGTAATGGTAACAGTGTATTCTCCAGGAGAAAGGCCAGTTATCGTAGCCGTAGTTTCTCCATTTGACCATTCGAATGAATATGGACTAGTTCCTCCAATTGGGTTGGCACTGGCAGTACCATCGTCAGCATTTGGCATGGTCAAATCAGAAGATGTTGCATTAACACTCAATGCTAATGGTTCAACAATAGTAACTGATGCGGCAATTTCACAACCATTTGCATCAGTAGCGGTAACAGTATAAGTATTAGGAGTCAAGCCTGTGACTTGTTGAGTAGTGCCGCCATTTGACCAAATAAAGCTATATGGCTCCATTGCATTTTCAAGGGTAATGGTTGCCGTTCCGTCGTTGCCACCATTACAAGAAACATTCTCTTGCTCAGTGATTGATGTGATGAAGCAGTCGACCTGACTTACAGTAATCGTCTGGATGGATTCGCAATCATTCGCATCGGTAACAGTAACTGAATAATTTCCTGGAGCGAGGTTAGTGATGGTACTTGTTGTTTCACCGTTGCTCCAGTCATAGGAGTAGCCAGGGGTGCCTCCTGTTGGACTGGCAGTTGCAGTCCCGTCATTTGCGCCGGCATTGGACTCAGGAGTTGCAGTTGCATTAGCAAGGAGGGGGGCTGTAGGCTGGAAAATAAGAACAGAAACTATCGCACTACAGTTGCCGGCACTTGTGATGGTGACTGTATAAATGCCCTCACTAAGGCCAGTTGCATCAGGTGTGTTTTGGCCGTTTGACCAAGCATATGTATAGGTACCATTTCCTCCAATGCCGCTAGCTGAAGCAGAACCGTCATCAGCGCCAAAACAGGATATGCTTTCCCTTGAGGTAATGACAGCAAAAAGTTGAGGATATTCCTCAACGCTTGTCGTGGCAGTACTTGTACAGCCATTTGTGTTATTGGTAACAGTAAGCGTATATAGTCCAACCGAACTAACAGTTGGCGTCAAGGTCGTTGCATCCTCAACGATATTGCCATTTGTTGTTGTCCACAGATAGCTGAAATTGTTCCCAAAAGATGAACCAGCACCGTTCAGGAGCACAGTTGTAGCATCACAGTTCAAAATGATTACGCTCGTAGCACTGGCGGCTGGCAAGTCAATGTCCTCAAATACTTCGGCAACAGCTGTTCCTGTACAGCCATTAATATCTGTCACAGTGAGGTTATAGATTCCGACTTCAGTTACTGTCGGATTCTGACCATTATAGTTTGTTCCACTTGGCCCTTCCCATAGATATGTAACATTGGGTTCTGGTGTATCTGCATCTAACTCTACAGCGCTATTAATACAATCAATCGTCCCGCCAGCTGCTGTGACTGAAATAGCCTCAGGTATTTCGATCACATCTGTTGAAGCAAATTCAACACAGCCATTTTCACCGGTAACCATTACAGTATATGTCCCAGTATCAACCACAGAAGGATTTTGTTCAAATGAGATGAATCCGTTTGGCCCAGACCATTCATAGGTTACATTCGGAGTAGTCGAATTCCCCAATAACATACCTACGCTGGCAAGGCATGACAAGGTGTCGCCAACAGCAGTAACATTTTCAGGAACCGCTGTATCAGCAATGACTTCTATTGTGTTGAAATCATAACAGGTATCGCCAGTAATAAAGCTTGTTGTAGTTAATGTATATAAACCAGGGTCATTAACAATAGTGATTGAGTCCATGTCTATGGTATCACCTGCAGCATTTGTCCATATATAAATCATGTCCTCGCCACCCAGCGAAAGGCTTCCATCAAGAATCACGCTTGTTTTATTACAGGTAAGCGTGTCCTCTATGTCAATAACCGTTTCCAGCGGAACAACTACCAGGTTGAACTGGATCGTGCTGTCACAGCCTTCCTCGTTTGTGTAAGTTTTCTCGTATACATCTGAATCACAGATAATCTCCCCCTCGAAATCAACGCAATCACCCTCACATACTATCGCAGTTCTAACCACTAGGTCTCCATATTTTGGTTCAAGCGTTACCTCGACGATACTGTCACATCCAAGAAAAGATTCAAATACAAATGAATGTACACCAGGCGCAGAGATGATGTCCCCATTAGGCGCATCATAGGTGCCTGGAGGATAGCAGATGATGTCTGAAATTATGGTTTTTGGTATTGGCTGTACTTCAACCGTAATACAGGAAGGATCAAAATTGATGTTACATTCAACTTCAATATCTGCGCAAATTTCATAAGTGCCAACATCCGGGAACTCCACATTTATAGAAGAGGGTCCTCCAAAAACAGGAATTGGGAAGCCGTCCATTGTCCAATTTATAGTGAACAAAGGGTTACCAGCTGTAGAGAACTCGCCAGTGCTTCCTGGGCACAATTCAGAAGGACCAGTGAGAGGAGGGCCTGGCTTTGGCAACTGTCCAATTGCTGAAGTAGCACTAAATTGGATTGAAAAGCCATTTGGAGTAAATGATGGGATGCCTGGTGCAACATTATTTACAACCAAGTAAAAAGATTGGCCTGCTTCTGCAAAAATACCTGGTTGGAACTGGGTTGCCCCTGGAAAGCCCCATTGTGCTGGATTACCTAAACCCGTAGGTTCCGACCCTCCAGTGGACCAGGGTGTATTGTCACAAGCAACTTCTGTAACCGGTCCAAAGAAACTTGGCCCGCAGGGGCATCCTCCTTCAAAAAGAACGAAGTCATAATCTGAATTTGGTCCGAGTGGCTTTATTAAAAATTCAATAAATGTAGCCTCTAAAGCATCGAACCTAAACCAAAAAGAATGAATCTCAGGTGAGTCCGCACATGAACAATCCTGGATAGGATCGTCTGTGTCTCCAGGACCAACAACATCAATTTGTTGAAACAGATCAGGACCAGTGAGTGGAAAAGCAAAACAACAATCCTGGATCGTCATGGATACTGGTTGTGAATAAACCAGAGAGAAGGACTGAAAAAATAGAAATAAAATAACGTATAATTTTTCCATTGGTAATCTTTAGTAATTTAATTTTATGAGTATTCTTATAGTCGAAGAACAGCTAAAAGTATATCTTCTCTGTCTATCAATTTATCATATCTATAAATGATTGAACTTTCACCCTATTTTGAATTCAAAACAGCCATAATATAAAATCATGGCACACTAAAATGCTGCTTTTAAAAATAAATTAACAGGCTTATTAAATTGATTGGATTTCAGATCAGAATAAAAGATGAGGTTTTAAAACCTCCAACTCAATTCAATTGCACTATGTTCATTAAGATATTTGGACGCACCAAATTTAACCAGTTGTCGCCAACTACACAATTTCTACTTTATATCATTATTGAATTGCAAAAAATTAGACAAAGCGAACAGTACCTAAAGCACTCCCCTACGTCGTAAAACAAGCAATGCCAGGCACAGAAAAATAACGCCCAATGCCATCCCTATTTGGATCCAAGTCTCTCGCCGTGCTTGTATACTACTGACAAGATAATATTGGTTGGCGGCAGCTGGAGAGCCATTGCCCATTACGATTTCCCAGTTACTTTGATCGCCATTGTCTAAGGTGGGCAACAACAAATCAAACGAAAAAACACTGTCCATTGGCTCCAGTTCGTAAGCAATGCTGTCCACTGCAGCCGTTTCAGGTGAGAAGAGCTGAATCACTTCATGACGTTTGTCCAGCCCAAAATTTAGGCCTCCTATCAAACTCTGAACACGAGGATGGGAGTTAAGAAATTTGACAGAATCCTCACAAAGTACCACATAGCCTTTCGGCGGAAGAATGTATTTAGGGAAGACAAACTCATTTTTACGATCCGTAAGCACCCAGCCGTGCAAGTTGACCCGATCCTTTGTGGTATTGAATATTTCAATCCAATCCTCACTTTGATTGTTATTACAGCTAACTTCATTAATAATGACTTTGCCTGCAAGCGGATGCTCAAACCGCTCAAATACACACTTTAGGTTGAGCACTGGGCGATTCAACTCTAACAACAACTCCGGTGATTCTGAATTGATCCTGTCGCCTTCCCAACGTACAAACCGATAGCCAAGATCTGGTTTTGCCAAAAGTCTTATTGGAGTTTTTTCAAAATATTCTCCCTCAAAATGGTCTCTGGCTTTTAGGCGGTTGTTGATTACTACTTTGCCGCCCAACGCAATCTCAATATCCACCTTGCGCTCATCTCCCAGGTCAAATTTTTCCTGGAGAAAACCTCTTATAAAATCTGGACGAGCATTGGCAAACTCCCGTATCGTTTCTACTTCTCGCTCCCAATCTTGCCGATCCAACTTCCACCTGTCAAGATGGCGCTGGATTTCAGGCAGCAGCCTTTTATAAAATTTATCAATGGTATTTAGGACGTGTGTTGCTTCGAGGTCATCGTTGAGGTAATCACAAAAGCGCTTGACAAACTCTTGTTTAAAGTCCTCATTTTCCAATAGCTTCCGCAGTATAAAAGTACTCCATGGCGGGTTTGGCCACCGTGGGCCATCAACTTCAGTATGAAAATCGAGACTGTTGTTTCTATAAGCCATTCTATCGTTCAGTCCAAAGCCCCAATCTGTATCGTAAAGGATCCATCGCCAACGTCCTTTTTCAGTTCTTGGTCGCCAAAAACGAATATTGCCGCCGGCATCCTGATTATCAAAATATATCTGTGCTATTTGGTGGTCCATGTAATTGTTAACCTCCATTAGCGATTGTACATAGGCATAATTGGCAGGATTAGCCAGATTGTTGTTTTCAAGAAAAGCCAATAATTCCCGATAGTTGGAAGTGCGCCCGGCACGTCGAGTTATTTTATGCTCGATCATATCAATGCTGTCCCTGTCAACATCGTGGTGGGCCTCAACGAAAAATGGATTTATTTTTTCCCGCAAATTATAGATGCCCCAGTATTCACCATTGATATAAACCTGCGATGGCCGATAATCCTGAATATCCAAATCCCAATCCTTTACCAAATGAGTCATTAATGCATCTCTGAAATGGGATTTCCCAAAATCGCTGCCACTATTGCGCAGCACCAATGACTTGTATTTCTTCAACCCCTTTTTACCGAATACCCTATGCCGGATTCGCTTGTCACCATATTGATTCCTTGCAGTGATACTTATTGACTTTTGCTTTGAAAGCCTGCTCATTCCACCAAATAACCTAAGCCCTGCTTCGTTTGCCCAAACTGACTCGCCATTTGTTTCAAAAAATTCAAAATTGGAAACGAACTCCCTGTGGCTCCAAAAGTTAGCTCCTGGCAAATACCACAATGTATCAATCGCATTCTCCCCTCTTTGAAACAAACCCCAAACTGGATTGAATAATAGGCCAGGTGTGATAGAAACCGACATCACCGGAAATGTAGACTCGGGTTCATCGATAAAATAGGTAGCTGAAAATGAATGGCTTTGTTCACCTTTCATCACGGCTATTGCTCTAAGTACGGTTGTTTTGGTAATTCTTATTGGAGTAGAAAATCGGTGTGCGGAAATAGCTCTTGGTTCGGTGCCATCTGTTGTACAATAAATCTTTGCGCCAGGTGAGAGCAATTGCACATCAATTGAGTCACTATAAAAACCACTTTGTGGAACAAATTCAACTTGAAGAGGAGGAGGTGTGTAGGTTGGATCAGCTGGAGCAATTTGACCAAACGCCGAAAACCAGGGCATGCTAACCCAGATCAATAATTGAATGGAATTATAGAATTGATAACGTTTGCTCATATTGTTTCCCGTGTCGCTTGCCAAGTTGGTTTTCCTGAAAATTTTGCAAATCGTTTTAAAAGCCTCCATCTGCAAAACCTATTTTCGTACAAGCAGGACATATATTTTGCCTCAACTACACTTTTAATCAGTCACGAATATATAGTTGTTTTCATAAAATCAAGAATTTATTATCTGAAAAAAGAGAACATGACCGACAGCGGTCAACTCAAGCCTAATATGCCAGTTCGATAATTTATCCAATTAAATGGATGCCCTTTTCATTTTCCCTTCCTTTTTCCCTAAAATTGGCACTTCGTTCAAAGGAGTCAGGGGCGAGGAGTCAGGGGCGAGGAGTCAGGATTCAGGTTTCGAGGAAAAACCCTGAATCCTAACTCCTGAATCCTATATCCTGAACCCTGACTCCTAAAATAAATTCATGGGAAATTTTCAAATAAAAAAATCACCGACTGTTTACGATGCCATAGTGGTAGGTTCTGGAGCAGGAGGCGGTATGGCTGGTTATGTTTTGGCCAATGCAGGCCTGAAAGTATTGATGCTCGAAGCTGGCCCTTATTGGGATCCGAAAACGCATTCTCACCAATTGCGTTGGCCCTGGGAATCGCCCCGCAGGGGTGCTGGATCGACCAGGCCTTTTGGTGAATTCGACGCCTCTTATGGTGGCTGGGACATCGAAGGACAGCCCTACACCCACAAGGATGGTACATCATTCGATTGGTTTCGCTCTCAAATGCTTGGTGGTAGAACCAATCACTGGGGAAGAATTTCTTTGCGCTTTGGGCCTCGTGATTTTAAAGGAAAAAGCTATGATGGAATAGGGGAAGATTGGCCGATTTCTTACAGCGATGTAAAACCTTATTATGATAGAATAGATCGCCTGCTCGGTATTTATGGCAGTAAGGAAGGCTGGGAAAGTGAACCAGATGGCATTTTCCTGCCACCTCCCAAAATGCGTTTGCATGAGCATTATATTAAAAAAGCTGCTGGGAAAATAGGCGTTCCCGTTTTTCCCGGCCGCGGATCGGTGCTTACCCAAAAGCTGCCCGACAACGATGATAGGCAAGCTTGTTTCAACTGCAATCAATGCGGCCGTGGCTGTCGGGTGTATGGGGATTTTTCATCTTCTTCCTGTTTGGTTATTCCTTCAAAAAAATACAACCCCGACAATTTTGAACTGATCTGCAATGCAATGGTCCGGGAAGTTTTAACAGATGATGAAGGTCAGGCTACAGGTGTTTCTTATATCAATAAGGAAGACCAACAGGAATACCAAGTAAGCGGGAAGGTAGTGGTATTGGCAGCTAGCGCCTGCTCCACCGCCCGAATCATGTTAAACTCTCGTTCATCTACTCATGAAAACGGCATCGGAAATGGAAGCGGGTTAATTGGCAAATATTTGCACGACTCAACTGGCGCTGCCCTCGGCGGTTATCTGCCAGAACTTATGGGGCGAAAGCGGTATAATGAAGATGGAGTTGGTAGCGCTCACATTTATTCGCCTTGGTGGATCGACAATAAAAAAGAACGGTTGGACTTTCCAAGAGGGTATCACATCGAATACTGGGGCGGCATGGGCATGCCCGCTTATGGCTTTGGGTTTGGCATTCCGTTTATCAACGGGCAAGTGCCCGACGAAAATGGAAAGACCAAAGAGGCTGGCGGTTATGGCGCTTCGCTCAAAAAAGATTACCGCCGTTTTTATGGCTCTTTCCTCGGCATGGCAGGAAGAGGGACGGCAGTTGCGAGGGAAGACAACTATTGCGAAATAGATCCTGAGGTGGTGGACAAATACGGCATACCTGTGCTCCGTTTTCATTATAAATGGAGTGATTATGAAATCCTCCAAGCCAAGCACATGCAGGAGACCTTCCAGGAAATAATGCACCAAATGGGTGCTACCATTACTTGGGGCGTGCAAGGTCCAGAGACTAATTATGGCCTCGAAGCACCGGGCCGTATTATCCATGAAGTGGGTACCACCAGAATGGGCGACGACCCTAAAAAGTCAGTGCTAAACAAATGGTGTCAATCGCATGAAGTAAAAAACCTCTTTGTCACCGATGGAGGCCCAATTGTGCAACAAGGTGATAAGAATTGCACTTGGACGATCCTTGCACTTTCTATGCGAACTGCGGAATATATCGTGCAGCAGAAAAAGGAATTTAATTTATGATTGACTCAGTTTTGAGTTTTGGATTTTGGGTTATTGAGTACTCAAAATCCGAAGCTCAAAACTCAAAACTCAAAAAAAGTGAATCGAAGAAAATACCTAAAATTCATTGGTGTTGGCTCAGTATCGGCCAGTGTCCTTTGGGAATCATGCCAGCCGGATGGTACTCCAACGGAAGCCATCGAAGCAGGATTCGAGGTGATAGAAGCAGGTAGGGAAGCTTTTGAAATAGAGCGTGACAAACGATTGTTGGATGAAACGTTTTTTGATGAACACGAAATGGCAACAATCGCAGTTTTGGCAGACATCATTATCCCTGCAGATGATGAATCGGGAAGCGCAACTGAAGCGGGAGTCCCTGATTTCATTGAGTTCATTGTCAAGGATATGGATCATCACCAACTGCCCATGCGAGGTGGATTGAAATGGCTGGACCTGGAAAGCATGAATCGTTTCAACAAATCTTTCATAGAATGCTCCAAATCAGAACAACTTGAAATTGTGGACGACATTGCATATCCAAACAATGTCTCACCCGGATTGGAGCAAGGAGCAGCCTTTTTCAATAGAATGCGGGATTTAACTGCAACTGGCTTTTTCTCTAGTGAAATGGGTGTTGGGGACATAGGCTACGCAGGCAATCGTCCAAACAATTGGGAGGGCGTTCCGCCAGACATTCTTGAAAAACATGGATTTAAAAATTCTTGATTTCCTTAATATGATTGGCAAAATTGTTGCGAGGTTGGGAGAAATAGAGCTACGCTCTTCAGGGCTTGTTTCAAAACAAAATCCTAATATGCCCGTTCCATTTTTATTTAATTATAAACCATTCTAATTTCGCCGCCTAAAAATCGGATTCCATGAAGTATATTATATTTTCTACACTCGTACTTTTTCTAACAGCATGCGGTGGTGACGCCACTTCACCTGATACTAATCCACCAGCTACACCTGTCAGTAATAATAACCAATCAGGTACTTCGGTAGCAACTCCCCCGATTCCAACGAATATTGAAAATTTTGCAAAAACGCCTGATCCAAACAGGAAGTTTGAAAATCCAAATATCCAGTTTGAGATTGAAGGATTGGGCAGTGGCAAGTGTTTTCTCATTGGAGTTTTCACAGATCAGTTTTTCAGGGTCGACTCAAGTATGGCCAATGGCGGGAAGGTTGTTTTCAAAAACAACGAACCTTATAAGCCCGGCTTGTTGTACATGATGCTGCCCGATAATAAGACCACGATCCAGGTGTTGGTGGATACGGATCAGACGTTCTCCATGAAAACCAAAATGAACGACCTCATCAACTCTATGAAAGTGGAGGGCAGTAAAGAAAACCAATTGCTGTATCAGACATTAAAATTTGAAGAAATCCAGCGGCCAAAATTTGCCAATGTATCTGCAAGATTAAAAGGTGCGACAAGAGGCACTCCAAATTATGATGCAATCAAAGCAGAACAGGATAAACTGACAAAAGATCGCCAAGATTATTTGGACAAGATTTTCAAAGATAATCCAACATCCCTGTTTACAGCTTTTAAAGAAGCTGGGCAAAATCCAGTATTGGATAGGGTTTATCGTGCGGATGGCTCAAATGACGACCTTGCTTTTATGCACGAATATCGCCGACTATTTTGGGCCAATGTAAACTTCGAAGATGAGCGCCTTTTATACACGCCGGTAATTTCCAACAAGCTGAAAAGGTATATCAACGAGCTTACTCCTCAAAATCCTGACTCCATAAAAGTCTGGACCAGTTTCTTAGTCGATCAGACTCTCAACGCCCCTGAATACTATAAGTACTTTGCAAATTGGGTAACGCTCAACTATGAGCCAACCAAAACTACGCTTATGGATTCGGAAGCTGTTTTTGTACACATGATCCAAAACTATTTCACTTACGATAGAGCATTTTGGTCGGATTCGACGGAGGTACATTCCTTGCAATTGAGGGCATATGAAATGTCGAATAGTCTTGTCGGGCAAAAAGGCCCAAACATCAAGGCACCAGACCCCGATGGAAATCTTCGGTCACTTTTCGATTTAGACGCCAACTACCTTATTGTTTACATGTGGAATCCTGAATGTGAACATTGTGCTGAACAAACCCCGCAATTAGTTCAGGCTTATAACCAATGGAAGCCTCGTGGCATCGATGTTTATGGTATAGCTGTAAATACGGAAGATAAAGCTTGGAAAGATGCGATCAAGCAATACAAGATGCCTTGGGTAAACGTTTTTGACCCAACCAACAAATCCATTTATGCTACCTACTTTGTTGACAATACGCCAGAAGTTTATGTTTTAAATCCTGATAGGATAATTATTGGGAAAAACCTGAAGATAGATCAAATAATGACCGTGGTAGAGAGGGATATGGAGAAGAGGGGGTTGAATTAAAAAAAATCAAAAAGGCGGTCAGGAATTATCCTGGCCGCCTTTTTAAATTCTCATAAAATCAGAATTTAACGGCGCATAGCGACTTCAACCTCTGATTGGCATTTTTAATGAAAATGAATAATGGAAGGTAATTTCAGGAAGAATATCTCCGCTGGCTTATTAGTCAAAATTGTACAAAAGCAGGATCAGCGAAGTGGAGATCTCACAGTTGGTGTCGTTCAAGACATCCTCACTAAATCGTCCCAGCACCCGCATGGCATAAAGGTGAGGTTGGACACTGGTGAAGTGGGAAGAGTGAAGGAAATCATGGAGGAGGATGCATAAAGCTTAATAGCCAAATTAAATTACTTTTACCCCATGCTATACGACCAAATAGAAAAAGCAGTAAATCACATTCGCCAACACACTCTCATCGTACCAAAATTTGGAATCGTGTTGGGTTCTGGGCTTGGCAAGCTTGCCGATGATATTGAAGCAGAGGTTGTTTTCGACTACCATTCCATTCCCCATTTCCCAGTTTCTACCGTTGAGGGTCATAAAGGGCAATTGATAATTGGTACTCTTTCAGGTGTTCATGTGGTTGCCATGGTGGGTCGATTTCATTATTATGAAGGGTATTCGCTAAAAGAAGCCACTTTGCCGATCAGGGTAATGAAAATGCTCGGAGCAACTCACTTGTTGCTCTCAAATGCCGCAGGGTCTGTCAATCCTGATCATAAACTGGGAGACATTGTTTTTATAAAAGACCACATTAACCTATTGCCTGACAATCCCCTGCGAGGGCCAAATGACGAAAGGCTCGGCATCCGTTTTCCCGACATGCTGAACACCTATGATAAAGAGATGCTCGCCTTTGCTGCGCAAACTGCAAGTGAGCATGGCATCAATGCTCATTCAGGAGTTTATGCTGCAATGCAAGGGCCTAATTTCGAAACACCCGCAGAATACAATTTCCTCCATTTCATAGGGGCCGATTTGGCAGGCATGTCCACAGTACCAGAAGTTTTGGTTGGTCGGCATGCTGGTATGAAAATTTTCGCCGCATCAATGGTTACAGACATGGGCTATCCGTTGGAAGCTATTCGGGAAATCAGTCATGAAGAAGTATTGAAAATCTCGACTGCCGCCGAACCCAATATGCGACTGGTCTTCAAAAAGATAGTTGAGCGGTTTGCAGATTAAACTCTTGCGTTTTATGTATTTTGGGAATAAATAGGGAGTAGTTGATGAGAATCGTTTCTACTAAAACTTCCTGACATGAAATCGATATTGCTTTCCTTCCCTTTCTTCTTCACCACTTTGCTGTTTTCTTTTTCTGTGAAAAGCCAAATTTGCAGTAGCATGAATATTCAGCACGCCGCTGACATCCCTTCCACTTGTCAAGAAATCACCATGACCATGCTCCACGATCAAACTGGAGCTCCTTTTTTATATGTTGCTGCCAAAACGGGAGGCCTGAAAATTATTGACATCAACCAACTCGACCAACCTTTGGAAATTGCCTCCATTCCGGTTTCTCAGCTCGAAAATCTCGACGTTATCAGCCTCCATCAAGCTGGTGTGTTTCTATATATTGCTTTGGGAAATATTTTCAACGATGACCAAAATTCGGGCATGGCCATCGTGGACGTGTCTTCTCCAAGCACACCAGTTGTGCTGGATGTCTGGGTCGGCAATGGCATGATGGGCGGATCGGGGATTATACGAACGGACGGGAATTATGCCTACCTCGGAGCAATGGGCAACGGCCTTTTGATATTTGATATTTCAGATAAAAACAATGTGGTTTTGCTTTCGCAGATAGTACCCGATATCAGCTTCCCCTCCCCCAATCCTGATCCGCCGAAATACAATGCCAGAGGAATGGAGGTCAGGGACGATCTTGTTTATTTATGCTATGACGCTGGCGGGCTGAGGATAATAAATGTCTCGGACAAAAGCAACCCCATGCAGGTCGGCCAATACTCAAATTCCACGCTGAACAATCTTCCCAGAGCATACAACAATATTGCTATGAAGGGAAACCTTGCATACGTCGCTATCGATTATTGTGGCCTGGAAATATTGGATATTTCTGACCCTAGTCAGATCACTCAGGTTGGCTGGTGGAATCCATGGAACTGTCAAAGCAACCCGTTGAATTGGTTTGTCAGCCCTGGACACACCAATGAAATTAGTTTCGTAGAGGATTGCAATTTGATTTTTTTATCGGCTGGAAAAAGCGATCTGTTGGTCGTGGATGTCTCTGACCCAGCCATGCCCGATTCGTGCAACTTCTTTGGCGGCGTGGACAATGAGATCGGCACATGGGGCGTCTCAGTTTTTGAGGATAAAATATTCCTGTCTTACATCTGTGCTTTCATTCCATTTTCCTCCAACTGGACGGGAGTGAAAATTTTGACTTTTAATAATAACTGCGTCGATGCAGTATCTGAAAAAACTTCCTCTGCTGTCAGTATTTACCCAAACCCATCTTCAAGTTTAATAAATATTGAATCAAATGGATTGGAGCTCTCGAAGGTCGCCATTTTCGATGCACTTGGCCGATTGGTTTATTCCATCAATGATCTAAATATGGAAGGTACTCAACAGATCGATTTATCTGGATTCGAAAGCGGAATCTACTTCCTTAAGGGTTCAGATGGGGGAAATTATTTCACGGAAAAAATATTGGTGACTACCCAAAATTAGACCTCAGACCGTTCGATCTTCAGTAGGTATTGTGGCAAAGTGTGTTGGCAATTGTACGATTTCAAGTGAAAAGCTAATGCTACTTCTTTGTGGTCTCTTTGCGCCTTCTTTGTGAAACTTTATGGAAAAGTCTTTATCGATTAGGCTATTACACAGAGACTGCAGAGGAGACACAAAGTTTCACAAAGGCTATGAAGAAGTGCTAACACAACTGAACAGGTTGGAAATGAAGTCATCCTATTCTGGTTAAGAATAAAAATCACTAGCCCTAAAGCTCAAAATATCAGATATTTGCAGCCTGAATAGATTTAACAAATACAGAAAATGACCACACAGGCTGCAGGAAAAACAGATTATTATTGGGCAGATGACCGCGAACCCCACTTCCAACGCAGGAAGGAAATCATGAAAGCACACCCTGAGGTTACTAGGCTTTTTGGCGTAAATCCAAGGCTCAAGTACACAACAATTGTTTTAGTTGCTGTTCAATTGACTATCGGCTTATTCATCGGCCAACTCCATTGGTTTCCTTTCTTAATAGTCACTTATCTTGTTGGGGCTACCATTTCCCACGCCTTGTTTTTGGCCATTCATGAAATCACGCACGACCTCGCCTTTAAAAGCAAAAGGAATAATAACATACTTGCATTCATCGCTAACCTGCCTATCGTGTTCCCGTACGCCATGTCTTTTAAGACCTACCATGCTTTGCACCATTGGGACCAAGGTAAAGATGGTGTGGATGTAGATATTCCTACTAGGGAAGAGGCGAACGTTTTTAGAGGCTTCATTGGCAAATTCTTATGGTTCCTCAATCAGATTATATTCTATGCGGTTCGTCCTGTATTTATCAAACCTATAAAACTGGACAAATGGCAATTGTATAATATCATTTTCCAAGTTGCAGCAATGGCTATTTATTTGCCATACGCAGGCTGGCCTGGACTGATATTTCTTTTACTTTCGTTGGTACTGGCTGGCAGCCTCCACCCTACTTCCGGCCACTTCATCTCTGAGCACTATGTGTTTCACGAAGGGCAAGAGACGTACTCATATTATGGTCCACTCAACTTAATCACCTTCAATGTTGGCTATCACAATGAGCATCATGATTTCCCAACCATCCCTGGCAGTAGGTTGCCGGAATTGAAAAAAATGGCACCCGAATTTTACGACAATCTTCATTCGTATAATTCATGGACCAAAGTGATTGTGGATTTTCTTTTTAGGAAAGATGTGACGCTATATTCGAGGACAAAAAGGAAGTGATGGGAGTTAGCCATCGGCAATTTTAATCAAAGCTTGTTCTTTATACATTCTACCGATTGGAATTTCGACTTTTCCAATTTCCACATCCTGGCTTGTATAAGCCGTTATTTTATTTTTTGCGACAATAAAAGATTTATGAACTCTAATAAATTGATTTGTCGGCAATCTGTTTGCAAAATTCCCAATTGACACCTTCGTTATTATTCGATTGTCTATGAGTATTATTTTCACATAATCTTTGACGCCTTCTACGTATAGTATTTCTGACAAATTTATTCTTACTGATTTTCGATCTGCTTTTACAAAAATAAAATCTTCTTTTACTAGAACAGCTGCCACCTTTGGCAATGCGTCCTTCTCCTTTTCTAAAAATTTATCAATTGCTTTTATGAATCTTTTAATTGGTATCGGTTTCACCAAATAATCCAAAACACTTTTTTCAAAACCTTCCACTGCAAATTCCCGATAAGCGGTAGTGATTATTATTTCCGGCTTGAATTGAATTGCATCAATCAATTCTAACCCTGTAATATCTGGCATTTCAATATCAAGAAATAGCAGGTCAGGTCGAAGAATTTTAATAGCTGCTATCGCATCAATTGGATCAGTAGATTTTCCACAAACTTCAAACTGACTGAATTTTGAAAGGTGCTGCTCGATTACATTCAATGCCAAGGGCTCATCGTCCAATATGTAGCATTTATATTTATACATTTTAAAAATTAATCGTCAATGTGAATCAGGTGTTCAAGGCACAGAGCGACTTTTGCCCTTGGTAGCTCCAGAAAATGAAACATATCGCGGCGCAAAGCGACGCCCCTCTTGTTTCTCTGCCTTTATTGGCTAAGGGGAGCGTCGCTCTGCGCCGCTTATCTGCTTATTATTCTTTCTACCAATGGGATTGGCGCCATGCGCCGTTAAGTCCTGATCTGCATCGTCAATTTAATATTATATTTTTCTGGCAAATCCTCTACATCCATACTGTGCCGATTAGGATACAACAACGCCAGCCTTTGTTGGATATTTTTCAATCCGACTCCGCCATTTTGCTGAGCTTTGCTTTTCTTTTTTGTATTTGACAAATAAAACTCCAGTCTGTTTTCAGAGGTTACTAATTTTAAATTAATTCTAAAATACTTATCCGATCCCACGCCACCATGTTTAAAACAATTTTCTACAAATGGCAAAAGCAATAGCGGCGATATTTTTTGGCTACCGTTTTGCATTTCTATTTCTTGCTCAATCACCAATTTATCTCCATATCGGAGTTGTTCAAGCCCCAAATAATTTTCTATCAATTCTACTTCTTTTGCCAGAGGCACTTGATCCAAATTGGCTTTATAAACAAGATAATCCAATAGCTCCGTCAATTTCAAAATACTGTCAGCTGTAAAATCAGACTTTACCAAAGCAAGGCTATAAATATTATTCAAGGAATTAAACAAAAAGTGCGGATGAAGCTGCCCTTTTAATAGTTTTATCTCAGCCTCTGCTTTTGCTTTTATCAATTGTTCATTTTGTTTTTGTTTTTTTCTATAATCCCCAATCACATAAACACAAACAGCCAAAGCAACAATTGCATAATCTCTTATCACATTCTTCAATACTTTTGAAACTGGGATATTAAAAAAACTTCCACTTTCTAAATAATTTATCAATTGCATCCATTTTATTCGTCCAAAAAATATAAGCGCTCCTGCGACAACTATCCAAAAAATAAATAGTAGCCAATTATTGTTTTTAACAAATCGAGGGACAGCATATAAGGCGACAAAATAAGTAGCCAAAAGCAATACAGGCAATGTCAAAAGAATTGACTTAAAAAAAGGCCACGTATTTCCGGGCCGAATGTGTACCATATTGGCCAAGTACTCTGAAAGGATATAAACCAACCAAAACAGGCAATGCACCGTCACCGTTTTCCAATCAATATTTAGACAGGTATTTCTCATAAAAAAACTGCAACACTTGTTTTTCGGAGATTTAAAATTCATCAATATTTCTTCGAATAAAACCCAATATAAACAATTATGAAACCCAAAGTATATGAACGACCAATTTAAGTAGAGCAACTACTTATTTACTGCTAATTGGCCAAATCATGTTGTTGCTGTTCGTATCGCCACAGTTGATCTACTATTCATTTTTTGCATTTTCTCATAGCCTACATTTGGATCATTATTTCACCAAAATTTCTTAAATAATGAAAAAAATAATCAGAAATCTTTCAGTTGCGGTTGCAGCATTGATGCTCACCTGTTCGTTTACGGCAGCACCAACTTCATTTAATGCAACTATTACATCATTTGAAGAAACTCCAATTGGCGGCGCTTATCTTGTATTTGCAGGGAAGCGTGGCGGGGAAGTTTCCACCACGGATTTCAAAAACCAAAAAGAGTTGGCCGTGGATGGCTGTGCCAAAGGGTCAAAGATATTCCAATTTACCCTTCATATTACAGCTGGAGGGAAAACAACGACCATGCGAACCAATTCCAATAAATTGACCGACGACATGGTCGGCAAGTTAGAAAAGCTCAACAGAGGCGACGAATTTGAATTCAAAAACATGAAAGCCTATTTACCCAATGGGAAAGACGTGGTGGATGTACATGGTTGGAAATATACGATTGTGTAAATCCAAAATTAATATCATAGAAACATGAGTCATTCCGAATTTTCACAAAATAAATTGCGGGTTGGGAATGACAAAACAGGTGGGCGCGGGTGACGGCATAGCGGGAGAGCATTTGTTTTCTGGGTTAGCTTTGTCTTGATTTTTGATTACTTTTTATCAAGAAAAAGTGATAATCGGCAGACAATCAATTTATTATACTTTTGCTTTTTTCCTTGATGAAAAAAGCAACAAAAAAATCATCCCGATAACTATCGGGAGTATTTGTTTTGGCTAAAAACGGGATTTGCCTCCCGCTCGCAATCAGAGCCGCTTCTTCGTCGCTCGCTGATCGCTCCTAGCCCAACCCTCCAACCCCATTTTCTTAACACCAAAACAAATAAGGCCGAAACGAAAGTGACAGAATATCAATACATTATGAATAAATCCCGAATTTTTGAAGAATCAAAAATTCGGGATGACTCATGTTTTAAGCATCCTTTTTGATAGTCATATCGCACAACTTTCTTTTTCTTTGACGACTGTTTATTTACTGCATAGCAATGAAGAAAAAAATCTGCGTAATTGGCTGCGGCACGTTTGGGTCTTATTTAGTAAAAAGGCTATTGGAAATTCATGATGACTCCATTGACATTACTGTTGTAGAAATTGGCAACAAAAAAACGCAAAGCGAGCAAGAAATTGGATTAGACTCTATTTCCGAAAATTCATCTGTTTCTAAGGCTGGAAGGTATTTTGGTTTTGGCGGCACTTCGGCTCGCTGGGGCGGCCAAGTATTGTTTTTTGACGAAAGGGAAAACGAGGCAAACGATCGCACCTGGAATAAAATAATTTCAACCTGCAAAATTCATAAAAAAACCGTTGTTAATAATTTATTAGGAAAAAACAATTCTTTTAAATTGCCTGAAGAGCAGAAAGATATCAAAACGGGCATTTGGTTGAAATACACAAAAAGAAACCTATTCAACAATTTATCAAAAAGCGAATTAAATAAAATAAAATTACTTTCTGATTTAAGAGTTGTTGATATTGAAATAAGCAATGGTAATATTTCTGAAATAATTTGCAACGATAAAAACGGAAACCGCTCCCATGTAAAAGCCGACATATATTATTTAACTGCGGGCGCACTTGAGTCATGCCGGCTCTTACTCCAATCGCAAAAAAAATATCCTCATTTTTCAGGCATTGACTTAGGCAATAATTTTGGAGATCATATTTCTACAGAACTATTCCATATTCACAATGCGCCCCCCATCATTAACGGAGTTGATTTTACACCAACTTTAACAAACGGAAGTCTTGTCACCAAAAGGATGGTTGTAAAAACCGAAAATGGTGTTTATGGTTTTCTTCATGGCGTTTTCAACAAAGACATTAAGGCATTCAAATTTTTAAAAGAACTGCTATTTGGAAAACGAAGTACAACGGTCAGCTTTGCAGAATTCATTGCTGGGTTTGTTTTTTTATTCAAGTTTGTTTTTCACCTTCTTTTTAAAAAGAAATTATATGTGGATCAAAACCAGTGGAGTTTGCAATTAGACATGGAACAGCCTTTTCCAAATAAAAATAAATTAAGCCTCGTTGACAAAAAAGATGCATTCGGAGAAAACATTTTACAAATTGATTGGGACGTTTCCGAAAGCGACCAATCAGCGATTTTCGAAATTCGAAATAGAGTCGAAAAAATATTGCAGGAAAATAAATTAAAATACACCCCGCTTTACAATCCAGCCTCTACCAATAATAAAGTCGAAGATGTTTACCACCCTTCTGGCTGCATGCGTATGGGAGATGATGAAAAATCAGTCGTCGATTTTAATTGCCGGATAAATGGCATCAACAATTTATTCCATTTTTCGACAGGTATTTTTCCCAGTGCCAAATCAATTAATCCTTCCGCAGCAGTTTTATGTTTTATTGAGGAGCATTTGGAAGGGGGGATTTGACCAGATTTACTAAATCTTCGAGATTTAGCAAATCGTCACTCAGTCATCCGAATGACTAATTTTTTAAATTGGCCAAATTCATTTCCATCCAATCCTACTTTCCCTTACCTTAGGTTCAACAAACTCGAAAAACATGAAATCTTTTATCCCCATCATTTCTTTTCTCTGCTTTGCCGTTTCCGGCTTCACCCAGATGACAAATATTGATACTTTGTTTGGGACGGATGGGATAGTCATTACCCAATATGGCAATAGCCCAAGCGGGCCATACGATTCATATATAGATGTTTTTATTCAACCTGATGGGAAAATGATAACAACTGGATATGCCATAAATGATGGAGTCGGAAATTATGAACCATCAGTTTTGATCAGTAAGCACTTAGAACTTGGGGAGCTTGACTTTGATTTCGGAATAAATGGAGCTGCTTATTTTTTACAAGCAGAAAACAGTTCTGGAGGAAGAGCAGGTTTAATCCTGCCCGATTCTAAGATTTTGTTATCTGGTACGACAGATTGGTCAATTGCAGGTTGGGGAAACGGTTCATACTCAACCTTGGTCCGTACCCATTCCGACGGTAGCTTAGACAGTAGTTTTGCCACAAACGGTATTAAAATTTTGTATAACCAAGATTATGCGACTTCACTAAAAATACACGATAATAATAAAATATTAGCTGGTGGGATAACAGTAAAAAAAAATGAAACTTCTCCAACTGAATATTATTACAAATACTCCTTAAATGTTGTTAGATTATTCGAAGATGGAAGTGTCGATTCAATATTCGGGAATAATGGAATTTCAGAAATAGTTAACATCACTGGACCAGAATCATTATACCCTGCTGACATGGTCGTCCAATCGGATGGGAGAATCGTGATTTGTGGATACAGCTATGGAAGTTCAACCGACATTGTCATTGGGCGGCTAAACATTGATGGATCAATTGACAACTCATTTGGATCAAATGGAGTATTATTTATTGATTTTGGCGGAAGTGAAAGATCGACTGCAATGACAATTTTACCTAATGACAAAATGCTAATTTGTGGTTTTACCGAAGAAGGAAATGGGCTCATCACTAAACTGAATACAGATGGTACATTCGATTCAAGTTTTGGAGATGGAGGTAAAATATTAGTAGTAGGTGGAAATAAAGATATTGTGTTCAATGATATTGAACTACTGGAGAATGAGAAAATAATAGTAGCCGGATATACGGGAAAAGACAAAACAGACTTCCTTCTTGCAAAATTTTCACAGTCTGGCGATGAAGAAGTCATTGCTATCAATGATTTTGGAAGTGATACTGAAGCCTGGGAAGCTCTGAAAATTCAGGATAATGGCAAGGTTGTGACTGCAGGAAGAATTTGGCATGAAGGAAGACAAAAATGCGCCATCGCCCGATACATTCCTGACCTAATGGTCGGCACTTTTGAACCTGAAAATGAACCCTCCATCTCGACCCTTATTTATCCAAATCCAGTTAGTGATTTTGTTACCTTGGAATATTTGCTCGAATCAGAAACAGAAATTTCCATCAGTTTATTCGACCGGAACGGGAGCTTGATGAAAAGTTATTTTGACAAATCAAAAAGGCCAGCTGGGCCTCAAAAAGAAATTTTGGAGATCGAAGACCATTTTCCAGCAGGTAATTATTTTCTTAAAATAACTGCAGGGAAAAACATCAAAAGTGTTTGGTTATCGATCCTGTGATTCATTCCGGCAGGGTGCGAATTAATTCGCACACTGCGGGAATAAATTCCTCATCGAATCTGGTGATTCGCTGTACAATCATTCATACTTCAACGATTCTACTGGATTGGCCAATGCCGCTTTCAGCGACTGGTAGCCCGACGTTAGCCAGGCAACAATCATGGCCAGCGCGCCTGCCAAAACGAAGGGCATCCATCCCATATCAATGCGATATGTAAAATCCTGTAGCCAATTTTCCATTAACCAATAGCCGAGCGGGGCAGCTATCACGAAGCCAATCACCACCAGTTTGGAAAATTCTTTTGACAACAAATAAACCAGGTTGCCCGTAGTTGCCCCCATTACTTTCCGCACACCAATCTCCTTAGTACGCTGCTCAGCCATAAATGCAGACAAGCCTAAAATACCCAGACCTGCAATGAAAATGGCGAGAATAGTAAAGAAAGTAAATAGGGAGAAAAAGCGCTCTTCTGTGCGGTACATTTCTGCCACCCGATCATCCATGAAGTTGTAAGTGTATAATTCTTCGGATGCAAACTGTACCCATTTTTCTTTAATGTCAGCCAAAGTAGCCGACATATTTTGACCGCTCAATCGCAGCGTCATCCAGTTGAGCCATGAATTGGAGACATAGTAACAAACAGGGGCTATATCTGAGTAAAGCGATTCGTGATTATAGTCATTGATCACACCGATGATATTGCCACGGCGAGGACGCCAGGTGCCTTGATAGAATTCGTTGGTTTCAAACCATTTGCCGACTGGCTCCTCCCAACCGATTTTTTCCACTGCGGCTTGATTAAGCACAAAAGCCAAGGTGTCGTCCGTCCCAATTTCTTTTGAAAAATCTCTGCCTTCGGCAAAATCAACCTGCAAGGTTTTTAGGAAATCGTGATCCACCGTCACAATTTTAATACTGCTTCGACCATTTGGGTCTGGCTCATATTGTTCCGCTTTGAAACCGAGGTTGCTGCTGAGCCGGCCTGTGAGTTGCTTGTTGGAAGCACCGACAGAAAGAATGTCAGGATTTTGTTCCAATTGGTTTTTCAGGGACTGGTATTGCGCCAAATCAGGTATGGGTACCATGATTAGATTTTCCCGGTTCATGCCGAGGTCTTTATTTTTCAAAAAATCCCACTGGCTATAGACCACCAAAGTGGCAAGGATCAACACAATCGAAATGGCAAACTGGAACACCACCAACACTTTCCTCAAAGTGCCACTACTCCCCTGTCGGAAATTCTCCTGAAAAACTTTTATGGCCTTAAAAGAAGACAAGTAAAACGCCGGATAACTCCCTGCTATGATTCCGACTAAAAGTGTAAGCACCAAAAACCATCCAAAAATATCTGGATTGGCCAGTGGATTCATCGTCAGGCTTTTTTCCATAAAAGCATTAAACGCCGGCATACTGAACTGCGCCAAAATCAAACCCAACACCAGCGCTAAAAAAGCCACCAACACAGACTCGCTCAAAAACTGGTACATCAATGATTTCCTGGGTGCGCCCAAAGTTTTACGGACACCAATTTCAGTAGCACGCTTTACAGAACGGGCAGTTGCCAGATTCATATAATTGATGCAGGCAATGATGATGATAAACAACGCAATGGCCACAGAAATATAAATGTAACGGATATCGCTATTGGCTTGGACCTCACCTCGGAGATTGGAGTGTAAATGAATGTCGGTCATTTTTTGGAGCTCTATACCTACCCTTTCACTTGCACCTTCGCCCATGTTTTTTTCTAGGAATTCAGGAATGCGAGCCTCCACGCTTTCAGGCGACTCGCCTTCTGGCAAGGTGATATACGTGTAGCAACAACCCTCCCCCCAGTTGTTCAGCACCAACTGGTTAAACACAGACTTACCTGTTTCCATTGAAATAAAAGCATCCGCAGCAAAATGGGTGTTTTCCGGCATATCTTTAAACACTCCTGCTACTTTTACCTCTCCCCCATCCACAATCACGGTTTTCCCCATCGGATCATCATCCCCGAAATACTTTTTTGCTGTCGTTTCAGACATTACCATTGCAAAAGGTTCTGCCAATGCCGAAGCCTCATCGCCACTGATCAGCTCATAGTCGAAAACTTCAAACATATCCTTATCCGCAAAAAACATTCGGCCCTCCTGATATTCTTTATCATCGAATTGCACCAACGCACCATAGGCAGGGCTGAATCGAACTACTTGCTCCAATTCAGGAAAATCGGTAACAACTGCTGGCTGCAGGCGATAGGGACCAATCGGGGACTGGGTGCCCACTCCATCTTGTTTGCCCCATACCATGAGCATCCGGTAAATCTGGTCGGCTTTGCTATGGTGTTTATCATAGCTCAATTCATCTTTAACAAAAAGCAAAATAAGTAGGCACATGGCCAGCCCGATGGCCAGCCCAAGCACATTAATGATGGTATAAAATTTTTGTCGGGTTATATTTCGGAAGGCAAGTTTCAGGTAATTGAAAATCATGTCGGCGAGTATTGGTGAATGTTGGTATATACTCAAAACGAAATGGTTTGGGAATTTGATTTTCTACAAACCAATGGTTTTGAGGATATGCCGATGGAGAAATGGTTTATTTTTTCCCAAACCATATCGGAATCGGTATAGCGTAATGACGGGGAGAATTGGAAGTAGGTTGCAAAAAACATGTTTATAACAAATTGCACAAACTTGAATCCAATAAGGTATCTGCTATCCCCCAAGGGGCTTATTGATTTTTAAATTTTAACCGCCGAATCCTAAAAGCGTCGCTGGAGGCTGTCTCAAAAGGCAAATGTTCATTATCGAGTCAGAATAATCTCTCGCAGAGACGCAGAGTACGCTAAGGAAACCAAATAATCTCTGCGAGCTTTGCGGCTCTGCGAGAAATTATTTGGTGATTTTTTTCTAAAAGCTCCTTTTGAGACAGCCTCCTAATATCTGAAACGCCTCTGGCGTACAAACGCCGGAGGCGTTTCAGATAAGTTATTCAAGTCAGGAGACTTGAATGAGCGTTATGTATTTTCGGCGATTAAATAATGAATTCCAATAAACCCCTTGGGATCAATATTAAAATGGAGAGAATATCTAAGAGGCTGTTTGAAGGATTATTACGGAGGAGAAGACGACAAAGTCTTTTATGGAATTACAAAAAAGCAGTTTGAAGAAATCCAGAACGCTGCTGGCCACTAATTAAATCCTACCGGTCACTCATACAGCTTTGTATTTCAGAAGACGGTTCTTCAATTTTGGTTTTGAAAACAAACAAGAAACAAAACCAAATGAAACAATTAGCGCACTTGATCCAACAATTGAAGGAAAAAATTCAATTGAATTCCATTGAAAATGTTCTCGAAATATTGTCAGAATTCGAATCCTACAAAGGAGACGACTGGAAGAATTATTTTGAGGCGAACCCATCTACAACTGTCTTATTTCAAGAAAACCAACTCAAACTGATCCTGATATATTGGGAAGGCCTGAAAAGAAGCTCAAAGCATGGACACCCACCAGGGGGCGGGCTCATGCGGGTCTTGTTTGGCAAATTGAAAGAAATCCGATTCGACGCAATTGAGCCAGAGAAAGAACTTGGGAGATATGACTGTGACACTGGGGCACTATCTTACATTCATGATGAATTGGCTTTGCATGTAGTCGAGAATCCAGACAAGATTCCTGCAGTTTCGCTGCATGTGTATTCAATGGGAAAACAAGCGTGAGCAAGGTGCAGAAAAAGTGGAAATAGGTATGATGTTGCAAAATTATACCTTACATTAGAGCCCCCCAACAAATCAGGATTTGCTTTCAAAAAACTAAACTCTGACTCCAAAATGTACGTCATGAAAAAATACCTGACTCTCCTTGCCCTGCTCAGTTTCACCGCAACTATTTTACCTGCCCAACTGGAAATCACGGAATATCCGCCGTCATTCCTGTTTAACTTGACTGACATATTTTCTGAGGGGGATGTGGAAGTAATCAGCATTGATTTTATAGGAGCTGCTCACGCTGTCGGTTATTTTGAAAATGGGGGTACTGTAATCGATATAGATGAAGGATTTATACTGACCTCAGGAAAGGCAAAAACGACAGGTACGATTTATGGTAGCCACGGAGCCGATGCCCCAGGATATGAATTTGCTGGTCCAGATAATAAACTTGTGGTAGACGATCCAGACCTCCTATCTATTTCTGGAAACATTGGTAACATTTATGATCCATCTATCCTTGTCATGACCTTCATGGCTATCAGTGACCAACTCACCATTGAGTATGTTTTCGGCTCAGAGGAATATCCAGAATATGTAGGCTCAGGGTATAATGATGCCTTTGGTGTATTTGTCAGTGGCCCAGGGTTAAGCGGGCCTTATGAGAACAATGCCCAGAATATTGCCCTCCTTCCCAATTCGAATGAGCCTGTATCAATCAATACAATCAACCATATTTCACCTTTATACTCAATCTATTTTCATGATAACGATGACTCATTAGATGAGCCAGTCTACGATGGTTATATTGATGTTTTCGAAGCCAAATTTGACGTAATACCTTATGAAATTTATACCCTAAAATTAGCAGTAACTGATGTCTCCGACCATGTCTTTGATTCAGCCATTTTTCTAAAAACCAGCACCAGCAACCCCAACAACGCCCAGATTGCCACCAATATGCCCGATCCAGAGGAGGTGTTTTATGAAGGATCGGATACCCTTTCTCTCAATTTTGATTTTTCGGATTTTGGCAATGAGCACTTTCCTTTCACACACCATATCGCCGGATCAGCAACGCCTGAAATTGATTACAAACTGAATGGATTACCAACTGACATTCCTTATTCAAACCCTGTTGTCAATTTGGATTTCATTCCAATAAAGGATCAAGAACCGGAAGGGCATGAGTATATGAAATTGTATTTCATTTCTGCCCAAGGAACAATCTGCACCTATTACCTCAGTATTTTTGAAGAGATAGAAGTAGGATTAACCAACGATACAACTGCTTGTTCTATCGATAGTCATGAATTAAAGGTTAACCTGCCCGTGGTTTCAAATGATTATGAATTCAGCGATTCCATCTCACAGGATATCATATTTGTAGGAGAAACGATTTCCTCTTCAGTTGTAGTAGAGAACATACCTTTTGAAACCCTCGTCACGCCTAAGCTAATCAAATCAGTATGTGTGAATATTGAGCACTCCGCCCTTGACAACTTAAACCTCTTTTTGATTTCTCCAAATGGACAATCATTGGAACTAGTAACCAACGAAGGAGAGAGTTGTGATGACTTTGTAAATACTTGTTTTACTCCTTTCGATACTTTATCGATAACATCGATTAATCCCTCTGGAAATTGTAGCAATAATGAGCAGGCCAATTCAACGGGCAGCTTCAAACCCGAGGGGGATTGGAATGATTTGACTGGAGCAACAGTGAATGGCAAATGGACACTGATGATTTGGGATGATGAGGCAGGAGGTGTAGGGACATTTCATGACTGGACGATCACCTTTTCCGATTCTTCATTGTTCCAGTTTGATTTTGAATGGTCAACTGGAGATACGACACAAGCCATCTCTATTTCACCAGAAAGCACCACGACCTATTATGTGACTGTAACTGATGATTTTTATTCTTTGGTTGACTCAGTTACTCTAAACATTTTAGAATCCAGCGAAGAAGAGCTTTTTGTCCAGACCTGCGCCACTGAATGCTATACAGCCCCAGATGGCAGTTTGATTTGCGATGAAGGGACTTTTGAATATTACTTTACCGCTGCAAATGGTTGTGACAGCATTATCAAAGTGATTCTTTCGCATTTACCAACACCACAAAGTTCCTATAGCCAATCCATCTGCCCCGGTGATTGTTTGACGTTGCCAGATGGGTCAAATATCTGCGACCCCGGCACATATTCAGTTGCCTTCCCCTCCCAACAGGGCTGCGACAGCATCGTCACTATCAACCTGACCCATTTGCCAATTTCACAAACCACATACAGCGAGCAATCCTGCCCCAGTGATTGCATTATCCTCCCTGATGGAACGAGCGTTTGCGACCCTGGCAACTATCAGGTAGTTCTCACAGCATCGAATGGATGTGACAGTTTGGTTACCATTGAATATTCACACTTTGCCGTTCCTCCATCAGAAGAAACCATAACAATCTGTCAAGGTACGTGCATCACCGCACCAGATGGCCAGATGATCTGCGACCCTGGGGACTACCAATTCGTCTTGACGTCGGAGCATGGTTGTGACAGCATTGCTGTCATTCATTTGAACCAGACTCCATCAGTTTATCAGACCATTAATGCAGAAACTTGCCAGGGAGGATGCATCGATGCCCCTGATGGCTCGGAAATATGTGTAGCTGGCAGTTATGACTTTGTGCTCGCTGCTATAAATGGCTGCGACAGTATTGTTACTGTTGAACTTACCACCACACCTCCTGATACTACTTTTGTTGAAATGACAAAATGCGAGGGTGAATGCATTGACTATAACAACCAAATGATTTGCACGCCAGGCGATCACCATTTCACAGTATCATCAGCACAAGGATGTGATTCAGCGATAGTTTTAGGTATTTCAAATTACCCAAGCATCGTTGCACTTGACCCTGTCATTTCATGCGATAATGATTGCGTAAATTATTCTGTCTCTTTTGAAATTACAGGCGGCGATCCATCTTCCTATCAAGTGTTCCCCAGTTTAGGTACTCTATCAGGGAACCAATTTATAAGTGAGGAATTTCCGGTCGAAAATGGATATACATTTTTCATTATGGACGGCAATTATTGCGACACCGTTTCCGTAGAAGCTGCATCTGTCACCTGCAATTGCATCACATTCGCAGGCACTTTCGATCAAACCTCAGTTGAGGTCTGCGGTAGTTCTTCCGTATTTATCAATCACAATGGCAACGAAATTCTCGGCACAAATGAAGTCCTTTGTTTCATGCTCCACGCTGGCGACAATATCCCGATCGCAATGTCCAGTAGCCCATCGTTTAGTTTTATGCCAAATGAAATGAGTTTAAATACCACTTATTTCATCAGCGCGGTAGCAGGTAATAACGATGGCTCAGACTGCCCTGATTTTAATGACCCGACGTTGGATATTTCAGCAGGCACGTCAGTCATTTTTTATAGCACGCCAACGGCTGAAATAAATTATAACGAAACAATATGCGAGGGAGAGACTACTACTTTGGAGGTCCATTTTACTGGAAACTCGCCATGGTCGATCACTTTGTCAGACGGCTCAACTGAAATTGACGTGGATGGCATAACAGATAATCCCTATCAATTAATGCTAAGCCCTGATACTACCGCTGAGTACAACTTATTGGCCGTTGCCGACGTCAATTGCACTGGAATTGTAAGTGGTGGAGCTATAATAAATGTAATGGCTGCACCTAATGTCTCTATCGATGGAACGCCTTCAATTTGTTTAGGAGAAATAGCTGATATTCAGTTAGAATTGGAAGGATCTCCGCCCTTCATTGTCTCTATATCATACAATGGAATTCCCGGCACGCCGCTATCCGTAACTGGAAACACAATGTTCTTCGCAGCAGCACCAGATTCGACTACAGCATATACCATAACAGCAGTGACTGATGGAAATAATTGCACAGCGTCAGTCATGGAAAGCCATACTATTGAAGTGATTCAGCCAACCATTGCAACGGCTTCCAGCAATTCGCCAATTTGCGTCGAAGATGATTTACTATTGGTTTCTTCTCTCGGAGTAGAATACCAATGGTCAGGCCCAGATAACTTTACGAGCACTGAGCAAAACCCCATTCTCAGTAATTTGCAACTTGGTGGATCAGGAATTTATTCAGTCATTGTCACAGACAATTGTTTCTTCACTGACACCACAACAATTGAGGTTGACTTCAGCTGTATGTTCCTCCAAGATACAGTTGATGTCGGAGATGCCGACACTTTATGTTTTTCGTCAATTATCAGTGCGGTCAATTTATGTGATGGTAATAATGCCGCTATTGAATTAAGCATTGACCAACAAACGAATTGCTTGATTTTGGAAGGGACACAAATTGGTGTGGACACGATATGCGTTGAGATTGTAGAAAATGGCGACACCATCAGTTTGGAAATAACTGTAAATGTGGAAGAGCCGCTCGGCACTTTCGATAATTATTTAAATTCATTGGTTAAGATATATCCCAATCCAGCATCCGATCAAATATTTATTGAATTCCGGGAGTTAAAAATTGAAGACGTTCAAATATTTGACTTAATGGGCAGGCGAGTTGAAATAAGTTGGAGAAATAATACGTCCTCAAAGATGGAAATTAATGGCCTTACGGCTGGTCTTTATGTTTTTCAAATAAATACTTCACTTGGAATTATAAGTAAAAAAATAGTTGTGATTCAATAAACACATTTATGAATAAGATCTTATTCACGCTTCTGCTTTCTTTAATCACGATTTCAACTAAAGCCCAACATCAAAATTCTTTTTCTGAGAGAAACCCTTCATTTATTTCCAAAAAAGGAAAATGTTTTTTGTACTGGGGTTACAATCGTAGTTCCTATTCCAAATCAACTATTCATTTTTCATCAAAAGATTATGAATTCACAATATTCGATGCAACAGCAAGCGATCGTCCAACCAAATTTGGGCTAAAAAGGTATTTTGCACCTTCTCGAATTACTATTCCGCAATACAATTATAGAGTTGGTTATTTCCTAAGTGACCGTTTAATTATTTCTGGCGGATTGGATCACATGAAATATGTATTGGATGAAGGTCAAAAGGTATTAATTTCTGGTGTTATTTCGGAAGAATTTTCTGCTAAATATGGCGGCTCATATTTAAAAGAAGAAATTGCATTAACGGAAGATTTTCTAAAATTTGAACACACGGATGGATTGAATTTATTGACATTGGATTTTGAATATCTACAACCAATATTTATCACAAAAAATAAAAAATTCCAATTGGATTGGAATATCGGGCTGGGAGGAATTTGGGTGGTAACAAGAACGGATATCAGAGTGATGGGAGATGGGATAAATAATGATTTCCATGTCGCAGGGTTTAGCCTTGCTGCCAAAACCGGACCCAGGTTTGAATTTTTCAATAGAATATTCTTTCTGATAGAATTCAAAAGTGGCTACATGACTATACCAGATGTCTTGATAGAAAATGCAGCTCCTAAATCCGCCAGTCACACGATTATTTTTTTTGAAGGTTATTTTGCTGTTGGCACTTATTTTAAATTAGGTGCTAAGACAAAATAAACTCCAAACGAAGTGGTTTGGGAATTTGAATATCTACAAACCAATGGTTTTGAGGATATGCCGATGGAGAAATGGTTTAATTTTTCCCAAATCCATATGCCGATCTTACATCGGCACCATTTCGGAATCGGCATAAATAACAACCATCCTGTTAATCAAGATTTCAAAGGAGTAGATTTCAAAATGCAATCAAGACAATAATTGGTCAAGTATTGATTTAAACATTTCCATGCCTGTTCTAATTATTTCATCTGGAAAGTCATACTCAGCGTGGTGCAAAGCTGGTGAGTTTTCTCCAGCACCTATAGCAAACATGGCAGAATTATACTTTTGAGAGAACCAGCCAAAATCTTCTCCAAACTTGAAAGGGGTTTCTTTCTGTTGAATATTTAATCTATTTTTAATAGCTGCACTGTTTATTATTTCAATACAATAGCTATCATTCTTCGTCGCTGGAAAACAATCAAACCATTCAATATTATAAGCTATATTTTGATTGTCGCAAACCTTTCTAATTATTCTGTTTATTTTTTCTTCTAATTTGTTCATCTCTCCCTCATTCCAAGTTCTGACTGTAAAATGTATTTCTCCCTTTCCTGCTGAAATCCCATACGCCTTCTTTCCAAGGCTAATAAATATTGGCGTTAAAAGTGCAAAATTTTTACTACCTGAATCAATCACATTTAAATGAGTAAATTCATTTATTATTTTCGAAATAGCCAATGCAGGATTAACACCGTTTTCCGGTTCACTGGCATGTGATTCTTTCCCAGTTAAATGAATTGCCAAACTTTGTACCGAAGCTGAAAAATTATTTCTTACAATCACAATATTATGCAATGGTATTCCGGGCATATTGTGCAAGGCGAAAACATAATCAGGAATAATTTCTTGGAACTTAGGGTCACTTAAAACGGCATGCGCTCCAACGCCATTTTCTTCAGCTGGCTGAAATAATAAAACAATGCGGCCATTATTGAACTTTCGTCTCTTTATCCAAAAAATTAATCCAGCTACAATGGCCATATGTCCATCATGCCCACATTTATGTGATATTCCTTTTATGATCGAGCGATATTCCATTTGATTGGCTTCTTGGATTGGCAACGCATCCAATTCGCAGCGAATCAACACTGTTGGACCAAGCCCAGAAAAAGAATAAACTACTGCCAGCCCATTTCCTCCAATATTTTCAATCATCCTTGTATTGTGATAGGACTCAATAAATGACTTTATTCGTTGAGCGGTTTCAGTTTCTTGCCCAGACAATTCAGGAAAAGTGTGAAGTTCCTTTCTGAATGCTATTATTCTTTCTATCATTTAACCTATTTGTTTTCGAAAAACGATATTTGTTTCACAATCTTACCGCTCTGACAATAATGATGGTAAAAAGTAAACATGAATATAAACCAATCAATAATAATTCTGGTACTCTGCCATGCTTGCAATGTAATATTAGCACAGAATTCCAACAAAAAAAGGGAAGTCAGCAACAACTATATAAAAATTGAAACTTACCAACTAATCACTCCAGCCAAAATCATTAAAAAAGAAAGCCCTGCCGAATACAGAAGAATGCCCAGAGAAATTGTTCACTCTCCAGATTCCACTGCTGAAAAAAGGTACAAAACTATTGAGTCACATGTTTTAGTAAAATCTGCTGCAAATTACTTTGAAACAATAGCTCCTGAATTTAAAATTGAAATAGCCCAATTTTTAACAGAAGATCCTAAAAATAAAAAGCGCAAATACAAAAAAATAACAGAGCAGGTTTTAATAAAACCTGAACATGAAATATTTACTGTTTCTGAACCAATTTATAAAAAAACAATTCGGAGCAGGCTAACCAAGGAGGCATCAGCAGGCATCGCTGAAGAACATGAGGAATACGCTTTTGCTGAATTAGTTAAAAAGGCAAAATTTGAAGTAAAATTAATTCCAGCTGAATATTTAGAAATAACTCATTGGGTAAAGAAAAATAAAAAGAAAGACGATTGTATCAAGTTATACTTGGCCAATTTAGGTTTTGTGCAAATCATGCTTGTTGATATATAGGTTTATAAGGGTTGATAAAAAGTTGATAATCAACCTTTATAAACTTTTTATCAACCTATTATCAACTTCCTTCATTTGCACAAAACATATTATGGTACAGTATATTATTGCAGTTCTTCTGAACTTTCTCATCTTTGCTCTCTAAAATTACATTATGCAAAAATTATTACTCTTCCTATTCACTATTCTTTTATTTTCAGCTTGTAGCCAACAGCCAAATCCTACGGCACCTCCAATCGATTTAAAAAAATATCCAGAAGCATTGCAAAAAATATTCGCCAAACACGGCGGCATGGACAGATGGCAAAAAATGAATGCTATGTCATTCGAAATTGTAAAAGATGGTGGCAATGAAAAACATATGATCGATTTAAAAGATAGGAGAGAAAGGATCGAAGCCAGCAATTTTACCACAGGCTACGACGGGAAGGAATTTTGGCTGGAAGCCGATACTTCCTATAAAGGCAATGCGGTATTTTATCACAATCTCATGTTTTATTTTTACGCTATGCCTTTTGTCTTGGCTGACGACGGCATTATTTATTCAGAATGCGAGCCTTTGATTTTTGAAGGCAAAACATATCCCGGTATTAAAATAAGTTACGATGCCGGTGTGGGCGTCAGTCCTGAGGATGAATATTTTATCCATTACGATTCCACTACTTTTGAAATGGCCTGGCTCGGTTACACGGTCACCTATTATTCAAAAGAAAAAAGCAAAGACCTGCACTGGATTCGCTATAATGACTGGAAGAATTTCAACGGCCTTTTATTGCCCAATTCACTTACTTGGTATAAATATGAAAATAGTCTGCCTACAGAAGTTCGGAGTGTCCGAGAGTTTGTGAACGTAACTGTTTCAGAAACTGCTTTTGAAGATACGGTTTTTGAGAAAACGGAGGGAGCAGAAGTGGTGGAGTAATGATAGATAATTAAACTATTCCGAATTTTTGATACTCAAAAGTTCGGAATAGTTCATGCTTAAAAAATTCTAATTATTGAATAATAATTTTCTCAGTTGACACTTGATCTTTTTGTATGGCTTTCAAATAATACATCCCTTTGGGCAAATCAGTTAAATTAATGGCCTCTTTTAAATATCCAGAAAAATCATTCTTTTTTTCCTGAAATACTTCCGCCCCTTTTTCATTAAATACTTTAATTAAAAGTGCTCCTTCCGCTCCATTTAACTGGATATTTAAATTGCCATTACTCGGATTCGGAAATATTTTTGCTTTTAATAAAATATTTTCTGCCGTATTTACATCACTTCCTTCTTCTACTTCCTGCCAGGCGCCTTCAGCAATTTCCATAAAAACTTCTGTTGCACATGCGCCTTTGCTCATATCTAAATAACCACCATTAGCATCAAAAAAGACAGCGCTTGGAGCTGCGTTAATTCCATATTTCTTAAAAAATGGTGCATTCTTATCATCTCTTAAATCAACTGCTACCTGAATAAAACGTTCTTCCAGGTATTCATGCACAGCAGGAAGAGAAAGTGTTTCATCAACAAATTTCTTGCAGAATTTACAATTTTCCATACAGACATAGGCCATGATACCTTTTCCTTGCTGCCTGGCTAATTCCAACTCCGTCGGGAACAAATCAATTGTGGTTTCTCCCTTACCGCCAGCTGTTACTTGTTGGGCAATGGCAAGTTGAGAATCAGAATTCGATTCTATATGTTCTGTCGAATTCGAATTCCAAGCAATTGCCGCTAAAACAATTACAAGGGACGCTGCTATTCCCATCCATAATTTCGAATAATTATTATTTATTTTATTTTCCATTTTACTATTTATTTTTCGAGAAATACCTCCCCATAAATGATCTGGAGGCATTTCGTCAAATTGTTCTACTTTGTTTTTGATTGAATTCTCAAAACTATTTTTCATAATAAATCAATTTAAAAATTGAAGTAGAAGTAACCATTTAAAAAATCACCTGGCATCTACGATGCCTTGTTCTATCACTAATCGTTGCAATGTGGTCTTCGCCCTTGTATACTGGGATCGAGAAGTGCTTTCAGAAATTCCCAATTGAGCAGCAATTTCTTTATGTGAATAACCCTCGATCGCATATAAATTAAACACCGTCCGAAAACCAATTGGCAATTGCTGAATTAAAGCAATGACCGCTTTTACATTTAAATGTTCGAGCGGGTCTTCATTAATTGCAATGTCATCTGGAATTTCATCCAGTGCCGTGTCAGCAAATAATTGCCGGTTCTTTTTTCGTAAATGCATTAAAGCTGAATTCACCACAACTTTTCGCACCCATGCCTCCAATGGACATTGTCCATTGAACTGGCGCAGATCTCGAAATACCTTGTAAAAACCTTCCATTAGCATATCTTCCGCCTCGGCCTGGCTGGAAGCAAATCGGAGGCAAAGGCCGTACATTTTTACTTTGTGTCGGTCGTAAAATTGTCGTTGTGCCCGATCATCTCCTCGAAGACATGCCCGTACTAATTTGTCTGTATCCATTTTAAATGATTGGCTTCTACTCTTAAAGGTGCAGGAATAAGTTGGAATGCTGCATCGGTGGGTATTTTTTGGCTTCTTTTTTCTTTGGGGTTTTAATGAAAGCCAGTGCTAACAGCACTTGAAGTGCTGTTAGCACTCAGCAATTAGAAGCTTGAAATTAGAGGTTTCAACAGCGACTATTGGAACCCGTTAAAAGAGTTGAGGAGAGTGGATTGAGATACTATCCACGACTGATTGGGATTCATTAAAGAACCGACAAAAAGCTCGCTCCTTCAAGTCTCTTGACTTGAAGGACATATCTGGTTCGCCTCTGGCGAACATTCGCCAGAGGCGAACCAGATATTAGGTTTCAGCCAGGAGTCTGAAACCAGCGACTTTTTTTAAATCGACTTATAATTTTTGAAAATTGATAAGCACTGAATACCTGAACTTGCCTTTTCACACGATACATTCTCTCAGCGACTCCATCACACTATGCGTCACGTTTCCGTATTTCCCAAAATTTGTTTTTTCAGCTAATCTCTTGTGCAATTCTGGTAGATTATAAAAAGGTACGCCTGGATGCCAGTGGTGTTCATGGTGATAGCCAACGTTGCGAGGGAGAATGAACATCCGCTCCACTGCAGAAGGAATGGTTGTACGAGTCATATTATATGGTTCAATAGTATTTTTTACTGCACTGTGCTCACAAATGAGGCGAACATATTGAACGGCAATATGCCAGGTGCAATATGGGACAATCCAATAGAGCAGAAATTCCATCCATAAATGAAAATAGGTAAATGCAATCCCTGCGAGCAAATAAAAAGCAAATTGAGCTGCCGCCTGGGCTGATGGATAGTGAATCCTATGCCGGGCCGAAGGTAGCAACATGGCCATAAATCCACGAAACACCCAAGACAAACCGGTACCCATGAGCACTCTTTTACAAATCACTGCAAGCAATCCGAATGCGGTTTTTGGAAAGACCCAGTTTTCTTCCAGCTCTCCCATTTCATTATGCGTATGCCACAGCTCTCTGTTAGCATCTTGCTCTGTATTCAAATGCCGGTGGTGGTCGCTGTGGAAATGGCGGAACCCCTGTACATTGACGAAATTGGGCCAGCCCATAAAAATATTACCAATCCAATCATTCCACTTCCGGTTGGTGAGATAAATAAAATGGGAAGCATCGTGCAGGATAACCAGTAATGCGTGCTGACGGGCACCAATAAAGATCACTGCTAAAATATACATGGCCGGATGCCAAAGCATTTGACAAATAAATATCGCCGCAATAATCCCCAACCATTCGGTGACAAGTGCAGCCAATGCTTTTTTATTGTCAACCTTATGAAGGTCTGAAATTTCTTTTTGTGCGATACGGTCAGGCAATTCTGCCAGACAATCGTGGGCGTGAATAAAATGTCCCATATTATGCAGGTATTGTTGTTTGTCCAACCATAGCCAACCTCAATTGTGAAGCTTCCTGTTGTGAAATTTGATACTTGGCAGGACGGTATGTCTTTTTTTGTTTTTCTGTGTATTTCACAAAAGCAGATTCAGCTACCTCGAAATCAGGCAAATGAAGCGTTTCATAAATTTGACGGAGTGTTTCGATAGGCTGGCGAGTCAAGTCTTTATAATCAACTTCGATTAATTGATCTTTTGGTATTAGCTGTTTTTCCGTTTCGTATTTTTTTAAAATCTTTTGGTAAAAATTAATCACAAAATCGCCAAGCTTTTCAGGCACATACTTTTGAAAACTAAAACTTTCAATCAACTTTTCATGCAGCCTGATAGTGGAATGATAAACTTCCGCACTGTCCCGTTCCAAATAAATAAATTTAGCATTTGGAAATTGCTCCAATAACATTTTTACCCGCCCAGTATTAACTGGGTTTTTCAAAACCAACTGCCTGCCTTTATTGGCCAAAGAAGCTTTTTTAATGACCATTTTATAGTCATCTGCAAATTTGGATTTCTCGTCAGAGGTCAAATCTTCAAGCAAAGTGTAGCGTTCAAAATATTCTTCAAATCTTTCCGGAAAATACCATCCTAAATAAGCTCCTTCCCCATACAAACTCGCCAATACAAATTCTTCCTCTTGGGGGCCATCGGGCGATAAGACTACATCATCCATTGGGCGCTTAGGCATGAGGTGAAAATCAACTAATTTCCGAACGATGCCCGCTTTCAAAAAGGTAGCGTATGGGAGCAATGCGTGGCTGTTGCACAGGTAACCAAATCGCTTGTCCAGCGACATCAAATTGTGAAGGAAGGTAGTACCGCTGCGCCAGTGACCAATGATAAACACAGGTGGTTTTTCAAGTTCTGTCTCAGCTATTTTTTTTGCAAAATTCCGCTTTTCCCAATTGGCCAAAGGCGAACCCATCAACAAGTTGGCTATGAGGACGTACCCGGCCCTGAACAAATGTTTGAATGTGCGGGAAACACCATTGGACTTCAAAAGTGGCCAAGTAATTCCGAGACGGCTGCCATCCATTGGCTGACCTATTAATTGATAGCGGTTCATATCTTTTTGATTGAAAGCTTGTTAAAATTCTGGATTAAAAAAATTATCTAACGCTGCTTTGCAAGCCAACAGCATTTACCAAAACTGTTCTGGTTTGAGTTGCACCCCACTCTGTCGATACATTATTAGCTGGTGTCGCCGCAACCCAATTTTGTAGTTGATCGGTAGTTAGGTTTCGATGCATCATCACCCTTAATCCAGAAAGGATAGATGGCTTATGGATACCTGCTTTTTCGAGCAGTCTTGTAGCATTTTGGTCGTTGAATTCACGGGTGTACCAATTGTATTTCGAATAAGTAATCCAAAATTGGATGAGCTTGGAAGGGATGCTTTTTTTCAACCGAGAACACAGCCATGATGCTGCAATTGCCAACAATGGGTGCAACTGAAACGGAAGATGTAGGCATCCATAATTTCCTCTTTGTCCTTGTTTTTCTTCAATTACTGATTTAGCCATTTTAGCAATATCAACAGAAGAGGTGCAACGGTCTTTTCCGGCTACCAGATGAAAAGTTTGCCCCAAAGCTTCCTTAGTAAGAGAAGATAAATGAGCGATAGCATCCACGACATAATCAACTGGGATAATATCCAACTTAAGGCCATTCGCACCCGGGATAAAAGGCATCTTCCCTGTCAAAATCAATTTTACAAAATCAAGGGTTGCGCAATCGTTTGGCGCATAACCGCTTTTGGAGTCTCCAACTACGATACTTGGGCGGTAGATAGTGATAGGTAAAATAGCTTTTGCCGATTGTACTGCCTGCTCCGCTCTCATTTTCACCAATTCATAATCATTTGAAAAAGACTGCCCTTTGTCGAGGTCATTTTCAAAAACTACTCCCCGCTGATTTCCAGAAACATAAGCTGTACTGACATAATTGAACCGTTCCAGACCACCATTGCCCTGAGCCAATTTTGCAAAATCAAGCATTTGCAATGTTCCTTCAACATTTGTCCGATACAGTTTTTTGAACTTACCAAGCAAGTCGATAGAAGCAGCAAGATGAAAAACAATATCCACCTTTTGCGCAAGTTGATCGTACTGATCTTCAGACATTCCCAAATTGGGCGATAAAAGATCACCTTCTACCAAATGAACTCGCTGTTTAAGGCCTTCTAAATTTAGGTTCAACTCAGTTGCCCAATCATTGATCAAAGAAAAATAGCGGGTTGTTGCGAGCAATTTTGCACGGTTGCGAATCAGCAGATAAAAATGGTGATTGGGGTGCTGAACAAGTAAACGCTTAATTAATTCGCCACCAAGAAATCCAGTTGATCCTGTTATAAATAAATTTTTCATTTGATGTTAGAGATTTATGGTTTCGGACCCTGCCCAAAAAAATATGGAACCTGGACGCTGAATTTGTTTGATTTAAGTTTTTGATTGCCCCTCTTTAAAAGGTAACACAAAGATGTAGCTGGAACACACCAGTTCGCAATCACATGAAAGTAGGTAAATGATGTGATGGAGCGTTTTTGCGATCAACTATTGGCCAACAGCTAATCGCAATTCCGATTAGAAATAAGTGCAGCGATGTGAAGTATGGGAGGGTGATCAGTACAATTCTCCTGTGAAAGAAAAAGTAGCGCCTTCGCCTGGAGCAGATTTGATGTCCATCTTACCCTTGACTACGGCCATCCGGCGCTTCATGTTCAGCAAGCCATTGCCCGTGCCTTTTACGACGCCTTCTTCCATTCCGATGCCATCATCAGAGACATTGAGCTGATAACCATTATTATCCAGCTTGAACGAAACAAAAAGGTTTTGGGCCTGACTGTATTTCATGGCATTATGCAGCGCTTCTTTCATCACTAAAAAAAGGTTGCGGCGTAGTTCTGGGTTAATGTCAGTATCTGGGAGTTCTTTTGGAAAATGGATTTTATACTTGATCGGGCTGTCTTCCATGTACTTGTGAATATAATTCCGCATATAAGCCAGCAAGCTGATCAGGTTGTCTCGATCAGGATTAGAAGACCAAATGATTTCTCCCAAATTAGCGACCGATTCTTTGGAAAAATGATTGATTTTCTGGAGGAGGCTTACATCGATTATTGGTTTTTTAAGAGAGGATTTTGCGATGACTGTTTCTGTAAGCCAGGAAATCTTGGTGAGGCCTGAACTGATATCATCGTGAATATCCTGCGAAATTCGGCTTCGAATTAATGCGTTTTCTTTTAATTTTTCAGATACAATTAATTGATCCTGTGTTTTCTTTAAATTCTGCAGTGCATCTGAAAGCTTGGTATTCTTATCCTCGAGCTGAGTATTAGTGTCTGCTATTTTATTATTCAGGGAAGTCAATACGACATTTGATTTTTTCTGGTTAGAATAATTTCGATAAATAAACAACATAGAAAGCGCAAGCAAGCCCATTCCAATTCCAAAATAAAGTCTTTCATTTCGTTTCAACTGCACAGCTAATCGATCCAATTCTATCTGCTTATTTTTTAATTCTACCTCTCGTTCAGTTGTCAGTTTTTCGATATTTATTTTGCTCTCGACAGAATGAACAGAATCTTTTGATTCCGAATATATTTTATAATATTTATACGCATTTTCATAGTCATCCAGTATTTCATAAAACCCAGATAAACTTTCCGAAAAATCACCTGCTGCATTTAATTCTCCAGCTTGTTGCGATAACTCTACTGCTTGTTCCAAATAAAATATTCCTTTTTCAGCCAATTGCTTTTTAGTGCCGGGTATTAAAAAAAGTGAGCTATCTATTTGACCATAATTTTCATGACTAAGCACATAACTAATACCTAAATTTCCACTTGTATAACACACACCAGTAAGCATGTTTACATCTTTAAAAATCTGATACGCCTCCTCCAATAATTCCAATGATTTAACGTAATTCCCTTCATCTTGGTAAATCGTAGCCAAATTGGTTAAATTCCTTCCCACACCAATAGGGTTGCCAATTTCTTTATATATATTGATTGATTCATCGCAATATTTTTTAGCTTTTTCACGCTCATTAATATTCTCGTAAATATTAGCAAGGTTGCCCAAAATAAGCGCTTCTCCATCCAGATCATTTAATTCTTTGTAAATATTCAATGATAATGTATCATAATAAATAGCCTTCTCGTATTTTTTTTGTTCCATATAAATACTCCCTATTCCATTCATCTCGTTTGCCACTCCCATTTTATGGTCTATTTTTTCAAATATTTTTAATGCCTGAAATTTATAATCAAGTGCACCTGCGAAATCTCCTTTAAAATAATGCAAAACACCAATATTCCCCAGCACATTGGCAACCCACAGTTCGTCACCACTTTTCTGATAATGCGTTAAACTCAGATCGAACATTTCTACCGATCTTTCATAATTACCAGTATTTAAATAGAAAGAACCCAAACTATTATATGCCCTCGCTATTTGATCTTCAAACTGGTATTCTTCCGCAGCACTCAGCGCCTGCTGGGCATACTCCAAACCTTTACTTATATCAACATCTAAATAACTAAACGCTATGTCATTGAGTAACTGAGTTCGCTCTACAGGCTCAGTCCTTACATCTAATAGTTTTATTAAAGAATCTAAAGTGGCAGGAATTGGTTGTTGGCCTAAAACAATACCTTGAAATAAATAAAAAATAAAAAACGCAAGCAATAAATGCTTGAAACAATAAAGACGCTTAAAAAAAGAAAATGTAATCATTGGGCAGTAAATATCTTAAACAGGTAAGTAAGTGGTCAAAAAAAAATAAAAATGAAAACAGTCCTACAACAGCTACCAATCTGACATTTATAGTTTTACGCACTGTCCATTTTAATTTTAATTAAAAATTTAATTATATTTCGTCCTTCCAGTTACTATACTCAAAACGAAGTGGTTTGGGAAATTGATTTTCTACAAACCAATGGTTTTGAGAATATGCCGATGGAGAAATGGTTTAATTTTTCCCAAACCATTTCGGAATCGGTATATAATATCATTTCGGGAATATTTTATTTAATGCTTCCACTTTCGAATGAACTTGTAATTTTTCATAAATTTTTCTCAAATAAGTTCGTACCGTTTCTATGCTGATAAAAAGTGTATCCGCAATTTCCTGATAAGTATATCCCTTGGCTAAATTATGAACTATCTCTTGTTCACGGGTTGTCAAAGAATCCAGCAGACTTTGATTTTGATTTTTATTAGGGAATGAATTAACCACCAGGCGAGCAATTTCTGGAGACATTGGAGATCCACCTATGTGAATTTCCCGGACAGCTCGAATAATCTGGCTGGGTGAAGAACTTTTGAGAATATAACCTGTCGCACCTGCGCACAAAGAATCAAAAGTTCGCTCTGCATCATTATGGGAAGTACACATTAAAAACTGCACCTCTGGCCGTTTTGGTTTGGCCTCCCGCACAGCCTGTATCCCATCTATTCCCGGCAATGTAATATCCATTAATACTACATCCACCATCATTTCCTGAATCTCTTTCAAAAAATCTTCAGCCCGTTCATAATTTCTAACACACACTATGTCATCCTCCATTGGCAGCAAGTCCAACATGGCTAACCTTATATCTGGATCGTCTTCGACAAGTGCCACTCTGATGTTTTTCATAAGGAATATGATTTTTTATCCAAAGTACATTTTGAACTTAAATGTTATTCTAAATTTCTTCTACTATCCAAAACTACCATTATCTCTACTTCTCTTCGCAATTCATCGATACGATACCAGGCAATAGAATTACGGGTAATAACACATTTATATAAGCCTGGAAATTTTTCAGATTTAGGAAAAGCATAAGGCATGCTGCTAATTATATCCATAGCACGTTCTAATTTTTCAATATAATTGTCTCTTACGGTAGGCGACCAATTCAATTCTAAATATTCAAGGGTCTCGTGCAATTGGTCATAGGCTGTTTGGGATAAATAGACAGGCATCATGATTAGCGGCGATGTTTTTCGAGGAATTCTTTAAATGCAACACGTTTACCTTCATTCAATTCACCTTCCCCTTTTTTTACAATTGCTTTCTGCTTGTCATTGAGTTCGTCCCAAATGTCAATCTTAGGTTTAAGAATATTCTCTATTTGCATGATGACACTTTCGTCTTCTATCTCTGCGAGATATTCTACAATGCTCAATTTTCTTGCTTCTAAGGAAGTACCCATGATTATTTATTTATTTTAACAAAAATACTGTTTTTTCATTACATAGTCACTCATATCATGCTCACACTATGAACCTCAATATCCCAAAACTCCCTACCTTAGCCCCACAAACAAATCCTATTTTATACATGAAAAAATTCATTCTTTTCCTTTTCATTACCCTCATTCAATACCAGTGCGCTACTGCACAGAAAAACAAGAAGGCCGCATCCAAAGAAGTAACTAAAACAGAAAACAAAAAGGACTGGGACGTAAACGACCCACCTGGCGACGATTGGGGCTGGAAATCTGTCAATTTCACTACCAATGAAGGCACCTGGATGAATCTCGACGTAAGCCCTGACGGGCAATGGGTTGCATTCGATATGCTGGGCGACATTTATAAAATGCCTATCAGTGGCGGTAAAGCGACACCACTAAGGCAAGGCGTTGCCTGGGAATCGCAGCCACGTTTTTCGCCGGACGGAACGAAAATTCTGTTCACTTCAGATGCAGGTGGCGGCGACAACTGCTGGGTGATGAAGACTGATGGTTCAGATGCAAAACAGATCACAAAAGAAGATTTTCGCTTACTCAACAACGGCGTATGGATTGACAACAACTACATCGTAGCCCGCAAGCACTTCACTTCTGGTCGCTCACTAGGTGCCGGCGAAATGTGGATGTACCACATCACTGGCGGCAGCGGTATCCAACTGACCGAACGCAAGAACGACCAACAAGACGTAAATGAGCCATCTGTCAGCCCCGATGGACGATATATTTATTTCAGCGAGGACGTTTACCCAGGGGGCTTTTTCCAATATAACAAAGACCCAAACAGCCAGATTTTTGTCATCAAAAAGTATGACCGGGAAAAAGGTGAAATCAAAAATGTTATTACTGGCCCAGGCGGTGCGGTGCGCCCTCAAATAAGCAACGATGGGAAGTTGCTCGCTTTTGTGAAGCGGGTACGTACAAAGTCTGTCCTTTATGTCCACGACCTTGAAACAGGCGAGGAATGGCCTCTATTCGATGGCCTGAGCAAAGATCAGCAGGAGGCTTGGACCATCTTCGGCATCTATCCTGGCTTCGATTGGATGCCGACCGATAACGAGATTGTCATTTATGGAATGGGAAAAATATGGCGTGTGCCTGTAGGGCTTGGTGTTGAAAAACCAGCTCGTGTGGTTGAAATCCCCTTTGAAGTAGAAGTGGATACGAAAGTGGCCGAGACCGTCCGCTTCCAAAACAATGCTTTTGATGAAAATATCACCGCTAAGGCAATCCGAAATGCGATTACTTCGCCTGATGGCAAGTCGCTCGTTTTCAATGCTGTAGGCATGCTATGGGAGAAAAAACTGCCCAACGGTACACCCGCTCCATTGACCCGCCAAAACCTGTTGAATGCACCAAAACAAGCTGGCCCAGTCAATATTCAGGATGAACTGAGCAAAGGCACTTATCACTTCCAGGCCGAGCCTGCCTTTTCGCCTGATGGCAAAACGATAGTCTTCGTTACCTGGAACGATGAGGACATGGGCAAGGTCATTTTATATGATTATTCTGGTGAAATGCTCACTAAAACGGGTAGTGATCACACTGTTTTAACTAAAGAAAAAGGCATCTACCGCACGCCAAGTTTTTCTCCTGATGGGAAAATGATCGTTTTCAGAAGAGATGGCGGCAATGGCCATCAGGGTTATACTCACACCAAAGAACCTGGCATTTATACAGTGCCCGTTGATGGTAGTTCCGATCCAAAACTCATTTGCCCGCAGGGCGAATACCCACAATTCAGCGCTGATGGCAAACGCATTTTTTACCAGAAAGGAGGATACCTTTTTGGTAGCCTGACAAAAGCTGTCGAGAGCGTCGACCTCAATGGAGAAAACAAACAAGAACATTTTGATGGGAAATACTCGCAACGCTATATCATCAGTCCTGACAACGAATGGGTGGCTTGGTCCGAACTTTATAAAGTTTATGTTGCTCCATTTCCCAAAACGGGGAAAAAAGTTGGTCTGACAAGTAAAACGAAAGCCGTTCCCGTTGCTCAAGTAGCCAAAGATGCGGGTATCAATATCCATTGGTCTGCTGACAGCAAACGGCTACACTGGACGCTGGGTGAAGAATATTTCAGCGACGATCTGACAGAAAGGTTCAAGTTTTTGCAAGGCAGCGTCGACAGCATTCCGCCAATGGATAGCATCGGCCTTAGTGTCAATTTGCAACTACCTTCCGACAAACCAACCGGCCTCGTAGCTTTTACCAACGCCCGCATCATCACGATGGAAGGAGATGAGGTGATCGAGAACGGAACGGTGCTGATTGAAGGCAATGTGATCAAAGAAGTTGGCGCACGTGTAAGTGTTCCTGCTGGCGCAAATGTGGTTGACTGCTCCGGCAAAACCATCATGCCCGGCATTATGGACGTGCATGCTCACAGCGGCAATTTCCGCTATGGTCTCAGCCCGCAAAAACAGTGGGAGTATTATGCAAACCTCGCTTATGGAGTCACTACTTCTCACGATCCGAGCACCAATACAGAGATGGTTTTTGCGCAAAGCGAACTCATTAAAGCAGGCTATATGGTCGGCCCACGATTATTCAGTACTGGAACAATTCTTTATGGCGCCGATGGAGATTTCAAAGCAGTCGTCAATTCACTGGAGGATGCTAAATCGGCCCTCCGCCGCACAAAAGCATTCGGTGCGTTTTCCGTGAAATCATACAACCAACCACGCCGTAACCAGCGCCAGCAAGTGATGGCAGCAGCCCGTGACCTCGGCATCATCGTAGTGCCTGAGGGTGGTTCATTTTTCTACCACAACATGAGCATGGTGGTGGATGGTCACACTGGAGTAGAACACAACATCCCGGTCGTGCCGCTCTATAAAGATGTAGTTAACCTTTGGGCTGCAACCAAGGCGCATAATACACCAACCTTAGTTGTCAACTACGGTAGCATAAGTGGAGAATATTACTGGTACCAGAATACCAATGTTTGGGATCAGGAGCGCCTTCTGTCGTTTACGCCCCGCAATGTTGTGGATAGCCGTGCCCGTCACCGCACCATGATCCCTGATGAGGAATACCAAAATGGACATATTCTCACATCAAAAAGCCTAAACAAACTACAATCGGCTGGCGTGAACGTGAACCTTGGCGCTCACGGGCAGTTGCAAGGTCTCGGCGCCCACTGGGAGCTCTGGATGCTCCAGCAAGGCGGCATGAGCAACCTCCAGGCATTGAAATGTGCGACCATCAATGGGGCGGTTTACCTCGGCATGGATCATCAGCTCGGCTCTATCAAAGAAGGGAAATTGGCTGACTTGATTGTTCTTGACGCAAACCCGTTGGAGAATATCCGCAACAGCGAAAAAGTGAAATATACCATGCTCAATGGCCGCCTCTACGATGCAGCCACCATGAATGAAATCGGCAACTACGATCGCCCCCGCACGAAGTTTTATTTTGAACAGCCGGGCAGTGGTAATGCTTATCCTTACTTTCAGGAAACGAATAGCTTTATGGTGCCACAGTGCTGCCAGAAGAATTAAAAGTAACCCGAATTCCCAGATTCGGGATTTACCGAACTTTGGCCGGATCTGGGGATCCGGCAAACAAAAAGGCGCTGAACATTTGTCAGCGCCTTTTTGTATTTTTGGAAAAAAATAGTTTATGACAACTATCACTTTGGAAAAACCATTGACCAACCTTCAGATTGAATTGCTAAAATTGTTCTCTCAGGATTTGCCTGAGGAAAAACTTAAAGCGCTGAAAGAGTTGATTTCAGATTATCTGATTGACACCGCCAGGGATGAAGCCGATAATGTTTGGGACGAAAAAGGTTACATTGAAAAAACTGTCAAGAAATGGCTCCATAAAAATAATGGAGAATGAAGGTTGTTCTTGACACCAACATCATACTCGCTTCTTTCTCGAGAAAGTCCCCCTATTCACTCGTGATGGATAAACGGCATACAAAAGGCGCTGAACTTTGTCAGCGCCTTTTTGTATTTTTGGAAAAATTTAAAATCATGCAAAATACTCTTTCAACACCATTTAGTAATGCTCAGCTTGAATTGCTGAAACTGTTCAGCTCAGATTTGTCCCCTGTCGACTTGGAAGAGTTAAAGCGCATTTTATTGGCATTTAAATTTAAACGTGTCACCCAATTGGCTGATAAAATTTGGGAAGAAAAAGAATGGACAGAGGAGGATATGAAAGAAATGCTGCACACACATATGCGAACACCTTACGAATCGCAAAACAAGGCCTTGAAGAACAAACCTGAGAAGCCATGAAAATTGTTTTGGACACCAATATTCTATTGGTTTCGTTTTCCGGCAAATCATCACTCCACTGGGTTTGGAAAAGTTTATTGGCCAATCAATTCACACTTTGTGTGACAACCGATATTTTATTGGAATATGAGGAAATCATTGGTCGCTATTTAGGACAGTAAATGGCTGACGCTGTTATAGATGCTATAATGGATTTGCCAAATTTGCAATTGGTCAATAAATACATTTTTTGGAGACTGATAGTAAAAGACCCCGACGACAACAAATTTGTGGACTGTGCCATTGCCTGCAATGCGAAATACTTGGTCAGCGAAGATCGGCATTTCAATGTTTTGAAAGAGATACCTTTTCCACGAGTGGACGTAATTGGGGTTGAAGAATTCCGCCAAGCCATAGCCAGTTTAAAATGAAAGGCTTTTAAAGCATCCAAAAGCTTATACGACTATATGCATGGCATGCAATTGATTGGACCCCAAATTCAGGATTTACTAAATTTCTTCAGGATCAGGCGATCAGGCAAACAGAAAGGCGCTGAACTTTGTCAGCGCCTTTTGTATTTTGCGCCAAAATCAATCGCAATCCTTTAACATGAAAGCCGCCATCTACCACCACTTCCACCAACCAATAAAAGTCGAAAACCTGCCCGATCCAACGGCCGAACTTGGCGAGGTAATTATCCGCACAAAAGCCACAGGCATCTGCCGCAGCGACTGGCATGGCTGGATGGGGCACGACTCCGATGTGCAGTTGCCACATGTGCCAGGGCATGAACTGGCGGGTGTTGTGGAGGAAGTCGGGCAAGGCATAAAGAATTGGCAGCGGGGCGACCGGGTTACCGTGCCTTTTTGTGTCGGCTGCGGGAGGTGCCCACAGTGCCACACTGGCAACCAACAGATATGCGACCATTATTTTCAACCTGGCTTCACGGGCTGGGGGTCTTTTGCAGAGTTTGTAAAAATCAAATATGCCGACCACAATCTGGTGCGGCTGCCTGAGGAGATGGAGTTTTCCACTGCCGCAGTTTTGGGCTGCCGGTTTATCACTTCGTATCGGGGCGTGGTGGCGCAGGGCCGGGTGCGTGGCGGCGAATGGGTGTCGGTGCATGGCTGCGGCGGCGTGGGGCTTTCAGCCATCATGATAGCCGCCGCTTTTGGGGCTCAGGTAATTGCGGTGGATATTGATGAGGAGAAATTGAATTTTGCAAAAAAAATAGGAGCGGCAATTGGAATTAATGCAACATTTAATTCCAATATCCCCGAAGCAATAAAAGAAATAACCAACGGCGGCGCTCACCTTTCGATGGATGCCCTTGGCAGTAAAATTACCTGTCGCAATTCTATATTATCGCTGAGAAAAAGGGGACGGCACATCCAGCTCGGACTGATGGCGGGAAAAGAAGCAGACCCGCCGATCCCGATGGGCGCTGTCATTTCCAATGAACTGGAAATAATCGGCAGCCACGGCATGCAGGCCCACCAATACCCGCCGATGCTGGAAATGATAAAAAATGGGAAATTGCAGCCGCAAAAAATGATCGGAAAAAAAGTATCGCTGGAGGCAGGTGTTATGGAATTGATGGATATGGATAATTTCAAAAATACCGGTGTCACAGTTATCGATACATTTTCCTAAAAAACCCTTCATGCGATTTCTCAAACTCCTCGCTGTCAACCTCATTGTGCTATTCATTCTTCTTCTGGCCTTTGAGTGGATTTTGGAAATAATCAACCCAAACGAGCGCCACCATTCTGTTTTGGGAAGGTATGTGCCGCTGCGGGAAACAGCCCTCCCCAACACCAGTTTTACCGAAACGCCCCACCCTATTTTTGAGAAGTACACCGAAAATTTGGAACTGAAAAAGTATCAGGTGGATGTGGACGAAAATGGTTTTATCCGCTCAAATACCCACCTAATAAATGCCGAAACCAACATTGTCTTTATCGGTGGCAGCACGACCGAATGCCGCTATGTCGACGACAGTTTACGCTTCCCAAGCCTGGTGGGGGAAAAGCTCCAAGAGGCAGGCTTTTCAGTAAATACCTACAATGCGGGGGTGGAGCGCAGCCACAGCCTCAACAGCCTCAACACACTGACCAACAAAGTTTTGCACCACGATTTCCAAATAGCCGTGCTGATGCATGGCATCAATGACCTGGTTCATTTGTCGTACAACGGCAGCTTTGCTTCCGATGAAAAAACGCCCACTCGCCAAAATCTGGTCACGGCCGCAAAGCCTAACTTCGATGATATTGACTTTTATTTTTTCATGAAAAAAGGCATTGGTAAGCGACTGGAAAAATCCTTTCAGGTGCTTTTTCCACGGCTGCATTACGAGTTGATGGGCTCTAAGGTAAAGGTCATTTCCCAGCAACAACCGCTGGAGTTTGGTTGGGAAAAAATGCAGCCCGTCGGTGAGGCGCAATTCGATGAATACCGGAGCAATTTACGCAGCTTTGTTACCCTCTGCCAAGCCAATAGCATCCAGCCTGTTTTGATGACGCAATTCAATCGGGTGCTGGAAAATGAGTTTTTGGAGAATCCCGTTTTTCAGCCTTACACCGAAAAGGTCCAGGCCTCCCACACTTCCATACCTGCGTTTTGCGCCAACTATAAAAAAATGAACGACATCGTGCGGAAAGTGGCAGAGGAAAAAGGCATCCTGCTCATTGACCTGGACAGTTTAGTCCCAAAATCGAAAGACTATCTGTACGACATGGTGCACTTGCATGGGGAGGGGTCTGCGTTGGTGGCTGAGGCCATTTTTAGTGAATTAGAAAAAGGATTGAAAAACCCGACAGAATGAGGGGATTTCAATCCTTTTAGGCCTATTGTAAAAAAGAAACCACCCTCCCACCTTAAAAAGCCAGTCGGGCGGCTCCTTACTCTACTGATGAGATATTTATCATGTCATGTAATCTTGCCTGCACGCCCCAGCCCCCGAAATTCTCGGAAACAGCAAAAATGATTTCATTCTTACCTTTTTTCAATGGCAGGTATATAGCATCGAAGTAACCGATAGTGCCGAGGTAGCGATAATCCCGAGTACGAAACCCATTGGTGCCAGCATATAACAATTGACCGTTACAATAAACCTTGACCCGATCGCTGTATCCAAAAACCAACTGCTTGGTTTGCTTTTCGGCAGATGTAATATTTGCCTTTGCAATCACAGTATTTTGAGTACGGTCTTGAATAGCCGTTACCTTTGAAAGATTGGCGAGGCCCGACGGATCACTTATTAATTGCTGCCAAGTTAAGCTCTTGATAGCCTCTTCCTTTAATTCATATTGATCATCCAAAACGCTTCCATTGAACGGACTGGAAACCTGCCATTGCGGGATTATATTTTCAACTTCTGGTGCTGCATATTCTGGCAATGGATGAAGCGAAGGGTTGTCATTTTTAGAAATAGAAAAATTGGCAAAGTGAACAGAGCTGGTCGCTCTCAGGCAAATGCCTCCCGGCACAGGCTGCATTTCCATTTCACGGACTTGCAGTGTTGGAACATCCTCATGGTCAAAGTAAATATCCATTCTCCTATCTGCCATAACCAATTTCACATGAAACCAGCGATCAACTGGATAGGTATAAACTGTATTGTACCCCTTTCCAGCAGGAACGCTCCATGTCACTCGACCGTCTTGTACAGCAGCGCCTTGGTCGTGGTATAATTGCCAAGCTGCCATCCCATTGAACACAGGGGTGTACTGCATGGCATCAGGATTTCCAGATTGATGAGGGCGGAGGTAAAATTCTTCGTAGTTCTGGTTATCTGCCATGCGAAACAGGATGCCTGGAAAGCCTCTGCTTTTTGATAGGTATATATCGAACTCAATGATTCCATTCTGGAAGGAAACATCGTTTAGCGATGCTATGCCAGCCTGCAGCTGCAAAGCATTTTCCTCCCCTTCATAGCCTTCTATAATGGAGCCTCGTGCAGAAATATCCCAAACATCCGCATTAAAAGGAAACTCCTGAGATATGGCATTTTGGACAATAGCAAAAACAAACAATAGAAGGGATAAATATTTCATGCTCTTTTTCATGATTTAATTTTTCAAAGGTTTTTTCTAAGTACTTTACAAAGAAGGTTCAAAACCTCCATTTTATCCAAAACAAAACTGTTCAAGTTCATGCAAGCCCGTGCAAGCGGCTTTTGATTTGTATGTTTGTCTTTTAGTCAAACAGCTGATCATGACAGAATTTTTGCACAACGAACAAGACTATTTAGAACGGTATAAACAAGAGGTGGAATACAAACTGAACTGGGGAAAAAGTGAGGAGTGGCGTTCCCAAGATTTTGAAACACTTAGTCAAAAGATATTTGAAGAGACGGGCGTCATGTTAAGCAGTACTACTTTGAAAAGGGTTTGGGGAAAATTGAAATACGACAGTGTTCCCAATTCCAATACACTCAACGCATTAACAGCATTTATTGGACATGAAAGTTGGTTAGAATTCAGAACCAAAATTTCAGAAGCTGAAACGCTTAACAGTCCTCCTGTTCAAGCATTGAATAAGAAAAAGAATAAGCTAAAAAGCGCTACTTTGAAGTGGGCTGCTGCCACTGTTTTTTTGGCTGGATTTATCCTCTTGGCGCTGGGCTTGCAAGATGGGAAAAGAACATTTTCCAAAACTGAGTTAGCCAACATAACTTTTACCAGTACCCCCGTAGCACAGGGCATTCCGAATACGGTCGTTTTCAAATACGACATTTCTCATATCGCCACTGATGACGCTATGATTCAGCAATCGTGGGACAGGCGACTTCAATTCGACATTGATCCGAATAAACATGAGGTAACCTCCACCTATTACTTTCCCGGTTATTTCAGGGCCAAATTATTGGTAGATGAAGTCATTACCAAAGAGCACGATCTGTACATTCAATCTGATGGCTGGATCACCACTTTGAATCGAAATCCTCAGCCAAGGTATTTTCTGGAAGATGAGCTAAAGAAGGATGGCTTTTTAGGCGTCAAAGATCAAATAATAGCTGAAGAACATTTAAAAGATGGAGAAGAGCTTTCCGTCCTTGCCTATCATTATGTCGATGATTTTGGCGATTTACAAAGTGATAATTTTTCAATGGAAGCTTCCTTTAGAAACACCCATGACAAAGGCAACGGCATATGTCAGTTTAGCAAGATTGTGGTGCTCTGTACGGAAGGGGCATTCCTCATCCCATTCTCTATTCCAGGTTGTACAGGTGACCTTAGGCTTGTTTTCAATGATGTTTCAAAACAAGGTAAGGAGAATGACCTCTCAGCATTTGGTTGCGATTTTTCCGAATGGCAGGATTTCAAACTGGAGGCCAAAAACAGGCATGTGACTATGACATTGAATGGCGAACCTATTCATACCCTTACCTATCAGCATGATGCAGGTCGAGTAGTCGGCTTCCGTTTCCTATTCACTGGAAATGGGGAAGTGGATAATGTTCGGTTACTTGAAAAGGACGGTAGGGTAGTTTTTGAAGAATTGGATTTTTAAGCCCCAAATCAACATAAGCTGTGTATAACAAATTGCACAATCAAACTATGCATCAGGAATTTTGTCATTCCGCCATCGGCGGAATCTGCAATATTGTAAGAGGCTGATTAAAAATTCCAGAATAGCAATTAGTTATGGTTCCTTGATAAATTCCGTGGAGGTGTTACGGGGTCACTTCGTGTACCCCGTAATTTCTTTCAAATTAGCGGGGCACTCGAAGTGACCCGCTAATCCCGTTGACCAATTCCACGAGATTTGTAAAAGAGCCTTAGTGATAAATACAACCCCGAATTTTCGATCATTCGATCATTCGATCTCCAAACTTTGAAAGCTTGGATGCAGTAGATGCTAAGCCATCCACCTTCATAATGATTTGAAAGCTTTTGGCACTACTCCAAACTCCTTCTTGAATACTCGGGTGAAATAACTGGGATCCGCAAATCCTACTTCGAAGGCTACGTCTGCAATTTTCAGATTGGTATCCGACAAGAGCTCCACCGCTTTTTTCAGGCGAAGGTGGCGAATGAACAGGGAAGGTGGCTTCCCGGTCTGGGCCTTCGTTTTCCGGTACACCTGGGTGTGGCTGAGGTATACGGCCCGGCTCAGGTCCCCCACCGTGAATGCACTGTCGTCCAGGTTTTGTTCGACGGCACGGTGGAGGTTTTTTAAAAAGATATTTGACAGCTGGTCATTCATTTTTCAGTTGTTTTCTCCATGCTTGAGGCATCTCCGAGCAGGGCCGCTTCGAGGCGGGCAAGCCGCTGTTGCATGGCGTTCGATTCCGCTTTCAGTTTGTCCATTTCGGTGAGCTGCGCCTGGAGGTCTTCGATCTGGGATTGCTGCGTTTCGTTTCTCTTATGTAAATCTTCGATGATCTCCTGCTGCTCCTGGATGGCTTTGATGGCGACAATGCCCAATGCACCATAGTTCATGGAGAGATAGCCGTCTTTTTCACCGACGACATCAGGAAAAAGGGGCTTGACCTCCTGGGCGATGAAACCATAAGACTTTGGTGTGTTTTCAGGTACTTCTTTGAAATGATAACGTACAGGCTTTAACTGCATCAGACGGGAAAGCGCCGTTGGCATAGGGGCGATGTTCTTTTTTAAGCGACGATCGGAGGTGGAAACATAGGAACCGTCAGAGTCAAGGATATATGACTTAAGCACACCATTATAGGCAAAAACATAATCGTTATCGCCATAGATCATGGTTTTCCAATTATTGGAACTGGCAGACCGTACCAACTTGATGCCTCCTGACCCACCGTATGATTCATCACTTTGCTTGATGTGGAGGTCGGCAGTGGGCGTTCCTTCTGCGATGCCAACTTTGACAGCAGCATTCCCCGTACCACCCAGCGCCATACAATTGTCACATCCTACTTCCGCATTATAGCCAATTGCAGTAGCTATTATTAAATCACTGGAAAGCACATCTGCATTATATCCGATGGCTGTGTTAGCTTCGCCAGTCGTGTTGTCATACAGTGCTTGATGCCCGACGGCGGTATTGTAGGAGCCATCCGTGTTGTAATACAGCGCATCATTCCCATTGGCTATGTTTAAGTCACCAATCGTGTTGTTATACAGCGCCTCATTCCCATTGGCTATGTTTAAGTCACCAATCGTGTTGTTATACAGCGCTTGATTCCCATTGGCTATGTTTAAGTCACCAATCGTGTTGTAATACAGCGCTTGATACCCATTGGCTATGTTTAAGTCACCAGTCGTGTTGTTATACAGCACTTTATGCCCCATGGCTATGTTGAAACTGCCTTCCGTGTTCTTATACAGTGCAAAAATCCCGTTGGCTGTGTTGGCTCCGCCAGTCGTGTTGTCAGCCAGCGCTGCATACCCGATGGCTGTGTTTAAGTTGCCAGTCGTATTGTCATACAGCGCATAATACCCGTTGGCGGTATTGAAGGAGCCCTCCGTGTTGGAATATAGCGCATCTGTGCCGTTGGCCGTATTGTCATCGCCAATTGTATTAGAAGATAGTGCTCCTTTGCCACTTGCGGTGTTGTTATTGCCGTTTGTATTGGAATACAGGGCGAGATTTCCAAAGGCGGTATTGTAGTCACCTTCCGTATTATAACGCAATGCAGACCTTCCAGAGGCAGTGTTAGAATTGCCCCCCGTGTTGGAATATAATGCTTCTGTGCCGTTGGCCGTATTGTCACCGCCAATTGTATTGGAATATAGTGCTCCTTTGCCACTTGCGGTATTGTTATGTCCTTCCACATTGGAACGTAGTGCAGATTCCCCATTAGCGGTGTTGTTGCTACCAATTGTGTTCGATTTCAGTGCATCTTTCCCTATTGCCACATTATTGTTGTTGGTCAGGTCGTCATTTTCACCAGCGCCTTCACCGATGAAGACCGAGTTTCCGCTGTTTTTTATCTCCAAACGGGGGCCTTCCATCACAAAATGCTCCGTGCCACCGAGGTCGAAGCGAACAATGTCCTCGTCAGTGCTTTCTTCCACCTGTATCCTGGTGTCTCCATCTGCATCAATTACGAGTGTCTTGAAACCTATTGCTGTCCATGATGTGCCATTGAAAAATTTAAAACAACTACTGGAGTTGTCATATATGAGCAGACCGGAGGCAGGAGAGGATACAGCTGCTGTGTTGGCGACCCTCGGAATGAGCACTCCCTTGTTGGTGGCCATTATGTCCAGGGCGGCACTGGCATCGGGTGCACCCGTACCAATACCGACATTGCCCTCTATTATCGCTCCGTTCGCAGGTGCAGCCGTTGTGCCGGAATACGCAGCACCTACAGACATGCCGCCTTCTATATCCAGCTTGCTTGCTGGTGCATCGGTACCTATACCGACATTGCCGTTTGCCCCAATCACCATCGCCTCGTTTCCTGCCACATCGAACCTGATCTTGTCCTCGTCGGCACTTTCCTCCACCTGTATCCTGGTGTCTTCATCTGCATCGGAGAGGGAAGCAGCAACAGCAGCCGGGAATGGTCGGGAAAGTTTTATGGACCAACCGAGCAATGTACCATTTGAGAAACCAAAGAGTTCAAGGTAATCATCTGTCACAGTTAGCGTCCAATCTCCAGAAATTACATCCCCTATAAAATTAGAAAACGGCTCCTCTGGTATCCACTCCCCTGTAAAAGGTGCACTTCCGCTTGTAATTGGATTTACCGCTTCGGTGGTGAAACAGGTCCCGGTATAATTATTGGCAGAGCCCCCGTTATCAGAGGAGAGATTAATCATGGTACCATCTGGTGACTCCAAGTAAATATCAAGTTGATCATCTGTTGAATGAATGATATCCAAGCAAACCTCGATCATTGTATTGCTGGAAATGATGCCAGGGCCTGTCAGGTTGATGGTACTGGTAATGGTGCCAATTAAAGGGATGACTATGTCTGTGTCATTCTCACCAACATCAGCTGGAGGTATGATCTTGTGTATCTCGATCCAGATACCGCTCTCCCAAAACCAAAAGCTACCAGTATCCGTGTCGTACACCAACAATCCTGTAGCTGGTGCTGTGATGGCTGTCCGTTCGGCTGTTGTCATGCGAGGGATGAGCATGCCTTTCTCAGTACTCTGAACATCCAGCGCCGCACTCGCATCGGGCGTGGTGGTGCCGATGCCGACGTTGTCGGTCTGGGCGTGGAGGAAAGCTGAAAGCAGCAGTAAAAATGCCAGGAGTATGTTTGTTTTCTTATTCATATCTATTGGTATTATGGGCACAATTCCACAGTTTTTAAGGAATGCGCCTTATTTTCTTGAGTTTACTATAGTTGTCACAAAGCAAAGCGGAAAACCACCCAAAGGCAATTTGTCCGCTTTGTACCTGTGGCCAAAGCGGCCCAGGATTACAAACCTTATTCTTTGGTTAACTGATTGGTGTCAAATAAGCAGGATGTTGGTCTATTGGTCTATTGGTCTATTGATGGATAGGTCATTGGGGGGCTGTGTTGTTTGAAAGTAAGGTTTGTAATTCCTGTGATGTAAATTTTAAATAGAAACCATGAGCCTTTGCCCTGGGTGTTGTTTCATAAAATGCAAAGGGATTCCAGCTGACCGGAAAGCAGTGCTTCCCCATTCATTTTTTCATCCATGCAATTTGTCTTTAATGGTAACTATGCCATCGACCGATGTGTATCTGATAATTGGAAGGTCTTCTGGGGCTGTTTTCACTAGGTCGTTTATTTACAGGATGTAATGATAAGAGATTGTAATTAGGTTTGAGTAGGACAAATTTGACACAAAATAATAATAATTTCGTCAATCATATTGATACAACTTATTGTTAATCAATTTTTTAGTTAAAAATAAAATAATAGAATATTGCCACTATCTTTGGGAGAACAAATTTTAGAACACTTGGCAGGGAAAATGAATCGATACATAAGCTTGAAAAGGGGACACAAGTTATCTTTTGCTGTATAGGATTGAAAAGCCCAACCCCGAGCCAAATCTGTTTTCAACAATATTCAAATGCACAAAAGCAAACTCGTTCGAACCCTCAGCATCCTGACAGCCGAAGAAATGAAGCAACTTCTTCCTTTTCTCCAGTCGCCTTATTTCAACACCAACTCAAATATTGTCAAATTGTACAAAGTGCTGCGACGCTACTATCCCGATTTTGTCTCACCTAAACTGGCCAAGGAAGTCGTATTTAAAAAACTGTATCCAGACAAAGAATATGCCCACCAACAACTGCTCAATCTGATGTCGGAGTTTTATGCTTTATTGGAAAAATACATTGTGGTTTTACAATTGGAAAAAAAAGAATTAGCGCAAAAAAAATTGCTTGTTGAAGCTTATTCGGAGCGGTCAAATTGCTATGATTATTTTGAAAAAAAATATGATTTATTAAATAAACAATTGGACAGCCTACCCTTCCGTGATGCCATTTATTTCAGCAAAAAAAAAGAACTAAGTTTAATGTATTATGCTCATCCTGACACGAGTATGCAGGTTGGGGATAAAGGCACTTTATATGATGCTATCGAATATTTTGAAGCGCAAAAAAAAATAACAGACATTAAATTAAAATGTGCGTTGAATGCCCGATTGAATACAGTGAATGAAAGGCAGAGCCAGAGCAGTGCCGGCTTGCAGCTATTGTCCGAAAACCCTTTGTTCAATTTATACTTTCAACTGGAAAGGTTACAGCGGTCGGAAGAATCGGTGAGCATTGACGAACTGGTCGGGCGTTTTAAATCATGTATACATTTATTGAGAAATGAGGACAAAAGAAACGTTATAAAGATATTATTAAATCATAACAATAGGCTTGCAAATGTGGGGTTTTCGGACTATTCTATTATTAGTTTGGAATTATATAAGTTAGGGCTGGAACATGATTGTTTTTTGGAACACAACCGAATGTCAAAAAATGTTTTTACCAACATTGTCTCCATCGGTGCTATTTGTGGTGATTTTAGCTGGACGGAAAATTTTATAAAAACCTATCAAAGTAATTTGGATAATAATATTAAAGTGGATGCCGTCAGAATTGGCTTATGTGTCTGGCATTTTGAGAAGAAGGATTTTGAGGCAGCTATTGATGCGGCACTCCATTCTTTTAAGGAACCTATGGACGTGCTAAAGTCAAAATTAATTCTAATTAAATCCTGGTTTGAATTATGGCTTAATGATGAAAGTTATTTAGATCTTTTGAATTCCCAATTGGATGCTATTGAAAAATATTTAAGGCGGGATAAATATCTTCGAGTCACTATGAAAAATGCTACGTTTAAATCTATTTCTTATATCAGAAAAATAATAGCTGGGGTGAATAATGAAGCTGTTACCAACCGATTGAAAGATGAAATAAATACTGACCAGAATCTGGCCATAAAGAGATGGTTGGTCAGTAAACTGGGTTAGAATTTTCGTCACGTATCTATGGATATGCTCCTCAAATCAAAAGAAAATTGATGCAAATATCTTATCCTCTCGCCAGCACTTCCCGTTTTAAAACAGCCTCTTAGAAAGCGAACTGCCACAGTATCATTCTATGGCAGTCCATTCGAATACTGATCAGTCAATGACAACCTCATCAATAATGATCGAACTTGCCTCACCGCCACATACTGTATAAAAATGAAACTGGTACGTGCCAGCCGACAGACCAGTGTATGTATAATTAGAACTGGTGGTGGCATATTGAGCTCCAGCTTGTCCTGATTTCACCCAAAAGGTGCGGTATTCTGTAAAGTCGCATCCGCAATCGTCCCAATCAAAATGATGTTTCAAAACAAGGTAAGGAGAATGACCTCTCAGCATTTGGTTGCGATTTTTCCGATTGGCAGGATTTCAAACTAGAGGTCAAAAACAGACAGGTGACTATGGCATTGAATGGAGAGCCTATTCATAACCTTACCTATCAGCATGATGCAGGTCGTGTAGTTGGCTTCCGTTTCCTATTCACTGGAAATGGGGAAGTGGATGATGTTCGATTGTTTGGGGCTGGTGGAGAGCTTGTATTTGAAGAAAGAGCGTTCGAACAGTAAAAGGATAGTCCATTCTCATAGAAGCAATTTTTAGGGTTTGGGTTTTTGCCTTGCCCCCTAATTTGGAATTAAGGTTTAAACAAGAAAGCACCGGACCATCCAGTGCTTTCTTGCCTAAAACATACATTCTAACATTATTTGACTACCAATTGCTTGGTGATCATTTCTCCATTTTCAACAAATGAAACAAGATAAACCCCACTTCTAAATTGGCCTTTATTCAGGTCAATATCTAATCGGTTCACCCCTTCTGCCAGCTCTGTTTCATAAACTATCCTACCAAGTAAATCAGCAATCCTTAGCACAGCGACTGGTTCTTTCCGTTCAAATTTTACCGTCACTTCTGCACCGGCAGGATTCGGGAACAGCATCAAATCATGGAGGGTGTTTTGATCCCAGGCAACGCCATTCTGCCCACCATCAACAAGTTGAGGCACACAAGTCGTCAGGATTTCCGAAGGGCTATTGCAGCCGACAGCATTAAAGAAAATACTGATAGCTCCAGCGACTCCCCCATTCATCAAGTTTTGAATGGCACAGCAATCGGCCAGCAGGAAGTTGTAAAAAATAGTCAGTCCGCCACCGACAGTTGCAAGGTTGTCCAGTCCATTGAGCGAGGGAAGGTAGCTGTTGTAATAGATATTGATACTGCCTGTCACCTCAACCAGCCCGATCAGGTTCGACAGGTCGCTGATGTTCCAGCCAGTGATGGTCAGGTGGCCATCAATCACCGTGTAACAAGAGTTCCACGCATCCACATCAGCCTGTGAAATGAAAGTTACATTTCCAGTATAGGTAGTCACACCTTCATCTATTTGTCCATCACAGTCGTCGTCCAAGCCATTGCATACTTCGGGTGCACCAGGGAAGATATTAGGATCACCTTCCATGCAATCTCCCTCAAAAATATTAAATCCATCACCGTCGCCGTCGCCACAGTATTCGTCAATTTGTGGCTCGCTGTCGCAGCCGGTATCGTTGCTTGAAATATTGATCGCACCAGTGATGGCACCCGGCGTATTGAGCAGGTCATGGATACCGCAGCAGTCGGTCAGCTTTCCATTGCTCAGTACGGAAAACGAGCCATTGACCGAAGTGAGCGCCGCCAGCCCGTCCAAATTTGTAAGGTTTGTGTTGGAATTAATGGCAAAGAACCCAAATGTAACTTGAGAGAGAGACGACAGGCCATCAATGTTGGTCAGACTTGAGTTGTTGCTGACCTCTGTCCTGCCAGCCGTGTTCAGATTCGACAATCCATTGATGCTCGACAGCGAAGCATTTTGTCTGATTCTGAAGCGGTCGGCAACGGAAGTCAGCGAATTGAACCCGTTGACGCTGACCAAGCTAGCGTTGTTTACGATCTGTAGCCGCCCAAGTGTCGTCAGGCCATTGAACCCATCAATGGTCGTCAGCAACGGGTTCTGTTCAATGTAGAAAAACCGGATATCGGAGATGCCTGAAATGTCGTCAAGGCTTGCCAGCATCGGATTACCGATAATGGTCAGGTCATCCTCGATCGTCGCAATATTACTCAACGGTGACAGATCCGAAATGTCGGCTCCCGAGATGGTGAGCGTACCATTTATATGAGAATAACACGGCAGCCACGCATCCACTTCGGTCTGGGAGGTGAAAGTTACATTGCCAGTAAAGGTAAAACCGGAAATGCCTTCGTCTGCAACCCCATTACAGTTGTTGTCCAATCCATCACAGATTTCTGCATTGCCAGGAAAGTTGTTGGCATCATTGTCATCGCAATCGCCATCAGTGAGATTAACGCCGTCGCCGTCAGCATCTTCACAGGATTCATTCAAGTTAACAATGTTGCCACATCCAGCAGGGTTGGTAAAAATAAATATAGCACCACCAACAGCACCCGGCGTGTTTATCAATTCGTAAATTTCACAACAGGCAGAAAGTTGGGTATTTCCAGCTACTAACAGGTTGCCACCAACGGATGTAACGGATAGCCCCTCCAGACTTAGCAATTGCGTAGTGTATTGGACAGCTAATCCGCCACTAACCGTGGTAACATTGCTCAATGGCGTAAGGTCATGGATGTCAGTCCCAACAGTGCCGATGAAAAAGCCACCATTGATGTGGGTATAACACGGTGGCCACGCATCCACTTCTGCCTGGGTAGTGAAGCTGACATTGCCATTCCAATCTGGGCAGGGTTGCGCCTTTGCCCATAAGCCGCTTGCTATCATTAATAGCAGCAGCATGCACTTTTTGAAATTGATTGTTTGGGGGGATTCATGGTTTAAATTTGAATTCATGTTGAATTGGTTTTAGATGAATTATTAGAAGATATTTAGAGGGTTGTTAAATTGACTTTACCTTTTCTTATTCCTTTTTGGAATCTAATTTTATAGTTTCTCCATTAGCTACCGGTTTTTCTCCTGCTTTGATTGGTTCCGCATAGATTTCTACAGTGTTATCATCCTTTCTTTTTATGGAATATTTATAGGGAAGGCCTTCTGCTGTCAGAGTAGTCGGGGGGGGCAAACAAATGACAATGCCATTTTTACCGTTCCTGATCTTTTGAACATACTTGTTTGCCCTCGGCTCTTTTGTGCTGCTCACCGCTTGACTGCTGCCTCCGTTATTTCCAGCAATAACATTATCAAGCATAGTAGGATCAGTCACTACCCAGCCTTTTCTGATCCAATAGTCTTTATATTCACTAACAATCGTTTGGGCTTGGGTCGAATCCAAGTTTTGCAGGTATTTCTCTTCGATTTCCTGCCACAAGACGGGGTATATACTTCCATCATAGGGGTCTTTGTTAGGGATATTGATAAAGCTCTCTCCTTTTCGAATGGGGGGCTTTCCAAGCATCCGTATGACTGCCTGCACGTCATTCCCTTTTATTTTTTGATACCCATACGGGATATCAAAATTTATGGCACGAAATGCAAATGATTGAGCCGGGACATCATAAGACCAATCTTGCTCCACGGTTTGCATGTTTTCATTTTGGGTATATTCGGCCTTAGAAACCATTTCATTATAGCTCCCTGTTAGTTCCGCTCCAAATTTGCCATAAGCAGTCTCAGGGCTTTCATAGGATACCGTTGCCGAAATCCCAACTTCATTTCCTTCTGTAACATGCACACCTACTGTCTCCACTTTGGTATGGATATCTTTCACTTTTACTCCCAATTGAGCAGACGCCCCTTTAGAGTTGTCCACCCAATTGGTCACTATTCCACTTGCCATAATTATTTCAGGTTCTCCATCTTCGGTAAGAGATACCGATGGTTGGATAACCGTTTTTGCCTTAAAATAGACAGGATCATATCCAATATATTTACCAATTTCAAAATAAGACGATCCATCCACATCCCCCCCTTGGGCGTTCTTTGCTCTTTCGATTTTAATATACTCAGGTTTCCAATCATCAAATAAAACACCGTCTATATCTAACATGATCCAATCTATGGCTCCCAAATCCTTACTGGCCACAATTTGTACTTCTTCTCCTCCACCCATAGGTTCAGCAGTTATGGTTAAGGGTATTACGCTTGTCATTTCTGGAAAAACGGCTTCACCGCTAGTTGGGTCAAAATAACGGATCAATGGGTGATCGCCATCAAAACTTATGAGCCTAATATCAATGCCGTTATCACTGGCAGCTCCAGTTTCGGGACTGGTCTTAAAAGTCATTTTGTAATAAACGGTTTGTGCGTTTACGAAGAAAGAACAGCACATTAAGGCTGTCATAAGGAATAAGCGGAGGGACAGTTTTGTCATCGCTATTTCGTGTGGTGAATGTTTCTGTTTCATTTGAAATTTTATAAAAAGTGATAAATGCATGTGAGTTGACTAGTTTCTCTGGAGTTGGAATTTTAGGGAAATTTGGTTTTTTACATTGATGGTATCGCCTGGGGGTCAAGGCCCGAATTTGTTATGGTGCAAATATGCGAGAGGTAGCCCTCCAAGCCCCTGCACTCATTTTACAAAAGCATGCACTCAGTTTGCAAAAGTACAAAATTGGCTTGTACCGGTTTTACAAAAATGAAATTAAGTAACAGAGAAACAGTTAATTGCGAACAGAACTGGGCGGGATACCGAATTCATCGCTGAATGCCCGGCTGAAATAGGTAGGTGTCGTAAACCCAACATCATAGGCAATTTCGGAAACGGTGAGGTCGGTGGTATTGAGCAATTCCATGGCCTTTTGCAGGCGTATGGAGCGGATATAGAGCGAAGGCGTTTTGCCTGTCAGGGCTTTCAGCTTTCGGTAGAGCTGCATCTGGCTGAGGTGCATGGCCTTCTCAAGTTCGGCGATCGCATTTTCAGGGTCGGACATGACTTGTTCGGTGGCTTCCTGTAGTTTTTGTAGAAACTTTTCTTCGAGGGTAGGCTCTTTCTTAGTTTGACTAAATCGTTGAGATTTAGGGAGGCTCCATTTAGCGTATTTCTCCTGCAATGTCATTCGCAATTCCACCAACTTCTCCAACCGCACGAGCAATTCCTCTTTGTCAAACGGCTTCATCAGGTAGGCATCGGCACCATACTTCAGGCCAGTGACTTTGTCCTTTTGCTCTGCCTTTGCGGTCAGCAATATGATCGGGATGTGGCTGGTGCGCATGTCCTGTTTCAAAGTCTCACAAACTTCAAAGCCATCTTTCTCTGGCATCATCACATCGCTGATGATGATGTCGGGCACTGTCTCCAGCGCTTTATCTATACCCTCTTGCCCATCCCTTGCTACTGCGACCTCATAGTCATTTGACAATAAGTTTTTGATGTAAGTCGCCACATCCTTGTTGTCCTCGATGAGCAGCAACTGGGGCCTCCCCCCTGCCCCCTCCAAAGGAGGGGGAGTTACAAACCTGTCTCCCCCTCCTTTGGAGGGGGCAGGGGGGAAACTCACAAGCTCCCTTGCAATTGATTGGGTGGTCGTGAATTCGGCATCCATTTTCGCTGTGGCAGCGGCTTTCTTTGCAGGCAGCAAAATCTTGAATTCAGTGCCTTCTCCTATTTGGCTTTTCACAGATATTTCCCCATCCATCATCTGCACCAGTTCTTTGGTCAATGCCAAGCCTATGCCAGTGCCTTCCCCTTTTCGGGTGGTAGAACTATCGGCCTGAAAGAACCGATCGAAAATGTGCGGGAGCTGTTTTTCAGGAATCCCAATACCGGTGTCTTGTACTTTTATTTGCAGCCAGGGTTGATTGTTGCGGATTTTTTTGGAGGTATTTATAAATATGCTTCCACCCTCTTTTGTGAACTTCAACGCATTCGATAGGAGGTTATAAATAACGTGCTGCACCTTCACTTCATCAAAATCCATTTCCAATACTTCCTCCTCTGTTGAAAAAGAAAGACCGATCTTCTTTTCCTGCGCCATACTGTAAAATGACTCGGTGAGGTAACGCAGATAATTGATCACATCTCCCTGTACCATGTCCATTTTCATAGTGCCCGAATCGAGCTTGGAAAGGTCGAGCAATTGGTTGATGAGGCGGAGCAGGTTTTTGCTGTTGCGGCGGATGAGTTTACTTTCTTGGAGGTTGCCCTTTAAGTTATCGGCAATGCCCATGATGACAGTTAGCGGGGTTCGAAACTCGTGGGTGATATTGGTATATAGACGGGATTTCAGGGTATCCAATTCTTTTAGCCTAAAAGCTTCCTGCTTTTCAAATTGCCTGTTCAGGTTGAAGCGGTAAACAGCGTAAAAGGTGCCTAAGAACAACAAGGCATAAATGGCATACGCCCACCAGGTTTTCCACCAGGGAGGGGATATCACAACCTTAACAGAAGCTTCTTCCGAACTCCAAACTCCAGAAGCGGTTTTGGCTTTTACCCGAAAAGTATAGCTACCGGGGCTGATGTTCGTAAAGTGGAATTCATTGGAAACGCCATTGCTCTGCCACTCTGTTTGGTAGGGATCGAGGCGGTAGAAATACTCAATTTTCTTGGATTTGTAAAAAACGGGCATGACCGCACTGAATCCGAAATCAGGCTGGTCGTAGTTTAAATAGATAGCTTTTGTATATCTGAGGTTTTTCTTTAAAATGGAACTACTGTCATTGGGTAGGACAAGGTTTCGGTTCAAATAGAAATCGAGGAGTCGAACTGAGGCTGTTTCTTGGTTGGTGCGCAAACTGTCGGGATGGAATCGAAAAACCTTTTTAAGGTTGATGTCAAAATAGATAAAACCATTTTTGTCTATTCCGCTCCTCCGGACAATCGTCCTCCCTTGCAATGGAAACCCATCTTCAAAATCAACATCTACAAACGAGCCCATACCTAAATCAAATTTTTGCAGTCCCCGGGTGGTCGCTAACCAAATATCTCCATGTGAATCTTCCAGTATATGAAATAGGCCACTCGCCTTCAATCCCTCTTTTTCGGTTAATACCATAAAACTGTCCGTATCGGGTTCGTAAATAGACAGCCCTGTAGGGCCATTCAGGTACATCCGCCCATTTGTCCCCTCATAAGGAACTCCATCTGGTTCATAACTTTTTCCTGCCTGGGTTTCAAAGTCATACCTAATGATGTGTTGGTATCCATTTATCTGCACCCATATCCTGTTCTTTTCATCGAAGGTAATATTGGCATAAGAAAATTCAATTCCGGACAATTCCGGAAATGCTTTTTGCAGTGCAGGATAATTATTGACCCATTTATTTTCTTTTTCATCCAGATAGGATACCCCATTCCATACTCGCCCTTTTCTATCCAATTGGACATAAAGGCTATGATCGGGATTTTTGGGCAATGTGGACAATGCGCCTGTCTTCAAATGATAGGATCGGATGATGTCGGCATCCCAAATAAAAAGCAAACTATCCCCCCGCAGCGCCAAACTTGGCAGAAAAATATTGCCTGGCCCTACTGGTATTTTTTCAGGTGAAATGGCTCGTTTTTCCGTATCGTAAATAATGCCGCCTTTTTTAAAATCCCTGATCAAGACACGATGGCTGTCCAAGGCGATAAATTCCATCGCTTCAAAGTCACCGATGGTTTCAAAAGAATGAGGTTTGTCGTGGGCATACGCCATCCCATATCCACCCGTGTTGACGAATAGATTGTCAGAGCTATCGATGAGAATGTCTTCAGGAGTAACTGGTGGCAGGGAGAGTGGGTCGTTTGGATCGTTTTGGTAAAAATTGGTTTCGCCTGTACGTTGATTATACCGCAAAATGCCCTCATTGTCTGTCATCCAAATATCTCCACGATTACCCTGAGCGAAACTGATCGGCACAAAATATTTTGGCACCCAAGTTTGAGACAACAAACTTTTAAATGTGCGATGGAGGGGATCGAATTCCCAAAAATTGGGTGGCGATGCGATCCATATATTCCCATTTTCCACCTCGACCAAATCAGATATATAACCAATGGGCTGATAAGCTGGCATTTTTTCAAAGCGGTCTTCCTTTTCCATTTTTCGGTGGAGACCATTTCGATCGCCGATCCATATTGCACCATTCTTAGTTTGGAGAAAAGCACCGGCGCTACTAAAATAGGTATCAAAATTTTCCGACTTGTTGGTTGTTTTTTCCCATCGTGCCGCCCCATGATCTCCGCCATACCACATATTCCCATTGTGGTCTTTTTCAATAAATAAAATATGTGCTGAGAGTGTTTTGTCTGTTTCACTTTTAAGCGGATCAAACCGTGAAAACGTCTCTTTTTCTTTATCAAATAAATAGATACCCTGAATGGCTGTCCCTATCCAAAGCCTTCTGCTATCATCTTGACCGATTACCGTAAGTATATTACTTGGAATACTCTTGTTGTTGGAAGGGTCATGTTTATAATTTTTAAAATACTCCCCATCAAACCGGGACATGCCGTTGTAAGTAACGAACCACGTAAAACCATCTTCATCTTTTAAAATAGAACGGTGGAATGAAGTGCCACTATGCGTAAAACCCTCCTCGACGTTCAGATTTTGGAAGCGCAATTCCTGGCTGCACAAAATGCATGGGAGCAGCAGCGAGCAGCAAATATGTAGAAAACGGGTTTTCAAAAAGCTGGAAGCATTAGGTGATATCTATCCAAAGGTAAGGAATAGACTCCAGCAAATTATAAAGCTTTTTTACTCCTCCCTAAATATTATCCCCCCGCAATTTCCGGAACCGTTTTCTGGCTTCTACTGAAAAAGTGCTGCTGGCGTATTCGATGAATATCTTTTCATAATACTCCATCGCTTTTTCCGTGTTGTCGAGCTGGCGCTCGTTGAGTTCAGCTAATGCGAAAAGTGAATTGTCAGCACGTATTTCTTCTGGGTATTTTTCAATGATCTCGGCATACAAGTTGGCAGCTGTTTCGTATTCCCGCAATTTCATGTGGATAGCTGCCCGTGCGTATAGCACATCGTCTTCCAGCGAATGCTCAGGGAATTGGACTACGATAGAATCCAATTTGGCGAAAGCCTCATCAAAGCGGTTTTGGAAAGTGAGCAGATCCGACTCCGCATACAATCGCAGTGCCCGGTCTGTGGTATCAAGTCCGAGGTTGTCCATGATGAACACGGAGAGGTCGAGCGCATTGTTAGCAATCAGCTTTGAAGTGGCAGCTTTCAGCACATCGAACTGCGATTGTGCCCATTGAAAATCGCCGTTATAATAAGATAGCTTAGCATTTTTGAAACGTGCCACATGGCCCAAATGGTCATCGGGATAGATTTTGTCAACTTGAGAATACAATAGTGTCGATTCCCAAATTTCTCCCTGCATGAGATAGAAATCACCCAGGCTCAATTTCCCTTCCGATTGGATTTTGACATTGATAGCTGGATAGTTGATCATTTCATTCAGCAGGTCAATGGCTTTGTCGAGATCATTCAAGTAAAACGCTTCCAGATCGGCCAACTCTGCCACAATTGAGGCCGTAGTTTTGTTCCTGCCAAATTCTTCCAAAAACAACTCGTAAGCAGATTCGATCTCCCGGAGTTCTATTTCAGTGTAAGTAAACCCTTCCACCAATTTATTGCGGCGAGCCCGCAGTGATTCCCTTTTGGCGTCAATATAAAAGGAAGAGGTAGCACCATGTTCCTCAACGATATAGTCAAATGCTTTTATGGCCGAATCATAAGATTTGTCATAGAAGGCAGTAGTAGCTAATTGAAAGACTCTTGCTCCATTTTCTCCCATTCTTTTATCCAGCGATTTAGCTTGGCGCAACGCATTATTATAGTCTTTCTTTTGTACAAAATTCCATTGCAACAATTCTACAAATTGAAATGCATTTGGATCATCTTGCACTCGACCGTAAAGCTGGGTCTGGAGTTCGAGGTAGTCTTCATCTGCCGACAAATATCGCTGCAACTGCCGTTCTACTGTACTAAGCCGCTCTGGGTAAGCGGCCAATGTTGACAGGTAGTTATTGATCATTTTGGGGATATCGCCTTTTCGACGATAGAGTTCAGCCAGATTGAATGCAAAAACCTGGTTGTCTTTTATCAATTCACTTCCTTTTTCATAGGTCTGGATAGCGAGGTCGTATTTTGTGAGTTTGCTAAATGTACTGGCTAAGCGGGTAATTTCATACTGGTCGGCAGGCATCCGTTTGATGGCTTTTTGAAATTGTTCCTCTGCTTCAGCCTCTTTGAATTGACGCTCATATACATTGCCGTACAACACGTACATCCGAATGTTTTTAGGATTGGCTTTCAACTCATCCTGAAGGGCTTTTTCCGCACCAGTGTACGATTCAGAGGAAAGCAAACATTCGATATAGCGATCAAAATAATAGTCATTCCGGTTTTGGGCATCATACAGCCTTTTGTACAAAATGGCCGCTTTTTCAAACTCCCCATTCTGATAGTACTGCTGAGCCAGTTTAGCATCTTGAGAAAAAGCCAGTGCCGGTAAAAAGAACATTACAAATAAAAAAATATTGAATCGCATATTGTGTCAGTAGAGGAAGTAAAAAGTAAAAAGTTGGAAGTAAAAAGTAAGATATAGGTAGCTTTTTACAATTGTGCTTTTTATTTTCTTCCGTATCAATTATGATGTTTGACCTAAAATGTAAAAGTACAGGATTGATCAACTATTCAAATGGCATGAATGAGGCCACTTTGCCAACCCCAATAGGAAAAACGTAAGTGATTTGTAAAAGTTGTGGTTTGACGAGGCAAGCTATGTTCAAAATGAATTGGTATAAAAGACAAATGCACATCTTGTGGGTTGTTTTGGGTAAAAGATGAGGCTTTTGAAAACCTCCTTCACGCATCACTTTACTAAATCATACCGTGATAGTAAATCCGAAATCAACAACTATCAGATTTATTAAATAATATGATTCAGGGCTGAAGGCGCAGAGCGACTGTTTCCCTTGGCAACTCTGTAAAATGAGGCATATCGCGGCGCAGAGCGGCGCTCCCATTGGCCAATCAAGGCGAGAGACAAGAGGGGCGTCGCTCTGCGCCGCTCATCTGTTTATTATCCTTTCTACCAAGGGGGTTGGCGCTCTGCGCCGTTAAATCTTAATTCCCCCCAATTTTTAAAAATTAGCAAATCGAGCATTTTGAAATAGCTTCATCTCACCTTTACAAAAAAAACGATCGAGCCAATAAGTACCGACTCGATCGTTTTCATGTGTAATGCTTTTTCCGGCAGGGGCAAATTAATTCGCCCCCTGCCGGAATCGGAAAATCTCCCTCCTATCAATTCTTCAACATTTGCACAGCTGTCAAATGTCCTTCTCCAACAAGCTGCACGATGTACATGCCTGCTTGCAATTGACTTACATCAATATTTTCGACTTGCTGCCCAATCTGCACGTTGACTGGTACTTCTTGTACAAGTCTCCCCAATACATCCAAAACGTAAATATTGAAATCGCCTGCGGCTAAAGTATTGATTTCCAGATTCATTGTTTCATGAACAGGATTTGGAAATATCTTCAAAGTCGCCTCATGCTCTTCTAAATCTTGAACATTGTCGATAATTACCTCGCTCAAGGTCAGCATTGAATTTGCCACACCATCGCCAGTCGCACCGCTATTATTGTTGGATGCGAGTCCAGCAGAATAGAATGTGACATCCCCTGATCCAGAATCTGGAGCAATCCATTCCAGTTCAAATGTACTATTAGCAGAAGGGCTGCTGTGCTCGGCATAGCTCCTATTGCTCAATGTGGTGGTTTGTAGCCCAGTACCCAAAGAACCCCATGAACCAAGCTGTCCATCACTGTCATCCAATGAAACCGCCTGAAACCCGTATCCACTTGGCGTTCCCATACCTGCCTCAATACTAATTTTCAGGGTATAGGATTTTCCTGCTTCATAACCATCGACGACATCGGTGCCGTCCAATAATTGCATGTTATGGGTTGGATTAAATGAACCAGAAGTATGGCAGCCGGTATTGCCACACGTACCATTATTGCCAGAGCTGCCCGGAGCGCCAGTGACTTGGAGGTTTGCTGTGCCACCCGGCCCAGTAGAGCGACTTTGGAGCGTGACGAACAGGACAAGAATTGCGAAAATTTTGTAGATGTTTTTAAATTTCATACAGTTAATTTTATGAGTGGTGAAACATGTTTATTTGGTGAGAAAGAAGTTCAAATATATGTAGGTACAACTATCCTTGCTAAGAAAGATGGAAGACTGTCATAGGATTTACAGTTGAAGGCGTTTTTGAAAAAAAATAATAGCGTGGGTTAAGTCTGGAGACTTAACCCAGCGTGAGACTTAACCCAGCGTGGGACTTAACCCAGCGTGGGGACTTAATCCAGCGTGGTTCACATAATGTTAGGTGTCGGACACCTTCGAGGTGTCCGACACCTGGATCACCGCAGCAAGGTCACATCCCCCTCAATCACGTTATCCTCTGCATTTTCCACGGTAGCTGGACAACCAACAATGATCTGATAAATATACATATCTGACATCACAGGTTTCCCTTTGTATGTACCGTCCCATGGATCTTGGCCTTCATAAATCATTCGTCCCCAACGATCCCAGATGCGCATCCGATCTACCTGCTCAAAATGGAGGGAGACAATGCTGAACACATCATTTACACCATCGCCATTAGGCGTAAACACATTCGGCACTTCTGCTTTTTCGGGGAAACAATCTATTCGGATATTGACCAGATGGGTGTCTTGTGCTATACAGCCATTTTCATCCATCACAGTTACTGTGTAAATGGTTTGATCTTGAGGCGAGTCTTCACAGCCAGGCAGATTGTCACAGTCCTCTCCCATGCCTCCGCCCGACCAAACTATGGAATCGAAATTGGAAGGTGTAATACTCAGCGATATTGTGCTATCAGGAACAGTAACATGCTCTCCCTGTATTTCGACTTCAATTTCTACCACAAAAAGCATCAACGTCACAATGCTATCACAGCCATTTTCCGAAACCAGCACAGCCGAATAGTCTCCCGTTTCGGTCAATGTGACTCCCTGAAATTCAATACTCTCGCCCGCACAAATTAGGGTATCCAAAAATGTCTGCTCAGGAATCGGATTCACAATAAGTGTAATGATACTGGTGCTGTCGCAACCTGCTGGCAAGGTTGTAGTGAAAGGGTAATCGCCAGCCACGGTTGCTTCCTCGCCATGTATGATAACCGTTTGACCTTCACAAATTTCGATGGTATCGGTGGTAATAATTTCGTCATCCGTCACGGTGACGACGACCATAACGCTGTCCACACAGCCATCCATTGTGCTACCCGTTACGGTATAAATAGTCGTGCTGCCAGGCGATACTTCAATGGCTGAACATTCAGCATTCAGGCAGTTGCCAGAAGGCGACCAGGAATAATCTTCGGCACCGGTTGCTGTCAGTGTGGTCGATGCACCTGTGCAAATTGTCACATCTGGAGAAACGACTAAATCGAGATTGCCAGAAAAACTTACCTCCACAATATCGGTAGCTGTACATCCATTTCCATCCGTCACCGTCAATAGGAATGCTTGATCTTGGTTTGTTAAAACAATGGGGTTGTGAATGGTTGGGTCATTGAGTGTTGGGCTACCGCCCAAAATAGCAGGTGACCAAAGGTAGTCCAAGTTTTGGTTGAAAGTGGCCATTAACTGCGCCAACATGCCCGGGCAGACAGCCACATCAGGCCCAGCATCTATCGGAGGTGCAGGATTCACTTCAATCGTTACCATTTCATTTCCAATACAATTGAAAGCATCGGTGACCGTGACAGAGTAAATACTTGTAATATTTGGCGTCACGACTTGCGCTTGCTGAGTAGGATCATTTATGCCTGGCCCCTGCCAGTTATAGGTCTCTCCGTCGGTGGCAAATAGGTTGGCTTCCTGCCCGGCACAGATGGGTGTTTCGGCAAAAGCGATGCCCGGCACAGGCTGGACAGTCACATCTATCAGGTTGTTGATGGTACAAACAGCGTCCGATTCAGCTAGAGTAAACTGATACGTAACAGGCACTGGGCCATCATTTTCACAACTAAAAACAGAAATCGATTGATTCGGACTTTCTATACAATCTGCAGGTTGCCATTGATATGCAAATCCTGACATTGCAGAAACGCCTACCGTTATTTCATCGCCCGAACAAATAGTGAAATCTTGCTCTGTATCGTAATTGATCGGCACGATAACATACGCCGAATCAATGGAACAGGCACATTGATTGGGATTGACATAAGCCACAAGATTGCACAAATTCCCAGCGGGTATGGTGAAACTACCTGTCATAGTTTCTGAAAGGCAATTGGAGATAATGGCTATTTCATTTTGGGTATGCACCAATAAGTCTCCCGATCCGTCGCCATCGGTGTCGATATAAAAATCGAGGGTGATGGGCGGCTCGTTCTGTGTGCCACAGTTGATAATATCAATTGAAAAATCAACTACATCCTGCCCACTGATTTGCGAAGCGGAAATAGTGAAATTTTCTAAATCATACTCAGGTCGCTCTATCTCATAAGGAAAAATAAGCGAGCCTGTATTGACTTTTGTGCTGCAAGTATCTCCTGATTCAGCACAGAGTGCCAGCGTTTCATTAGCTGTTCGGAAAATAATATTTCCCGATTCACAGCCCAAATCTCCCCATCCAATTGTATTAAATTCAAAACAGATAATTTGATTAGAGGGGATGCCTTCTGGCAATTGCCAAGTGTAGGTATTGCCATCAATAGTAGGTTGGCAACTGAAATTTGATTGGCAAGCAGACTCACAAGAATTGGGCACAAAACTAATCCCTTGAGGAAGTGTGACCAGTACACATGCTCCTGGAGGCAGGTTTTGCGAAGCAGTCATCGAAACCTCAAAAACCATTTCATTCGCACAACCAAAATCGCCGTTATTTTCTACTGTAATATTCGTGGAATATGGTTGTGTTATACCGTTGATGCAAATGGGCTCACCAGGCTTGGCCACAGTATTCGTTGGAATGCCACAGTTTTGCTCCGCTGCAATTGTAAATAAGGTAAATGCCTCTGCCACAAACTCACAACTCGATTCGGTGAGGTACTGTAAAGTAATTGAATTGGCAGGTGCAAATCCGACTCCGGGCAGTCCATTTGCCAAAGAATCAAAAGCGGACAAGTCCCAGATTGCCTCCGTATTGTTGACAATTGTTGGGTCGCCGATGGGATAAAAATTGCCACTGCCGCTGGGGTATTCCACCTGCGATGAGCCTGCCAAAATAGTCAAACCAGGAGGCATTTGTGCTGAGGCAGTGAGGCCGTAAACAGCACCCAATTCTCCATTGAAAATTTGGAGCGTGTGATAAGGAATGGTGTCACAGAGGTCGAAGCATCCGGTAGGACTATCCACCAAAAAATCAATTTCTCCTGGCGGGGAATTTACAGTAATAGAATAGGTTCGTTCGTAACAGGCCGTTTGCACCTGACTGGTGAAAGGGTCACAATTCCAACCAAAATGGATGATCAAGTTTTCTGTTTCACAGGAATTATTGGTGGCGATCAGCTGAAATTCAGCTGCTCCAATTGGATAGTTCTCCAATTGAAATACACCATTTATTGAAGGTATAAAAGTCCCCGAAACAGGATCAAATAATTGGAAATCGGTGACCAAGCCAGTAGGCGAATGCACATATATCCAAGTATTAAGCGCATCTCCGCTGGACTGTGGGCCTACTTCTGTTTCTATATTTTCCAATATAATGGCGGTCTGCACCTGATTGCTGAAGCTGATCACATTCTGAGGTATTGCCCAAAGATTAAGATTGGGTATGAGTGCCCGCAACGCATTGGAAGTTATTGTGAATTCAAGTGGATTATCATCTTCAGGAAGGCTTTCATTGAATGTGAGGTTGGAAGTCAGTTTAATCGGCAAAGAGCCAAAAACTTCACAATCCGTATCAAATATATATTGGAATAAAGCTGAAAATCCTTCGTCTAAAGGCGGGCTTTGGAACTGTCCAAAATCCATGATAAAAGATCCATTTGAAAAAACGGGCGAGAGGGTTTCGTTATTCGCAATCACGGTACCACCCTGATACCTCAAAAAGGTCAATTTTGCTTCCAATAAATCTACATCTGACGGGACAGCAATTTGCCAGTCATCCGCATACACCAGATTTCGGTATTCAAATGGAAAAAAATTGTCCTCATGCAGTTCAAGCCGAAATAGGTTTCCACCAAGAAATACAGACGGCTCGCAAGGTGGAAGTCCAAAAACACCAGGCAAAATGCTGTATTCGTATCCAGATAATTCAAACACGGTCGATTCACAGCCACAATTCAGCAACTTATATTCTCCAGCATTTTCATCATACAAATAAATGGACGGGGAAAGCACCAAGTTGCCGTATAAAGGTGTCGGGTCGATTTCCCTCTTTATATTGTATTCTACTCGATAATCGGCTTCAAACAAAATGGAGTCACCTTCGGCAAATTCATACCCAACGGGTGTACAACTTCCTAAATCTGAAATGTCGTAATTGTAAGCTAAACCGCCGACCGTAGTCAACGTTACAGGCACATTGGAACAGTCAAAATATGCCCCAGCAGAGCTATCAAAAATCCTGACAGTTGCATTGATTTGTGATATGCCAGAACCATCGGTGAGCAGTGCAACTGCATTGAACGGCTGTAGGTTGGTTGCCCCAAATACCATGTTTATTTGGCCAAATGGCAAGGTGACCCCATCTATATCCATCACCACTTCACCACCTAATGAGGCATGAATGGTATCTCCAGCAATAAGCCTATCCCGCCGGATCAGCGAGAGGTTGACGGGGCCAGCCCCGTCGGGCAGTCGGTCGTCGTCGTCATCGGGCAATCCAAAATTGCTACGGGCAGCACGAAATCGGTAGTTTAAATAGCCCGGTGGTATATCGAAGCACAATGAGTCAACCGGGCACTGGTGCGGCATAATGAGTGTATGGCAGTTCTGCAAGTTACAGGTCAGTGGATAATCTGGGCATTTGACAATGGTCGTCCTGATATCAAAAGCAATATCAGGCGGGATATACAATGAGCAAGTATCCACTGCGGCACAGGTACTGATGGTAGAGTCATTGCAGATTTCTTCCGGCAGGCATAAGTCGGCACATTGGAACAAAAAATCGAATGCGGTCGATGCAGTATCCATACTAAAAGGAAGTTGGTAAACAGCAGTGATCGTAGTGAATTCAGGCTGTATATCTTGTTGGATACTCAAAGGAGCCTGTCCATCAAGGATCAACTCATTATCATCATCCCATGTCGCACCACAAGGCACATCTATTTCCAGGACAAATTGATCGTTTAGCAAAGTCAGGCTATCATAGGATACATTGTAAGTGGCAGTATAAACCCCGCCATCTTCTATTATCCCATTCGTCTCTGCAATAGTATATGCCTGAATTGACAACCCTACTGCACTCACGCCTATCGGTTCGTCACTTTGTACAAAAGGCTCTGGCGGGCATTCCTTAAAATAACTCCAACCATATTCCCAATTTATTCGTGGACTTGCACATTCTTCTTCACAATAATATACGTCCCAAAAAATGGTGACTGATTGAGATGGACTGAGCTTGGGAATGGTAATGTAAAAAGAATTGGTAACGCCATCAGGTGAACCATCGCATGGAATTGGCAAACCAGAAGTGGAAGGTGGATTAAACTCAATATCCAATAACGTACCGGCACTATCCACAACTATACTGCTCGGTGAAATCCCTCCCGGTGTTATGCTGATCAACGCCATTGAATACCCCACGTTCAGCGCTGAGCCAGCACCTATGTTTGTGATCTCCATGCCTTGGCGATATCCCTCTGGCCCACAAAAGCATTCTGGAAGACTTGTGATTGGTTGCCAAATCAGATTGGGTATTTTCTGTGATGGCTGAATATCGATGACTGCATTTTTGGAAACGGCCTGACAGGTATTCCCATCGCAGCCCCAACTTGCTGTCAAAGTTGACACCGAGGACGTAATGTCCACCCCACAATCTATGATGCGAATCGATTCAGTAATAACGATGGTTTCGTTAAGTTCAAAAAACTCGTCCCCATCACCAATATTGGCAAAGTCACTACCATCCAACAGGATTTGAAAAGTATTGCCGCCAGGCGAAATATCTGTACCAACAACTGTATTTATTGTAATGCCGCCCTGATGCGAGTCAGTAAATGTAAATTGCTCCAATGCTCCTGGCCGGGTATTCACTATGGTCGTTTTGCGCAGCAAGACATCTCCAAGTGAACCAGATAAAAAGCTACTATTCACGGAAGTAATGACCAGCAGCGCACGCTCAATGACAAAAGGGTTGGTTGTAGTTGTGGTGCTACCGCCATTCCACATCAGGTTTATTTCATTATTGAAAAATTCGCCGCTATCAATGCAATCTACCAATGAGCACGGTGCTTCTGCCTCAATTGTAAAAGTTGCGCTCTGGCCTGCGGCCAAATTGGGCAGGCTGAAAACAGGAGCTGACAGGTTCGAAATGTCCAGCTCGGAAGCACCTGAGACCGAACCGATTTGATATATCGTCCCACAATCTGCTCCGGTATTAGTGGTGAAAATGATTTCTACAGAAACATTCTGGAGTGTATTCCCCGAGGTGTTATTCACAGTTACTTCAAATGGGGCTGTGCCGCAGACGAAAAACTCGTCGGGCAATTCGTAAGTCACTGTTTGGGAAAAAACGGAGATACATGTAAAAAGGCTTGGGACGAGCCAGGCAATACGGTTGAGGGTAGAGCGATCCATAGGTTTTAAGGTTTTGGATATGTGTTCGTTCATGGAATAGAAGCTAATATAGTGCAGTCAGCTCCTTCAGAGCATAAAAGTAGGGAATGCAATTTGGATAACTTATATCGGAAACCAACAGAATTGATTTTGACGGGTAGCTGGCAAAAAGGGGACGACATGGCGGGGTTCAAGTCTGGAGACTTGAACCAGCGGGGTCTGGAGACTTGAACCAGCGGGGTCTGGAGACTTGAACCAGCGGGGTCTGGAGCCAGCGGGTGGGCGTTAAGTCTGGAGACTTAAAGCAGCGTGAGGAGACTTAAAGCAGCGTGAGTTCAAGTCTGGAGACTTGAACCAGCGAGTGGGTGCGGGGAACGTCACGGCGGGCGTTAAGTCTGGAGACTTAACGCAGCGTGGGACTTAAAGCAGCGTGAGGGTCGGGTCGAGGTCGGGAAGAAAAAAGAAAAAAGAAACTAATATTTCAAAAACACACCCGCATCCAAGTCGATATCAGTGTCATAGATGTACGCCCCAGTTGGAAAATCTGCCACGTCGATAGTTTTATAATTTGAACTGACGGGATACTCTGCCACCAGTCTGCCTGCCATATCAAACAACTTTATTCTAAAGGGATATTCCACATTTTCAGAATAAAAAGTGATGCAATCGGTGGCGGGGTTTGGGTATACAACCAATGATATTGAAGGGTTTTCGGGTACAGGTTTCACCAATTTCATAAGATGGACATCTTCCAAATTGGAATGGTCGATCACATTCCCTATTCCAACCATTAAGGTGTTCTCATTTATTCTCGTCATTTCACCAGAATATCTATCCAAGGAATCTATTTGAAAGACATCTTTCTGGTCAATTTCCAAGTTTTCATCAATATTGAACAGCACCATGGCAATGCCTGTCTGATCGGTGAAGTCGGCAGAACCAGCGGACATCATGAATTTATAGGTACCATCAAAATTCCGACTGTAGTCCGTAAAATAATCGTTGTATGTCCCACCGAAAATTTTTGAATCGATCAGGTTACCGTCTCTGTCAATTTTGAGCACCCATAAATCCACAGACAGATTGTTTTTAGGGACATCCCGATCGTCCGATTCGGTTCGTCCAATAACCATCAAATTGCCGTCACGTGTTGGAAGAATGAAATTCCCGTTATCGTACCAGCTGCCGCCATAGGTCTTGTGCCAAATGGAGTCACCTTCCATCGACATTTTCAATATTGCCAGGTCGCTTCGGTGAAAAAAAGAATTCCATGAAGCCGGAAGTGGCGATTCTGAACTACCTACCAAATAAAGATCATTTTCGATCACCAGAGGCCTACCAATTGCACTATTGGCCAATGGAAATTGCTTTAACCAAACAATCTCACCTTTATCATTGAACAGCAAAAACCAAGAGTAAAAAGCAACTTCTTTGGCATGCTCAAAATCCTGGTTATTCGATTTTGTAAAAATGCTTGAAAAATAAATACCGGGCGCAACTTCCTCTATTCCAGTAGCAGTTTCATAGGTAGTCCCGCCAAGGTCTATCTCCCAAAGCATTTCTCCCTGCTGGTTTATTTTAAAAATCCAAGCATCCATTTCCCCATCAATCGAGCGGGTGCCGCCACTGATGATGTACCCATCGCAAGTTACCAGCATATCCCGTGCAGACTCATCCCCAAGCCCCCCGTAGTTGAAATTTTTGAGGAGGTTGCCCTCGTTGTCCACTTCAAAAAAGAAAATATCCTCACCAGCAAAATTATTGGAATAAATACCTTCTGTAGAATTTGATTCTATCAGCATCACGGTATTGTTTTCGTGATTCTGATGCATGCCTCGGAGGTATTCGCTACGCTCCCCGCTGAAGCTTTTTATCCATTGGATGTCGTATTGTTGGGAAAAAGCAGGGAATGCTATTGCGAAGACGAAAATGTATTTTAGGAAAGTGGGATTCATGGATTTTGTGTTTTATTTTTCCAAGAAGGAGGTCATTTATCTATTGACGACTATCACAGGGTTGAGTCAAACCTCATTCACTAAATTAAAATAGAATTATGCTTAAAAAAATATTTGCCGTTTGTTTATTCATTGCTGCAGCAAGCGGTAATGGCACTTCCCAAAGCATCATGGACAACACTTTAAGCGAAGTCACACTCGAAGAAATGTCTCAAAAACTTGTGGAAGCCCAACAGCAAGTAGATGTTTTACTTACAGAACTTGAAAGCCGCATTGTATCTGACACCTTGACCCAAGCAGATTTAATTGTGGTTGTAAACAGCTTACTTGAGCTGGATTCACCTGAAGGGTACGAACTTATCTTAAAATATAGCAGACGGTACATAAGAAAACCAAGAAGCACCTCCGACTTGGCTTATACACTCGGTAAAAAGAATCCAAAGCCATTTTATACGATTTGGACAATTTTTCAACAACGGGTTAATTACAAACAGATTTATGCTTTTCGAGATTATTTATATCATTCAGACTACCTCCACAAACCGATCCCTGAAGAAGATTTAACTTTCATTCAATGCTTTTTACGAGACTTCCCTGATACTGATCATGATGAATTTCAAAAAGTAAGAGCGGAGAACCTTAGAAGGATTAGAGAGCAAAATTAGGTGCTTAATTTTCTGACAGGGTGCGAATTAATTCGCACCCTGTCAGAAGTGTGATTGTCATCTTGTACCCTGTCGGAAGGGTTTTAACCACCCACCTTCACCACAATCTTTCCCACCACCCTTTTCGTCTCCAAACGTCGATGGACTTTGGCTGCTTCATAGAAAGGATATTCTGCCTCGATTACCGGTTGCAATTTACCTTGTTCGATCCATTCTTTCAGGATTAATAAATCTTCATTATGCGACTCCACGACAACGAGGCGGGATTTGCGAAGCTTCATGTACGACAACATCGTATCACGTATGTTTTTAGAATTGGGCACAGTGGAAATGTACCAGCCATCACCAAGTAACAGGTGCTTGACCTCCCGCCAGTTTTGGTTGCCAAACACATCGAAAAATACATCAAAGTTGGCCTGCCATTTTTCGAAAGAAAAACCTTCGTAATCAATGTGGTGGTCAGCACCGAGGTCGTAGCAGAGTTGTTTGTTTTTGCCACTGGAAATGGCTGTGACTTCTGCGCCAAGAATTTTGGCTATTTGCATCGCAAAAGTTCCGACTCCACCTGATGCGCCATTGATGCAAACATGCTGCCCTCGCTTCACTTTGGCAATATCTTTAAGCGCTTGCAGTGCTGTTTGAGCGGTGAGCGGAACGGCTGCTGCCTCAGCAAAAGACAGGCTTTCTGGCATTAAGGCAATCTCGTTTGGTGTGGCTGTTATCAACTCCGACCAAGTGCCGTTGTTATGTCGATTGGTCATGCCGAATACCCGATCGCCAACCTTAAATTCTTTCACCTTTTTTCCAACTTTCGTTATGATTCCAGAAAAGTCCTGCCCCATAGTCAGCGGAAACGAAATACTCAGATATGCTTTCAACTTGCCCTTTCGGAGCAATATGTCTTTGGGGTTAGCACTAGCATATTTTACTTGCACCACCACATCCCATATATCAGGAATCGGGTCTTCCGTTTCCAGTATTTGCAGCACTTCTGGTCCGCCAAATTGATGTACTTGTACTTGTTTCAAGAGTTGGTGATTAGAAATTAGTGATCAGTGATCCTGGGCTATCTTATTAAAAACGCTAGCGTTGTTTTCATTTTAATTTCCATTTTGATTTTAATTTAACTTGCCCGTCCACCGCAGTTTGATAGCTTTGCAAAAATACTAACCTTCGCACAAGACAGTTTTAATTTTAGCAAACAATGATTTGATACTGATGTACATTCATCATTCATCATTCATCATTCATCATTAGTTATCAATCTTCCACTAAAAATAGCACGGCGATATTTGTTCGCCAAAAAATCCACCAATGCCATCAACATTATTACAGGCATTTCCGTGTTCGGCATAAGTATAGGCACTGCTGCGTTGGTATTGGTTTTGAGCGTATTCAATGGATTTGAAGATTTGATCCTTGGCCTGTTCAGTCGCTTCAATCCAGATGTGAAAATCACTGTGGCAGAGGGCAAAACATTTATTCCTGAGCCTGAAAAACTGGAGGCATTGTGGGCATTACCTGAAGTTGTGGGGGTTTCAGAAACTTTGGAAGAGGTTGCCTTCTTTGAATACCGTGAAAGTCAGGATTTCGGCATTTTGAAAGGTGTCGATTCTGTGTACCATCAAGTTACAGGCATTGATTCCACCATATTTGAGGGTTGGTATAAATTGAAAAATGGCGAACGAAACTTGGCGGTCTTGGGTGGTGGCATGCGCAACAAATTGCAAGTAGATATTGAAGACCCATTCGAGTTGCTAAACATTTATATGGCCAAACGAAAGACATTTGGGCCACTCGATCAACTGTTTAAAAAGCGATTTGCCTATCCTTCTGGTTCATTTAAGATCCAACAGGATTTTGACAATCAATACATTTTAGTGGATATAAATTTTGCCCGTGAGTTACTGGGCGCTTTTGATGAAGTAAGTGCATTGGAAGTTAGACTCCAGCCAGATGTGGATGAAGGAGAAGCGGTACAAAAAATGGCTGCGATAATGGGAGAAGGTTTTTTAGTAAAAGATAGATATGGGCAGGATGAATCATTTCTAAAACTCATGAACATCGAAAAATGGATGAGTTTTGCCATCCTCAGCCTAACACTCATTTTAGTGGCATTCAATATGATCGGTTCACTCTGGATGGTGGTATTGGAAAAGAAAAGGGACATTGCAATTCTCAAAAGTATGGGTGCAACCGACCGCACTATTAGAAATGTTTTTCTACATGAAGGACTCCTACTTTGTGGACTTGGGCTGGTATCAGGGTTCCTTTTGGGGCTTAGTTTATATTTTATCCAAAAATCGTTTGGCATTGTTCCTATTCCTCAGGGTTTTGTCGTGGACGCCTACCCTATCAGTATGCGCTTTTTAGATTTATTGGCTGTCATGGCAATCGTTATTTCTATTGGCTTTATAGCCTCGTTCCCTGCAGCTTTACGGGCGATGAAAGTACCCGTACTCATTAGGGAAGATTGATAACTTTGCCGTAGTATTGGTCAAATGACAAAAATCCAAACGCCTTTCAATATTACCCAACGCATACCCTATCTTTGCGGGCTTTATGGAAAAAACAAATTCAACCGAAGTTTGGGAGTTAGATTTTGAGTGGCTTCAAGTACGCCATTTGGTAAAGGATGCCATGAACAGGGATTCGCTCCCCGATCTCAATGCGATGATGTTCCTTATAGGTGTGCAAGAACTTGGGCGTTGGAAATCAGAGTTTACCAAAGAAGAAAAACAAGACCTCATGCATATCGCAGCCTGTAGGTTGATGAGTTACGACGGGTTCTATGAGTTTGTTGGGCGAGATGACGACGGCTGGCCGCATTATAAAACCCTGAAACCATTTACGACGAAAGGTGTAAAAGAGCAAAGCGAATATTTGAAAATAAAGATTATCCAATATTTCAAAGAATGGGAAAAGGAAAATCAATAATAGCTACCATAAACAATTCATATACAATGAAAAAGATAACATTCTCGATTTCAATTTTTTGTGCATTATTCCTGATGGCCTGTGGCGGTGAATCAGCTTCAACTTCGGACGCCGATAATGCAGCCAGTGCTTCTGGTGAAACAATGGTGCTGATCGAAACACCATACGGTAATGTAAAAGCAAAACTCTACAACTCCACTCCACAACACCGCGACAATTTTATCAAATTGGCCAATGAAGGGTTTTATAATGACTTGCTTTTCCACAGGGTCATTCCTAATTTCATGGTACAAGGTGGTGATCCAAAATCAAAAGATGCTCCTCCGGGGCAAGGACTAGGCAACGGAGGCCCTGGCTATACTATACCAGCTGAAATTGGTGCCAAGCACTTCCGAGGCGCACTTGCGGCTGCTCGAACAGGTGGGCCATCCAATCCTCAAAAACGTTCATCCGGTTCACAATTTTACATTGTGCAAAATGGTTTATCTCCTGAATTAAATTCTGTTATTTCTCAAAAACAGGCAGGTGGGGTAATCTATTCACAAGCCGAAATCGATTATTATAAACAAGTTGGCGGGTATCCTGGTCTTGATGGTGACTACACAGTATTTGGACAAGTGGTTGAAGGGATTGAAGTAATGGACAAAATCACTGCTGTGCAACGCGACCAACGAGACCGGCCATTAGAGGATATTAAAATGAAAGTAAGTGTAATAAAGTAAGCGCTTATTTCAATTATAGTAAATCCTTTACGAAAGCCTTTGATATTCCGTTTTCAATTTTTCGAACTATAAAATATGCATCGAACAATGTTTTATTTATTGATTTTAGCAGTTATGACATCATGCGGTAAACCAATTGCCGATTTTACTTACATAACTGAGCAATCTATTGCACCTGCCACTATCCAATTTGACAACCTATCAAAAGACGCAAAATCATATTTATGGGATTTTGGGGATGGTAACACCTCTACCGAAACTGCACCTTCTCACGTCTACCGTTCTTCGGGAAACTACACGGTACAGCTAAAGGCTACAAAAGGAGCAAACTCAGTCATTGCTGAAAAGAAAATCCTTGTTGAGCCGCCAACGCCAATTGATTGCCTGGTTGAAATCGAAACGGAATATGGCAAAATGACCATAAGGCTTTCCAATGCTACCCCTCAGCACCGCGACAACTTTATTAAGCTTGCCGAAGAAGGATATTATGATGGCCTTTTGTTCCATAGGGTTATCAATGGATTTATGATTCAAGGTGGCGACCCTCAATCTAAAGGTGCTGCTGCAGGGCAAGGATTGGGCTCAGGTGGCCCAGGCTACACTATACCTGCTGAATTTGTTGACTCTCTGGCACATATCAAAGGTGCCATCGCCGCAGCACGAACCAATAATCCCGAAAAGCGATCATCTGGTTCTCAGTTTTACCTAGTACAAGGTAAGCCGCTTAGTGAAATGGAATTAAACAGTATGGAAAACCGTAAGGGCATAAGATATACGCCTGAACAACGGCAGGCTTATATGGAGCTAGGCGGTACACCATTTCTCGATAGGGACTATACTGTTTTTGGCTACATAGTAGAAGGATTGGACGTATTGGACAAAATTGCAGCTGTAAAAACAGGTAGCAGTGACCGGCCAGAAAAAGATGTCACAATGAAAGTGAGAGTTATCAAATAATTCTCCTTTAAATATTGGCCACCGCATTAGCGACAATAGTATTAAACAAAACCAATTTATACCGAATTATCTGTTGACCCTCACAAAGGCCAATTGCCTAAAACCATTGGCTCATAGTAAAATCAGCACACGGCAACTAGGATTAGTTATATTGAAAAATTGCCGTTGCACTTTATGATAATTCAAAATGAAATCGAAAAACATTCTCGGAATTGACGTTGGTGCATCAGGTATTAAAGGGGCCATTGTTAGCCTTACCACTGGAGACCTGATCACCGAACGCATCAAAATAGAGACGCCTAAACCTTCCACACCAAAGGCTGTAGCCAATGTGGTAGCTGAACTTGTCAACCAAATTGGGTACGAAGGGGATTTGATAGGTTGTGGATTTCCTTCCATAATAAAAAATGGGACTTGTTACAGTGCGACCAATATCCATGAAAGCTGGAAAGGCACTGATGTAGCTACTTTGTTTTCAGAAGCAACTGGAAAAAAAGTTTTTGTCACAAACGATGCTGACGCTGCCGGTATTTCTGAGATGAAATACGGAAAGGGGAAAGGCATTAAAGGCTCAGTACTTTTAATAACTATAGGCAGTGGACTTGGATCAGCGCTTTTCACAGATGGTGTATTAGTCCAAAATACGGAGTTTGGCCACATTCCCTATAATGGGGAGATTATTGAAAAATATGCCTCCAACAGTGCCCGCAAAAGAGATCAATTGACTTGGGAGCAATTCGGTAAACGCTTCAATGAATTCCTTCAAATAGTGGAGCGAATTTCATCCCCAGACCTGATACTACTTGGAGGAGGGATCAGTACCCGTTTCGAGTTCTATGAGGAATATCTCCGTATAAATACAGAAGTTACGCCAGCAGCAATGTTTAACCATGCTGGAATTATTGGAGCTGCCTTATATGCATACCAAAAAGAAGCTAAAGAAGAGAAGAAACTGAAAAAAAAGAAAAAGGATAAGGCCAAGAAGTTGGTTTAAGGGTTAGCCAGAGAGCACGTTTAGCTGAATAGTTACAGGGATGTTCTGTCCTGCAATATTTTTTGGGTAATTTCACTTTTCATTGAAATTATTTAGAATGTCCAATCGGGCTATCGAAACAACTTCATTCAAAAAAACTACATGATGAAATACTCCTACCTTGCTATTTTACTCATTGGATGCTTTACATTTTCCTGTAACAATAAACTTAAGATTAAATCAGAAAGCTTCACGCTGAATAATCCAACATCCGTTAAAATAAACGAAATCATCAAACAAGTAGATGGCGATTTACAACTTACTTTGACCGGAATTCCTGAGGACTCTCGATGCCCTGTTAATGTAAATTGCATTTGGGAAGGTCAGGTAAAGCTTTACATTGATGCCGCTGTGCCCTCCAAAAAACAAAGCTTGGAGTTCAAAATAAAAAAATCGAGCATGGGAACAGTGAGCAATAATTTTGAAGGATATAATATTCTGATAAATAAAGTGACTCCTGAACCTACATCAGGTGAGAAGACAGAGGCCGATGAATATGTGGTTGAACTTGTAGTGTCGAAAAACTAAACAATCCCTAAGAAGTTTTTAGCCCTTCCTTTGTGATAAATACCTTGCTTCTTCGCATTGGGCTGTATTGCTACCAAGGTCACGCCATTGATACCTTTTTGACCATTTATGTTTATTTCCTTCGGCAAGCAAGGCTATCATATTACCGATAACCGGCCCCATTTTAAATCCATGTCCGCTTCCTCCAGAGCCAATTGTCAGGTTTTGAATTTCTGGGTGATTGTCAATCCAAAAATGTCCATCCAAGGTATCGGTATAACAGCATTTGCGAGTGTAAACCACCGGATCATTGGCCAATTCTGGCAATGCGTATCGTAAAAATTGCCTCAGTTTGCGATGCTCTTCTTGGGTAACTTTCCTGTCATCATGTTCAGGGTGCAACTCAAGGCCTTCACTATGCAGTGCTATTTTTACCACTTTTTCTTTTGGGTGCAAGGGGAATCCATACCATCCAGTATTGGAAATATCTGCTGCAAATACTGCAAATCGGGGCGACTCATACAATTCTGGGCGGCTGGGTTTTATGTGAAAAACAGGGTGGCCTGTCACTTTAAAATAAGGCAAAAGCTCTGGAACAATATATGGAGTAAAGTTGCCAGCACAAATTGTGATATTTCCAGCCCAGAACTTTTCCCCGCTCAAAGTCTTCACACCAATCGATTTTCCATTTTCAACGGTCAAATGTTTTACATTTTGGTTTTCCAAAATCTGTATTCCGACCGCTCTACCCAAATCTCTCAGAATTTCAAGCACCCTGCCCGATTGAGCATATCCAGCTTTTTGGTGGAAGAATCCATCCTGAAAATGATGATGATTGAAAGCAGGGAATCGCTCTTTTATCATACCGAAATCCATCCTTTCAGGTTGGTATCCTTTTTTGATTAAGTTGCTAAAACTGGAATATTCAAAAACCTGGGAAGCATGGCCAAGAGGCTGTGAAGTCAGCAAAAGAAAGCCAACCTCTTGATAGATCGTTTCATTAAATAATTCATTCCAATACCTCCAAGTTTTCATCGATTCTGCCGCCATATCCATATACTCTTCATCTGTTCCATACTCCATCCTAATTATCTTGCTGATATCTGTCGAAGCAGCCAATGGGTTGGGTATTTTCCCTGCTTCTAAAACAGTCACAGATCGGCCTTTCTTCTGCAATTCTATGGCAGTACATAATCCGAAAATGCCGCCACCGATAATTAGATGATCTGATGTATGCATACAACCGTATTTTTTCTGGAGAGAATAAACGAAGCGAAGCTAATAAAACACGATCGATAAAAGGAAAGTCAGTATGAAGTGCAAAAAAAATGGCGCACCAAATTGGGCACGCCACCAGAACAGTAGTTAAATAACTCTATTTGTTTGGATCGACTTATTCCAATATTTCATTGGATAGTCATCGTGATTCTTGTTGTTCTTAATTAAACGTTCTATTTACGAAGACGCAAAAGAAAGGCAAATATAATGCTTAAACTAATTAGTGTGCTCGAACACAACGAATTTTGGAATGAATACCACTATTGTTCTTAAAATACATTTCCCACTAAAGGTTAAGTAGTTTTTTCAAAGTAGAAACATGGTTTTTGCTAACAGGTATCTTTATACCGGGAAGGTCCTTTACGAATAAATGGTAACTCCCAGAGTTGTGATACTTTAAGGCTGATACGTATTGGGTATTCACAATATAGCTTCGGTGTATCTGCAAAAAATTATCAGGAAGTTCTGAAAGCGCTTGTTTCATTGAAATCTTAGAATAGTATGTTCCGAAGAAGCAATGAACCGCTATGCCTTTCTCAAATGGATAGATGTACAATATATCCATGAAATCCAATAGTATATGCTTATCCTTTGTCCTGAGTGCCCATCTATTCTCTGAATCTGCATTTACAGCTATCCCATTTTCCAACTCTCCCAATATCCACTTTTTAGCAATTTCATAATCATCAAAAATCTGTGCATCGTATTGATCATTTACTTCCAATGCTCGTTCGAGTGAGCGCAGGGAAGCGGGATCGGGAGAAGCAACATATGCTATCCTTTCAAGGCCTGCTTTGACCAGGCTTGGAAAAATGTATTCTTCCAACCATTTAATTGCTTGTAAAAAAGTTCCTTTGGCAAGTCGTGCATCGTTCAGTCCATAGATGCATTTTTTTTCTTTTATAAAATGAAGGATCATTTCTGTCCCTTCTTTGAGCTTGTCAGGCGTATAATACCCTCGCCATACAGCGATTATGATACGTCTGGGATCGTACCAAATTGAAATGAAATCCTTATCGAATAACAATTCCATGTTTCGGGTATTGGTCTAATTTAATACCAAAAAAAAGTACAGGTTTTGTGTCGAAGGATGGGTGCATTGCTCAAAACTCATTAGTCAGATTAATCAAACCCGAACGCTATTGGAGCAATGTTATCTTATTGATAATGTAGGTTGCGTTAATATCGCATCCAAACAAAGGTAATTAATATCAACCAAAGGGCATAAAAACACACCATCTAAGCAAATTGCCTTCAGGACCAAGCTGAAAAATTAATTCCTGCTTTTCAAATTTATAATGTAGAAATGATCCATTGGCAAGCCTGATTTGCTTGTGCGGAGGGCCACCATAAGCCAATTCGATAGATTCCCGATTCCCGTTTTCAAGTGTGATTCCTTCCGAAGTTTGTCCTTTATATGTTTCTTCAGTCAAATGGAAAATGCCATATTTTTTATTTGTTTTACCATCTTCAATCTTGATCTTCTCATTAACAAGCACGTACGAATCAGGAAATTCCATTCGCCATAGTTTGATCGAATCCTTTTCAGTGATCCCATGTTCAAACTTGACATTTCCTTTTCCAAAATTCATTTCGGTAATCCTAATTCCATCAATCTTTTCATCGCTTCCTTTTGGGTCAGGCTGATCCTTTACTGGGAAGGTTTCTTCTTCCAGCACTTTAGAATTGCCTATGGCAAGCAAATGGCCTTTTTCGATTTCTTTCGCTTTTTTAAATCGCTTTTTAGCATCTCTGTTATCGCCTTCAAGCGCAGCGATTATTCCCAAGATTACATGGCTATCTGCGTAGGTGCTCTTCTTATCAGGATCGTTTTTAGTCATCTGAATAGCGCGTTCAGCGGATACAGCAGCGTCTTTCCACTCCAACTTACTGCTTTCTGGCCTAGCCACTCCAAGCAATGTATTTGCGCAAGCTTTGTTGAGCAAGGCTGCCGGGTAAAAAGGATCGAGATGGCGAGCATTTTCAAAATAATAAATAGCATCAAGCAAACGGCGTTCCCTCAAATCTAAATCAGCATCTCCCCTTCCAGATTTACTCATACGGGATACTACATCTAATTCTACGGGGTAGGCAAACTTGTTTTCAGTTTTTGAAAAATGCTTAGCAGCCGATTGAAATGAAACCACCCCAATATTGTTGTATACTTCCCTGCTTTTGAAATCTTGCATCACTTTATCATAATAAATGAGTGCATGGTCATACTCCTCTTTTACTGTTAACAAGTTAGCCATTTCGAAGAGGTTTGAAAAATAACGGAACTTATCCTCTGACTCAACTGCAAAGAGCTTTCGTTGCTCAATCCCAGGATAATCCGTCATGTTTTCATCTTTCAGCTTATAGGTTTCATAAACCTTGTCGAGAAATTTAGGCATGACTCCAAAAACTTTATAGCCTGCTTGGTAAGCCAGCACTCCTCCGAGGTAATCAGCTTGAATTTCATCCTTTTTTTGTTCGTTGCTTACAGCGCTTTTCAGCGTTGTGTGACTGTATTCCCACGCGAACAAATTTTCCCAGCTATGCTTTTCATAAATATGAGTCATTTCATGGGCCAGCAATCCTGCGAGCGCATTTTCTGCATCTTCACCAAAACTCTTACACAGATCATAGCCCTTGTCCTCTAATTTAATGACACCGGATAACTGATAAGCCACCGCAATTCCTTTTCCTGTAGATGTGACTAGGTGCAGCTCAGGTTTACGGGATCGGTAGTCTCCTTTAGCAGCTTTTAGTCTTTTGAAAACTTCATGAATTATTTGGGTTTTGGCAGAATCAACCAGCGACTCCTCCACATAAAAATCGGGAGCAATTTGAACCAGGTCATTATCTTCATTTCCAGAAAAATAAAGGAAACCGCAACAGAATAGCGCTAGTGGCAAGAGGAGTGTCTTCATGTTTATATTTTTAATAAAATAGACTGATAACATTCGTTTCTAAAAAGTATTTATAGAAATGCGGACGTTAATTTAGGGAAAATTTTCAATGCACCGTCTTACAAATGAAAAGATATAGTGATACGTATTAATCTTTAAATTGATATTAGGTTATCATTTCTATGAAGCTGTTTTAAAACCAATATTACATTGTTATTTCAGTTGATCCATTGTTTTTTGATTTTTATGTTAATTTTCATTTTTATTGTTCTGTTATCTTGAGAGCTTGTTTGGATTTCTGGTTTAGAGGGAATAATTGTCAATTTATTGATTAGACGAGGCAAAAAATCTGAGCATAGCCACCTCTATGTATATTGGTTTTTTAACAAAGTGTCGTCAATAAAGTGGAAGCTTTTTACCAGAAGTAGAAATTTAAACTAGCTCTAAGCCATATGAAGCGATTATTCATTCTAACAATTAGCCTGCTCCTCCCCTATTTTTCCTTCTCCCAAGAAAAAGGTGTTACACCTGTTAACAGTATTTCCAGCACCGATGGTATGACAAGAGCCGTAGTCGTCGGTGTTTCCAAATATCAGGATAGCAACATCCCTTCTTTAAGGTTTGCCCATGTTGATGCCGAGGAATTCGCCAAATTCCTGCAATCGAAAGCAGGAGGATCGTTAACTACGGACCAGATTGTACTCATAACAGATGAACAAGCTACTGCTGCCAACATATACAGCCAACTCAGCTGGTTATTGGAAGAAACACAGGAAGGCGATAGAGTTATTTTTTATTTTTCTGGACATGGTGATGTAGAAACAAAGACCAGTCGCAACAAAGGATTTTTGCTGGCACATGATACTCCTTCCAATAATTATTTTGTTGGAGGCGTCCGAGTAAATGATATCAATGATATACTAGCAGATTTGGTTGACATCAAAAAGGCCAAAATCCTCCTTATCACAGATGCTTGCCGCTCTGGCAACCTTGCAGGAGGTCAGGACGGTACTACAGCTACAGCATCTGCCCTTTCTGAAAGATATAATAACCAAGTAAAAATTATGTCTTGTCAGCCCAACGAACTTTCACTCGAAGGTGAACAATGGGGTGGTGGTCGTGGGATATTTTCTTATCACCTTATTGATGGGCTCACCGGCATGGCTGATGAAGATGGCAATGAAGAAGTTGATTTGTCAGAACTCGATGACTATTTGGACGATAGAATTCCCAAAGAAACTGAAAAGCGACAATATCCCCTTTTGGTGGGCTCACCAAGAACCAGTCTTGCTAAAATTGACGCAGATGAATTGGCAGCGTTAATAGAAAACAAAAGTAGCCAGGAAGCTTCGATTGCAGCCATTGGAACAAAGGGGATTGAAGAGGCAATTTTTGCAAATGCCGATACAAGCATACAGCGTATTTATAAGGAATTTATTTCAGCCTTAGATAAAAATTACTTTTTACCACAAGATTTAAATGGTGAAATGCAGAAAGGGAAATCGGCAAGTGAATTATTTGATATTTTATCCAATGAAAATTCAATAGCATCGCTCCATCCGGTCATGCGCAGGAATTTTGCTGTGGCTCTTCAGGATCAGTCACAAAAATCAATAAATGCTTATTTAAAAGCTGACCCGCAGGAAATGAAAGAACGCTGGGAAAATTTTGGAGAAAACTATAAATCAAATCCAGCTTATTTAAGCAAAGCTGCCTCCTTGCTTGGAGAATCGCATTTTTTACATGATCGATTAATTGCGAAAAAATACTATTATGAAGGTCTGATATTAAGATTGGAGGGAGAACGAAACGATATCGATTCATTGTATTATTTGGCCTTAGAAAAAGAAAAGTCTGCATTGCGGCACGATGGAGATGCCGCTTATATATTCAACGAAATAGGTTTAATTAAAAAACAATTATTCAAAAGCGGACAAAAGAAAAATATTGAAAAAGAAAAGCTCGAATCGCTTTATAGGGATCAGGTCGAAATGTTTGAGAAAGCAAGTGCAATAGCTCCCAAATGGGTCATGCCTTATCTTAATTTATGCTGGACTCATTATTTAAATGATGAAATTGAAAAAGTGGAATTTACATGTCAAAAAGCTGCTGTTGCAGATTCTACACAAATAGGTTTCAAATGGATCCAAGGTAATCTACTTCAAGATAAAAATGAGCACGAAAAAGCAATCCACTATTATTTAGAGGTCATTAAAATTAATCCGAATTTCAATGCTGAGGTTTATAACAACTTGGGACTGGCTTATCAAAAAACTGACCGACATGACCTTGCTGAAAAAATGTATTTAAAGTCAATATCTATTAATCCAGAAAATTCGACTCCTTATGAAAACTTAGGCTTTCTTTTTTATATAAATGGCGAATATGAAAAATGTATTGAAGCAAATAAAAAATGGATTGTTATTTCACCAGATGACAACTTATCTTATTACAATATTGCCTGTCTTTATTCTCTATTAAATAAACCCAACGATGCAATCGAGTGGCTTGAAAAAGCAATTCAAAAAGGGTTTAATAATTTTGAAAAATTAAAAAGCGACGAAGATTTGAAAAATGCTAAAAATTCAGAAGCATTTAATGATTTTGCAGAAAAATATTTGAAGGATAATTAATTTTGTTTACAAATAAATACAGAACAAAGCCCCATAAAGTATTTTACTTTATGGGGCTTTGTTGTCAAAACAGTTATGCTATTTTTAAACAGTTCGCCTATTGATCCAGGAAGGCTGCATACATCTGATTAGTTAATGGATGATCCGCATTTTTTGACAATGCTTTTTTATAACACTTATTAGCTTCTGGCGTTAGTCCTATTTTTTCCATGGCAGTTGCCATCATCAAAATCTTTTGGACTTTCTCACTTTTCTTGTACAGTCGGTCTTTTTTCAACCCTTTTTTGGCTTGCTTCTTTTTTGCCTTTGCCTCCTTACTTAATTTACCGTAGCCAGCTCCCTGGTCTTTCTTGGCCTGCTTGCCGCTCTCAGTACCATAACCGCCGCCAGAGTCCTTTTTGGCCTGTTTACCATCTTCAGTGCCATAACCGCCGCCTGAATCTTTCTTGGCCTGCTTGCCATCTTCAGTGCCATAACCGCCTCCCGAATCTTTCTTGGCCTGTTTTCCATCTTCGGTACCATAACCGCCACCATCATCCTTTTTGGCTTGCTTGTTATCCTCTGTGCCGTATCCAGCACCTTGATCTTTTTTCGCTTGTTTGCCGCTTTGTGTACCATAGCCGCCGCCAGAATCTTTTTGGGCTTTCTTGCCACTCTCTGTTCCATACCCTGAACCAAAATCGGAAAGCCTTCCTTTTTGGCCTGCATATTTTGAAGATGCAATCAGCTTTTCAAAAAAGAACATAGTAGCTTTTGTTTGCCTTTCGGACACCTTATTTATTATGTCTCCATTTAAGCTATGGCTTCCTTGATCATTGATTGTAAAAATGTCTTTTTCCCGAACCAATCGAATGGAAGACATCGGAGAAATTTCAACGATTGCGTCACTTTTTATAGTCATGCCAGGGATAACCCGAGCTGAGTTTGAATTGTTTTTATCCTTGTAATCAACTTTCCCTTGAACTGTCCAAACTGTAAATTCAGTGCTCGCTTGTGAGTCGAAAGTTTGGGCATGTAGACTTGATGAGACAAGGAATACAATTAGAAATAGGGCAGATGTCAACTTTTTCATGTCAGTATATTTAGAGGATGAATGAAAGGTAGTTCGTGAGATAAGTAGAAGCATGGGAGATTTCGTTTTGCTAAATTCTCATTTTTTAAGTAATAAAAAAATCAATTCTCTTTAATAGCTGTATTTGAGCACCAAAACAACCATTTAGAGCTTGGTCGTTTATCTTTAAAAAAGAATCAGGTTATCAGTCTAGTTCCTAAAGAATGCCTCACTGATCTATAAAAACAACTTCAGAACTAAAAAACGAGAAGGCCTTGAATTGTCTATTTGTACAATCCAAGGCCTTCTACTATTTAGAACAATCCAATTACTAATGGATGTCACGTATACGCTGGTTATCTCTATATTCCACGATAAAAGCATCGCTAAAATCTTGGTTTTTTCTCACTTTCGCCAAGTCTGTCATGGCATCGTTAATAGTGGGATATTCAGCTATCAATACCCTGTACAATCCTCGATCAGAGAGATACTCTGTATTCAAATCTCCCAATTTTTTCACGTTGGTATATCGTGATTGGTTGGCATTAAATTGCGAAAGGGCAATGATTTGAATTTTATAATATGGTCGGCCACGTTTTGGAGAAGCGATAGAATCTTCCACACCACTACCGGTTGCCGTTTTGCCATTGATAGCCAATTCAGGATTGTAAACTTCTGAGGTCTGTTTTTTAGTTACAGTTGTAGGCTTCGTTGGCGTCATTTCTTTTTTCTGCGTATTCGCTGCTGCAATTGATTCATCGTCTTTAGGTTCAACTTTACTTGATGTCACTGCTTCTTCCTGATAACCTTCATACTCAGCCTCCATAAAAATAGGTGCTCCAAAGTCATCATATTGAGCATATTCACGTGTATCAAATTCGTAGGATTTCGTGAAATACCCGCCCTTATTTACTTCAAGCACATAATGTTTCGCCGGTCCAACTTCAAATTCATACAAGCCTGTCGCTGTAACAATTTTATCTAAAAACCTACGCTGATTGTTATCATTGATTTCATACAAAGCAACTTCGACATCCTTCAGTACATCTTTGCTTTTTTTATCATAAACCTCTCCTTTGGCCACCCAGCGTTGCTCGTTCACTTTATATTCAAAAGAATAAATATCTTCATCGGTTGTGGTCACTTTTTCCATTCCAAAAGTTCTATTGGAAACGATAAAACCACCTTTGCCCGAGGTAGTCTTCACAAAGAAAAAATCATCAGCACTTGAGTTAATAGGCATTCCTAAATTTTCAGGCTTTTGCCAACGAGCTTTCGATCCTTTTGCCATAAAAATATCATAACCACCAATACTCACCTGGCCATTGGACGCAAAATAGATTGCATCATCCACCTGATTGTAATAAGGGGTGATTTCATCACCAATGGTATTGATTTTTGATCCTGCATTTATCGGCAATGTAAAGTCATTGGCTTCGCTATTGATCTCACGAGTGGTGTACCATATATCCATGCCACCCATGCCGCCTTTCCGGTTTGATGCAAAATATAAAACTTCAGATTCGCCATCGTGGATTACAAAAGGATGAGTTGTCGTTGCATTCACCTCATTAAGGTAATCTGGCAAACGCTCAGGTTGTGTCCATGATTTGCCAACACGGCGGGTCACGTACAGGGCACATTGAGAAGTTTGGCCGCCCCAGCTTTCAACCGAGTTACAGATCGTAAAAAAGAAGCGGGACGCATCTGGCGTCAGAGATCCATTGCAGAAATGATCTTTTTCTATTTTAGGGAAATTTTCAATCGGCGTCGCTTTGCTCCAAATATTACCATTCTTAATGGTTCTATAAATCTCCGCCCTTTTACCCATTGTCGAGGAGAAATAGAGTGCTTCATCTCCGAATGGCATGGGTGCGAATTCAATTTCAGGTGTATTGATATTATTACTTAAATACTCAATGGTTACATTGCTATCATCACCTTTTACTGCGTATTGAGCAGCCAATTCACAGCCCCTGAGTTCATTTTGAACAATTTCAGAAACGACTGACTTATCTGTACCTTGATAGTTGCTCTGGTAGTTTACCAGTTCACTGCTGGCAGCCTCATACTCTCCATTTTGCTTTAAGCACCGAGCATATTTCAAGCCGATCAATGGATAAGTTTCGAGGTTGTCTTTTACATATTGCCATGAATCGGCCGCATTGCGGTAATCACGGATAGCATAAAAACATTCACCTGCCTTGTAGATATATTCAGTTTTCTTGGTTTTCTTTTTCCATGCAGACCGATAATGTTCAGCAGCATCAGCGTATTGTGCTTTGCTGTAAAGTTCATCGGCAAGTTTGGCATGCTGACGCCAGCTCATTTTGCTTTGTGCATCAACATTGAATGCGAAAAATAGGGTTAGTAATACGGATAAAATAATGGGATTCTTCATAAAGCCTTGTTTGGATATGCGTGACGGGTGACTGGTATTTGTTCAATGAGACACTTGCCACGGTTTATAAAATACGTACTAATTTTTCCACAACTTTAGGGAAATACCGGTGCTCCAATTTGAGTACTTTTCCGGCTATCTCTTCTGGTGTATCTTGTTCTTCAATTTTACACGATTTCTGAAACACAATACTGCCATCATCATATTTATCATTCACATAATGTATGGTGATTCCGCTTTCTTTTTCCTTTGCCTTTTTCACTGCAGCATGGACATTCATTCCAAACATTCCTTTTCCTCCATACTTGGGCAACAACGCTGGATGGATGTTTACCATCCTGTTCTTATAAGCTTTTACAAGATACGTTGGCACTAACCACAAAAAGCCCGCCAACACCACATAATCAATAGAATATTTATTAAATATTTTTAAAATATCTTCACTCTCGTAGAATTGAGAGCGATCAAGAACTAAGTTTTCAACCTTTTTATCAGCTGCCATTTTCAATACTTTAGCTCTGGGATTATTGCTGACGATTAGGCTTACGGCAATTTCACCTTTTGGGTTGAGGTATTCCACAATTTTTTTTGCATTACTCCCGGTACCAGAAGCGAAAATGGCAATGTTTTTCGGCATAGTTTGCTGCTTTATTTTGGTTGCAACAGTCAATAGGAGCACAAATGTATGATGCGCCATGCAACTTGTTAATATATTCCAGCAAGGAGAGTTTTGGCTGGACAAATTTTTTCAAGCCCTAAAATCACAGTATCTTCGCGGCGCTTTAATTAATTTATAACGAAAATTCCTAAGCGGCCTGATTTTCAATATTTTATAAAACGGTTTTATTTTCATTTTTCCGAATCACATCTTTCGATAATTAAAATAAGCCAGACGTAACTACGATTTTGAAAAAGCCTGTGAAAGATACACCGATATGAAGTTTTCCCTAAGCCATTCAATTACATCCTACCCCGACCTTACGATAATTCCAATCGCAAAAAATGATGGTTCCAATTTGGCATACGAGACCATTGGCAACATTTCAGGTATCCCACTTGATTTGATCAAAGCTGACTTTAGCGCCGACCTTAAAGAGGTTCATACTTTATATTTTAATGAAGGCGGTAAAAGCAAGCGGATCATGCTATTGGGGCTTGGCAAAACGCCAAACATCAACGATGTCATCGGAGCGTTCCGGTCGTTCATGTTCAAGCGGAAATCCAATTTAAAGGGCTCCATCGGAATTAGCTTTTTGCACAAGAATGCCCCTAAAGATTCTGCCATTTGGATCGAGGCTTGCGTCTCCGGTCTTATGTTAGGGAAATATGATATCGGGCTTTATAAAACCGAAAATGACAAAAACGGGAAAGGCAATAATATAGCTAATGAAACTATTGAAATCTTCGGTAATGAAGCAGATCAAGCAATAACTAAAGGACAAGCGCTTGCCGAAACGCAGCTCCAAATATTCGATCTTGTCAATGCTCCATCGAATAAAAAAGATCCACAGACACTGGCCAATTGGGCACTTCAATCAGGCAAGAAATATGGCTATGATGTAAAAGTTTTTGAAAAAGCAGAGATAGAATCGCTGGGAATGGAAGCACTGCTTGCTGTAAACCGAGGCAGCGAAGACCCTCCAACATTCATTGTGATGGAATACAAACCATCGGGCAATCCAATTCGAAAAATCGGATTAGTGGGCAAGGGAGTTACTTTCGACACTGGCGGCCTTTCTATCAAGCCCTCTACCAATATGCACTACATGAAGTCTGACATGGGCGGTGCAGCAGCTGTAATGGGCACGATGGAAATGATTGCAAAGCTCCAACTCCCAATTCATGTAATGGGTGTAGTGCCAGCTACCGATAATTCTGTCGATGCTAAATCTGTTAAGCCTGGAGATGTAATCGGTTCTTATGATGGCAAAACCATCGAAGTAATTGATACAGATGCTGAAGGGCGTCTCATCTTGGCCGATGGATTGGCCTATGTCGCCCGCAACTTTAAACCAGATATTTTGATCGATCTTGCCACTTTAACTGGATCATGTATCCGTACATTAGGCACTTATGCAGGCGGTCTTTTTTCCAATAATGACGAGTTGGCTGGTGAGCTATTACAAGCAGGTCAGGAAACTGGAGAACGCCTTTGGCAATTACCAATCTGGGATGATTATAAAAAAGAAATAAAATCAGATGTAGCAGATGTAAAAAACTTCAGTGGTAATCCTTCTGCCGGAGCAATTACTGCTGCAAAATTTTTAGAAATATTCACCCAAGATCATCCAGCTTGGGCACATATGGATATTGCAGGTGTTGCGGTTAGCGACTCTGAATTTTCGTCTCAAAAAAGCGCCACAGCATTCGGAATCAGACTTTTGGTTGGCTATTTACAAAATATGGTCAATAGTTAAGAAACGGTCAGCTGAGGCTATTTTTTATTATAGAACAATTTTCCAGTCTTGGATTTATTTTTAATTCACTGCGAAATGTCCTTTCTTCGCTTTTGAACTATTCCTGCATTTCATCCTATGAAAAAACTCATCCAAGCTAACGACCTCACATTCGAGACTTTTATTTCCAGTGATCAAATCAATTCCAGGGTAAAAGAACTTGGTACTCAAATTTCTGCTAGTTATCTTGACAAATGCCCTTTGTTCATTGGCGTTTTGAATGGAGCCTTTGTTTACATTGCTGACCTTGTTCGAGCTTGTGAAATAGAATGTGAAATAGCTTTTGTAAGGCTTTCCTCTTATCAGGGTACACAATCAGTTGGCAAAATAGAAACAGTATATGGGCTTGAAATGGATATTACAGACAGACATGTTATTGTTGTTGAAGACATTGTTGATTCTGGCAGGACGCTCAATTACTTCCTCGATTATTTAAAAAAGCAAAACCCAAAATCAGTAGCACTTGCATCATTATTATTAAAGCCTGACGCCATTCAATTTCCTATCAAAATTGACTACTTAGGTTTCGAAATCCCAGACAAGTTTGTCATTGGATATGGTTTGGATTATGATGGACTAGGCAGAAATCTAAAAGATATTTATCAGCTTAAAGAAAAATAAAATGAATGAGTTTAACCTCAAAATGCTCTGCACAAATGCTTGTGCCATTGTAAAAGAAGTTGGGAATTTTATAAAAAGTGAAAGAGGCAAGGACAATAATATTCAGATAGTAACTAAAAGCCTCAACAGTCTGGTCAGCTATGTTGATAAATCAGCAGAAGAAAAATTGGTAAAAAAATTAGGGGAGCTCTTCCCCAATTCTACATTTCTAACAGAAGAAGAAACCGTTGAACAAAAACAAGGAAAGTACCGCTGGATCATAGATCCTTTGGATGGCACGACTAATTTCCTTCACCAACTTCCTTGTTATTCCGTGAGTGTTGCATTGCAAATTGATAATGAAACAGTTTTGGGTATCGTCTACGAAGTCAATAACGATGAATGTTTTTATGCTTGGAAGGATGGCGGAGCATACCTTAACAACAAACCAATTCAAGTTACCAAAACAACCGAACTAAAGGATACTTTGATCGCCACGGGTTTTCCATATTATGATTATAGTAGAGTTGATGAATACTTTAAAGCCTTCCATCATTTCATGAAAAATACCAGAGGAATTCGCAGGTTTGGTTCTGCAGCCGTTGATCTTGCGTATGTTGCTTGCGGCCGGTTCGATGTATTTTTTGAATATGGTCTAAATGCCTGGGACTTAGCAGCTGGGGCTTTCATTGTACAAGAAGCGGGCGGAAAGGTTATTGATTTCAGCGGTGGTGATGATTTTCTTTTTGGAAAAGAATTAGTAGCCGTGAACGCTAACCTCTCACCGATTGTACAAAAAATAATTAAAGCTGCATTTACACCTTAAACTAAAATTATTAACATGTCGAACCAAACTATTACTGTAACACCTCAGATTTATCAATACCTGCTAAATGTATCTCTCAGAGAATCTGAAATCATGACGAAACTGCGTGAGGAAACCATGCAATTGGAGCAATCTATGATGCAGATTTCACCGGAGCAGGGGCAATTCATGCAGTTGATGGTGAAAGCTATTGGGGCAAAACGAACGATAGAGGTTGGGGTGTTTACAGGTTATAGCGCATTAGCTGTGGCCAACGCATTACCCGATGACGGAATGGTCATTGCCTGCGACGTCAGCGAGGAATGGACTTCGATTGGTCAAAAATACTGGGAGCAGGCTGGAGTCTCCAAAAAAATTGACCTCCGTATTGCACCTGCTGCTAAGACCATGCAAGGCCTGATTGAAAATGGGGAATCAGGGAAGTTCGATTTTGCTTTTATTGATGCAGACAAGCCTGCCTATGATCAATATTATGAACAGTGCCTGATACTCCTGCGCCCTGGTGGGCTCATTATGTTGGACAATACCCTGTGGAGTGGAAAGGTAGCTGATCCAAATGTCGATGATGAGGACACACAAGCCATCAGACAATTGAATCAAAAACTTCATGGAGATAGCCGCATTGACCTTTGTATCATACCTATGAGCGATGGTATTACGCTAGTAAGGAAAAGATAATCAAATTTTATAAAGCCTATTTCAAGTTGAATAATTAACCATCAAATCGAATACATCTCTTACCTATAACAAATCAATAATTGGTAATCTCGCAGTTTACTATTTTTCATTAAATATAAAAGCCCCACTATAGCATTAACCATAGTGAGGCTTTTAAAAAAAGGAGGCGGCGGCCTACTCTCCCGGCTGGTGCCAGTACCATCGGCGCAGAGGGGCTTAACTGCTCTGTTCGGAATGGGAAGAGGTGGGCCCCCTCGCAATGGCCGCCAACTTGTCCTTGGGCGCGCTCGCGCACGCCCGTATATCATCATGACAGGACGGGGTCCGGAAGTTTTCCACAGGGTGTCTTTCGCAACTTTGGCGGGTGCTGCCCGCCGAGGGGCACCTTTCGATGGTGCACCGGAGCTTATCTTTGCTTCGAAAAATAAAAAAACGGAAGCTGTCGGGCAATTAGTACCGCTCGGCTCGAACGCATTGCTGCGCTTCCACCTACGGCCTATCGACGTGGTGTTCTCCCACGGCCCTTCTCACGCCGAAGCGTGATGGAACATTCATCTCGGAGCCGGCTTCGCACTTAGATGCTTTCAGCGCTTATCCGTACCGGACATAGCTACCCAGCAATGCACCTGGCGGCACAACTGGCACACTAGCGGTCCGTCCATCCCGGTCCTCTCGTACTGGAGATCGCCCTCCTCAATGTTCCCGCGCCCGCCACAGATAGAGACCGAACTGTCTTACGACGTTCTGAACCCAGCTCGCGTGCCACTTTAATGGGCGAACAGCCCAACCCTTGGGACCTTCTCCAGCCCCAGGATGTGACGAGCCGACATCGAGGTGCCAAACCTCCCCGTCGATGTGAGCTCTTGGGGGAGATCAGCCTGTTATCCCCGGAGTACCTTTTATCCTTTGAGCGATGGCCCTTCCATACGGGACCACCGGATCACTTGAGCCTGCTTTCGCACCTGATCGACCTGTCGGTCTCCCAGTCAAGCACCCTTCTACTCATACGCTCTGCGCATGGTTACCGACCATGCTGAGGGTACCTTTGCGAGCCTCCGTTACGCTTTGGGAGGCGACCACCCCAGTCAAACTACCCACCATGCAATGTCTCCCGCCTACGGCGGGTTAGGACCTAAGTACGGGAAGGGTGGTATTTCAACGGCGGCTCCACGGGCACTGGCGTGCCCGCTTCATAGCCTCCCACCTATCCTACACATCCTGTACCCAAGCCCAATGCAAAGCTATAGTAAAGGTTCACGGGGTCTTTTCGTCCCGTGGCGGGTAATCGGCATCTTCACCGATACTTCAATTTCACCGAGCCCGTGGCCGAGACAGTGTCCAGATCGTTACACCATTCGTGCAGGTCGGAACTTACCCGACAAGGAATTTCGCTACCTTAGGACCGTTATAGTTACGGCCGCCGTTTACCGGGGCTTCAGTCAACTGCTTTGGGCAAGCCCTAACAGCCTTCCTTAACCTTCCGGCACCGGGCAGGTGTCAGACCCTATACTTCCCCTTTCGGGTTGGCAGAGTCCTGTGTTTTTGCTAAACAGTCGCCTGGACCTTTTCACTGCGCCCCGCGTCGCCGCGGGGGACCCTTCTCCCTAAGTTACGGGTCTAATTTGCCTAGTTCCTTAGCCACGGATCACTCGAGCGCCTGAGGATACTCTCCTCGACTACCTGTGTCGGTTTGCGGTACGGGCCGTCATTGCCTGGTGCTTAGGGGCTTTTCCTGGAAGCCTGCTTGGGGGCATTGTCACCTCCGCCCGGGGGCTTCGGTGTACTGTCGCGTTTCAGCTCAACCGGCGGATTTGCCTACCGGTATCGACGCCTACGCGCTTCAACGTCCTATTCCGTCAGGACGCAGCCCTTACGCTCCTTCGTCACCCCATCGCAGCAACAACGGGTGCCGGAATGTTGACCGGCTTTCCATCGGCTTCCCCTTTCGGGTGCGCCTTAGGTCCCGACTGACCCTGTTCT
>CALNYY010000093.1:615000-719139 GCA_942490835.1 uncultured Saprospiraceae bacterium
CCAACAAAGGAAGAATATACAGCACCATTTCTGGAGATGTGCAACGAAGCTGGGATAAGTGGAGTAAAAGGGCACCGCTCAGTAGGTGGCTTTAGGGCATCCATTTATAATGCCATGCCAAGAAGAAGTGTGAAAATATTGGTTGATGTAATGCAGGCATTTGCCTCTAATTACGGTTAAACTGACTTTCATTTAAAACAGAAGCGGCTCGCATGGATCCATGCGAGCCGCTTCTGTTTTAAATGCTTGTTTCGAATTCTACTTCTGATAAAAAAACCATATTACTTTACTTTTTGCTCAATATAAACTCTTAAGTCCTCAAGCATTTGCTCTGTCATTTTTTCTTTCGTGTAATGTGGCATATATGCCTTCTTACCAGGAATTGGAGAAGTACCATATCGAGCTACTTGGTACAATGAATACCTGGAATATGTTGTCAAGTGCTTATTCAAAAACTCAAAGGTCAAAAATGAGCTATCAAGGTTGAATTGAGAATAGCGTTTTTCATTATGACAATGAAGGCAACTGGATTCATAGATCATCTGGCCTGTCTCAGGGTTGCCAAGTTTTGAAAAACCCATTTTCCTATCAACTGGTGGATCTATAAATGTTGCTGGGAATCCCTGCAAATATTTACTTTTCACCAAAGCCAATGCCGCTTGCTTGTCTCCCTTCCCTCCAATGGCATTCTCGACAAGGCCTTTTTCACTTTCTGACAAATTTAAATCCTCCACTTTTAACCCTATCGACCACAGATAGGCCAGCACACTTTCCATCTCCCAGTTTTCTAAAGCTCTCCCTTGAGCACACTCAGTTGCGCAAAGGTGAATAGCGCCTCTCAGGTCATTACGAGCGCCTTCAACTAACTCGCCATATTTATTTTCGTAATCACCATTATAAAAAGAACGACGATCAACGATACCATATAGTGCGCTCCCTTGCAAATAAGGCAATCCTTTTTTGTGAACATATTTTAGCCTCGCCATAGGGTCTTGAACAGCCAAGTTTGGCTCATCCCGTTCAATATTATGGCATGAAGTGCAAACAAAATGACGGCTAACCCGCTGACTTTTACCTCCATAAGGCGCATCCGTTCTTCCATATAAAACAATGTCCCTTCCCCTCTCAACTGACGCTCCCTGCGTTTCGTCTTTCGGCAAATGGGGTGCTTCTTCATCGCCCAATTGCAACAGTATATTGGCAACGGTCATTTCTTTATAAACAACTACGTTGGCTGGCTTCCACGACAAATTGGAAAAGAGCAAAACGCAGATAGCCGCAATCAATATAAACATCCCTTTTTTCATAAGCGCATTCTTTTTTAATCCATTACAAATTGAACACTCTTGAGATAGTGAACCCTAATCGGAACTCTCCTTCAAGCCAATCGGACGAGGTGTAAGGAATATAATCGGTAGGCATCAAGCCTGAAGCATTTGTAAAATTTAATTGAAAAACATGCCCGCCTGTGTCGAATTCGAATCCAATACCGATTGGTGCTTTATAAGAAATGTTGCCCCTTTCCGGATCACTGGTTCCTGGCAAAGCAAAGTCTCCAATAATACCCAATACTTTCGAAACTTGCACACGAGTAGCAAGCCCTCCGTGAATAATATTGTTTTCCTCGCCAGCTGGAACAACATTTCTATGCGTAATTCCAGCAGATAATTGGAGTGAAAAATTCTTTGAGAATTTCCGACCCAGTAACAAGGAGCCATGATATACAGCACGGTGGCGAAAGGCTTCAAAATATGCCATACTGGAAGGGTCACTTGATTTCTGTGCGGTCGACAAAGACCCTACGCCGGCAAAGGTGAGCGTTGCCGGCTTGCCATTATTTTCTTGCGAAAAGATTTTGTATTTCACCAATGCATTCAGCAGTTGCCGCAATTGCCCTGAGCCTTTCGAGCGGCCAAAGCCAAGGGTTAGCTTATCGCTGGCGCCGTACTCAAAACCAATCGAAACATCAGCGGCGTTTTCCAAGCCATAAAAAGTTGGCCACCCACCAGCATCGCCAGCAAAGTCGCCAAAGCGATGGGCAATCCGCGCATCGAGTTTGTATTTTGGAAGCGTTTCAACAGAAAGGCTGTTGATTACCCAGCGGTCTTTAAATGTCTGAAAGACTTGGTCTTGAGCTTGTAAATATTGAGCGGAAATAACGACCGCCAAGAAAATGATAATTTTTTTCATAAATCCAGTTTTCAAGAATTGGAAGTGAGAGCATAAATCATTGACGATAGGTTAATCCTCAGGGTAACCGACATCAAGCCAACATTCTATGATGCGCAATTCTTCTTCGGTCAAATCATCTTTTTTCGATTCCGCATAAACAGATTGATTCGGGGGCATCCCAATTGTAGCATCCTCTTTAAGCCCAATAACCCTGCTTCGAAACGTGCCAGCATCCAACACTCCTGTCAATCCATTGTAGCTATTATAATTGCCGGGGCCAAGCCCACCGGAACCGTCGTGACAACCACTATAAGCACAGCTTTCATCGATGATCGTTTTCACATTTGTGTTGTAGGACGCCACGATCGTATCACAAAATTCAGGCGTTTGCGGAGGTGGCAGTTCATCATTCGAGCACGATGAAAATAGTCCTATAGCTTCCATACCCAGCAACAAAAGGAAGGCATTGAATAGTACCTTGTGCATCTTTTTGAATTTTTAATTTTAAAGGCGGCTAAATTAGGACAGGCTCACCATTTTTACAAACCACCTTATACGGGCAAGTAGAATATTGTCGGTCAGTTTTTATTTGCTCATTACAAATATTGCGCCCCTCCACACCTATTCTCGAACTTTTCGTTTGTTAATCTGTATTAAAATGCGTTGTAAATCAAATAGCTTTGCAGCAAATTTCAAATCTATAACAACTGATAAATATCAGTGTTTCGCTTTTTGCTTCTTTCGCTGTAAATCTTTAGGCCAGTCTGAGGCAAAAAATGGAATGCAAAAAAAATTAGAACTATGTATCCTGCAGAATTGACTGCCCCTATGGCACAAGAGCTCGAAAACATTGGGTTCACCAGCCTTAAAACAGAAACAGATGTTGACAATGCACTTGACAGTGCTGAAGGAACTACTCTATTGGTCGTAAATTCCGTGTGTGGTTGTGCAGCAGCAAATGCCCGCCCCGGTGCTTATTATTCACTCCAAGGAGATAAAAAGCCCGACAGTCTAACGACTGTATTTGCTGGTGTGGACAAAGAGGCTACTGAAAAAGCCCGTGAATACTTATTGCCATACCCACCATCTTCTCCTGCTATCGCACTTTTCAAAGATGGCCGTTTGGTTCATTTTCTAGAGCGCCACCATATTGAAGGTCGTAGTGCCGATATTATTGCCGCCAATTTAAAAATGGCGTACGAAAGATATTGCTAAATGGCCTTATTGGTTTGAATGGTTTTTTATGAACCATTCAAACCAAACAATAACTGATACAATCCAAAACCAAACAGTATTAGTCCAATAAATTTATTTACCCACTTCGTTGTTTTCTCTGATTTACGAAGCACTTTATCTCCGAGATAGGCATAAACTGTCAAAAGCAAAAATGCTCCCAGCATAGCTCCTAAGGAAAAAACAATAATATGCTTATTTTCTTTTTCCAATAGGCCATTTGTGGTTAATAATGTTCCATAAAATATCCAATATGGAATAACCATTAAATTAAATGAACTAATAAACATCCCTTTAAAAAAAGCATTCCGCTTTTTTTCCAATTTTTCTTTTGCCGCTTCAACTGTAGCCGTTTTAGCAAAAAAGAAAAAATAAATCGCAGCAACGAAAAAAATAATCGTTGCACTAATTTGAAAAACAGTCTCAAAAGCACCTCCTTCCTGAAATATACTTGTAAATTTAAGCGCCACAAAAACCTGAATCAATTCAACCAAAGCCGCCCCCATTCCCATCCATACCCCAGCCTTAAATCCTTTTTGAATAGCCGTATGCGCAACTGCCATGTTTATCATGCCAAATGGCAATGATCCTATAAAACTCAAAAATAAGGCTATGATAAAAATGAGGATCAAATGAAATCGATTTTACAGATTCAAAGATTTTTGATAATTGGAATATATTTTAAATCGCTGGATTGCTTCTCCTAATCCCATGGCTTTTACTCCTTTATTTTTTTGAATTTTATAAATTTTATAAATTATTTTCCAGTGCTTATAAACGTCCTTATATTTTTTAAACAATGGATAGGAAGGATCATAAATATGCGAAGGCTCCGCTCCAATTCCATTATATTCCATCAATTTAAATCCCAACCCATTTTTCAATGCTTTTATAGAGTTACATTTCAGATCGAAACGTCCGTAATACATATCGTCCATTTGCATCCCAATTTGGTCAAAAATCAATTCTAATTTTTCATCAATAAAATGGTTGCCGTTTAAAAACATAGTCCCCAAACAATGATTACCAATTGGTTCCAATTCAACAACTTTCCCTCTTTCAGGAATATTCTTTAATAAATCAGAAAACTGGCGTTTAAACCTTTTCAGTTGCAATTTCGCACGAGCGGAAGAAACCATTAATCCTTCAATGGTAGATTTACCGTCTCCCTGTACTTTCATTGTTTCTTTTATGCATAATGAAGTCACCCGACCGCGTCTTGCATCTGGTATTCGATGGTACATAACCGATAATTCAACAGGCAAGCCAATATATTCCTGGATTATAAAATCTATTTTATTATTGGAAAAATAAGAAAGGAGTTCTTGCTCAGATTTAATCTTTGACACCAAAGTCCCTCGCTCCCCAACATCTGGTTTAGCTATAACAGGATAAATAAATCCCTTTTTTTTAAATTTTGATTTCAATTCTAAAAAAGAAGTCTCTTTTCCAACAAAAAGAGTGATGGGCAAATAACCTTCTGGAATCCTTTGTAAAATATTATACTTTGACTCTCCCCACATACCACCTGTTTCAATTACAGGATTAACAGCTGAAAAGAAAAACAACTTCCTTGCCTTGACAGCAAACCATAACCAAATAAAAAATAATGGAATATTAGAAATATACATGGGCCAATATTCCCAATTGGTGAGCTTAATATAAAAAATAGAATTTTTTAATTGGTTTAATAAACCAATTTTATCCGGCGCATTTTTATTTGCGGAATTATCCAATATCTCACTTTGCGACATTATCCCCTACTTTAATTCGACCTCCTGCAAGGACCTTTGCGGTGATTCCACCATGCCCCCGCATAGCATTATATCCGCCAGGACCAAAATTCTTCTCCATCCGTGTGCAAGGATGGCAGAGCCCTGTCATTTCAAGCAATACATCTCCTACTTTAAATTGGCTATCTTTTAATGCCAATAGATTGATCCCGGACACCACAATATTTCGCCGGGTCAGTGCTGGTTTTATTTCTTTTTTTAAAATAGAAGCCATCACATCCAAGTGTTCTTTTTGAATTAAAGTGACTTGTCGATTGCGACTACTTCCAGAATAATGATCTCCTTCCAATCCATTCTCCTGTGACACATTCACCTCTTCAACGACCTTGATTTCGATTTTTTTCTCAGGTCGAACTCCAATCCATTCCACTTTTCCAGTTTGTGGAATATTTTGCATTAAATCTTTTATGTTGCTCATTTTTAAGTGAATAGTATAATGTACTTTAATAGGTTTCCCCAAAGGGACAGGTGTGCAAATAAAGGAAGTTGATAATAGGTTGATAAAAAGTTTATAAAAGTTGATTATAAACTTTTTATCAACCCTTAAAAACCTATATTTCAACAAACATGATTTGCACAAAACCCAAAGTGGTCGAATATAAATAACTCATTAGCAATAATCGGATACTTTCTTGCCGTTTACACTAACTAATTGATCGAGGCGAATTTCTTGCGCATTGGATAATATTAAAAATTCCTCTTTTTGGCGGGTAACGATATCCTTTATTACAGCCTCCATCTTTAATTCTTCTCCATTTTCATTTTTATATAAAATAACAACTCTTGTGCTTCGCATAGCAAACAAGGTTAATTCATCATAATAATTACAGGAAATAGGTCGGTACATTTTTAAGTAGAAAGTAAAAAGTAAAAAGTAAAAAGTAGTACGGCAACAGCAGAATTGAAAATTGGCTATCTTGATTTTACTTACAAACCATATTCTTCGATTTTTCGATAAAGAGTGGCTACTCCAATCCCTAGCAAGTCCGCTGCTTTTGTTTTATTGCCTTTGGTATAGGCCATGACCTTTCTGATATGAAGCCTTTCCATCGCCGCCAATTTCAATGAATCCGCAGGGTCACTTGCATCACCTACCAAAAAATCAAACGGGAGGCAGTCTACTGTCAATTCATCGCCAGAAGCAAGGATCACAGCTCTTTCAATCACATTCTTCATTTCCCTTATATTCCCTTTCCAATTGTGGCCAATCAGAGCTTTACTGAATGCATCGTCCATTCCCGTCACCTGTCGGTTCATTTTCACAGCATACATATCAATAAAGTATTTTGCTATGAGCGGAATATCTCCTTGTCGCTCCCGAAGAGCCGGCAACTGGATGCTAAAAACCGAAAGCCTATAGAATAGGTCAAGACGGAAATTACCATTCTCACTCTCTTCTTGCAAGTCACGGTTAGTGGCTGCTATTATTCGGACATCTACTTTGGTTTCTTTGGTCTCACCCACTTTTAGAAATGTTCCGGTTTCGAGCACTCGAAGCAATTTAGCTTGCAAACCAATATCCATTTCTCCAATTTCATCTAAAAAAATTGTCCCTTTATTTGCTTCTTCAAAAAGTCCGATTTTATCCCTGCTGGCACCTGTAAAAGACCCTGCCTTGTGCCCAAACATCTCACTCTCCAAAAGTTCTTTCCCCAAAGCACTACAGTTGATGGCAACAAAGGGCTTTTGTTTACGGTGGCTCTCATAGTGAATAGCCTGCGAGAAAACCTCTTTCCCTGTTCCCGTCTCACCTGTCAGCAATACCGTCGTGTCCGTAGATGCTACTTTTTTTGCCATATCCATGGCATGCAGCATAGGCTTCGATTGGCCAACTATTTTATCGAATTGGAAACGCTCGCTCACTCGCTCTTCCAGTTCTTGCACCCGGAACTGCAATAATGCTTTGTCCACAGCTTTGCTCACCAATGGGATGATCTTATTATTATCATCTCCTTTGGTGATGTAATCGAACGCTCCATTTTTTATGGCTGACACACCGTCTGTGATTGTACCAAATGCAGTATTGAGGATGACTTCACTGTGCGGGCTTATTTCTTTGATTTTGGGCACCATCTCAACCCCATTGGCATCAGGGAGTTTGACATCGCATATTATAGCGTGAATTTTTTCCCGTTCCAATGTTTTCAACCCTTTCTGCCCAGTTTCAGCTTGGAATACATTATAACCTTCCAGCTTGATGATCCTTGCCAGCAAGTTTAGAATGTCTTTTTCGTCGTCAATGATAAGGATGTTGGCTTTGGCCAAAGCGAAGTTTTAAATTTAGTATTGAGATGGAAAGATAGAACTTGTAGTTGATTGCTAACTGTCCGTTGCTGTTTTTTTCTCGAAAAACAACTAACAATTAGCAATCAACTAAAATATACTCAAAACGAAGTGGTTTGGGAATTTGATTTTCTACAAACCAATGGTTTTCAGGATATGCCGATGGAAAAATGGTTTCATTTTTCTCAAATCCACATGCCGATCTTGCATCGGTACCATTTCGGAATCGGTATAGTTATCGAATCAAATCAATATACCCATTGAGCAGTTCGGGCGCTTCGACAGTTCCAGTTACACGCTGCTCGAAGACTTTGCATTTGTAATAATAAGTGCCTTCGGGCAAGTCATTGCCTCTGAGGTTCACCCCTTGCCAGTTTATATCTGGATCCTTGGTTTCAAACACAAGTTGTCCCCAGCGATTGTAAATACTCAGCTCGATGCTTTCGATAAAACAAAATGGATAAGGGATATAAAAATCATTGCTGCCATCTCCATTGGGCGTAAAAGCATTTGGCAATGAGAAGCTAGGGCAGTTGTCTACACAGAAAATGTTGCTATAGGCACTTTCATTAAAGAACGTATCAAGCGCTGTCACAGCATAACATCCTGCAATTCCGCGTTCTGGCTGGTGATCGTATTTTGTTATGCCAGAATCATTTATCTGAGCAACCAATTCTAGTTCGCCACCTTCAGTAGCCGAAAAATAAATATTGTAGCTAACGACATCGTCTGTAAAATCAGGACATAGTTCCATAGGGTTATCCCAGTCCAGATAATTATACAGTTCTTCTCCTTCTTCACAAGTCCTATTATCATCACAAATATTAGTGACTCTCAATTCAGGCGGACAAGGTGCTACATTGTCAATCGGAATGGCACATGCTTCCTGTGAAAGATTGATAAGCGGGGTCGGCACACCTTCAATGTCATAAGAGCCTACAGCACGAATGTAATAGCAGTATTCTCTACCATTCAGGAGGTCCAAATCAGAATAAAACGTATCCACAACAGTAGCGATAGAATCCCATCCTGCACCGTTCCATTTGAACACATCATAAGAACTGTTGCCCCAGGGTACATCAAAGCTCCAAGATAAATTGAGCCTGTTATCTGTCGGTTCAATGTCAAGAAAAACAGAAGAGGCACTAGGAGCATATCCTAGTGGGCTGCTCTCCCCTTTCACATAAAATGCAATATCATAAGTATAAGGACGGCCTTCCGTATTTACCTGAGGAGCTTGGTCAATATATTCATCGGCTGTCAATTCAGAATAAGTTGGCGCGGAAAAGGACGCTATCACATTCGACCCTCCAGACTGAAACCCTTCGTTTCGAATAAGGTCATATCTATAAGGCCCGTGATTCAACAACGTGTCCAAGTCTTCAGCAACAGGCTTGATCCATTTTACCTCAATTTCGCCATTGGAATTCAGTGTTTCACTTACACTTACATTAGTTATAAGTGGAACGTCCCTACTCAGTTGAACGCAAACCTTATCGGAGGCGAGGCTTTCTACAATATTGTAAGCCTGCCCAGTTTCGGTTCTTTTGGCAAAACGGGCGAGGATTCGATAGCAATATGTCTTGCCACGTTCAACATCCGTATCTAAGAAGAAATACCGCCCGTCAACTTCTGTTCTAGTGTTCCCAAGATGGACATACCCAGTACCATCAAGCCCAGGAATACATTTATCGATTGTAATATTATCGCCTTCTCTTCGCCAGACAGAAAAGCTCAGGAAAAAATCATCTTCAGCATCTTCGCAGGCATACGGAAGTTCCCAACTCACCTTAACCTGCGATGAGCTTGCCTGTGCTTGTACATCCTGAGGAGGTGGCCCGACCACTTTGATCCTCACCGTATGCGAGGTCGCCAATCCGGTTGATCCACTAATATTTTGTAAAAAGTAGTCGTCCTCCGCTTTGAATACCACATTGTAATGAAGGTCGGAAATATGCTCACAAGCGGTGTTCCAGCGGAATACTTTGGATACAGGCTGAGGTTCATGAACGGCTGAGGGATTGCCATTTGGCCGCCAGATTTCTATATCACTTGCAGGGCTTATATCAAGAATGAATGGAGCACCTTGGGCGGAGAGTTTGATTTTATCCCCAAAATCGGGATCTGAAGCGATCACTTGAAACTGTACAGTTTCACCTGCGATCACACATATTTCATCCGGAGCAATAATCTCGGGTGCTCGATTGCCATCACAATCTTCCACCAAAATTTGCATATCACGGACGGTGGTATCAATCGGCACACCATTTCTCCACGAAATTATAATCATTGCCACGTTATACTCACCTTCTGCTTGTGGAACAAACCACCTCATAGTTCCAGTAATTGGATTGATCGTGAAATCGCTACCTTCATTACCATTCACATTTGGAGGCCAGATATAATTGGGAACAGGCGTATTTACATCTTGCATTGGCACGATGAGTTCATAAGAAAGGCTATCACCGTCTTCATCATATGCGCCCGGGTTGTGGACAAATGGTTCTCCTATACATGCATAATCAATTGGAGCATTCAACAAAAAAGGCGTGCTATTGCACCCCTGGCTTTGACCACTAAATAAAGTAAATGTAGTTTGAAGATGAAATTGGACGTTTTCTGAACCTGGATGGTTCACATTTAAAATACCGCCATTCCTATTTGGGTCGGTCATGGAAACAGTATAAGAACCTGGACCATCATAGGTATGCTCAAACATATACATGTTGTACTTCACATCATTAGGAAGAGGTTCTCCATTGCCGTTGGAGCGAGGAACCACATCACAGGTACCATCTCCCCAACAAATGGTTACAGAGTCACGATCCGCTGCTACGCTACTTGTTTTAGTCCAGGTATTCACGGTACATTTCACCGTATTACTGGTACAACCTCCGATTTGTTGGATTACAATTTCGCCAGCACGATTGTGCGTGGCAAAGACCAATATTGATAATTGAATAAAAAAAGTGATGGAGACGAGTCGGCGTATATTTTTTCCCATGATAAAAGGTTTAGCTATTTGGTTTAGCGTTCATAGTTTCTGATTTAACGATTACTAATCACTATTCCCAATCTCTTCCCTCCAAAATAAAGCAAAAATCGTGAGAACAATCACTGAAACTTGATTACGTGGCTCTAAATATAAAGAACGGCTAATGCTTCTTGGTAGTTTGTAAAACGGGAGACTTATTTCTGAAATCAAAAGAATTTGCATCGTATTTAAAAAAATCAGTATGTTTTGCCAGCATGTGTCGGCCAATTTTAGTATCATCGCCACACAAACGGAACGCCATGTTCATTGATCTTCCAACAAATCCAATCCCTCATGGAAATACCTTTTGAAAGCCTTACCAAGCGCTATTACACCATCGGCGAATTGGCCGATATGTTCAATGTCTCCAAATCGCTCGTTCGTTTTTGGGAACAAGAATTCGATTACCTCCGCCCATACAAGAGCAGCAAAGGCGAACGACGGTTCACCAAAGAAAATATTCAGCAATTTCAATCCATTTATGTATTGGTAAAAGAAAAAGGATACACGCTTGCTGGAGCGAAGCGAATTTTGAGAGAACAAAAAGATTACCTACAACAAAAAAAGGATGCCCTGCAAACTTTGCAGCGGCTAAAAGGTTTCCTCCAAGACCTAAAGTTTCAGCTATGATTTATGAGTGATGATTTGTATACACTCATATCAATCATAAATCATCACTTATAAATGAATTTCTCTTCCAATCCTGATCTTCCTTTTATTATAGAAAATTGGCAAGGCAACCCCGTGGGCAGAAGCGGCCGATTTCGGCATCCAGCGTACCCATTTGAGCTGGGCTGGACAGATGTGGCCAAATGGAAAAGCAAACCCAACCCCTATGCAAAGGCCAAAAAAGCAGAGACGTGGCGAGCACCGATCGTTAAGGATGACAACTTCCTGCACCACGACCAAGATGTCTTTGTATGGCTGGGACATGCCTCTTTTTTCTTTCGGTTAAATGGCAAGAATATTATTGTGGATCCTGTGTTCGGCAAGCTTTCCGTGCTGATGCCACGGTATTCGGAATTGCCTCTTCCCGTTTCAAAATTCAACTACATTGACTACATCCTGCTCACCCACGACCACCGTGACCACTGCGATATAGCAAGCTTAAAAGCATTGACCAAGCTAAACCCGAATGTAAAATTTGTTACGGGTCTTGGCATGAGCGAGGTGCTTTCTTCTTTTGTAAATAAAGAAGCTGTAACGGAAATGGGCTGGTTTCAAAAATTTGAAGAGGAGGCCATTGGACTGAAAATCACCTACCTGCCCACCCGCCACTGGTGCCGTCGCTGGCTTACAGATACCAACCGACGGCTTTGGGGTGCATTTGTTTTTGAGACTGAAAACAGAACCATTTATTTTGGTGGTGACTCTGGCTATGGCGAGCATTACAAGGAAACTGCCGAACTGTTCCCAAATATCGATCTTGCCTTTTTGGGCATTGGCGCATTTGCCCCAGTTTGGTTCATGCAACATTTTCACACAAGCCCCGCAGCCGCTTTTCAAGCTTATCAGGATTTGGAAGCAAATCACCTCGTCCCTATGCATTATGGCACTTTTGATTTGTCTGATGAGCCAATCGGTGAACCGCTCAGGTTATTGAAGGGTATTCATGCTAAGAACCGCTTGAATGGGGAGATTCTGTTTAATGGGATTGGGGAGAATGTGGTGTTTTGAGTGTGGAAGTTTCAAGTCTGGAGACTTGAAACAGCGGGGGTTTCAAGTCTGGAGACTTGAAACAGCGGGGTCTGGAGACTTGAAACAGCAGCATGTGTTTTGATTAACGATTAAAAGATCAACGATTTTTGATGTGAGATTTTTGTGACAAAAATCGTTGATCCCTAATCGCTTAATCGTTAATCAATTATTTGCAGAGAACTGCCTTTGACCTCCACATTAGTTGCCCGCCTTATTTATAATCTAAAATACTCAACCCCTCCTCACAAAATCCATAATCCACCTCCACATTAGAAGCCACGACTGTGGTGCGGTCGTCGAGGTAATTTTCTATTAAATGGAGATACCAATCGATGCCTTGCTTGTCAAGGTTGGTGGTAGGTTCGTCCAAAAGGAGGAGGGAAGAATCGGAGCAGAGGGCGAGTGCCAGTTTGAGGCGTTGTTTCATGCCTGAGGAGAAATGACGAACTTCTTTATTTTTAGCTTTCGGAAATGCCAATATGTCCAAAACAGCTTCTCTATTTATCCCAGCCTTAAATGGTTTGAATTTTTGGTGGAAAATAAGTGCTTCAGAAAGCGTAAATTCTTCAATAAGGTCAATATATGGTGCGGCATAACTGATATGTTGGTAAACATCATCAATTGCCACGTCACCATTTTTACCATTAAAAACTACTTTCCCTTTAGAAGGTGACAAATGCCCAGAAAGCACTTTCATCAGGGTGGATTTTCCACTTCCATTAGACCCAGTCAGCGAATACTTTCCCCCTTTTTCAAAGCTAAAATCAATGCTCTTGAAAACCCAATCGTAACGATACCGCTTGGAAACTTGGTGAAGCGTAATTTGCATTGTTTCATGGTTTCACTGCTTCATTGTTCCATTGTCAAACAGTAGAACTATGAAGCAATGGAACAATGAAGCAGTGTATTACCTACGACCATTCATGTTTTGGAAACCGCGCATGATGCCTCGATCGGCACGGCGGATGAATTCGAGGATATAATCCCTTTCTGGAGTAGCATCAATATCTGTTTCAATAAGTTCAACAGCCTGAGAAGTGTTGTTGCCCTGTACAAAAAGGATGCGGAAAATATCTTGGATGTGATGGATTTGTTTTAATGTAAAACCACGTCGACGAAGACCAACAGAATTGACGCCAGCATAGGAAAGTGGTTCACGGGCTGCTTTTACATAAGGGGGAACATCTTTACGTACCAAACTGCCTCCACCTATGAAACAATACTTACCTATTTTCACAAATTGGTGAACGGCTGTCAGTCCTCCTAAAATCACATAATCTTCCAGTTCGATGTGGCCAGCGAGTGTAACGCCATTTGCTAGAACACAATTTTTGCCAATGTGACAATCATGCGCTACGTGTACATAAGCCATTAAAAGCGAACCGCTGCCAATACGAGTTAAGTGGCTGGCTTTTGTTCCTCGGTTCAGAGTCACATATTCCCGAACAATAACCCGGTCGCCTAATTCAACCAAGCTATATTCACCATCATATTTGAGATCCTGAGGTACTGCACCTACGACAGCACCTGGAAAAATTTTACATCCTTTACCGATTCTTGCTCCATCCATGATAGTCACATTTGGACCTATCCATGTATCATCGCCAATAACCACATCTGCACCAATAGTTGTGAAGGGCTCGACGGTCACGTTCTGACCGATTTTGGCATCAGGGTGTATGTACCTCATGCCTTGACCATTGCCGTTGAGATAAGGCAAGACCTGCGGTTGTTCAGTAGTAATTTTCATTTCTAATGTTTACTGTTAATTTGGTGTTCTTTGCTGACTCCTTAATTATAATGAAATACAACATGGTCTGAGTAATAATCAAATTTCCCCGCAGGGATGAAAGGCTTTGATGTATTACAAATCTACCAGTTGGGATAATATATGTTGAAAGCTGTGTGAATCAAAAAGGCTGGCAAATTTAGGCTTTCCTAACGTTCAATCTTTTTGGGCAATCGTGCTTGTCAAACTCAAGAAAATGAATCATGGCAATTAATGGTATTTCGTGGCCACGACACTTTAACGTCTCTTTAACTATCAACGCTTCCTTTTATTGCGTGATTATTTGATGAAATTTTGTGCAAGCCTGTTTAAATGAAATTCGTTAAATGGCTGACATTAATGGTTCATCCTTTGATTATCCATTAACTGCTGCCGCTGCCGGTTTTTCTTCCTCTTTTCGGCGAACTATCTGTGCCGTCAATTCACCTTCGGAAACGAGCTTGTTGCCAACATAAGCACTACCGTGCATCTGTACAAGGCCACGGCGTATTGGGGCAGTAAGCTCCATCTTAAGGATTAGGGTGTCACCAGGCACTACTTTTTGCTTGAATTTCACCCCATCAATTTTCACAAAGTATGTGTCCCAGTTTCCAGGATCACCCACTTGTGACAAGGCCAAAATACCACCAGCTTGTGCCAAAGCCTCTAACTGTAATACACCGGGGAAGATGGGATTGCCGGGGAAGTGGCCTTGGAAAAATTGTTCGTTGAATGTAATGTTCTTTACACCCACCACGTAATCGTCGCCCATGTCGATAATTTTGTCGACCAGGAAAAACGGATAACGGTGTGGCAAATAACCGGCAATGTCCATTGCCGTATAAATTGGCTCTGCATTAGGATCGTATTTGGGAACGCCTTTCAATCGGCGCTGCTCCATGTAGAGCTTTTTAAGCATTTTGGCAAACTCTACATTGGCAGTATGGCCAGGCTTTGTAGCCATAACTTTTCCCTTTATTGGCTTGCCCACTAATGCGAGGTCACCAACCACATCTAATAATTTATGACGGGCAGGTTCATTATTGAAGTGCAATTCAGAAGTATTCAGGATACCTTCTTTATCAATATGAACACTTGGTTTACCTAATTTATCTGCAAGTGCATCCAGTTCATCTTGTTCCATCAGCCGATCCACAATCACAATCGCATTGCTCAAATCACCACCTTTAATAAGGTCATGCTCTACGAGGTACTCCAACTCATGCAGGAAAACAAAAGTCCGAGAAGGTGCTATTTCATCAGCATACGTCTCAAGATCGTCCATTGAAGCATATTGCTGTCCTAAAACATTTGAATCGAAATCTATCAGAGTTGTGACTTGGAATGAGTCGGAAGGGAGGGCAATCAATTCCGCATTTGTATTTTCATCATAATACCTCAGCGGTTCAGTAATTTCAATATATTCCCTCAGTTTTTCTTGTTCCACATAACCTGCCTCTCTAAGAATACCAACGAATGGTTTAGCACTACCATCCATAATCGGCACCTCTGGCCCATCCAATTCTATCAACACATTATCAATTTCAAGCCCGTACAATGCCGACATGATATGCTCAACTGTGCTAACATGGACGCCATTTTGTTTGATGGTAGTACCTCTTAATGTAGATACAACATTACTTACATCCCCTTTAACGGTAGGAGTATCTTTAAGGTCGGTACGCCGGAATTGAATACCTGTATTAACCCCAGAAGGGTGAAGCGTCAACACTACCTCTTTTCCACTGTGCAATCCAACTCCCTTGAGCGAGACTGATTGTTTGATCGTGCGTTGGTTCATAATTGTTTGTCGAACAGTAATAAGTAAATTGTGACAGGCGAATAGTGATCAGGCAAAGATAAAGGGCGATACCTAATAATTATTTACTGATCTCAAATCACTAACGACTGAGTTTCTTTTCCAGATCATTGATCTTTTTGTATAAATCAGGCAGTTTTTTAAAAACTGCATACGACTTCAAATAATCTTTATATGCCAAGGCTGGAGATCCATAAAAAGCCTGGCCTGGCTCTTTGATATGTGCAGCAATTCCGCTCTGCGCCTGTACCTGCGTTTCATCGGCAACTTTGATGTGACCGACAAACCCAGCTTGGCCTCCGATACGACATCGCTCTCCGATTTTGGTGCTACCAGCAATCCCAGCTTGCGCAGCTATTACTGTATCAGCTCCAATTTCTGCATTATGGGCAATCATGATGAGATTGTCCAATTTCACACCCCTCCGTATAATAGTAGCCCCCATAGTGGCCCTGTCGATTGTAGTATTTGCACCAATTTCTACGTCGTCTTCAATTATCACATTACCCACCTGTGGTATTTTTCGGTAACTGCCATCAGGCTGTGGAGCAAACCCAAATCCATCACCTCCAACAACTACATTGGAGTGCAAAATACAACGATCACCAATCTCGCATGAATGATAGATTTTTACTCCAGGATACAAAATACATCCACTCCCGATTTTAACATTTTTTCCAATATAAACTTGGGGATAAACAATGGAGCCTTCTCCAATTTTCGCTCCTTCTTCGACTATGCTGCATGCGCCTATCGAAACACTTTTCCCTAAAGTCGCTTCCCGATGTACAACAGAAGATTCAGATACCTGCCCATTGGAGCTTTCCTGATTGCCAAATTTTTCTAAAAGCAAACGAACAGCATCGTACACATCATCTACTCGAATAAGCGCAGAAGCTGCAATGGGACGAACAGGTGCAAACGATTTGTTCGTCAACAAAACCGATGAACGAACGCTATAGGCGTATTCTTCATATTTGGGGTTTCCCAAGAATGTTAGCGCTCCTTCTCCGCCTTCCTCAATCTTTCCTGGCCTATCAACGGGAGTCTCTCCGTCGCCCTCCAGATCGCCGCCCAATAGCTGGGCTATTTCTTTTGCAGATATTTGCATAGGGGCAAAGATAGTTAGCTGATAGCAGTCCCGATAATTATCGGGAGATGCAGTTGCCAGAATTTTACTTTCATCAGACTATATCCTTCTACTTGGTTGGCTACTTTTGCACAAACACAAGATCATTTTGAAAAATATAACAATAGGTACAAGAGGCAGCAAGCTTGCATTATGGCAGGCAAATTACACCCAACAGCAGCTTTCGGAATTGGGAGTGGAGGCAAGCCTTAAGATAATTAAGACACAAGGCGACAAAATTCAACATTTGAGCTTTGACAAAATCGAAGGGAAAGGCTTTTTTACCAAAGAAATTGAGGAAGCACTACTCATGGGAGAAGTGGACATGGCCGTACATTCTATGAAAGACATGCCTACTACTCAACCAGAAGGACTTGTACTGGCGGGCGTGTCTTACAGGGAAGATCCAACAGATTGGTTACTGATAAGACAAGATGCCGTGCAACAGGGAGTACTATTCCAGCTAAAAGAAAAAGCAATAGTCGGTACTTCTTCAGCACGTAGAAAGGCACAAATGCTTGATTTCCGCAGCGATATTGACTTGAAAGATATTCGTGGAAATGTGCCCACTCGCATCGAAAAATTACGAAGTGGGGATTTTGATGCAATCCTGCTTGCAGGGGCTGGTATCAGCCGACTCAACTTGGATGTTTCAGACTTAAAAGTCGTGAAGTTCAATCCACGTGAATTTGTGCCTGCGCCTGCACAAGGCGTACTCACATTCCAATGCTGTGAAAAAGATATAGAGACCCGCCGCCTGATCAAGAAATTACACCATCCTGCAGTGGTGGCCTGCACGAATGTGGAAAGGAAAATTTTAAAATTGATTGGAGGTGGTTGCCATATGCCTTTGGGCGCACATTGTGAATTGGATGCAAATGGCCATTACCACGTTTGGGCTGCTTATGCTAAAACCTGGGACAGTCCTGTGAAGCGAGTCAATATTTCCTCAAGCACCAGCTTTAATTTATCTGAAAAAATAGTTGAGAAACTAATGCAATAAAAATCCCGCCTACCCTGAAATCAGGAGGCTGATTTGCTTATGAAAAAAGTATTTATCTCAAGAGAACAAAATCCAGACAGTATTTTTTATAAAACACTGACGAAAGCTGGATTTGAAGTCATAGGTAAATCTTTAATTGAAATATCGGCAGTTCCTTTTTCTGGCATACCCGAAACCAACTGGATATTTTTTTATAGTAAAAATGGAGTAAAGCATTTTTTTGAACAAATCAAAGCTCCAATTTCCAGCCATATCAAATTTGCTACCATCGGTCCTGGCACAGCTGATTTTTTGGAAGAACATTTTGCACACCCAAATTTTGTTGGAGATGGAAATGCGGAAACTACTGCAAAATCATTTCTAAAAATAGCCTTGGGCGAAAAGGTACTTTTTCCACGGGCAAAAAAAAGCCAGCGTTCTGTCCAGAAATGGCTGGGGAAAAAAGTGAAGTCAATAGATTTGGTCGTTTATGAAAATTCCCCTTTGACAGATTTCGAGTTGCCAGCATTTGATTGTTTGGTCTTTACCAGCCCTATGAATGCAAGTGCTTATTTGGGGATTAAAGAAATAACTGAGCAACAAAAGATAATTGCTATTGGTAATACCACTGCCCAATCTCTATCAAAGACTTATATTAAAAATATAGTCACGACCGAGTCTCCTTCCGAGGCAAGCTTATCTAAAACAGTAATTGAAATATATTAGAAAATGGCTAAAGGATATTTTTGAAATACGCAATGATTTGCGCACCAAATAGGATGGTGAGTGTCCATTTGGTCACAAAATAGATGAGGAAGACAACGATGGCTTTTTTGCCATGTTTCTTATAATTCTTTTTGACGAGCTCTATAATATTCATAGTTATGAAAGGGGCAATTCCCCTTGCTTTCAAAGTTTTCATGAAACAGATGAAGCAAAGGATTGTTCAGTTCACGGGTATCCAAAAATGTATGTGGGGAATCAACTTTTGTTCTCAAAGACGGCAAAAGTCAATAAAGTAATGCAAACCTAATTCCAATTATTCTTATTTGTCGGATAGTGGGTAAATTAGATCGCAGGTTCAAGATTTATTGATAAAATCTATCTGCACCATATCGTCCATTTTAAGCCCCAAAAAGGCTTGCTGCCCTGCCCATGTTTATCGCTATTGTCAGATAGCCAGCATCATTAAACAAACAAAGTGTCTCTCCAATAGACACATCATAATAGTTTCTGCTTAATTGCTCAATCGGGTCGTGGCGTTTGAAAAACAGCTTGAACCTCCGCTTATTTCTCACCTTTTCAAAAAAGTCTTGTTTGATATTCACTACAACATTCTCGAAATGATCAATATAAATAACGGATCCCCTGATCTGGGAAGAACTGATAACGGGTTGTAGTGCAATTCGGCGCTCCATATCTGAAGCCGGAAGGCCAATTTCAAAAAAGGGCTTTTTGCCGATGATGTGCGAAATGGCTTCTGCAATCAAATCTTTAATTGGAAACGTCCCTGCATTTTCAATGGACAGCTTATAAATTTCTGCTGGCAATTGATCGAACATCAACGAAAAAATGCCATTATCTGGCCCGATAAAATAATGACCTTCATGCTGGAAAGCGATCATCGGAAGAGGTGCTGACACATTATTGATAGCTGCAACGTGGATCGTTCCTTTTGGGAAATGGTGGTAGGCGTTGGAGAGAATAAATGCCCCTTGTACAATATCATATGGCTTTACCAAATGGGAAATATCTACTAACTGTACATCAGGGCTTTCAGAAAGTATGGTTCCTTTCAGTGCTGCCAGGTAATACCCTTTCTGGCCAAAATCTGTTGTAAATGTTACGGTAGCCATATGCCCTTGATTTATTTTCCCAGTGGTTGCTTTTCCAATTTTTAGCGAAAGCTCAAATCACATAAAGTTGACAATGCCCTTAATTGAATATAAATTTGAACCAACGCATGTATAGAACAGTTTTCTTACAAATCTTTACATTTACCCGCAAACTTAACTATTGTTCTGGGTAGTTTGAAATGGATTGGAGACGAATAAAACAAGACCTTTCACATTAAAAGTAGACCTCCCATTTCATTCATCACTAGCAATATTCAAATCCATAAATCATTTGAGCGAAATCATTCTTACCATTGAAGGTGTGGATCCCGTTGAATTATACGGCGAGCATAACGTGAAATTAGACCTTCTCCGCAAAGCATTTCCAGATATCTCCATTACTGCTAGAGGCCAAAACCTTAAACTCTCAGGTGAAAAAAAATATACGCAGGCCGCTAAAGGCAAATTCGAAAATATGCTGCGCCTGCTTAAATCAAAAAAAGAATTGCCGATTCAAATGGTGGAGGAAATATTGCTGGACAATGGCAACCCATTCCACACCCATTTGAACGGAAAGGATGCCAAGGTATTGGTTTATGGCAATGGCGGAAGGCCTATTCGGGCAAAAACCAAAAACCAGCAATTGCTTGTAAATTCTTCTGAGGCCAATGATGTTGTATTTGCCATCGGCCCTGCAGGAACTGGAAAAACATATACTGCTGTAGCCTTGGCAGTTCGGGCACTTAAATTAAAGATGGTCAAAAAGATCATCCTGACCCGCCCAGCCGTAGAAGCTGGTGAAAGCCTTGGATTCCTCCCTGGTGATTTGAAAGAAAAAATAGACCCATATCTCCGCCCCTTGTACGATGCCCTTGACGATATGATACCATCAGAAAAGCTGAAGCATTTCATGGAGACAAGGGTCATCGAAATAGCGCCATTGGCTTATATGAGAGGTCGCACCTTAGACAATGCTTTCATCATTTTAGATGAGGCACAAAACACCTCTTCTGTCCAAATAAAGATGTTCCTGACTAGATTAGGCCCTTCAGCAAAGGCTATTCTCACAGGTGATCTTTCTCAAGTTGACCTTCCCAGAAACACCTTTTCTGGCCTTCGGAAAGCAATCCATTTGTTACATGCCATCGAGGGTATCGGTGTCATCCATTTAACTGCTGACGATGTGGTGCGCCACCGATTAGTAAAAGAAGTAATATGGGCCTACGAGAAAGATGCCGAACAACACCGGCACCATTGGGATGAACCAATTGGCAAACTTCCAGAAAAGAAAAAAGAAGAGGAGGAATAGTTATTATCTCATGTTACGCATAGTTGATATTGACATCGCTCTGCTATTTTCGATCTTGTTAAAAGCGGAGCAGCAATCCTCCTCCGTTTAGCGGCATTCCAGCGTGCTCGGCCCAAATACTCAAGAGATTGCATTAGGAGTTCTTTTCTGTGTAACATCAGTTTATTATTTCAAATCCGACAGATTCAGTTTATGCATTAGTTTAAGCAGCCGATCGCTGTTTAAATATGGCCAATCTCAAAGTACTGAAAACAAATACGACGCACAGAAATTGTCGCGTCCATTGTATTTTCAGTTGTTTATTCTAAAGCTTTCCTTTAAAAAACTATTTTTGCCTGCAATCATTAGTTTTTGAAAAACATTTGTCTAACCAGATTCTTGAGCCATTTGCTATTGAGTAGTTCCAAAAGTTATATTGAGGAGTCCCTTTTTGCTGGCAGTTCTAACGACCAGCATAGGCTTTCAGTTTTACCTATTTAGTACTGCTTATTCGCTTTGGTGAGAACGATCTTTTATTAAAACACTCTTAGCATGAAGTTAAACAGTACCCAATTTAATTTTTTGTTGGCACTGTTACTGGCGAGCACTAGCCTGTTCGCTCAGCAAGCCACACCTCTTGACATTGCAATGGAGCATGTCCGTTCCAATTCTGAGAATTGGGGCTTAACAGCTCTCGACATCAATGAAATGGCTGTCAGTGACATGTACACAGATGAGAAAACTGGTATCATCAGGGTATTTTTTACGCAGACGTACAACAACGTCCCTGTTTATAACGCCATTCTCAATTTGAACATATCCAAAAATGGTGAGGTATTCTACGTAGGAAAGCGCTTCCAAAGTGGCCTTGCCTCAAAAGTGAATACTGACTCACCCGTAATTAGTCCAGAATCAGCCGTCCAGAAATTGGCTGCCCATCTTGACATTCCTTTCGAAGATTTACGGTTACTTGACCAAGATGGTAACAGCACCTTTGTTTTTGATAAAGGGACTATCGCTTACGAAGACATCAAAGTAAGTTTAAAATACCAGCCAATGAATGGTGAGGTATTGCTTGCGTGGGATGTGACCTGGTATCCTGTGAATTCTTCCGATATGTGGAGTACAAGAGTAGATGCTGTAACTGGCCAAATCTTGAACGAGCACAACTGGACAGTTTACTGCAAGGTTGATTCAAAATCTTTCAAGAGCGCCAATCACGACTGTACCGATCATTTCCACGCAGTGGAAAACCCAACGAGCATGGTTGCTGGCGAAACCTATAATATTTGGCCGATTCCTGTTGAAAGTCCAATTCATGGCGCACGTGCAATCATCACTGAGCCACACGATCCAGTAGCTTCCCCATATACTTGGCACGACACGGATGGCGTAGATGGACCAGAGTATACTATTACACGTGGAAACAATGTCCATGCATATGAAGATAGTGGAAATGCCAATTCATCTGCTGGCAATGAGCCAGACGGTGGTGTCAACTTGATATTCGACTTCCCTTGGCAAGCAGATTTTGAGCCAGACCAATATACCGATGCAGCAGTTGTCAACTTGTTTTACATGAACAACGTCATGCACGACTTCGCATATCACTATGGCTTTGATGAAGTTTCTGGAAATTTCCAAACCAATAATTATACTGACCTTGGATTAGACGATGACCATGTAAATGCAGAAGCACAGGATGGAAGTGGTACAAACAATGCCAATTTCTCTACTCCACCTGATGGTGGGAATGGTAGAATGCAGATGTACCGCTGGAATTTAGGCGGCAGTGATTTCTCAATTGATGAGCCAGCATCTGTTGCTGGAGGTTATGAAGTTAGCCATCCAGCTGCTGGTGATTGGGGTGCGGGCGCCTATATTACAGATGTTCCAATCGTTGGCGAGGTAGTCATAGTCGATGATGGAGAAGGAGATTTGACGACAGATGGATGTACTGACTTTCTAAACGCTGATGAGATAGCTGGGAAAGTTGCTTTGATCGATCGTGGAGGTTGTGAATTTGGACTTAAAGGAGTAAATGCTCAAGATGCTGGAGCTATTGGAGTGATCATTTGCAATTTTGAAGACGCCCTCCTTACCCTTGGTGCTGGAGCAGTTGGCTCTGAAGTAAATATCCCAGTAGTATTCTTGAGGCAATCAGATTGTCAAACTATCCGCCAATTTGCAGGAGATGGACTTATCGCAAGATTTGAATTGCCTGCTCCTATCGTACCTGCACAGGCAGATTCCGATTTGGACAATGGCGTTATTGCACATGAATACGGACATGGTATTTCTAATCGTTTGACTGGTGGCCCAGGTGCAGCTGGCTGCTTGGGTAATTCAGAACAAATGGGTGAAGGTTGGAGTGATTTCATGGCTTTGGTCACCACAATCAGCCCCGGTGATGATGGCGCAACTCCAAAAGGTGTAGGTAATTATTCTGATGGTCAAGCACCTAACGGTGCCGGCATCCGCCACTATCCTTACTCAAATGACATGGCGATTAACCCACTGACTTATAGCTCTTTGCCCAACGAATCTGTTCCACACGGCGTAGGTGCTGCGTGGTGTACTATCCTTTGGGATATGTACTGGAACCTTTCCGATCAATACGGATGGGAGGAAGACCTCTATACAGGAACTGGTGGCAACAATATAGCGATCCGTTTGGTATTTGAAGGAATGAAAAATCAGCCTTGTTCTCCTGGTTTTGTAGATGGAAGAGATGCCATCCTCGCTGCTGATTTGGCATTGTACGATGGTGCCAACCAATGTCTTATTTGGGAAACTTTTGCCCGTCGTGGCGTTGGGTTCAGTGCCCGCCAAGGCGACGGCCCTTATCCGGGATCAAGTGGTGCAATTGGCGACGAAATAGAAGCTTTTGATTTGCCTTGCGATTGTAGGAATGCCATTTCCATTACTAAAAATGTAACTGACTTCATCAATCCTGGTGATGAAATAGATGTGACTATTTCAGTTTCAAACTGTAAAGATCCATTCGCTACCGGTGTTAAGGTCACTGATGTAATCCCAGTTGGCACACAGTATATTGCAGGGTCTGCCAATGTTCCTGCTGATGTACAAGGTAATATCATCACATTCACTTTGAATGACATTCCTTTTGCCGGCGACGAAACCATTACCTACAAACTGTCAAGTGATCCAAACAAATGGTCAGGCCTTTACTGGATAGATGATGTACCAGATGAAGATGCTGACTTGAACTGGGACATTGGATTTTTTGGTGACAGCCCGCTAAGTATATGGGGAATAACAGATGCATTCGGTGGATATACAGGAGACTTTGCCTGGGTTGCTCAGGATATTGCAACTATTAGCAATGTTTATGTGGAGTTGATTGCTGATGAAGCAGCATGGCTGGTTACAGGAAATAATCCTGCCTTGAGGTTCTACCATAAGTACAATACCAATCCAGGACAAAATGCTGGATTCGTAGAAATAAAAAGAGTTTCGGACGCATCTTGGACCAAAGTGCCTAACAGAATGATCAGAAATGGATACCCAGGAAATGTATCTTATGACACTTTTGTGATCCCTAACCTTAGCGCTTATAGTGGTAACAGTGGTGACCAGTTTGAAGCTACTTATGTCGACCTAAGTGACTGGATAGGAGAAGAAATTCAAATCAGGTTCAGATTTGGAACAGATACAGATAATACACCTGTTCAAAATGGTGGTTGGTATATTGACGATATCGAATTTCAGGATGTATTATCTTACAATGGTGAGGCATGCATTACCACAGCAGAAGGTGAAAACGAATGTACGATTGCTCCAGAAGCAGGTACAATTGTCGAGTCACAGCTTGTAAACAGTGCTGAAGAGCAATTGGAAAATGTATCTATCCTTGCTTATCCAAATCCTGTAGACAATGTGCTTAATGTAGCCATCGAAAGCAGTTTCACACAAGAGCTTAGCTTAAGTCTTTTGACTTTGGATGGAAAAACAATTACAACGCAAATCTTACAAGTACAGGGTAAAGACAACGCCCAGTTCAATGTAAGTGAAATACCTGCTGGATTCTATTTCTTGAAAGTCAGTTCCAATGACGGAACGATTGTCAGAAAAGTAGTGGTTCAATGATAAGTGACTAGTGATAAGTGACTAGTGACGAACAGGGAGAATTAAAACACTCTGATCTCGTCACTAGTCACTTCTTTTTAAAACTCCACACTCAGCTCTTCGATCACCGCTCCCCCACTGGTCATTCTTGCTGAATATTTCCCTTTAGGCAAATTGCTGATCTCAAACTCAAAACGGAATTTGTGGTAACCTTTAAGCTGCTTCCTGTTCTTAAAAAAGGCATGGATCATTTCGTCATCTTCATTGTATAGTTCAAAGTTGACAGGCCTTTCCGAATCTAATGTGTAATAAAAAAGCCCGTTCATCGACAAAGCTTCTCGCTGCATGGTTACGGGAGTTCCTGGCAAAAGCCGGCTTTGGTCAGGTTGCTGATATTGAACATGATATTGAGGTTCTGGCTTACCAAGCAATTTTGCGACTTCTTTTGCTAAAGCAGGGTCGCCAATCCCCTCCAACCGTTCATCATCACTGACAGCCCAGACGGCATATTGTGCATAATCATTTTTGTGCTGGTTCTTTTGGCTCAAGAAGAGGGCAAATGAGAGTAGGTTGCCAGTGGCCATCCGACCAACGCCAAATACGCTCCCTTCCCCTGGCGCACCATCGCCCGCCTCCACACAATACCCGGTAAGTCGAGCCACCCTATTAGATCCTTTTTCCACAAGTATTTCTTCTTCCTTTGCAATCATAATGTCCTGTAACAAAGGATCACTTGGCTCAAAAATCTGACCCGCAGGAACGGTCACGGAAAGGTCTTTCTTGTAGTTGTTCGTCAATTTCACCCTGATACAGTCACCGGAATATATTCCTTCTCCGGTTATTTCAGCCGAGACATATCCTTTTTCAAGGGCATCGGCAAGTGTCAGGGAATCAGTAGTAGTAAAAGGAGGGAGAATTAAGTAGGAAACGGCTAAATAAGCCAGGCAAGCAAAGGTTTTCATCATTATAAGGTTTTGTGAAAAAAAACCTAAAACGACGCTTCTCTCAAAATTATTGAGCAGACTGTAAGGATTAGGGCTTCATCATTGAAAGAATATTTTTTATCATTGCCGTCTTTATGGGTATGGGATTGAAGGATTGAAGGAATCTGCATTTTTTCAAATTACCTCAATCAACAATTCCCAGCCATTGCCCAGCACTATTCCTCAGGCCATTGGAAGACTTATCTACAAGGCTCCGCACCAACGACAAATCTGTGCTCAAAGAATTATTTGAGTCACACTATCGTCCTGTGTGTGCTGCTATCCACCGAATAGTTGGGGAAAGAGGCGTTACAGAAGACCTTGCTCAACAGGTTTTTATCAGGTTTTGGGAAAAAAGGGAAAGCATCAACATCACCACTTCGCCTGGCGCCTATCTCCACCGGATGGCCATCAATGAAGCCCTTGGCTGGTTGCGAAGTAAGAAGAACCAATCGCATGATGAAATTACTGCAACGACCCCTTTCGAACCAGAGCGGGACGCTGAGCAAAACTATTTACAAGGTGAGCTGGAGGACAAAATCAGGCAAGCAGTGGACACATTGCCACCAAGGTGCAGAGCCGTTTTTCAATTAAGTCGTTTTGAAGAAAAAAGCTATCAGGAAATAGCGGACGAAATGGGCATTTCGAAAAAAACAGTCGAACACCAAATGGGGAAGGCGTTGCGGGTGATGCGGGAGTTGTTGAAGTCGTATTTAGACAAAGAATAGGTCAATCTTTTCTGTTGAATCGATAGCCTACATGAAACTTGACGTAAGGTATAACTTCTAAATCACCAAAACCTCGTCCTGCTCCAAGTGCTACTTCAAAAACCACATTTTTCGTCGACACTGATTTATGACCAGCAAAAAAACCTAATCCAGCAGTACCACCGTCTCCAGCAAGTACGCTGAAAAATGCGCCAACATTAAAACGATCAGCACCAAACTTTGGGCTTAAATAATGCTTTCCGCTCACGTACCCTATAAAATCCCCCTCAGCAGTAAGCATGTCTAGTTCCATGCCCCAATCATCTGACAGGCATGCTTCTATGGATAAAGGAATTACTTCAAACAAAAGTGCTATGGGATTGCTTTTCACTTCAACTTGAGAATATGACAGAACGGCCATTAAACAAAATACAGATGAGAAAACCAGTTTTTTCATTTCGTCAATTTTTATGCGGTGTTATTAAAAAGACCTTGAGTACAGGACTAATTTGAATTTCATTAATGTGTTGATGTTAGAATCACTAACTCCGCCTTTTAAGGCGGAGAAAAAACTAAAACATAAATGGGCTTTAGCCCCAGCTTGCCTGGATACTGGGGCTAAAGCCCTTAATGATTGTGTTTTCATACCACCGACTAAAGTCGGTGGTTAGTGAAGTTTTTTGCAGGAAAGAGACGAAGGTTTTTTGTTTTCAAGTTTTGTCATATACCTAAAAAAGACTATTACTCAATCCTTATTCATCATCTCACATCGAATTCCAAATCAAGTGAAATTTCAAAAGAACCATTTGGTGGATACCAGGTGCCCAATTCTATTTGAAGATTTACATTGTCCGCCAGAACTTGTTTTGTAAGATCATCCACGGCGCTTCCGAACAGTCCCCAAGATGAACCTTTGTTTTGTTGTGAGTCGATATTTTCTTCGTACCAAAAAGCTTCCATCCCGCATTTAATCCCAGTCTCTCCTGGCAGACAAATCCTTACTGCAATTTCTTGAATAAAATTGAGATTATTATCTGCGAACGGAAGATAGACCCTCGCCGTCCGTGGGCGGATGCTGTTGATGTTGGCTGTATCAACACCCTGGGCATCAAGCAATTCCATCGCATTAAATCGCACGTTATTGATGGGAATATAGTGAAAATTCAAAGCATCCATCGTTGGATTTACATTGAAACTTAAATTGGTAACGGGTATGGTAAAAAGTGCAGTATCTTGTTTTTTACAGGAAAAAAAAACGGTGCAGACGAACAATAACATGGAAAACTGTTTCATTTCAAAAGTTTAATTCTATGAAAGCATGATGTAACTTAATGAAATTTTAATCTAAAAACTATTTGGCAAATTTCATCCAAATTCATTGCTTTGAACCTAATGTTGTTTTTATTCAAAGGTTTAAAGAAGGCCCAAAACCTCATTCCTCTACCTAATTGGCTTTGCAAAGTTGCGTTTTTTTAATCTGCGATTCAAAACAACCTAAGAACACCAATTTAACAATCAACAACCAAATACACCCACATGGGCGAACAAAAAGTATCTCTTGCGAAAGACCAGAAAGAAATGCAGGCCTTTACCAAACGCCTGCTCAATGATGTAAGCGCACTCGAATACATGCTTGAAAACGATTGGTTTGAGTCTGACATTGTGCGCATAGGAGCAGAACAGGAAATGTGCCTGGTGAATGCCAAAACCTTCAAACCTGCCAAGATCAACATGGAGGTCATGAAGAAAATGAAAAAGTATAAATGGCTGGATACGGAATTGGCACAATTCAACCTGGAGACCAACCTCACGCCACATGAATTCAAAGGTGATGCATTGCGTAAGTTGGAGGATGAAAACTTAGGATATCTGAACAAAATACGGGAAACAGTAGGCAAGATGGGGGCCAAAGTAGTCCTAACTGGTATTTTACCCACACTGCGAAAATTTGATCTCGACCTGGAAAACCTGACACCCAACCCGCGGTATCATGCATTAATGACATCCATTCATGGCCAACTGATCGGCAATAATTTTGAGATCAACCTAAATGGAATTGACGAACTCCATATACAGCACGAATCTCCACTTTTGGAAGCTTGCAACACCAGCTTCCAGGTTCACTTACAAGTTGCTCCAGCACATTTTGTGGAGTTATACAATATTGCGCAGACACTGACGGGCCCAGTGATCGCATTGGCTGCGAACTCCCCTTTGGTTTTTGGTAAAAGGCTCTGGCATGAATCCCGCATAGCCATGTTTCAACAGTCGGTCGATACGCGCACTTCACAGCAACACCTTCGCGAACGCAGTCCACGCGTAAATTTTGGCAACGATTGGTTGCACAGATCCATTCTTGAAATTTACAAAGAAGATATTTCCCGATTCCGAATACTGATGACTGCTGACGAAAAGGAAGAATCATGGGATAAAATACACGCAGGCGTCACGCCCAAACTAAAATCTCTGCAAGTCCACAATTCAACCGTGTACCGATGGAACAGGCCATGCTATGGAATCTCGGACAACGGTCAAGCACACCTAAGGATAGAGAATAGGGTACTGCCAGCAGGCCCTACCGTTCTTGATTCTACGGCCAATGCAGCTTTCTGGCTTGGGGCAATGGTAGGTATGCACAACCAATATGGCGACATCACACAAAAAATAGGCTGGGACGATGTAAGGGATAATTTCACTAAAGCTTCCCGGTATGGTATAGATTCTAAGTTCACCTGGTTTGGTGATAAAAAATATGCGGCGGTAGACCTTATTCTTAAAGAACTTTTGCCAATTGCAAGAGAAGGGTTGGAATTCCGCAATATTGACACAGCCGACATTGACCGATATTTAGGCATTGTCGAAGAAAGGATCAAACAGCATTGTACAGGTGCCAGGTGGCAATTGAGAACATTCACGAAACTTAAAAAGTCAATCACTAAAGATGAAGCAGCAGCAGTTGTAACAGCCTGCATCATCGAAAATCAGGAAAAAGAAATGCCAGTTCACGAATGGAAAATCCCTGACCCTGAAGACCTCCGGGAATATGTACCATCCCGCCTTCGGGTAGATGAATTTATGACCACTGATTTGATCACGGTGCAACAACAGGACATGATCGATTTAGTAACGGAAATGATGAACTGGCATAAAGTGCGATACATGCCAGTTGAAGACCAAAAAGGCAAACTCGTTGGACTAATCACTTCTCGTGGATTGCTAAAATATTACGGTCACAGATCCCAACAAAACAACCAAGATGTCGCTACAGTAGAAGAGGTGATGATAAAAGAACCTATCACCATTTCACCCAAAGCCACTATTGTAGAGGCACTCCACATTATGCGTGATAAAAAAGTCGGGTGCTTGCCGGTTGTAGTTAATGAAAACAATGAACTGGCTGGCATCATAACTGAAATGGATTTCCTGCGAGTATCATCAAGGTTGATAGAAAGATTGGAAAAACAAGAAGGGTAAATCCATTGACAGATATCCCGCAGAAAAGCCCAAGCTGCTTAAGCCAAACCAGAATGCCTTCGAATCTAACATGAAAGTAGCGTTGTCTTCCATGCCTGTTTCATTCAATATTATTTAAAACAACATAATATAGCGCAACAGCATGAGCAATGAAGGATTAATAAAATGAACAAGCATGATTGTATATTCTATTATTGCTGCATTGCCAACATTTGAAACGCCGCTAATTTTTGAAATTTTCAATCCTCTATTACTTCCTGCCATTAAGGAGAATATCATTTTCAACTGATAACTTTCCCTACATTAGCGTATCTATAAAAAACAGCCTTGTCGATGAAAACAGTTATCACTTGTATTGCACTTTGCTTTTGCTTTTCCCTTTTTTCTCAGCAAAAAGGTGTCACTCCAATCTCCGATACCGGAATACCTAATACCCAATCCCGAACCTACGCCGTCGTCGTCGGCATCTCCGACTACCAGGATGAGGACATCCCCGACCTGCGGTTTGCCAACAAAGACGCCGAGGCATTCGCTTCCTTTTTACAATCACCTTCTGGCGGAAACCTGCCCCCCGAAAACCTGCAAATCCTAACCGACAAGGCAGCAACCACCGGCGCCATCGCCTCCGCTATGGACTGGCTCATCGCTGATTGCAAAGCTGGCGATCGGGCGATCATCTATTTCAGCGGCCATGGCGATGTGGAGACCCGTACCCGTTTTCAAAGGGGCTTTTTACTGACCTACGACTCACCGCCGACCAATTACCTGGCGGGTGCTTTTGCGCTCATTTTTTTGCAGGACATCATCACCACCCTTTCGGAACAGGGGGTGCAGGTGGTCATGGTCTCCGATGCCTGCCGGGCGGGCAAACTGGCAGGCAGCGACATTGGAGGGGCACAGGCCACAGCCGCTAATCTCTCGAAACAATACGCCAATGAAATCAAAATCCTTTCCTGCCAGCCCGATGAGTTCAGCCTCGAAGGCGAACAGTGGGGTGGCGGACGAGGTGCATTTTCCTATCATTTAATAGATGCATTGACAGGTATGGCTGATCGCAATACCGACCAGAAAGTAAACCTATTGGAAATCGGCCAGTACCTGCAAATGAAAGTCCCTGCCGAAACCGATCCGCATTCTCAGATACCCCTGATGGTGGGCAGTATGAAAACTGTGCTGGCTAATGTGGACGAGGGCAGTTTATCAGAATTGCGGCAGCGAATGGAAAAAGAACTGCCTGCCCTCGCAAACATTGAAACCAAAGGATTTGAGGAAGTGCTGTTGGCAAAAGTGGACAGCATTTGGCAAAAGAAATATGAGCAATTCACGGCCGCTCTAAAAAAAGGCGAGTTGCTCCCTGCCCCTTCGGGGGAACCAGCAGATGAGAGTGCCTATGATTTGTACCAGGAACTTTCACAGGTAGAAGGGCTGGAACGGCTGCAAGGCATCATTAAACGCAACCTTGCCGCTGCCTTGCAGGAAGAATCGCAACAAGCAATCAACGCCTATCTACGAGCGGATAACGAAGAATTGGCAGCTCGAAGCCGTGGAGAATTGAAATACTCAAAATTCATTCGGTATCTTGAAAAAGCGGCGGAGCTTTTGGGTGAGGGTCACTATATGTACAATTCATTAAAAGCAAAACAGTACTACTTTGAAGCAGTGGATATTCGGGTAAGGGCTGCTAACCCAATGTTTTCGGGAGTAAATCCTTCTGAAGTTTGGAAAAAGAAATGGGAAGTAAATGCAAAAAAGGCAGTTGAGTTGGAACCAAATGCTGCCTATGTTCATAATGAACTGTCTCAATGGAAAGCTACGGATAACAAGATGAAACATTTCATAAAAGCGATAGAATTAGCTCCAAATTGGGCAGTGCCATATAACAATATGGCTGTGGTCTATAGAATGAAAAAAGAGTATGAAAAGTCAATACTTTATTCAAAGAAAGCCCTTGAACTCAAGCCAGGCTATAGTTTCCCTTACATGAATATGGGGGATACATACAGGTTGCAACAGAAATATGAAAAGGCCGATGAAATGTATGCTAAAACCGTGGAAGTTGCTCCAGGGAATGTTGACCATCTGTCTGGGATAGCCAGCTATTATATGACACAGAATCGTTATGAAGAGGCCGAAAAACTGTATTTAAATGCATTGGCCTATACTCCCAAAAACCTTTATGCACTCAGTAAGCTTGCGTGGATTCATTTTTCCAGGCGAGAGTGGGAAAAAGCTCATCAACTTTTAGATAAGTCTATTGCATTGCTAAAAGAGGAAAACCAAAAAGCTGGATTGGTCTATACTAAAGCCCTTTTTTACTTCTATTCTGAAAATTTCGATGAAGCGATTGCGCTCACAAAACAAGTTGAAGAGCATATCCCTGAAGTAAGGGGTCTCTCAACACTTCTTCAAAAATTTAGGGAGGAGGATTATAACGCCGCAGAAAGCATCTTATTGAAGTTCCTCAAAATGGAGCCAAATAATGCGGAAGGAAATCATCTCTTATGCCGGATCAAAGTCAAACAAGGTAAGCTCAAGGAAGCCATCGAGCCTCTTTCCATCGCTCTCAAAGGCATACCTTATGATTTTATCAAAAATGACGAACAACTGGCTCCACTGAGGGAGGTGCCTAAGTATAAAAAACTGATGCGACAGCAATCCCAAAAATAATTTACGCAAAAGAAAACCAACCATGAGATACACTACAATCCTATTCATATTCTCCGCTTTTTCCCTTTTCGCCCAGCAAAAAGGAGCATCCCCACTCGACACAAATCCCGAAGCGAGTTCGGGACAAACCTACGCCGTCGTCGTCGGCATCTCCGACTACCAGGATGAAGGCATCCCCGACCTGCGCTTTGCCGATAAAGATGCAGAGGCCTTTGCTTCCTTTTTACAATCACCTTCTGGCGGAAACCTGCCGCCCGAAAACCTGCAAATCCTAACCGACAAGGCAGCTACCACCGGCGCCATCGCTTCCGCTTTCGATTGGTTGATTGATGAAAGTAAAGAAGGCGATGAGGTCATTATTTATTTCAGTGGACATGGTGATGTGGAGACCCGCACCCGTTTTCAAAGAGGTTTTTTGCTGACCTACGATTCGCCACCCACCAATTATTTGGCAGGGGCATTTGCGCTTATTTTTTTGCAGGACATCATCTCTACGCTGTCGGAGAAAGGCGTGCGGGTGTTGATGATCTCGGACGCCTGTCGGGCAGGGAAATTGGCGGGTAGTGAGATTGGCGGCTCGCAGGCGACGGCAGCGAATTTGTCCAAACAATTCGCCAATGAACTCAAAATCCTCTCCTGCCAACCCGATGAGTTCAGCCTCGAAGGCGAGCAGTGGGGCGGCGGTCGAGGCGCCTTTTCCTACCACCTGATCGACGGCCTGACCGGCCTTGCCGACAACAACGCCGATAGCAAAATCAACCTCCTCGAAATCAATCGCTACCTCGAAGAAACTGTTCCTGCTGAAACAGCTCCTCAATCACAGATTCCGATGGTGGTCGGTAGCAAAGGTGCTGTCATTGCCAAGGTGGATGAAAGCAGCCTGCTCGCCCTACGGGAAAGAAAAGAAAATGAAACACCAACCATTGCTGCCATTGAAACCAAGGGTTTTGAAGAGGTCATTTTAGCAGATACGGATAGTGTTTGGCAAAAGAAATATGAGCTATTCACAGCTGCTTTGGAAAATGGCGAATTGCTTGAACCTACCGGAGCGAGTGCCTATGATTTATACACCGAGCTTTCGGAAGCAGAGGAATTGACTCGCCTGCACGGATTGATGAAACGTAACCTTGCTACAGCCTTACAGGAGGAATCGCAGCAGGCCATCAATGCCTACCTGCGGGGCGATGAGGAAGATTTTGCCGCCCGGACAAGAGGGGAAGTAAAGTATTCCAAATACGTCCGGTACCTGGGAAAAGCAGCAGAAATACTTGGAGAAAAACACTACATGTACAAATCACTGAAGGCCAAACAATATTATTTCGATGCGGTCGATATCCGGTACAGTCATTTGGAACGTACTTTCTCTTTGACAGATTCTTCCCACATCTGGAGAGAACAAATCATTAATTTACTGAACCAGGCTTTGGAACTGTCTCCCAATGCAGCATTTATCATTCATGATTTGGGCTTTAATTATGGAGATGAGCAATTTCATTATTATAAAAAAGCTGCGGAACTCGCCCCGGGCTGGATCTTTCCATACGCCAATTTAAGTGCATACTACCGGTCGAAAGGTGATTTGGACTCTTCCCTTATCCTTGCACAAAAAGTACGTGAATTGGCACCTGAAACGTCGTTGTACCCGGTACTTATGTCTGCTATCAAAAGAGTCAATGGTGAATTTTCAGCGGAAGAAGCCTATTTATTGAAAACCATTGAAATAGCACCTGAAAACATCTTGTACCTGGAAAAACTGGCCTGGTGTTATTATAACCAACAAAGATACCTGGATGCTGAAAAGACCTGGTTACACATCCTTGAACTGTCTCCCCGGAACAACCAGGCATATAATGTTTTATCTGAGTGGATTTATTTAAAACTAAGACAATACGACAAAGCCGAAGCGATCAACCGCAAAAGGCTTGAAATGCGACCAAGCGATGGCGATGCCTATGCCGATCTCATAAGCACATATTGGGGAAGACAACCGGAAAAAATAAAGGCACTCATACCGGAAATGGAAGCCATCAATGCACAGGTGGAAAACTGGGAGGGACTGTTATCCATAGGTATCGCCTATGAGGCGCTGGGAAATTTAGAAAAAGCCCTGGAATACTATGTGCAAGCCCGACATGCCACCCCTGAAAGTGCATGGGTTTATTACAGTATGGCAGGTATTTATCGCGATAAAGGAGAATACGAAACGTTCCTGAACTTAATAGATACGGCTTTCATGAATTACATTCCGCTATCCTATGTGGAAAATTATTCCAATGTGCCTGCCGCTTATCAATCACCGGGTTATAAAACGTTGGCCGAGAAAACCATTAAACGTTTTCCAAAAGCGGGTTTTGGTTATAAATTGATGGGAAAATATTACGAAGGGCAAGGTGATTACGCCGCCGCTGCCGATTATTATAAACAAGCCGTTACTCTTTCATCCGATCGAAGACTAAACTGGTCCGCTTACGGCAAGTCGTCCTATTTGAGCGGACAAAAAGAAAAAGCGGATTCCGCATTTCAAAAATATATTGAAGTCTCCGATCAGCAACCTGTTAATTATAATCATATCGGTTATTTCTACCGTGTCCACAGTGAGGATGAATTGGCCGAAAAATATTTGAGAATAGCTTTGGAGAAAGACTCTTCATACAGTGCCGCTACCTGGAACTTGGCTTGGGTTCTTTTTTCAACCCACCGGAAACAGGAAGCATTAGAACTGCTTGACACAGCTATTGAGTTACAATTATCCAAGGGCAACAATGCCAGCAGTCAAACCTATCTGAAAGGACTTTTTGCCTATTATTCCGGGCAACCAAATGAAAGTCTTAGATGGTTTAGCGAGGCCGCTGCATTGGATGAAAAATACCAGCCGTTGGTGCAAGCTGTCGAAAAGGTCATGGAGGCTGATTATGCAGGTGCTTCCGAACACTTCGAAAAGGCCATGGAGGCCAACCCCGGTGGGGACAACATCAAGTACATTTTCTGTCAACTAAAGATCGGACAAGGTGATTACGACAGTGCTTTGGACTTGTTGGGAAAGGCCCTTGCAATTGGTGGCCGTACTTATGACTTTATGGACAATGACCCAAAGCTCGAACCAATAAGAGAGTTGCCCAAGTACAAGGATTTAATGCAACAATATTTCCCAGAAAAAACAAACGACTAAAATGCGACCAATTAAAACGATCCTTTTCACCATATTCAGCTTAATTGCCCTTTCCCTTTTCGCTCAAGAGGCCTCCCCCAAGCCCCCTCCAAAGGAGGGGGAGAAAGGCGTGAGTCCCATCTCCTCTCCGCCAGCTGGCGGAGGAGGTCAGGAGGGGGCTACCTACGCCGTCGTCGTCGGCATCTCCGACTACCAGGATGAGGACATCCCCGACCTGCGCTTTGCCGATAAAGATGCATTGGCTTTTGCTACATTTTTGCAGTCGCCAGCAGGGGGCAGTTTGGATGAAGATCATCTGAAGGTGCTGACTAATGATGCTGCCACCTCCGGCCAATTTGCATCCGCCTTGTATTGGCTGATGGATGAATGTAAAGAAGGAGATCAGGCCATCATCTATTTTTCAGGGCACGGAGATGTGGAGAGTCAAACCTTTTCACAGCCGGGATATCTTCTGTGTTGGGATGCGCCCTCCAAGGTCTATATGGCCGGGGGCACACTGGCTATCCCAATGTTCCAGTTGGTGGTTTCCACTTTATCGCTTGAAAAAAAGGCCAGGGTCGTAGTCATCACCGATGCCTGCCGAGCCGGAAAACTGGCGGGAAGTGCAGTCAATGGCAGCAAACTTACTAGCAGCAATTTGTCCGAGCAATTTGCCAATGAGCTGAAAATCCTTTCCTGCCAGCCCGATGAGTACAGCATTGAGGGAGAGCAGTGGGGCGGTGGTCGTGGGGCATTCAGTTACCACCTGGTGGATGGACTGTATGGACTGGCCGATGGCAATGAGGATCTATCAGTAAATCTGATGGAAGTCGGTCGCTACCTGCAAGACCGGGTGTCCGTTGAAGTAGCGCCCCACAACCAACTGCCGATGACGGTGGGCAATCCGAGGGAGGTTCTCGCCACGGTCGACGATAATCTGCTGGAACGGGTAAAGCAACGGAAGGAAGGAGAAATGCCCATGTTTACGGCCACGGAGACTCGGGGCATAGAAGAAGAGGTGCTTTCCCTGGTTGATTCCACGACCCGTGAACGATACCAGGCATTTCAAAGCGCACTCGCCGATCAATCATTTTTTGAACCCGAAAACGCTTGTGCCGAATACTATTTCAACCAATTGATCGAAGAACCGCTGTTGGCAAAATTGCATGCGGGCATGCGGCGCAACTATGCCGCCGGGCTTCAAGACGATGCACAGCAGGTCATCAATAAATACTTGACCTCCAATGCTCCAATTTGTATTGCTACGCCAGATCACCGGCTCACCATTTTTAGTCCCTATCCTGGTTACCTGCAAAGGGCCATTGAACTCTTGGGTGAAGACCATTATATGACTCCATTATTGCAGGCCAGAAAGCTATGGTTTGAAGGAGCACTACTGGATGAGGCATACAGGCAGGACAAAACAAAAAATGAAAACCCTCAACTAGCCATTGACAAATACAAGGAAGCGCTGACCTATCAGCCGGATATGGCGCTGGCGCTGGTAGAAATAGGCTTCATTTACGGCTATCCTTTAGGCCAACTTGATTCAGCCGATCTCTATTTTGAAAAAGCATTGGAGCTCTGTCCCAATTGGCTGTACGCCTTATTCAATTATGGACTTTACAATCTTTATGATAAAATGGATTATGCTAAAGCTAAGATATGTTTTGACCAAATGATGGAGGTAGACTCTAATTCTGCTTTGTCACATACTGGAATAGGTCAATGGCACAAAGCAAGAAGAAATTTTGCTGAGAGCATCTATTATCTTAAAAAGTCAATCGAATTGTACCCGACATTTTGCAGCTATTCCGAAATCGCAGCGGTTTATTTAAGAAAAGAGAACTTGCAGAAAGCTGCAGAGGCTTTTGAAAAGGCTATTGAAATAGATCCTAATTCTCACTATACATCTTATTTAGGTATGCTATACGCTAAAATGGGGCGCCTGAAAGAGGCGGAAAAAATGATCCTGGAAACGAGAAAAAACTATCGCCCGAGCTGGTGCGGCACCTATATAAACCTTTCACAGTATTACTTTGAATTGGGACAGGATGAAAAAGCAAGGGAGCAATTTATATTGGCCATGGGGCGTGATCCAAAGAGATCGGCTGCCCGGTGGTTGAGTTGGTGGTCCGGGTTCTTCCCTGCCTATGGCGATTTTGATACCTATTTTAAGAAAGTGGTTGAATGGTTTCCCGATTACCCGGAAGGTCACTACGAATATGCGGTGTTTCTTGCGGGAAAAGGTGCGTACGATGTAGCTTTCCAACGCTTAGAAAAGGCTTTTGCTTTGGGGTATAAAGATTTTCAATTTCTAACCTATGAAGGCGAAGGATATTTTGACCGCAGTTATCTGGCTCCACTTCGGGAAATGGAAGATCGCTGGAATGAACTGATGAATCAATACAATGTCCCAGCAGAATATAGAAAATAGTAAATGAATCGAAATAAGGAAGAGGAAAAACAGTAGGGGTGATTCATGAATCACCCCTACTACCTTCGAAATTTCTTACGGCGTACCCTCTATGAAGGTGCCATAGACATACTGCCCCGGCCCCATTTCAGCGGTAAATTTTTTAGCATCATTATCATCAAATATCAACAAGATATTAGCAGGCTGTACCACAAATCCATTTTTATAAACGGAGACCAAAGTTTGTTTAGGGATACCCGCATCTTTTGACCAGGCCACTAATTTGCCATCTTCCACCTCTATATGGAGAATGCCACCAGCAGAAACACTGTATTTTCCACAATAAGCTTTCGCTTCTTTTTCAGGTAAATCTTTCGCTTCTTTGATTGGGTTGTAATCAACGCCCATCTCTTTCAATATTTTCACGCCATTGGCATTGCCAGGATTAACCGAAACTGACTTTTTATAATTTTTAATGGCCAACTCATTGTTGCCAGCAGCCTTATATGCTTCCCCTAAACTGTCATAAACATTGGCAGACTTTGGAAATTTTTTCACATTTAATTCGAACACCTCAATGGCCTTTTCATAGTTTTCATTGGCCAAATAGCGATAACCTAAGTTATTGATGTCACCTTCCGTTGGTTTCATTTCATAGCCCAGCTTTTCAGACATATCTGCATATTGCTTTTCTACGGCTGCCATTCCGCCTGCGGCAAATAGTTTATCAAGGTCAACTTTATACCAGGATTTAAAAATAGCTTCCAATCCGTAATAAGTGCTTCGGTGAGGAATTGAACCATGCGTTTCTTCTTCCATCACTTTGAAATCCCATCCAAATCCTTTGGGCGACTTTTCCTCAAACAATGCTGCTAATTTCATAGCGCCGCCAAGCATAGCTCCACCTTCATCTCCCATCGTCATGTAAAAGAATCCATCGTGTTCAGGTTTGGAATCAAGAAAGGCTTCTGCTTTGTCTACTAAGTTCTGTTGATCCCACCACATACTTGGACTAATAGAGATGTAAGAGTCAAACATGTCCTTCTGGGTCAAAAAAGCATGCACAGCGAATATGCCTCCAAATGAATGTCCAACCAGAACACGATAAGAATTGGTGTTGTAGTTCTTATCAATATGAGGGATCAACTCCTCTCTCATAAATTTTAAAGTATTGTCAGCTCCACCAGCCGTGGGCATGTTTTTAAGCGCTTCCTTATCTTTTTCGATGGGAGGTGTAAGGTCTCGAGTTCGGTCAGTAGTGTTTGGGATAGCCACGATCATCATATTTGGAATGCGTCCCTGTCGTTTCAAGAATTTTACAATGCCAGAAGTATGATGGAAATGCCCATCGCCATCCATCAGGTACATGACTGTTACCGGATCGCCGTTTTGGTTGTAATCGTCAGGTAGATATATCAGGTAAGGCCGTTCTTCATTTAATATTTTAGACTGAATGGAGAATGATTCTCCAATGACAATTTTTTCGCCTTTTGGCTAGGCAAATGAAACAGAGAAACAAATAAATAAAACCAAACAAGTAAGGGTGATTTTTTTCATGATTTTGCTATAATTTTTGGATGAAAGCCAATATTGCAATTCTCCATGCTTTAATCAAATTACTGATAACTTTTTTTACCTTCCCGTATTAAGGATCAATACCTTGGCCTATGAAAATAACAACCGCTTTCCTTATACTTCTCAATACTCTTTGCCTTCGTGCTCAGGAAAAAGGCGTAACCCCGATGCAGTGGGCAGTGGGCAGTGGGCAGTCGGCAGTCACAAGGGCCGTCATCATCGGCATCTCCGACTACCAAGAACCATTGATCCCTGATTTAAAATATGCCGACCAGGACGCCAAAGCATTTGCCGAGTGGCTACGTACCCCGGCAGGTGGGAATGTCCCCGATGAATATATTTTCCTCCACACCAACAAGGAAGCAACAAATGCCCAAATGATTATGTCGCTCGACTGGTTGATAGAGGAAAGCCGAGAAGGTGACCGGGCCTTTATTTATTTCTCAGGACACGGGGATGTGGAGCGGGTGACAAAATATAATAATGGTTATTTATTGGGATATGATTCGCCGCCTGCCGTTTATGGCGCAGGGGCTTTTGCAGTGAATTATTTAAAGGATATTATTGCTACTTTGAGTGATAATGGCGTGCAGGTATTTCTTATTTCCGATGCTTGTCGGGCAGGGAAATTAGCGGGTAGCAGTGCCAATGGCTCGCAGGTGACGGCCTCCCGCTTGGCGCAGCAGTTCGCCAATGAAATAAAAATACTCTCCTGCCAGCCCGACGAATTTTCCATCGAGGGCGAACAGTGGGGCGGCGGACGTGGTTGCTTTTCCTACCACCTCGAAAATGCGCTATATGGTTTTGCCGATAAAAATAAAGATGCAGAAATTAATTTAATGGAACTGGGTCGTTACCTCGAAGATAAGGTGAGCGCTGAGGCTGCCCCTGGAAGTCAATTTCCGATGGTGGAGGGGCCGGCCAAAGAAAAAATTGCTTTTGTGGATGCGGATTTATTTTCCAAAAAACAAAATGAATTAAAAAATAATAAAACCGAATTTTTGGCCATTGATAATAAAGGGTTGGAAGAAATAATATTAGCAGAAGTAGATACGAACATTCAAAAAATATACGAGCAATTTTTGGTCGCTATTGATTCGAATTATTTAATGTCGCCAGAAGGTGAATCTGCGAATGATTATTATGATGTTTTAATGGCGAATAATGAGATTGAAAAATTGCATGGGACGGTGAAAAGAAAGTTCGTGGTGGCGCTGATGGATGAAGGGCAGCAGATAATTAATAAGGTTTTGCAGACTGATCCGCAGATGGTGGATAATATTTATGCGGGAAACGTGAAGTCCGATCACTTGCTGGGCTACTTTAATCGTGCAGCCGAAATATTGGGGAAAGGACATTATGTGTATAATGAATTAAAAGCGAAGGAATTATATTTTAAAGCAAAGACCTATCGAAAAGAAAATTATCCGGATAAAACCAAAGTATGGGGTTTTAAACAAAAACATGACCTTTTGCAAAAAGCAATTGGCCTTGACAGCACCTTAGCTGTGCTTTATGTTGATTTAGCATTTACATATGAATGGTCATCAGAAGAACGAACCCATTTTTTAGAAAAGGCGATTAGCTTCGCCCCAAATTGGACTTTAGGGTATTACCTTTTAGCGAGGAGGGCATCTGATTCCGCCAATCCAAGGAAGGGTATTGCTTTGCAAAAAAAGGCGATGGCTCTCGACTCCAATTTCCTACCTCCATATAATTGGATTAGTTGGAACTACGTGCATCTTGGTATGAAAGACTCTGCTCAATATTGGCAGAATCGCTATGTCCATAAGTTTTTTCAAAAAAGGAACAATCATCCCGAAAAAATAACTGCTTTTGAATGCGTGAATGCTGGCAGTGCATTGTGGGGATTAAGAAAGCCTAACAAAGCTAAAGAGGTATTATTGTTAGGCGAACAGATTTCAAATGGAAAAATGAAAGGCATCTATGAATTCTTAGGAGTAGTGTATACGGATTTACAAGAATTTGAAAATGCTATTCTGGCATTTGAAAAACGCAACACATTAGGTCTTTCCCCGGAATTTTGCCATGGTGCTATCGGAGCCATTTACTTCAACTTTAAAAATGATTTAGAAAATACTGCAAAAGCTTTTTCCAAAATACATAGCATGAAAAATGCTGAAGCGCAGGGATACATTTTGCAATACCATTACTATACTGGAGATTATGATTCTGCTTTAACGCTGTCCGATACCCTCACTAAAATATTCCCTGAAGAGTATATATTTCATTTTTATTCAGGGGAAATAAATCAACAATTAAATAGCCCCCAAAAAGCGGCTAACTCCTATCGGCTTTTGTTGGACAGTTTAACCTTATCATTTACACCCAACAACATATATTATCCGAATTATTTATTTAGAGCAATAGCTCATCATCGCCTGGAAAATGATCAGGCATTTAATCGTCTGCTTGTTTTAGCAAATGAAAAATTGAGTGATGACCCCTGGCTACATTTTAGCCTGGCCCGTATCTATGCTATGACTAATCAAAAAGACAAGGCTATTGCCTCTCTTTACAAAGCCATTGATCTTGGCTGGGAATCTAATCCATTATTATTGGGGATTCACGGCACGCTATGTGACCCATTCCTCAACCCTATTCGTGAATCCGACGAATACAAAGAATTGGTTCAAAAATATTTCCTAGAATATTACGACATTGCGACGAGGGTGCCAGGGAAAAAGTAGAATTGACCAAAAACCTAAAATAAATTCGACCATGAAAACGACCCTTTTCTTAATAATCAGCTTAACAGCCCCTTCCCTTTTTGCCCAACAAAAAGGAGCAACCCCAATTCCCTCCCCCATTGGGGGAGGTCAGGAGGGGGCTACCTACGCCGTCGTCGTCGGCATTTCCGACTACCAGGACGAGGGGATTCCTGACCTTCGCTTTGCCGATAAGGATGCCGAGGCATTTGCTGGTTTTTTGCAATCGCCGGCAGGTGGTAGTTTGGATGAGGATCACCTCAAGGTTTTGATTAACGAAAAAGCGACACAGGCACAATTCGCTGCTGCTCTTGATTGGTTATGGGAAGTGGCTGGAGAAAATGATAAAGCCATCATTTATTTTTCAGGGCATGGTGATGTGGAAAAAAAGAGCCTCACGCAACCTGGTTTTTTACTCTGTTGGGATGCGCCATCTCGAATTTACATGGCGGGCGGGGCATTTCCATTATCAATGATGCAGGAAGTGATTTCAACAATTTCGGTTCAGAATAAAGCAAAAGTCATCATGATCGCTGATGCCTGCCGGGCTGGAAAACTGTCTGGAAGTAAGGTAAGCGGGGCACAACTGACCAATTCCAACCTTGCCAAACAATACGCCAATGAAATCAAGATTCTTTCCTGCCAACCCGACGAATACAGCATCGAGGGTGAACAATGGGGTGGTGGTAGAGGAGCATTCAGCTATCATCTATTGGATGGTCTGATGGGTATGGCCGATGGAGATGCGAACCAATCAGTCAACCTCAAGGAGATTGGCCGTTATCTAGAAGATCAAGTTACAGAGCAAGTGGCTCCACAAAGTCAAAACCCAATGGTTGTTGGTAATAAAACAGAGAAACTGGCCGATGTTTTCCCTGAGCTATTGGCGCAACTCAAAGAAGGGAAAAGAGGACAAATACAACTTTTTACATCCACCGAATCACGGGGTATCGAAGAGGAAGTATTGGCAGCAGCCGATTCGAATATTGTAGAAATGTATTTGGCTTTTCAAAAATCACTGGAGCACAAGCAGTTCTTATATGCCGAAACCGGACGAGCAGAAAATGATTATGCTGACTTTTATTACAATAAGCTAATGATCGAGCCAAGTTTGAAACGACTGCATTCGAGTATGCGTCGGAATTATGCTGCAGCCTTGCAGGATGATGCTCAACAGGTTATGAATAATTGGATGAAAAAAGGGGTTGACCAAATTAAAACACCTTCAAAGGAATTTAAGGATAAGGTGAAAACATTTCCCCGGTATCTTGACCGTGCAGCAGAACTCCTTGGCAGCGAACATTATATGTATACCACACTCATTGCACGAAAACACTTTTTCGAAGGCTATCTTATTTTCGACAATGAAGAAAAACGAGACCCTAAGGACGGAGAAAAAGCGTTGAAAGCATTTCGGAAAGCATTAAAACTACAGCCTGAAATGCCGCAGGCATATTGGCAGATGAGCCGGACTTTTCTCAGCAAGTTTTCTCAACTTGACTCTGCAATACTATTTACCAACAAAGCAATTGAGCTATATCCTTCATGGATTTTACCTTATACAGACTTGGCTTTCACCCTTTCTTGGCCCTACAAAGAATTCGACCAAGCGAAGCCTTATTTAGAGCAAGCAATGAAAATAGATTCCACTTCTCCTCGAGTCTGGAACGCCTATGCAGTATTTAATTATTTTCAAGACAGGCAACAAGAAGCCGAAAAATGTTTAAGAAAAGTAATTCTGTATGATTCAACCAATGTACAGGCATATTTTAACTTGGGGAACATTAGGTCAAATGCCGGACAATATGTTGAAGCAGAAGAGTATTTTCTTAAAGCTGTTCGTTTTGATTCGACTAATTATATCGCTATCAACAACCTGGGGCAGCTTTACCTCAGAACAGGCCGATTTGAGGATGCAGAAAAATATTTTAGAAAAGCCCTTCAAGTGGATCCCCAAAATCCGATAAACTATCTCCAATTGGCTGAATTATATCAAATGTTCAGGCATTGGGAAAAATCAGAACCAATGATTTTGAAAGCCATTGAATTAGATTCTACTTCCGCTATCGCTTTCGCTTTTTTGGGCTATGCCTATACACACCTACCCGGCAGATTGAATGATGCTGAAAAAACATTGAATAAAGCATTTAAAATGAATCCTGACCTTTGGTACACTTCTATCTACCTCGCCAAATGGTCGTTTAATAAAGAGCAACTTGAACAAGCCTGGCAATACCTTGAGCAAGGAATAGAAAAGAGTTTAAGTGTGAAAGTGAATTATTATGAAGCGTTATCAATAGACTTTCTGGAAAATCGGTTACATTTTGATGAAATGCGCAAAGACCCAAAATGGGGAAAACTCATGCAGAAATATTTCCCTAAAAAAACAAAACATTAAAACCCTATTATGAAAACGGTTCTTCTTTTAATATGTAGCCTTCTTACGCTTTCACTTTGTGCACAACAAAAGAAAGGAGTAACGCCTGTCAATAAAAACAAAACGCAGTCTCATTATCCTGATCAACCATCTGGTGATATCCGAGCTGTCGTCGTCGGTATCTCCGACTACCAAAGCGAAGACATCCCCGACCTACGCTTCGCTGACAAAGATGCTGAGGCATTTGCTGGTTTTTTTTTGAAACAACACCGAGGAGGCTTGGAGCTTCCTCGGTGTTGATCATTCCCCTACTTTTCAAATATTACATTCAATGCATTGGAAACAATCGGATGCCCAGGAGAAAGGAAGGGCGAATTTTCCTCCCTGTAAATGATCCTACCATCTGGCGCTTGCACGGTGATCCAATATGCTGGGCGGGATAGGCCGGAAAAGGTATGTTTGCCTAAGCCATTCGTTGTGCCTACCACCTCCACATCGTAATTATCGGCCCGGTCGTCTTCTGTTTCAAATAAATGAATCCTGGCGCCGATTGCTGGGATCAAGCCCGTATCTGTTTCGATTTGCACAAAAGCTTCAATCGTGCTATTTTCAAAATGGATGGGCGGGTTGTCATCTTCTACTGAAGACTCATCGTCGCCACATGATATGATTAGAAAAAAAGAAAAAAGGAGAAGGAGGAAGAAATATGAGTATTTCATCTTGATTGATTTAGGTTAAATAATGTCCCGAAGGTAACAATTGTCTTCCAAAAATCGGGGACCGTCTAACCTTCGTTTAATTGGGTTGTTTGGAAAAAGTCAACTACGCTACATTTGCAATATGAAAATTTCAAAAACACTACTTTCCGTTCTTATAGTCATCGTTTTATTCGTTGGCTTCCAATTCGCCAAAGACTTTTACATGCAGCCAAGCGTAGATGGTGGCGAGGATATTCACAACTTTTCGGCTGTATTGGCCGACGGCTCCGAATTTCAAATGTCAGACCTGAAAGGCAATTACGTCTTGCTCGATTTTTGGGGCAGCTGGTGCGGGCCCTGCATCGCCGAAATGCCACAAATTAAAGGGCTTTATGAAAATTTCAAGGAAACTAAATTCAAAAATGGAGGAAGTTTCACAGTCGTAAGTGTTGCAGTCGAAAAGGACGAAGGCCGCTGGCGAAGGGCGCTCGACCGCTTCCAGATGCCGTGGCCTTATCAGGTACTCGACCAAGCTACCAGCCTGCGCTTTTTCGACTCCCCCATTGCTGCCAAATATGGCGTGAAGCAAGTTCCCACTAAAATTTTAATTGATGAAAACGGGAAAGTGATCAGTGTAGATCAGCCTGTGGAAGAAATTGCAGCTTTTCTGAAAGACAAAAGTGATTTATAAATTATACTGGGCAATTTTCAGACACTGATTTCCACAAATTGCACTAATCCAAAAGAAGAATAATTTGCGTAATTGGTGAGAATTAGGGTCTTTTAAAGCATTGGTTTTCAGCAATAAAAAGCTGCCCGGATTTTTGCTATAAATTACAAATCATCATTCCCCCATTTCTTTTACCAACCCAAACAAAGCATCCTCATCGCCCGGGCGGTACTTTCTTTTGTGGTGTACGATTTCGCCTTTTTCATTCAGCACAAAAGTTTGCGGAAGGCCATTGAGTGCGCCAGGCATGATTTTACCAAATTCCCGATTAAAGTCATGGTAAGCTGGGAATGGCCAATTGCTCTGCTCTACCCTATTCAAAAACTGCTGTGCATTTTTCGGCCAGTCAATCGAAATGGCATAAAGGTTAAAATCTGCCTCATTCTTCCACTGGTCATATTTTTTTGAAATAGCGGCCATTTCCATACGGCAAGGGCCACAGGTGGTAAGCCAAAAAAGAAGGATGGTTGGTTTGCCATTATTTTCAAAAACAGTGGCAGTGTTGAGTGTATCACTTTGTCCATTGCGAATGGAGATATCGTATGGGAAATTGCTTTCGATTTCCTGTGCAGGCCGGCCCATTTCACCATAATAGGTCTGAGCGACTATGGCACTAAATAGGAATAGGCTCAAAATGGTGGGGATCAATTTTTTGTACATGGGTATTTTATTTTGGGAAATATGAATTATTGTTTTTTAAACTATTGAAACGATTCAAGTAAATTAATCTGCATTACCCACAAATATTGTGGTTTATAATAGACCTATAGACGGTTCATGAATTAGAGCGAATGTTATTCCATTTCTTCACAAATTCTTCTCTCTATTTTTTTTATAAGCCTTGGCAAAAATAAACATCAATAGTCCAAATCCAACCAGTCCGCCGAGGGTGTACCAAATATTGAAGGCATTCTTGTACACCGCTAATAATACGATAGCAACCAGAAAAAGTGTCGGCACCTCATTCAAGAGCCTGAATTGGAAGGAAGTAAAAGGCATTTCACCCTTCTCCAGTTTTTTGATAATGCCCTTGCAATAGCCATGATAAGCACTTAGCAAAATCAGGAGGCCCAATTTAGCATGCATCCACCAATTGTTTTTCAGCCATTCAAGTCCATAAATATGAATCATGCTGAGTCCAAAAATCCAAGTAATTATAATAGCGGGATTACAGATGATCTTGTACACCCGCCATTGCATCAGATTAAACTGCGCCGAAAGTATATCTTTTTCTGGTTGCGGTTTGTCCATAGCTTCTACATGGTAAACGAACATGCGCACCAAATAAAACATACCTCCAAACCATGCAACGAAGCCAATAATATGGAGAGATTTGAAAAGCGATAAAAGCATTTTATGAAATTTGTTTTTTTATACCTTTGCGGACTTTTTCAATCAAATAAAAAGGCAAAAGTAAAAGGTAAAAAGTTGTTGACTTCCAACTTTATACTTTTGCCATTTTACTTTTTACTTTTTTATAATGAACTTGAAAGATTTTGTAGTTGTAACCGGAATACCTGGTGTACAAAAAATCGTTGCGACGAAAAATAACGGTATGCTGATAGGAGATATTGATACTGGTAAAGTAAAATTCGCTTCTATCAGGAAGCACCAGTTCTCTCCACTCGAAACCATTTCCATTTATACCGACGATGATGATTCTGTCGAGTTGAAAGTTTTATTCAAGAATATGCTCGAACAATTGAGCGACAATCCTCTCCCTGAAGCTAAAGCTTCCTCCGCACAGTTACGTGAATATTTCACAGACGTCCTTCCAAATCACGACCGCGACCAAGTCCATATCAGTGATATAAAGAAGGCGATCCGCTGGTTTCAGTTTTTGAATGAACGGGGGTTGTTGACGGCAAGTGAAGAAGGATCTTCGGAAGAGGAAGAATAATTGACTGTTGGTTGTGTTGATTGTTGGCAAGTAGAACTACTGCCAACAATCAACAAGACAGTAACCTATCTGGCTGCCACGCCTTCCATATACTTTTCAGCGGCAGCTTTATATCCACCACTCTGAAGTTTGTCTTTGATGGCAGAAAAGGCATCTATGGTTTCTTTGATGTCTTTCTGTGTATGCCCGGAAGTAGGTATCAGGCGCAGAATAATCATACCTTTTGGTACCACAGGGTAAACGACAATAGAGCAGAAAATGCTGTAGTTTTCCCTAAGATCATAAGTGAGCGCCATAGCCTCTCCGACTTCGCCATGCATGTAAACTGGCGTCACACAGCTATTGGTGTCGCCGATGTCAAAACCGGCTGATTTCAATCCATTTTGCAATGCACTTACATTCCTCCAAAGGTTCATGCGGAGTTCAGGCATCGTGCGGAGCATGTCCAAGCGTTTCAATGCACCAATCACGATCGGCATGGGTACTGACTTGGCAAACATCTGCGAACGCATATTGTATTTCATGAAATCCATCACATCCTTATTGCCTGCAAAGAAAGCTCCGATGCTGGCCATGGATTTGGCGAAAGTTGAAAAGTAGACATCTATTTCTTCCATGATGCCCTGCTCCTCACCAGCGCCAGCGCCTGTTTCACCCAAAGTTCCAAAACCGTGAGCATCGTCCACTAAAAGACGGAAATTGTATTTTGATTTGAGAGCAACGATTTCCCTGAGTTTACCTTGATCGCCACGCATTCCGAACACCCCTTCCGTAATTACAAGAATTCCACCTCCAGTTTGTTCTGCCAATTTGGTAGCACGTTCGAGGTTTTTATCCAGGCTTTCCAGGTTATTGTGTTCAAAAACAAACCGTTTGCCCTGGTGCATACGAACGCCATCAATAATACAGGCATGCGATTCAGAATCGTATACACAAATGTCGTGGCGACCGAGCAAACAATCAATACCAGAAGACATGCCCTGATAGCCAAAATTGACCAACATGGCAGATTCTTTCTTAACAAATTCTGCCAGCTCTTCTTCCAATTGGTCATGGTATTTGGTAGCACCACTCATCATTCGTGCTCCCATTGGGTACGCCATGCCCCAATCTTTTGCAGCTTGTGCATCCACAGCACGTACTTCAGGGTGATTGCCAAGGCCGAGATAGTTATTGACGCTCCAGCAAACTACTTCTTTGCCCTGAAACATCATGCGGTTGCCGAGCTCACCTTCTAATTTTGGAAAAACAAAATAGCCCTCGGCTACTTCTGAAAAGCGGCCAATATTGCCACGTGTTTTAAACTTATCAAAAATATCCATAATGAAGTTTGATATAAGTAAAAAGGCTCTGGTAATAAATCAAATAACGACTTATCAAATCCGGATACCTGATTACTATATTTAGCAAAAAAGGCTGTATCAAAAAAGTGAACCCATTATCAGATTACTGGGATTCTACTTTTTTGATACAGCCACTTAGCGAGGATGAATGCGGTGCAAAGGTAACAATAGTTAATTTCTGAACAGCATTTTTGTCAGAAATATCAAATTATTGGGCATTTGCCCATCTATTTAGTCTTGCTTTTTGAGATCTCCCAACCGCCTGTCTATTTCTTCAATCAGCATTTTTTGCAAATCAATTTTTTGGGCGGTGTCTTCTTGCTGTACCTCGTTGGTTACAATATCTTCTTTTGCCTGGATGATCTTCTTCTCGTAATTTTCAATGTCTTTATGATAACCTTCATTCTGCCGCTCCAGTTGTTTCAAGTCACCTTCTATATTGCGGAGTTTTTTCTCAGCTTCCTTTAGCTCTTCTTTTGTGCTTTCGATTTTCACCTCATGTGCGAATTTTTGAAGCATGCTTTCAGCTTCCACAAATTGAGATTTATGGACGGACTCCAAGTACTCATCCCCCATGTCAAACCAAACCATCATTTCCATATTTCCACCTGCACCGTCCGATGTCTTTGAATATATAGTTAAAGGCTTGACACCATTTATGGCAACCATTTCTGCTCCGGTAGTGGTGAACTCATTTTTGCCACCTTTTGATTTTTTCGTTTTACCGCCAAAATCTTTCATAAAATCCTTCCAAACGTTTTCCACTAATTTTCCATCTTTTGAAATCAATTCTACAACAATTGCATTTTGGATGCCCTGGGACATTGATTCATCGCTTTCAAATACCCGTGCAGGTCGGAACAATGATGCGGTTTCTTTCTCCAAATCTTTGGCGTTTATTTCGTCGTCATTTTGTGCACCAACAAATAAAGGAGTGAAAAGAAATAGGAAAGCAAATAGGATTGATAGCTGTTTCATGATATAATGATTTTTAATAATCGATAGGAGTTTACTTTTTGTGTAGTTCAAAGATCACACACATATATACCGAATAAGCCCTAAGGTAATCATAAGACTTCAAAGTTTATAGGTCGTCACATTCTTGTCTTGATAGAGAAAGTCTATGGAGGCAATTCGAAAGTGAGTAGAATAGAGAGCAGCTTTCTAATTTCCAAAAAGCTGTCCTCTATTTATTTTTTTTGCAGATTAGTAACCCCTACCACTATCAAGGTCATAATTCGGTTTGGTATGTTCACCATCTTGATGAAACTGTCGAATGATAGAAACTACTTCTTCTGGTTTATCAACAACATGGAAAAGATCAAGGTCTTTTTCATTGATATTATGTGCCTTTTCGAGCATAGTGCCCTTCAACCAATCCACCAAGCCGCCCCAATAATCAGAACCGAACATGATGACGGGAACTTGATCAATGGTATCCGTTTGGATGAGCGTGAGCACTTCAAACATTTCATCCATGGTACCAAACCCGCCAGGCATGATGACGAAAGCCTGTGCATATTTTACAAACATAACCTTCCGCACAAAGAAGTAACGGTGCTCGAAGTTTTTGTCGAAATCAATATATGGGTTATGGTTTTGCTCAAATGGCAAGTGGATATTGAGCCCAATAGAAGTACCATTATTCATGGCAGCACCTTTGTTGCCAGCTTCCATTATTCCCGGACCGCCGCCAGTGATGATCCCCCAGCCTTCCTGAGTGAGCAGTCGGGCTATTTCAGATGCTTGCTTGTACATTGGGTTATCTGGCTTGGTACGGGCTGATCCAAATATGGACACACAAGGGCCATAAGTATTCAGGCGTTCGAATCCATCTACAAACTCAGAAATGACCTTGAACATAGTCCAAGAGTTTTCTGCTTTTATTTCATGCCAGTGGCGTTTTTCAGCAATTGTTTCAGGTAGGTTGTTTTGATTCTCATTCATATTCTTACATGATTGGCCGGAATTTGTCCGGAAATTATTTAGTCAGGGTTTAAGAGCGTAGCACAAAGCTAAGTTTCTGAAACGACTTTTATTTGCATCAAAAAAGCCCGCTGAATAAGGGCGAGCTTTTTTGAAGATATATCTAACATTTGGAAAACACCCTTAGTTTAATCGTCTTTTCCATTTGCAGATGGTCTTTGAAATGGACCAACATATTGCAAAACATCGTCGGCAGTAATATCCTTTCCACTTAAGATAATCAGTCGTTCCACCACATTTCTCAATTCACGGATATTTCCTGTCCAGTTGACATTCTGCAAAGCTACAATGGCTTCTTTTGTTGTCTTTTTTGGTGCAATTCCATACTCTGTACAAATCTGGTCTATGAAATGGCTGACCAGTTGCGGAATGTCTTCACGGCGGTTGTTGAGCGGTGGCACTTCGATGATAATCACTGCCAGTCTATGGTATAAATCTTCTCGGAAACGCTTTGATTCTATCTCTTTTCGCAGGTCTTTGTTGGTTGCTGCCAATACTCTCACATCCACTCGGATTTCTTTATCGCCACCAACCCTGGTAATTTTGCTTTCTTGCAACGCTCTCAGCACTTTAGCCTGTGCATCAAGGCTCATATCACCTATCTCGTCCAAGAATATAGTGCCGCCATTTGCTAATTCAAACTTGCCAAGCCTTTGCTTGTGAGCTGACGTAAACGATCCTTTTTCATGGCCAAAAAGTTCGCTCTCAATCAACTCCGATGGGATAGCCGCACAGTTCACCTCTACAATCGGCCCTTGATTCCGGCCACTTTTTTCGTGAATCCAACGAGCCACTAATTCTTTACCGGTTCCATTTGGCCCAGTAATGAGTACCCTGGCTTCGGTTGGGGCAATTTTGTCAATGGTGTTTTTGATTTTTTCCATCGGCTTAGAATCGCCGATCATTTCTTGGGTCTTTGCATTGGATACCCGCTTTTTCAAAACCTTGGTTTCAGTAATTAGGCTTGATTTATCCATGGCATTCCGTACAGTGATGAGTAGCCTGTTAAGATCAGGTGGCTTCGAGATGAAATCGAAAGCTCCCTTTTTGACCGCCTCAACAGCTGTGTCAATATTGGCATGGCCAGAAATCATGACAACGGGAGTATCCGGGGCGAGCGTTTGAATGCGCTCTAATGCCTCCATTCCGTCCATTTTTGGCATTTTGATGTCCATCAGGATGACATCATACTGCGTTTTTTTCAGCTGGACGAGGCATTCCAGTCCATCAGAAGCTTCCTCTACTTTGAATTTTTCAAACTCTAAAATTTCTTTGAGAGTCCTTCTGATTGGTGTTTCGTCGTCTACAATGAGAACTTTTGCCATGAGATAATTTTGTCTTTTTCTTGGATGTATATATTATGAAAATAATTATGCGGTAGCGTGAGTTGTACGCCAAAGTTAGACATTTGGTTGCAAACACCAGCCGCTTCATTTTGCCATTTTATGCCTTCTTTTTTTATCAGGCATGAAATACTGACAGGATTCATAGAATTCAATGAATGGGCTTGGATATCTTTTCTAAAATGGTAAAATGACGATGGGCGAGCTCAAATATATCGAATGCCAAAGTTATTCAAAATAAGCCAGAATTTCTACCATATATTAATTTTTTAAATTTAAAAGAGGCCGCCAGCACTGCCAACGACCTCTTAAGTATTAACTATCGTTTTTTCTTGTTGTTTTTATTAAATGGAAAAACCAACAGCTAATAGCATCCAATCAATTTGCATCGACGACCCTACCAGATCCTGAGATTTCAACGTCCAAGTCAGGAAATCCTTTGTAGTAAACATCGCCGCTACCAGTAATTTTTATTTTCAAAAACTCAAGAACGTGTACGGAAGCATCACCAGAGCCTGTCACTTCTATGTCGGCTCGTTCAGCTATGAGCGGGAATGCACTTACATCACCGCTGCCTGTTATTTTCAGGTCAAATTGCTCACAAGCTCCTTCCAGTTCCATATCTCCGGAGCCCGTGATTTTAGCATCAATATTTTCAGCATTCAAGCCAAGGCACATTTCACCTGAACCACTGATGCGGAGCGTAATATCCTGACTGTCAAAAAAAGTTTCTCCTCGGATTTCACCTGAACCGGAAATTGCCAAAAATTCTACATAAGGCATGGTGATGAAAAAATCCAACTCATAATCTTTCATGCAGTCATCAAATTCAATATCCCAGGTATCATTTCGAACGTCAAGTTCCAGTTCATCAATTACGTTCTGTTCTCCTTTTGCTACAACCTCAAAAAAGTCGCCCTGAGTGATATAGACATTGGCGGCTATTTTGAGGTCAATTCCTGTAAAATCGGAAATGTTGAGCACCTCTTCCACCACTGGACCATCGCCTCTTTCACAGTTAACAAAAATTCCGTCATCATCCACACAAGATGTTGTGGCAAACAATGCGATAAATAAGGATAGCAATAAAAAATGTTGTTTTTTCATGTCTTTAGATTTTGAGCCCCACCCCGACCCTCCCCAAAGGGAAGGGAGTAACTCCTCTCCGCCAATAGGCGGAAGGCTGGGAGGGGCAGTTAGAATTCTACTCTATAATTGAAAATCGGGAAAAGTCCTGTTTGTGTGTATTCTTCTATTTGCTTAGTGTCGTCGTCATAATAAAGCGTGTAGATGTTCAGCCTATTGGTCACATTCTGCACATCGAGCATAATGGTATGGGTCAGTTTCGATTTGTTGATCTTGTAACTGATTCCAAAATCAAATCTTCCATAGGTTCCTGCCTTAGCAGCAAATCGTTGGTCTTCAAACAGTACTGTTTCCCCGTCGGCAATGGATGCATCTAGGTCAATCGGAGTATAACGGTTGCCGCCTGCGACGATCAACTTACCGTTCATGCCAAGAATGTTCTTTTTGTTTCTGCCAACTTTGAATTCTTTCCCGAACAATGCATTCAGGTTGTACCGGCCATCGTACCGAGTTGGATATTCAATACCGTTTACAGGTGTGTATTTTGATTCATACATTGACCCTGTAATGAGGAAATAGTAATTATTGGAAAAGAATTTTTCCACAGTCAGGTCAACTCCATAGTTGCGCCCAGTCCCATCGTTATTGGCATTTTCAGCATAAATGATATCCCAGATATCCGTAGCATTGATAATAGAATTAGTACTGCCAGGAATATTCTCAACTGGCATATCGTACAAGTGTTGGTAATAAATCTCCGCTTTCAAGCGCATGTTTTCACCCAAACGATGGTCGTAACCAAAAACCGCATGCATTGATTTGGTCAACTCCAAATCTTTATTCTGTGCACGTGGGGTACCATCCGCCAGTGTACCTTCAAAAAGATAAGTAGCCAAATGCTCCATTTTGCTGTGCAAGCCAACCGCAGCGCTTAGGGTCTGCTTTTCACTCATTCGCCATTGGAGGCTGGCACGTGGCTCAATGCTCCATTTATTATTCAATAATAATTGGGAATAGTGCATCCCAGCATTGAAAGTCCACCTATCATCGAATCGGTGTTTCCACTGCCCATAGGCCTGAATGGTGCTTGTTTCGCCGTGATTGTCAAATAAACGGATTCTCCCCTGGCCTTTATCGCCATCAAAATTATCGTCATCATCGTATTTGAAATCAAAAGTCAGATAGCTCAATATGAGACCTGAGCGGAAGGTATTGCGAGCATCCATTTTATGATTGTACTGTGTGCTCAAACGGAAAGAATTGCTCACCACATCATTCCTAAAGTCGTAGACTTTTTGATAATTATTTTCCTGATCCAACCAGTAATCTTCTTCCAATAAGCGATCATGTGAAGCAATAGCAACTGTTTTCAAATAACTTTTATCGTTCAACAAAATCCGGTGTGACAGTCCTAACGTCCCTATTGTCTGTGTTTCATCAAAGCCCCATTCACCAAATTCTCCATCCCAACTCACGCTATCCGCCACAGGCACATGCGACACATTATTTGTTCCGCCAAGCCCAAATAATGCAAATGTCCCCGCTCTCTCAGTCGGCATATTCAACTTGAAAGAAATATCAGAATACTTGGGTAAAACATCACCTGCAGGGCTGAGTCCAGCAGCATCGAGCAAGGCAAGTGTGGAGTAGCGATAATTTACGAGATAAGAACCTTTACCTCCTTTGGAAAATGGTCCTTCGGCAGCTACCTCCAATCCCAATGCTCCGAGCATTACAGCGTATTCTCGTTTTTCATTGTTGCCATTTCGCATATTTAGGTCAAATACACCTGAAAGTGCATTGCCAAACTCGGCTGGGAAAGCCCCGGTATAAAAATCAGAATTGGACAAGGTGCTACTGCTCAACATACTAATGCCACCGCCAGAGTTGCCCATTGTTCCAAAATGATTGGGGTTCGGAATTTCTATGCCCTCCAATCGCCACATCACCCCACGTGGCGAATTTCCACGCACAACAATTTCATTTGATAAATCATCAGAAGAACCTACTGCAACACCACTGTAATTCATGGCCATGCGAGCCGGATCATAAAAGCTGCCAGCATAACGGGCTGTTTCTTCTACAGAAAAGGAGCGAGCACTGACTGTTGCCATTTCATTCAGTGTGCCCGTCTTATCATGAGTGGCTACTATTGTTGCTATCTCAAGTTCCACAGCACTCTCGATCAATTCCAGATTGAGTACAATTTCTTTCCCAGTAGTTACCAGCAAATTTGGAATGACCATAGGCTCATAACCGAGGTAACTTACCTGCAAAGTATGGCGGCCTATTGGCACTTTTTCAATTTTGAAAATGCCGTCCAAGTCAGTAATGCTACCAGAAATGGGATCAGTGGTCAATACGGCGACTTCGGCGCCTATGAGCGGCATCTGGTTTTCTTTATCAACGATATTGCCTCTTATGGTTTGGGTCAGGTCCTGTGATTTTGCACAAAGGCTGACCAGCAAGAACCCCAGCAATACCAGGATTTCGATAATGGTTTTCATAATAAAAGAGTCGGGTAATTTCCTGGACAGGAAGCTCAAATGTTGATTGGACTTTCTGCCATGAAATACATTAGTTGGTTATTTCAGAAAATATTCTTCGGGAAAGGTGCGTCGGGTGATTTCTATTTTATTATTGGTCTTAATTACCAATCATGGTGATGTCTGCGACCAAAACCTCCAATCCGGAAAGTCAAGGTACCGGTCATTGTTTCTAGTGAATCTTCATTGAAATTTGGCGCAGCGTCAAGTCCATTCATAAAGCGGTAACCTAAGGAAGCACCAATCCTGAACCAGTTGAACACATTTACTTCAAGACCGGCTTCGGGCGTCACTGCGAAAAATGAATCATCGTAATCGAAGTTGTCATCAAAGTCGATGTTAACCCCTCCCCAACCTGCTTTCACACTGGTAAACAAGTGCAAGGCTTTATGCTGCGGAGTTGTGTAGCCAACCCAAAAACCGCCATGCCCCATTTGCAGGTTTTCAAAATCATCGTCAAACAGGTTGTCTTCCACCATGCCAAGGCCGTAAGCTCCAAGGAAAAAGTCTCCAGCTACGAATGCAAGCCCACCACCAACAGAAGTATTCCAATTCTTGTCCATGTCACTATATTCAATAATCGGAGCGACGAAGAACCCACACCGTCCTGAAGTATTGGCAAGTGTCTCGTCCCTGTTATTGTTCCAATGTTGGGCGAATAATTGACTGCCCATGAAAGCTAAAATGGCGATGAAAATTGATTTTTTCATTTTATTAAATTTTAATTTTTTAGCATAGAAATAACCCTTTACAAGCCTGTAACTTGAATAGAATGAACAGCAAAAACTCCTAATTAAAATACTATGGTTGTTGCTGATTACTCAAAATGGATCAATGTAAAAGATATGTTATTAAAAGATGGTCAAATAATCTGGGGACAATATTCTCCCCAGGTTATTCAAATTATTATTTAGTCCCACTCACTACCGAAGCCTCCAAATCGCAAAGTAAGTACTGCACCAAATCCTGAAAGATCGCTATCAGAGAAATTGTCCAGTTTATCAAGACCACTAACCATACGGTAGTTGGCTGTTGCAGCTATCCGGAAGAAAGAGAACACATTCAATTCAATACCGGCTTCAGGTGTCAGCACAAAAATGTTGTCGTTAAACGCATTGAACGGATCATCTTCGCCAAGTTCATACTCACGGAACCGTGCTTTCCCCCAACCCAACTTTAGCGAAGTAAACGGATGAATTACTTTGTGTTGCACTGGCACATAGCCAAACCAAAAACCACCATGTTTAAACTTCACTGTCTCGGATGTTGATGTAAATGTTTTATCAAACTCGACTGTACCGTGGCCATAGCCGCCCAGAAAAAAATCGTCGAGGACAAATGCACCTCCGCCTCCGCCAGCAGTTTCCACATCATCGCTGAGATTGGAATATTCAAACATAGGACCTCCAAAAGCGCCCACGCGGTTTACATCAGAAAATAAAGTTTGATCATCCTGTGCAAAAAGGGCAGTAGAGAACAAAAATGATAATACAATTAGAAGATTTTTCATTGATTGATTGTTTCAGTACTTCATGGTTTCTCTGTTTCATTGTTATTTTGAATGCTTACCGATGAAACAATGAAATCATGAATAGATTTAAAATCTAAACCCGGCATTCACACCAACCCAGGCCTTTAGGTTGGTCTTGCTGTCCAGGTCTTCGTCTATCAAAGTATAGGGTACAACTGGCGACTTGATTTCGCCTGTTTCCGCATTTCGGAGTTGTGATACCATCATATTAAAAGTAGGACCTAAGAAAAACCCGATGCTACGTCCAATTTGGTGATTCCATAAGAACCGGAATTGTCCAATGCTATTGAGCGTATTAGTCCAACTTTCATTCTCGCTAATGTGGATGGCCATCAATTCAAAATTAAAATGCGTTTTGGGCGTAACCTTTGTCATCGTCCCGATTCCGTAGCCAAGTCCCCAGATATAACTTCCATCACCTGGCGGAACTTGAGCTCCTATATGAAAGATGTTATAAAATCGGTTTGCCCCTAGTTTGAATTGAATATTTCCATGTAAAATTTCACTTCCGTAAATTTCAACTTTGTTGTACCCTCTTTTTACAATATTTATCAGTGCAATCGGCACACCGCTCACCGTATCAGAAATATTAATCAAGCCTACCTGAAGGCCTTTGACATGCCCGGTTGAGACATTCATCAAGCCACCAATCTGTAAGATTTCAACATCACCAGCTTTATTGAAAAGACCACCTACCTGAGCTTTCGTCCTGCCTTTACTAATGTTGATCAACCCCGCAGCTTGCAGTGCCTGTGCATCACCTCCAGCCCTATTCAAAAGACCAGAAGCTTGCAACCCCGCCACATTACCATCCGCCCAATTTACAGCGCCAGCAGCTTGTGCTGCCTGAACATGATTGGTGAGGTTAATAATGCCTGCAGCCTGTAAGCCGCGGGTCATGCCATCATTTTTATTGAAAATTCCGCCTACCTGCGTGCCTGTCACATTCCGACCAACCCTATTACCAAACCCTGCCATTTGAATGCCTTTCACATCTTTGTTGACAGTATTCATAATGGTCCCAAGTTCCAAACCATCTACACCGCCGCTTTCGCCCCAAAGCAAATTCATCGAAACATTATTAATCATATTGGGGCTATTGCCAGTATTGGTTCCCATGCTTGGTAACAATGACACCTGCGCCAATCGCTTATTATCAGCTGGCTTCATTTTGTATTCCACCTCGGTACGCCATTTTTCAAAATTCAACAAGGTTCTATCAAAAGGATACATTTCTCCATCTCTATTGACAGGTCGGGTTTTTGGCATTTCAAGCGAAATGACCGAATCAGGGGCTGGCCGCAATTCCATTTCTGGCTCTGGTTCTTCTGTCTTCACTAACACGACTGGAGGTTCTTCTGCTGGCTCCTCAATAATTGGCGGCTTCATTTTTTCAGGCTTCGTTTTGCTCAGGCGTTTGTCTGGATTATTCCGCAAAACAATGTGTTGCCCGATTCTCGAATATACAATTGGTGTTTTTTCGAACAATTCGTCTAGGCCTATTGATAAAGGAACATTCTCAACATTTGCGCTGACTCGATGCCGGACATTGACAACACTGCTGCTATATGAAAACTTTACATTGTAATTATCGGAAATGTCATCAAGTGCTTCTTTGATGCGCACGCGGTCATATTGGAAAGTGACTTCGGTAGATAACATGTCATACTGCCCGAAAGCCATGCCGGTACAAAATAGTAAGAGTATAAAAACCGCTGTAAGTGGTTTCATGTAAACGATAGTCTTGTAGATTGTCAAATTACAAATTTACTCGTCAAACTTTGTTTTTAAAGTCGGTCAAGCAATTGTTCCAGTCTTCAGTAATTGTAATTTGTGTGCCTTAATTAGGTCTTTGATATTGCGCTGGCCTAAGAGGCTTATTTAGAACCTCAAGCACGTCTGCGAGAACAGGTTTTAAAACAGCCTCTGAGGTAAAATAGAATCAATTGTTGGGAGTACAGCCTTCTCCAATAAGTAAGAAAGCCCCATTTTCGTTTTGGATGTCTGCATTTATAGATCCGCCGATAACATCCATAATTTCATTAAGGTCGGGATTATCAAATGTAGAGCTAAGCGTACACTCAAAAATCATTTCGTTGGAGACTTGGATTTCTGTTCCGAAAAAGCGCTCTAAAGTGACAATCACATCTTTTATCAAGGCCTCATCAAAAGATAGACGCATTGTTTTCCAGGATATGGCATTGCTGAATTTTTCTTCAACTCGCTCCACTCTTTTCTCTTCGACATGCACAACACCTGACGTTCCCGCAGGCAATTCTAATGGAGCAGTCGGCTGACTTGCCAATGCCAGAGCTACCCTACCTGTTTCCACCGTCACCTCAATTTCTTCCTCATCTGGATAGGCTCTTACATTAAAAGTTGTTCCTAAAACAGTGGTAGTTGCCTCTCCACTGGTAATTTCGAAAGGCGCACCATCTTTATGAGCAACATCGAAATATGCCTCTCCTTCTAACGCTATTTTTCTTATGTCAAATTTTTCTTGGTAAGCTATTTTGGAGTTTTCATTCATCCAAATTTGGCTGCCATCAGGGAGTAGGATTTCTTTTTTTTCATTTTCCTGTGTATGAACTTCAACTAACATTGGAGCATCTGGCACCTGCACAATCCACCACAAACCTGCAACAAGAGTCAGCAAAATTGCCGCTGCAATGCCCCATTGCCACTTTCTTTTCGACAAAGGAATAACCTTAGCTGTCGAACTTCCTTGCTCAATCCCAGATACGCCACCTGTTGCTACGTCGATCTTATCCCAGGCGCTTCCCATATCAGCTTCAAAAGGTGAAGCATCCGCCCCTTCTGTCATATTCCAAACCCGCTCCATTTCTTCAAAGAACGAATGGTTTTCCTGATCGGCTCCCGTCCAGGAAAAAAGCTCTTCTTTCTCTGACAGGTTGGATTCACCTGCCAGATACTTAGCTATGAGTTCTGAATATTTGTTGAAGTCTTTCACATGCAAATACCTTTTTCAAAACAAAGATGGAAACAAATTTACAATACCCCTATCTGCGCTTATTTTTTTAGAAAATATTTCGAGAAATCGAAAAGCGCATAAATTTCCGCTTTCTCAAATATTTAACAAACAAAATCATTCTTGTTTTCGTGACGAAAAGCAATGATCCAAAAATTATCACAATCACCCAATAATGCCAACAAAAACTTCAAATGAACAAGCAATCAAAAGTCTCAAAAACTACAATCCGAGTATCTTATCACCTGATCCAAACAACCCTCCTATATTTGCGCCCGCAAAAATTACCTTAACCATACGATTGAATGAAAGAATAGCAACATACTCAATCCTTCTCTCATTCAATCCTTCTATCTATTCAATCCTTTTTAAATGAAAAAAGATTTTCTGAAAAAGCTCGGACTTCAAGAAGAGAATGCCGGCACCAGCACAGGCCTCAAAGACGAAACTTCCAATAAATTCATTCAGTCATACTCGCCAGTAGATGGTGAATATATCGGTAGTGTGAGTGTGACAACCAAGAGCCAATACAACCAGGTTATGAAAACCGCCCAAGAAGCCTTTAAAGTATGGCGGGAAATACCAGCTCCAAAACGAGGCGATATTGTCCGTCAATATGGTGACGCACTTCGCAAAAACAAGAAAGCCCTCGGCCAATTGGTTAGCTATGAAATGGGCAAAAGCTTACAGGAAGGCTGGGGTGAAGTACAGGAAATGATCGACATCTGCGACTTTGCTGTTGGCCTCAGTCGCCAGCTTTATGGCCTCAGCATGCATTCTGAGCGGCCATCGCACCGTATGTACGAGCAGTGGCATCCGCTGGGTATCGTCGGCATCATCAGTGCATTCAATTTTCCTGTTGCTGTTTGGTCGTGGAATGCCATGATCGCCATGGTTTGTGGAGATGTCAGCATTTGGAAGCCTTCCGAAAAAACCCCACTCTGCGGTGTGGCTTGCCAGAACATTTTGAAAAAAGTACTGAAAGCAAACAAAGTACCCGAGGGAGTAAGCTGCCTCATCAATGGCGATTACAAAGTGGGTGAATATATGACTACGGATACCAATATCCCGCTCATATCGGCAACTGGCAGTACTCGCATGGGAAAAATCGTTGGGCAGACAGTTGCAGCACGACTTGGCCGTCATTTACTCGAATTAGGCGGCAACAATGCTATCATCATTACACCGAGCAGCGATATGGAAGTTGTACTTACTGGTGCAGTTTTCGGTGCTGTGGGAACATGCGGACAGCGTTGTACTTCTACTCGCCGACTTATCATTCACGAGAGCATGTACGATGAGGTGAAAGAAAAACTGGCGACTGCTTATGGCCAGCTTCGCATAGGTGATCCGCTCGACCAGAATATGCACGTCGGGCCGCTGATCGATAAGGATGCTGTCAAGAATTACCTGAATTCTATCAAAGCTTGCAAAAAAGAAGGCGGCAATTTCATCGTGGAAGGTGGCGTGCTGGAAGGCAAAGGCTACGAAAGCGGCTGCTATGTGAAGCCTTGCATCGCTGAAGCAAAACCCAAAATGGCCATTGTGCAACACGAGACTTTCGCTCCGATTTTATATTTGATGAAATACAAAACACTGGACGAGGCCATCGCCATCCAGAACGAAGTACCTCAGGGGCTTTCTTCTGCCATTATGACCACCAATATGCGTGAGGCCGAACAGTTCCTCTCCACAGCTGGATCTGATTGCGGCATCGCCAATGTGAATATCGGTACGAGCGGCGCAGAGATCGGCGGGGCATTCGGTGGAGAAAAAGAAACGGGCGGCGGACGTGAATCTGGCTCCGATAGCTGGAAAGCATATATGCGTCGTCAGACGAATACGATCAATTATAGCAAAGAGTTGCCATTGGCGCAGGGGATTAAGTTTGATTTATAATTGATGAATGATGATTTATACAAGAGCGGATCGTGGCGGGAGCTGCGATCCGCTTTTTTTATTCAGGTATGTGGAAACCGTTAAAACGGTTATACTTATTTCCTCAGGCTATTAACCCACGAATTATTGGAATTCATTATTTAACCGCCGAAAACACATAACGCTCATTCAAGTCTCCTGACTTGAATAACTTTCTGAAACGCCTCTGGCGTACAAACGCCAGAGGCGTTTCAGATATTAGATTTCAGCCTAGAGTCTGAAACCAGCGACGCTTTTAAGATTCGGCGGTTAAATTTTAAAAATCTATAATTCGTGGGTTGAAATACCGCAATAATACAGCTGTTTCAACGGCTTGATTCCGCCATATCTATATTTTATCGTGATCTGTGAATTCCTCTCTGTGGGACTTAGGAATCCTCTTTTGACCTTGTATGATTTTTGTATATTAGCCCTATTAATTATCAACCTTTTTTGGATGCCATTAAGCATTAATACAGGTCACGAAAAAATCCTTAAATTTGAACATTCTAAAAAATATGCAGCACAATGGAGTTACAAAATTCACTCAAAGGTTATATCAATGAAAGTGGGAAATTTGACCGATTCCCTGGCAAAAGGCAGAAAATCAAGCAGGCATTAATGCTGCAACATCTGGCGGCCAAGTTTGATGTAGGTAAAAACTATACGGAGAAAGAGGTCAATGACATTTTGAACCAGCACCATACCTTTAATGACCCTGCCACATTAAGGCGGTTGATGTTTGGGAGTGGCTTAATCAATAGAACACTGGATGGGAAAGACTATTGGTTGACAGCTGAATGATTTTATTAAGAAACGGTTTTAAAACCTCATGCACAATGGCTCTGGAATTGATCTGGAGCCTTTGTGCTTTAAAACTTGACTCATGCTAAAACAAGCAATATTAATTGTTATTTATTTTTCCCTTTGGGCTCCTGCATTCACACAAATAACCGAGGGTAAAATTTCCTATAAATCAGAATCATTTATTGGTGAAACAGGATGGGAGGAAAGTTTAAAAAACTGGAGAGATACTGCGATTTCTCAAGAAACCATTCAATTAATTGACAAAACGGAAAAGCAAATTCTGGCATTTCTGGATAAGCACAAAAAAATTGAAAATGACAGCGCCGATATTATTTATTATTTTGATGCTGATAAAACAAGGGTTTTGAGGAACCAAGAAAAATTGAATAACGATTTTCGGATTTATGATAATTCCAAATTGGCACACTACCGTTATCGAATAAAAAATGGAGAAACGAAAATAGACACTGTAAATTGGAATGCAGAAACCATTCACGATTGGGAATTAAAATATGAAATCAAGATAGATACCAATGATAGAAAAAAGATTTTAAATTTCGAATGTTATAAAATAACCGTAAATGAATTTCGCCAACGAAACGAGGGCGGCCCTACAATATTTATCCACGAATTATACGTGACTGACGAAATTGCCTTCCCTGCGCACATCCCTTCCAATTGGTATCGGCCTATAATTAAACAATGCCCTTTGGAAATAAAATCATGGGGCTTGAATTCTCCTGGAAATTATTCAATATTAACTGCAATTTATTTTCAAAAAGAAATAGATAAAACCGTTTTTAATATTCCAGAAAAATTTGTCCAAAAAATAGAAATCGACACTATTCCCTTCAATCTAACCAGCCATAATAATATTTCCGTGAAAGCACTTCTCAACCAAGTTGACACGGTGGATTTAATGTTTCATACAGCTGCCTATTCTGTGACATTAATTAGCGAAATCTCTGACAAACTAAAAAGTGTAAACTGGAATCAATTGGACACCGTCAGCAGCTGGGGAGGAGATAGTGATTCCAGGTTCAGTGAAAATAACTCTATTCAAATTGGCCCGTTGCAATGGGACAGCTTGTCAATTTGGGAAACCCAACATTCCGGGCCAACCACGGATGGGAAATTCGGGTTAAATCTTTTTGAAAATAAAATAGTAGAAATAAATTTTGATGATCATTTTATTGCCATCCACCACACCCTGCCAGCCATTACTGATGGTTACGAAAAATTAAATCTATTAATTGAAGATGATTTTATGTTTCTCGAAGGCACCAGCGTTATCAACGGGGAAGAATTCCAAAATAAATTCCTAATACATTCTGGATATGGAAGCACGATATTATACGACGATGAGTTTGTTGCTAAAAATAAATCAATAACGGAATTAAAAATCATCAAAGAGAGTGAACTGAAAGATTCTTATGGCAATGTGCTGAAAACAAAAAAAGCAATTCTTCCTTTATTCCAAATTGGCAGCACCGACCTAACCAATTTACCTGTCGGTTTTTTTGAAGGAGCCATTGGCAGGCAGAAAATGAGCGTGTTAGGTGGAGACCTGTTGAAAAGGTTCAATATAGTTATTGACTTATCCTCATCACAGATTTATTTTAAAACAAACAGCTTGGCAAATTTGCCATATACTGAGTTCTAACCCGCTTGTACCGGGCTGCGTAAAATAGTCAAGTAGCTATAACTTATCAGTTTCTTATCAATTAAAACACACTTTACCTTGCGAAAAGCCTTGCTATGACAATGAGTTCTCTACTCTATTTTGAACTCTCTCCCAATTGGATTAATTTTGTATAAAATATAACAAATGACTGCTCCACAACCATCATCTAATAATCCTTCCAAGCTCAACCCTGTGCAACTATATCTACTGGAGTTGTTTTCAAAAGAAATGTCTGAAAAAGAATTAATCGAGATCAAAGAGCTACTGATGAAATATTATCAACAAAAAGTTGACGAAGAGCTCGATGCTATTTGGGACAACAAAGGTTTCACCAAAGAGTCATTTAACAAAGCTACCGAAAACCTCCACTTAAGAAGAAGCACCCAAAATTCCTAATGCTCATTGTCTTAGATACCAACTGCCTCATCCAAATCCTTCCCCGCCAAGCAAAGCACCGATGGGTATATGATACAATTTTACAAGGCGGTATTAGCCTTTGTCTATCTACCGAAATTATTCTTGAATATGAGGAGACTATTAATACTTTTTATGAAAGCGATGCTTTAGGAGGTAATGTTACAAGGATGTTGCTTCAGTTACCTAAGACCCAAAAAAGAGATGTTTATTTCAATTGGAATCTTATAACCAAAGACCCTGACGACAACAAATATGTTGACCTTGCAGTAGTATCAAATGCAGAATCAATAATCACCAATGACACTCATTTCAAGACATTAGGAGCAGTCGGTTTCCCCAAAGTTAATTTCATGAACTTAAATGAGTTTAAAGAGTATTGGGACAACAGTGATCATTGATATAGATGATTTGCTTTTTAAATCTTACCTAAAATTCCCCCTGCTATTTCAAGTTTAGCGCATCACATCTTAAACTCCCCTACCGCATCAAATGCACCCCACCTTCTACCAATAAAGTACTGCCATCAATAAACTCCAGCACTGCATAATAAACAAACACAGCCGGATTCATCCGCTGGCCACGATAAGTGCCGTCCCACCCAAAGGTTGGGTCGTTTGGTGGAAAGTTGAAGTAAGTGAATACAGGCTCGCCCCAGCGGTCAAAAATCTGGAATTCCAAAATGCGAACAAGTTCGTCTCCACCAAAAATCGTGAAGTGGTCATTGATGCCATTGTTGTCAGGGCTGAAAGCATTTGGAATATAATATCGAAAATCTTTTTTCACAAAAATCTGCAACGCATCGCTGGCCTCACAGCCCAACGAATCAACAACCGTAACGGAAAAGGTACTGGCAACAACGGGTGCGACAGTAACGCTCGGACAGCCCACACAATCTATCCCTTCCCAATAAATAGAATCCAGCAAGGAAAGTGGAACATTCGTGAGGACTTGAAGCGTGAGGGAATCTCCATATTGCATGCTCGTGTCCTGGCCAAGCGATACAACTATCTCTGTATAAGGATTAATGAAAATATAGGATAAGGCCGAACAGCCATTGGCATCCTCTACTTCTACCTGGTAATTCCCAGCAGATAGACCATCAAAAACAGAACTACCCTGCCAGTCATTTCCATTCAACGTATATTGGTATGGCTCATTTCCACCCTCAATTTGATCAATAGAAATAGCTCCCAATCCATCCGTAAAACAATCTGGGTTCGCCACAGATAGACTGAATTGAATACTATCTGGACTTACCATTAGCACAGAATCAGTTGCGAAGCAGCCCTCTGCACCTGTTACGGTGACAGCATGCCAGCCTTCGCCAAGGCCATCAGCCTGTCCTGTCTGGCTGCCATTCGACCAGCTAAAGGTATATGATGGCAGGCCTCCACTCAGCACTGCTACCGAAGCGGCTCCATCGGCAGAACCATAGCAAGAAATATCATAACCGTTGAAATCAGAGCTTATTTGAAGATCAATCTGTATAGGATCAGGTTGGAAAATGACCGCACTCAAAGTGGTCATCAGGCCATCAGGATCTATTATTTCAAAGGTGTAGCTGCCCGGGGGCAATCCATTAACTTCTTCTGGAATTCCAGTTTGGTTAATCGTTCCCGATCCCATATTTCCGCCTTGATCTGTCCATGTATAATTATATGGCGCAGTACCATCCAAAAAAGTCAACCAAAGGCTACCCGTCGTCAATAGACAGCCAATTGTGTCACCTTGAATCAAAGCATTCAACTGACAGCTTGATGCAGGCAATAGATTGGTTTGCTCAAAAACAGTGCTGTCACAACCAAACTGATTGGAGAACACCGTAACGACCAATCCTGTATCTGCCGGCAGACAGGTTTCATAAAAAATCAAAGTCGTATCAATAGGCAATTGAGCCGTATTGGTGATGACGAGGCTATCGCAGCCAAAAATATTTGTCAACACTACCTCACTCGTTCCAACCTGGCCAGGGTCACAGGTAAATGCTTCCAGTATCGTCGTGTCAGATGGTAATAAATCTGTCGTGATGATGATTAGGCTGTCGCAACCTGATATATTTTGCAAAACAACTTCTTCCACACCTACTTCCGCAGGATCACAGCTTTCAGCAAATAACAAAGTAGTATCCGGTGGAATATAGGTCGTGTTGGTAATGATCAGGCTATCGCAGCCATATTGATTGGGGAGCACTTCCTCACTTTCTCCAGCCTGATTAAGATCACAAGTAATATCTTGTAAATAGGTAGTATCAGATGGCAGCAAGGTCGTGGTTGTCACCACCAGGCTATCGCAACCAAATTGATTGACCAACAATTCTTCCGAAGTTCCGACTCCTGCCGGGTCACAGGTTTCAGCAGAAACTTGAACTGTGTCGGAAGGCAAGAGGGTCGTGGTTGTGGTAATCACGCTATCACAACCGCCTGAGCCCACTAATATTTCCACCACAACACCTACTTCTGATTGTAAACAGCTCGTGCTGCTAAGAAACGTTGAGTCAGCTTCCACATGGGTGGTTGTTATGACCAAAAGGCTATCGCAGCCATATTGGTTTGTTAGTAGCAACTCCTCTGTTCCCGCTTGATTTGGATCACAACTGGTTTGAGAAATAGCAGTTGTATCGGATGGCAGTAAACTTACTGTAGTAATCAAAATACTATCGCAGCCGAAACCATTCGTTAGTATTTCCTCAAAAACACCTACCTCTGCAGGGTCACAGTTTTCAGAAAAAATCAGGGTCGTATCCGGCGGGATATAAGTTGTATTTGTAATGACCAAACTGTCACAGCCATCTTGATTTAACAGCAATTCTTCACTTTGTCCTTCCTGATTGACATCACAGGTATTTGCATCCAGATAGGTTGTATCGGATAGCAAAAAATCCACTGTCGTAATTACCAAACTATCACAGCCACTGCTTCCGGTATATTGTTCTTCAAAAACCCCAGTCATCGAGGGATCACAGGATGTATCGAATAAATAGGTGGTATCGACTAGAACATAAGTCGTTGTGGTAACCACCAAACTATCACAGCCAAAAGTGTTGGTAAACAATTCCTCTTCCACTCCTGCATTGTTTGGATCACAACTTTGGTCAAATATATAAATGGTGTCAGATGGCAGCAAGAAGGTAGTGGTGGTAACCGTACTATCGCAACCTGATTGGTTGAATAGCATTTGCACAGCAGTTCCAGTATCCTGCGGAAAACAACTAAATTCTTCAAAATAGAGGCTGTCTGATGGAAGGAGCGTAATTGTTTCTACCTCCACGCTATCACAACCAAATTGATTAGTGAAAGTTTGAGCAAAAACACCTGTATCCTGTGGGTTGCAAGTTTGATCAAAATAGAAAATAGAATCGGACTCGCTATACGTGACAGTCAATATTTCTATGCTATCACAACCGTACTGATTTGTGAATTGCCCAATAAACACACCTGTATCAGCTGGATTGCAACTTGTCTGAAAAAATAGAATGCTATCCGACGGAAACTCCGTCACTTCATATGAGTCTATTCCGATACAATCATCAGCATTGGTGACGGTCACGGAATAGGTGCCGCCTGTAGAAGTGGCAATGGTTTGAACAGGTAACCCATTTGACCACAGATAAGAATTAAAGCCTGCCCCAGCATCCAGAAAAATAGGGTCACCTGAGCAGATATTGGTTGGCCCAGTGATCATGGGAAATGGATTGGATAACGGATCTACGACCGTGAGATCAAAGCCGGTGCAGCCAAAACTATTGGTGACGGTAACAGAATACCCTCCAAACTCTGTGACATCAATGGTCTGCGAGCCTTCGCCATTCGACCATATGTAATTATCGTAGCCCCCTCCCGCATCTAAAGTAATGGTATCATAAAAAAGGCAAATGGATGTCGGCCCCATAATATCTGGCATTGGGGTGGGATTTTCAGTTAAGAAAGTACTTGCGGTGCCTGTACACCCAGCGCTATTCGTTACTGTCACAATGTACTCACCTGGGTCAGTCACAATAATGGGCGACCCCACCATGCCGTTCGACCAGAAATAAGAAACGAAAAATTCATTTACTCCTAATTCGACTATATCCCCAGCACAAAATTCGGCAGGGCCATAGACAGTAGGCTCAGGGCTCGGGCTTTCTGCCAATATCTCATAAGATGCCGTCTGAGAACACCCATTTAGGTCTGTGATGGTAACATCATAGATTCCGGGGCCAATAGCAAAAAGGTCTTCGGTAAACATGCCATTCGACCATTGAAAAGTCGGTACGGCAGCACAGTCAGTATTCAGATCGATAGAACCATCATTGCTGGTTTCACAGATGGCATTAGTAGTAATTGCATCAAATTCAAATGCCTCTTCGCAGCACACCATTCCTTCACAGTTGATGGTGATCGGGCAATTAAGGTTTGGCATTTCAATGTAGGTAGCGCCCGTTGGTGTACCGAACACCAGTGAAAAAGTAGTTATTCCGCTGGCAATATTGGGGTTAATAGTGAAAGCATCCCCACAGCCGACACCTCCAATTACACCCCCATCGGTACAGCAGGCATTCCAATTGAAATTACCCGTGATAGTTGGCGGCGCTCCAGACAACTCGCCCGGTTCATCTGCTAAATCTATAGTAGCCGTACTCGGCAAACAATTAATATCGATCGTCGCACTTCCCCCTGAGCCGTCATTGGGCTCGTCGAGAATAATGATGAGGCTGGTGTTTCCAGATGTTCCATCCTCGTGCATCATGATCAACATGGTCTCTGACATTTCTAATCCGGTATTGGCTGAAACACCAATAGGCACACCATAGCTATAAAAATCAACGGCAGAACTTAAGGAAGTCATAAAAGGGAGAGGCGAGGTAAAACTTCCTTGTGTAACAGTGCAATTACAAGGTGGCATGGGCTGGCTGGCCACTTCCACCATGGGTGTCGGGACTGCCTCTATCTCCATTTCAGATACAGGAGTATAAAAAGGCAGCAACACAAATGGAAGCAGATATAATATATGCGTAAAGGGTTTTGTCATAGTGCTTTTGCTTTCGGCTAACGGCTTACCAGAGGCGATCCAATTTTTAGGAGGGGTAAGATAGTGAAAAAATCAATGAATGCCAGTTTGAGGAAATATTTAACCTTGCTTTGTCCGCCAATGATTTTTAGTATTTCAAGCAATGGACTTTGAAGGTTTTGCACATGCTCCTCTTGTCGGCCATTAGAAAAAAAGAACCAAAAGGAAAAATTCGTTAACTTTGCATCCGTGGAAAAATTAGGAAATATCGAAATCAGAGTTATTGGAAAATCGGGAAATGAAGACCTAAAGCCCGATAATTACGATATTAAGCATATTGCTAAATTGATGCAAGATGTGGAAGATTTGCTATACCCGAATAATAAAAAAGAAAGACCTTTAATTACTTACGATATTTCCGAAGGTTCTGTAAAGCATTTTTTTAAAACCACTATGCAAACTATCATAGGTTTTAGTGCAATCTTATCTCAAGTACAATCCACAAACTCTATTGACTTTTTAGAACTTAAAACGGCACGTGCTATAGAAAGCATCCAAAAATTATCACTTCAAAAAAATTATGAATTTCAAATAAAAACCTCGATAAAAGAGGGATACGAGTTAATGATCTCACCTAGTACCCAGTTTTTTAGAACAGAAAATATATGGGTTGATGCTGAATTCTACTTATATGGCTTACTTAAAAATGCAGGTGGCAAAAGCAAAGCTAATATACATTTAGACACTGACGATTTTGGATATTTAACAATTGAAACAGGTGAAGATTTTTTAAAGGGTCAAGAAGATAATTTATTATATAAAAAATTTGGTGTGAGAGCGAAAGGGAAACAGAATATAGAAACAGGAGAAATGGATACCAAATCATTAAAATTAATTGAATTAATTGACTATAATCCAAAGTTTGACAGCAATTACCTAAATAGTCTGATCTCAAAAGCTAAAAAGAATTGGCAGGGAATTAATCCTGATGAATGGCTTAATAATCTAAGAGGAGGTTATGAAGCATAGTGTTTTACTTGATACCAGTTTTTTCATTCGTCTTTTAAACGATGAAGATGTACTCCATAAAAATGCTTTAGGATACTACAAATATTATCTTGAAAACGAGATAACTTTAAAAGTTTCAACAATATCAATTGCCGAATATTGTGTTCTTGGAAAGTTAGAAGACTTACCATTAAAGGACATTCAAATCATTCCTTTCAATCTAAATCAAGCCAAAAGAACAGGTGAAATTGCAAAAATTATTTTCTCTGAGAATAATGTTGCAAAAGAAAAGCTATCCCCAAGAGCGATAATTCCAAACGATTCTAAACTTTTCGCTCAAGCAGATTTAGATAAATCAATTACTCACTTTGTAACATCAGACGAAAGGTCAAAAAAGACACTCAATAACTTAAAAAAAGGTATTACTCCAAGGTTTGAAATAATCACTATTCATATCCCATATCATCAGATTTACGGAATTTTAGACCTATAATAAAGGCTTTCAGTCTCGTATATACGCAATGTGGGCCATGCACTCATATTGTATATATATGGGATTATTAATCAATGAAAAAAGTAGAATCAAAAATTAAAATAAATGCAACTCCTGAAACAGTTATTGCTGCATTTACAGATCCGAAAATGTTAAATGATTGGTGGGGCGTTGAAAGGCAATTAATTCAACTTAGACCGGGAGGAATCTATTCACTTGCATGGAAGATTTCTGAATCAGGGTTTGGTTATATATCAACCGGGATAATTGATGAATACATTTTTGACAAAAAACTAATCATCCGAAATTTTGTCTATTTCAATCCTGACAAATCAATACTTGGCCCGTTGTCTTTATCCATTTTAGCCACACCTAATGGAAATTCAACAGAGCTATATGTTTGTCAGGACGGGTATCAAAAAGGAGGAGATTGGGATTGGTATTATGAAGCCGTACGCCAGGCATGGCCAAAAACTGTAGAAATAATAAAAAATTACCTCGAAAAAACAAATGTTCAAAATATAGAAAAGTCGTAATTTTTGACTTGCCTGTTTAGCAACCTGGATGGCCAAGTGTAAACTGAAACGGTTGTTTAACTTTTACACCCATCGAATTTTCTGCGGGTTTCCATTTCGGCATTTTATCGATCAGTTCAATTAATAAATTATCAACTTCTTCATCTCCACTCGCATCTTTTAATGCAACATTTTCAATCCCACCCTCTTCATTGACTATAAAAGTGACAGTTATTGCTTTATCCTGATTGATATTCTTGTCCGAAATTTTATCTAAACTATTTTCTTTTAAATAACTGATCATTGAGTCATAGCCACCAATATATTCAGCTTCTACTTCTGGCACTACCGTCATTGTAATATTCATTTCTTCTGGTTCCAGAATGTTCGTCACAGCATTTCTAATTTTGTATTTGACAATTATGTTTATATCTGTAGCCAAATCAACTGAACTAAATAACAACTTCTGCTCTGCACTCAAAACGTCATTGGGGCTAATTGTTTTCACCTCCATGCCATCATGGCTTGATGTCACCTCCACAGCAATATATTCATCGATCCAATTGGTGGGATAGCCCGGAATAACATCGCTAACCAATTGTGCATTTGACAGTTTTTCCTTTGTAGTCGGGCGACCATAACTGCCCTTGACCATATACCACAAATCATCATTCATACGAGCGGTTGGCAACTCAGAAAAATCTAAACCAGCAACTTTCGCAGTTGCATTTGTTTGGTCAGGGAGCACCGCATTCGAATTCATGCTCATCGCCTCAACAATTTGCTCTTTGTTGATAAAACCAAAAGCCGTAAACCCAATTACTGCGATCGCTGTATAAATGATTATTGTTCCTTTTTTCATGATTCAATTAATTTTATTCAAAAATAACTTCACCAAAACAGTATTGCCAGAATGAATTGTAAAAGGATGTAACTGAAATGTAAATTCGGCAAAAACGTCTTATTATACTGTACCATAATAGGTTTTGTGCAAATGAAGGAAGTTGATAATAGGTTGATAAAAAGTTTATAAAGGTTGATTATCAACTTTTTATCAACCCTTATAAACCTATATATCAACAAGCATGATTTGCACAAAACCTAAATTGGCCAAGTATAATCACAACCCCTCACTGAAACCTCTCCAAAAATTGCAATAAATCAAAAGACAATTTATTTTTTTGAGGAAATAAAAGTAGAGAGCTTTCTGTTCCCATATTTTCCATTTTGGTCAATTCATTGTGCCGGAAAACAAATTGAATAGCTTCGCTCTGTAATTCACTTGGCAACTGGCCTTTTATCAATTCAAGGCTTTGAATGGCATCATTCATCCGAGCTTGTTCAACTGCTTCTTTAATAGCTTCAACAGATTTACCGAGGTCACTCGATTGCGCCAATTCATATTGGGAAGCCAGCAAATCTTCCACTTCCTGAACCGCCTTGTCCACTGATTTGTCGCTCCGAATTATATCGGTAATTTTATAGTTGATGGCATTTTCCAATTCAAGAATGGTCATGGGAAATTGGTTATTCCCAGGGCGCAAGAGGCTGCTGTCTTTTATCAGGTAAAATAAATCCACCATCTTTTCTACCAGCGTACAGATTTTAGGAAACAGCTCATGACTACGCAAAAAAGCCTCTGGAGGGATCTCCTGCTGAGGGATTGGGTTGCCTGCTGCATCCATTGTCAAATCACCTCGAATCAACAGCGCCCCCTGATGGGCCTGCAATTCTTTCATCAACAATTCTTTTTGTGGAAAGGGCATTTCGTAAGTATATATCATGCCCTCATAATTTTTGGGAAGTTGATAGCCAGATTCGGCCGTCATGATCACAATCGGTAAAGTGTAAGATTCCCGTTTTAAATGGAAACCCGTTTCAGGAATATTCACCTCTTTCACCACCAATAAAAACTCCATTAGTTCGGCGATGAAATTTTCATTTGCTTCATGCACACTTCCAATTTCCAACAGCGGAATTTCACCGTAAGAGTTTTCAATATGCTGGTATAATTCCAACATTGGGCCTGTTTGAAGATAGAAGTCAGCAGGTCGGATTGGGTTATTCGCAGGGTCCAGTTGATGGTATTCCAAATCCCTTTTCCTCGCTTCATGGTCGTATGTATATACACCGCTCCGAAAAGAGGTGCTTTTTCCAGTCACCCATTTAAAATAATGTTTCAGGAAATCGTCCCCATACATTTCATAGGCAATAGTTTTTCCCACCAGGTCACGCCTATATTTTTCTCCTATAATGAGCAGCGGCCAACGTTGCCGCAAAGCGACCTTGATCGCATCTACCAAATTCCGGCTTGGATGAAATGGCGGAAGCACTAAATAATCGAACTGTCCTTCTTCTTTGATGACTTTTGGAGCATCTCTTAAAGCATCGCCTGTATATTCTTTCATGCTGGAGTTGAATTTCTTGGGTGAAGGTAATAAACCAAAAAATAACAGACCAGTATGCAGAATTTCTCAGGAGAAGCTATTTCAGGAACTTAAAATATTATTGCGAAATAGACCAGCAATAAATAACCAAATGCACTCACAAGGCTATGGCTCATCTGGCAATTATTGAATCACGAGTTTTTTGGAAGCACTAAATTCCTTACAAGAAACTATCAAAAAATAGTGACCAGGCAATGCTTGCGATAAATTAATATTGACCATTTTCGGACTTATTTTTTCTTCGAATATTATTCGACCCATCACATCCGACACCTTAATGAATCCTTCATTAAATTTTAGCTCTGATAAATCAACTTTGAAAATTCCATTGGAAGGGTTTGGATAAACTACTATTTCAGGAAGGCTGAATTTAGCCTCAAATGCGGAAGAAGAAACATTGTCGAAAACAATCCTGCGCAAGCGAGCAGGCGAATCTGAAACATACAGTGTGTCTCCAGAATGAGAGAAACCCACCCCAATGGGGCTATTAAACGTGGCGGTTTCTACAGGCCCATCTTGCCCACCTGGCGTGCCAGTCCCTGCAAAAGTGGACCATTCGCCTTCCAGGTTCATTCTGTATATTTTATTGGACTGGATACTGGCCATATAAATAAAACCATCGCGGTATTCCATATTGACCACATTCTGTCCCATCGTTACGAGGGTTTCCATATCGGCTGTTTCAGTGTTGATCTTGAACACTCTTCCATTTTGGGTATTGGCAGCATACAACCAACCCTCATTATCAATTGCAATACCTTGCAGGCGTGAAAATAAAGGGCTGTCCTTGAATACTTCAAAAGTGCCGTCGGGCATTAATCGGTGAATCTGATGACCATCGTAAAAAGGTGCCCCACCCCAATTTGCCGCATAAATTACACCCGCAGAATCAACGGCAATACCTGATGGCCCGTCCAATCCAGTTGCAACTGTCTGTACTGCGCCTGTTGCCCTATCGTATGATTTGATCGTATTATCATCGTAATTGGTGACATACAACAATCCGTCAGGAGCTTCGACAATGGAAATTGGGCCTTTCATACCCTGGGCCACAGAACTGGTGGTGCCATCCGGCATTATTCTCCCCAAGTTGGTTTTATTAGACAAGCCGCCTTTGCCTGTATAAATAATGCCTTCCGCATCAACATACATATCGTCGCATGGCGTTGACTGTGATGTCTGGAAAGTCTCGACTGTTTGCGCCCAAACAGAAGGCATTGAAAAAACGGATAAAATAAAAAACAATTTAATTTTTAGCATGATAATTTTTTATGCAAAACTATCTGCATCGAGAAGTGAAAAATTGTACAAATGCGACACCATAAAAAAATGTCATTTGGAAATCAAAAATTCATCAACCAAGGGCGTTCCTTTAAAAAAGAATTCGGTGGGTGTGACCATTGCAATCGAACTGAATTCATGATTAAAATGAGCCTGATCGAAATAACCACATTTGAGTGCAAGCTCTGTCAAGGATAAATTTTTGTTTTTGGATAATTGAGCCGCAAAATTTCGCAGCCTTATTTGTTGCGCATATTTTTTAGGTGTAATACCATAATATTGCTGAAACATTCTTTGTAAGGTTCGAGGAGAAGAGTGTACCTGTTCTGCTATATCTTTAATCTTAATATTTCCCTTTGAATTAAAAATCATTTTCGTAGTTGCCTCCAATAATTTATTAGGGTCATTATTTATTCGGATCAATCTTTTCAATAAATAATCTTGTAATATTTCTATTTTATTTTCATAGCCTTCACCCGTCATTAACTGTTCTTCTAAAAAATTCCCCTCCCCTCCAATTACATATTCCAATGGCAAATTTTCATCAACGCAATCATTTAAATCAAAATCAAATAGGAGGGACGCTGCCCATGGGAATATTTTTACAATCATAATGTGCAAGCGCCCTTCCATAGCTAAAATTGCACTAACGTTGTTTTGCCCATAAAAATAGCCGACAGGATTGTCCAATTGAATGTTTGTAGCAGCGGCAGAGGTAATTTTAAGATGGTCGCTACCAAGGTTAAATCCTATTTCAAAAAAACCATCGGGCAGAAAGCGTTGCCCAATCCCCGCCGCCGAGACATCGGGCAAATCAAGAATTTGGAAAGTTTTAATTACACCTTTCAATTCTTCACACGGTTCGAAATAATATCTTTTCAATAGAATAGCAGAAGGTTAAGAGATGTACAAAGAGAGAAAAGTTTGACCTCTTGAGTTGCCACCTCTACCATCGATTATAGTCTGCATACTGACCAACACTGTTACATTGAAAACCCCTTATTTTTACACCATGAATCTAAGAGCAAAACTTTCGCAGCGACCACAAGCTGAACAGATACATGAAATAGTGACCTATATCGGTGGCAGCCCGGCGCGATTCACCGAACTGATCGATTTAGTACTGGAGGGCGATAAAGTTATTTCCCAATATGCAGCGTGGCTCATCAGTCACTGCATGCAACAAAATCCACATCTCATACTACCGCATTTGGAAGCGCTCATCCACAATCTCGACAAGCCAAATCTAAATGACTCCGTGATACGCAGTACGGTCAAAGCATTGGCTGTAATTGGTGACATTCCGGAGGAATTGCAAGGACTGGCCTTACAGCGTTGTTTTGACTATTTATTAAATCCCAAAATTGTCGTTTCTATTCAGGTGCATGCCATGCAAACGGTTTTTAATATTTCCAAAAACGAACCTGATCTGTTGGAAGAATTAAAAATGGTGATAGCGGAACGGATGCCGCATGGCACAGCGGGGTATAAGGCAAGAGGAAGACGAATTATAAAAGATATTGACAAGGTTTTGTCGGCTCGTTAATTGGTGGGGGTTGATAAAAAAAACATGAGCCATCTCGGATTTATGAGAGGGCGATAACAACTGTTCCAATGAAACAAATAATACATTTATTATTCCTCACAATTTTGATCAGCTGTACAGATGTCCAGGAAACAAATACATTCGAAGCAGATCAAGTCGAGAAAGAAGTTAGAGCCATGTTCGATCAATACCATGCTGCCATTGAGCAGAGCGGGCTGACTGGGGAGTTTGATTATTTGGATACATCAGATGATTTTTTCTGGGTACCACCAGGCTATGAATCAGCATTAAACTACGACTCTGTCAGGGCTATTCTTGAAGGCAATGCTCCAATGTTCCAGTCTGTATCCTTCCACTTCGACACATTACAGGTTTTCTCTTTGACCAGCACTTTGGCCAATTATACTGGTATTGTTTCTGGAGAAATGACGGATACCGCAGGAGCCAATTCAACCGTAAGGATCATAGAATCTGGTACCGCCATAAAAAGGAAAAGTGGATGGAAATTACTCTGTGGCCAATCGGCGGCTTTACCTGCAAAACAAGAAAATTGATTATCCAAAGATTTTACGCTTGGCTAACAGAGGTTTATTTGACCAGAATTTTACGGACAACCTTTTCCCCTGCTAATTCTATTTGCAAAAAATAGGCACCTGTGGGCAAATTGCTTTTTAACTCCACTCGAAAAGCATCACTACCAAATGGAACAGTTTTTAATTGTGCAACCAATCCTCCGGTGCTATCAATGAGCTGCACCGAATCAGGAATTTCCTTTTTGGTTTTTATATAGAAAAAATCCTTTACTGGATTGGGATAAACTGATATCTCTATTTCATCACCAACTTCGCTCAAACTGGTCGAAGCGTCGCGTAGCAACAACAGATCCTTCTTGTTATTTTGGGCTTGATAGCGATCACAGAAATATAAGTCTCTGAATCCATCGCCATTAAAATCGGCAGCAACGACACCGAGGGCATCGCGCACATAAAACTCCCCAAAAACAGCAAAGGTCGCATCTGAAAAATATCCTGCACCATCATTTTCATACAACCTGACAGGACCTCCAAACACATTGGCTACCACAATGTCGAGGTCGCCATCTAAATCAACATCTTCAAAAATTGCGTCAATCGTATGGTCAAAATCGCTGGGCAGGCGGCCGCTGGTACCGTCCGTGAAATAACCGTTGCCATCATTTATCAACAAGCGATTCTGTCGGTTTTTTCCCTGAATAAATTCCACGTTAGAAAGGAAAATATCCTGATCATTATCTCCATCTACATCACCAAAAGTTACTTTGCGAGTTTCGATATTTAGCCCTGCTGGCAAACGTTCATCAGACTCATTTGCAAAATGGCCTGTTCCGTCATTAATATGGAGCAAGTTGCCATTTTCATTACCCTCGAACAGATCGAGATCGCCATCTCCGTCCACATCTGCCAACGCGAGGTCTTGGGTGGTGCGGATGATCTGAGGCACCCGATCATTCTCAACAGAAAAACTACCATCCGTATTGCCATCATTGATGAGCACACCAGTGCCTCCATTATTTCCAAATAATAGATCAGGTAAATTGTCGCCAGAAATATCAGCAGTTATTACTGCATTGGCCTCCGAATCAGGCAAGGCCAAACTGGCTGATGAAAATGATCCTTGCCCATTACCAAGATAATACTCGTGTACATTTGACCAGCCAAGTGTTACATCGTCCTCACTGCAAAAAACCAGATCCAAAAATCCATCTCCATTGAAGTCGCCTATGGCAACATCCTCACTATCATGATTGGACTGCGGAAGGTTGCCTGCCGTACCATTGGAGAACACACCGTTGCCGTCGTTGAGCAGGATGGTGTTAGGTTGAAACTCATTGGCCAAAACAATATCAAGATCACCATCACCATCCATATCGGCAGCCCGAACATCCATGCTGGCACCATTGGCACCATTGTTTGGCAGGTTAGCGCTTGCATCCATGAACAATTGAGCATTGGCCGATAAGGGCAATAGGAAGAAGAATAGTCGAGTGATCATTTTCATTTTCTGTCTTTTGAATTTTGATTGATATTGACCTTATTTACAACAAGAAGTTATGTATAGAAGAAAGACACAAAAGAATATACTTCGCCAAACCTTCCATTGTAAAAAAACGAACCGTTATAAATGAGGGTCTGCCAACTGACAGCTCACGAATAATCCCACTGCTTAAGGTAGGCACCAACATGATCTAGCGGGAGATTGCCTTTCTCATGCAGGAATGAAGAAGGTGTGCGGCCAGCGACTGCTTTAAAGTCTTTGAGAAAATGACTTTGGTCATAGTAGCCAAGTTCAGCAGCTACGCTATTGACTCTGCCGCAGAATGCTGCATCCAACAATTTAAGCGAGGCTTTTTTTACTCGAATGAGGCGGGCATATTGCTTAGGCGCCATGCCGATGTGTTTCTTAAAAACCTTTTCCACATATCGACGGCTCGCATGAATATTAGAGGTAAGTTCGTCCATAGTGATTGTCCCACTTGTTTTGAAAATCTGCCGTACGGCGAATTCAACGAAAGGAGAAGCAGGATGCAATTCATTCATTTTTTTCAGGAAAAAATCATCCAAGGATGCGGCTATAGTTGGCCGATCTTCCATATTAGAAATCATACCCAACAAATGCTGGAAAGTATGATCCTTTGTCAAAGCACCTATGTCCGTAACACCATCAACCAATTCATTGGAAGGCACTCCAAAAAGGAGGTATGGAGTCCACGGATAGAGTTTAATATTGACGACTTGATCGCCAGGTGCCAAGCAAACAAAAGTGCGCCGACTTAACTGGCCAAAGAGACCCGCAGAAGGGAGCTGTGACCATTTCTCTCCAAATCCAAACTTGGCGCCAGACTTTAAAAAGAATGCCAGCTCAGGATGCCCGTCGGGGATCAAATCCAATACTTCATGTTCTTTGCCAGCTTGCACAAACCAATAACCGTGGATGTAGCCTTGCAAAGCCGGAGCTGCCTCATATCTTCTAAATCGTAGCATAAATACTGGTTTGCTTCAAATGTAGACCTGCGAAAGTTGACAGCCAAAAACATTATGGGGTTTTGCTATTTTTGGCAGCCACACAGATGGGAAATTTATCTTAATACAACTCAGGTTACACCATGCAAAAAGAAAAAGCGCTGCTCATAATTGACATGCAAAAAGGTTCATTCACCGAACAGACACCACGCTTCGACACAGCGGGAGTCGTGAAAAGAATCAATGCACTCGCAAGAGTATTCAGAAAATTGAATTATCCAGTTATTTTTATCCAGCATGATGGAAGTAAGGAAAATGAATTTCTGCCCGGAACAAAAGAATGGGAATTATTAGATGAGCTGGACGTAAAAGATGGAGATATTTTACTCAATAAATACGCTAATGATGTTTTTTACAAATCGGAACTCGGAAAAAAATTAGAAGAACTAAAATCAAGAGAATTATTTATTACCGGCTGTGCCACCGATTTTTGCGTTGCATCTACTATCCAATCAGCATTAACAAAAGACTATAACATTGTGGTTGTAAAAAATGGTCACACGACTGGCGACCGACCTCATTTAAGTGCTGAAAAAATAATCGAACATTATAATTGGGTTTGGCAAAACATGATCCCGACCGGAGGATCAATTAGAGTGAAAGCATTTGAAGATTTAGTGCTAATTTAATCTGTGGCATTATTGTTTTTTAATTATTTTCCACAGAACTGCCACCTTTGCAAATCCAAACCGTCTTTCTGTTACACATTGCACCATTGGCCTTTTATAATTATGCAACAAAAAACAGAAAAAAAATTTGAGTCTCATCTTTGGAGAAATGATTCTCTGCCCGGAATAGATTTCGCTGACAATCAATATACCGCTCATCATTTCAAGCCGCACTTTCACCATCATTTTGTCATACAATTAGTTGAGAAAGGTATCAATAATGGAATATGCAGCGGTAAAAAATACAGCATACATCCTAATGAAATCATCATTATCAATCCGGGGGAAACCCATACTGGTACTTCGCACAAAAATGAATTGCTTATATACCAGGCAATTTACCCAACTATTCATTCATTAAAGTATTTTCATAAAATTCTCAACAAAAATTTCGGACAGAATATTAATTTCAATAAAACACATGTTGTAGATCAAAAATTAGTGTTGAAACTAAAGACGCTAATTTATTCAGCAAAAAATTCAAATAATAAATTATTAAACGAATCTAATTCTGTTGACTTTTTTGAATACTTAATAATCAATTATTCCACTTGCTCAGTAAATCAATCTAAAAAATGCTTAAATAAAAAAAGAATAAAAATAGCTGAAGATTACATCAGGGACAATTACAATAAAAATTTTACGCTGCAAGAACTTAGCAGAGCATCTACTATAAGCCCGTACCATTTAATTAGAGAATTTAAAAAAGAAAAAGGACAGACGCCATTTGAATATTTAAGAAATTATAAAATAGAAAAAGCGAAATCGCTTTTGAGAAATAAAAGTCAATTAATAGATGCTGTTTACGAAACGGGGTTTTACGACCAAAGCCATTTTATCAAACAGTTTAAAACTATAACCGGAATGACTCCAAAAGCATATTTATGTTAGAGGCTATTTTTATTTCAAACTGACATTACAGGTCTGCAATTCAAAAATCCCGCTCCGGCTATCGCTCCAAATCAATTGAAAGCTTCCATCTGCTCTTGCCGTCAGTCCCAGATAATGGCCACCTCCAGAAAATTTATTGGCCACATCTCCATTCGTTTCAGTTTTTGGATCAGTGCTGATATCCGTCACACGAACAGGTCGTTGAAAACTTAACCCTCCGTCCAATGAAACTGCAAAATATACATCTTTCAAATCAGTGCTTTCTTGACTGTCAACCCAAGAAATACCTAAAACACCAGCTGAATTCACAGCAACACTCGCTACCATCGCCTTGCCGGGTAAAGCATTTTCGTATAAGTCTATTCTTGTATCTGCACTCCATGTTTGCCCCTTATCTGAGGAATAGTTTAACAGGACTCCCTGATCAACTGCCCTGACAAAATACACCCGATCTTTAAATGCCGATTCCAAGCCATTGTCCGCTACCATACGCATGTAACCCCTGCCCCCTCCTGGATTCAAGGAAAAAGGATATGCACGGGACAATTCAGGTTTATCTTCATGATAGCTGTGTACCCAAATTTTTTTCAGAAAATCAGAAGCTGGAACAATAACAGTTCCATCCGTACAAATCGCAGGCTCACAAAAATTCAATCTTTTCCCTTTGCCATTCACTTTCGCCACTTCTTCAAATAATCCTTCATTTTTCCTGTGGCAAAGAATTACATCGGCTCCCATATGATCTCGAAACCGGACAGTTGTGAAATAAAAATCCTCTTCCAAGGCTGTTATTTTTGTCCCATCATAATTGCCAGGCAATGTCTGAACTTCACTGCTCCATGTCACCCCAGCATCTTTGGAAGAGAAGAATTGAATCGGGAATTTATGCTGAAAACTGCCCGGCGTACCTATCCAACTCATAGCAGTCTTTCCATTTGGCAAAATGGCCACCCAAGGATCGTAACCCCAATAATCGTGGGCGGTTTCTTCCCAAGACATTCCTCCATCATGAGATACAAAACTCGACAATCGACAACTTTCATAAGGCCTGTCAATATCCGTTACGATCATCGCTGCCGCCAACAAATGGTCATTGTTTTTAGGGTGGGCAGAAATATGGGGTTCTACCACTGGGAGGTTTTTAAATTTTGATTTAACGGTCACCGTCTCACCCACAATTACATGCGCTCGGCTATCCAATTCAGCTAACGGCGCACTGGATTGGCTTTGACATGAAATAGTGATCGCTGAGCAAATAATAAGAGCTAAAATATATCGGATGATAGTCATTCCCATTTTGTTTAAGTGTATGAATCTTGTTCTTATAGTACCACCGCAACAACTGTTGCGACTGTGCCTTTAGGTTCTTTCTCAAACCTGATTTCCACCTTTGCTTTACCCAATTCAGAATGTTCAATAATGCCTTTAATTGCAGTATTAGATGAGGATTTTACCTTCCATCTGTCCATCTTGCTCAACTCTGAATCAAGCAGCAGCATGATTTGGGAAGCAGGTAATTGTTCCGTTAGCAAAAAGCGGTATTCCCATTTTTCCTTGTCTCCTCCCGAACTAATATATTTCGACGAGAACAACCGTAACAAAGTCCTTATTCCATTGATGTAATTATCTGCCAAATGAGTCCTTGCATAATCGCTCTCAGGGTTCCAAGCATACTCCATGTGGTTGGCCACATCTTGTGCCCTGCCTTGTCCGTAATATTTTGATACCACATGAAAGGCCGCATCTATTCCAGAGGAAAGGCCAGCGGAGGTTACCACTTTATCACTATCCGTATACTTAACATCATTCAATACTTTTGCATGTGGGAATTGGTTTTTCAGAGTAGGGATCAATGAAGCAAACGTGGTTGCTTCCCGTCCATCCAGCAAACCAGCCAGTCCCAAAAAGAATGCTCCACTGCAGACCGAAAAAACAGTTTCTGTTTCATCAAATCGCCCTTTTATCCAATTTACGATTTCCATATCCTGGTCCATTTCGGCTGGCCCACCTCCCGGCACAACCAGCACATCCACATTGGGAAGGGTTTGCAAAGTGAAATCTGGCTGTACGTGCATCGTCATACCCAATTCTATTACCTCCAGTTCTTTAGCAACTGTTACCACATTCATACCTGCATGCTCAAAAACTGACCAGGGGCCCGTCACGTCCATGATGTCAGCTCCATCAAACAATAAAATCCCAACCGTCTTTCTTGGAGAGCTTGGGCTTCTTTTTAATTCAATGCCTGTAAACGCTGCCCTTAAGCCCATATTGCAATCTGGACAAACGCCCATTTTTTCAAAATGATGTCCATCTTTTGGACAACCACAGGGTGGGCATTGGTAGGTTATTTTAACCTTTGAATAATCAACCTGAGCTGCCGCCTTGGGCAGAAAAGAATAGATAATTACAAATAGTAGAAGAAGGGAAATTCGATTCATTAGCTTAGTTTTTTGGCAAAACTATCAGCATTTGAAATCAATAAATTGTACAGGATTGCTAAAATTCACCGTTAGAAACAACCATTCATGTTCCTGGTCTGCATCTTTCTTTTTCAATAAATTATAAAGAATGAAAAGAAACTCAATACTTCCGATCTCAATTGCTTTACTCTTTCTTACCTCTTGCTCAACAGGAAAAATAGTTGGTTTATGGACCGTTGAAAGTGTCCATGTAGGTACTGAAGAAATGACCCCTTCCGCAAGGTGGATGCAATTTCACAAGGACATGTCACAGCAATCGGGTAACGGCTGGCGCCAACATTCAGTAGGTACGTGGAATTTTGATAAAAAGAAAAAAGAACTCAGTACCGTAAATACAAATGGATACGATGACCCAAACCCTCCATTTAGAGTATCCATTAAAAATGGAATCATGGAATGGGACAGGATAGAGAAAGGACAGCCTGTAACCGTTACGCTGAAAAGGACAAATCAATTGCCGGTATTCCATGGGGACAAGTTACTGGGAATCTGGGACTTAAAGGCTGCAACGGAAGACAGCAAAGACGTTACTCCCTTTCTTGACCCTATCAACAACCGCTTCCTGTTTTTCCGCTGGGACAATATTTACAGCGACCACAATACCCCAGAAGGCCGTTTAACAGGCACGTATAAAGTTCACGGACATAAGCCTGAAGTCGAAATGATGTCATACGGTGAAAAATGCGCCCGTGAATGGTGGACTTTTGAGGTGAGCCAGGAGCACCTTGTTTTGAGATTGGTGAATTCAGAAAAATCTATAGTCAGGAAATATCAAAGGATTTACCAATTTCCTGAGTAGGCAATTGCAATTCAGCACTCAATCATTTAGAAATCGAAATCCAAGTTGCTTTAGCATAGGCACACACTTCTCCATTTTCATTAAAAATACCAGTGCCCGTCCATGTCTTCCGACCCTCTTGGCCAGTCACCCAACCCATCACGACGCACCGCTCGCCCGCCTTCACGGGAGCAACTTGTTTGACGGCAAACCTGCCGAGTACAACCACTATATCGTGATCGAGGATAGACCATGCCCCCGGGCAATCAAGGGCTGCCCAAATGTAAATGGGCCTTACGTTGCCCGCAGCATCTCCCAGACTTCCATAAGGAATCCACGGCGCAGCGACGGTTCGCTCTCCTGTTTTACCGGGGTAAATTTGCAGGCCTTGTTCTTTATGACGGTTGGGGCCACACACAAAGCAGTTTGGGAAGGCTGCTTTTTCGAAACCATAATAATTAGGCGAAGCTTTTGCTGCTGCATCAAAGCTAACTGGAGTCGGCAACTCCATCTCAAAGTCTTCCAACTCATGCGCCTCGGCCACCAATTCTTCTCCATTGAGCAATTGTGCCGTTTTACCATCTACCACTAAACGCATGGGCGTATTGAGCGGCGGCGGTTTCCGCAAAGTAACTTCTGCAGGGAATGGAACATTGGTGGCTATCAGCCCAGCACTATAGCCGCCATTGCCAGATTCAGCTGGACCGCAAAAATGTTTGTCTATTTCAAGTTGGTTGATGATGAACATTGGAATTGGTTGGTTGCTGGATGTTTGTAGTTAGAAGTTGATTGTGTTGGCAAATGTCAGACAATTATATATATCCGTCCAAACGACTTTCCTCCATTTAGTTAAATTTGAACGATTAAACTTTCACAAAACCAAATTCAAATGAAATCTTATCCATTCTTCATTTTCTTCTTTTTCCTAACAGCAACTATAAGGTCTCAGCAATATGAACCAATGGCTATAGAAGGCGCTCATTGGTTGATGTACTCAATAAATGACGGCATCGTCAATCATCATTTTTTAGTTATTGAAGGGGATACGGTTTTGGGAGGCTTGACGTATAAAAAAGTCTATCGGAAGGACATTCAGAACAATTCTATTGTTTTCGACGATTTGATGCCTCCATTTTATATAACCCAGACCAGCTTGGCTGGTTTTTTAAGGGACGACACCTTGTCGCAGCAAGTGTATACTTACCCTACTGCAAATGAATGGCAGTCTCCTGCCTGCACACTTTTTTCCCACGAAATGATTCACGATTATTCCCTTCAGCCTCTTGACACTTTGATGTCGTGCCTGAATGAGTCTGACTTTATGTCTTCCACCGTTTATTCTGTATCTACGGAAATTCTTTATGGAAAGAGCAGAAGAGTAATACAATATGGAAGTGGAAATGTAGATATTGAAGGCATCGGCGTCATTGATCCATTTTGGCCAGTGCATGCCTTTTTTACACCTAAAAGTCCCCAGTTTTTGGTTGACTACTGCATTGGTTCAGATACTGATTGCGGTATTTTGCCTACCTCCACAATTGAAAATTCTGACAAATGGACTTTTAAACTTTATCCTAACCCTGCAAATGGTTTTGTTGAAATAGAATTCCCGAACAATTTTTCATTTCCATTAGAAATCAAAGTCTATGATCTCTCAGGGCGAGCCTTTTATACCAAATCTATTAAAGGGAAATGCGACAAAGTGAACCTTGACGTTAGTTATTTGCCTGCAGGACTATATATTTTGTCCATCATAAATAAAGCAACCATAGAGGTAAGCAAGCTTCAAGTTAATGACTGACCCCCTCCTATGCAATTGTGCTCATTTGCATCACGCATTCTTACCGCGTTCATTTAGCTACCCTGACAAAGATCAATTTGCAGATTTGCCCAAAAAGCGCTTGTTTTCTTACATTCGCAGTTCTTTTTTTTGAAACACAAATACACAGGGGGAATTATCCAGCCAGTTTATTCTCTCTTTGATAGCATTTTAACGAAATGATAAACCTTATACTCTTCGGCCCTCCGGGTTCTGGCAAAGGCACACAAGCCGCAAAATTGGTAGAACAATACTGCCTCGTACACATTTCCACCGGTGACCTTTTCCGCTATGAAATGGGCAACAATACACCACTTGGCCTCGAAGCCAAAAGCTACATGGACAAAGGTCAGCTTGTGCCTGATTCCGTGACAATCGGGATGTTGAAAAACAAAGTGGACAGTTGCCCCGATGCAGAAGGTTTTATTTTCGATGGTTTTCCTCGCACCATCCCACAGGCAGAAGCACTCAACAATCTGCTCGAAAGCATGAACACATCCGTCTCCGCACTCATCGCCCTCGATGTGGACGATGACGAGATCGTGACCCGATTGCTCGAACGTGGCAAAACGTCTGGTCGGAAAGACGATGCCAACGAAGAAGTCATCCGCAAACGAATAGAGGTTTACAAAAGCGAAACAAGTCCTGTGTACGATTACTACTCGCAGTTCGACAAGTCCATGAAAATCAATGGCATTGGCTCAATCGATGATATTTTTGGTAGGCTGTGCGAGGCGATAGATAAACTTTGAGGGGTCAGGATTTGAGGGGTCAGGAGTCAGGATTGAGGGGTCAGATTCCTGACTCCTGAAACCTGACTCCTGAAGTCTGAAACCTACCCCCTGACCCCTCCTCCAGCGTGCTTTTCCAGCAGTGCTTTTATCGGCACCACGTTTTTCCGAACATCAAATTTTTCGCAAACCATCCGATGGGACGCAGCCCGCATAGCAGGTAGATTATCTGCTTGCAGCGCTTTGGTCATTGCCTCTGCCAATGCCGTTGAATCATTGGGTGGGATGAGCCAGCCATTCACACCTTCCTCCACTCCTTCCGGAATACCGCTGATAGTAGTACTGATGACGGGCAAACCGTAGTTCATAGCCTCCAGGCAAACATTTGGCAAGCCATCCACATCGCCATTGTCGGCGACCACGCATGGGGCAGCAAGGATGTCACCACTGCGGTATTTATTGGCCATTTCATTGGGGGCTACATAGCCAGTCAGCGAGATATAGTCTTCCAGGCCAAGCTCGGCTATTTGCGCCAGCAAAGGCTCTTCGAGCGGCCCTTTCCCAACTATTTCGCAGTGAAAATCAAAGCCTTTTTCTTTCAGCATCCCGCATGCTTCTATCAAGTATTCAAAGCCCTTTTTCTGTACCAATCGGCCTACGGCCAAAAAGGTAAACCGGTCGTGCGGTATCGGTTCGGCCAACTCAGGCGAAGTGTGGATACCATAATATAAAGTCAGCGCTTTTTCGGGTGTTTCGGGCATCTGGCTGGCCATGTAGCGCTCGTTGTATTGGGTAGTACCATTGACGTAAGTAGCGTGTTTCAGCTTTCCTTTCAGCCCTGTGTTGTCTACATATAAATCCATCGCATAGGCCGTGCCGCCGAATGGGATGCCTGTCAATTTAGAAAGATAGAGTGCCGTTTCGCCAGCTGCCGTGAGGAAATGGGCATGGATGAGGTTGATGCCTTTGCTTTCAATTTCTTTGGCGATGGCTGCCGCCCGGAATAGGCAAACCACGCCACGTGGAAACTTCGAAGGTTTGTGATTCAGTGAAAACAAAGTCGCCCAAGTTTTTAAATAGCGACCCGGCCTCGAAACAGCGAGTACAAGATGACGAATGAGATAATCCGGCGCAAATGGGTTTTCTTTTATCGGCAAGTATTTGCTCCGCAATGCCTGCTCGTTGGGATTGAGGTCGTCCCGCTCCAGGATGTCCCGTGCAGCGATGGTCATTTGCAGCCCCAACTTGTTCAACTCTGTCAGCTCCCGAGTGATAAAGTTCTGTGACCACTCATACAGTCGGTTCACAATAAAAAGCACATGTGGCTTGGCTTCGCTCATTTTTCTAATTTTTTGCAAAGGAAAGCATTTTGGGTCTCAGTCTGGAGACCGAGACCAGCGTTTGTTTATTCTGGAGACTGAGACCAGCGTTTGTTTATTCTGGAGACCGAGACCAGCGTTTGTTTATTCTGGAGACCGAGACCAGCGTTTGTTTATTCTGGAGACCGAGACCAGCATTTGTTTATTCTGGAGACCGAGATCAGCGTTTGTTTATTGTATTAGTCAATACTTGATTTTACAGTTGTAATCGCTGATGCAGGGCTGTACCAATCCAAAGTGCTCGTTGTTTTTAGCCTCCACCTCCATACGCACACACGTTGGTTTCAGTCTCTCCACACGCACACACCAAGGCTGGTTTCAGTCTCCAGACCAAGGCTGTCTGGAACAATGAAGGATGGCCTAAATTTGTTTAATGCAAAAGAAAAAATCAACAGCTTTCGAGATAATAGACCTGATCCCTGACCAGCTTTTTGAAAAGTTAGGTTCGGACCATAAGGTCGATTTTCAAGTAAAGAAGCTTTATGGGAAAAGAATATTTCAATTATTGACCTACGGGCTCCTCACCCAAAAAGAACTTTCCCTAAGGGTTTTGGAGACGGTTTTCGAAGGCCCCGTTTTTCGGCAATATGCAGGTATCCCTGAAGGATTGACCACCGACCACAGCTCCCTTGCGGAGCGGTTGAGTTTTGTTAACGCAGATTATTTTAAGGACCTGTTCGAAGGGGTTTCGAAAATCATGGGCCTTTATTTCCCGCCCGAAAAGCTTGGGCCCTTTAAAATAGTACGGTTTGATTCGACGCTGGTTTCCATTTCTTCGAGACTGCTCAAATGTGCCGGTTTCAAAAACGGGATGCCGCCTCGCAAGGAGGACAGTGCCCATAAACTGGAAGTGAAATTTTCAGTCGGTTTTGATGGGCAGAACATGAGGAAGGCAATGTTCTTCAACCGGCCAGACTCAATAAATGAGCACGTTACCCTTCAAAGGGCGATACAGGCATCTGATCTCCAATCGGATGAGATAGCGGTTTTTGACAGGGGGATCTGCAAAAGAAAAACCTTTGAGGAATTTAATGCGGCCCAAATTCAGTTCGTCACGCGGCTGAGGCACAGCAGTAACAAAAAGGCCAAGCACAAACAGGTCGGCATTTACACTGAAATACCACCGGACAAGCCCCTCGAAACAGAAACCCTTTTTATTGAAAAGGACCTGGAAGTACATTTGTATGACGATAAAACCAGAAAAACAAAAGAGACATTCCGGTTAATTGCAGCGACAATGAAGGCAAGTGGCGAGCCGATCGTTTTTTTGACAAATATGACTGCACCAAGCCCTGAAACCATAACAGAAATCTACAGGAGGAGATGGGACATCGAAGTGCTTTTCAGGTTTCTCAAACAGGAAATGAACATGAAGCATTTCCTGTCACGCAACGAAAACGGGATCAAGGTAGTGATGTATACGACCTTGATCACGGCCATGCTGGTTTACATCTACCGGGCAATCAATCAATTGGAAAGTTTCAGGGTCGCTAAACTGAAATTCATCAATGAACTGGAATTTGAAATCCTGAAAGTGATCGTTGAGCTATGTCAAGGAAACCCTGATTTATTGATGAAACTTGACTCCTCTTGATGTTCCAGACAGCCTTGGTCTCCAGACTGAAACCTCGCCACGCATTTCATGCTTTCCAAATTCTTCCCTACCTTCAACCTCCACAAAACCTCAGCCATCATGCCCAAAAGAAAAACCTACGACCAGCTTGGTCTCAACTTCCTCACCCTTACCATAGTCGGTTGGATTGACATTTTCACAAGACAAAAATACAGGGACATCGTTTTAAAAAATCTCAAATTTTGCCAATTGCAAAAGGGACTGGTGATCCATGCCTATGTGATTATGAGCAACCACATTCACCTCATTGCGCATGCAGAAGAAAAGGCCAATCATGGATTGTCAGGCATATTGGGCGACTTCAAAGGCTATACAGCCAAGGAAATAATCAAGGCAATCCAAACTGGCCCAGAGTCCCGGAGCGAATGGCTGCTGGACATGTTCCGCCAATACGGCACATCCAATATCAATAACCGTGAATTTCAGGTGTGGGTCCAGGACAACTACCCGACTGCACTTTGGTCACCAGCGGTTATCCAACAAAAAGTAAATTACACACACAATAACCCCATAAGGGCTGGCCTCGTGGCAGAGGCATCGCACTACCTGTACAGCAGCGCTTCCAATTACATGAGCAATAATGAACGGGGGCTTTTGAAAGTTGACTTGCTGGATGAGATGTATTTGTTGGGATGATGTTTTCTTATGCCAGAGGCGTGCTGGGTGCTGTGGTTTCAGTCTGGAGACTGAAACCAGCGGGTTAGCGGGGCTGCGGCCGTTCTAAAGCTCCAATTAACCAAGCCCTGTGGAAATTTTTATATTGATGCAGTCCAGTGCCAGCAACTGTCCACAGATTTCCAATTCCAGATCACTTACTCGTCCACTCGGAATCCTTCACTCGAAACCGCCACGGCCAGTCCACGCACTCCTCCGCATAGGCAATGCCCACACGTGGTGAGGCGATGATATTTTCCGGAGGGATTTCATCTCCCCTATCTTCTATCCAAATGGGGCTGTCAGCAGCCGTTAGGTCAACACCGGTGAGCGGAGTAGTGATGCCGAGAGCCTGGGCAAGTGTGCCGGGGCCAGCGGTCAGTCGGCGCTGGGGTTTGGCCATATTGCGGCGTTGGAGCATGGCCTCGATATTGTCGATGGGTTCGACTGCTCGGATGAGTACGGCATGTGCCATGTCTTTTTGGGCGGTCACTACATTGAAAAGATGGTGGATGCCGTAACAGAGGTACACATAGGCTGTTGCGCCTTCGGCAAACATCACTTCTGTGCGGTCGGTGCGGCGGTTGTTATAGGCATGGCAGGCTTTGTCGTCGGGAGCGCGGTAGGCTTCGGTCTCCACTATTTTTCCGGCAGTGATTTCGCCCCCAATATTTGTCACCAGATATTTCCCCAGCAACTCTTTGCTGACCTGAACCACGTCGGTGCGGGTGTAAAAGGAGCGGGGGAGTTTTTGCATGGTTTCATTGCTTCACTGCTCTATGGCTTCATAGTTTCATTGTTTTTCCGAAACCAATGGAGCAATGAAACCATGAAGCAATGAGGCACTACATTCTTCTACTATAATTCGGAGCTTCTTTGGTAATGGTCACATTGTGCGGATGGCTCTCCTGTATGCCGGAACCGGATATTTTGACAAACTTAGCTTCTTGTAATTTATCAATAGTGTCAGCTCCGCAATAGCCCATACCAGCCCGCAGGCCGCCGAGGTACTGTACCATTACTTCTTCCACATTGCCTTTGAATGGCACCCGTCCCTCTATCCCTTCTGGCACCAGTTTCTTGATGTCATCTTCCACATCCTGGAAGTATCGGTCTTTCGAGCCTTGATCCATAGCACCCAGCGAACCCATGCCACGGTAGACTTTGAATTTTCTGCCTTCGTAAAGGACTGTTTCGCCCGGAGCTTCTTCCACACCTGCGAAAAGGCCACCTGCCATGACGGTACTTGCGCCTGCGGCAATTGCTTTCACGATGTCCCCAGAAAAGCGGATACCACCGTCCCCGATGATGGGGACACCAGTGCCTTGCACAGCACGGGACGTTTCATAAATGGCTGAGAGCTGTGGAACACCAACCCCCGCCACTATACGGGTCGTACAGATACTGCCGGGGCCAACACCTACTTTAATTGCATCGACCCCCGCTTTTACAAGTGCTTTTGCTCCTTCGCCAGTGGCCACATTTCCGCCGACCACTTGCAAATCCGGATATTTATCTTTTACGGTTTTCACTGCCTCCAGTACACCACGTGAATGGCCATGGGCTGTGTCAACACAAATAACATCTACACTCACCTTAACAAGCGCATCCACCCTATCCATCATATCGGCTGTAACGCCTACTGCTGCGCCAACGACTAATCGACCATATCCATCTTTGCAAGATCGAGGGTAGTCCTCCACTTTCATCAAATCTTTGTAAGTAATAAGTCCGACGAGTGTACCGTGATCATCCACTACTGGGAGCTTCTCTATTTTATAACCCTGCAAAATATCTTGGGCTTTCTCCAAGTCGGTACCAACAGGTGCCGTGATCAAATTCTCAGAGGTCATGACTTCCTGCACAGAACGGGTTTTATCTTTTTCGAAGCGCAAATCCCGATTGGTGAGGATGCCGATCAATTTGCCCTCAATATTTACAATAGGGATACCTCCGATGTGGAATTTTTTCATCAATGCCAGCGCATCGCCCACTTTTGCATCTGCTTCAAGGGTCACTGGATCGAGAATCATCCCACTTTCTGAGCGCTTGACTTTGCGCACCATTTCAGCTTGCTGGGCGATGGTCATGTTTTTATGGATAATTCCAATACCTCCTTGTCGAGCAATCGAAATAGCCAATTTATCTTCTGTAACCGTGTCCATGGCAGCAGAGACAATAGGTATGTTCAACCGGAGATTCCGTGTAAACTGGGTTGAAATATCAACATCACGAGGTAAAACTTCAGAGTAGGATGGGACGAGCAAAACGTCGTCGAAGGTGAGGGCTTCGCCCAAAAATTTGATATAGTCTATTTTTCCGTTTTCCATCCGCAAAAGTAGGATAATTTGGTTTTTGCTTTATAGTTTTTGGAATGGGGTTTTTAATTTTTCGGCAACATCTTTACACTTGCTTTTAATTTTGTTGCTCTTGCCAGCTTATATCTCTCGTTCTAACAGCTCAAACCATCCTGTATGCTAACTGTTTTTTCTGATGCCCACTTTATGAAACAAGCTTTGTTGGAAGCCCAAAAGGCATTCGATGCTGACGAGATTCCGGTAGGGGCAGTCGTCGTATGTCAGAATAAAATCATAGCCAGGGCTCATAACCAAACTGAACTGCTCAACGACGTAACTGCCCATGCAGAAATGCTCGCCCTGACTGCTGCAGCCAATTCATTGGGAAGTAAATACTTGGACGAGTGTACCCTTTATGTAACTTTGGAGCCTTGTCCGATGTGTGCAGGCGGTTTAGCTTGGTCGCAATTGGGGAGGCTTGTGTATGGTGCCAGCGATGACAAACGAGGATTTATGCGTTTTGGCAAATCACTCTTACACCCAAAAACCAAAGTCGAATTTGGCATTATGATGGAGGAATGTGGCACATTAATGACCAACTTTTTTCAAACAAAAAGAAAGTAGGCGATTAATTAAAATTAAAATGACAATTAAAATTAAAAATTGAACTCATTAGGATCATTGACATTCGAAACCCTTTATAATCTATGCACACATAACTGCTTATGATTGATTTTACAAAACCAACTACCGGAAAAATTCGCCGCTCGTTCAAGTCTCCAGACTTGAATGACTTATCTGTAACGCCTCTGGCGTTTGTACGCCAGAGGCGTTACAGATATTAAGCGACATATTGGGTATTTTATAAAAAAACTGAACTCTATTAAACTCAAATGATCAAAAGAATACTAAACCATAGTCTCTTTCAAATTGCTCTAACGGGAGCAATCCTTTTGGGGGCATTGATGTGTGTATTCCCGCAATTAATCCCAAGGTTTTCGTGGGTTGTCAATTATGCTGTACAGTTGATGCTGTTTTACTTATTTGCTGGAATGGTCATGCTTGCATTGAGCCAACCAAGGCTCACTTTCGCTTTTTTCGGGGGCTGTGTCTTGCTTTGCTTTTTTCTAAAGTTTTCGGTAAAAGGGGACGGAATAGACCGCTGGCGGCAAAACATAATGAAAAAAGAACCCTCTGGCATTTCTTCACTAAAGCCTGCTCCAATAGAATTCAAATTTGCCCAAATTAACCTCACCAATACAGACAATCCAGCTGAGATGTTATCGATGCTGCATTCCACCAAAGCGGACATTATTTCTCTCCATGAAGTAACCCCAGCCAATGAACAGTTACTGAAAGATTCCCTCTCTGCCAACTATCCGTTTTCTCATACCATGGTCGACATTGGATTATTTGGGATGTCCATTTATTCGAAGTTTGAACTACTGGACATTGACACTATTTTTTACAATGAAATACCAAACCTTGCTGGAAGTATAAAAATCCAAAACAGCAGCTTTGACTTTGTAAGCATCCATACTATGCCTGCATTGGATGCATATACGGCCAAGCGCATGAGAGAGCACTTGGACACAATAGCCAGTAATATTTCTTCGAAAAAAGAGCCGCTTCTTGTGTTTGGCGATTTCAACGCGGTTTCCTGGTCCAGCCAAGTACAGCTTTTGCTTGACAAGGCAGGATTATTGGAAAGTCGGTTGGGTTTCATGCCCAGTAGTTTTTCCGGCAAGTTTCCATTTTGGGACATTCCGCTGGATCACATTTTTTATTCAGGACACTTTGTTTGCAAAGGATTTCAGAATATTAATGGCTATGCTGGTGAACATGTAGGGATAATTGGCACATATCAACTTACAGAAAGTCCAAACAATGCTGAAAAAACAGATCAATAGTTTCCGTTTTGCATTTAAAGGGATTGGCCGACTGGTAAAAACGCAGACGAATGCTAAAATTCATTTGGCCAGCTTGGTAATAGTAGTTGCCGCTGGATTGTATTTCAAAATTCCAGTAACAGAATGGTGCCTGGTAGCTTTCGCAATAAGTTCGGTCTTGGCGGCAGAAGCATTTAATACTGCGATAGAAGACCTTACTGATCTTGCATCCCCTGAGCACCATCCGCTGGCCGGTCATGCAAAAGACCTTGCAGCTGGAGCGGTACTACTGACAGCCATTGGTGCAGCAATTGTAGGTTGCCTGATTTTTGCACCTAAATTCCTGAAATTGTTGACCTAAAACAAATACCTCCCTTCGACTTTCTTACATCCTAAACCCTCCATTTTGAATTGCGCATACGCAATCCTTCTTTAAAATCGTTGGTAACAAACTTTTTGAGCAAGCTATTTGCAGCAATAAAATTGCACACAATATCCTATGAAATATTTTCTTTCAGCCATTTTCATTTCAATAGCAACCATTGCTTCCTCTCAGGAACAGCTGGGCTTACGGCTCGAGAATTACGCTGGGTCAAGCAGCCTTTCAATTAATCCAACGGGCAATTTAACAAACACCAGTGCGCAGCCGCGATTTGCTGTACATGGTAGAAAAGTATGTGGGCGGAAAGCGGCGAATACACCCACAGCGCCCCCGCGAACTTTGCGGCGACGACGAACGCGGCCTATCCTGCGCGCGCGGCCGCACTGGAGTGGGTCGGTGGCGACGAAGACCTGTTGCGCGAAATGGTGGCGATGATAGAGCAGGCGCGCGGCGAGAACCTCGCAAAAGTGCGCCAAGCCGTGGCGCTGGCCGACGACGATATGCTGGTATCGACCGCGCACGCCTACAAAGGCGTACTCGGCTTGCTCGGCGAGAACGATGCCTTTTTCGCCGCGCGACAACTGGAGATGATGGGGCGAGAGGGCGATCTGGGGGAACGCGAGCGCGCGCTGGCCGAATTGGAAGAAGCGGTGGCGCAATACGAACAGGTCCTTGCGCTCCTTTAAGCCGTCGGTCACAGCCACGCCGGCAGTTTGACCGCAAGGTCGAGCCTTCGCCGAGGCTGCTCTCCACGGCGATATCTCCGCCCATCATCTGGCAAAAGCGGCGGCTAATGGCCAGCCCCAGTCCCGTGCCGCCGTACTGCTGTGCCGTGTGCGCGTCGGCCTGCGTAAAGGGCTGGAAGAGTTTTCTTAATTGTTCGGCATTCATGCCAATACCCGTGTCGCGCACGGAAAAGACCAACCAGCATCCATCGCTCCCACGCGCGCGCTGCACGTCGAGTTCCACGCGCCCCTTATCGGTAAATCAAAGGCGTTGCTCAACAGATTTAGCAGCACTTGGCGCACGCGCGTGCCGTCGGTGCACATCGTTCCGAGTTCCTCGCCGCAATTTAATACAAACTCGTCTGTTTGCCCGCGCCAGCTGCGCGGCGGTGTCGGCGACGTCGCGCACAACGCTCCGACGTCGAAGTCGACGCACTCGATCTCCATCTTGCCCGCCTCGATCTTGCTCAAATCGAGCACGTCCAGGATCAGCGCCAGCAAGTGCTGGCCGTCTTCTTGATCTTGTCCAGATCGGCGACGGCACTGCTCTCATCGGCGTCGATCGCGTCTTCGCGCAGAATTTCGCTATAGCCGATAATGGCGTTGAGCGGCGTGCGCAATTCGTGGCTCATTTGCCAAAAAAGTGCTCTTTGCGCGATTGGCCGCCTCGGCAGCATCGCGCGCCCTGCTCAGTTCGACCTCGGTGCGGCGCTCGCACCCGACCTCGCTCTCCAACTCGGCGTTGGCCGCCGTCAGCAGGTGGTGGTCGCGCTGCTTCTGGCGGTAGGCCACGCCCATGACGAGTGCCAGAATCAGCGCCAACCCCAGCACGAAGTCAGTAGCGCGCGCTGGTCCTGCGCTTTGATGATCTTCTCCTGCGCCAAGCTCTCCTGGCGCAGCAATGCCCGCGCTCCTTTTTCGCCTTCATACTGAGCCTGCATGCCGGCCAACTGCTGGCCGGAAAACGCGTCGAACAGACTGTCTTTGAGGGCGACATCCATGGACCTTGCGAGCGCGACAGGCTCGATGCCGTAACCCAAAGCGGCCGGCGCTTTTCCGACAAAAGTGATCTGTTCCTGCTCATCGCATGCCAGACTTCGAGATCGCCCACTACGCAAAAGTCGCGCGTACGTTCCAGAACATCCGGTTGTTCGGCGGAATGACGTCGCTGGAGAACCTCATGGTTGCCCAGCACAACAAGCTGATGCTTGCCTCCGCATTTACGATTGGCGGTATTTTCGGCCTGGGGCGATACAAGGGCGGGGCCCGTGAGGCGCTCGACAAGGCCAGGTACTGGCTGGACCGTACCCAGTTGATCGACCGCGCCGACGATCCGGCGGCAGACTTGCCCTATGGCGCGCAACGCCGCCTCGAAATTGCCCGTGCCATGTGCACCGATCCGAGGCTCTTGTGCCTGGACGAGCCGGCGGCCGGACTCAACGCGCGCGAAACCGCTGCACTCAATGAACTGCTTCGCTTCATTCGCGACGATCACGACAGTCGGTCCTACTGATCGAACACGAGTACACCGTGGTGATGCAGATCTCCGACCACATCGTGGTCCTCGACTACGGAGAGAAGATCTCCGACGGCACGGCGGACATGGTGCGCACCGACCCACGGGTGATTGCCGCCTATCTTGGCGTCGAGGACACCGAGGTCGAGGCCGTTGAGCAAGAAGTGAACGCATGACCCCGCTCCTGACCGTTGACAGCGTGGAAACCTACTACGGCAACATCGTCGCGCTGCGCGGTGTCGACGTCGTCGTCAACCAGGGGGAGATCGTTGCTCTGATCGGCGCCAATGGCGCCGGCAAGTCGACATTGATATTGTCGATCTGCGGCAGCCCGCGCGCCCGTGAAGGGTCGATCGTCTTCGACGGCGTCGACATCACCAACTTGCCGACCCACGACATCATGCGCATGTCGATTGCCCAGGCCCCGGAAGGACGACGCATTTTCCGCGGATGACCGTGCTTGAAAATCTGCAGATGGGCGCGTCGTCGACCGACCCGAAATATTTCGACGGCGACGTCGAGGAGGTCTTCTCCCTGTTTCCCATCCTTCGCGAGCGGAAAACCAGCGTGGCGGCACACTGTCGGGGCGAACAACAGATGCTGGCGATCGCGCGCGCCCTGATGAGCCGCCCGCGCCTGTTCCTGCTCGACGAACCCTCGCTCGGTCTTGCGCCCCTGGTCGTTCGTCAGATTTTCGATGTTCTGCGCGAGCTGAACGACAGCCGGGGGCTGACCGTTTTCCCCGTCGAGCAGAACGCCTACCATGCACTCAAGTTGGCCGACCGAGGCTATGTCATGGTCAATGGTTTGATCACGCTGACCGGATCGGGGAAGGAGTTGCTCGGCCACGAAGAAGTGCGGGCTGCGGTCTTGAAGGTGGAGCCGGCTGAAATGGATCCGCTTGGTCTGGTCTGGGAAGTCAGTCTCGGTGACTTTTTGCTGGTCACCGTATTTCTCGGCGGCGGCGTGCATTCATCTGCCGCGCCGTTGCTTTGACATGGCTCCCGATCGTTCAACTGGTCGGATATGTCCTGCTCCTGACCGCGGCAACCCGGTTCATTCACTATGCCCTCTTTGGCGGCACGTTGCTTTCCCTCCAGTTCTACTGTGTCGATTTTACTATTCTGATGGCGTTTGCGGCGCTCGGCTATCGCCTCGCCCGCGTGCGCCAGATGGTCGGTCAGTATTCCTGGCCGTATCGGCGAACCGGATTGGTCTCATGGCGCCGTCGCGATTAATAACCAGCACTTGGCGAGTCTTGACGTTGCAGGAAATTGAGCGGATAGGCTTTCTTTTGGAATAGCCTTTGCATAACCGGACGTCGTCCGATTCCAGAGGAGCGAGCAATGAGAACCATGATCACGGCCGCCGTCAGCGCCCTGACCCTGCCGCCTTGCCTACGCAACAGGTGCGCAAGCCGACATCACAATCGCCGTCGCCGGGCCGATGACTGGGGAGTACGCGGCGTTCGGCGCCCAGATGAAGGCCGGTGCCGAACAGGCGGTCGAGGACATCAACGCCGCAGGCGGCGTTCTCGGCAAAGAACTCGGTCCTCGAGGTCGGCGACGACGCGTGCGATCCGAAGCAGGCGGTCGCGGTCGGCCCAACTAGCTGGCCAGCAGGGCGTCGTCTGTTGTGGCCGGGCATTTCTGCTCGGGTTCCTCGATCCCGGCGTCCGAGCGCTATGCCGACGAGGGCGTCCTGCAGATCTCGCCGGCCTCGACCAATCCGAAATTCACCGATCGCGGGATCTGGAACGTGTTCCGCGCCTGCGGGCGCGACGACCAGCAGGGCCTGGTGGCCGGCAACTTCCTCGCCGACACCTACTTCTCGCGCAAAATCGCCATCCTTCACGACAAGACCGCCTACGGCAAAGGCCTCGCCGACGAGATGCACAAGGCAATCGCCAACGAGGGCGGCGTGAAGGAGAAGATGTACGAGGCCTATACAGCAGGCGAGAAGGACTTCTCCGCGCTTGTTTCCAAGCTCAAGCAGGCTGAGATCGACGTTCTGTACGTCGGCGGCTATCACACCGAAGCCGGGCTGATCGTACGCCAGATGCGCGACCAGGGCATGAACACCATGATGGTCGGCCGGCGATGCGCTCGTCACCAAGGAGTACTGGGACATCACTGGCGACGCCGGCGAAGGCACGCTGATGACCTTCTGCCCGGACCCTGCGCAAGAGCCGACCGCAGGCCATGCAGGTCGTTGAAGACGTTCAAGGCGACAGGACACAGAGATCCGGAGGGTTACACACTCTACACCCACGGGGCGATCCAGATCTGGGCGCGGCAGTCAAGACAAGTCCAACACCACCCGACCGGTCAAGAAGGTCGCGGAGTTCATACGCTGCGGCAAGTTCGACACGGTGCTCGGACAGATCAGCTACGACAAGAAGGGCGACGTCACCATTCCATCGATTACGTGTTCTACAAATGGAACAAGGACGGCAAGTACGACTACGTCAACCAAGCGTTCGACGATCCCTAGCTAAACTTGCCTTGTAAGAATCGCTCGTCACAGGGTCGGGATGACCTCCCGATCCCTGTGGCGAACGTAACCGCGTTAATCGCCGGTGGAGGCTTTCGTGATGCCCGTAAGTTCCTCGGATCGGTGCCGTTCTTCGCCGAAACACTGGAGGCCGACGAACTCGACACATTAGCCGCCGGGGCGCACGACGCCGAATTCGACCGCGTGGTGATCATTCGCGAGCACGATGCCGGTAGCTCGTTGTTCGTCGTGGTCAGGGGTGCAGTGGCGGTCAGTATTCATGACGCCGGCATGGACCGATCGGTCGCGACGCTGCGGGCCGGCGAAATTTTCGGCGAAATGTCACCTCCGACAGGGGCTCCGCGAGCGGCTGGGCGGCCGTCGCCCAGACGCCGGCCGCCTTGGAAGTCGACCATTCGGCGCCGCCCTTGCTAAGCGCCGAACCTATCCTGTCTGACCGGTTTGCCGAGATGCCCGAGAAGCGCCGCAAGTCGAGCTTGACGAACTTTATGGACCCGGCCTTCTGGCCTTTCCTGGGCCGCAAGCGCCGCGACGTCGCCGCCAGCATTCTGACCTATTTCGGCGTGGCCGCGGGCGGAGCGCAATACAGCAGGTCAGCAACGCGCTGTGTTGGTCAATCACAGCGGTTTTAGTACCGGGCGACCGGCCAACGTTCGTAGCCGACGGCCTCGCAGATGCCGCGTTGCCTGTGGCCCGAGTCGTCTATCGTCTCGATCATGACCATCGTCATCCCGCAGGCGCGGACATGTTGTTCGGCGAATTCGAAGCCAGGCCGATGCCTTGCCGCTGATGATCGGGCGACACGGCAACGATAAGAACTTCGCCCATCCGGTCTTCCGGATGGATCCGGACCCCGATGAAGCCGGCAAGTTCGCCCCCAAGGAAGGCCAGCCAAAAATTCCCCGGCTCGGCGTCTAGCAGCAGCGGACGTCGCCCGTCTGCCGGCGCCAGCCATGCGGATAGAAGTTGTCGTAGACGAAGCGCGGAACGTTGTTCCGCGTCTTTTCAAACACGGGCGTCCACGCGTTGATCGTGACGTCGATCACCTGATCCCGGAAGTCTGAACGATAAGGGACAATCGCGAGTTCGCTCATTTCGGGCTTATATCAGGAAACGGCAAACGGATACTTCTGAAGAAGTCTGCGACTTGAACCGGGTATCGCCGCGACGTGGGACGGGCAGGCTATGAACCAAGAACGGACAGGCCTTTGCTGCAGCATTGTTGGCCGTGCTTCTCTGGTCGACGGTCGCGACCGTCAAACTTCGACCTCGCGGTCTTGTACTTCTGCAACTGCTTCTCATCGGCACGCCGATTTCTTCCGCCGTCTTTGTCGCTGCGGCGACGTTCACCCGCAGTTGGCAGTTTGATTGTCGTCAACTGGCCGAGGCCGCGTGCCTGGGGGTGCTCAACTACGCCCTGTACTACATCGTCCTGTTCGAAGCCTATGAGCGATTGCCGGCGCAGATCGGTCAGCCCCTCAACTACACCTGGGCGATCACGCTGGCCGTTCTCGCCGCGCCTGTGCTTGGCCAGCGGCTCCCGGCGCGAACGCTCCTCGGCATCTTCTTGAGCTACGTCGGTGTCGTCGTACTCCTGATGCAGGATCAGTTCACGACCTTGCCGCGCGTTGATTGGCTCGGCGTCGCTCTCGCCCTCCCTCGGCAGCACGGTCCTGTGGGCGGGATACTGGCTGTTACAGGCACGTTCGCATGCGGTCCGGACCAACCCACGACTCACCAGCTTCCTGATAGCGCTGCCGCTGGTCGCAATCGTGTGTGCGCTCGGGCCAGGCCTTTCCGCCATGACCTGGCCGGCGGTGTTCTACGGCAGCTGGGTCGGTCTGATCGAAATGGGGGTTACGTTTCTCCTGTGGCAGCGCGCCATGCGCCTGACGGGACAGGCTGCCCGCATCGGTCAGCTGATCTTCCTTTCGCCGTTCATCTCATTGGCGTTGGACGGCACGGTTCTCGGAGAGGCGATCCACACGACGTCGATCGTCGGGCTGTTGATTATTGTGGCGGGGGTCGTCGTGACCGGCAGGCTGGCCGCTTTCGCGGGCGATGCCGGCGCGGCCCGTCGATAGACCCTGTCAGTAAAGTCCGCTGAACCCCTGACGATCCTGGAAGGAGCGCCCCGACCCGAGGTCGGCTGGCGAAGCGTCGTCGTCTCGCCGCCGATGACCGAGTATCGGTTGGGCGGCCCCAATCCCGGCTGAAAGCTTCGAGGATGGTATTGGGGCCTCTGAATTTACCGCGAGTCCGGTCT